>MGPB01000040.1 GCA_001795455.1 Curvibacter sp. GWA2_63_95 | reverse complement strand
GTCGAACTGGCTCTTGGCGGATTGGTAGCTGGCGTCAAAGCCGCGTGCGGAGGTGTACAGGTCTACCAGGCTTTGGGCTTGGAGGGGGGGCAGCGCACCACCTGCCAAAGCGAGGGCGAGGCTCAGCGCTTTCCAACGGGGGGCGAACGGGGGGCGTTGCATGGTGTCACTCCAAAGTGCGGGCCGCTATCGCATGCGGGCCAGCATGGTTTCCAGGTTTTTGAACATGTCATCCATATCGTCTTTTTGCGACGCATCCGGATGCATGCGGGTTTCCAGTTCCTGCTCCAGAAAGCACAGGGTCATGCGCAGGTAGGTGCTGTCCAGCGCCTTGCGCACGGCCGAGAACTGGTGGCCGATCTTCAGGCAGTCTTCGCCCTCTTCCACCATGCGCTGAATGCCACGCAGCTGCCCTTCGGCGCGGCGCAGGCGGTTCAGCACATCGGTGCGGGCGGCTTCGTCAGTCAATGCGGTCTTCATGCAATTCTCCAGAATAGTCTGGGGGGTATTGTCTTCGGAGCCGGACGGAAGCGGTGCCACGGGGTTAAACCTCAGCGGCTGCAAGCCACTTTGGATTCGGGCACGCCCAGCTTCTTGAGCATCCAGCCCATGGGGCACACATCGGTGATGCCGAATTGGAACAGGTTGGCGCCCACAAAAGCAGTGAAGGCCAGCCACCACTGCGACACAAAGAGGGGGCTGCCCTGCACGCCGAGGGCCAGCGACAAGAGGATGAAGGTGCCTGCAAACAGGTGGATGTAGCGTGCGACGGTCATGGTGTTCTCCGGTGAAGTTAATGAAGTTGAAATTCAGGATTTGGGTTTCTCGGCCAGTCGGACGATGCCCAAAGCCTTGAGCACGTATTTCTCGTACACAGGCTCGGAGTTGCCCTTCTTGATCTTGCGCATGAAGTACTTTTCAAACGCGATCTTGGCCAGGTGCACCCACTTGCCTTTTTTGAACCAGTTGACATTGCGTGGCGGGATTTGCGGCAGCGCCACAAAGGCGGCACCGGTGTCGCCCATGTCGGCCAGGCAGATGGCATTCCAGGTGCCTTTGGCATTGGCGGGGCCGCCGTTGATGTCGTCGGCCAGGTTGTGGGCAATGGCGCCCACCATGCTCTCGATCATGTAGCCCGTCTTGGGCGTGCCGGTGGGCACGGGGGTCACCTCTACCGGCGGAATGGCCACGCACACGCCCGCAGAGAAGATGTTTTTGTAGACCTTGCTGCGCTGGTACTCGTCAATGATCACAAAACCGCGCGGGTTGCACAGATTGGGCACGGCGGCCACGGCATCCACGCCCTTGAAAGCGGGCAACATCATGGAGAGCTTGAAGCCCAACTCGTGTTCTTTGTAGACGTTGCCCAGGTCGTCGAGCTGGGTCACAAACATCTTGCCTTCCTCGACTTTGGTGGTCTTGGCGTTGGTGATCCACTTCATGTCGCGGTTGCGCATTTCGGACTCCAGCATGGACTTGCTGTCGCCCACGCCGCCCAGGCCCAGATGGCCGATGTAGGGCTCGCTACTCACATAGGTGATGGGCACCAGGTGGCGCAGCTTGCGGCGGCGCAGGTCGGTATCCAGAATGAAAGCGAACTCGTAGGCCGGGCCGAAACAGCTGGCACCCGGCATGGCGCCGATGATGACCGGACCGGGGTTCTTGAGGAAGTTCTCGTAGTCGGCAAAAAAGGCCTGCGCATGGTCCACGCTGCACACCGAGTGGGTGAAGCCGCCACCACCGTGCGATGCAGGGCCGGCGCCCGGCACCTCGCTGAACGACAGCTTGGGGCCGGTGGTGATGACCAGGTAGTCGTAGGCCAGTGTTTCACCGCCCACCAGGGTGAGCTGGTTGGCAGCGGCGTCAATCGTCTCCACCCCTTTGGGGATGAAACCAATGCCCTTGCGGGTGAGATAGGGGGCGATGGGCAGGGTGATGTCTTCGCGCTGGCGCCAGCCCACAGCAATCCACGGGTTGCTGGGCACAAACTGGAAGTAGTCGGTGTTGTTGACCACCGTGATCTTGTGTTCTTTGCCAAGCAGCTCGCGGATTTCATACGCGGCGGGCATGCCGCCTATGCCTGCACCGACGATAACGATATGGGCCATGGTGTTGTCTCCTGGGGGATGGGGTTTACGTACCTGACAGGGCCGCGTCTTCGCGCGACTCCATACGGCGCCGGTACAGCGCGTAATACAAGACCGGTATCACCACCAGCGTGAGCAGGGTAGACACCAAAATGCCGAAGATGAGGGAGACGGCCAGACCGTTGAAGATGGGGTCGTCCAGAATGAAGAAGGCACCAATCATGGCGGCCACGCCGGTGAGCACAATGGGCTGTGCACGCACAGCAGCCGACTGCAACACGGCCGTGCGGAAGACCATGCCTTGGCTCACCTGCAGCTCAATAAAGTCCACCAACAGGATGGAGTTGCGCACGATGATGCCGGCCAGCGCAATCATGCCGATCATGCTGGTGGCGGTGAACTGCGCATTCAGCAGGGCATGGCCCGGCATCACCCCGATGATGGTCAAGGGAATCGGCGCCATGATGACCAGCGGCGTGAGGTAACTCTTGAACTGGGCCACCACCAGCAGGTAGATGAGGATCAGGCCCACGCCGTAGGCGGCGCCCATGTCTCGGAAGGTGTCGTAGGTGATTTGTGATTCGCCATCCCACTTGAGGGCGTAGCCGCGGTAGGTGTCGGTGGGCTGGTGAATCCAGTATTCGCCCACCGTGGCGTCACCTTCTTTGGCCGCTTTGTCCATGGTGCTGCGAATGGCAAACAGGCCATACAGGGGCGAGTCCAGCTTGCCGGCCATGTCGCCGAACACGTAACTCACCCCCTTGAGGTCTTTGGTGAACAAGGGCTTGTCGATGATGCCGCGCTCCACGGTGACCAACTCGGACAGTGGCACCAGTTGGCCGTTGGCGGCCCGCAGCGACAGGCCCAGGATGCGCTCCAGCCCCACCTGGCTCTCCAGCGGCAGCTGGATGCGCACGGGCACGGGGTACTTGCTTTGGCCGTCGTGCAGGTAGGCCGCATCGGCACCGCTGAGGGCGCCCGACACGGTTTGCGCCACAGCGGCCACGGGAATGCCCAAGGACTCGGCGCGCTGGCGGCGCACGCGCAGGAAGGCACGCGGAGCGTCTTCACGCAGGCTGGTGTCTACCCCCACGATGTCGTCGGTGGCGTCAAACGACTGGGCAATCTTGGCAGTCAGGGCCTGGCGGCCGGCTTCATCAGGGCCATACACCTCGGCCACCAGGGGCGACATGACGGGCGGGCCGGGCGGCACTTCCACCACCTTGATGCGGGCGCCGTGTTTGGCACCAATCTCTTCAAGCGCCGGGCGCAAGCGTTGGGCGATCACGTGGCTTTTTTCGCTGCGGTGCTTCTTATCGACCAGGTTCACTTGCAGGTCGCCCTGCTCGGCGTCGGCGCGCAGGTAGTACTGGCGCACCAGGCCATTGAAGGTGATGGGCGAGGCGGTGCCGGCGTAGCCTTGCAGGTTCAGCACCTCGGGCTGCTGGGCCAGGTAGGCGCTGAGGTCTTGCAGGGCCGCGGCGGTGTCTTCCAGCGCGGTGCCAGCGGGCATGTCGACCACCACCTGGAACTCGCTCTTGTTGTCGAACGGCAGCATCTTGAGCACCACGCCCACCATGGAGCTGGGCACCAGTGCCAAGCTGACCGAGAGCAGCAGTGCGCCCACAATGCCGCCCAGCAGGTACCAGCGCTTGCGGGCACTCTGCAGCAGGGGCATGAGGACTTTGTCAAAAATGCGCTGCACCTTGCCGGGCTGGGCCGTGGCAGAGGCTGCGTGCGCCGTGTGGCCCGCACCATGCTCGCGCATGAACTTGAGCGCCAGCCAGGGTGTGACGGTGAAGGCAATGGCCAGCGAAATGGCCATGCCCAGGCTGGAGTTGATGGGGATGGGGCTCATGTACGGGCCCATGAGGCCGGACACAAAGGCCATGGGCAAGAGCGCCGCAATCACGGTGAGGGTGGCCAGGATGGTGGGGCCGCCCACTTCGTCCACCGCGCGGGGAATGATGGCCTTGAGCGAATCGTTGGGCGTGAGCTGCTGGTGGCGGTGGATGTTTTCCACCACCACAATCGCATCGTCCACCAGGATGCCGATGGAGAAGATGAGGGCGAACAGCGACACGCGGTTGAGCGTGAAGCCCCAGGCCCAGCTGGCGAACAGCGTGGCGGTGAGCGTCAGGATGACGGCGGCCCCCACGATCAGCGCCTCGCGGCGGCCCAGCGCAAAGCCCACCAGCAAAATGACGGAGCCGGTGGCGAAGGCGAGCTTCTGGATCAGCTTGTTGGCTTTTTCGGCCGCGGTTTCGCCGTAGTCGCGGGTCACGGTGGCTCGCATGTCGCCGGGAATGACGGTGTTTTGCAGCGCCTGCAGACGTTCGCCCACCGCGCGCGATACATCCACCGCGTTTTCACCGGGCTTTTTGGTGACCTGGATGGTGACAGCGGGCAGCGCCTGGCCCGCCGGTGCGGCCACGCCGCTGGGGTTGGATCCATTGGCGGCGCCTTGCATGAACCACACATAACTGCCGGCCTGCTGGGCACCGGTGCTGATGCGGGCCACGTCACGCAGGAACACGGGCTTGCCCTTGCTGACACCCACCACCATGTCGGCCACGTCGTCGGCATTGCGCAAGAACTCGCCAGCCTCTACGCTCAGCATCTGGGCGCCGCCTGGGCTGGCCTGGTTGTCCACCACGGTGCCGGCGGGCATGCCGAAGTTGGCGGCGGCAATGGTTTTTTGCAGGCTCAACAGGTCCACGCCACGGTCGCGCATGCGGGTGGGGTCAATGTCGATCTGGATGGAGCGACCGGGAGCGCCAATGGTGGTGACCTCACGCACTCCGGGCACGCTCTTCAGCTCGCCTTCCAGCGTGTGGGCCACAGCTTCCAGCTCGCTGGCGGGGGTGCCCTCAGGGCTCCACAGCGTGATGCCGACCACCGGCACATCGTCAATGCCCTTGGGTTTGACGATGGGGGCCAGGGTACCGAGGTCGCGGGGCAACCAGTCCTGGTTGGCGTTGAGCACGTCGTACAGGCGCACCAGCGCTTCGGTGCGGGGCACGCCCACCTTGAACTGCACCGTGAGCACCGCCACGCCGGGGCGGGAGACGGAATAGGTGTGTTCGATGCCGGCAATCTGGCCCAGCACCTGCTCGGCAGGCTTGGCCACCATGTTTTGCACATCGGCACTGCTGGCCCCGGGGAAGGGGATCAGCACATTGGCCATGGTGACGTTGATCTGGGGCTCTTCTTCGCGCGGGGTAACCAACACGGCAAACAGGCCCAGCAGCAGCGCCACAAGCGCCAGCAACGGTGTGAGCGCGTTGGACTGGAAGGCCGCGGCAATGCGGCCGGAGGCGCCCAGTTTTTGGGGGGTGGATTCAGGAGCGTGCATGGCAGCCTCGGTTCGGTGGTGGCGGCTTATTTGCTGGAGGGCCGGGCCTGGGCGGCGCGCAGGGTGTTCAGCGCCACCACATCACCGGCCTTCAGGCCAGCCAGTACCTCGGTGCCGTCGGCGCCCAACTTCTGGCCCAGGCGTACGGCGCGCAGGGTGAAGACCTCGCCGTTTTTCACATACACCGCGGTCAACTCACCGCGGCGGACGATGGCCTGCTCTGGCACCACCAGCAGGCTACGGTTGGCGGCGGCGGCAGCGCTGAACTTCACCCGCACTTGCAGGCCAGGCACCAGCCCCGCGCTTTGCGCGGCGGGCAGCTCAAGCCGCCATTCGGTGGTTTGCGACACCGGGTCCGAGGACGGGATGACGCTGGTGGCGCTGGGGGTGATCCAGGCGTCAGGCTGGGCCTCACCGGCCTGTACTTGCACATGGGCGGCCTGGCCCACCAGCGCGGCACGGGAGGCGGGCACCTGCACCACCACCCGCAGGGGCAGGGGCGCGTAGATCACCAGCAGCGGCTTGCCGGGCACGGCCAGGTCGCCCGCCTGGGCGTCGGTTTGCAGCACCCAACCATCAAACGGGGCGGTAACGCGGGTAAAGCCCTGGGCCAGGCTGCTTTGGCGGATGGCGGCGCTGGCCTGGTCGCGCTGCGCTTTGGCGCTTTTGAGCTGGGCATCGGCGGTGTCCAGCGCGGCCTGGCTGATGAACCCTTTGGCTTGCAAATCTTGGGTGCGGTCGAAATTGGCTTTGGCGTTGCGCAGGTCGGCGTCGGCCTGGTCCACCTGGGCCTGGCTGCGCTGCTGGCCCACGGAGGCTTCGCGGTCGTCAATGGTGGCCAGCAGTTGGCCGGCCTTGACCTTGTCACCCGCCTTCACCACAAAGCTGGCAATACGGCCGGAAGCCTGGGCAGACACGGTGCTTTGTTTGACGGGCTGGACCACACCATCCAGAAAAGTGCTGGCGCCGCTTTGCTTCAGGCCGACGGTGAACGTCGGCAAAGCCTGCGCCTGCACGCTTGCGGGGCCCCACGCCAACGCTGCGGCCAAGCCCATGGTTGCCATGAGCGCCAGAGGGCGAAGACGGAAAGACGGAATGGATGTGCTGTGCGCCATGATGACTCCTTGATACCCTGTGCAGTATATTTAATACCCCATTGGGTATCAAGCCATTTTTGCAAGTTACCTTGAAATTTCTTAAATTCACCGCCCCTGGGTGAAAGAAACCGGACTCAGAATGCGGCAAAAAATCGCAAAATCTCCATGAATTTGATGTAAATCATCTATTTTTATACCCATACCTGTATTCTTGTTATCCATACACGGTCAACATGCTCAAGGTATTTCCATGCATCCCCATGCCGACTCCCCCCGCAAAGTGATCCCCATCGCCGCATCCAGCGACCGCAGCCCCATCGAGGCCCCACCGGGTGCCGAGCCGGAAATGGTGGCCCTGTACGAGGCGCACAAAAGGATTTATCCGCGCAGTGTTTCGGGCTACTTCGCCAAGTGGCGCTGGGCGCTGGTATTTCTGACGCAGCTGGTGTTCTATTTCACGCCTTGGCTGGAATGGGGGCAACGCCAGGCGGTCTTGTTTGACCTGGGCGCGCGGCGCTTCTACATCTTCAACCTGGTGCTCTACCCGCAGGACTTCATCTACCTCACGGGCATTCTGGTGATCTCGGCGTTTTCGCTGTTCCTGTTTACCGCGGTGGCGGGCCGCCTGTGGTGCGGCTATGCCTGCCCGCAAACCGTGTACACCGAGATCTTCCTGTGGCTGGAGAAACTTGCAGAGGGTGACCGCTCGGCCCGCATGCGGCGCGATGCCGGCCCCTGGAACTGGGACAAGGTCTGGCGCAAGGGCGCCACACAAGGCATGTGGATCACGGTGGCACTGTGGACGGGTTTTACGTTTGTGGGTTACTTCACCCCCATCCAAGCCCTGGGCGGCGCCGTGTTGCAGTGGACGCTGGGCCCCTGGGAAACCTTCTGGATCTTCTTTTACGGCTTTGCCACCTATGGCTTTGCCGGCTACATGCGCGAACAGGTGTGCAAATACATGTGCCCGTATGCACGCTTTCAGAGCGCCATGTTTGACAAGGACACGCTCATCGTCACCTACGACAGCGAACGGGGTGAGCCGCGCGGCGCCCGCTCCAAAAAGGCCGACCCACGGGCCCTGAACCTGGGGGCCTGCGTGGACTGCAGCCTGTGTGTGCAGGTCTGCCCCACCGGCATCGATATTCGCAAGGGTCTGCAGTACGAGTGCATTGGCTGCGGTGCCTGTGCCGATGTGTGTGACTCGGTGATGGACAAGGTGGGATACCCCCGCGGCCTGGTGAAGTACTCCACCCAAAACGCGGTGCACCAGCACTGGACCCGGTCCCAAACCCTGCGCCATGTGTTGCGCCCACGGGTACTGGTGTACGTGGGCATCCTGGCCTCGGTGCTGGTCGCCATGGGCGTGAGCCTGGCGCTGCGCGACCCGTTCAAGGTGGATGTGGTGCGTGACCGCGGAACGCTGGCGCGCATCGTGGCGGGCGGCAAGATGGAAAACGTCTACCGCCTGCAAATCATGAACGCCACCGAGCAGGCGCAGGAATTTGAGGTGAAAGCTGCGGGCCTGGATGGCATCCAGGCCACCATGGACCAAGCCACGCTGGCCATCGGCCCCGCGCAAGCACGTTGGGTGGCGGTGCGGGTGCAAATGCCGTATGAGGCCGCCGTAGCAGGTTCACATCCGTTCGAATTCGTCATCACCGCGCGGCAGAACCCTGCCAAGGTGGTGGAGAAGTCGGTGTTCATTGTTCCCCGCTGAAGGAGGCACTATGCAAAAGAAATGGATGCTGGTGGTCTGGCCCGCGTTTCTGGCGGCCTGTGTGATGGAGATGGTGGTGTTTGCCCTGTTTGACCCGCACGACCTGCAAGGCTGGGCGCGTGGCTGGGGCCTGGGTCACCAGGGCATCTACACACTGGCCTTCTTCGCCTTCTGGAGCGTCACTGCGGCCAGCAGCTGGCTGACCTACACCCTGGGCCTGTCGGCCACCGAACTCAACCAAGGACCTGACCATGGCTAATACCCACCCCATCGACCGTTTTGTACGCGCACTTGCAGGCGTTTGCCTGCTGGTGCTCGGCTTCTTTTGGCTCAGCGGGGCCTGGCAATGGGCCGCCTACGCCGCCAGCGTGGTGATGCTGGCCACTGCGGCGCTGCGTTTCTGCCCGCTGTACCGCTTGCTGGGCATCAGCACCCACACGGCAGACGCTGCACCGGCCAGCCCGGTACGAAGCGGCGTGGCCTGGGCCGTGCTGCTGGCAACGCTGGTGGGGGGCAGCTACGCGAGCGATTTTGCAAGCCGCAAGTTCTTCCTCGAAGACTTCAATGCCATGAACGGCTTCTACAAACAAACCTTGTTTCTGACCGGCAAGAACGAGCGGGAAAAGGCCAATGCGCAGTACGCACAGCTGGTACCGGCCCTGGAAGGGTTTGCAAGCAAGTACACCCGCTACCAACCCTTTGCACTGCGCGGCGATACGCAATGGATTGCCGATCTGGACCGGGTGCGTCGGATGGTGGGCGACGTGGCCGGGCTCGTGAAGACCGGAGATTTGCAAACCGCGCACCTGGCGCTGGAGCAAGTGCGCCCTGTGTTTCAGGACGTGTTCAAGCGCAATGGCTTTTCCTTGCTGGCCGTGGCGCTGGTTGATTTTCATGACGCCATGGAACTGGTGCTGGACGCAGCACAGGCCAAAGACAGTGCCAAGCTGGCAGCCCTTTATCCCGGCGTGAGTGACAAGCTCACGGCGGTAGAAGCAGAGGCCCAGGACGCGGACATCCAGGCGATCCGGCGCAACCTGGATGCGCTGGAGGCTGCGGCCCGCAGCCAACAGCCCGACGCGCTGCCCGCTTTGGGTGAAAAGCTCAAAAGCAGTTTCGTGAAAGTTTATTTGCAACGCGGCTGAGAACGCATGGCTTTGGTCGCGGGTACGCGCCAGGCCCCGGGCCAAATTGATAGACTGAGATGGCAATTGCGAGGCGCACCGGCGCCCCGCATTCCGTTGGCCCCCTGCAGGGCAGTGCACTCAAGGAGAAGCGTGTATGGCAAAAAGTTTGGGTAAGAAAGTAGCGATTGACATTGGAATCAACGACCGCGACCGCAAGAAGATTGCGGATGGCCTGTCTGGCCTCTTGGCAGACAGCTACACGCTGTACCTGATGACCCACAACTTCCACTGGAACGTGACCGGCCCCCAATTCAACAGCCTGCATGCCATGTTCATGGCGCAGTACACCGAGCAATGGGCGGCCCTCGACATCATTGCGGAGCGCATCCGTGCGCTGGGCTTTCCGGCGCCGGGCACCTATAAGGAGTTTGTGAAGCTGGCCAGCATCAAGGAAGTGGACGGCGTGCCCAACGCCAACGACATGGTGCACCACCTGCTGGCGGCCCAGGAAGCCGCAGCCCGCACCGCGCGCAAGCTGTTCCCGGTGGTGGACGCCGCCAACGACCAGCCCACGGCCGACGTGCTGACCCAGCGCATCGACGTGCACGAAAAGACCGCCTGGATGCTGCGCAGCCTGATTGCGGAGTAAGTGGCCCAACCAGCCCCTTAGCGGGCTGGATTAATGGTCAAAAGTGCCATTGGTCCTTATGGATACTGCGCGAGCAGCTATCAATATAGGAGCAATTTTTCTAGGCAGCGTCTTCGCCAATAACAACCCGGTTGGCACCGGCGAAGTAGTGCGGCGGGATTTCGAGGTTGGTGGGCGCGGGTTTGTTCTTGAACACCCGGCCCGCACCGTCAAACGTGGAGCCATGGCAGGGGCAGAAGAAGCCACCCGCCCAGTCCGCATCCAGGCTGGGGTTGCTGGTGCCGGCAGCCACCGCAGTGGGTGAACAACCCAGGTGGGTGCAAATGCCCACCGCCACAAACACATCAGGCGTGCGCGAGCGGGTGGCGTTTTGGGCGTATTCGGGTTGCTGTTCGCGTTGCGACTGCGGGTCCACCAGCTTGCCCTCTTGGCCCGCAAGGGCCGCCACCATCTCCGGGCTGCGGCGGGTAATCCACACCGGCTTGCCACGCCACTCCACGGTTTTGGTCTGGCCGGGCAGCAAGTCCCCAATGTCCACCTCCACCGCAGCGCCCATGGCTTTGGCCCGTTCGCTGGGCGCAACACTCGCCACAAACGGGACTGCCGTGGCCAATGCACCTGCTGCGCCCACGGCGCCGGTGGCCAGCATCCAGGTGCGGCGGTCCGGGTTGGCGGCGGTGGACTCAGTGGGCAAAGGGCTGGAAGGAAGTGTCAGGCTGGTCATGGTGCCCTCCTTGGGCGGGTTGGAATGGGGTGTGCTACGGCTACAGCGCGTTGAGCGGAACCTTGAGGTAGGCCACACCATTGGCTTCGGGCGGTGGCAAGGCGCCGGCACGGATGTTCACCTGCACCGAGGGCAGGATCAGGTTGGGCATGGCCAGGGTGGCGTCGCGCGCCTGGCGCATGGCCACAAACTCCGCCTCGGTGACGCCGTCGTGAACATGGATGTTGGTGGCCTTTTGTGCTGCCACGGTGGTTTCCCATTGGGCACTTCGGCCTGCGGGCGGGTAGTCGTGGCACATGAACAGGCGGGTGGTGTCCGGCAAGGACAGCATGCGCTGCATGGAGCGGTACAGCACGTGCGCGTCACCCCCCGGAAAGTCGCAGCGTGCCGTGCCGACATCTGGCATGAACAGGGTGTCGCCCACAAACACGGCGTCCCCCACCTGAAACGCCATACACGCCGGGGTGTGGCCCGGCACCGCCAAGGCCTGCAGCGACAGGGGGCCCACCGCAATCACTTCGCCGTCTTGCAACAGGTGGTCGAACTGGCTGCCGTCGGGGGTAAAACTGTCTTCGAGGTGGAAGATGGATTGGAATACTTTTTGCACCTGGGTAATGGGCGCCCCAATGGCGATCTTGCCGCCCAGGGTGCCACGCAGGTAGTGCGCGGCCGACAGGTGGTCGGCATGCGCATGGGTTTCCAGAATCCACTGCACGGTGAGCTTGTGCGCACGTACAAAGTCCGCCATCCGGTCGGCAGAGGCGGTGCTGGTGCGGCCGGACTTTGCGTCATAGTCCAGCACCGCATCCACAATGGCGCAGTCGCCACCGGGCGCGGCGTACACCACGTAACTCACGGTCCAGGTGGCTGGATCGAAAAACGCCTGGACGGCGGGGACGGGATGCGTTGCCATGGAATGACCCTGCGAGTTCAACTAGTGAATTTATAGTTTATTGATTGATATATTGTTTGTCAATAGAATATCCAGTGTCTTCACCGCCCTTGCCCGGAATGAACCCCCTACGTCCTGATGCTCCTCCCCCAGCGGCTTTGGCCTTGGGGCGGCTGCGCGAGTCTGCCGACAGCGCCTGCCGTTTGCTCAAAGCCCTGTCCAACCCCGACCGCCTGCTGCTGCTGTGCCAGCTGGCGCAAGGCGAAATGCGCGTGGGGGAGCTGGAGGAACAAGTGGGCGTACTGCAGCCCACGCTGTCCCAGCAACTGGGCGTGCTGCGCGACGAGGGCTTGGTGAACACCCGCCGCGAAGGCAAAAACATCTATTACTGCATCAACAGCCCCGAGGCTTTGGCCCTGCTCGAAGTCTTGTACAGCCAGTTTTGCGCGACACCCACGGATTCACAAGCATGACGATTGACTGGACCCACTTCACGCCCTGGGCCTCGCTGGGCGGCGGCCTCGTACTGGGCATTGCCTCGGCCTTGTTCATTTTGGTGAGCGGGCGGGTGCTGGGCATCAGCAGCATCCTGGGCGACATGCTGCGCGGTGCGCGTGCCGATCTGGGCTGGCGCCTGGCTTTTTTTGCCGGGCTGCTGGTGTCGCCCCTGGTGTATTCGTGGGTGGCCCCTTTGCCGACAGTGCGCATTGACGCCGGCTGGGTCACCTTGGTGGTGGCCGGTCTGCTGGTGGGGGTGGGTACGCGGTATGGTGCAGGTTGCACCAGTGGCCACGGCGTGTGCGGGCTCTCGCGCCTGTCGGCGCGCTCCCTGGCGGCCACGCTCACATTCATGGCCACCGGTTTTGCCACCGTGTTCATCGTTCGCCACGTGCTGGCTTAGGGGTGCCCACCATGAACTTGCAACGCGCATTTGAATTTCTGGCGGGCCTGCTGTTTGGGCTGGGCCTGATGCTGGCCGGCATGACCGACCCCTCCAAGGTCTTGGCGTTTCTGGACCTGGCAGGCGCCTGGGACCCCTCGCTGGCTCTGGTCATGGGCGGTGGCATTGCGGTCGGCCTGGGCGCTTTCACCGTGGCCAAAGGGCGCAGCAAAACCCTGTTGGGCACCGCCCTGTTTTTGCCCCAGGCCACGGTGATCGACCGACGCCTGCTGGGCGGCAGCGCCTTGTTTGGCGTGGGCTGGGGACTGGCGGGCTTTTGTCCGGGCCCGGCCCTGGTGTCGCTGGGCTTGGGTGATGCCAAAGTCTGGGTTTTTGTGGCCGCCATGGTGGCGGGCATGCTGGTTTTTGAATGGTTGGAATCCCGCGCGCACCGCGCGTTGTCACAAGGAGTTTGAAATGGCTATTTCTGCACGTGCAATCACCCCCGCATTTTTTGTGGCCCCCCAGCTCAGCCCGCAAGACGTGGCCGAAGTGGCGGCCCAGGGCTTCAAGTCCATCCTCAACAACCGCCCGGACCATGAAGGCGGCGCCGAACAACCACTGAGCAGCACCATCGAAGCCGCGGCCCAAGCCGCGGGCCTGGCCTATGTGCACCTGCCCGTGGTGAGCGGCGCCTACACCGCCGAGCAGGTGCAAGCCATGCACAAGGCCTTGCAGGAGTTGCCAGCCCCGGTATTGGCCTTCTGCCGCTCCGGCATGCGTGCGGGCCAAATGTTCGAACTGGCCCAAACCGCCCGTTAAACCCGTTCTCACGGCCACGGCCCGCATGCCCAAGTTTCTGCCCGATTGGCTGCGCCACTACCAGCGCGCCTGGCTGGGAGGTGACGTGTCGGCCGGGCTCATCGTGGCGGTGCTGGTGATTCCGCAAAGCCTGGCCTACACCCTCCTGGCCGGCCTGCCCGCAGAGATGGGGCTGTACGCCAGCATCCTGCCCGTGGTGGCGTATGCGCTGGTGGGCTCCAGCATGACGCTGGCCGTGGGGCCGGTGGCGATTGCCGCGCTGATGACGGCCAGTGCGCTGCAGCCGCTGGCCATTGCAGGCACCACCGAATACGCGCAACTGGCCATGCACCTGGCGCTGATCTCAGGCGTGATGTTTCTGGCCTTTGGTGCGCTGCGCCTGGGCTGGTTGGCCTACTTTTTGAGCCACCCGGTGGTCAGCGGTTTTGTCACCGGCTCGGCCATCGTGATTGCACTGGGCCAGCTCAAATACATCCTGGGTGTGACCGCGCCCAGCAGCTCCAGCTGGGCCACGCTGCAGGGCCTGTGGCGCGCCCTGCCCCAGACCAACCTCACCAGCCTGGCGCTGGGCCTGGGCAGCATGGTGTTTCTGTTCTGGAGCAGGCATTACCTGGCCAACACCCTGCGCCGTGCCGGTGTGGCCAGCCAGGCCGCCGACCTGCTGGCCCGCATGGCGCCCATTGCAGCCGTGGCCGCAAGCACCAGCCTGGTGGCCTGGGGCAGCTGGGATGTGGCCCGTGGCGTGGCGGTGGTGGGCACGGTGCCTGCCGGCTTGCCAGCACTTGGCATCACCCTGCCGGGCCTCACCGAGCTGGGCCAACTGTGGCTGCCCGCACTGCTGATTTCGCTGGTGGGTTTTGTGGGCAGTGTGTCGGTGGCGCAGTCGTTTGCCATGCAGCGCCAGCAGCGCATTGCGCCAGACCGCGAGCTGTGGGGTCTGGGCGCGGCCAATGTGGCGGCGGCACTGTCAGGCGCCTACCCGGTGCACGGCGGGCTGTCGCGCTCGGTCATCAACTTTGCCGCGGGCGCGCAAACCCCGCTGGCCTCGCTGATCACCGCGGCCTTCATGGCGCTCATCATCTATTTCTTCACCGGCCTCTTCTATTACCTGCCGCTGGCGGTGCTGGCGGCCAGCATTCTGGTGGCGGTGACATCGCTGGTGGACGTGGCCACCCTCAAGGCCAGCTGGGCCTACGACCGGGCCGATGCGCTGTCGCTCCTGGCCACGGCGCTGGGGGTGATGGTGCTGGGCGTGGAAACCGGCATCGTGCTGGGCGTGGCCATGTCGCTGGCAGCGCTGGTGTGGCGCAGCAGCCACCCGCACATGGCGGTGGTGGGGCGCGTGCCGGGTACCGAGCACTTCCGCAACGTGGAGCGCCATGCGGTACAGACCGTGCCGGGCCTGCTGGCGCTGCGGGTGGACGAGAGCCTGTTTTTTGCCAACGCCACCGCGCTGGAAGAACGCATCGAAGCATTGGTGCAGGCGGATGCCAGCATCCGCCGCCTGCTGCTGGTGTGCTCGGCCGTCAACCAGATTGACGCCACCGCGCTGGGCATGCTGACCGCGCTGGAGCAAAGCCTGGCGGCACGCGGCATTCGCCTGGAGCTGGCCGAAGTCAAAGGCCCGGTGATGGACCGCCTGCAAACCACCGTGCTGGGGCAACGGCTGCAAGGCCGCGTGTACCAAAGCGTGCACGACGCCTTTGTGGCGCACTGAGCGGGCATTTCTGCGCGTGGCAGCGATGCCTCTACGGCTGAGTTCGCTATATACAAATGGGAAATAAGTAGTTTGGGTTTTAAAGCCGGGTTCTCACAATGCGGCTCTGTTCAGCATTTGGCGCTCCCACGCAACACCCATGGTCACCCTTGTCATCGTTCCCGGCTGGCGCGACTCCGGCCCCGGCCACTGGCAAACGCTGTGGGCCGACAGCATTCCCGGCGCGGTGCGCGTGCACCAGGACGACTGGATCACCCCGGTGCGCAAGGCCTGGGTGGCGTCCATCGGACACACCATTCTTCAACAACCCGGCCCGGTGGTGATTGCCGCCCACAGCCTGGGCTGCATTGCCACCGCCCACCTGCCCCCCGAGGTGGCGGCCAAGATCCAGGGGGCCTTGCTGGTGGCCCCGGCCGACCCCGAGCGGCGCGGCATTCTGGCCGACTTTGCCCCGGTGCCCTACCAGCGCCTGCCCTACCGCAGCGTGCTGGTGGCCAGCAGCAACGACCCGTTTTGCCCGGTGCGCACCGCAGGCGCGTACGCACGCGCCTGGGGCAGCGAGTTTGTACGCCTGCAAGACGCCGGCCACATCAATGTGGAGGCCGGCTTTGGCCCTTGGCCGCTGGGGCTGGCGCTGCTGCAGTCGCTGGGCGTTGCCCACAGCGTGGCGGTCAGCGCCCCCGAATCGCTCGCAATTTAGGAGCTGCTTGCGCAATATCCAAGGGGGCTAGAGGCCTTTTTGGCTTGAAACTTAGCCGCGCAAGGCCAAGGAGTTGGCCAAGGCAAACACCGAGTTGGGCGCATTGGTGCGCACCGGTGCCAGTGGCTTGATCTTTTGCAGCACGCCTTTTTTGGCGGGCTTGCGTTCTTGCACCTGGAAGCCCTTGGCACGCTGCTCTTCGGCCAGGCTTTTCAGCGTGATGGTTTTCATGTGCGCCACGATGGTGGTCTGCAGCGCGGCCCACAGGTCCTGCGTCATGTCCTGCACACCATCGCGCGGGGCGCTGGCTTCTGCGGTGTCCTCGATCGCACCAATGATGTCGGCCACGGTGATGCTGTTACCCCGGAAACCCAGGGTGTAGCCGCCACCGGGGCCACGGGTGCTTTCCACCAGGCCGTGCTGGCGCAGCTTGGCAAACACCTGCTCCAGGTACGACAAAGAGATGCGGTGCCGCAGCGCGATGTCTTGCAATGGCACGGGCTGCGCGCTTTCGCGCAGGGCCAGGTCAATCATGGCGGTGATGGCAAAACGGCCTCGGGTACTGAGTCGCATACGTTTACTCCTTTGAGTAAGTGACTAGGAAGACTCGAACTGTAGGGTCTTGTATGCTTCGCGTAAATTCGTATTTTGTATTTTTTTACTTCGATTATTTCGCAGTGTTTCGGTTTGTTTCAGAGGGCGCGCCATGAACTTCAAGCATCTTCACTATTTTTGGGTCACCGCCAAGGCGGGCGGCGTGATGCGCGCCGGGGAGCAGCTGCACACCACGCCACAAACGCTGTCGGGCCAGATCAAGCTGCTGGAGGACTGGCTGGGGCGCAAGCTGTTCCAGAAAAGCGGGCGCAATATGGAGCTGACCGAGGACGGCCGCCTGGCGCTGGGCTATGCGGACCAGATCTTCACACTGGGCGCCGAGCTGGAAAACGCCGTACGCCAGGCCAGCGGCCAGCGCCGCGTGCTGGATTTCAAGGTGGGCGTGGCCGACTCAGTGACCAAGTCGCTGGCCTACCGGCTGCTGGAGCCGGCGCTGGAGGTGGAGGCCCCGGTGCGCATGATCTGCAGCGAAGGCAAGTTCCCCGACCTGCTGGCCAAGTTGGCGCTGAACCAGCTGGACCTGGTGATTGCCGACGAGCCGATGTCCAAACGCATCAGCGTGAAGGCCTTTAACCACCCGCTGGGGCGCAGCCCCATGAGCTTTTTTTGCACACCGGCCCTCAAGGCGCAGCTGAAAGGGCCGTTTCCGGCCTGCCTGAATGGCGCCCCCATGCTGCTGCAGGGTGCCCAGGCCTCGGTGCGCCAGCAGTGGGAGGGCTGGCTCAGCCACCACCAGATCCACCCCACCACGATCGGCGAATTTGACGACGGCGCACTGATGAACGCCTTTGGCCGCAAGGGCCGGGGCGTGTTCATGGCTCCCTCGGTCATGGAGCAGGACATCGTGGAGCAGTTTGGGGTGGAGGTGATTGGCCGCAGCGACGAGCTGGTGGAGGAGTTCTTTGCGGTGTCGGTGGAGCGGCGCATTACCCACCCGTGTGTGGTGGCCATTACCACCGCCGCGCGCGACCAGCTGTTCACGTGAACACACCCACACGGGCTGCGCGACATAATGAAACCGCGTTGCCAATCTGTCGCAAGCGCGATCGCATTGCCCTGACTGGAGGCCCCATGCTGAAGAAGTTACTTACGGCGTTCCTGTGCTTGCAGATCTCCCATTCTGTGATGGCCGGGTTTTCTGCGCAGCAAATAGAAGGACACCTGACCACACTTATTCCCAAGAATGCATCGGCTACCGCTGCAGATGGAGCCAAGTACCCTGTGGTTTTTTTCTTGCAGGGAAGCAACGGTACCAATACCCAAGCCCGCCTCTGGGCCGAGTGGTATGCCCAATATGGCATCGCGTCGGTCATGATCGATAGCGCAGGCGTCAGGGGAATGAAGCGACTGTTCGGGATCGACTACGAAGCGGACTTGGCGCTCGCACTGGAGGCCGTCCAAGGCAACCCGCAACTGGATTTCTCGCGTTATGCCGTCATGGGATTCTCAAGAGGCGGGACCGCCGCCTTGGACTCCGGCACATTTCTGCTGTCGACCCAACCTAAGCCTGACTTTGTTTTTGCGCTGTACCCGGGTGACAGTGGCCAGTGCAGGACCAAACACAAGGCCCCCACCAAGGTATTCGTTTTTTATGGTGCGCTGGACGATTGGGGTGACTACATGGGAACACGCAACGCGTGCAGCCGAATGCCGGGAATCTATGGCAACGCCTCTTTTCACTTGTTGAAAGAGGCGCACCATGGCTATGACGGTACTTGGGCTGGCAAGTGGCAATGCTGTGGCAATCGGACCTTCACCTCAGAACCGAACCCCGGGGCGCTGCAATACACCCGCGACCTTGTTCTCAAAGAGGTACAGAAAAAATGGGGGCTTGGTGCCCCACAGTAAATCCACCTGCGCTGGCGTCTTCCCTGACAACGGACGGCAGGCATACTCCTCTTCCCCATTTACCCACCTTTAGATCACGCCTATGTACGACATCGCCAAGCTCATTCACCTGGTCGCGGGCATTGTGTGGATGGGGGGCATGACCTTCATGCTGCTGGCACTGCGCCCGGCCGCCCTGGCGCTGATGGAAGCCCAGCCCCGCGCGCGCCTGATGGGCGAGGTGTGGCGCCGCTTTTTCGCCATCGTGCTGGTGGCCATTGCCGCGCTGTTTTTCAGCGGCACACACCTCTATACCGCCGCCTTCAAGGCCAGCAAACTGGCCAGTGGCGCGGGCAGCGTGCCCCTGGGCTGGAACCTGATGCTGGTGCTGGGCATCACGATGATGCTGATCTTTGGTCATATTTACTTCGCTGGTTTTCGCAAGTTCCAGCGTGCGGTGGCCGCCGCTGAATGGCCCATTGCCGCGAAAGCCGCTGGGCAAATCCACAAGTTGGTACTTGCCAACTTCGTGCTGGGCTGGGTCGCCATTGCGGCCGTGCGCCTGGTGCGCTGATGGCAAACCCCGCTGACCCGCAGGGCGTGCGCGGCTCGGCATGGGCTGCTTTGGCCCTGTTGACAGGCCTGACGGCTACGGCCCACGCCCAGGAGCAAGGCCTGCCGCTGTGGGAGCTGGGTGTGTTTGCCGGCGGCCTGTCCAGCCCGGCCTACCCCGCGTCCACCGAACGCAGCACGCGGGCCCTGGTGCTGCCCACCTTCATCTACCGCGGCGAGGTGTTCCGCTCCGACCGGGGTGGCGTGGGTGCCCGCCTGCTGCGCACCGAAGACACCGAACTGGACCTTGGTTTTGCGGCCTCGTTGCCAGCCAGCTCCCAGGACATCCCGGCGCGCCAAGGCATGACCGACCTGGGCACGCTGATCGAATTTGGGCCCCGGCTCAAAGGCACCCTGGCGCGCCCCAGCGCAGGCAGCCGCCTGCGCTACGAGCTGCCGCTGCGCACGGTGCTAGAGATCAACAACGGCGTGCGCACCCAGGGTTTTGCGCTGGAACCCGAGATCCGCTACGAGGTGCGCGACGTGGGTGCCGGCTGGCGCATGTCCACCAGCGCCAGCCTGGTGCTGGGCGACAGCCGGCTCAACCAGTACTTTTACGGTGTGCCAGCCGACCTGGCCACCGCCCAGCGCCCGGCCTACACGGCCCAGGCCGGGCTGATCACCACGCGGCTCACGGTCAATGCGTCGCGCAGCTTAGGGCCGGATGTGCGGGTGTTTGCCTTTGTGCGGGCCGAGAGTTATGCGGGTTCCGCCAATACCGCCAGCCCGCTGTACCAGCAGTCCACCGGCACCTCGGCCGGGCTGGGCCTGAACTGGACCCTGGACCGCTCTGCCGCCAAGGCGGCAAACTGAACCACGCTTAGACCGATAGGCACATATACAAACAACGAAGTATTCGTTGTGGTTTGATGGGGCGGCCTCCAGAATCGTGGTTCTGTGTTTTCACCACACCCCCCCTGCTTTGGAGCACCCCATGAATTTCAAGCAAAAAGCCACGCTAGCCCTCGCCGTTATTGCGCTGACAGCTAGCAATTTGGTAGCAGCCCAAACCACACTGCTGAACGTTTCGTACGACGTGGCGCGTGAGTTCTACAAGGACATCAACACCGCCTTCATTGCCAACTACAAAAAGACCACGGGCAAGGACATCAAGATTGACCAGTCCCACGCCGGCTCCAGCGCCCAGGCGCGCGCCGTGAACGATGGCCTGGACGCCGACGTGGTGACCATGAACACCACCACCGATGTGGACTTTTTGGCCGGCACCGGTGTGGTGGCCAAGGATTGGGCGAAGAAATTCCCCAACAACGCCGCCCCCACCAGCTCCACCATGCTGTTCCTGGTGCGCAACGGCAACCCCAAGGGCATCAAGGACTGGGATGACCTGGTCAAACCCGGTGTGCAGGTGATTGTGGTGAACCCCAAAACCGGCGGCAATGGCCGCATGGCCTACCTGGCCGCCTGGGGCCAAGTGCGCAAGAAGGGCGGCACTGACGCCCAAGCCGCCGAGTTTGTGAGCAAGCTGTACAAAAACGTGCCCGTGCTGGCCAAGGGTGGCCGCGACGCGACCAGCATCTTCCTGCAACGCAATATCGGCGACGTGCTGATCACGTTTGAGTCCGAAGTGGTGTCCGTGGACAAGGAGTTTGGTGCCGGCAAGGTCGACGCCATTCACCCCAGCAGCTCCATCGTGGCCGAGAACCCCGTGGCCGTGGTGGAACGCACCGTGGCCAAAAAAGGCACGGCTGAACAAGCCAAGGCCTACCTGAACTTCCTGTACTCCGAAGAAGGCCAGGAGATTGCCGCCAAACACGCCATCCGCCCGACCAACCAGACCATCCTGAAGAAATACGGCAACGTGTTCAAGCCCATCAGCCTGTTCCGCGCCGAAGACTACTTTGGTTCGTTCGCCGAAGCGCAAAAAGTGCACTTCAACGACGGCGGCCAGTTCGACAAGCTCTACACCGTTAAGTAAATGACAGCTGCCGCCACGGCAGGGGGGCTGCCCGGCGGCCCTTCTGCAGCCCCGCCCTCACCTGCCACCCCGACTGCCAAGCGGCCCGCCAAACGCGTGCTGCCCGGCTTTCGCCTCACGCTCGGTTTCACGCTGTTTTACCTGGCGCTGATCGTGCTGATCCCGCTCTCGGCCCTGGTCTTCAAGACCTTCACCCTCAGCTGGGAACAGTTTGTCAGTGCAGTGAGCAGCCCGCGGGTGATTGCGTCGTACCAGCTCACCTTTGGCGCCTCGTTTCTGGCGGCGGTGGTCAACGCCGTGTTTGGCCTGCTGGTGGCCTGGGTGCTGGTGCGTTACCAGTTCCCCGGCAAGAAGATCATTGACGCGCTGGTGGACCTGCCCTTTGCGCTGCCCACGGCCGTGGCCGGTATCTCGCTCACGGCGCTGTTGGCCAGCAATGGCTGGGTCGGCAGTGTGTTGGAGCCTTACGGCATCACGCTCGCCTTCAACCGCAATGGCGTGGTGATCGCGCTCATCTTCATCGGCCTGCCCTTTGTCGTGCGCACGGTGCAACCGGTGCTGGAAGACGCCGAGAAGGAACTCGAAGAAGCCGCCACCTGCCTGGGTGCCACCCGCTGGCAGACCTTTCGCTACGTCATCTTCCCCACCATTGCCCCGGCCCTGCTCACCGGTTTTGCCATGGCGTTTGCGCGTGGCGTGGGCGAATATGGCTCCGTCATTTTTATTGCCGGCAACATGCCCATGCTGTCTGAAATCACCCCGCTCATCATCATCGGCAAGCTGGAGCAGTACGACTACGCCGGTGCCACCGCCGTGGCCACCGTGATGCTGCTGGCCTCCTTCTTCATGCTGCTGGTGATCAACGCGCTGCAGTCCTGGCAACGTAAACGCTCAGGAGCCTGACGCCATGAGTAACACCCGCACCATCCGCCGCGCCAAGGCCGGCACCACTGAACCCGCGTGGGTCAAGTGGACGCTGATTGGCATTGCGCTGGCGTTCATCTTCTTGTTCCTGGTGCTGCCGCTGGCGGCCGTGTTTACCGAAGCGCTGCGCAAAGGCGCCGATGCGTTCTTGGAGGCCTTCAAGGAACCCGACGCCTGGAGCGCCATCCGCCTTACGCTCATCACCGCGGCCATTGCCGTGCCGCTGAACCTGGTGTTTGGTGTGGCCGCGGCCTGGGCCATTGCCAAGTACGAGTTCCGCGGCAAGGCCTTCCTCACCACGCTGGTGGACCTGCCCTTTTCGGTATCGCCCGTAGTGGCCGGCCTCATCTATGTGCTGATGTTTGGCGCACACGGCTGGTTTGGCCCCTGGCTGCAGGCGCACGACATCAAGATCGTGTTTGCCGTGCCCGGCATTGTGCTGGCCACCATTTTTGTGACCTTCCCCTTCATCGCACGCGAACTCATCCCGCTGATGCAGGCACAAGGCACCGACGAAGAGCAGGCAGCACAGGTGCTGGGCGCCAGCGGCTGGCAGACCTTCTGGCACGTCACGCTGCCCAACATCAAGTGGGGCCTGATCTACGGCGTCATCTTGTGTAACGCACGGGCCATGGGCGAGTTTGGCGCGGTGTCGGTGGTGTCGGGCCACATCCGCGGCCAGACCAACACCATGCCGCTGCACGTGGAAATTTTGTACAACGAGTACCAGTCGGTAGCCGCTTTCGCCATTGCCTCGCTGCTGGCCCTGCTGGCACTGGTCACCCTGGTCATCAAATCCTTTGTGGAATGGCAGTTTGAGCGCGACCAGAAAGCCGCAGCGGAACTCCCTCCCGAACGGCCCTTGGCCTGAGCCCCATTTTTCGAGATTAGAACCATGAGCATTGCCATCCGCAACGTCAGCAAAGACTTCGGCACCTTCAAAGCCCTGCGCGATGTGAACCTGGACATCGAGTCCGGTGAACTCGTCGCGCTGCTCGGCCCCTCGGGCTGCGGCAAGACCACGCTCTTGCGCATCATTGCCGGGCTGGAAACGGCCGACCAGGGCAACATCCTGTTCAGCGGCGAAGACACCACCGACGTGCATGTACGCGAGCGCAACGTGGGTTTTGTGTTCCAGCACTACGCGCTGTTCCGCCACATGACGGTGTTTGACAACGTGGCCTTTGGCCTGCGCATGAAGCCGCGTGCCACCCGCCCGTCGGAAGCCGTCATCAAGCAAAAGGTGCATGAGCTGCTGGGCCTGGTGCAGCTGGACTGGCTGTCGGACCGCTACCCGGCCCAACTGTCGGGCGGCCAGCGTCAGCGTATTGCCTTGGCGCGCGCCCTGGCCGTGGAGCCCAAGGTGCTGCTGCTGGACGAACCCTTTGGCGCACTGGACGCCAAGGTGCGCAAAGAACTGCGCCGCTGGCTGCGCCGCCTGCACGACGACCTGCATGTGACCAGCATTTTTGTGACGCACGACCAGGAAGAAGCCCTGGAAGTGGCCGACCGCGTGGTGCTGATGAACAGCGGCAATATCGAACAGATCGGCTCGCCACAAGAAGTGTGGGACCACCCTGCCACCCCCTTTGTTTATGGCTTCCTGGGGGATGTGAACCTGTTCCACGGCCGTGCCCACGAAGGCGAAATGCTGATTGGCGAAGCCCAACACGGCGTGCGCCTGGCCACGCCCGAGCACGCCAAAGCGCAAGACGCCAAGGCCTTTGCCTATGTGCGCCCGCACGACCTGGCGGTGGACCGCTTCCAGGCCGGCACCGGGCAGACGGGCATTGCCGCCAAGCTGGTGCGCGCCATTGTGGTCGGCCCCATTGCGCGGCTGGAACTGCTGCCGCAAGACAGCAGCGCGGCCGGCAGCGGCGACATCATCGAGGCGCAGATTGGGGCGCAGGAATACCAGGCGCTCGGTTTGAAAGAGGGCGAAGTCGTCGTCCTCACCCCCCGCAAGGCGCGGGTGTTTGTGGCGCCCTGATGCGCCAGAGTGTTGATCGCCAGGCCTGCGCTGCTGCGTAGGCTAGCGCACGGAGTTCCTGTCGATCTGTTCCTAGGATGCAGTGGTGGGCGCATGGCGCGCCTGCACCCAGTGCTCCCGCGCAAGCCGGAGCCCGAGCGCAACCACCTTCCAGATCGGACACATATGAACTACCTCGACAGAGACACCTACGGCATCTACAAAAGTCCCCAACACGGCAACCCGCCCCTGGGCGCAGACCATGGACCCGGCCCAGGGCTGATGGGAGCCGACACCCTGATTGGCAACGATGTTTACAACCCCGCAGGCGACGACCTGGGCGACGTCAAGGAAATTTTGCTGAACATGCACACCGGGCGTATTGCCTATGCAGTTTTGTCTTTCGGCGGATTCTTGGGCATGGGTGACAAGCTGTTTGCCGTGCCGTGGGAAGCCCTGACGCTGGATACCAGCAACAAACGCTTCACCCTGAATGTGTCCAAAGAGAAACTTGAGAACGCACCGGGGTTTGACAAGGACCAGTGGCCCGATATGGCCGACTCGCGCTGGGCCATGGGCCTGCACACCTACTACGGCACCACACCCTACTCGGATGGCTTGAACCACTAATCCCGGCAAGCCCACGCGGGCTGCCCAACAAAAAAGGCCCGTAAGGGCCTTTTTTACTGGAGAGAGCAGAGGGCTCAGGCGTAAAACGCCTCGACCTTGCCCTTGAGTTTGATCAACAGCGGCTTGCCTTTGCGGTCCACGGTTTTGCCCGCGGGCACCTTGATCCAGCCTTCGCTGATGCAGTATTCCTCCACATCCATGCGCTCCTTGTCGTTGAAGCGGATGCCGATGTCGTGCGTAAACACGGCGGCGACATGGTGCGGGCTGCGCGGGTCGATGGACAGGTGGTCGGGCAGCGGGGGGCGTTCGGTGGTGTCGTTCATAAGTACGTAGTGATGTGCGGGCTCAGCCCAGAATGCGGAACAGCCCGTAGGCCGAGAGAACGCCGGTACCCACCAGCAAAACGGTCTTGGTGGCACGCGAGCCCACCAGCACACCGGCAATGCTGCAGAGGAGGATGGCGCCGAATATGTAGCTTGTCTTCATGGGGCGTGATGGTAAGGCATGGCTGGGCGAGCGGCTGAGAATGCACCGGAATTCATCACCAGATGCACGCTACTCGCGCTCCCGGCCACTAAGCCGAGCACACCCTGTTTCAACTAGACGAACAAACTCCCGCGCATCTTGGAAGTAATTTCTGAATGCAAGACGTACATCATCTGTACTGTCGGCACGAACGAGAACGATGTCGTTACCTGGCTTTTCTTGTTCGAGCTGAAACAGCTTGCGCAGAGCCTCGGTCGCATCTCTAAAACTGTGAACTTCGAGACTCCCGTCCGGCGCGCTATCGAGAATGAAGTTCTTTGACTCAGAGTTTTCTGCTTTGGCCTTATTCAGTCGACGTAGGCTCTCTAGGAGGCCAAGTTCACCATCGAGTGCGAGGAAGGTGCGCACCAACTCTTCATCTGGCATCTCTGGGTGTGCACTTGTCATTGACTCGTGAGCCCTAGCGAGAATTTCGCTCGCGTAAGACATAGCGTCCGTTATCCGTGGGTCACCCTTCTGAAATTTAGGTTGGCTATCAGTTATCACACCAACAATCTCAACAGCAGTTGCCCACGCATGTTGGATAAGAGTACGGTACTGAATCTCAACGTACAAGCCTTTGAGTCCCGCGCCTGACTCAGAATTCACGTCATAGACATAGATGTCGTGAATTCCACGATACCCAGTCGGTTTTGGACGTGCGATGTAGTCGTACTTGTCGGGGTTTTCAGCGTGCCGCAACTGATGATTGAATCTCGCCTCGTGGATGGATTTTCGGAATTGTCGGAGCTGCTTGATACTCCGAAATATGATCCGACAGCCAGCAATGTCATCCATCCGCGCGAGCTGCATGTCTCGTTCACGCTGCAGTTTGTCATAGATGGTGCTCTTTCGCTTCAGCCTCTGTGCAACCTTTGCAGTGGTTTCACGAGTCCGCATTCGTAGAAGCGATTGAAAAGTATTGAGTACAGGACGGTGTGCTGCACGCCACACTTGAATCAGAGAGTGGTCTTCTTCCGAAGCAATTCCTGCACGTACATTGGCGCCTGCACGATTCACTCTTCCTTTAGAGCCCCCTGGGTATGTCATACAAAGTCCATTTTTAAATTCAACTGACCCACCAGCATAGTCTGGCGGCCTGTTTCAGCACAGGACAAATCCGCTGACCAACTCGCTAAACCCGCCCCAACGCCTCCCGAATCCTCCCAATCGTCTCTTCCATCCGCGCCTTGCTCGACACCTCCAGCCCCAGCTGCCGGGCGATGTCGTTAACGATGGCGGCGTTCAGCGGCAGGCCGCCGGCGTCCACGGCTTGGATGAGGTCGTGAGCGCGTTGTTCGGCGGTCAGGGGCTTGCGCCGCCCCAGCAGGAAATGGAGCCAGTTCATGGCCGCAAGGATACTGCCAAACGCTCCTGTTTTAGGAGCTGCTTGCGCAATATCCACGGGGGCTAGAGGCACATTTGGCTTATAAACCGCAGCCGCGCAGAATCAGCGACACCACGTGTTCGGTGGCACGGTCAAAGTCTGCGCGGGTGAGCGCGTCTTGCTCCAGCACGGCGCAGATTTGCACGTCGAAGTCGGCGTAGGTCTGGGTGGCGGCCCAGATGGTGAAGAACAGATGCATGCCGTCCACCTTGGCCATGCGTTTGGCGTCGACCCAGGCTTGCACCACGGCGGCTTTTTCCAGCAGCAGGGTGCGCAGTTCCTTGGCCAGCAAGCCCTTGACCACGGGGGCGCCGTGCAGCAGTTCGTTGGCAAAGACCTTGGAGCCATCGGGCCGCTGGGCCGACAGCTCCATCTTGTCGCGGATGTATTGGGTGAGGGCCGTCTTGGGGTCGGCGTCGACGGTGATGCCGTGGGTGGGCACCAGCCAGTCGTTGAGGATGCGGGCCAGCACTTCGCGGTAGAGCACGTCCTTGCTGCCAAAGTAGTAGTGCAGGTTGGCCTTGGGCAGGCCACTGGCTTCGGCGATGGCGGCCATGGTGGCGCCGCCGAAACCGGCGCGCGCAAACACCTTCTCGGCGGCAGAAAGTATCAGGGCCTCATTCGCCTGGCGAATGAGGCCCTTGGGAGCATCGGCGACGTGGTTCATGCCACCGATTATTCAGTTACTTCTGTGCCGCTTCCCAGATGGCGTGGGAATACGCAGCCTTGCCCGGGTCTTTCTTGATCACGGGGTCGCTGCCACCGGCCAGCAACACCTTGACGGTGCGCTCATAGGCGGCAGGTTCCAGGTAACCAATCTTCTTGGTGCCAGCGTTGGTGATCAGCTTGGCGACGTTTTCCATCTGGCGCTTTTGCACTTTCATGCTGGCGCTGCCCGAGGTGTCGGCAGCAACCACGGCCTTGGCGGCACCTTCAGGGTCTTTGACGGCAGCGTCCCAACCCTTGAGCGTGGCTTTCAGGAACTTGCCCATGCGCTCCACAAAGGCGGGGTCTTTGAGGTTGGACTCCAGCACGTACAGGCCGTCTTCCAGGGTAGCCACGCCTTCTTTTTCATAGAAGAAGGTGACCAGGTCTTTTTCCTTCACACCGGCGTCCACCACTTGCCAGTATTCGTTGTAGATCATGGTGGAAATACAGGCTGCCTGGTTTTGCAGCAGCGGGTCGACGTTGAAGCCTTGCTTGAGGATCTTGATGTCGGAGTCGGTCTTCAGGCCGAGTTTGCCCATCCAGTTGAGGAAGGGGTATTCGTTGCCGCCGTACCAGACGCCCAGGGTCTTGCCCTTGAAGTCTTTGGGGCTGGCTACGCCGCTGGCTTTTTTGCAGGTCAGCATCAGGCCGGACTGGTTGAACACCTGGGCCACGTTGACCAGGGGCACGCCGGCTTCACGCGCGGCCAAGGCCGAGGGCATCCAGTCCACCACGATGTCGGCCTGCTTGCCGGCAATCACTTGGGTGGGGGCAATGTCAGGGCCACCGGGTTTGATGGTCACGTCCAGGCCGGCGTCTTTGTAGAAGCCTTTTGCCGCGGCCATGTAGTAGCCGGCAAACTGGGCTTGTGGCACCCACTTGAGCTGCACTGTCACTTTGTCTGCCGCCATGGCACCAAAGCCAGCGGCAGCCATCGCCAGGGCCAGCAGGCCCTTGGTGAACTGGGAAGAACGAATCATGGAAAGCTCCTTCTACGGGTTAATGGAAAAACGCAACACGGACCTAGCGCGGGCTCACCCTTCGCGCACTGAGGGATGCCAGAACGCCGCGCGGCGCTCCAATGCAACTAGCAAGGCGTAGGCCACCGATCCGGTTACCGCCGCCACCACAATCGCGCCCCAGACCAGCGGCATGTTCATGCGCGCGGCCTCGGTGCTGATGCGAAAACCCAGGCCCGATGTGGGCGAACCAAAAAACTCGGCGACGATGGCGCCAATGAGGGCCAGCGTGGCGTTGACCTTGAGCGCGCCAAAGATGAAGGGCAGCGCCGCGGGCAAACGCAGTGCCAACAAGGTGCGCGGGTAACTGGCGGCGTAGCTGTACATCAGCTCGCGCTCCAACTTGCCCGCGGCCTGCAGGCCCGCCAGGGTGGACACCAGCATGGGGAAGAAGGTCATGAGCACCACCACAGCGGCTTTGGATGGCCACTCAAAGCCAAACCACATGACCGCAATCGGCGCCACGCCCACCAAGGGGATGGCGCTGGTGAGCGATGCCACGGGCAGCAGGCCGCGCTGCAAAAACGGCATGCGGTCAATGGCCACCGCCACGGCAAAGCCCAGGCCGCAGCCCAGCGCCCAGCCAATCAACACGGCCTTGCCCACGGTCTGCACAAAGTCGCCCCAGAGCTTGGGCGCGTGGTCGCCCATCGACCCGATCACCAAGCTGGGGGCGGGCAACAGCACACGCGGCACATCGAGCGCGCGCACCAAAATCTCCCAGAACACCAGCACCCAGGCACCAAACAATGCGGCCGTAGCCATGCCCACCCAGCGGCTGCCGTTGACGGCGGCCATGCGGTAGACGCTGTAGCCCGCCACCAAGGCCAAGAGCAGCATGCCGGGCCAGAACCACATCGGAGTCATCCCTTCTGTCATACGCCCCCCCGGCTGCGCAGCACCAGGCGCTCGACCACAGCCACCATGCCGGTGAGCGCCAGGCCCAGCAGCGCCGACATCACCAAGGCCGACCAGATTTGGGTGGTTTGCCCGTAATAAGACCCGGTGAGCAGGCGCGCCCCCAAACCGGCTTGTGCACCGGTGGGCAGCTCCGCCACCATGGCACCCACCAGCCCGGCCGCCACACCCACGCGCAATGCGGGGAAGAGGAAGGGCAAGGCCGCCGGCAAGCGCAACAGCCACAGCGACTGCCAGCGCGATGCAGCGTAGGTGTGCATCATCTCGGTCTCAATTTTTTGCGGCGAGCGCAGGCCTTGCACCATGGCCACGGTGACCGGAAAGAAACAGAGGTACATGGCAATGAAGGCCTTGGGCGCCGTGCCCGAAAAACCCAGGCTGCCCAGCACCACCAGCACGATGGGCGCAATCGCCAGCACGGGTACGGTCTGTGAAGCCACGATCCAGGGCAGCAGTGCTTTGTCCAGCGTGCGGCTGTGCACGATCAGCACCGACAGCAACAAGCCCAGCGCCGTGCCCAACACAAAGCCCAGCAAGGTGGACTGGCCGGTGACGATGACGTGGTAAATCAGGTTGCGCGGGGAGTCCACAGGCCACTCGGTCAGGCTCTCGTAGAAGTCCATGGCCACCTGGTGCGGCGCAGGCATCAACGGGCGCTCCATGGTCATGGTCGCTTCGAACAGTTCCCGCTGCGTGTAGCCAGCTTCCTCGTCCAGGACACGCTCGATCGCGCCGGGCGCATTCAGGGCCCAGGCGGCACCGTACCAAGCCAGCACGACCACCAGCAGCACGACGGTGACCGGCAGCCAGTCGTGGACGATGCGCTGGGGCAGTGTTTTAGTGGTGGCCATCGGCAAGTGCCTCGCGCACTTCATGGGCCAGCGCCATGAACTCGGGTGTGTCGCGCAGGCCCAGGTGGCGCGCATCGGGCAGCGGTGAGTCAATCACTTTGACGATACGCCCGGGGCGCGGCGACATGACCACAATCTTGGTGGACAAGTAGACCGCCTCGGCAATGCTGTGGGTCACAAACACCACGGTGCGGCGCTCGCGCTGCCAGAGCTGCTGCAACTGTTCGTTGAGCCGGTCGCGCGTGATTTCGTCCAGCGCACCAAAAGGCTCGTCCATCATCAGGATCTTGGGCTCGAAGGACAGCGCGCGCGCAATCGATACCCGCTGCTGCATGCCGCCCGAAAGCTGCCAGGGGTACTTGCCTTCAAAACCCTTGAGGCCCACACGCTCCAGGTGTTCCATGGCGATGCGTTTGGCATCGGCCTTGCCTTTGCCCTGGATCTGCAGCGGCAGCGTCACGTTGGCCAACACGTTGCGCCAGGGGAACAGGGCGGGCGCCTGGAAGACATACCCATAGGCCCGCGCCAGACGTGCATCGTGCGGGCTCACGCCGTTGACCAGTACCTCGCCAGCGCTGATGTGTTCCAGGTCGGCAATCACCCGCATCAGGGTGGTCTTGCCGCAGCCGCTGGGGCCGATCAGCGAGACAAATTCACCTTCGTGAAAATCCAGGCAAATGTCGCTCAGGGCATGGACGGGGGTGTCGGCCGTTTGGTAGACCACGCTGGCATTGCGCACCTCCACGGCTTTGCGCGCTGGCGTGCCAGCGGATGGAGGGGCAAGCTGCCCATTGAGTGCTTCGGAATGGTTCATTGACGCTCGGTGCTAGGGTCATGGCCGCACCAAAATGGAACACAGCCACCAGTTCATCGCTCACAACCTAACCAATTGGTCAAGTTACGGTTCGATACTAGCCAGTTCCGTGCCACACACACCACTGGGGTTTGTACGGGGACCGCCACCGCAGTCTAGGCTTGCGGTTTGACGATGGGCTGCAGCCGGCCGAGTTTGTGGGCCAGTTCGATGGCCGAACTCACCCCCATCTTTTCGAAGATATTGGCGCGGTGGAACTCCACCGTGCGCTGGGTGATGCCGAGGTGGTCGGCAATGTTCTTGTTGTAGTGGCCCAGGATCAGCTGGTCCAGCACTTCGCGCTCGCGCGGGCTCAGCGAGGCCAGTGCATAACGCAGGCGGTGCGCCTCCTGGTTGGCATCGCCATCGGCGGCGGCGGCGGCCACGGCCTGTTCCACCCGGTCCACCAGCACGTTGTCTTGGAACGGTTTTTCCAGAAAGTCCCAGGCGCCGTTTTTGACGGCGGCCACGGCCATGCCCACGTCCCCATTGCCGGTGAGGAACAGCACCGGCCAGGGACAGGCCATTGCTTTGAGCTGCTCGAACACCTGCAGTCCGGTCATGGGGACCATGCGGATGTCCAACACCACCACCGCCTGCGGCCACTGGCCGTGCAGGGCCTTGGCAGCTTCCAGAAACGGGGGGCCACCATCCCAGGTGGTGGCTTGGTGGCCCCGCGAGTCAAACAGCCACGCCAAGCCATCCCGCATGTCGGGGTCGTCGTCAACGATGTGGATGGCTGCGCGGGTCATGGGGTGTCGGCTTCGGGTTCGTATTGTGCCGCCAGGGGCAGCTCCACGGTGAAACGGGCCCCACCCAGCAGGGGGTCGCGGTCCACCGTGATCTGGCCGTGGTGGGCCTCCACGATGGATCGACAAATCGCCAGGCCCATGCCCATGCCGCCGTCCTTGGTGCTGTAAAACGCTTCAAAGACGTGCTCGCGGTCCTCCTCGTGTACGCCGGCACCCGAGTCGGCCACACACAACACCGCCACCTGGCGGGCCGCATCGGCATGCACCCGCACCTGCACCAGGGCGGGTGCCGCGGCTTGGGCCGCCGATTCCTGGGCGTTGCCCACCAGGTTGTTGACCAGATGCTCCAGCAGCAGTTCGTCAGCCGCAATCCAGACCGGGCCCACCGACTCCACCCCCTGGGGCACCACACGCTGCAACACGGCCACCATGTCCAGGCGCTGCAAGGAAATTTCTCGCCGCCGCGCAATCGCATTCACACGCTGGATGATGCGCCCCGCCTTCTCGGCCAATACCGCGATGCGGTTGACCACGGGTACGGTGTCGTGTGGGCTGATACTGCCCGCGTGCAAACGGTTCAGCAGCCCGGTGGCAAAGCTGCTGAGCGCACCCAGTGGCTGGTTGAGCTCATGGGCCAGCGTGGAGGCCACTTCGCCCACCGCCACAAGCCGGCCCGTCGCTTCCAGGCGCTCCTGCTGCTGGGCCGCCAGGCGCTGGGCACGCTTGCGTTCACTGATGTCCAGCACCGAACTCATCCATCCCATGTGGATGCCATCGGCGGTGTGCAGCGGGGCTTCATGAATGAGCACATCCACCAGCTTGCCACTGCGGTGTTGAAACTGCACCTCGACACCCTGCTGCTGGGTGCCCTGGGCCAGGATGTCGTCATGCACCTGCTGCAGCCCCTGGGTCTGGTCCTGAGGCCAATACGGCATGGGGGCGGACTCGCCCACCAGCTCTTGCGCCGAATAGCCCACCATGCGGCAAAAGGCCTCGTTCACATACAGCACTTTGCCGCCCAGGTCCCAGGCACGCAAGCCGATGGTGACCGAGTTTTCCATGGCGGTGCGCAAAGCCACCTCGGCCTCCAGGCGGGCCTGCACCTGCTGGCGTTTGACGATGTCGCGGCGCAGCGCCCACAGACTCACCAGCATGCCGCCCAAGAACACCATGGCCACCAACAAAAACAGGCGTGGCACGGTGGCGGGCCGCTCCTGCACCGGGGTGACCTCCAGAAACACATCAGACCCCGCCAAATTCATGGCGGCACGAAAAGGCAGCAAGGCACCCGTGCGCACCGGCGGCACCTCCCCCTCGTCCAGCACCAGGCGCACCACATGGTCCTTGGCAAACCATTCGGGCACCAAGGCGGCAACCGCCTGGTTCAAGGACAGTGCAGCCACGTAGTTGCCCACAAACTGGCCCCGCTCAAAATAGGGCACGCCCAACCACACGGTGTCGGTCAAGGCGCCATCCAATTGCACCATGGGACCTGCGTAGGCCGAACGGCGCAGGCCCTTGGTGGTGGAGTGCATGGTGGCCAAAGCCTGGGCGTTTTGTGCGTGGGTAGCTTCGTCCAGCTGCCAGCGCGCGGGCACAGGGGTCTGTGCGGCGCCCACCCAGCCCTGGTCCAGCAGCACACCGGGCTCACGCCACAACAGCCCGCCTTGCACCTCGTTCATTTGGCGGGCAGCGGTGCGCAAGTCGTCTTCAAGCCGCCGAAAATGGAACTGCACGCTCTGCTCCAGCCACTGCGCATCGGCGGCCTGGCGGCGCGCATCCTCCTCGGCCTCGAAGTGCTGCAGGTAGAGCAGCAGCGCCGCCACCGAGGCCACCACTAGCGCCAAAAACCCCAGCAACCAGACCCCTGGCCAACGGCCACGCACCGCGCCCGCACGCTCGGCGTGGCGCAGCAGGGCGAAGTCGAAAGAAGGGTCCGGGGTGCGATCGGGCATGGTGGCGGGCTGGGGGCACTCGCATAATAACGAGCATGTCCATGCACGCCACACCCCCGCCCCTGCGCCGCCGCCAGTGGCTGCGCGGTGCGGCCTGGGGCGCAGCGGCCACCCTGCCATGGACCGGGCACGCGGCGACGGGCACCACCATCCGCTTGTCCCATGTGGTGGCGCCCGACACCCCCAAGGGCATGACGCTGGAACGTTTTCGCACACTGGTGGAAGAGCGCACGGGCCAGCGCATCCGGGTACAGATTTACCCGCAGGGCCAGCTCTATGGCGACCAGGACGAGATGCAGGCCCTGCAGCTGGGCGCCATCGACATGGTGGCGCCTTCGCTGTCCAAGTTTGGGCCGATCGGGTTTCCTGAGTTCGAGCTGTTCGACCTGCCATTTTTGTTTGACAGCGTGGCCGATGTGCGACGCCTCACCCAGGGGCCTGTGGGGCAACGCCTGCTGGACCGCCTGGGCCGACAGCGCCTGCTGGGCCTGGGATTTTTTGACAACGGCTTCAAGCAGATGAGCGCCAACCGCCCGCTGCTGGAACCGGCCCACTTTGTGGGCCTGCGCATGCGCGTGCAGGCCTCGCGCGTGATTGCCCAGCAAATGCGGGCGCTGGGGGCCAGCCCGGTCACCCTGCCCTTCAGCGAAACCCGACGCGCACTGGAAAGCGGCGTGGTGGATGGCACCGAAAACCCGGTGTCCAATTTCTGGACCCAGAACATGCAGGCCGTGCAGCACGACCTGAGCCTGACCCAACACGGCTACCTGGGCTACGCCGTGGTCACGCACCAACGCTTCTGGCTCAACCTGCCCAACGCCGATCGCACCCTGCTGCACGACGCCCTGCACGAGGCGCTGGTGTTTGGCAACAGCATTGCCGATGTCCACAACGACCGGGCCCTGGCCGCCTTGCATGCCACCGGCGCCGCGCGCGTGCACAGTCCCAGCGCCGCGCAGCGTCAGCGTTTCAAAACGGCGGTGATGCCGGTGCATGCCGACCTGGCGCGGCGCATCGATCCGGCCTGGCTGCGCGCTGTGCGCGAGGCCCTGCCCGGCGGCTAGACCGGGTAAACCCTAGCTGTTGAACACCACAGTTCCCTCTTGGGGGCGTGATGACTAACCTTCGCGGTTCGTTTAAGACACCGTCGCCATGTGCGCACACAGCACACTGCGCGATGGCCAAGAACAACAACGAGGACCATCACTTGAAACTGCAAAGCCAAAAAGATTTTTTCTCCGGCCTGATGTTCATGGGCGTAGGCGTTGCCTTTGCCTGGGGCGCCACGGGGTACACACTGGGAGACGGAGCCCGCA
>MGPB01000039.1 GCA_001795455.1 Curvibacter sp. GWA2_63_95 | reverse complement strand
ACACTGGTGGCGTTAGACCATCGAAAGCAATAAGCCTGCCACGTCAGGTTCACTGGCGGTGCAGGCCAAAGCAGTGCCGCGATTCTAGCGATGTCGCGCGGAGGGGTCTCGGGGCTACAGGGTGGGTTTACCCTTGAGTGCCATGCCGATTTGGCAACTCGTGCCGCATTTCATGCACTATTAGTTTTTCTTCTGATTACGCGCTTTGAGCTCGCGCAGCTTCTCACCAATACGAATTTCCAGCCCCCGCTCGACGGGCCGGTAAAACTGCGTATCAGCCATGCCAGCGGGCAGGTACTGCTCCCCGGCTGCAAAGCCGCCCTCTTCGTCATGCGCATAACGGTAGCCCTTGCCGTAGTCCAGCTCTTTCATGAGCTTGGTAGGAGCATTGCGCAAATGCATGGGCACCGGGCGGGTTCCATCCTTCTTCACAAAGGCCTTGGCCTCGTTGAATGCCTTGTAGACCGCGTTCGATTTGGGAGCCACGGCCAAATAAACCACACACTCGGCCAGGGCCAACTCCCCCTCGGGGCTGCCCAGGCGTTCGTACACGTCAGCCGCATCCAGCGCTATGCGCAGCGCGCGCGGGTCGGCCAGACCAATGTCTTCGGCCGCCATACGGATCAGGCGACGCGCCATGTAACGCGGATCGGCCCCACCATCCAGCATGCGCACAAACCAGTACAGCGACGCATCCGGGTCCGAGCCACGCAGGCTTTTGTGCAGGGCCGAGATGGTGTCGTAAAACTGCTCGCCACCCTTGTCGTAGCGGCGCATGCGCTCGCCCAGCACCTTGAGCAGCCACACATCCGTGATCTCGCCCACTTTCTCCTGCACTGCGGCCACAGCCAGGGTTTCGAGTGTGTTGAGCAGACGCCGGGCATCCCCATCCGCATAAGCGATCAGTCGGTCGATTGCTATGTTTTCGATAGCTGGAAGCGCAGACTCTGCCTGGGCTCTGACCACTATTTGCTTCAAATTATCGGCATCCAGCGGTTGCAGCACGTAAACGGCGGCGCGAGACAACAACGCCGAGTTCACCTCAAACGAGGGATTCTCGGTGGTCGCGCCGATGAAGGTGAACAGACCACTCTCCACATGCGGCAGAAACGCGTCCTGCTGGCTTTTGTTGAAACGGTGCACCTCGTCGACAAACACAATGGTGCGCCGCTGCTCCAGCCCGTCACGCGCCAACAGCGCCTGCTCCACGGCCTCGCGAATGTCCTTGATGCCGCCCAGCACCGCGCTGATGGTGATGAACTGGGCGTCAAACGCATCGGCCATGAGCCGCGCAATCGTGGTCTTGCCGACTCCGGGCGGGCCCCAGAGGATGCAGCTGTGCGGTTGGCCTGATTCAAATGCCAGGCGCAGCGCCATGCCGTCGCCCAGCAGGTGCTGCTGGCCAATCACCTCGCCCAGTGTTTTGGGGCGCAGCAGTTCGGCCAGCGGCTGGTGTTTGGATGGCGACGATGCCATGGAGCCCCGCTACTGGCGCACCACGTCCGCACCGGCTGGCGGTTTGAACTGAAAGGCGCCGGCGTCCAGCGCCGCATTGGGCTGGAAGCCCACAAAACTCAGCACCGAGCGCTGGCCAAAGCTGTCCAGAATCTCCAGCACCGCCAGTTGGTCCTGCTTGAAGCCCACGCGCACCTGCTGCAGCTGGCTGTCCTTGGCCTTGGGCGTGCCGTGCACCCACTGCAGGCCATCCTTGTCTGGCGCGTCCGTCAGGGCAAAGTCGGTTTGCAGGGCTTTCAAATCGGGTGCGGCGGCAATCAGCGCGGCGGGCGTGGAGCCCAGTGCGGATGACTGCTTGCGTGCGGTCACCTGGTTCAGGTCCACGTCATACAGCCACAGGGTCTGGCCGTCGGCCACAATGGTTTGTTCGAACGGTTTTTTGTAGACGAATTTGAAGCGGTTGGGCCGCGCAAACTCAAAACTGCCACTGGACACCTTGCTACGCGCAACCTGCCCTTCTTTGGCCGGTGAGGTCACTACCTGGGAAAAATCAGCCTTGCCGCTCTTCACCGTCCTCACGAAGGTTTCCAAGCTTTCCAAGCCTCCAGCCCGCGCCGATATTGCGCAAGCAGCTATCAAAATAAGAGCAATTTGTTTCATGATGGATTCTGCCCCACACACTTATTCGGAACGGGCCGGCACAAGGATTTCGCGCTGGCCGCTGCCACTCATGGAACTCACCAAGCCGGCTTTTTCCATGTCTTCCACCAGCCGTGCGGCGCGGTTGTAGCCAATCTTGAGGTGACGCTGCACCAGTGAGATGCTGGCCTTGCGGTTTTTCAGCACCACTTCGACCGCCTGGTCGTACATCGGGTCTTTCTCACCACCCGCATCACCGCCGCCCTCGCCGTCTTCACCGTCCACGGTGCCGCCTTCCAGCACCCCGTCGATGTAGTCGGGCTCGCCCTGGCTCTTGAGGTAGCTCACCACACGGTGCACCTCCTCGTCGCTCACAAAGGCGCCGTGCACGCGAACGGGCAAACCGGTACCGCTGGGCATGTAAAGCATGTCGCCCATGCCCAGCAGGGCTTCGGCGCCCATTTGGTCCAGGATGGTGCGGCTGTCGATTTTGCTGCTCACCTGGAAGGCGATCCGCGTCGGGATGTTGGCCTTGATCAGGCCGGTGATCACATCCACGCTGGGGCGCTGGGTCGCCAGAATCAAATGGATACCGGCAGCCCGCGCCTTCTGCGCCAGGCGCGCAATCAGCTCTTCAATCTTTTTGCCCACCACCATCATCAGGTCGGCCAGCTCGTCGATCACCACCACGATATGCGGCAAACGGCTCAATGGTTCGGGGCTCTCGGGTGTCAGGCTGAAAGGGTTGTAGATGAACTCGCCCTTGGCCTTGGCATCGTCAATCTTGACGTTGTAGCCAGCCAAGTTGCGCACGCCCATCTTGCTCATCAGCTTGTAGCGCTTCTCCATCTCGGCCACACACCAGTTCAGACCGTGTGCAGCCTGGCGCATGTCCGTCACAACAGGTGCCAGCAAATGCGGAATGCCCTCGTAGACTGACATTTCCAGCATCTTGGGGTCGATCATCAAGAGGCGCACATCGCGCGCTTCGGCCTTGTAGAGCAAGGACAAAATCATCGCGTTGATACCGACGGATTTGCCGGAACCGGTCGTACCCGCCACCAGCACGTGTGGCATCTTGGCCAAGTCGGCCACCACCGGGTTGCCCACAATGTCTTTGCCCAGGCCCATGGTCAGCATGGACTTCGCTTCGTTGTAGACCTGTGATCCCAGAATTTCGGACAGCTTGATGCTCTGGCGCTTGGCGTTGGGCAGTTCCAGTGCCATGTAGTTTTTGCCGGGAATGGTTTCCACCACGCGGATAGACACCAGACTCAGCGAACGTGCCAAATCCTTGGCCAGGCCCACAATCTGCGAGCCCTTTACACCCGTGGCGGGCTCGATCTCGTAACGCGTGATCACCGGGCCGGGCTGGGCCAGCACCACGCGCACCTCGACACCGAAATCCTTGAGCTTTTTCTCAATCATGCGGCTGGTCATTTCCAGCGTCTCGGGGGCCACTGTCTCTTGGCGTAGTTGCGCACCATCCAACAGATCCACCTGCGGCAGCTTGCTGTCGGGCATCTCGGTAAACAGCGGTTTCTGCCGCTCCTTGGCCACACGCTCGCTCGGTGGCAGCTCCACCATCACCGGCTCAATGACCACCTGGGCCGGCGCCTGGTAGTGAACCACAGCCTCTTCCCGCTCTTCCAGGAACACCTCCTCGCGCTCACGCACAGCCAGCTGGCCCAGTTCGCGGTCCTGGGCAGCCTCGATTTTCTCGCGGCGGGACTCTGCCAAACCGTCCAACAAGGCACCGATACGCTCCGCCGTCCGTGTCCACGAGAACCCGAACACCATGGCCGAGCCCAGCACGCCCAACACAATCGCGACCAGCCCCGCCCCCACAAAGCCCAGCCAGCGCAGCGCCCAGGGCCCCACCAGTTGCCCCAGCGCCCCGCCGCTACTACCGGGCAAAAACGCTTCCAAGCGGTAAAGACGCGACCACTCCAGCGACGTACTGGCGCACAGCAGCAAAAACAGTCCGGCCAGGACTACCCAAGCGCTGTGTCTGGTTGGCGAGGAAGCCGCATCACCCGCGCCTTCGCCACGCAAGCGACTGGCCAGCAAGGACAACCAAATACGCCATCCAGCGGCCACACACCACCACACAGAAAAACCCAGCACGAAGTAACTGACATCGGCCATCCAGGCGCCCAACCGGCCAACTTGGTTGTGCATCACCATGCCCGAGCCAGAAGTCGACCAAGCGGGGTCTTGCGGGGAATAGCTCAAAAGCGCAATCAGCCACAGCAACAGGGCCACGAAGCCCGCCACCAAAGCGATTTCATTGACGAAGCGTGCCGCCCCCGAGGCTGGTGGGGACACCTCTTGCGAAGAAGAATTCAATGTATGCAGTGAATAGGTCATTTAGTCGGCTGGCACATCACCAGCATCTAGCGATTTGGCGCTTGGTTCGGTTTAACGCGGCTTGGAGCGCCGCTCCCACACACGCAAACCACCATCCTTGAGGGTTTGTACAAAACCCTGCTCTTCAAAATCCTTCATGACACGGCTCACCATCTCACGCGAGGCCCCCACCATCTTGGCAAGATCCAGGCGCGAGATTTTCTCGCGAATCAGCAACTCGCCGTTCTCATTGGGCTCCGCCGTGTCCAGCAGCACATTGGCCACACGGCCATACACCCCCATCAGCGCCAGGGACACGATTTTCTGGTCGGCACTGCGCAGACGCTGCACCAGCCCACGCATCACGGCCGATGCGATGGCTGCGTTCTCCCCCACACAACGGGTGAAATCGTCGCGCCCCAGCACCAGAACGTCCATTTGCGTGTCAGCCACCACCGTCGCCGAGTGTGCCTCGTTGTCAATCAGGCTCATCTCCCCAATGTAGTCGCCAGCCTTGAGCGTGGCCACAATCACTTCGCGGGCCTTGTTATCGGTCATCACCACATGCGCCCGCCCGGCCAGTATCAGGAACAGGGCATTGGAATTCTTGCCCTGCTCCACCACATGGGCACCCCGTTTGATGCGCGCCTTGGCCACATTCGTCGCCAGCGCATCGGCCTGTGCGGAACTCAGCATGGCAAACAGGGGCACTCTGCGTATCAATTCCTGGTTGCTCAGCATTGCCATTGATCTGGTTCCTGAATTTTGAATGCCGGTTTCTTACAATCGAACGGACCGATACAACACAGCCACTTGTTTCTAGCAAGGGCCGCCCCGAAATGTACACGGCTGGCCCTCCGTTTCTCTGACCACAAAGGTTACAACATGTCCTCACCCAAACACGCCAAAGTCCTCATTTTGGGATCTGGCCCCGCTGGCTACACCGCTGCTGTCTACGCAGCCCGCGCCAACCTCAACCCGGTGCTGATCACCGGTATGGCCCAGGGCGGCCAACTGATGACGACCACCGAGGTCGACAACTGGCCCGCCGACGTGGGTGGCGTGCAAGGCCCGGAGCTGATGCAGCGCTTTCTGGAGCACGCCGAACGCTTCAAAACCGAGGTGGTGTTTGACCACATCGGCTCTGTCGACCTGTCCAAGCGCCCCTTCACCCTGACTGGCGACAGCGGCACCTACACCTGCGACTCCCTGATCATCTCCACCGGCGCCTCCGCCAAGTACCTGGGCCTGCCTTCCGAGACAGCCTTCATGGGCCGCGGTGTGTCCGGCTGCGCTACCTGCGACGGTTTCTTCTACCGCAACGAAATCTGCTGCGTGGTCGGCGGCGGCAACACCGCCGTGGAAGAAGCGTTGTACCTCTCGAACATCGCCAGCAAGGTGTATCTGGTACACCGCCGCGACAAGTTCAAGGCCGAGCCCATCCTGGTAGACAAGCTGATGGAGAAGGTGGCTGCGGGCAAAATTGAGCTGAAGACCTTCCAAACCCTGGACGAAGTGCTGGGCGACGCCTCCGGCGTGACCGGCATCCGCCTCAAAAGCACCACCGACGGCAGCACCGAGGACATCACGCTCAAGGGTTGCTTCATCGCCATCGGCCACTCGCCCAACACCGACATCTTCCAGGGCCAGTTGGAGCTGGAAAACGGCTACATCGTGACCCAGGGCGGCCTCAAAGGTTTTGCCACACAGACCAGCATCCCTGGCGTATTTGCCGCCGGCGACGTGCAAGACCACGTCTACCGCCAGGCCATCACCAGCGCCGGCACTGGGTGCATGGCAGCACTGGACGCCCAGCGCTTCCTGGAACAGGACTGAGCCATTTGCGCCCTCCGGGCCAAAACCGCTATAATCCAAGGCTTTGCTGAGTTCGCCCCGTGAGGGGCTTGCCTTTTTCGGGCGCTCTGTGAGTTCCGCCAATGACCTTGGCGGGGGGTTACCGCCACCCTTTTTCATGGCGAGGTGAGGTTTGAGCGAGATCGGACGGGTTTGTTTTTCAAGCCGTTTGGATCGACAGTGAAAACCGTTTATATCGGAGTGTCCACATGGCACGCGTATGTGAAGTAACGGGCAAAGGCCCAATGGTCGGAAACAATGTTTCCCACGCCAACAACAAAACCAAGCGCCGGTTCCTGCCGAACCTGCAATACCGCCGTTTCTGGGTCGAGACTGAAAACCGCTGGGTGCGTCTGCGCATTTCAAACGCCGGTTTGCGTTTGATCGACAAAAACGGTATCGATTCTGTGCTCGCCGATCTGCGCGCACGTGGTCAAGCTTAAGGAGTAGAGCACCATGGCAACCAAAGGCGGACGCGAAAAAATCAAGCTGGAATCCACAGCTGGTACCGGTCACTTCTACACGACCGACAAGAACAAGAAAACCATGCCCGAGAAGATGCTGATCAAGAAATTTGATCCCGTTGCTCGCAAGCATGTGGACTACAAGGAAATGAAGCTGAAGTAATTCAGGTTCTTCCGGTCCTCAAAAAGCCCGCCTTGTGCGGGTTTTTTTACGTCTGTGCTTTGGGATGCTTGATCGTGGGGCATTTCTTTCGCCAGCAGCAGGCAGGGCTTCGGCGCCCTGCTTCGTGTCCCCCGCCCTTCGGGCTCCTCCTTGACCTACGCAGGACACCCAAGCCCTGCCTGCTGCTGGAGCAATTGGTACGCGACAGCCACTCAAAACTTTGCTGCAATACCACCCCGGCTGCTCTGGAGCCCGCGAAAGGCCTCAAGCGACAAAACCAAACACGCATAAAAAAGCCCGCACAAGGCGGGCTTTCGGAAGAAGCAAAAGGACGTTCTTAAACGTGCGCAGCCCGCAGCTTCATGGAGAACTCGCGCAGCGCAGTAATGCCGCTCTCTTCAGCGCGGTGGCACCAGGCTTGCAGGTCCTTGGCCAGTTGCTCACGCGACACGTGCGTGTTGAGCCACATCTGACGCAACTCTTCGCGCATGGTGACCATCTTGTCCAGCACCGGGGATACGGCACGGGCCTGAGCCAGTTGAGGTGCAGCAGCAGCAGGCACTTTTTCTTCGTCACGGTGCATCCAGCGCTTGGCAGCTTTCACCACGGCAGCGTCAGCGCTACGGGCCTTGACCGACTCAAACTCGTCACGGGCCGCTTGGCGCACGCCCTTGGCGTACGCAGCCATGATCTCGTAACGGTTGGCAATCAATGCTTCCAGCGTCTTCTCGTCCGCCACAGGGCGAATGTCGCCATATGCAGCCTTGGGGGGAGTCTTCTTGACCTTGGCCAAACCCACCGCTTGCATGATGGTGATGTACATCCAGCCAATATCAAACTCGTAGGGCTTGACCGACAGCTTGGCAGAGGTCGGGTAGGTGTGGTGGTTGTTGTGCAACTCTTCACCGGCAATGATGATGCCCCAGGGCGAGATGTTGGTGGAGGCATCAGGCGCCTCGAAATTGCGGTAACCCCAGTAGTGGGCGGCACCGTTGATGATGCCGGCCGCGGTAATCGGTGTCCACGCCATTTGCAGGGCCCAAACCGCCAAGCCAGCGGCGCCAAACAGGTACAGGTCGATGATCATCATCAGACCCACGCCCTGCCAGGAGTAGCGGGTGTACAGGTTGCGCTCGATCCAGTCATCGGGCGTGCCGTGGCCGAAACGGGCCATGGTTTCCTTGTTCTTGGATTCCGCACGGTAGAGCTCGGCGCCCTTGAGCAACACGGTCTTGATGCCGTACACATGCGGGCTGTGGGGATCTTCGGCCTGCTCGCACTTGGCGTGGTGCTTGCGGTGGATGGAAGCCCACTCTTTGGTCACCTGACCGGTGGTCAGCCACAGCCAAAACCGGAAAAAGTGCGATGCGATGGGGTGCAGGTCCAGGGCGCGGTGCGCCTGGTGGCGGTGCAGGAACACCGTCACGCTGATCATGGTGACGTGTGTCATGGCCAGTGCAAACAACACAATTTGCCACCATGTGATGTTCCACATGCCATGGGCCAGCCACTCAATTGCTGCGTTCAGCACAGCCCAATCAGGTAACAACATAGTCAATTCAATCTCTCAACGAGGTTTGGTTAGTTATGAGTCAGGGGCGACGTGCGCCCCTGTACACCCCAGATTTTAGGGGCTGCAGTCTTTTTTGGCTAGTTAATTCAAATGGAAGTTAAAAAACATTAACTTTCATCAACTATTTCACTTCTTTTGCCAAACTGCCGCAAAAAATCCATCCGTGGCATGACGATGCGGCCACAGGCGCAGGTAGAGTTGGCCGTCTTCGCCACCAGCGCACAGGCTTGGTGCGTTCTCCACCTTCAAGCCGGCCAGCACCTCGCCTGCAGGCAGGGCTACAAAATCGGGGTTGGCGGCGGCAAAGGCCGCAGCAATCGCCTCGTTCTCCTGGGGCAACACGCTGCAAGTCGCGTAGACCAGACGTCCGCCGGACTTCACCATGCGCGCGGCACTTTGCAGGATGGCGGCCTGCTTGACCGCCATTTCCTCTACAGCTTGGAGGTTTTGGCGCCATTTCAAGTCCGGGTTACGGCGCAAGGTGCCCATACCGGTACACGGCGCATCCACCAGCACCCGGTCCATCTTGCCGGAAAGGCGCTTCACGCGGTCGTCGCGCTCGTGGGCGATGGCCGCAGGGTGCACATTGGAGAGGCCGCTGCGGGCCATGCGCGGCTTGAACGAATCCAGGCGGTGGGCCGAGGTGTCAAAAGCGTACAGGCGGCCGGTGCTGCGCATGGCGGCACCAATGGCCAGGGTTTTGCCGCCGGCACCGGCACAAAAGTCCACCACCATTTCGCCGCGCTTGGCGTCCAGCAGCATGGCCAGCAGTTGGGAGCCCTCGTCCTGCACCTCAAAATCGCCGCGCACAAAGGCCTCGTTCTTGTTCAGTGCCGGCTTGCCGGCAATGCGCAGGCCCCAGGGGGAGTACGGCGTGGGCACCGCCTTGATGCCGGCCTGTTGCAGCTCTTTTTGCACATCGGCACGCTTGGCCTTGAAGGTGTTGACCCGCAAATCCAGGCCCGCGCCCAGGTTCAGGTGCTCCACCAGCGGCCAGAATTCGTCGCCCAACTGGTCTTTGAGCGGCTGCACCAGCCATTCGGGCAGGTTGTGGCGGTGGCGCTCCATCAGGTCGGCGGGCTGGACCTTCTCACACTGGTCCAACCAGTTTTTTTCCTGGTCGGTCAGCGCGCTGCGCAGAAAGTCGCCTGGGCCATAAAAGCCCAGAATGGCCATACGGCGCTCTTTGGGGCCACTGCCGCTGGGGGCCAGGTGGTCAAACAGCAGCTTTTTGCGCAGCACGGTGTAGGCGGTTTCGGCCAGGGTGGCACGCTCGCGCGGGCCCAGGCCGCGGTTGTCACGGAAGAAACGCGAGACGATGGCGTCCGCAGGGTGGTCAAATTTAAGGACGAGCCGAACCAATTCGGAACAGGCGTCAAGCAGGGCTTTTGGATGCATAGCCTAGGATTGTCCCATGAGCGAAGAAAAACTCCCCCCTTTAGTTACCACCCCTACCGGCCGCTACCGCCATTACAAGGGCATGGAATACCAGGTGCTGGACACCGTGCGCCACAGCGAAACGCTGGAGCCCATGACCTTGTACCGTGCGCTGTATGGCGAAATGGGCCTGTGGGTGCGCCCGGCTGCCATGTTTCTGGAAACCGTGGTGATAGAGGGCGTGGCCCAACCGCGTTTTACCCGGATTGGGGACTAAATCGCCACCTAGCCCCCGTGGAGTATGCGCGAGCAGCTCCTAATTCAATAGCGTTTTTGCGTCGAGGGCCCGGCGGGGCACGCACAGTTCCGCCTGCAAGCCGCCACCCATGCGGTTGCTGAGCTGCAGGCTGCCGCCGTGTTGGCGCGCAATGTCACTGGCTGAGGCCAGGCCCAGCCCAACTCCGCCGGTGTTGCGGTTGCGGGAAGCCTCGACCCGGTAAAACGGCTGCAGCACCTGCGCCAACTCACTCTCGGGGATGCCGGGGCCGCGGTCCAGCACCGTCACGCGCACGCCCTGTGCATCCTCTGTCAACCGCACCTGGGCACCGCCAGCGTAGCGGGCGGCGTTGTCCAGCAGGTTGCTGATGCAGCGGCGCAAGGCCGAGGCCTGCGCCCGAAGCGGGGCTATCGGCGGCCCCTCCCCGGGCTCAACGACCACATCGTGGCCAGCCTCCTGCTGATCTTCCACCAGGCTGTTCACCAGTGCGGCCAGGTCCAGCGTCACCCAGGGCTCGGCATCCGCCGCGCCGCGCAGGTAGTCCAGCGTGGCGCGAATCATGGTGTCCATCTCGGCGATGTCCCGTCCAAAGCGCTGGCGTTCCTGCGCGTCCGACAAGGACTCCACGCGCAGCGCCAGACGGGTGAGCGGCGTGCGCAAGTCGTGTGATACCGCCGCCACAAACTGGTCGCGCTGCGCCAGTTGGGCGCGGATGTGCTGCTGCATCTGGTTGAACACGCGCGTGGCCTCGCGGCACTCCAGCGAGCCCGACTCAGGCAGCGGTGCACGGTGGATGTTGTGGCCCAGCTCGCTGGCCGCAGCGGCCAGGCGGCGCACCGGGTCCGACAACCACCGCGCCGCCACCCAGGCCGCCAGCAGCAGCGCCCCCAAACGCACCGCAATGTCCAGCAGCAGCCCCACCGGCGGCGGTCCACCGTGGTGGCGGTCGTCCGATGGGTCCAGGTATGGGGGCGGCGGTGGAGGCGCAGCCCCGCCCCAGTGCAGTGCGCCCGGCGGTGGGCCGGGCAGCGGCCCGTTGGCCCGCAGGTCCGGGCGCATGTCGGGCCGCATTTCAAACATCAGCGTCAGCGCCAGCACGTGGCTAAACAGCACCGTCAGGCCCAACAGCCAGGCCAGGCGGCCAAACAGACTGGCCGGCAGGCAACGCTGCACCAGCGCGCCCGCACGGGCCACCAGGGCGCGGCTTCGTGTCTTCAGGCCCGCCACGCCATGCGCCCCTGCACCGACTGCACATTGAACAGATAACCCGCACCGCGCACGGTCTTGATCATGGAAGGCTGGTCGGGGTCGTCGGCCAGCTTTTGCCGCAGGCGCGAGACCAGCAAGTCGATGCTGCGCTCAAAGGCATCCATGGCGCGGCCGCGGGCCTGCTCCATGAGCTGGTCACGGCTGAACAGGCGTCGCGGGGTTTGCAAAAAGGTGGTGAGCAGGCGGAATTCGGCGTTGGACAAGGGCACCACCAGCCCCGTGGGCGACACCAGGTTGCGTTCATCGCGGTGCAGCTCCCAGCCGTCAAAACAAACCACTTCGCTGCGCGCCAGGATGGGCATGCTGTCCTTGGTGCCCAGCGCACGACGCAGCACGGTGTGGATGCGGGCTACCAGCTCGCGCGGCTCAAAGGGCTTGCCCATGTAGTCATCAGCGCCGTTCTCCAGCCCCATGATGCGGTCGAAGGTGGTGGTGCGCGCGGTCAGCATGATGACGGGAATCTGCGAACGCTCGCGAATCTCGCGTGACAGCGTCAGCCCGTCGGTACCGGGCAGCATCACATCCAGCACCACCAGGTCCACACGCTGGCGTGCGAGCTGCTGGCGCATGCTGTCGGCGTCAAAAGCGGTGTGCACCTCGAAGTTGAAGCGCGCCAGGTATTCACCCAGCAGCGCGGTGATGTCGACGTCGTCGTCAACGAGGAGGATGGAGGTTTTGGTGCTCATGGGGCGGTCCTGGCGGCCGGGGAGACAGTCCGAGCGGCCCATCCAGTGTAAAAAAAGCCCCTCCGCCTGAACCCCTGAATTGGCCGCCAAGCGCCCCCCAGTTGCACGCCTCGGATGGGCTTATGTACCAGCCTTGGTACACAGACGACAAACCCGCGATACCTGCGCTGCCAAGAATCGGTGGCACCAACCACCACCATCCAGAAAGGAAGTGACCATGAGCACCATCAGCGGGGTGAGCAGTTCCAGCAACGTCTGGGCTGCCCTCAACACCCAACGCAGCCAGCACCAGGCCAAGATGTTCGCCAAAGTGGATGCCGACGGCAGCGGCGGCGTCGACCAGACCGAGCTCGGCACCATGCTGAGCGACATCAGCGAAAAAACCGGCGCCAGCCTGGGCGACGCCAAGGAACTGTTCACCCAAATGGACAGCAACAGCGACGGCAGCCTCTCCAGTGATGAGCTGGATGCGGGCATGAAAGCCCTGATGCAGCCACCGGCCAGCACCATGGAGTTTGCCCAGTCCCGCGGCATGGGTGGCAGTGGTGGCAGCCAGGACGACCTGTTTGCCAAGGTGGACACCGATGGCGACGGCTCGGTCAGCCAAGACGAGCTGCAAGTGCTGACCGACAAGATCAAAGAAGACACCGGCCAGGACGTGAGCCAGGACTTTGCCAAGCTCGACACCGACGGCGACGGCCAGCTCACCCAAACCGAATTTGAGGCTGGCCGCCCCCCCGAAGACGCCCAACGTGCCCAGGGCGGCGATGGCCCCAAGGGCCCACCGCCTGCGGGTGGCCCCGGCGGTCCCGGCGGGGCACAGGGCGCCTCGTCCAGTGACACAACCTACGACGCGCTGGACACCAACCGCGACGGCACCGTATCCGAGGTGGAACGCATGGTGGGCGAGCTCAAGGAGGCCATTGCCAGCCTCAGCAGCAACCGTGATGCCAGCAGCACCACCGCCACCAACCAGCAAATCGCCGAGCTGGCCCAAAAGATCTACGCCCAGGTGGCCGAGGGGCTGACCGAGAGTACGTCCACCCTCAGCACTTCAGCATAATTTTGGCCTCTAGCCCCCGTGGATGCTGCGAAAGCAGCTCCTGAATTTATAGCAACTCTGCGCCAGGCCACACGCCGTGGACCCGGCGTTGTGCCGTCTTTACCGGTCTTTACACACAGGGCACGAAGGCGACACCCGTGGCCCGCACCATCAGGACCATGCCACCTCACGCCCTTTCCCTCTTCCACCGCCCGCGGCTGCGCCACGGTGCCGCGGCCTGCCTGCTGGCCTTGGCCACGCTGGGCAGCCAGGCGGCTCCCGCCACGCCCGACACCCAGCCCCTAGCGGCCCTCCCCATTCCTTCCAGTTGGTCGCAAGCCAGCAGCACCACGCCCGGCAACCTGGCCCAGTGGTGGGATACGTTCAACGACGCCCAGCTCTCCGCCCTGGTGACCCAGGCCCTGCAAGCCAACCCCAGCCTGCGCAAGGCCGAGGCCGCGCTGCAGCAAGCCCGCGCCCTGCGCGATGCCAAGCAAGGCGCCCTGCTGCCCAGCCTGAACGCCAGTGGCTCCGGCCAGCGCAGCCAGACCAATGAGCAGCCCGCCACCAACGTCTTCAAGGCCGGCCTGGACGCCAGCTGGGAGCCCGACCTGTTTGGCGGCAAGCGCCAGGCCCTGAATGCCACCGAGGCCGATGCCCAGGCCCAGCAGGCCACGCTGGCCGATGCCCAGGTGTCCATGGCAGCCGAGGTGGCCCTGGCCTACCTGCAACTGCGCGGCCAGCAAAGCCAGTTGGCCATTGCCCAGACCAACCTGGCCAGCCAACAAGAAACCCTGCAACTAACCGACTGGCGCGCCCAGGCCGGCCTCACCACCAGCCTGGAGGTCGAGCAGGCCCGCACCGCGGTAGAGCAGACCCGCGCCGAAATTCCCACCCTGCAGGCCAGCATTGCCGCCAGCCAGCACAGCCTGGCGGTGCTGACCGGGCAGGCCCCCACCGCGCTGGTGGAGCAGCTCGGCACGGCCGCGCCCATTCCCAGCGCGCCCACACAGCTGGCGCTGGCCTTCCCGGCCGACACGCTGCGCCAGCGTCCCGATGTGCGTGCCGAAGAGGCCCGCATCGCCGCCGCCCTGGCGCGGGTGCAGGTGGCCGATGCGGCGCGTTACCCCACGTTTTCCATTGGGGGATCCCTGGGCCTGAGCGCCCTGACGCTGGCAGGGCTGACCAACGGCGCCAGCGTGCTCAGCAGCCTGCTGGCCAGTGTCTCCCTGCCGGTGTTTGATGGCGGTGCCACCGCGGCCACCCTGCGCGCGCAAGAGGCCGCACTGGTGCAGGCCCAGGCCAGCTACCAAAGCACGGTGCTGACCGCGCTGCAGGAAGTGGAGGACGCCCTGGCCGCCCTGCGCGGCCACCGCGCACGGCTGCAGCACCTGCAAAGCGCCGCCACAGCGGCCGAGCTGGCCGCCCTGCTGGCCCAGCAGCGCTACGCCAGCGGCCTGATCGACTTCCAGACCGTGCTGAGCACCCAGCGCACGCTGCTGAGCGCACAAAACAGCGTGGCCAGCACCCTCACCGACCTGGGCACCGACCACGTGCGCCTGTACAAGGCGCTCGGCGGTGGCTGGCAAGCCGCCCCCGCCACCACGACGCCCCCCACTTCTTCTGCAGGACAACCATGAGCTCCGACACCCCTCCCATCTCCTCAGCCGTGCCCAGCACCGCCGCCATCCAGGCCCTGCTGCAAACCGCACCCAACCGGCCCTGGTGGCGCCGCCCCGTGGTGTTGGCCAGCGTAGCCGCCGTGCTGCTGGCCCTGGGCGCCACCTACGCGCTGCAGGCACGCAGCCAGGCCCAGGCCGCCCCCAGCTATGTGAGCACAACCGTGCAGCGCGGCAACCTGACCCTGAGCGTGTCGGCCAACGGCACGCTGCAACCCACACGCTCGGTCAACATCGGCAGCGAGCTCTCGGGCACCGTGCGCAATGTGCTGGTGGACGTGAACGACCGTGTGCGCAAAGGCCAGTTGCTGGTGGAGCTGGACACCGCCAAACTCAACGACCAGCTCACCAAAACCCGCGCCGCCCTGAGTGCCGCGCAGGCCAAGGTAGCGCAAACCGTGGTCACCGTGAAAGAGGCCCAAGCCAGCCTGGCGCGTCTGGAAGAGGTGTCGCGCCTGTCGGGCGGCAAGGTACCCGCCAAGAGCGAGCTGGATGCCGCCCGTGCCACGCTGGAACGTGCCCAGGCCGACGAGGCCAGCGCGCGCGCCAACGTCACCGAAGCCCAGGCCGGCGCGTCCAGCGATGCGACCAACCTGTCCAAAGCCTCCATCCGCTCCCCCATTGACGGCGTGGTGCTCACGCGCAGCGTGGAGCCCGGCAACGCCGTGGCCGCCTCCTTGCAGGCAGTCACGCTGTTCAGCGTGGCCGAAGACCTGAGCAAGCTGCGCCTGCAGGTGAATGTGGACGAGGCCGATGTGGGCTCGGTGAAGGTGGGCCAAAAGGCCAGCTTCACCGTCAGCGCCTACCCCTCGCGCACCTTCCCTGCCACCATCACCCGCGTGGCCTATGGCTCCACCACCACCGAAAACGTGGTCACCTACATCACCTACCTGGAGGTGGACAACAGCGACCTGACACTGCGCCCCGGCATGACCGCCACGGCCACCATCACCGCCACCGAGCGCAAGGACGCGCTACTGGTGCCCAACACCGCGCTGCGCTACAGCCCCAGCACCACAGCCAGCGCCGGCAAACCTGCGGCCCAAAGCAGCAGCATTGTGGGCAGCCTGATGCCGCGCATGCCCGGTGGCAGTGGCAACCGCAAGAGCGCTGGCAGCGCAGCCGGTGCGGGCAGCAAGCAGGTCTGGGTGCTGCGTGATGGCGCCCCGGTGGCCGTGGCGGTGCAGACCGGCATCAGCGACGGCCGCATGACCGAGGTCACCGGTGGCGAGCTGACGGCCGACATGCGCGTCATCACCGACCAGCGCAGCGGTGGAGCGGCCCAATGATCCTCCCCGCGTCTTCAACGCCCCTGATTGAGCTGCGCGGCGTGACCCGCACCTACGGCGAGGGTGCCACCGTGCTGCAGGCGCTCAAAGGCGTGGACCTGCGCATTGAGGCCGGCGACTTTGTCGCCATCATGGGCCCCAGCGGCTCGGGCAAGTCCACCGCCATGAACACGCTGGGCTGCCTGGATACACCGACCACGGGCGAGTACCTGTTCCAGGGTGTGCATGTGGAAACCCTGGGCCGCGACCAGCGCGCCCAGCTGCGCCGCCACTACCTGGGCTTTGTGTTCCAGGGCTTTCACCTGCTGCCGCGCACCAGCGCGCAGGAGAACGTGGAGCTGCCCCTGCTCTACCGCGGCGAATCGGCCAGCGCCCGGCGCAAGGCCGCATCGCGCGCCCTGGCCCAAGTCGGCCTGCAAGGCCGCGAGCACCACACCCCGGCCGAGTTGTCGGGCGGGCAGCAGCAGCGCGTGGCGATTGCACGCGCCATCGTCACCGAGCCCACCGTGCTGCTGGCAGATGAGCCCACCGGCAACCTGGACACCCAGCGCAGCGCCGAGATCATGGAGCTGCTGCAAGACCTGAACGTGCAGCACGGCATCACCGTGCTGATGGTCACGCACGAGCCCGACATGGCGGCGTATGCCAAGCGCATCGTGCGTTTTGTGGACGGTGTGATCGAGAGTGATGTAGCGAACCCCCACCCGGTGCGACGCCACGCAGCGGCCCAGGAAGAGGTGCACTGATGTTCCTCAACACCATTTGGCTCGCGCTGCGCTCCATCCGGCGCAACCTGATGCGCTCCTTCCTCACGATCCTGGGCATCGTCATCGGCGTGAGCGCCGTGATCACCATGGTCACGCTGGGCAACGGCGCCACCCAGGCAGTGCAAACGCAGATCTCCAGCCTGGGCACCAACCTGCTGCAAATCCGCCCCGGCCAGCGCATGGGCCCGGGCGCTGGCGGTGGCAGCGCGCCCTCATTCAAGGAAGTGGACGCCACCGCCATCGCCAGCCAGATCGGCGGCATTGCCGCCGTGGCGCCCGAGTCGCGCGCCAGCGTGACCGTGGTGGCCAACGGGCGCAACTGGACGTCCAGCGTGGTAGGCAGCAGCAATGCCTGGCTCACCACCGGCAACTGGCAACTCAAAGAAGGCCGCGAGTTCAGCGAAGAAGAACTGCGCGCGGGCTCGGCAGTCTGTGTGATCGGCGAAACCGTGCGCCGCGAAATGTTTGGCAGCACGCCAGCCCTGGGCCAGGCCCTGCGCGTGAAACAGGTGTCCTGCGAGGTGGTGGGCATCCTGGGCTCCAAGGGCCAGGGCAGTTTTGGCAACGACCAGGACGACGTGGTGCTGGTCCCGCTCAAGACGCTGCAGCGCCGCATCACCGGCAACACACGCGTCAACACCCTGCTGGTTTCCATGGCCGAGGGCAGCGACGCCACCCGCATCAAGAGCGGCATCACCCAGCTGCTGCGCGAGCAGCGCAAGCTGGCCGATGGCGTGGAAGACAACTTCAACGTGCTGGACACCAAACAGCTGGCCGACACGCTCTCGGGCACCACGCAGATCATGACCACGCTCTTGGGCGCGGTGGCCGCGGTGAGCCTGCTGGTGGGCGGCATTGGCGTGATGAACATCATGCTGGTGAGCGTGACCGAGCGCACCCGCGAGATCGGCTTGCGCCTGGCCATTGGCGCACTGGAGCGCGAGGTGCTGCTGCAGTTCCTGATCGAAGCCGTAGTGCTCGCCTCCCTGGGCGGCCTGATGGGCATCGCCCTGGCCACCGTGGCCTCGCTGGGCCTGGCCGCGCTGATGCAGATTCCCTATACCTTTGACCTCGGCGTCAACCTGCTGTCGTTTGCCTTCTCGGCAGCGATTGGCGTGGTATTTGGTTTTGTGCCGGCACGGCGTGCGGCGCAGCTGGACCCGATTGAGGCGCTGCGGCACGAGTAGCCCTTGTCAGGGGCATTTTTTGAATAAAAAGTGCCTATAACCCGCTCAGAATATGCGCAAGCAGCTCCTATTTAGATAGCAAATCGCGCAGCGCCTGGGGATAAATCAGGTGCTCTTGCGTGAGCACGCGGGCGGCCAGGGTGTCGGCGTCGTCGGTGGGTAGCACCGGCACCACGGCTTGCTGCAGGATGGGGCCGTGGTCTAGCTCCGCGGTCACCAGGTGCACGGTGGCGCCGGCGAACTTGCAGCCGGCTTCAATGGCACGCTGGTGCGTATGCAGGCCGGGGAAGGCGGGCAAGAGCGAGGGGTGGATGTTGGTCAGCCGGCCCGCGTAGTGCGCGGTAAAGCCCGGAGTGAGGATGCGCATGAAGCCTGCCAGCACCACCAGCACCGGGGCTTGGGGCGTGTTGTGGCGGTCAATCTCGGCCATCAGGGCGGCGTCAAAGGCTTCGCGGCTCTCAAAGGTTTTGTGGTCCAGCACGGCGGTGTCTATGCCCTGCTCCTTGGCAAATACCAGGCCGCCAGCCGTGCCTTTGTTGCTGATGACGGCGGCAATGCGGGCGCCGTAGTGGCGCTCCCAGTCCTCGCGCTGGGCGGCACGCACGATGGCGGCCATATTGGAGCCGCCGCCAGAGATCAAAATGACGATGTTTTTCATAACTGGCTGAATTATGACCACCCCCGTTCTCTTGACCCCTGTTGAAGCCCGTGTGCTGGCCACGCTGATGGAAAAAGCACGCACCGTGCCCGACAGCTACCCGCTCACCCTGAACAGCCTGCTCCTGGGCTGCAACCAGAAAACCAGCCGCGAGCCGCTGATGGAGCTGAGCGAGGCCGAGGTGAGCAACGCGGTGGACACGCTGCGCGAAGCCGGCCTGGTGCACGAGACCAGCGGGGGCCGCGCCACCAAGTTCACCCACAACGCCCAGCGCGGCATTGGTGTGCCCGAGCAAAGCGCGGTGCTGCTGGGCCTGCTGATGTTGCGCGGCCCGCAAACCGCGGCCGAACTGCGCCTGAACGCCGAGCGCTGGTACCGCTTTGCCGACACCTCGTCGGTCGAGGCGTTTCTGGACGAGCTGCAGGAACGCAGCGAAGACAAAGGCGGCCCGCTGGTCATCAAGCTGGACCGCGCACCCGGCGCGCGTGAGCAGCGTTGGGCCCATCTGCTGTGCGGGCCGGTAGACGCCAGCGCCGCCGTGGCCAGCCGCATGGCCGCGCCTGCGAACGCGGACCTGCAGGCCCGCGTGACCCAGCTGGAAACCGAGTTGGCCGAGCTGCGCACCACCGTGCAAAGGCTGTGCGCCGAACTGGGAATGTCACCCCCCGGACAAGTTGAATAGAACGACCGTGCTAAAACACGGTTTGCAGCGGCCCTAGACCGCCCTGACACCAAGACACACTGGAGACCTCCCCATGGATTTGGCATTCACCCCTGAAGAGCAGGCGTTCCGCGAAGAGATTCGCACCTGGGTTAACGCAAACCTGCCCACCGACATTGCCCACAAAGTGCACAACGCCCTGGAGCTCACGCGCGACGATATGCAGCGCTGGGCCAAGATCTTGGGCAAAAGAGGCTGGCTGGGCTTTGGCTGGCCCAAGGAATTTGGCGGCCCCGGCTGGACGGCCGTGCAAAAGCATTTGTTTGAAGAAGAGTGTGCGCTGGCCGGTGCGCCGCGCATCATCCCCTTTGGCCCCGTCATGGTGGCCCCGGTCATCATGGCCTTTGGCACGCCCGAGCAGCAACAGCGCTTTTTGCCCGGCATTGCCAGTGGCGAGGTCTGGTGGAGCCAGGGCTACAGCGAGCCGGGTTCCGGCTCCGACCTAGCCTCGGTCAAAACCCGGGCCGAACGGCAAGGCAACCAATTCATCGTCAACGGCCAAAAGACCTGGACCACGCTGGGCCAGTATGGCGAATGGATCTTCTGCCTGGTGCGCACCAGCACCGAGGGCAAGCCGCAGACCGGCATCAGCTTCCTGCTGATCGACATGAAGAGCCCCGGCGTGACCGTGCGCCCCATCATCATGCTGGATGGCGGCCACGAGGTGAACGAGGTGTTCTTCGACAACGTGGAAGTGCCCGCCGAGAACCTGATTGGTGAAGAGAACAAGGGCTGGACCTACGCCAAACACCTGCTGAGCCACGAGCGCACCAACATTGCTGATGTGAACCGCAGCAAACGCGAGCTGGAGCGCCTGAAGCGCATTGCCAAACGCGAAGGCGTGTGGGACGACGCCCGCTTCCGCGACGAAATTGCCAAACTGGAAGTGGACGTGGTGGCGCTGGAGATGCTGGTGCTGCGCGTGCTCTCGGCCGAGAAGAGCGGCAAGAACTCGCTGGACATTGCCGGCCTCTTGAAGATCCGCGGCAGTGAAATCCAGCAGCGCTATAGCGAACTGATGATGCTGGCCGCCGGCCCCTTTGCCCTGCCCCTGGTGCGCGAAGCCATGGAGGCCGGCTGGCAAGGCGACTTCCCCGGTGGCGAAGTGGGCAACGCGCCCCTGGCCTCCCACTACTTCAACCTGCGCAAGACCACCATCTACGGTGGCAGCAATGAAGTGCAACGCAACATCGTGTCCCAGGTTGTTTTGGGCTAAGAGGAGAAGAACATGGATTTCGATTTTTCTGACGACCAGGAACAACTGCGCGACGCCGTACGCAAGTACGTGGACAAGGGCTACAGCTTCGAGCGCCGCCGCGCCATTGAGAAGGCTGGCGGCTTTGACCGCGCCGCCTACACCGAACTGGCCGAGCTGGGCCTGACCGGCCTCTACGTGCCCGAAGACGATGGCGGCATGGGCATGGGCCCGATTGAAGGCATGGTGGTGATGGAAGAGCTGGGCCGCGGCATCGTGCTGGAGCCCCTGGTCCAGGCACTGATCGCTGGCGCCGTGATTGCCGGCTATGCCGATGCCGCCACCAAGGCCGCCTGGCTACCCGGCGTGGCCAGTGGCGAGAAACTGGTGGTGCTGGCCTACCAGGAGCGCAGCAGCCGCTACGCGCTGGACGCAGGCGACGCCAAGGCCCACCAGGCCCCCGGTGGCTATGTGCTGAACGCAACGAAAAGCATCGTGGCCGCCGGCGACCAGGCCGACGCCTACCTCGTCTCCGCCAAGGTCAACAGCGTGATGGGCCTGTTTTTGGTAGAGCGCGAATCGGCTGGCGTGAGCACGCGCGGCTACGGCACGCAAGACGGCAGCCGCGCGGCCGAAGTCACCTTCAAAAACGCACCCGCCACCCTTATCACCACACAAGGATTGGCCGCACTGGAGCATGCGGTGGACATCGGCATTGCCGCCACCTGCGCCGAGGCCGTGGGCGTGATGGACAAGACCGTGGCGCTGACCGCTGAGTACCTCAACACGCGCAAACAGTTTGGTGTGGCGATCAGCAGCTTCCAGGCACTACGCCACCGCGCCGCCGACATGAAGATGCAACTGGAACTGGCCCGCAGCATGAGTTTTTATGCCAGCCTCAAGCTCAACGCCCCCGCACCAGAGCGCCGCGCGGCACTGGCCCGCGCCAAGTACCAGCTCGGCCAAAGCATGCGTTTTGTCGGCCAGCAGGCGGTGCAACTGCACGGCGGCATTGGCGTGACGGACGAATACATCGGCAGCCACTACTTCAAGAAACTCACCCAACTGGAAATGACCTTTGGCGACAGCCTGCACCACCTGGGTGAAGTGTCGGCGCGCATGCAGGACACGGCTGGCGTGTTTGCCTAAACAGATCAGGGTCTGGGCGGCACGCAAGCACCAGACCCTGCCCTGACACCACCATGGCGGTCTACCTCCAATGCGTGGCCAAGCGCATGCGCGGCGGCTACAAACACGAACACCTCAACATCCTGTGGTGGGTGCAAGTGGTGGACGGCAAGCCGACGAAAGAGACCGGCTTTTCCACCCACACCCAGTTGATCGACTTCGTCGAATCCAGCGGCCCCCAGGCCCTGTGGTGCCTCGCAGCCAAGCCCGGTCAGCCCGGGGCTTGGGTGGGTGTGCAAACGCTGGGACGCAAAAAGTATCTACAGGCTTATCGGGATGGAAGGCCTACGGAGGATTTGCTGGCGCTGCCAGACAAGTGAGGCTTGCGTCAGCTTGCGCGGGTTGTGGCTATGTCAGATATACGACTGCAGGCGCCTCCCCAACAGCCACAACTTTGATCAGTTTCTTGCGCTTGTGGGGGAGTCTATATAAGAGGTTAGGCGTCACTCTTGGATGCAAGCGCTTTTGATTTGATCTCTGCTTAGGAAGAAGTTCTGGGACAGACCATCACTTCGCTGGTACGTGACGTAGAAGACTGGGTTATCCACAGTACCCCGTGAACTCAGATAGGCGTCAACTACTTTCTCGCAGTACGGTTCGCGTCTGACAATCTCGATTGCGCGCATGATCTCGTTCTTGTATGCAGAAGTCTTACTGTCAAAGCTGGGCACACCCTCTTCAATAGGTGCGACTCGCTTGCGATAATCTGGTATGCGAACAAACGGGTCGGTAAGTTCAGCTACCTTCAGAGCATACGTCTGACCGGTTGGCGCTACTTGAAAATAGCGCAGCCCGCGTCCCGCCAACGCTCGCATTAACCTACGCCTTAGATGGGGCGTTGAACGCGCGCCAAAGTAGATCGCCTTCAGCGCCCGAAAGTCGTACTCGAAGAGCCCGGGCTGGCCAGTTACAACGCGAACTTCATTCTCATGCTTCCATCGGCGTGACTTGGTGCCGATGAGCTTGCTAGTGAGCCCTTGGGGTGATTTCTGGATCCCAACTAGGTCATTGAGCGTGATGGCAGGTACGTCGTCTTGATAGTCAACTTCGGTCCAGCCTTGGCCTTGAAGTTTGTAAGTGAGCAACTCATCAAGTTCATATTCCAGGCAGAAGCCGCGATGTGAGTTCGCGTAGTAGGCCCACAAGAGCTCATCAGTGGCTGATCGACTCAGGGAGTAGACGCCCCAAGTGCGCGCTTTTCGCGCGAAATCCTCTATCTCACCAAGAAAGCTGGCCTCTGCTTCGGCCATCTTTTTGTTGTAGGTAGCAAGACCAACAGCACTCAGGATATGGCCAACGCGGAACGTTTGCCCGTGAATCTTGACCTGCGCTTCAAAGAGGTCGTTCAGTGACTCGATCGGTGCAGCATAGATCTGGTTGCAGAAGATCGAACGAAGGTCGCGACGGAGGATGTCTTCTGGACCGCCTCGGTACTTGAACACTCGCATGTGACGCCTAACGTCTGAATTCACAGGCCTGCGCAGCTTTTCGCGCAGGTCCGGTGGAATGATGGGTTGGGCATCGGGGATTAACTGGTCGCACAGAATGCTTTGTAAATGATCTGGCGAAGTTCAGCGTGCGGGGAAAAGTTGTCACGATTTCCAGAGTCCCAACGTGTTACGGACGTCAAACAGGTCTTATGAACAAAGTCGCTTGGCCACATTTTTTCCTCCCGTGTATTTTTAAGTGCTTGATTTATATCTGATTTCGCAGATTCAAAGCTGCCAGGCTTTTATGAAAATGAAGCCAAACCCAGCAAGAACTCGCTCAAACAGAGGCATCCATCACGCCTGCACCCCATGGCAAGCCACACACAGCTTGTTCCCCTCCGTATCCCGAAAGTAAGCACCGTAGTAGTGGTCGTGGTACTCGGGCCGCAGGCCCGGCGCACCCTCGCTGGTGCCGCCATGGGCCAGCGCGGTTTGGTACACCGCATCCACCTGCGCACGGCTATCCGCCAGAAAGGCGGTCATCTGGCCGTTGCCCGCCGCATGGTCCCCATCAAACGGCTTGCCGATAAGGAATAGCGGGCGCGCCACACCTTCAGTCTGCCAGCCCGCCCATGGGCGCTCGCGTTCAATGAAACGTTGCTGCTGGCCCAGCGCCTGCATGAGCGGGGTGTAGAAGCGCAGCGCGCGTTCGAAGTCGGTGACGCCGACAAAGATATGGGAAAACATGGGCTCTCCAGTCCGGTCCAGTGCTCAGTCAGCAAGCGGCACAGCATTCTTAGTGCTATCAAAACAGAAGCTGTTCGCGCAATATCCGCGGGGGCTAGAGGCCTAAAAGGCTTAAAACTAGACCAAGCCCTCTTCCAGCAGCTCCCGCTTCACATAGGCGTAGTACAGCGGCGCGGCCACCAGGCCGGCCACGCCAAAAATGGCTTCGCCCACAAACATCACCGTGAGCAGCTCCCAGGCCGAGGTGCCGGTGCGTTTGCCCACCACCTTGGCGTTGATGACGTATTCGAACTTGTGGATGGCGATCAGGAAAATGAGGCAGGCCAGGCCCACCATGGGCGCCACCGACACACCGGCCAGCGTGAGCACGCCGTTGCACAGCAGGTTACCGACGATGGGAATAAGCCCGGCAAAGAAGGTGAGCGCCACCAGCATGCCGCTGTAGGGAATAAACACGTCAAACAGCGGCAGCGCGGCAAACAAAAACAGGGCGGTGCACATGGCGTTGAACGCGGCGATCCAGAACTGGGCGACCACAATTTGGCGAAAAGCCTGGATGAAGTGCGCGGCCCGCGTGCGCATGGCGGCGCGCAAGGGGGCTGCTTGCTCTACACCAGGCGTGCCCACCACCAGCGCCCCAATCACCAGCCCCACATAGGCCAGCAAGCCGCCCTGCAGCCCGGCCGAGCCCCAGCCTGTGAGCGAGCGCGCCTGTGACTGCAGGTAGGACGCCAGCCAGGCCTGGGCGGCAATCAGTTCGTCCGGCAGATGGGTGGCGAGGTTGGGCGGCAGTTTTTGGCGTATCTCCAGCACCGTGCGGGCCAGGTGGTGCAACAGGGCCTCGTACTGGGCCACGGCGCCCACCAGCATGCCCTGGGCATTGGCCAGCAGCAGGGCCAGCGCCACCAGGGGCAACACGATCACCACCGTAGCAGCCCAAAACGGCGTGGGCTTGAGGCGCCCCAGACGCCGGTTGTGGGTGAGCGCCTGGGTGGCCATGTAGCCCAGGCACACCGCCAGCAGGCCCGGCAGCAAGCCGTAGCACAGGGTCAGCAGGCACAGCAGCAGTGCCAGCACCTGGGCACTGGTGGTGACAAAGCGAAGAGGGAAACGCGAGGAGCGGGAGGAGGCGGAGGGCGGCGTCATGGGTCAGGGATGGTAACAAGGGTGCTGCCAAGGCGGCATTTCCCGGTGAAGGCCGGGGACATAGCGCCCCCACACACCGGCGCTTGCCCTGGATCAAGGCCCGCGTCAGCTTGCCTGCCTAGACTGGCTGTTTCATACTGAGACCACCACGCTGGAGACTGCATGTTGCCTGCCTTTATCTCGCACCCGGACTGCGCCCGCCATGAGATGGGGCCCAACCACCCCGAATGCCCGGAGCGCCTGGGCGCCATCCACGACATGCTGCTGGTCAAGGGGCTGCTGGACTACATGAACACCTACGACGCGCCGCTGGCCACTGAGGAGCAACTGGGCCGCGCCCACGCCAGCAACTACGTGCACGAGCTGCTGGACGCCGCCCCCGCCGAGGGTTACCACAAGGTGGACCCCGACACCGACATGAACCCCTACACCGTGCCCGCCGCCCTGCGCGCCGCAGGGGCTGCCGTGCAGGCCACCGACCTGGTGCTGGCTGGCAATGTGCCCAGCGCCTTTTGCTGCGTGCGCCCCCCGGGCCACCACGCCGAACGGGCCGCGGCCATGGGCTTTTGTTTCTTCAACAACGTGGCGGTAGGCATACGCCATGCGCTCCATGTGCACGGCCTGCAGCGTGTGGCGCTGATCGACTTTGATGTGCACCACGGCAATGGCAGCGAAGACATTTTTCGTGGCGACGAGCGGGTGTTGATGTGCTCCATTTTTGAAGAAGGCCTCTACCCCTTTACTGGCGAAAACGCCACTGGCCCGAACATGGTGAATGTGGGCCTGCCTTCACGCTCGGGCAGCGATGCCTTTCGCGAGGCCGTGCGCAGCCGCTGGCTGCCGGCGCTGGACGCGTTTGCGCCGCAGCTCATCTACATCTCTGCCGGGTTTGACGCGCACCGCGAAGACGACATGGGTAACCTGGGCCTGGTGGATGCCGACTACGCCTGGGTCACCCGGCAGCTGATGGACGTGGCGGAGCGCCACTGCAAGGGGCGTGTGATCTCCTGCCTGGAGGGTGGCTACGTGCTCAACCCGCTGGCCCGCAGCGTGGCCGAACACGTCAAGGTATTGATAGGCGCAGACTAGAGGACTCCATGGAAAAACACTTTCTCACCCCCCTATTCGCCCCCCAGTCCATCATTGTGTTTGCCGGGCCGGTGGACACGCCCGAAGCGCAGACCGCGCAGGCACGCGCCGTGGTGGCAGCGCTCAAGGCGCAAACCTTCACCGGCAGCCTGCGGTTTCTGGACATCCACAGCAGTGGCACGCTGGCCGAGCTGGCGCAGGCGCGATCGGACCTGGCCATCATTGCCCTGCCACCGGCCGATGTGTGCGCGGCACTGGAGATTGCGGGCCGCGTGGCCTGCAGGGCGGCGCTCATCATCTCCAGCGGCATCACGGCCGACCAGGCCACCGAGCTGAAGAAGATTGCCCGCCGCGAAGGCGTGCACCTGCTGGGGCCCAACGGCCTGGGCCTGCAGCGCCCGCAGTTACAGCTCAATGCCAGCGCGGCCGGGCCACTGGCCCAGCGCGGCTCGCTGGCCTTGGTGTCGCAGTCGGGCGCGCTCACCGCCTCCATGCTGGATTGGGCGGCCAACAACGCAGTGGGGTTTTCGTCAGTGGTGTCCCTGGGGCCCCACACGGCGGTGGACATTGCCCATGTGCTGGACTTTTTGGCCAACGACGCACAGACACAAAGCATCGTGGTCTACCTGGAAGGCATCTCCAGCGCGCGCCGCTTCATGAGTGCGCTGCGTATGGCGGCCAATGCCAAACCCGTGGTGGTGCTGAAGGCCGGGCGCAAGCCTGCGGGCAACGAGGCAGCGCAAACCCACAGCGGCGCCATTGTGGGCAGCGACGATGTGTTTGACTCCGCGCTGCGGCGCGCGGGCGCGGTGCGGGTACGTTCGTTTGTGGAGCTGTTTTCGGCGGCCAAGTGCCTGGCCTCGCGCTACCGGCCGGTGGGCAAACGCCTGGCCATCGTGACCAACGGCGGCGGCCCTGGTGTGCTGGCGGCCGACTGGATCAACGAGCTGCAGCTGGCGCTGGGCAAACTGTCCCCCGAATCGGCCGCGCAGCTCAAGCCGCTGTTGCCCGAGCAGGCCTCGCTAACCGATCTGCTGGACCTGTCGGAAGATGCCGGGCCCGAGCACTACCGCGCCGCCATCCAGGCGGCCAGCCGCGACCGCGGAGTGGACGGCGTGCTGGCCATCTACTCGCCCAAGGCTGGCAACGATGCATCGGCCGTGGCCAGTGCCCTGGCCGAGGAAAAAAAGGCCATGGGCAAACCCCTGCTCTCATGCTGGATGGGCGACACCACCGTGGACGCAGGACGCGGCATCCTCAAGGCGGCCGAGATCCCGAGTTTTCGCACGCCCGAGGCCGCGGTGGGAGCCTTTGGCAACATTGCGTCCTTCTACCAAAACCAGCTGCTGCTGCAACAAACGCCACCGCCCCTCTCCGCCCTGGCCAAGCCGGACATCGAAGGCGCGCGTCTGGTGATTGAGAGTGTGCTGGCCGAACGCCGCAAGGTGCTGACCGAGATGGAGTCCAAGACGCTGCTCTCGGCCTTCCATATTCCGGTCACCCAGACCATCCTGGCGCGCAGCGCCAACGAGGCCATGATGATTGCCACACAGCTGGGGTTTCCGGCGGTGCTCAAAATCGACTCGCCCGACATCAGCCACAAGTCGGACGTGGGCGGCGTGGCGCTCAACATCATGAACGCCACCGGCGTGCGCGACACCTACAACGACATGGTGCAAACCGTGAAGAAGCTGCGCCCGGATGCACGTATCAACGGCGTCACCGTGCAAAGCATGGTGCGCCCGCGCCACGGGCGCGAGATCTACATTGGCCTGGTCACCGACGACCCGTTTGGCCCCGTCATCGCGTTTGGGGCCGGTGGCACCATGATCGAGCTGATCAACGACCGCGCGATGGAGCTGCCACCGCTCAACCAGTTTTTGGCACGCCGCCTGATTGAGCGCTCGCGCGTGGCGGAAACGCTGGGCGAATGGCGCGGCAGCCAGCCAGCCCATGTGGACATGCTGGAGCAGATTCTGCTGCGCATCTCCGAGATGGTGTGTGAGCTGCCCCAGCTGCGCGAGATGGACATCAACCCCATCATCGTGGACGAACATGGTGCCGTGGCGGTGGACGCGCGCATCGTCATCGACCACGCCACCCAGGGCGTGAGCAGCCGCATTCACAACTACAACCACCTGTCCATCCTGCCCTACCCCGCGCAGTACGAGCAGCTGTGGCCCATGCGCGATGGCGGCGAATACACCGTGCGCCCCATCCAGCCCGACGATGCGCAGATGCTGCAAACGCTGGTGCAAGGCCTGTCCAGAGAAAGCCGCTACTTCCGCTTTGTCTCCAGCATGCACGAGCTGCCCCCGGCCATGCTGGCGCGTTTCACGCTGATTGACTACGACCGCGAGATGGCCCTGGTGGCGGTGCACAAGGAGCGCACGGCCAATGGCGATGGCGGCTTTACCGAGACCGAACGCATCATTGGGGTGTCGCGCTACGTGACCAACCCCGACCAGTCCAGCTGCGAGTTTTCGCTGGTGGTGGCCGACGACTTCGGCGGCAAGGGCCTGGGCTCACGCTTGATGCAGTCCATCATGGATGTGGCCCGCGACAAGGGCCTGAGCGAGATCGACGGCCTGGTGCTGGTGCACAACCCCGGCATGCTGCGGCTCATGCGCAGCCTGGGCTTCACCGTCAAAACCTACGCCGAAGACCCCGACTTCAAGCTGGTCAGCCACAAACTCTGACTTTTAGCGTGTTTTTGGCCTCCAGCCCTCGTGGATACTGCGCCAACAGCTACTAAAACAATAGCAATCTAGCTGGCGGCGCGGCGCAGTGTCTCCACCACCGGGCGGCGCAGCACATCGCGCAGGCCCCACCAGCCCGCGGCCAGCGCCAGCACCGCGCCGGCCAGGGCGCCCACCAGCGGCACCCAGAGCTGCACGGTCCAGTCGAACTCGAACACAAAGCGCGCCAGCGCCCAGCCCACCGCCGCAGCCACCACAGAGGCCAGGAAGCCCGCCAACAGGCCCACACCGACCAGCTCGGTGCGCTGCACCTGGCGCAGCAGGCTGCTGCCTGCGCCCACGGCACGCATGATGGCGAACTCGCGCGCGCGGTCCTCCCGCGTGGCCGTCACCGCGGCGAACAACACCACCAGGCCCGCCGCCAGCGTGAAGCCGAACAAGAACTCCACCGCGCGGATGACCTGGTCCAGCACACGCTGCACCTGGTTGATGGTGCTGGTCATGTCCACATTGGTGATGTTGGGGAACGCACGCACCAAGGCGTTGTCAAAGCCCTTGGTCTCGGGCGCCTTGAAGGCGCCCATGTAGGTGCTGGGCACGTCCTTGAGCACGCCCACCGGGTACATCACAAAGAAGTTGGCCCGCATGGAGCCCCAGTCCACCTTGCGCAGCGAGGTGATTTTCGACTCGGTCTGCATGCCGCCAATGTCAAAGCGCAGGCTGTCGCCCAGCTTCAGGTTCAGGGTCTTGGCAATGCCCTCTTCCACACTCACGGCACCCTCTTCGTCCTCGGTCCACTGCCCGCCGACGATGAGGTTGTGCGGCGGGTTCTTGCTGCTGTGGGAGAGGTTGAACTCGCGGTCCACCAGGCGCTTGGCGCGGTCTTCCGTGAAGTTGTCGGGCGAGATCTCCTTGCCATTCACCGCGACCAGGCGGCCACGGATCATGGGGTACCAGTCGAACTTGGTGACACCACTGTCGGTCAGCGCTTTCTGGAACGCGTCGGACTGCTCCGGCATCACGTTGATGACAAAGCGGTTGGGCGCATCGGGCGGCGTGGCCTTGCGCCAGCTGCTGATCAAATCGGTGCGCAGCAGCACCAAGAGCACCAGCGCCAGCAGGCCCACCGACAGCGCACTCACCTGCACCACGGTGTAGGCCGGGCGGGCCGAGATTTGGCGCGTAGCCAGCACCAGCCAGCGCGGCGCCGTGGCTTCGTTCACGCTCTTGCGCAGCACCTTCACGGCCACCCAGCTCAGCGCAGCAAACACCAGCACCGCACCGGCAAAGCCGCCCACCGCAATCAGGCCCAGCAGCAGGTCACTGCTCACCGTCATCAGCAGCGCGGCAAACCCGGCCACACCAATGGCCAGCACCCCCAGCGAGGCGGGGCGCAGGTTACCCACATCACGGCGGATCACGCGCAGCGCGGGCACCTGGGCCAGCTGCAACACGGGCGGCAGGCCAAAGGCCATCAGCAGCGTGAGCCCCATGCCCACGCCCAGCACCACCGGCCACAGCGAAGCCGCAGGCAAGGCCGCATCCACCAGCCCCGCCAGCAGCGCCACAAACAGGTAGTGCACGCCAAAACCCAGCGCCACGCCCAGGCCGCTGGCAAACAGACCCACCAGCGCAAACTCAAACGCGTAGGCGCTGGCAATGGTGCGCTGCGACAGGCCCAGCACCCGCAGCATGGCGCAGTCGTCCAAATGGTTGGCGGCAAACGCACGCGCGGCCAAGGCCACGGCCACGGCGCTCAGCAAGGCAGCCAAGAGTGCCACCAGGCTCAAGAACTTTTGTGCGCGGTCCAGCGTCTGGCTCATCTCGGGGCGACCGCTTTGCAGCGACTCCACACGAACCCCACGCACGCCGCCTTTCACCTGTGCATCGGCCCAATCGACAAAACGTTTCACGGCAGGCTCGTTGCCCGCCACCGCCATGCGGTAGTTGAGGCGGCTGGCCGGTTGCACCAAGCCGGTGGCGGCCAGGTCGGGCTTCGAAATCATCACGCGCGGCGCAAAGTTCATGAAGCCGCCACCACGGTCGGGCTCCATCACGATGATGCGGTCCACCGTGAACCGGCCTTCGCCCAGCAGGAGAGGGTCCCCCACGTTCAGGCCAATCGCCTCCAGCAAGGCCGCATCGACCCAGGCTTTGCCCGCGGCGGGCGTGTCTTTGGTGGCAGCATCGGGCGCGTCAGGCGCGCTGCTCACGCGCAAGCTGCCACGCAGCGGGTAACCGGGCTCCACCACCTTGAGCGCCACCAGCTTGGCCGCGCCGCCCTGCGCATCGCTGGCACGGGCCATGGTGGGAAAGCCCAGCATGTGCACCACCTGCAGGCCCAGCGTGCGGGCTTGCGCCTCAAAGGCCTCGGGCGGCGGGTTGTCACTGGAGACCACGGCGTCCCCGCCGAGCAACTGGCGTGCATCGCGCTGCAGGCCGCCTTGCAGGCGGTCGGCAAAAAAACCCACCGCAGTGAGGGCCGCCACGGCCAGCGTGACCGCCAGGATGAGCAGGCGCAGTTCGCCCGAGCGCACGTCGCGCCACAGGGTACGCCAGCCCAGCGCGAAGAAAGACAGTTTCAAGGGAAGCTCCTCAGGGGCGGCACACACGCCCCGCAATGCGTCCATTATTGACCCGGCCCCTTATTCCCCAGAGCTTTGGGGGGCAGGCGGTGGCCGGGCTCAGGGTGTGTAGCGCACCGCGTGCGGCGCGCGGCACAGGCCCCACAGCTGCAGGCCGGCCCGCTGCGCCATGGCCACGGCCAGGTCGGTTGGGGCCGAGATGGTGGCCAGCAGCGGCACCTGCAGGCGCACACACTTGCGCACCAGTTCATGGCTGGCGCGGCTGCTCATGAGCACCCAGCCGGGTTGGCGGATCTGGCCTGTACGCGCCAGCGCACCCAGCAGCTTGTCCAGCGCGTTGTGGCGGCCCACGTCTTCCATCAACAGCGTGACCTCGCCGTCCGGGGTAGCCCATGCGGCGGCATGCAGGGAGCCACAGGTCGCGTTGAGCAGCTGCAGCGGCACCATGGCCTGCACGGCACGCAGCACAGTGTCCGTGTCCATGGCCTGTACCCAGGGCTGTGGCCGCAGGGGTGGCGGCACCAGGTCCAGCGCCTGCAGGCTATCGAGCCCACACACACCGCAGCCAGTGCGGCCGGCCAGGCTGCGGCGCTGGGCCTTCAAGCGCGCAAAACAGGGGGCGGCAATGTCCAGTTGCACCTCCAGCGCCGCGCAGCCGTCCAGCTGTACGGGCAACACCTCCAGCCCGAAACACTGGTCCACCGTGTCCAATATTCCCTCGCTGAGTGCAAAGCCCAGTGCAAACGCCTCCAGGTCCCGGGGCGTGGCCAGCATCACCGCGTGGGAAATGCCGTTGAAGACCAGCGCCACGGGCACTTCCGCGGCCAGGGTGTCCGTCTGCATGCCACCTGCTGGCATGCGCTGCACACGGGCGGCACTGAGCGCTGCCGGCAGATCGGGGGTGAACTCAGGCATGCGAAGACGCAGCCAGATGGTGCCGCCCTGCTTGCGTCAGGCTGGCAAGCCAACGCCCGTCCTCGCAGCGCAGTTGCACCCAGGCCGGGCCGGCCTGCCCACCCAGCACGGCATCCCCCATGAGGGTGAGCGTGCGCATAACCACACTGGCCCCCAGGCCCAGGCGTTTGCCCAGGCGGGGCACGGACACCGGCTCCGCAGATTCGGCCAGGGCCCGCAACAGGGCCTGCGCCAACACGTCACTCATGGGGCGGCCCCTTGCCGCTGGTGCGGCAGCATGAGCACGGGAATGCATTTGGACGTGGGCGTGCCCGCATTGGCCGCCACAGAGGACAAGGGCACCAGCGGGTTGGTCTCGGGGTAATACGCCCCTACGCAACCGCGCGGGATGTTGTAGGCCACCAGCTTGAAGCCGTCAGCGCGGCGCTCTTCGCCATCGTCCCACACGGTCTGGAAGTCAATCCAGTCGCCGTCTTGCATGCCCAGCGCGCGGATGTCTTCGGCGTTGGCAAACACCACACGGCGCTGGCCGTAGACGCCGCGGTAACGGTCATCGGCGCCGTAGATGGTGGTGTTGTACTGGTCGTGCGAGCGTGTGGTCATGAGCGCGAACACAATCGCGTCGCCCTTGCGCTCGCGGGCACGCTGCAGCGGCGTGCCGGTAGGCACCTGGTGGGTCTTGAACACGGCCTTGTGGCTGGCGGTGGCCCACACGCGCTCGCTGGCGGTGTTGCGCAGGCGGAAACCTCCAGGCACCTGTACACGCGTATTGAAGTCTTTGAAGTCGGGGAACACGGCCTCGATCTTGTCGCGAATGCGGCGGTAGTCTTCCAGCAACCAGAGCCAAGGGGTCTGGCTGCGGCCGGCCAAGGTGGCCGCGGCCAGCCGCGCCACGATGGCTGGCTCGGACAGCAGGTGCTCGGACGCGGGCGGGTTGATGCCCACCGAAATATGCACCATGCTCATCGAGTCTTCCACCGTCACGCCCTGCACACCAGTGGCCTGCATGTCGATCTCGGTGCGGCCCAGGCAAGGCAATATCAACGCGGCCTTGCCGTGCACGATGTGGCTGCGGTTGAGCTTGGTGGTGACGTGCACCGTCAGGTCGCAGTTGCGCAGCGCCTTCCAGGTCAACACGGTATCGGGCGTGGCGGCCGCAAAGTTGCCGCCCAGTGCAAAGAAGACCTTGCCGTGGCCGTCGAGCATGGCCTGGATGGATTCCACCGTGTTGTAGCCGTTGGCCCGCGGAGGCTCAAAACCAAACACCTTCTGCAGCTTGTCCAGCAGCGCCACGGGCGGTGCCTCCCAAATGCCCATGGTGCGATCGCCCTGCACATTGCTGTGGCCGCGTACCGGGCAGGGCCCGGCGCCGGGGCGGCCAATGTTGCCGCGCATCAGCAGCAGGTTGACGATCATCTGGATGGTGGCCACTGAATTGGCGTGCTGGGTGATGCCCATGCCCCAGCAGGCAATCACGCTTCGGGCCCGGCGGTACACCTCGGCGGCGGCGCGCATGTGTTCCGCGCCCAAGCCACATTCACTTTCCAGCAGCGCCCACGACTCGGCGCGCAGGTCGGCCAGCAGGGCGTCAAAGCCGGTGGTGTGCTCGGCAATAAAGGCCTGGTCCAGCACATCCTCCCCCTGGTCCTGCAGCGCCACCAGGTGTTTCATCATGCCTTTGACAAAGGCAAAGTCGCCACCAATCTTCAGCTGGAAATAGTGGGTGCTGATGGGCGTGTCGCCGCCGGTGGCCATTTGCAGCTTGTCCTGCGGGTCGGCAAAACGCTCCAGCCCGCGTTCGCGCAGCGGGTTCAGGCTGACGATGCGCGCGCCGCGCTTGGCGGCCTGGCGCAGCTCACCCAGCATGCGCGGGTGGTTGGTGCCGGGGTTTTGGCCAAAGATGAAGATGGCATCCGCCTGCTCGAAATCATCGAGCGTGACTGTGCCCTTGCCCACACCCACGCTCTCGCGCATGCCGGTGCCACTGGGCTCGTGGCACATATTGGAGCAGTCGGGGAAGTTGTTGGTGCCGTACTCGCGCACAAACAGCTGGTACAAAAAGGCGGCCTCGTTGCTGGCCCGGCCCGAGGTGTAGAAGATAGCCTGGTTCGGGTCGGGCAGCGCATTCAGATGCCTGGCCATCAACGCAAAGGCGTCGTCCCAGGCAATGGGCAGGTATTTGTCAGTGGCCGCGTCATAGACCATGGGCTCCGTCAGGCGGCCCTGGTCCTCCAGTGCAAAGTCGCCCCAGGTGGCCAGCTCGCCCACAGTGTGCTGCGCAAAAAAATCGGCCGTCACCCGGCGTGCGGTTGCCTCGGCGGCCACGGCCTTGGCGCCGTTTTCGCAAAACTCGAAGGTGGAGGCGTGGTTGCGGTCGGGCCAGGCACAGCCGGGGCAATCAAAACCGTCAGGCTGATTGGCAGACAGCAGGGTTTTGGCCCCTTTGAGGGGAATGTCCTGTTGCAGCAGGGCATGGCCCACGCTGCGCAGCGCGCCCCAACCACCGGCCGGGCCTTTGTACACTTCAATTTTCTGTTCGCTCATGGCGGCTCCTTGCGACCGCGCGTGGTCATCTTTCCAACTAGCATAGCCGAGGACACCCGCCCATGACCGCTCCCCCCCCCGGCCTGGCCCTGCTGCTGAACCGCTACTCGCTGGGCATCAAACACCTGCAGGCGCCGGGCCCCGACGCCGCCCAACTGCAAACCATGGTCGCCGCAGCGCTGCGCGCGCCCGACCATGCGGAGCTGGTGCCTTTTCGTTTGGTGGTGGTGCAAGGCGAGGCCCGCAGTCGCCTGGCCGACCTGTTCGCCGAACACGCCCAGCGCAAAGGCAAAGACGCCGACGGTGTGGCCATGGAGCGCGAACGCGCGCTGCGTGCCCCCATGACCGTGGCCGTGCTGGCCCGCATCGACCTGGGCCACCCGCTGGTACCCGCACACGAGCAGTGGATGTGCGTGGGCGGCGCGGTCACCAACCTCCTGAACGCGGCCCACGCACTGGGCTTTGCCGGCAAGATGCTGAGTGGCGACAAGGCCCGCGCGCCCCACATCGCCCAGGCCTTTTGCGAGCCCGGTGAGACTCTGGTGGGCTGGATTGCACTAGGTACGCCCACCCGCCCCCCCCACGGGGAGGCACGCAAGACCACCGCGCAAGCGCTACGCTTTTGGTAGCTGCTCGCGCAATACTGGTGCGGGTTAGAGCCCTATTTCATCTAAAAATCAGCTGTTCTTGCTGATGGTGATGGTGGGGAACTTGCTGGAGAAGTCCTTGGCCTGGGCCGCTATCTTGACGGCCACCTGGCGTGCCATACGTTTGTAGATGTTGGCCACCTCGCCGTCGGGTTCGGCCACCACCGTGGGGCGGCCGCTGTCGGCCTGCTCGCGGATATGCAGGGCCAGCGGCAAGGCACCCAGGTAGTCCATGCCGTAGCCCTCGGCCATCTTCTTGCCGCCGTCGGCGCCAAAGATGTGTTCCACATGGCCGCAGTTGGTGCACACGTGCACCGCCATGTTTTCCACAATGCCCAGGATGGGCACGCCCACCTTCTCGAACATCTTGATGCCCTTCTTGGCGTCCAGCAGCGCAATGTCCTGCGGCGTGGTCACCACCACGGCGCCCGTCATGGGCACGCGCTGGCTCAGCGTGAGCTGGATGTCGCCGGTGCCGGGTGGCATGTCGACGATCAGGTAGTCCAGGTCTTGCCAGTTGGTCTGGCGCAGCAGCTGCTCCAGCGCCTGGGTGGCCATGGGGCCGCGCCAGATCATGGCCTGGTCGCCGTCCACCAGAAAGCCGATGGACATGACCTGCACGCCATGGTTGCGCATGGGGTCCATGGTCTTGCCGTCTGCGGATTCGGGGCGGCCTTCGATGCCCATCATCATGGGCTGGCTGGGGCCGTAGATGTCGGCATCCAGCAGGCCCACGGTGGCGCCCTCGGCGGCCAGGGCCAGCGCCAGGTTGGCGGCGGTGGTGCTTTTGCCCACGCCACCCTTGCCCGAGGCCACCGCCACAATGTTTTTCACACCGGGCAGCAACTGCACGCCACGCTGCACCGCATGGGGAATGACCTTGGTGCTGGGGGTGATCTGCACGCTGGTGACACCAGGTACCGTCTTGGCAGCGGCGCTGAGCGCCTCCACCATGGCGGGCCACTGGCTCTTGGTGGGGTAGGCCAGCTCCAGGTCCAAACGGACATCACCGCCTTGCACGGCAATGTTCTTAAGGGCCTTGGCACTGGCAAAGGTTTGCTGGGTGTTGGGGTCGATGACGCCTTGCAAGGCGTCGTGGATGGCTTGAACGGTCACGGACATGAAAACTCCTGAATCCGCCAAGTCTAAAGGGACGCCCCTACCCCTTGCCACGCTAAGCCCAAAGCCGGCAACTGCCAGGGTTTCAGCGGCGCAGCGTGGGGGCTAGGGTTAACCCCGCGCATTTGTCTGTTTACAAGCGTGGCCGGTTTTTCATAATGGCCCCATGGAGCAAACCCCACCCCCTCTGCCCGCCAACGGCCTGTTGCTCACCGGCGGCGGTGCCCGGGCGGCCTACCAGGTGGGCGTGCTGGAGGCCGTGGCCGATATCCGCCTGGCCTGCGGTGCGGGCGACCAGCCCAACCCCTTTCCCATCATCGCGGGCACGTCGGCCGGTGCCATCAACGCGGCAGCCCTGGCCTGCGGGGTCGACAACTTTGACGCCACCGTGCGCATGATTGCCCACACCTGGCGCAATTTCCATGCACATGATGTGTACCGCGCCGACCACCTGAGCATGCTGCGCTCCGGCGCCACCTGGATGACGCTGCTCTCGGTGGGCTGGCTGCTGGCCAAATGGCGGCGCATCAAGCCGCGCTCCTTGCTGGACAACGCACCGCTGGGCGAGCTGCTGCAGCGCCTGGTGCCCCTGGAGCGCCTGCCCGAGCTGGTGCGCCAGGGCCACCTGCAGGCGCTGGCCGTTACCGCGTCGAGCTACAGCACGGGCGACCATGTCACGTTTTTTGAAGGCGACAAACGCCTCATGCCCTGGGTGCGTACCCAGCGTTTTTCCGTGCGCGACCGCATCACCCACGCGCACCTGCTGGCATCCAGCGCCATCCCCTTTGTGTTCCCGGCCACGCAGTTGCACATCAACGGGCGCGACGAATACTTTGGCGATGGCTCCATGCGGCAGAGCGCACCAGTGGCACCCGCCATCCACTTGGGCGCAGAGCGCATTCTGGTGGTGGGGGCCGGGCGCATGCACGAGCCCAAGAACGAGGCCCACCTGCACACCACCAACACCTACCCCAGCATCGCCCAGATCGCGGGGCATGCGCTGTCCAACATCTTTCTGGATGCATTGGCCGTGGATGTGGAGCGCGTGCGGCGCATCAACCAGACCATCCAGCTCGTGCCCGAAGAAGCACGCAAGACCAGCGCGCTCAAACCCGTGGAGCTGCTGGTGATAGCGCCCAGCCAGCGGCTGGACGCCGTGGCCTCACGCCATGTGGGCGACCTGCCACATGCCGTGCGCACCATGCTGGGTGGCGTGGGCGTGTCGTCCCAAAAGGCCGATGTGAAAGGCGCCGCGCTGGCCAGCTACCTGCTGTTTGAGAGCGGCTACACCAGCGAACTGATGGCCCTGGGCTACGCCGACGCGCAGCGCCAGCGCGCCGAGGTCTGCAAGTTCTTTGGCTGGGTAGACCCCGAGGCCATCACCGAACCCGGCGCATTGACCACCACCCTGCGGACGGAGCGGCGTGTGGACCCGCTGCGCCTGCGCTGATTTCGCCCAGCCTCAGTCGATGGACGGGCAGCCCGGCGGCAGCTTGGGCATGCCCTCGTTGCTGGTGTGTTCATCCAGAAAGTCCAGAAACCGCCGCACCGCCGGCACCATGCCCCGACGCGACGGGTACACCGCGTGGAAGATGCCACGCTGCGGCGCCCAGCCCGGCAGCACATGCACCAGGCGCCCCTGCTCCAGCTCGCGCCGGCACATGTAGTCGGGCAGAAAACACATGCCCGTGCCCTGCAGGGCGGCAAACTTGAGCGTGAGCAGGTCATCGGCCACATAACGTGGTTGGTGCACCAGGTTGTGTACGGCGCCACCAGGCCCCTGCAGCACCAGAGTGGCACGGCCATCCACGGCCGACATGGCAATCGTGTCCATGCGCGCCAAATCGTCAATCGAGGCCGGTTGCCCCTGGCGCTCCAGCTGCAGCGGGCTGGCCACCAGCACCGTGTTGGACTCCCCCAGCTTCTTCACCACCAGGCTGCCACTGTCGTCCAGTGTGGGGCGCACGCGCAGCGCCACGTCCACGCCCTCTTCCACCAGGTCCACCACGCGGTTGCTGATGCGCATGTCCACCCGCACCTGCGGATGCCGCGCCAAAAACAGCGCCATGATGGGCCCCACCGTGCTCTGCGCCAGCGTCACCGGGCAGGCCACGCGGATGGTGCCGCGCGGCTCGGTCTGCACCTGCTCCACCGCCTCGGCAGCGGCCTCGGCCGCGTCGCGCATGGCCAGGCAATGGCGCAAATACACCTCGCCCACTTCGGTGACCGAAAGCTTGCGCGTGGTGCGCTGCAACAGGCGCACACCCAGCCGGGTTTCCAGCTCGGCCACGCGGCGCGAGAGCTTGGACTTCGGGATCCCCAAATGCCGCCCGGCGGCGGCAAAACCGCCCCGTTCCACCACCTCGGCAAAGTACAGCATGTCATTGGTGTCTTGCATATGCGCCCCTTTATCGTTCCAATTTCAGGACAATCTAACGCAAATATGCCAACTTATCAAACATTCGCCCATCGAAGACACTAGTTCCATCGAACTAACCCCCTTCCAAAGGACCTGTCATGAAACTCTTGCACATCGACTCCAGCATCCTCAGCGGCGGCTCCGTCTCCCGCCAACTGACCAAAGACACCGTGGCCCAGTGGGTCAGCAACCACCCCGGCACCACCGTGGAGTATCTGGACCTAGCCGTGGACACCCCCAGCCACCTGTCTGCCGACTCCCTGGGCTTCCGCGCCCCCGCCGGTGCTGAGCAAACCGATGTGCAAAAGCGTGAAAACGCCATCTCCGAAGCGCTGGTGACCCAGTTCCTGGCCGCCGACGTGATCGTGGTGGGCGCCCCGCTGTACAACTTCAGCATCCCCACCCAGCTCAAATCCTGGATCGACCGCATCGCCCAAGTCGGCCGCACCTTCAAGTACACCGAAACAGGCCCCCAAGGCCTGGCCGGCGGCAAGACCGTGATCGTGGCCTCCACCCGCGGCGGCGTCTACTCCACCAACGACTGGGGCCGCGCAGCGGAACACCAAGAGAGCTACCTGCAAACCGTGTTCGGCTTCCTGGGCATCACCGACGTGCGCTTTGTGCGCGCCGAAGGCGTGGCCATGGGCGACGCGAAGAAGGCAGAAGCCCTGGGCGAAGCCGCCAACAGCATCGTCAAGCTGGCCGCCTGATAGGCAGATAAAGTAGCGCTGGTCCACATCAACCAGCGTTGCCAAAAACAACAAAGCCCGGTTTTGCCGGGCTTTGTTGTTTTTGGATTTGTGTTGGCTTGGACACCGTCGATGTGCCCGGCACTAGATGACTATCAAGGGCGATGGCCAGTGCGAAACGCCACCGGCGTGGTCAGCGCAACGCGCCTGAAGAACTTGACGAAATTGGTGGGTTCGGTGAATCCCAAGCCATGTCCAATCTCCGCGATGGTCGCCTTGCTGTGAACCAGCAGCCGCTTGGCCTCCAGTGCAATACGCTGGTCAATCATCTCTTTGGCGGTACGGCCAGTGGTCGCCACGCACGCGCGCGACAAAGTGCTTTCTGAGAACCCGATCCGTTGGGCCAAATCCAGCACGCTGGGGCGCGTCTTGAAGCTCACCTCCAGCTCCTGGCAGAACAGGCGATACATCTTTCCCTCTTGTGCCCTCTCGGGCGTGCCTACCTCACCGCGCAACACGCGGGCAAGTCGCAATAGCAATATCAAAACTTCATGCCGAATGATGGCCGCATCGATCAGGCTTCCCTCGAAGCGGTCTATATCCGCCCTCAGCCTGCGACTGTCTGCCGTAGCTTCGATGAAGAGGTCTTGATCCGGTGTGGAGACGCTGGGCCATTGGTCCAGAGCGAGCAGTTCTTTGTCGACGGCCGGCGTGCTCGTCGCAGAAACCAGGGCCTCCGCGGAGATCAAAGTGAGTTGCCCCTGCAGTTCATCGGTCAAATGCCATTGCTGCACCTGGCCTGCCCGGACCAGAAGCATCGAACCAGGCTGCAATGGGTGTTCAACGAAATCGACCATGTGCCGCGAACGGCCCTCCTGAACAAATAGAAGGTGATGGAAATCGACACGCTGAGGGGCCGCAAGCATGCTGGCGCTTGCGCGTTGTCTGAGCTCTTGCAGTGTCATCGCCTCTACACCCACATGGGCCAGCCGGGGGTTGTTGAAATGAATCTCAGGGATGCTGGAGGCGGCGGTTTTCATGCCTCAGAAGTTTAGGGCGGAAATTTCACATATCCCAGTTCTGACCATTATTTGACCGAATTCAATCTTTTCAATGGCATGCGCCATGGACAAAATTACCAATGCAAAACACAAAGGTGATGGGCCTCAACCCTATCCTTCAAAAATTTATTGCCTGGATTTCACCATGACTATCGTTCAATCATTACGTTTCACACTGGCCGCATTGGCCATCACCGGTCTCGCAGCCTGCACCGGCAACCCATCCCTTCACACCTCCAAAGAGAAAGAACCCATGACCACACAAAAGCAGCAAGTCGTCGCCCTGCTCAAGGCCATCGAAACCGGCGATTCCGCTCCGGTCGCGGTGATCAACCCCAACAAGTACATCCAGCACAATCTGTCTGCTGCGGACGGCCTGGCCGGCTTCGGGGCACTGCTGCAAGCCTTGCCCAAGGGTTCTGCCAAGGCAAATACCGTACGCGTATTCCAGGACGGTGACCTGGTTTTCGCCCATACCGAATACAACTTTTTCGGCCCCAAGATTGGCTTCGACATCTTCCGCTTCGAAGAGGGCAAGATCGTTGAGCATTGGGACAATTTGCAGGAAACACCCGCCAAAGCCAACCCCAGTGGCCACACCATGGTTGACGGACCGGTGCAGTCCACCGATCTGGACAAGACCAGTGCGAACAAGGCACTCGTGAAGTCCTTTGTTGAAGACATCCTCGTCAATGGCCGCATGGACAAGCTTGCCGGTTACTACGCCGGCGACCACTACGTGCAGCACAACCCGCAAATCGGGGACGGCCTATCCGGTCTCGGCCAAGCGCTGCAAGCCATGGCCAAGGCAGGCATCACCATGAAGTACGACCACATCCACCGCGTGCTCGGTGAAGGCAACTTTGTGCTGGTCGCCAGCGAAGGGAACTTCGCCGGAAAGCCGAGCAGCTTCTATGACCTGTTCCGCGTACAAGACGGCAAGATTGCGGAGCATTGGGACACGATCGAAACCATTCCAGCGCGTTCAGAATGGAAGAACGCGAACGGCAAGTTCTGACCCCGAAGAAAGACGACATCATGGACATCTCTAAGCCTAGTAAAGCCGCTGCCGCAGCGCCTTCGGCCAAGGTCATTGAAGTGGTGACCTTCCAGCTCAAGGGCGGCGTCACGGCAGCGCAGTTCAGACTTGTCGACCAAGAGGTCGAGGCGCAACATGTGTCCAGGCAGCCGGGATTCATCTCGCGTGAGAGCGCGGCGGGCGAGCATGGTGAATGGTTGGTGATCGTGCATTGGCGGTCCGCCGCAGACGCCGACACGTCCATGGCGAGCTTCGAGACGGCACCAGCGGCAGCAAAATTTATGTCCAGCATCGATGCATCGACGATGCGCATGAAGAGGTATGACGGGTGGCGCTAGCAGCCGACCTGCACGGTGCCATTCATCGCATACAAGCTGGCAGCCTGATAGGCAGATAAAGCAGCGCTGGTCCTCGTCAACCAGCGTTGCCCAAAACAAGAAAGCCCGGCTCTGCCGGGCTTTCTTGTTTTGGGCAACGCACTTATGAATGATCCTCGACCAATACGAAACTGAGAAGACGCACCTCGGGAACTATTGACAAGCGCAAGTGGGCGTAAGAGGCTAATTGATTCTGATCCCAGATTGTTTTGCCGACTCCGCTATTCGCGACCATGCCGCCATAAGCGAGCCCAAAGTGCCCTCCGATATCTCGCGATCAGCAAGGGCCGTCTGGTACTTCTTATACGCGGGTGACCTGAGCATGGCACTCAGCTCGACCACCTCTTCAACACTCAGCAACTGCAAGCGGGTCTTAAGCTTGACATAGGCAGGACTTCCCGTTTTCAGGATTTCCTCTCTCATGATTGCAACTACGTTGGCCTGAAACTCCAGCCATTTTGGCTCGGGTACCGCCATATTGGCATTTTTCACGGGCTCCAGTGCCATGCGCATACTGGGGGAGTCCGGCGAAGCAATGATTTCTCTCGTTGAAGCTATCAGACTCTCAATCACCACACTTTTATCAACTTGCTGCGCGTTGCATGTAGCAAAAGCTGACAGCAATACAAAGGTCAAACAAACTATATTGGGTCGGATATGGGTACGCATCTTTATGTCCCTGCCAATTGAAAAATATTGAGTCTGTCCAGACGAAGGGTTTCGCCATTCCGCGCAAACCCTACCGCACCAATTGCCCAATTGCTAACGATCAGAGGCTGTCATACGCGCACACTACGCGCCCTCCAACACCCCCAACGCCTCCGTCGCCCAGGCAATGCTCCCCTCCTCGTACATGATCCCTTTCTTCAGGATCAGGCACTGCAGCCGCTTGGCCCGCGGCATCGCATCGCCCTGCGCAAAGTCGCGCGCCTCAATCGCACGGTAGTGGGCCAGCCGCTCGGTGTGCTGGGCAATACGCGCACGCAGCTCTCCACTCAAGTCCACCTCACCCAGGGCCGCATCGGCGCGCAGTTTCACGGTGAATTCATCGCGTAAATCCGTAGGGGCCGTGGGCTCCTGCGTCCAGCGCACCAGTTCTGCCCGGCCGGCGGGCAGCACTTTGTATTCGCGCTTGCGGGTGGCGCCGGCGTCGGGCGCACTGTCCGAGACGATCCAGCCCTTCTCTTCCATGCGGGCCAGTTCGCGGTAAATCTGCTGGTGCGTGGCGTGCCAGAAGTAGCCGATGGACTTGTCAAACCGGCGCGCCAGCTCGTAGCCGGAGGACGGTTTTTCAATCAGGGAGGTGAGCACGGCATGGGCAAGCGACATGCGGGCGAGTCTAAGGGCAGCCCTCTAACTATGCAACCAGTTGCATAAAACTGGCTAGACTTCTACACTGCGCTGCAACTGGTTGCATAGTGACCCCGCAGCCACCCAACAACAAAGGAGACCCTATGCCCGTGCCCGCCCCCACTGCCGTCAACTTGTATCCCCACATGCTCGCCCCGCTGGACCTGGGCTTCACCACGCTGAAGAACCGCGTGCTCATGGGTTCCATGCACGTGGGCCTGGAAGAAGCGCGCGACGGTTTTGCGCGCATGGCCGCCTTCTACGCCGAGCGCGCCAAGGGAGGCGTAGGCCTGATCGTGACCGGCGGCATTGCCCCCAATGACCGCGCCCGCCCCATGCCCGGCGGTGCCGCCATGACCAGCCAAAAAGAAGCCGACAAGCACAAGGTGGTGACCGAGGCGGTGCACGCTGCGGGCGGCAAGATCTGCATGCAGATCCTGCACTTTGGCCGCTACGCCTACCACCCCGAGCTGGTGGCGCCCAGCGCGCTCAAAGCCCCGATCAGCCCCTTCCGCCCGCATGCACTGACGTCGGAAGAAGTGGAGCAAACCATTGAGGACTACGCCAACGCCGCCGCCTTGGCCCAAAGCGCGGGCTACGACGGCGTGGAGATCATGGGCTCCGAGGGCTACCTGATCAACGAATTCATCGCGCGCCAGACCAACCAGCGTGACGACGCCTGGGGCGGCAGCTATGAGAACCGCATCCGCTTCCCGCTGGAGATCGTGCGCCGCACGCGGGCGCGGGTAGGCGCCAACTTCATCATCATCTTCCGCCTCTCCATGCTGGACCTGGTGGAAGGCGGCTCTAGCAAAGAAGAGGTGGTACAGCTCGCGCAGGCGCTGGAAGCCGCTGGTGTCACCATCCTGAACACCGGCATCGGCTGGCACGAAGCCCGCATTCCCACCATCGCCACCAAGGTGCCGCGCGCAGCGTTTGCCTGGGTGACCGAGCAGCTCAAAGGCAAGGTGAAGATTCCGCTGATTGCCACCAACCGCATCAACACGCCCGAAGTGGCCGAACACGTGTTGTCCAGCGGCCAAGCCGACATGGTGAGCATGGCTCGCCCCTTTTTGGCCGACCCACTGTTTGTGCAAAAGGCGGCCGAGGGCAAGGCCGACCAGATCAACACCTGCATCGGCTGCAACCAGGCCTGCCTGGACCACACCTTTGGCGGCAAGATCACCAGCTGCCTGGTGAACCCGCGCGCCTGCCACGAGACCCTGATGGTGGACAGCCCCGCCCCCAGCCAAGAGCGCATTGCCGTGGTGGGCGCAGGCCCGGCCGGGTTGGCCTTTTCTACCGAAGCCGCCAAGCGTGGCTTCGATGTGACGCTGTTTGATGCGGCCAGCGAGATTGGCGGCCAGTTCAACGTGGCCAAACAAGTGCCCGGCAAGGAAGAGTTTTGCGAGACGCTGCGCTACTTCGGCAAGCAGATCGAGCTGACTGGCGTGAAGCTGCAGCTGGGCAAAAAAGTCAGCGCACAAGACCTGAGCACTGCTGGCTTTAAACACGTGGTACTGGCCACCGGTGTGACACCACGCATGCCTGAGATTGAAGGCATTGCCCACCCCAAGGTGCTGGGCTACCTGGACGTTCTGCGCGACAAAAAACCCGTGGGCCAAACGGTGGCGCTGATTGGTGCCGGCGGCATTGGTTTTGATACGGCAGAGTTTCTTCTGCATGAGGGCACCAGCCCCAGCCTGGACCAGGCCAAGTTCTTTGCCGAATGGGGCGTGGACACCACGTTTGCCCACGCCGGTGGCCTGAAGCCCGCGCACATCGAGAAGACGCCGCGCAAGGTCTACCTGCTGCAGCGCAAGACCAGCAAGGTGGGCGACGGCCTGGGCAAGACCACGGGCTGGATTCACCGCACCTCGCTCAAGAACCGCGAGGTGGAAATGATCAACGGAGTGACTTACCGCAAGGTGGACGATGCGGGCCTGCACATCACCGTGGGCGACAAGGACCTGGTGCTGCCGGTGGACAACGTGGTGATCTGCGCGGGCCAGGACCCGCAGCGTGCACTGCAGGCCGAGCTGCAAGCGGCAGGTGTGGCCGTGCACCTGATTGGCGGTGCCGATGTGGCCGCCGAGCTGGACGCGAAGCGTGCGATCAAGCAAGGCACCGAGCTGGCGCTGGCCTTTGGCGCTGTGCCTGCCAAGGCTGCGGAAGCGGGTACTGCCCCTACGCTGGCGCAAACCTTGCCAGCGCCGGTGGCCGCCAGCCTCAAGCTCTGGCACCAGATGATTGCGGAACAGAACTTGGCCGAGCTGCCCACCATCCTGCACCGCAAGGCGGTGTTCCGCTCGCCCATGGCCCACACGCCCTACCCCAGCGCGCAGGCGGTGCAAGTCATTCTGACCAACGTGGTGCAGGTGTTTGAAGACTTCAAGTACCACCGCGAGCTGGCCAGTGCCGACGGCCACAGCCTGGTGCTGGAGTTCAGCGCCAAGGTGAATGGCAAAGAGCTCAAGGGCATTGACATGGTGCAGTTTGACGCCGAGGGCAAGATCACCGACTTTGAAGTGATGGTGCGCCCCATGAGCGGCCTGCAAGCACTGGGCGACGAGATGGGCAAGCGCCTGGCACCCTACCTGGCGATGATGAAGCCCGCCAAGGCCTGATCGCGACAACTGGAAACCGCTATTGTTTTAGTAGCTGCTCGCGCATATTCCACGAGGGCTAGAGGCCTAAAACACTTAAAAACAGGAGATAGCCATGCAATATGAAACTCTGAAGGTCACGCTGGATGCGCACATTGCCACCATCCGCCTGAACCGCCCCGACAAGGCCAACGCCATGAACGCCACCATGTGGCAGGAAATCCGCCAAGCCTTTGAGTGGGTGGACCGCACACCCGAAGCACGCGTGGCGGTGTTGCAGGGCGAGGGCAAGCTGTTCTGCGCGGGCATCGACCTGCAAATGATGATGGGCATCGGCCCGCAGATTGCCAATGACTGTGATGGCCGCATGCGCGAGTCGCTGCGCCGCATGATTCTGGATATGCAAGACACGTTGACCAGCCTGGAGCGTTGCCGCAAGCCGGTGCTGGCCGCCATCCACGGTGGCTGCATTGGCGGCGGCATCGACCTCGTCACCTGTGCGGACATGCGCTACGCCAGCGCCGATGCGTTTTTCACCATCAAGGAAATCGACATCGGCATGACCGCCGACGTGGGCACCCTGCAGCGCCTGCCCAAGCTGGTGGGCGACGGCATCACCCGCGAGCTGGCCTACACCGGCCGCAAGATGGACGCCGAAGAAGCGCAGAAGATCGGCCTGGTGAACCGTGTGTTTGAAAGCCACGAGGCGCTCTACGCCGGGGTCCAAGAGATTGCGGCCACCATCGCCGCCAAGTCACCGCTGTCCATCCGCGGCACCAAGGAGATGATCACCTACGCCCGCGACCACAGCGTGGCCGACAGCCTGAACTACATCGCCACCTGGAACGCGGCGATGCTGATGAGCCAGGATTTGACGGAAGCGATGACGGCGAACATGCAGAAGCGGGTGCCGGTGTTCAAGGACTGAGCTTCGTTTTTCTCGCTTGGTTTTTGCTGAGCCCGCATCAGGCTGGGAGTACGTACCTCCGCTCGTGTCCCCCGCCCGCTCCAGCGGGCTCCTCCTTGACCTCGCTGCGGCACGCACCCCCAGCCTGCCGCTGCGAAGCGAGGGAATTTCACGTGTTGACCAACCAAGTCACGTCGGGAGCGGGGTGGCTGGCTGTTTTGCGCAGGTCAAGGAGGAGCCCGCGCAGCGGGCGGGGGACACGGAGCAAAACAGCCAGCCACCCCGCTCCTGAGCCAGTACAGACGGCAGGCCATCCCACCCCCGACTAAAATCCCGGGTTCCTCCGTGAAAGTCGATTTCCCATGCCCCGCCAACTCTTCGTCACCACCGCCCTCCCCTACGCCAACGGCAACTTCCACATCGGCCACATCATGGAATACATCCAGGCCGACATTTGGGTGCGGTTCCAGCGCATGCAGGGCAATGCGGTGAACTTCGTGGGCGCGGACGACACGCACGGCGCACCCATCATGATTGCCGCCGAGAAGGCCGGTGTGACCCCCCAGCAGTTCGTGGCCAACATTGCCGCCGGACGCAAGCAGTACCTGGACGGTTTTCACATCAGCTTTGACAACTGGCACAGCACCGACGCACCAGAAAACCACGAACTGGCCCGCCAGATCTACCGCGACCTGCGCGACCGTGCGGATGGCAGCCTGATCGAAGTGCGCACGATTGAACAGTTCTTCGACCCCGAGAAGAACATGTTCCTGCCCGACCGCTACATCAAAGGCGAGTGCCCCAAGTGCCACGCCAAAGACCAGTATGGTGACAACTGCGAGGTCTGCGGCTCGGTCTACGCGCCCACCGACCTGATCAACCCGTTCTCGGCCCTGTCCGGCGCCAAGCCCGAGCTCAAGAACTCCGAACACTTCTTCTTCAAACTCTCCGATCCGCGCTGCGTGGAGTTCCTCGAAAACTGGACGCAGGACGGCAAGCTGCAACCCGAGGTGGCCAACAAGATCAAGGAATGGTTCACCATCCGCACCAACCCGGACGGCACCACCAGCGAAGGCCTGGGCGACTGGGACATCAGCCGTGACGCGCCCTACTTCGGTATCGAAATTCCCGACGCGCCGGGCAAGTACTTCTATGTGTGGCTGGATGCGCCTGTGGGCTACCTGGCATCGCTGAAAAACTGGTTTGACAAAGGCGGCCCCAAGGCCAAGCACGGCGACACGCGCAGCTTTGACGACTACATGGCGGCGGCCGACACCGAGCAGTACCACTTCATCGGCAAAGACATCGTCACCTTCCACACCCTGTTCTGGCCCGCCATGCTGAAGTTCAGCGGCCGCAAGACGCCGAACAACGTGTTCGTGCACGGCTTCTTGACCGTGAACAACGGCGAGAAGATGAGCAAGAGCCGCGGCACCGGCCTGGACCCGCTCAAGTACCTGAGCCTGGGCATGAACGCCGAATGGCTGCGCTACTACCTGGCCGCCAAACTGTCGGCGCGCAACGAAGACATCGACTTCAACGCCGACGACTTCATGGCGCGGGTGAACAGCGACTTGATCGGCAAGTACGTGAACATTGCCAGCCGTGCGGCCGGATTTTTGACCAAGCGCTTTGACGGCAAGTTGACCAGCGATTTTGGCGCCACCGGCGCAGCGCTGCTGGCCGAGGTGCGTGGCGCAAGCGACGCACTGGCCCAGATGTACGAAGCCCGCGAATACGGCAAGGCCACCCGCGAGATCATGCTGCTGGCCGACAAGGTGAACGCCTATGTGGACCAGAACAAGCCCTGGGACCTGGCCAAGGATGTGGCCAACAACCAGGCGCTGCACCAGGTGTGCTCGGTGCTCATCAACACCTTTGCCGCCCTCACACGCTACCTCTCCCCCGTGCTGCCCGGTCTGGCGCACGCGGTGCAAGGCTTTGTGGGCGTGGACATGCAGCAGTGGAACGTGGCTGGCGATGTGCAAGCGATTGCGCCTTACCAGCACCTGATGCAACGCGTCACCCCCGAGCAACTGGACGCACTTTTTGAAGTAAAAGAGGCCGCAGCACCCGTGGAACCTGCGCAAGCAGCTCCTAAAAAGGTAGCAAAACCAGCGCCAGCAGCGGTGCCCGCCGACCCCAATGCGCCCGGTGGTGAGGCCTTGGCGCCCACCATCAGCATTGACGACTTTGCCAAGATCGACCTGCGCATTGCGAAGATCGTGAACTGCGAAGCCGTGGAAGGCTCCACCAAGCTGCTGCGCCTCACGCTCGATGTGGGCGAGAAGAACGCCGAGGGCCAGCCCACCACGCGCAATGTGTTCAGCGGCATTGCCAGCATGTACAAACCCGAAGAGCTGGTGGGCCAGCTCACCGTGCTGGTGGCCAACCTGGCGCCCCGCAAGATGAAGTTCGGCATGTCCGAAGGCATGGTCATGGCGGCCAGCCATGCGGATGAGTCGGCCAACCCCGGCATCTACATCCTCAACCCCTGGCCCGGCGCCCAGCCCGGCATGCGCATCCACTGAAAGCTCCGCGCCCCACCCATCCGTCCACCGCATGCAAGCCCCACTGGAATTCCGCCCCAAGCTCTTGCAGGCGTTACAAGGCTATTCCCGCCAGCGGTTTTGGGGCGATGTGGGGGCCGGCCTCACGGTCGGCGTGGTGGCGCTGCCGCTGGCCATGGCCTTTGCCATTGCCAGCGGGCTCAAGCCCGAGGCGGGGCTGTTCACCGCCATCATTGCGGGCTTTCTGATCTCGGCCCTGGGTGGCAGCCGGGTGCAGATTGGCGGCCCGGCCGGCGCTTTCATCGTCATCGTCTACGGCATCGTGGAGCGGTATGGTCTGGCCAACCTGATCATTGCCACGGCCATGTCGGGCGTCATGCTGTTTGTGTTTGGCCTGTTCAAGCTGGGCACGCTGGTGCGCTTCATTCCCATCGCGGTGGTGATCGGGTTTACCAACGGCATCGCGGTGCTGATTGCGGTGTCGCAGGTCAAAGATTTCCTGGGCCTGCAGGTGCCCCACATGCCGGGCAACTTCTTTGGCATTGTGCAAACCATCTTCCAATCGCTGCACACCCTCAACGGCTACGCCACCTTGCTGGCGCTGGCCAGCCTGGGCCTGATCGTGGGCTGGCAATGGGGCGTGCCCCGCCTGGCCTCTACTCGGCCTTGGGCGCGCAAGTGGACGCTGGTGCCAGGTTCCATCGTGGCGCTGGTACTGGCCACGCTGCTGGTCAGCGTCAGCGGCATTCCGGTGGAAACCATTGGCACGCGGTTTGGCGGTGTGCCCAGCAGCCTGCCCACCCTGGTCTGGCCCGATGTTTCGTGGGAAACCGCGCGCTTCTTGCTGCTGCCGGCCTTCACGCTGGCATTGTTGGGGGCGATTGAATCCTTGCTGTGCGCGCGCATTGCCGACAGCATCATCGACGACCGCCACAACCCCAACCAGGAGCTGATGGCCCAGGGCATTGCCAACTTTGTGGCGCCATTTTTTGGCGGCATGCCCTCCACCGGCACCATCGCCCGCACGGTGACCAACGCCAAAAGCGGTGCCACCAGCCCGGTGGCCGGCATAGTGCACGCGGCCACGCTCTTGCTGGTGGTGCTGGTGGCAGCACCGCTGGCGCACAACATTCCACTGGCCACCATGGCCGCCATCCTGATGTTTGTGGCCTGGAACATGGGCGAGTGGCGCGAGTTTGTGCACCTGCGCCAGTACCGCCTGCCCTACCGTGCCACGCTGTTGATGGTGTTTTTTCTGACCGTGGTGTTTGACCTCACCGTGGCGGTGGAGGTGGGCCTGGTGGCGGCCTGTGTCACGTTCATCTACCGCATCTCCAGCCTCTCACGCTGCGAACAGGTCAACACGCAAGACTACCCGCCGCTGTCCGGGCTAGAGGCGCGTGTGGCGGCCTTCCGGCTGCACGGTGCGATCTTTTTTGGCGCGGTCAAACTCATTGAAACACTGGAAGACCGCCTCCCCCAGCGGGTGCTGGTGCTGGACTTCAAGAACGTGCTTTATATCGACTCGTCGGGCGCCGATACGGTGGCCGACCTGGTGCGCACCTGCCACAAGCGGGGTGTGCGTTTTATCGCCTGTGGGCTGGCCTTCCAGCCGCAGGACATTTTGCTGCGCTGTGGTGTGACCGAGGCCCTGGGCCCCGCCAACCTCAGCCCCACGCTGGCCCAGGCCCTGGAGCTGGCGGTGCACGACGCCCAAGGCTAGTGCGCCCTCCCCAACCAACCTTCTTTTTGCATGTCCGCTTCTACTTCCACTTCCCTGTCCTTTGATGTGCTCATCGTGGGCAGCGGCCTGGCCGGGCTCAGCGCAGCGCTGCTGCTCGCATCCACCCACAAGGTCGCCATCCTCACCAAACGCGCGGTGCGCGAAGGCAGCAGCGGCTGGGCACAAGGCGGCATTGCGGCCGTGTGGGACAAGGACGACAGCTTCGCCGCCCACGTGGACGACACGCTCATCGCCGGTGCCGGCCTGTGCGATTTGAAAGCCACGCAGTTCGTGGTGGAGAACGCCCCCCAGTCCATCGCATGGTTGCAAAAGCTGGGTGTGCCGTTCTCTGAAGAAGCGGGCCACGCCGGCCAACTGCACCTCACGCGCGAAGGCGGCCACAGCGCGCGGCGCATCGTCCACGTGACGGATGCCACCGGTGCCGCGGTGCAACAGACCCTGATCGAGAAGGTGAAAGCCAGCCCGAATGTGACGCTGTTTGAGCACCACACGCTGGTGGACCTGATCACCACCACCAAGCTGGGACAAGCCGGAGAGAACCGCTGCGTGGGCCTGTACGCGCTGGACGACGACACCGACGAGGTGCTGACCTTCCAGGCGCCCCACACCATCCTGGCCACGGGCGGCGCGGGCAAGGTCTACCTCTACACCACCAACCCCGACACCGCCACTGGCGACGGCATTGCCGCCGCCTGGCGCGCGGGCTGTGCGGTGCAGAACATGGAGTTCATCCAGTTCCACCCCACTTGCCTGTACCACCCACACGCCAAGAGCTTTTTGATCAGCGAAGCGGTGCGTGGAGAAGGCGGCCGCCTGCTGTTGCCCGACGGCACCCGCTTCATGCCCGCACACGACCCACGCGCCGAGCTGGCACCACGCGACGTGGTGGCGCGCGCAATTGACTTCGAGATGAAAAAGGGTGGCTTTGATTGCGTGTACCTCGACATCTCGCACCAGCCGCTGGCGTTTATCCAGGAGCACTTTCCCAACATCTATGCACGTTGCCTGGAGCTGGGCATCGACATGTCCAAGCAGCCCATCCCGGTGGTGCCGGCCGCGCACTACACCTGCGGCGGTGTGCGCACCGACCTCTCGGCCCGCACCGAGGTAGCGGGCCTCTACGCCGTGGGCGAGACTGCCTGCACCGGCCTGCACGGCGCCAACCGTTTGGCATCCAATTCGCTGGTGGAGTGCATGGTATTTGCGCGAGCAGCTACACATTTAATAGCAGATGAACTGGCCCGGGGTGCTGGCGCAGCCACCCTGGCCCTGCCCGCCTGGGACGACAGCCGCGTGACCGACTCCGATGAATCGGTGGTGATTTCTCACAACTGGGACGAGCTGCGCCGCTTCATGTGGGACTACGTGGGCATTGTGCGCACCAACAAACGGCTGGAACGCGCGGCCCACCGCATCGCACTGCTGCAAGGTGAGATCCAGGAGTTCTACGCCCACTTCCACGTCACGCGCGACCTGCTGGAACTGCGCAACCTGGTGCAGGTGGCCGACCTGATCGTGAAAAGCGCCCAGGCCCGCCACGAGAGCCGCGGCCTGCACTTCAGCCGCGACTACCCTGAGCTGCTAGCGCAAGCCGTGCCCACCACGCTGCTGCCCTGAGCCATCGATTTGCTCCTGAATCAGGAGCTACTCGCGCAATATCCACGGGTGCCATAGGCACTTTTTACTTAGAAGCGCTACTTGTAGGTCGATAGCAGAATGCTGGTTTCGGTGGTCCCAATGCCATCGATCTGGCGGATGGTCCGCAGCACGGCATCAAAGGCCTCCAGGGTATCGGCACGCAGCTCGGCCACGATGTCCCAACGGCCATTGGTGCTGTGCAAGGCCTGCACGTTTGGGTGGCCACGCAAGGCGGTCATCACCTCCATGGCGCGGTTGCCTTCCACGGCCACACTCATGAGCGCGCGAATGCGGGCCGCCTCGGCTGCGGGTTTGAGCCGCACGGTGTAGCCGGTGATCGTGCCTTCTTTCTCCAAGCGGGCCATGCGGTTCTGCACCGTGGCGCGTGCCACCCGCAGCTTGGCCGCCAGGGCTACGGTAGAAAGGCGCGCGTTGTCGCGCAGCAGGCCCAGCAGTTCTCGGTCGGTATCGTCCATGTATTTTCAAAATGCCATTGAGTCATGGCATTTTGCTACTTATTGATAACTTTTTGCCTAAAAGTTGCGCTTCTGTTTGGCCGTGCCTGCCGAAACAATCTCTCTTATGCCATGCAAGCGCTTTGCATGCCCTGAGATTCCCCACTTTCCGAGCACTGACCATGACCCGATTTATTGATGTTCCCGCGATGACCCAGCTGATCCACACCATCGGTGTGAAAGACTTCATCGGCCAGTTGGCCGATCACATCCAGAACGACTTTGTACGCTGGCCGGACTTCGAAAAGTCTGCCCGCGTGGCCAACCATTCCGAGATTGGTGTGATTGAACTGATGCCCGTGTCTGACGCCCAGCGCTACGCCTTCAAGTACGTGAACGGCCACCCTGCCAACACCGCCAAAGGTCTGTACACCGTGATGGCATTTGGCGTGTTGGCCGAAGTGGACACCGGCTATCCGGTGCTGCTCTCCGAGCTGACGCTGGCCACAGCCCTGCGCACCTGCGCCACCTCGCTGATGGCAGCCCGCGCCCTGGCCCGTCCGGACAGCAAGCGCATGGCCCTGATCGGCAACGGTGCGCAAAGCGAGTTCCAGGCGCTGGCCTTTCACCACTGGCTGGGCATTGCAGAAATTGCCGTGTTCGATGTGGACTCCGAGGCCACCGACAAGCTGGTGGCCAACCTGGCCGCCTTCCCCGCCCTGCGGGTGGTCCGCGCCACCAGCACTGCCGAGGCGGTAGCGGGCGCCGACATTGTGACCACCGTGACGGCCGACAAGGCCTACGCCACCATCATCACCCCCGACTTGCTGGAGCCCGGCATGCACCTCAATGCGGTGGGCGGCGACTGCCCCGGCAAAACCGAGCTGCACGCCGATGTGCTGCGGGCGGCCCGGGTGTTTGTGGAATTCGAGCCACAGACCCGGGTGGAAGGTGACATTCAGCAACTGCCCGCCGACTTCCCCGTGGTGGACTTGTGGAAGGTGCTGGCCGGCACCGAAACGGGCCGCCAAAACGCAGAGCAGATCACCGTGTTCGACTCGGTGGGTTTTGCACTGGAAGACTACTCGGCCTTGCGTTTTGTATACGAACAGGCACTGCGACTGAACATTGGCACCGATGTGGAACTGGTCCCCGAGGCCAGCAACCCCAAAGACCTGTTCAGCCACACCCGCCGCCAAGCGGGCCGCGCACGCATGCGCCGTGTGGCCTGAGCGGCAGCAACACCGCCCCAGGAGTCCGCCATGCGCCCCCAGATTTACCCCCAAGCCCCCGCCGCCGTGGTCATGGTGCGCCCCCACCACTTCACGCCCAACCCACAAACGGCAGCGGACAACGCGTTCCAGCGCAGCGACCTCGGCCGCCAAGCCGATGAGGTGGCGCAGCAGGCCTATGCCGAAGTCACCGAGGCCGCGCGCCTGCTGCAACAGCATGGCGTGCAGGTGCACCTGTTTGAAGACGAGCACCCCGGCCGCACACCCGACGCCGTGTTTCCCAACAACTGGTTTTCCACCCACGCGGGCGGTCATGTGGCGTTGTACCCCATGTACTCGCCCAACCGGCGGCTGGAGCGGCGCATGGATGTCATCGAGATGCTCAAAGCGCAGTACCGGGTGCAGGACGTGATCGACTACTCGGGTCTGGAAGCCGACGGTCTGTTTTTGGAAGGTACGGGCGCCATGGTGCTGGACCACGTAGCACGCGTGGCCTACACCGCACGCAGCAACCGCGCCAACGCGATTGCGCTGGAGCGTTTTGCCACGCACTTCAACTACGAGCCCATGGCCTTTGACGCGGTAGACGCACAGGGCCGCGCGGTGTACCACACCAATGTGCTGATGTGTGTGGCCACCGATTTCGCACTGGTAGGCCTAGAGCTGATTGCCGACACCGCACGCCGCACCGAGGTACGGCAGCGGCTGGAAGACACGGGGCGTGAAGTTGTGGCACTCAGCGCCCAGCAGATTGGCGAGTTTGCCGGCAACGCGCTAGAGCTCAGCAATGGCCAGGATCGCCTGCTGGCCCTCTCCAGCCGGGCGCTGCAAAGCCTGCAACCACAGCAAATCAAAACGCTGGAGCGCAGCGTGCGCTTGCTACCACTGCGCGTCCCCACCATCGAGTTGGCTGGAGGCTCGGTGCGCTGCATGCTGGCGGGGGTGCACCTGGCAGCACGCTAAGCGCCACCGTCCACGCGATTGGCGCTACTGGTAGACCGCGTCTGCCCAGACGATGGCCTCCATGTGGGCCACGTTGATCTCGCGGTAGGACAGCTCCAGCCGCTGCGCGGATTCAGCAAACACGGTGGCGTCCTCCATCTCGCAGGCAATTGCCATGGCCAGCAGGTCCATGTATTTGCCGCTGCCCTGCAGCAGCGCCTCGGTAATCGCACCGTCCAGCCCCAGCATGGACAGGGCCTCGGCCAGGGTGCAGCCCAGCATGCGGTCCAGCAGGGAGAACAGGCCGATCAAAAATGCCTCCTCCTGCTCTTCGGGGGAGAGGGTTTTGCTGCCCAGCAGCTCCATCATCTTGGCGCGCACCACCGCCATATTGCCGGCCAGGCTGGGTTTGCCATCCACACCGGCGGTCATCAGCATGGCGGCCCAGCGCTGCAGGCGTTCGTTGCCCAGCAGCATCACAGCCTGGCGGATGGAGGTGATCTTGGTGCGCAGGCCCAGGCCGGCGGAGTTGATCAGGCGCAGCAGGTTGTAGCCCAGCGCTGCGTCTTTTTTGATGGCGAGCTCAACCTCGTCCACATCGGCCTCGCTGCGCAGCTTGTTGAACAGGTGGGCTGCGCTGGCCTGGCTGGGGCTGACCACCTGCGACTTGAGCAGCTCGGGCCGCGAGAACCAGTAGCCCTGGAAGAAGTGAAAACCGATGTCCTTGAACACCTCGAACTGCGCCGCGCTCTCCACCTTTTCGGCCACGGCAATGGCGCCAGTGCGGGTGTGGATGGCGTCCACCAGGGACTTGAGTTTGGCGGGGTCAATGGCGCGCACGTCCACTTTCACAAAGTCGGCAATGCCCTGCCAGGACTTGTAGACCGGTGCCACCACGGTGTGGTTGAAGGCCAGCCGAAAACCCCGCTTGCGCAGCGTCATCAACTTCAGGCGCGCCTCTTCAATGCCAGCCGCATCGTGCCCGGGAAAAGGCGGCACCTCGATGATGGTGCGCTGGGGCACCAAAAAGTCCCAGTGCGAGCCGGTCAGGCTCTCGTGCGTGGCGTTGATAAAGAGGTCGGCCTGGCCGTTGACCAGCTTGCTGCCGCTCTGCGCCATGACGTTGAGCACCAGCGACACATCGCTGGCCAGGGTGTGCGCGCGGTCGCCCTGCATGCGGTTGAACAACTCGTAGCCCACGATGGACTTGTCGGCGTCCACGATGTGCTGGCGGGCAATCGAAAAGCTGGATGCGTCAGAGGTTTCTGCGTCTGAAGAACTCACGGCGACCTTTCTGCAGCGCGGTGGAGGTACCACCGCCTCCCTGCCCTCGCATGATGCCTGAGCTTTGTCAGGCCGGAATGGCCAGCCCCCGCTCCACGGCTGGCCGTGCCACAAAAGCGGCCAAGACCCGCGCCACGTTGGGGAAGTCGGCAAATCCCACCAGATCACCCGCCGCATAAAAGCCAATCAGGTTGCGCACCCAGGGGAAGATGGCGATGTCGGCAATGGAATAGCTGTCGCCCACCATCCACTGGCGGCCGGCCAAGTGCTTGTCCAGCACGCCCAGCAGGCGCGTGCTCTCGGCCACGTAGCGGTCGCGCGGGCGCTTGTCCTCAAAGTCTTTGCCGGCGAACTTGTGGAAGAAGCCGAGCTGCCCAAACATGGGGCCAATGCCGCCCATCTGGAACATCACCCACTGGATGGTTTCGTAGCGTTGGGCCGGGTCTTGCGACATGAGCTGGCCAGTTTTCTCGGCCAGGTAAATGAGGATGGCACCGGACTCGAACAATGCCAACGGCTGGCCACCGGGACCGTTGGGATCGATGATGGCGGGGATCTTGTTGTTGGGGTTGAGCGAGATGAACTCGGGCGTGAGCTGGTCGTTGGTCTGGAAGCTCACCAGGTGCGGCTCATAGGGTAGGCCCAGCTCCTCCAGCGCAATGCTCACCTTCACACCATTGGGCGTGGGCAATGAGTAGAGCTGCAGGCGGTCGGGGTGCTGGGCGGGCCATTTGGCGGTGATGGGGAAGGCAGATAAATCGCTCATGTGCATATTCCTTTTTGCTCTGATTTTGATAGCTGTTTGCGCATATTCCATGGGCTCTGGAGGCACAAAACACTTAGACTATCCGACTATGAATGCCCAAGCATCCACCAAGGATACCGCCCCTACCGAAGCACCGCCGCCCGTGTCACTGTGGCAGGCCTTTGCCTTCTGGCTCAAGCTGGGCTTTGTGAGCTTTGGCGGGCCGGCCGGGCAGATTGCCATCATGCACACCGAGCTGGTGGAGCGGCGACGCTGGATCTCGGAGAAGCGCTTTTTGCACGCGCTGAACTACTGCATGCTGCTGCCCGGCCCCGAGGCGCAGCAGCTCGCCACCTACATCGGTTGGCTCATGCACCGCACCTGGGGCGGCGTGGTGGCGGGCGCGCTGTTTGTGCTGCCTTCGCTGTTCATTCTGGTCGGCCTGTCCTGGGTCTACATCGCCTTTGGCGACGTGGGCTGGGTGGCCGGCATGTTCTACGGCATCAAACCCGCGGTGACCGCCATCGTGCTGCAGGCGGCGCACCGCATCGGTTCGCGCTCGCTCAAAAACAAGGCCTTGTGGGGCATTGCCGCGGCCTCGTTTGTGGCCATCTTCGCGCTGCAGTTGCCCTTCCCGCTCATCGTGCTGGGTGCGGCGCTGCTGGGTTATGCCGGTGGGCGCTGGGCGCCCGCACTCTTCAGCGGCGCAGGCGGGCATGGCGCCGCAGCCAAGCATTTTGGTGCCGCGCTGATTGACGACCACACCCCCACCCCGGCCCACGCGCGCTTTCGCTGGGGCCGCCTGGCCACGGTGGTGCTGGCGGGCGCCGTGCTGTGGGCACTGCCCATGGGCGCGCTGACCTGGGGCCTGGGCTGGGACCACACCTTCACGCAAATGGGCTGGTTCTTCACCAAGGCCGCGTTGCTCACCTTTGGCGGTGCGTATGCGGTGTTGCCTTATGTGTACCAGGGCGCGGTGGGCCACTACAGCTGGCTCACGCCCACGCAAATGATCGACGGACTGGCGCTGGGCGAGACGACGCCGGGGCCGCTGATCATGGTGGTGGCGTTTGTGGCGTTTGTGGGTGCGTATGCCAAAGCGGTGCTGGGGCCGGACCAGCTGTTTCTGGCCGGCGCCATTGCGGCCTGCCTGGTCACCTGGTTCACTTTCCTGCCCTCCTTCCTCTTCATCCTGGCGGGCGGCCCGCTGGTGGAGAGCACGCACAACGACATGAAGTTCACCGCGCCACTCACCGGCATCACCGCCGCCGTGGTGGGCGTGATCGTGAACTTGACGCTGTTCTTTGGCTACCACGTGTTGTGGCCGCAAGGCTTTGCGGGCCCCTTTGACGGGGTGGCCGCGCTGATTGCGCTGGGTGCCGCCATCGCCCTGTTCCGCTACCAGCGCAAGGTCATGCACGTCATTGCGGTGTGTGCGCTGGTGGGTTTGTTGTTGTCACTTTTTCATTAGGAAAACCCCATGGACGCCATCACCGCCACCGAACTCGCCCAGCTGCAAGCACAAGGGCAGGCCGTCACGCTGCTGGATGTGCGCCGCGACAGCGCCCGCCAGCAAGGCGGCACCCAGATCGCCCACGCCCAGTGGCACAACCCGGCCCAGTGGCTGGAGTGGAAAGACCAGGTACCCAAGGACACGCTGGTGGTGCTGTACTGCGCGCACGGTCGCGAGATCAGCCAGGGGCTGACCACCGCGCTGCGTGTGATGGGCCTGAACGCGCGCTACCTGGACGGTGGTATTGCCGCCTGGCAGGCCGCGGGCTTGCTCACCGAACCAACGGCCTGATACCGCTGGTGGCGGTGCCTAGAATGGCCCTCCATGAACGCACACCACCCGCTTCCCACGGCCCTGCCAGATCGGGCTCTGCCATGCAGCTGACCTCCGCAGGCGTGACCTTTCTGGCCAGCAGCGCAACCTTCCTCGCCGCCGCCATCTGGCTGGGGCGGCGCGTGTCACAGCGCAGCCAAGGTGGCAAAAAGGACGGCAGCGCGCTGCTCGTCATCATCATCTTTGCGTTGATTGCCTTGTTCGTGCCCTTCACCTACTGGACTGGCCAGGCGCTATATGACCTGGCCACCAAACCCAGCTACAGCGCCACCGTGGTCGGCCACACCTCGGAGTTGCGCGACTACGAAGAAAAAGACTCCAACGGCCGCACCGTGCGCGGCCAGCGCCTGATGCACACCGCCCAGGTGCGCTTTGTCGGGCCCGATGGCGAGACGCTGGAGTTGTCCAACTCGGTAGCGTCCACCGAAATCCCGAATGAAGGCGCCAGGCTCACGGTGGTGTACGCCCCGGGTGACCGATCAGCCACCGAGCTCAGCCCCCGCAGCGTGGGCCTGTGGCTGGGGGCCTGCGTCATGCTGTTCATCCTGGGCTACTTCTTGTGGGCCACCATCTGGTACGCACTGGGCCGCCCCATGGCCGGCGTGTCGTCCTTCGGCGCCACGTTCCTGCTCCGCGTCTTCCTGCCCGGCGTCAGCTTGCTGATGGCACTGACCCTGGGCTACGTGGCACTCAAGTACTTCGCCCTGGGCAACCCGGACGGCTACCCGCTGTGGGTCGCTTGCCTGTGCACCCTGTTTACGCTGGCGCTACTGCCGCTGCTGGTGACGCTGTTTACGCGGGGGAAAGGGGAATAGGGGTACGGTCAAAATTTTCTAGCTGGGTTGGTTAAACACTCGTCACAAGCTACAACAGATAGTTGAGGCGGATAGAAGAATGTTGTAGCGCGCCATTGCTAAACCACAGAAGTAGAGCCCGAATCAATCGGCAACGTGAGTAGCTTGTCCGCGAGGCTCGACCAACCAGCAACCCTACTGGACGTATCCGAGATTCGCTTGAATGAGGGCGCTAAACGATCACCAGCACGCTTCAATCAGCGTGATGCTTTACCGATTTCTATGGCGTTGGCACGCATTGCGTTTGACCCATCAATACTTAGTCGGGCCGCCTCGCAAAGGTTCTTCATCTGCCCAGGAAAGTCAGGCACAGATGCGAGCTGATCTGGCTCGTCCGCAAGTCGACCAAGCAGATACTGAATACCGGGCTCAATTCGCTCGACGGTGCGAGCATATTCACCAGATATGACTTCAAGTCGAGCAGCCTGTTCATTGAGCTTCGTAGCCGTTAGTTCAGCAATTGCCAGCCTAGCGGAAGCACCAGCGCCTCGCGCATCCGCTTCGCGAATGCGTGCCGTTGCATCCGTATAGACAGCGCTGATATCCTCAATCACCGATGCTGCAGCGCCCATAGTCTGAGTCATAGATTGAGTGCCTGTTTCCATCTCTGCCAACAGTTCAAGGAATCCAGGCGAATCGTCTTCGATTTTTTCAGAGGCGGTTTCTTCTGAAGCAGGGTGCGTTTCCTCCCGCTCGGATAAGGGGGCCTCGAACCAGATGCGGGTTGCGGCTACGGGATCACCACCCGTATCCAAGTTTGCGGCAAGGGATTTGGAAAGATCTTTGCGAGCTTGAACCAAACCAGCCTCGGTCCGTTTAAACATGATTGTTCGAATAGCAGCCACGTCGAACGGGAGTCTGCCCTTTTCTCCAATCTGAATAGTCACTTTGCCCGTCGTGTGGCGAAGACCAAGTTCGTACATCACATTGGGATTTGCGCCAGTTAAATCTGCAATAACAACTGGACAATCACGAAGCTGCCGAAATATCTGTTCAGGTATCTCTCCTGAGCGAGAAATCATGTCCGCTCTTCCGGCTTCTAGTCCGAAGGCAGTACACGCAGGCGAAATGACATCTTCAAATACCTGAATTCCCTCTTCATAGGCCAAGCGAGCTGGACTGCCGTCTTCTGCATCCTTATCCCCAATTGGACCAATGACAAAGGCCTTCAGTGACGCTAAAGCGAGTGGTGTATTCATCCTTGGAGTGTAAAGAGATGTCGTGTGTGAGCGCGACGTTCGAGGCGAAACGTGACCGAATAGGCACAGGTATAAAAATACCAACTAGCCCGCAAATCGTAAAAATTGGCTTTCACCAGCTTGGGCAATTTTCACGTTGATGCGCGAGCTTGAATATCCCCCGAACGGGTGAATTTGCAAATTCGGCTTCCGCCGCTATGCGGCATCGCAATCTCTAGCTTCGCTACTAATTCAATAGCTGCTCGCACATATTCCACGGGGGCCAAAGGCCAAAAACACCTAAACCTCAGGCCGCCCCAATATTCGGAATCAAGCCACCCACCGGCTGCCCATTCTTCAGCGCCGCAGTAAACGCCAGCATGCGGTCGATAGGCAAGCGCGCCCGGTCAATCAAACCGCTGTCCACCTGGATTTCGTTGGTGCCCAGCTCCAGCACCTGGGCCACACCGGCCAGGCCGTTCATGGCCATCCAGGGGCAGTGGGCGCAGCTTTTACAGGTGGCACTGTTGCCGGCGGTGGGGGCCTCGATGAAGGTCTTGGTGGGGTTGAGCGTGCGCAGTTTGTGCAGCATGCCGTTGTCGGTGGCGACGATGAAGGTGTCGGCGTCCAGCGTCTGCGCGGCCTTGAGGATGGCGCTGGTGGAGCCCACGGCGTGGGCCAGGGCCACCACGTCCTGGGGCGACTCGGGGTGCACCAGCACTTTGGCCTTGGGGTGCTCCTTGATCAGGGCTTCCAGCTCAAAGGCCTTGAACTCGTCGTGCACGATGCAGGCACCTTCCCAGAACACCATGTCGGCGCCGGTCTCGCGCTGGATGTAGCCGCCCAAATGTTTGTCGGGCGCCCAGAGAATCTTCTGGCCCTTGTCTTTGAGTGCACGCACGATGTCCAGCGCGCAGCTGCTGGTCACCAGCCAATCGGCACGCGCTTTGACGGCGGCGCTGGTGTTGGCGTAGACCACCACGGTGCGGTCCGGGTGGGCGTCGCAAAAGGCGTTGAATTCGCTGATGGGGCAGCCCAGGTCCAGCGAGCAGGTGGCATCTAGGTCGGGCATCAGCACGGTCTTGTGCGGCGACAAGATTTTGCTGGTCTCGCCCATAAACTTCACGCCCGACACCACCAGCGTCTGCGCGCTGTGGTCGCGGCCAAAGCGGGCCATCTCCAGCGAGTCACTCACCAGGCCGCCGGTTTCTTCGGCCAAATCTTGCAGGTCGGGGTGCACGTAGTAGTGCGACACCATGACGGCGTTCTTCTCTTTCAGCAGGCGCTTGATCTTGTCCTTGAGCGCCGTGCGCTGCGATGGTGTGGGCTCCACCGGCACACGCGCCCAGGCGTGTTTGGTGGAACAGGCGGGCTGTTCGTATTCGACGTCAATCACATCGCTGGCAGACATCACAGCTCCTCAAAACGCATGGAAAAGTCGGTGGCCTTCACGTCCTTGGTCAGGGCGCCGATAGAGATGCGGTCCACGCCGGTGGCGGCAATGGCGCGCACAGTGTCCAGGCTCACGCCGCCCGACACTTCCAGAATCGCCCGCCCGGCGTTGATGGCCACGGCTTGCACCAGGTGGGCCATGGTCATGTTGTCCAGCAGCACCATCTTGGCGCCGCAGTCCAGCGCCTCGCGCAGCTGGTCCAGCGTCTCCACTTCCACTTCAATGAACTTGGCACTGGCCGCAAGCTGGCTGGCGCGCTGCAGCGCAGCGGTCACACCACCGGCAGCGGCAATGTGGTTTTCCTTGATCAGCACGGCGTCGAACAGGCCAATGCGGTGGTTGGTGCCGCCGCCCTGGTGCACCGCGTACTTCTGCGCCATGCGCAGGCCGGGCAGGGTTTTGCGTGTGTCCACAATGGCGGCGCGATTGCCGGGCACCGATTCCACGGCGCTGACAAAGGTGGCGGTTTTGGTGGCCACAGCGCTCAGCAGTTGCAAGAAGTTCAGCGCGGTGCGTTCGGCCGTCAGCAGGGCCTGGGCGTTGCCTTCAATCTCCACCACCACCTGGTCGGCGTGGCAGCGCTGGCCTTCGCGCACATGCCAAATGATGGCGGCCGACGGGTCCAGCGCCAGCACGGCAGCGGTGGCCCACGGCTCACCGCAGAGGACCGCCGCTTCGCGGGCGAGCACGCGGGCACGGGCACGGCGGCTGGGGTCGATCAGGGAGGCGGTCAGATCCCCCGCGCCCACGTCTTCTTGCAGGGCACGGGCCACGTCCGCCTGGGCCAGGGCGGCGATCTGGGCGGTGGAATAGTCAGAATTGCGCATAGGGCCGCAAGGATACCGGGTTTGCAGTCCGACCTGCCGTGCGCTGGGCAGCGGCCATGGCGGCTAAAATGGCCGCCAACGAGGATTCATCCATGAACATTTTCCGCCGCCCCGACTACCAATCCGAAGCTACCCAGTTCATTGACCAGCTCAAGACTGCCAAGCCCACGCTGGAAGCCGAACAACGCCAGGGCCGCGCCCTGCTGTGGGACAAGAGCGTGGACCGCAACGCGGTGAAGGCCTACAACGAGGCCCGCGTGGCGCAAAAGCCCTACGTCTACCAGACCAACGCCAAATAAGAGCCAAATAGGCCTCTAGCCCGCGTGGATATTGCGCGAGCAGCTCCCAATTTAATAGCAACCCATGAGCACTCTCTCTGCGGACAGCGGCTCTGACACGGCCTCCATGGCCACCATGCCCGAGGTGGTGGACCGGGTGGCTTTGGCACGCCTGTATGGCGAGCCGCTGTTTGCGATGCCGCAGGATTTGTACATCCCGCCGGACGCGCTGGAGGTGTTTCTGGAGGCCTTTGAGGGGCCGCTGGACTTGCTGCTGTACCTGATCCGCAAGCAGAATTTCAACATTCTGGACATCCCCATGCTCAGCGTGACCAAGCAATATTTGGTCTACGTGGACCAGATCCGCAAGCACAACCTGGAGCTGGCGGCCGAGTACCTGCTGATGGCGGCGATGCTGATCGAGATCAAGTCGCGCATGCTGCTGCCGCCCAAGAAGACGGCCGAGGGCGAAGAAGCCGAAGACCCGCGCGCCGAGCTGGTCCGCCGCCTGCTGGAGTACGAGCAGATGAAACTGGCCGCGGCCCGCCTTAACGCGGTGCCGCAGTACGGGCGCGACTTCCTCAAAGCCAATGCCCACATCGAGCAAAGCCTGCAGCCTCGGTTTCCGGATGTGCAGTTGGTGGACCTGCAAGAGGCCTGGCGCGACATCATGAAGCGGGCCAAGCTGGTGCAACACCACAAGATCAGCCGCGAGGAACTCTCGGTGCGCGAGCACATGAGCATCGTGCTCAAGCGCCTGCAGGGCCAGCGCTTTGTGGGTTTTGAAGACCTGTTTGACGCCAGCCAGGGCGCACCGGTGCTGGTGGTGACCTTTATCGCCCTGCTGGAGCTGGCCAAGGAAACCCTGATCGAGATCACCCAGGCCGAGGCCTTTGCCCCGATCTACGTGCGCCTGGCCTATTCCCCCACCTGAGATCGGCCTCTACATCGCGGTACGCAACTGCGGTTAGTATTCGCCCCACTTTCGCCAAACCCTTGGTAATCCCGATTTTTTGGAGTCCTCCATGGCCCTGAACCCGACCGGTGAACAAGCCTCCAGCGCAACCAACGCGACTCCCTACGGCACGCTGCCCCCGGCATCGCCGCCGTCCACCCGCAAGCCCATCAGCCTGCCGCGCATCCAGGAGATGCACACGCGGGGCGAAAAGATCACCATGCTCACCGCCTACGACGCCACCTTTGCGGCCGTGGCGGATGCCGCCGGTGTGGAGTGCATCCTGGTGGGCGACTCCCTGGGCATGGTGTGCCGCGGCCTGCACAGCACAGTGGGCGTGACGCTGGACGACATGGCTTACCACACCGAAAGCGTGGCCCGTGGCCTGCGCCGCGCCCAAGGCACCGCATGGCTGATTGGTGACCTGCCCTTTGGCAGCTACCAGGAGTCGAAGGAGCAAGCCATCCGCAGCGCCAGCGTGCTGATGCAGGCCGGTGCCCATATGGTCAAGCTTGAAGGCGGCGGCTGGACCACCGAGGTCGTCCACTTTCTGGTGGAGCGCGGCATCCCCGTCTGCGCCCACCTGGGCCTGACCCCCCAAACCGTGCACGCGCTGGGTGGCTACCGCGTGCAGGGCCGTGGCGATGCAGCAGCCGATGTGATGAAGAAACATGCCCACGCACTGCAGGATGCCGGCGCCACCATGGTGGTGCTGGAGATGGTGCCCGCGCCCCTGTCGGCCGAGCTGACGCAAGAGCTGCCGCACTGCGCCACCATTGGCATTGGTGCGGGCAAGGGCACGGCCGGCCAGGTGCTGGTGCTGCATGACATGCTGGGTGTGAACTTGGGGAAAAACCCCAAGTTCGTGCGCAACTTCATGAACGACGCCCATAGCATCCGCGGTGCCATGGAAGCCTATGTGGCCGCCGTCAAAAACGGTACGTTCCCTGACGACTCTATTCACGCTTGGTAACCACAAGCCTATGCAACTCATCCACACCATTGCCGACCTGCGCGCAGCCCTGAGCCAGTACCGCCACCCTGCCGTGGTGCCCACCATGGGCAATCTGCACGCCGGCCACCTGGCGCTGGTGCGCCAGGCCAAGCCGCTGGGCGATGTGACCATCAGCACCATCTTTGTGAACCGGCTGCAGTTTGCCCCGCACGAAGACTTTGACACCTACCCGCGCACACTGGAGGCCGACTGCGCCCAGCTCGAAGCCGCGGGTTGCGACATCGTGTTTGCCCCCAGCGAACAAGAGCTCTACCCCCAGCCCCAGACCTTCAAGGTGCACCCGCCCACCGAACTGGCCGACATTCTGGAAGGCCACTTCCGCCCGGGTTTTTTTATTGGGGTGTGCACGGTGGTGATGAAGCTGCTGGCCTGCACCCAGGCGCGCAGTGCGCTGTTTGGCAAGAAGGACTATCAGCAGCTCATGGTGATCCGCAACATGGTGAAGCAATTCGCCTTGCCCATTGAGGTGGTGGGCGGCGAAACCCAGCGCAACGAGGCCGGCCTGGCCCTGTCCAGCCGCAACGGCTACCTGAGCCCGGCCCAGCGCGAAGAGGCGCTGCTGCTGTCGGCCACGCTGCGCAAGATGGTGCTGGCACTGCGGGCCGGTGAGACCGATGCGGCGCGCCTGGAAGCCGATGGCATGCAGGCCCTGCGCAGCGCGGGCTGGGTGCCCGACTATGTGGCCGTGCGCCGCCAGGCCGATCTGCAGGCACCACGCAGTGGCGATGCCCTGGTGGTGCTGGCCGCAGCGCGGCTGGGTAGCACCCGGCTGATTGACAACATGGAAGTCTGAGCGCGCGCCATACGTAAAAAAGCCCGGGACCAGCCCGGGCATAAAACCTTGGAATACCGGGGGGCTGCTTAGAAGGTGTACTTCAGGCCCATTTCAACCACGTCGCCTTCGCCATTCACCTTGGCCAGACCTGCGTAATCCAGGTACAGCTGCATGTTCTTGAACGGGGTGTAGCCCACGCCCACCGACCACTCGTCGCGGCCGTTGGTGTTTTCGGGCTTGACCTTTTGCATGGACAGGCCGAAGTCAAACTCACCCGACACATACGTCAGGGCCACACCGCTGAAGGAGGTCTTGATCTTGGCAGTGCTTTCCACCTCGGCCACCAGGCCCTTCAAGGCCACGCTGCCCATTTGGTAGGTAGCGGCCAGACCGGTGGCGTAACGGTCGGTGTTCAACTCGCCTTGGGTCTTGGAGCTGTCGGCCTTGTATTTGGCCAACTCGCTCCAGCCACCGGCCAGCGTGAAATTACCCAACTTGTAGGTTGCAGCCAGGGCAAAGCCGTTGGAATTCTCAGGATTGGCGGCGGGGCCAATCGCAGAGGTGTAGTCCACCGCAAAGCTCAGGTCGCCCAGCTTGTGGCTGTACTGCACGTGGCGGCCCTTGTTGGCGGAAGCAGGCTCGGTCATGAAGCCATTTTCGCCATGGCCCACGCCCAGGGTTTCCATCACGTTGTCTTCCATGAAGCTGTCGAACTGACCCGCCGAGAAACGGCCAAACTTCTTGCTGGCAATACCAACACGGGTGTCATCCGAGGTGAAGGGGGAGTTGTCAGCCACGGGGTCGTAGTCCACTTCAATTTCGCCGAAGATGGAGACGTCGTCATTGATGTTTTTGGTGGCCTTGATCTCGACCTGGTTCAGGCCCTTGCCCAGCACTTCGTCGATCTGGCGACCGGCCGCATTCTTCTTGCTCACGAAGTAGGTGCCGACATCCACATTCACTTCAAACTTCACGTCTTTGTCAGTGGCCAATTCGCCAGCCTGCACACCCAGGGCCAGTGTTGCAACTGCGAATGCAACAGCAGATTTTTTCAACATTCCATACTCCAATTGATTGCGGTTTAAAAAGTCATATCAAGACAAGACACAACGACCGCGGAGTCTGAAGAGTGAATAAGACGGAGGGGTGAAATGGGAATGAAGTTTTGGTGACATCGCCGCCGCACGCAACCTGGCGCAGACGACGGGATCGATGGAATGCAAAGGCGAAGGCCACAGCGGAGCGGGTCCGCAATGGGGCCATGCAGAAAAGGAAAAGGCCGCTTGGCCCTTTGCTTTATTTGTGGCGGAAGACGATGGCTTCGAGCTGCAGGGATCGAATTTTCTTGGCCGCTGTGTCAGCCTTGGCTTTGGTGGGGAAACCGCCCACCCGCACGCGGGTCAACTTGCCCACATTGGTTTCCAGCAACTCGGTATACGCGGGCAGGCCCGCCTTCTCCAGCTTCTGAAACGCATGGCTGGCATTGCTGGGCACGGCAAACAAACCCACGTTGATGTAGTAGCCACGCTCCATCTTCATGGGACCTGCGGGCTTGGGCGGTGCCACAGGTGCCGGCTCTGGTGGCAGGCTGGCCATGGGCGCCACCTCTGGCGTGGCAGGCTCCACCACCGGGCTGCTGGTGACCACGGGGGCGGGCTCCATGGGTGCCGATGCGGCAGCGCCGGGGGCGCTGGCAGTGGGCGAGGTGGTGGTGTCGGCTACGGCAGGTTCGGTGTCGCCCCAGAAGGTCAGTGCCTTGGGCCAAATGGCGCAGCCCGACAGCAGCAAGAGACAGACCACTGCCGCACCCGCCAGTTGGAGCTTGCGAACGGTCTGGGTGCGGTGGGAAAGAATCGACAGAGTGGACATGGGGAAGTGCTTTCTGTTCTGGGCAGCATTGCGCGGGTGCGCTGGCGTCAGCCCCAAAATGTACCGCAAGCCCAGGCCGGTGCGAGCACCCACTGACCCGGAAACAACACCCTACAGGAAGCGGTCCAGGACTTTCTTGCTGTGGGTGTCCAGCGCAAACTGGTCGCGCACCAGGTACTGGATGCCGTGCGCGTCGGCAATCAACAGGCCGTTGTCCTTCCCAATGCGGCGGATGTCTTCGTCTCCGCGCAGCACAAACTCGGTGTTGCCACGGTCCGTTTCCACCGCCCAGGTGCAGGGCGTGGAGTAGCTGGTAACCGACACAATACGCGTGACCACCGGCATGAATTCCCGCGTGGTGAGCTCGGCCCGAATCAGATCCTGCGCGGGCTGCGGCACATCGGCCAGCAGGTCTACCCAGGCCACTTCCTTGCCATCGGTACTCACCAGCGAGATGCCGTCGTCCGGCGACTGGATGGGGAAGGCCCGCACCGGCACTACACCTTCAAAACGTTCGCCCGCCTCATTGGTCAGCACCAGCTTGCCAAAGGGTGTGCGCTCCAACGCAAAGCGACTGGCCGTCACGGTTAGCAGGGCGCTCATGCAGATTCCTCCAAGAGATTGTTGTTGCGCGCCTGCGCTTGATAAAGGTTGTAATAGGCGCCTTCGGCAGCCATCAACGCGTCGTGGGTGCCTTCTTCCACCACCCGTCCGCGGTCCAGCACCACCAGGCGGTCGGCCCGATGCAGGGTAGACAGGCGGTGCGCAATGGCGATGGTGGTGCGGCCTTGCACCAAATTCTCCAGCGCCTTCTGGATTTCCTTCTCGGTCTCGGAGTCCACCGACGAGGTGGCTTCGTCCAGGATCAGGATGCGCGGGTCGATCAGCAGCGCGCGTGCGATCGAGATGCGCTGGCGCTCGCCACCCGACAGGCCCTGGCCGCGCTCGCCCACCATGGAGTCATAGCCCTGTGGCAGGCGCAGGATAAATTCGTGCGCATGGGCGGCGCGGGCGGCCGCAATGATCTGTGCGCGGGTGGCATGGGGTTTGCCATAGGCGATGTTGTCGGCAATGGTGCCGAAGAACAAAAACGGCTCCTGCAGCACCAGGCCAATGTTCTGGCGGTAGTCCGAAATGGCGAAGGAGCGGATGTCCACCCCGTCCACCAGAATCGCGCCTTCCGACACATCGTAGAAGCGGCAAATCAGGTTCACCAGCGTGCTCTTGCCCGAGCCGCTGTGGCCTACCAAACCAATCATTTCGCCGGGCGCAATCTTCAGGCTGATGCCGCGATTCACCTCGCGGTTGCCATAACGAAAGCCCACATCGCGCACCTCGATGCGGCCCTGCACCTGGCCCATGGGCACAGGATTGACGGGTTCGGGCACGCTGGAGACATGGTCCAGGATGTCAAAAATGCGTTTGGCGGCCGAGGCCGACTTTTGCGTGACCGAGACAATCCGGCTCATGGAGTCCAAGCGGCCGTAAAACCGGCTGATGTAAGCAATGAAGGCAGTCAGCACCCCCACCGTGATGTCACCCTTGGACACCTGCCAGATGCCAAACGCCCACACCACCAACAGGCCCAGCTCGGTCAAAAACGACACGCTGGGCGAAAACAGCGACCAGATCTTGTTGATGCGGTCGTTCACCGCCAGGTTGTGTTTGTTGGCCTCGCGGAAGCGTGCCGCCTCACGTTTTTCCTGCGCAAAGGCCTTGACCACGCGCACGCCCGGAATGGTGTCGGCCAGCACATTGGTCACCTCGCCCCAGACGCGGTCGATCTTCTCGAAACCGGTGCGCAAGCGGTCGCGCACAAAGTGGATCATCCAGGCAATGAACGGCAGCGGCACCAGCGTCACCAGCGCCAGCCAGGGGTTGATGGAGAACAGGATGATCGCCGTCATGGTCAGCATGATCACGTCGGTGGCAAAGTCCAGCAGGTGCAGGGACAGGAACACGCAAATGCGGTCACTCTCGCTGCCAATGCGCGACATCAAATCGCCGGTGCGTTTGCCACCGAAGTACTCCAGCGACAGGCGCAGCAGGTGCTCGTAGGTGGTGGTGCGCAGGTCGGCACCAATACGCTCGGACACCAGGGCCAGGATGTAGGTCTTGGCCCAGCTCAGCACCCAGGCCAGCAAGGCGGACCCCAGCAGCCCGCCCATGTACATGCCCACCAGCATGGGATCGATCGTCTGCCCGTTCTGAAACGGGATCAGCACGTTGTCCATCAACGGCATGGTCAGGTAGGGCGGCACCAGGTTGGCGGCCGTGCCCAGCAACGTCAGCACAAAACCCAGCAGCAACTGGCCTTTGTAGGGTTTGGCAAAGCGCCACAGGCGAAACAGGGTCCAGGTGCTGGGCGGGGTGTGGACCACCTTGGTGCAGACCGGGCATTCCTCCTGGTCGGCCTCCAGCGGGGCCTTGCAGCTGGGGCAGACCTGGGTGAGCGCCTGCGCCAGCGGGCGGCCAGACACCGTGCTCTCCAACTGGGCCTGGAACTGGTCGACCAGGCGCAGGGCGTGCAGGTTTTGGCCCAGCGTGAAGCGCCAGGTAGCCAGCTGGCCGCTGACATCCTGCAAATCGAGATGGCCCACACCCGCATGGTCGTGGTGCTGCAGGCTTTGGCCGGCTTGCAGGTCCCAGGACTGCCAGTGCCCGTCGGGCCCCAACCGGCTCAGCAAACGCTGGCTGGTCACCAGCACCAGCCCTTTGACAAAGCGCAGTTGGGTGTCAAGGTCAACCTCCAGCGAGGCCAATACGTTCTCTTGGGGGTGCAGCTGCTGCTGCACAGTGGCCCGCCATTGCGGAGCAAGCTCTCCGGGCAGCACAGAAACAGCAAGGGCGTCAGGGGTCATCTACTTCAAGGGAAAAGGTTTAACTCGGGATTTTGCGTCATCTGCGCGCCAAGGCGCCAATAACAAATCCGTTACACAACACGGGGGCTGAGCGAAAATACATAACGCGCGCCGCGTCACAATGGTGCACCGCCCCTTCTCACACAGCCATGACAGCCAAGAAAAACATCGACATTCTCCGGGTTACGTACCTGCGCGGTCCCAACATCTGGACCTACCGCCCCGTCATCGAGGCTTGGTTGGACATTGGCAGCCTGGAGGACCACCCCTCCAACACCCTGCCCGGCTTCTACGAGCGCCTGACCACCTGGCTACCGGGCCTGATGGAACACAAATGCAGCCCCGGCGTACGCGGCGGCTTTTTGCAGCGCCTGCAAGAAGGCACCTGGGCCGCCCACATCGTGGAACATGTCACGCTGGAAATCCAGAACCTGGCCGGCATGCAGACCAGCTTTGGCAAAGCCCGTCAGACCTCCAAACCTGGTGTTTACAAGGTGGCGTTTCGCACCCGGCAAGAGCAGGTGGGCCGCCAGGCCCTGGTGGTGGCGCGCGATCTGGTGGTGGCGGCCATCAACAACACCCCTTACGACCTGGAAGCCCCCCTGGCCGCGCTGCGCGAGATGGTGGACTCCCTGTGCCTGGGCCCCAGCACCACCAGCATTGTGGATGCAGCGACGGACCGCGGCATTCCCCACATCCGCCTGACCGAAGGCAACCTGGTGCAACTGGGCTATGGCAATGCGCAGCGCCGTATCTGGACCGCTGAAACCGACCAGACCAGTGCGATTGCCGAAGAAATTGCCAGCGACAAAGACCTGACCAAGAGCCTGCTGAAGGCCTGCGGCGTGCCAGTGCCTGAGGGTACGCTGGTCAACTCCCCGGCCGCGGCCTGGGAAGCCGCCCAGGACATTGGCCTGCCCGTGGCCATCAAACCTTATGACGGCAACCACGGTCGGGGGGTCACCCTGGACCTCTCGGACCAAGCCAGTGTGGAAACGGCCTTCCAGGTGGCCAAGGAACAAAGCGGTGGCAGTGTCATCGTCGAAAAGTTCATTCCCGGCAACGAACACCGTTTGCTGGTGGTGGGCAAGCAGGTCGTGGCCGCAGCCCGTGGCGAATCCGCCTGGGTGGTAGGCGATGGCAGCTCCACCGTGACCGCTCTGGTGAACCAGCAAATCAACACCGACCCACGCCGGGGCGAGGAAGAAGAAGCGCCACTGAGTCCGATTGAACCGCAAAAAAGCCCGGAGGTGCAGCTGGAGCTGCGCCGCGCCGGGCTGACGCCCGACTCCATTCCGGCCAAAGACCAGAAGGTGCTGATCCAGCGCAACGGCAACGTGGCCTGGGACGTGACCGACCAGATGCACCCCACGGTCGCCGCCACTGCGGCCCTGGCCGCCCGCGTGGTGGGCCTGGACATTGCGGGCATCGACATGGTGATGGAAGACATCAGCAAGCCCATGAAAAGCCAGCGTGGCGCCGTCATTGAGGTGAACGCCAGCCCCGGTCTGCTGGCCCACATCAAGCCCGCCAACGGCGAAGGCCGCCCCGTGGGCCGTGCCATCGTGGAACACCTGTTTGAGCCGCAGGCCGATGGCCGTATCCCCGTCATTGGCATCACCGGCACCCAAAACACAGGCCGCCTGGCGCGCCTGGTGGCCTGGCTGGTGCACATCAGTGGTCGGCATGTGGGCCTGGCCTGCAGCGAAGGCCTGTACCTGGACGGCCGCCGCGTGGTCGCCAGCGATTGCGCCCGCTGGGAGCCCAGCCAGCGCCTGCTGATCAACCGCTCCATCCAGGCCGCTGTGTTTGAGAACAGCAGCGCCATGGTGCTGGGCGAGGGCCTGGCCTATGACCGTTGTGCCGTGGGGGTGGTGACCGATGTGGGCTGGACCGAATCACTGCGGGACTTCGACATTCTGGACGCCGAGCAGGCCTTCAAGGTCACCCGCACCCAAGTCGATGTGGTGCTGCCCAGTGGTACCGCCGTGCTCAATGCCACCGACCCACAGGTGGTGGAGCTGGCCGAACTGTGTGATGGCCAAGTGATTTTTTATGCCCCCGATGCGCAGCACCCGACGCTGGTGGCGCACCGTGCGGCCGGCAAACAAGTGGTGTTTGTGCGGGATGGTGAGGTGGTGCTGGCCCAACAGGCCGAAGAGATCGCCCTGCTCCCGCTGCAAACCTTGAACCCGGTAAAGGCCGCCCAGCCTGAACTGGTGATGGCTGCCGTGGCCGCAGCCTGGGCGCTGAATATTCCCGTCGAATTGATCGCAGCCGGTCTGCGCACCTTCGACTCCAACCCCAAGAAAACTCCCTACTGAGCCCTCCATGCAAGTGAACCGCATCCGCGCCCTGCGCGGCCCCAATTTGTGGACCCACCACACGGCCATCCAGACCGTGGTGGAGTGCAGCGCTGACGAGTGCCACATTGCTGCGCTGCCGGGATTCGAACCCCGCCTGCGCGCACGTTTCCCCGAGATCAGCCCCTTCCAGGCTACCGGCCATGACGACCAGGTGCCGATGGCGCGGGTGCTGGAGTTGGCCATGCTGGGCCTGCAAGCCCAGGCCGGTTGCCCGGTCACCTTCAGTTGCACCACCCCCACAGTCGAACAACATGTGTTCCAGGTGGTGGTGGAGTACAGCGAAGAAGAGGTGGGCAAGCTCGCGCTCGAACTGGCCCAACAACTGTGCCAGGCCGCCTTGGACGACACACCCTTTGACCTGCCGGCGGCACTGGAGCAGCTGCGCGAACTCGACGAAGACGTGCGCCTGGGCCCCAGCACGGGCTCCATCGTGGACGCGGCGGTGGCCCGCGGCATTCCCTACAGCCGCATGACCGAGGGCAGCATGGTGCGCCTGGGCTGGGGCAGCAAGCAGCGCCGTATCCAGGCAGCAGAAATGGACGCCACCAGCGCCATTGCCGAAGCCATTGCGCAGGACAAGGAGCTGACCAAAAAACTGCTGGCCGCCGCCGGTGTACCGGTGCCCGGCGGCCGTGCGGTCACCGATGCCGACGATGCCTGGGCCGCGGCCCAAGAGATTGGCCTGCCCGTGGTGGTGAAGCCCAACGACGGCAACCAGGGCAAGGGCGTGACGGTGAACATCACGAGCCGTGAACAGCTGGTCAAAGCCTATGCCACTGCACGTGCGTTCCGCGACGACATCCTGGTCGAGCGGTTCATGCCCGGCAACGACTTCCGCCTGCTGGTCATTGGCGACAAGCTGGTCGCCGCGGCCCGGCGCGACCCGCCCAAGGTGGTGGGTGATGGCGTGCACACCATCGCGCAGTTGGTGGAGCAGGTCAACCTGGACCCCAAGCGCGGCTCCGGCCACGCCACCTCGCTGACCAAAATCCGCTTTGACGACATTGCCCACGCCTGCCTGGCCACCCAAGGCCTGACCGCAGAGTCGGTGCCCGACAAGGGCCAACGCGTGAACCTGCGCAACAACGCCAACCTGTCCACCGGCGGCTCGGCCACCGATGTGACCGACGATGTGCACCCCGAGGTGGCCGCACGCGCGATTGCCGCGGCGCACATGGTGGGCTTGGACATCTGTGGTGTGGACGTGGTGAGCGACAGCATCCTGCAACCGCTGGAAGAACAAGGTGGTGGTGTGGTGGAAGTGAATGCCGCACCGGGCCTGCGCATGCACCTCTCGCCCTCGTTTGGCAAGGGCCGCGCCGTGGGCGAGGCCATCATTGGCAGCATGTTCAAAAAGGGCCAGGACGGCCGCATTCCTGTGGTGGCCGTGACCGGTACCAACGGCAAGACCACGACAGTGCGCCTGATCTCGCACCTGCTGACCCAAAGCGGCCTGCGCGTAGGCATGACCAATACCGATGGCGTCTACGTCAATGGCGAATGCATAGATACCGGCGACTGCAGCGGCCCCAAGAGCGCACGCAGCGTGCTGCTGCACCCCGACACCGACGCCGCAGTGCTGGAAACCGCCCGTGGCGGTGTGCTGCGCGAGGGCCTGGCCTTTGACCACTGCGATGTGGCAGTAGTGACCAATGTGGGCAGCGGCGACCACCTGGGCCTGAACTACATCACGACCGTCAACGAGTTGGCCGTGCTCAAGCGTGTGATCGTGCAAAACGTGTCCACCACCGGCACCGCCGTGCTCAATGCGGCCGACCCCATCGTGGCGGCCATGGCGGCCAAGTGCAAGGGCTCCGTCACCTTCTTTGCAACTGATAAAAATCACCCTGTCATGGCCACCCACCGTGCGCAAGGCCATGCGGTGGTGTTTGTCGAAAGCGGCCACCTGATCGCGGCCAAGGGCGAGATGCTGCAGTCCATTCCGCTGGTCGATGTGCCGGTGACCCTGGGTGGTGCGATTGGCTTCCAGGTCGAGAACGTCATGGCCAGCGTGGCCGCAGCCTGGGCGCTGGGCCAGGACTGGGCCAGCATCCGCAAGGGCCTGGCCAATTTTTCCAACGACAGTGACAACGCGCAAGGCCGTTTCAACCTGTTCACCTACCGCGGTGCCACCGTGATTGCCGACTACGGCCACAACCCCGACGCCATGCTGGCGCTGGTGCAAGCGGTAGAGGCCATGCCAGCCACACGCCGCTCCGTGGTCATCAGCGGTGCCGGTGACCGGCGCGACCAGGACATCCGCCAACAAACCGAAATCCTGGGCAATGCCTTTGACGAGGTGGTGATGTTTGAGGACCAGTGCCAGCGTGGCCGGCAGGATGGCGAGGTGATTGCCTTGCTGCGCGAGGGCCTGGTCAATGCCAAGCGCGCGGTCAGCCGCTCGGAAGTGTTTGGCGAGTTCCTGGCAATTGACACCGCACTGGACAAGCTGCAGCCCGGCGAGCTGTGCCTGGTGCTGGTGGACCAGGTGGAAGAAGCCTTGGCGCACATTGCCGCCAAGGTGGCCCAGGCTAACGGAAAAGCGAGCTAGGTTTCAGCGCCGGGCCGCCCCAAGCTGAAACGGCCCCCTTGGGGGGCAGCGACCCGCGCAGCGGCGGAGCGTGGGGGCTAACCCCCCTCGGCGGTCGGTTCGCGGCCCATCAGGGCCATGACCGCTTGGGCCGGCTGCAGGCGACCGTCCAGCAAGTCCACCACCCCTTGGGTGATGGGCATGGGTACACCCAGGTGCTGTGCGCGTTGCAACACGGTTCGCGCGCTGTACACCCCTTCGGCCACATGCCCCAAGGCCTGCACAGCTTGCGCCAAGGTCTGGCCCTGGGCCAGTGCCAAACCCACCTTGCGGTTGCGGGACAGGTCACCGGTCGCTGTCAGCACCAGATCGCCCAAGCCGCTGAGGCCCATGAAGGTCTCGGGCTTGGCCCCCAGCGCCAGCCCCAACCGGGTGATTTCCGCCAGCCCGCGCGTCACCAGCGCTGCGCGGGCATTCAGGCCCAGTTGCAGACCGTCGCACAAGCCAGTGGCAATCGCCAGTACGTTTTTGACAGCGCCGCCCACTTCCACGCCGACCACATCGTCATTGGCGTAGACACGCAGGGAACTGCCGTGGAAAGCGGTGACGAGGGCGTCGCGCACGGCCGCGTGGGCGCTGGCAGCGACCAGCGCGGTGGGTTGGCCCGCTGCCACCTCTTGCGCAAAACTGGGGCCACTCAGTACACCGGCCAGCAATTGGGGAGCGGCTTGCGCTTGTACCTCATGGCCCATCAGGCCATGCCCCCCCTGGGCCGCGGATTCAAAGCCCTTGCACAGCCAGGCCACGGGTGCAGACACCCCCTGCAGTTGGGTCAACATGCCGCGCAGGGCGGCCATGGGCGTAGCCACCACCACCAGGTCAGAAGGCTGTAGCGCCGCCAGCCGCAAAGCCAATGGTTCGGCGCTCAGTTGCAAAGAGGGGGGCAAGGCTTGCGCCGGCAGGTAACGCACGTTTTCACGCCGTGCCGCCATGTCGGCGACCAGGGCCGCATCGCGCGCCCACAACGTGACCGTGCGGCCAGGCTGCGGTGCGCGCGCCGCGCTGATGGCTAGGGCTGTACCCCATGCACCCGCCCCCAATACTATGACATTCATAGCTGCTTGCGCAATATCCATGCGGGCTAGAGGCCTAAAAGGCCCCTAAACACGCTTACTGGGGCAAGCTGCCAGCGGTGTCCGCTTGCTGTTGCTCGTACATCGCCTGGAAGTTGATTTCCGACAGGTGCACGGGCGGGAAGCCGCCGCGCTGGATCAGGTCGGCCACGTTGCCACGCAGGTAGGGGTAGACGATTTGCGGGCAGGCGATGCCCATGATCTGGCCCAGTTGTTCCTGGGGCAAGTTGCGGATTTCAAAAATGCCGGCCTGCTTGGCTTCGACCAGAAACACGGTTTTCTCTTCAATCTTGGTGGTGACCGTGGCGGTCACGCAGACTTCATACACGCCGTCGGCCACGGGTGCCGCTTCCACGCCGAGCTGGATGTCAACCGAAGGCTGCTCTTGCTGCAACAGGATGGCGGGGGAATTGGGTTGCTCCAGCGACGCTTCCTTCAGGTACACGCGTTGAATCTGGAATACGGGATCTTGGTCAGCCATGGCAATAGTCTCTCTAGATAAACAGAAGCCCGCCGGCACAACACCGACGGGCTACGAAAACAAAATTCGCTGGGTGGAATTATGTCAGGCCGCTGCACCCAACAAGGGGAGCAAGCCGCCCCGGCTGTCCAGGGCCATCAGGTCGTCGCATCCACCCACGTGGGTGTCGCCGATAAAAATCTGCGGCACGGTGCGCCGGCCAGTGATTTCCATCATTTTCATGCGCTCTTCGGGGTGGGCATCGACGCGGATTTCTTCGATGGACTCAACACCCTTGGATTTGAGAATCCGCTTGGCCTGCACGCAGTAGGGGCAGACGGCGGTGGTGTACATCTTGACGGCTTGCATGGTCTTTCTTACCTCGGTTCAGCGGGCCTGGATCAGGCCTTTTCGACGGGGAGGTTAGCGGTTTTCCAGGCTTTGAGCCCGCCAGCCAGCGATTGGGCCTGCTCGTAACCCAGTTTCTTGGCCGTGGCCACCGCACGGCCCGAACGGGCACCGGACTGGCACACTAGCACCACGGGCAGCGCCTTGTTCTTCACCAAACCGGGCAGCTTGGCTTCCAGATCGGCCAGGGGAATGTTCTTGGCGCCCACGATGTGGCCCTGCGCAAACTCTTCAGGCTGGCACACATCCACCACTACGGCCTTCTCGCGGTTGATCAGCTGCACCGCTGCGTTCGGGGCAATGCCTACAGCGGTAGCGCCCTGGACTACGGGCCACAGCAAGAGCGCGCCAGATGCCAGGGCAATCGAAATCAGCATCCAGTTGTCGATAATAAATTTCACTTTGTTCCTTGTTGGTTACTTCACACTAACCCGCCATTTTAGAATGGCGAGCTGTACGCCGCCGGGCACGCTGCCCGGTCCCCCCACTGCTTTGTGACCCATACCATGTACAAACTCGTTCTCGTACGCCACGGCGAATCCACCTGGAACCTTGAAAACCGCTTCACCGGCTGGACCGATGTGGACCTGACCCCCCTGGGTGTGGAACAGGCCAAAACTGCCGGCAAGCTGCTCAAGGCCGACGGCTACGAGTTCGACGTGGCCTACACCAGCGTACTCAAGCGCGCCACCCGCACCCTCTGGCACACGCTGGACGAAATGGACCGCACCTGGCTGCCAGTGGTGCACAGCTGGCGCCTCAATGAGCGCCATTACGGCGCCCTGCAGGGCTTGAACAAGGGTGAAACAGCCAAGCAATACGGGGACGACCAAGTGCTGGTCTGGCGCCGCAGCTACGACACCCCCCCGCCCGCACTGGAAGCTACCGACCCCCGCAGCGAGCGCACCGACATCCGCTATGCCAAGCTGCAGGCCGAGCAAATCCCGCTGACCGAGTGCCTGAAAGACACCGTCGCCCGCGTGCTGCCATTCTGGAACGAGTCCATGGCACCCGCCATCCTGGCGGGCAAACGCATCGTGGTCGCGGCCCACGGCAACTCTATCCGCGCACTGATCAAGTACCTGGACAACATTTCCGATGACGACATCGTCGGTGTGAACATCCCCAACGGCATCCCGCTGGTCTACGAGCTGGATGCCAACCTCAAACCCATCCGCCACTACTACCTGGGTGACGCTGAAGCCGCGGCCAAGGCCGCTGCCGCGGTGGCCTCCCAAGGCAAGGCCTGAGCGATCCAGACCGGCCCCACTGAAATAGTGGGGCTGCCCGGGAACTGGGGCAAAAGAGTGACCTCCAAGGTGTATATTGACGCGGCACAGGAATACATATGGGTCACAAACTGAAAATTACCGGCTGGATTGCATTGGGCGCACTGGCCGGGGCACTAACCACCGTGTCGCTGCAAACCGTAGCGCGCAACACCCTGACCCCCTTGCCACTGGAAGAGCTGCAGCAGCTCGCCGCCGTGTTTGGCATGGTCAAAAGCGACTATGTGGAGCCGGTAGACGAGAAAAAACTCATCACCGATGCCATTGCCGGCATGGTGGCCAGCCTGGACCCGCACTCCCAATACTTTGACAAAAAGTCCTTCAAGGAATTCCGCGAGGGCACGTCGGGCAAATTTGTGGGCGTGGGCATCGAAATCACGCAAGAAGACGGCCTCGTCAAAATTGTCTCGCCTATTGAGGGCTCCCCGGCTTTCCGCGCGGGCCTCAAGACCAATGACCTGATCACCAAGATTGACGACACCGCCGTTAAAGGCCTGTCACTCAATGACGCCGTCAAGCGCATGCGCGGCGAGCCCAACACCAAGGTGCTGCTCACCATCTATCGCAAAGACGAAAACCGCACTTTTCCGGTGACCATCACACGCGAAGAAATCAAGCAACAGTCGGTGCGCGGCAAAGTCATTGAACCCGGCTACGCCTGGATTCGCATCAGCCAGTTCCAGGAACGCACCGTTGATGACTTCGCCAGGAAGCTCGACGAAGTCTACAAACAGGAACCCAAACTCAAGGGCTTGGTGTTGGATCTGCGTAACGACCCCGGTGGTTTGCTCAATGCGGCCGTTGCCATTTCGGCGGCGTTTTTGCCTGAAAACGTCACCGTGGTGTCCACCAATGGCCAAACGGCGGAGAGCAAACAGGTTCTCAAAGCCACTGCCCGTGATTACCTGGTCCGGGATGGCTCGGATGCCATCAAGTCCCTGCCCGCCAGCCTGAAGAAAATTCCGTTGATCGTGCTGGTGAACGAGGGCTCAGCATCGGCCAGCGAAATCGTGGCGGGAGCCCTGCAAGACCACAAACGCGCCACCATCATGGGCAGCCAAACGTTTGGCAAAGGCTCGGTGCAAACCTTCCGCCCCCTGGGCCCCGATACCGGCTTGAAGATCACCACCTCGCGCTACTACACCCCCAGCGGCCGATCCATCCAGGCCAAGGGCATCGTTCCCGACGTCATGGTGGACGACACCGAAGAAGGCAGCCCCTACGCCGCCCTGCGCATGCGCGAGGCCGATCTGGAAAAGCACCTGACCAGCGGCCAGGGCGAAGAGAAAAAAGACCCGGCGCGCGAGAAGGCCCGTGAAGAAGCCATGAAGCGCCTCGAAGAAGAGTCGCGCAAACCCGCATCGGAACGCCGTGCACCGGAGTTTGGCTCTGACAAAGACTTCCAGCTGCAACAAGCCATCAATCAGCTCAAGGGCAAGCCAGTGATGGTGAGCAAAACGCTGACCGAGCGCAAGGAAGAAAGCAAGGACAACTGATCTGCCATGCAGGATGACGCGCTGCTGCGTTACTCGCGGCACATTCTTCTGGATGAGATCGGTATCGAGGGGCAAGAGCGGCTCAACGCTGCCCACGCCCTGGTCATAGGCGCCGGCGGCCTGGGCTCCCCGGCCGCCATGTACCTCGCATGTGCCGGAGTCGGCCAGATCACGGTGCTTGACCCCGACACCGTCGACCTGACCAACCTGCAGCGACAAATTGCGCACACCACCCCCCGTGTGGGTGAATCCAAAGTCAGCTCCCTGGCCACCACCCTGCAAGGGCTCAACCCCTTGGTACGGGTCACGCCCGTCCACGGCAAGGCCGATGCGGACACCCTGCCCGCCTGGGTACAGCAGGCCGACGTGGTGCTGGACTGCTGCGACAACTTCAGCACCCGCCAGGCAGTCAACGCAGCCTGCGTGGCACACCGCACCCCCTTGGTTTCCGGCGCGGCCATTCGCTTTGACGGGCAGATCAGCGTCTTTGATCCGCGTGCCGACGATGCACCGTGTTATGCCTGCGCCTTTCCGCCGGGCGACGCGCCCCCCGAAACCCAATGCGCCACCATGGGCGTGTTTGCGCCTCTGGTGGGCATCATCGGCGCCATGCAAGCCGCCGAGGCTCTCAAGCTGCTGCTGGGCCTCTCTCCCAGCTTGGCGGGGCGCCTGCTGATGTTGGACGCTCGGGGCATGGAGTGGACCGACGTGCGCCTGCCACGACAAGCGAATTGCCCCGTGTGCGCAGGGCGTTGAAGCAGTACAGATCCGGCGGCAAGACCGGGCAAATTCTGGTCTCAGCCCCAAAGCTTCCTGTTAGACTTTCAAGACGCTTTTGCGCCCCCTCTTGACGCACCCTGTGGCCACCAACGCACCTTCCTCACCCGTCGATCTTCTGCATTTGCAGTTGGACGACGCACGTGCCTTGCTCCACCACGGCCTGAACCTCAGCCTGCCATCGGCAGAAGCCTCTGCCACCGTGCACTTGCAAGCCATCATTGATGGCCTGTGCGAACTTTCGCTCAAGGACCCGCTGACCGGCTTGGCCAACCGCCGCCACTTCCGATCGGTGGTGGACCGGGCGATTGACGTGGTGGCCCGCTCGGGTGAACCCGCGCTGATGCTGATGCTGGACATTGACCACTTCAAGAAAGTCAATGACACCTACGGTCACCAAACCGGTGACCTGGTGTTGCAGGCGGTTGCCAAAACCCTGCAGGGCTGTGTACGCCCCATGGATACGGTGGCACGCTTGGGTGGCGAAGAATTTGCCGTGATGCTGCCCAGTTGCCACACCGCCTATGGCTCCATCGTGGCTGAACGCATCCGCAAAGCCATAGAGAGTTTGCCCATCCCGATTGCGCCAGGACAGAGCATCCAGGTCACGATCAGTGTGGGCGGGGCCTTTGCGCCCGAGTGGGTGCGTTCCACCACGGCCCTGTGGAGCGAACGCGCCGATCAGCAGCTCTACCGAGCCAAGGCCGAAGGCCGCAACCGCGTGTTGCTGGACCAGCAGCAGGAAGTATTTGTCAGTGCCGAAGAAAAGAATCTTTTGTTTGGTCACTTGTCGCTGGGCGACCCCGCCTGGATCGAAAGCGCCCCCACCGACATGTCGGGCGGGAATAACAATGGCGCCATGCAGAGGGTTTTTTAATGTCCGACGTGCTAAATCCTCCCGAATCCGCTGAAGGCAGCACCGGTGTGCCGCTCAAGCCTTTGGGCAAAGTGGTAGCCGTCACCAGTGGCAAAGGCGGCGTGGGCAAGACCTTTGTGTCGGCCAACCTCGCGGCAGCCCTGGCCAAACGCGGCCACCGCGTACTGGTGCTTGATGCCGACTTGGGCCTGGCCAACCTGGACGTGGTGCTGAACCTGTACCCCAAGGTCACCCTGCACGATGTGTTCACCGGCAAGGCCAAGCTCGAAGAAGCCATCATCCGTGCGCCCGGCGGCTTCTCGGTGCTGCTGGCAGGTTCCGGCATGGTCGAGTACTCGCGCCTGACGCCGGAGGTGCGCGACGACTTTTTGCGCATCATGTCCGGACTGGTGCCGCACTACGACGTGGTGCTGCTGGATACCGGTGCCGGCATCTCCGATGTGGTGCTGTTTGCCGTGTCCTTGGCCTCCGAGGTACTGGTGGTGGCCACCCCCGAGCCGACCTCGCTCACCGATGCCTACGCCACCATCAAGGTGCTGGCCAGCCAGCAAAAACGCAGCAGCATCCGTGTGGTGATCAACCAAACCGCCCGCCTGGGCGATGGCCGCGCCATCACCACCCAGTTGCAGCAGGTGTTGGACCGCTTTGTCACCACCGAAAGCGGCAAGCCACTGAAGTTGGTACACATGGGCGATATTCCGGCCGACCCCTCCGTACGGCAGGCCATCATGCGTCGACAACTGCTGATGCAAACCATGCCTGGCTGCCCTGCCGCCCTGGCGATTGCCCAACTGGCGATCAAAATCGAAGAGACGGTTGCGCCTCGCGCGGCCTGAGCCTCCGGCGATGGCCGCTCAGGCCGTCAGAATCCAGCCCTCCAGCGGGTCCAGCATCTCGGGCAAGCCGTAGCGGGGGTGCCCCGTGTCTGACTGCTGCTGTGCCCACGCTGCCTGCACCAGACACATCACCGCGTCCAACGCGTCGCCTGATGCGTCATGCGCCAAAGCCTCTCTTTGGGCATGGCTGAGTTTGAGGCGCAAGCCCAAGCGGGTGTTACCTGTTTCCAGTCCATGGATGACATCCATGCGGGCAATCAGGCGTTCGGGCGTCTGCTTGGTGACATCGTCACTTTTGTAGCTGCGTGCCCCCACCATCTCACGTGCCAGCAATGCGGGGTACGCCTCCAGGGCTACCCGGGCAGCCGGTGTGCCCGCGGGCAACGCAGGCTGCACACCGGGTAGGTACGCCCCGGCATCGAGCAGCCTCGGCACACCCGCGTGCAGCATGTACGCCACGGGCGGATTCACCCATTTCATGGAAGGACTGGAGGCGGCCGGGCCATCGGTGGCACGGTGAGCAAACTTGCTGCCCACCGGTCGCGCGTCGCAAAAGGCGGCAAACTGCGCACGAATATCCGCCCGCGACAGGCTGGCATAGTGGCGGATACAGGGCTCCCACTCCAGCGGCCATCCCAGAGTCTGGACCAGCACGCGCGGCAGACCAAAGGGCAGGTCAAAGGCACCCGTCCAGACAGGGTGTTGCAACAACCAGGCGCTGAACGCGTCCAGCGAGCTGACACGCTCCAAAGCCTGCAACAGGACCCTGCCCCGGTCCACGCGGCCCGTGGCCAGCACGATCTGCTTGCGCCGCGACGGGCTGCTGGAAAAATCACACCCCACCAGCAAGGTCATCCATTCACCCCAGAGCCAAGGCCATCACACCGATGGCAATGCAGACGGCCCCCAGCAGGCGGGCCACACGGTCACCCTCGCCCAGCAAATGCCCACCCAGCAAGGCGGCAAACAGCATGGACACCTCGCGTGCGGGCGCCACATGGCTCATGGGCGCACGCTGCATGGCGTACAGCACCAACACATAGGAAACGGGGCTGATGATGCCCACAATGAGCGCGTACTTCCATTGCCGGACCCACAAGGCCGCTGCGGCCGGGCGGTCACGTAACACGGTTGGCAGCAAAAAGACCAGACGGACAAAGTTGCCAAAGTAGTCCACCAAGATCGGTGACAACAGCAAGACTTTCACCGCATAACCATCGACCACGGTGTAACTGGCAATAAACACACCGGTGAGCAAGCCGTAGACCATGCCCTTGCGGATGCGTGCGCGCTGCGGGGGGTCATGTGCCTGGCGAAACAAGCCAGGTCCACCAGCCACCAGAAACACCCCGCCAACCACCGCCACGATGCCCAGTGCCCCCCAACGGGAGATGTGCTCCCCCAGAAAGAAAATGGCCACCATGGATGAGAGCAAAGGACCAGAGCCGCGTGCCAGCGGGTAGACCACCGTGAGGTCTGCCTTGCGGTAACCACGCAGCAACACCACGTAATAGACCACATGCAGAACACCGCTGAGCGCCACAAAGGCCCATTCGGTGGTCCCCCAGTCGGGTACTTGTTCCCAGCCCAGCCAGAACCCCAGTGGCGCCCAGAAGACCATCATCACCAGCGCCGTGAAACAGGCAAAACGTGCGTCACCGCCCGCTTTCTTGGCAGCGATATTCCAGCTTGCGTGGATCAGGCCGGCAAAAATAACCAGTGCAAGGGCGTTAACCGGCATCCTGGGGATGGGCGCAATCTCAGGCGCGACCGATGATGGACGCGGTGGCCATCAGCTCTTCCAACAACGCCAATGACACCTTGCCAGATACCGAGTAGGGGTCCAGCTCGGGTTTCTCGGCGTACTTGAGCAGGATGTTGGTGTTGATCTTGGACATGTTCACCTGGCCCATGGTCCACCCGCCAAAGCGGCGCTCAGTGATTTCCTCGTAGTGCAGCAGCACTACGTCTTTGTGACGCACATCTTTCTGAATGTGGCCATACAGCTCGCTCACGGCCATGCGCCCCCCTTCGATGGCCTGCAGAAAGATGCCGCCGCCGTAACACAGAATGCCGGTGATGCCGCACGTGGGGTTGTAATGGCGCGACTGGGTCAGGATAGCCTCGATGGCGTCCGGATTGGAGTCAATCGCGCGGCTGGCGTAGAGCAAACGAACCAACATGGCATTAGCCTTTCCGGGGAATCAGTGAAAGAAATTCGCGACGCAAAGTGGGGTCTTTGAGGAACACGCCGCGCATGACCGAGTTGATCATCTTGCTGTCCATGTCCTTCACACCGCGCCAGGCCATGCAGTAGTGGCTGGCCTCCATCACGATGGCCAGGCCATCGGGTTGGGTTTTTTCCTGGATCAGGTCGGCCAGCTGCACCACCGCTTCCTCCTGAATCTGGGGGCGGCCCATGATCCACTCGGCCAGGCGTGCGTACTTGGACAGGCCAATGACATTGGTATGTTCATTGGGCATCACACCAATCCAGATCTTGCCAATCACCGGGCAAAAGTGGTGACTGCAGGCGCTGCGCACGGTGATGGGGCCCACGATCATGAGCTCGTTCAAGTGGCCCACGTTGGGGAATTCGGTGATGCTGGGTGCCGGGACATAACGGCCGCGGAACACCTCGTTGACATACATCTTGGCCACACGGCGGGCCGTGTTGTCGGTATTGTGGTCGTGTTCGGTATCAATCACCAGGCTGCTGAGCACGCCCTTCATCTTCTCCTCCACCTCGTCCAGCAGCAATTCCAGCTCGCCGGGTTCGATGAAAGGGGCAATGTTGTCGTTGGCGTTGAAGCGTTTGCGCGAGGCCAAAAGGCGTTCGCGAATTTTGACGGAAACCGGGGTTCCCTCGTCGGTATCGGTGGGTTTCATGGGGCTCTATGAAATCAAGAATGCAAGCATGTTACCAGTCTTTGAATAGTAGGGTTTTTAGCCTACAGCCCCCATGGATACTGCGCAAGCAGCTACTATTTTTATAGCAAAACTCAATACCGGCGCCCCGCCAGCAACAAAGTCAGGCGCATCAACCCGTAGGCCAACCAGTCCAGCGCCCGCTGCCCCAAGGGGCGCCGCCCAAAATCCAGGGCATCCAGCGCACGGCCATGCTGGGCCATCGCCGCCTCCAGACGCTGTTGCAGTGCCGCGGCAAAGGCGGCATCCTGCACCACTACGTTGGCCTCACGTGCCAGCAGCAAACTCAGCGGGTCCAGGTTGGACGAACCCACCGTGGCCCACTGCTGGTCCACCACGGCCACTTTGGCATGCAGGAAGCCGCTGGTGTACTCATGGATTTCGACCCCTGCAGCCATCAACAGCCCAAACACCGGCCGCGCCGCGTGGTACTGCATGAAGTACTCGTAGCGTCCCTGTAGCAACAGGCGAACCCGCACGCCCCGCTGCGCTGCATGCACCAGCGCACGCAGCAACTTGCCGCCCGGCAAAAAGTAGGCATTGGCAATCAGCACCTCGCGCTGCGCAGTGCCCAGTGCCTTGCGATAGGCACGTTCGATGCGTTTGCGATTGCGTACGTTGTCGCGCAACACCAGCGCGGCCAGCGCCCCGCCCTGCGATACGGGCACGGCCTCCCGCGCCTGGGGGCGTGCCATGGTCAGCCACACGGCGCGGGCAGCAGACCACTGGCCTTGCTCCAGCTGGCGAGTGGCCAGCAAACGGTCCCACAGCTGGGCCATGGCGGTATGCACCTGGGCCACCAAGGGCCCTTGCGCCTGTACCGCAAAGTCAAACCGTGCCACCTGCTGCGGCCCATGCTGGGGGTCACTGTAGTCGTCCAGTATGTTGATGCCCCCACAAAACGCGACCGCGCCGTCCACCACCGCCAGCTTGCGGTGCAGGCGGCGCCAGTGGCTGGGCACCAGCAAGCCCAACCGCCCCAGCGGTGCGAAGCGCAACCAGTGCACCCCAGCGGCATCCCAGCGCTGCTGCCACTGCGGCGGCACCTGCGGCGTGCCAATGCCGTCCATCAGCAGCGCCACGCGCACGCCACGTAGGGCCGCACACTCCAGGGCCTGGGCCACGCGCTCGCCTTCCACGTCAAAAGCATAGATATAGGTTTCCAGCCGTACCTCTGTATGGCTGGCGTCTACGGCTGCAAGCAGCGCGCGGAAGTAGTCGTGCCCTCCCTGCAGCAGCTGCAGTTGGTGACCAGGCAAATACGTCGCATCCGTCATGGCGAGTCAGGCCAGACGAACTCGGCAATCAGTGGGAGGTGGTCCGACATGCGCCACCAGTTCCGACCATGGGGCACGGTCACCCCCACCGGTTTCAGGCCACGCGCAAACACATGGTCCAGCTGCACCAGCGGCATGCGCGAGGGAAAGGTGGGGTGACGCCCCTGCGTATGCGCCACCAAACCGGCGGGCCCCAGGATACGGGCAATGGATGGCCCCCACTCATTGAAGTCACCGGCCACCAGCAACGGCGCAGCCGCAGGTATTTCGCGCACAACAAACCGCACCAGCTGCTGCAGCTGGCGCAGGCGGCTGGCCCGAATCAGCCCCAGATGCACCACCAGGACATGCACAGGGCGCTCCTCCAGCAGCAGCTCTACATGCAGCAAACCACGTTGCTCAAAGCGGTGGTCCGACATGTCTTCGTGCTGGTGCGTGAGCACCGGCCAGCGAGACAGCAGCGCATTGCCATGCTCGCCATGGCGGGTGACCGCATTGGTGCGGTACACCGCCTCATACCCCTCGGGCGCCAGAAACTCGGCTTGCGGCAGCTCGGGCCAATGGGCAAAGTACTGCGCCTCGCGGCGGTGCACTTTGCGCACCTCCTGCAGACACACCACATCGGCGTCGAGCTGCTCCACCGCATGGCCCAGGTTGTGGATCTCCAGGCGCCTCGCCGGCCCCAAACCCTGCACGCCCTTGTGGATGTTGTAGGTGGCAATACGCAAGGTGGTCTGGGTCATGGGGCTGGCTCGCGTGTCTGTTGTGTCTGTTGGGGCAGTTGAAGAATCGCTTCCGCATTCGATGGCGAGAAGCAGCGGTCTGCCGCCTCCGCAAAGGGCAACCACTGGTAGTGCGTATGCTCCCGCGGGTTCAACGTGATGGCCACGCCATCGGGAACCTGCAGCCCAAACAGGCGCTCGGTGTTGTGCGTCACACCCGGCGCATAGCGGTGCAACCAGCGGGGATAAATGGCGTACACATTCTCCACCCCCCAGTCGTGCAAGTGCGGTGCCAGTGCACGACCCCGCGTGCAGTCCAGGCCAGTTTCTTCCAGCACCTCGCGTGCCGCAGTCTCTGCCCAGGGCTCGCCCAACGCATCCTTGCTCCCGGTAACCGACTGCCAGAACGCGGGCGCCTCAGGATCGGCCTCCGTACGGCGGATCAGCAGCACATCCCAAGACGGTGTGTAGATCACAACCAGCACGGACTGCGGGATTTTGAAAGGCTTGGGCATGGTCTCCGCAAGAAAAAAGGGCGCTCTGTGAGCGCCCTTTCATTGTGCACCAGCCCCGTGGCTGGAACCGTACGGTCAAGCCGCCTTGGCAGCGTCCAGGTTGCGCAGGCGGATGTGCAGCTCGCGCAATTGCTTTTCGTCCACCGGACTCGGGGCTTGCGTGAGCAAACACTGGGCACGCTGGGTTTTGGGGAAGGCGATCACGTCGCGGATGGACTCGGCACCGGTCATCAGCGTGACGATGCGGTCCAGACCGAAGGCCAGGCCACCGTGCGGGGGCGCGCCGTACTGCAGCGCATCCAGCAGGAAGCCGAACTTGAGCTGGGCTTCCTCGGGCGTGATCTTGAGTGCATCGAACACCTTTTGCTGCACATCGGCGCGGTGGATACGCACGGAGCCACCCCCCATTTCCCAGCCGTTGAGCACCATGTCGTAGCCCTGCGAGATGCACTTCTCAGGCGCGGTAACCATCCAGTCTTCGTGGCCGGCCTTGGGCGCAGTGAAGGGGTGGTGCACGGCGGTGTAACGCTGGTTTTCCTCATCGAATTCGAACATCGGGAAGTCCACCACCCACATCGGCCTCCAACCCGCGGTGAACAAACCGTTTTTCTTGCCGAATTCGCTGTGACCCACCTTGAGACGCAGCGCGCCAATGGCGTCGTTGACGATCTTTTCTTTGTCAGCGCCGAAGAAAATCAGGTCGCCGTTTTGTGCCCCGGTGCGCTCCAGCACCGCAGCCAGGGCCGCATCGTGGATGTTTTTGACGATGGGGCTTTGCAAACCATCACGGCCCTTGGACAGGTCGTTGACGCGGATGTAGGCCAGACCCTTGGCGCCGTAGATCTTGACGAACTCGGTGTACGCATCGATCTCGCCACGGCTGATGCCACCGCCTTCAACGGAACCACCAGGAATACGCAAGGCGACCACACGGCCGCCCTTCATGGTGGCAGCACCGGAGAAGACCTTGAAATCCACGTCCTTCATCACGTCGGTCAGTTCTGCGAACTGCAGATTCACGCGCAGGTCGGGCTTGTCGGAGCCATACAGGCGCGCAGCATCCTGGTAAGTCATGACCGGGAACTCGCCGAGGTCCACACCGATGGTGTTCTTGAACACCGTCGTGATCATGCCCTGGAACATCGCGCGGATGTCTTCCTCGCTCAGGAACGAGGTTTCGATATCGATCTGGGTGAACTCGGGCTGGCGATCCGCGCGCAAGTCTTCGTCGCGGAAGCACTTGGTAATCTGGTAGTAGCGGTCAAAGCCCGCCACCATCAGCAACTGCTTGAACAGTTGGGGGGACTGGGGCAGCGCGAAAAACTGGCCATCGTGCACACGGCTGGGCACCAGGTAGTCACGCGCGCCCTCGGGTGTGCTCTTGGTCAGCATGGGGGTTTCGATATCGACAAAACCATTGGCGTCCAGGAACTTGCGCACTTCCATGGACACGCGGTAACGCAGCATCAGGTTGTTCTGCATGTAGGGGCGGCGCAGGTCCAGCACACGGTGCGTCAGGCGCGTGGTCTCGGACAGGTTTTCGTCATCGATCTGGAATGGGGGGGTGACGGAGGCATTGAGCACCGTCAACTCATGGCACAGCACTTCGATCTTGCCGCTCTTCAGGTTGTCATTCGTGGTGCCTTCGGGGCGCGCACGCACCAGGCCTTTGATCTGCACGCAGTATTCGTTGCGAATGTCCTCTGCCACTTTGAACATGTCGGCGCGGTCGGGGTCGCACACCACCTGCACATAACCTTCGCGGTCGCGCACATCGACAAAAATCACACCACCGTGGTCACGGCGACGGTTCACCCAACCACACAGGGTTACGGTTTCGCCCATCAGGGCTTCGGTCACAAGACCGCAATAGTGGGAGCGCATGGCCATAGCTTGCTTTCAGTTCGTCGCCTCGTGGGCAGCGGGTTGGTAATAGGTTATTGGGAGACGGGGGCTTGGGACGCTGACGCCAGCGGTGCGACCGATCCCATGGAAATCACGTAGGTCAGTGCCTCGTCCACACTCATGTCCAGCTCGATCACATCGGCCTTGGGCAACATGAGGAAAAACCCGCTGGTCGGGTTGGGTGTGGTGGGCACGTAGACGCTGACAAACTCGCCCTGCAGGTGCGACTGCACTTCGCCGCTGGGCACACCGGTCTGGAAGGCAATCGTCCAACTGCCTGCACGCGGATACTGGATCAACAAGGCCGTGCGAAACGCATTGCCATTGCTGGAGAACAGCGTGTCCGAGACTTTCTTGACACTGTTGTAGATGGACTTGACGATGGGAATGTTGGTGAACAGGCGATCCCACTGCTTGACCCACCAGCGGCCCGCCACATTGGACACCAGCGCACCGGTAACCAGCATGGCGGCAAACACCAGCAGCACACCCAGACCAGGAATGTTGTGCAGGCGCTCGATCGCCGGGCCCATGGACTCGGGCGTCACCGCAGCCACGCCAGACAGAAAGCCGCCAAACACGGCATCCAGCAAGCCCACCAGCCACAGCAGCACCCAGATAGTGATGGCCAACGGGAGCCAGACCATCAGGCCGGTAAGCAGGTATTTTTTAATGGGCACAGGAATTCCAGTTCTAGGGCAGAGTCAGGCGGTGGGTTTGGGCGTAGCGGCGGCAGGCGCTGCGCTGCTGCCAGCCGATGCGGTGGTCGCCGCAGGGGCAGCATCTGTCTTGGCCGCAGGGGCAGCCGCGCTATCCCCCGTGGCGGGCGCTACGCTGGTGGACGGCGCATTGCCACCCTTGAAATCGGTCACGTACCAGCCAGAACCTTTGAGCTGAAACCCGGCTGCGGTCAGCTGTTTCTTGAAGGTGGACTGGGCACAACTTGGGCAGTCTTGCAGCGGAGCATCGGAGATTTTCTGCAGCACGTCCTTGGCAAACCCGCAGGACTCGCATTTATAGGCGTAGATGGGCATGGAAGTAAGGCTCTGACATCAGGTTGCAAAGCCTTCAATTATAAGTGGCGGTCAGAAAACCCCAACCCGGACCACAATCTGCATGACCACCATGCCCAACGCGAAACCAATGACGGCCGCCACCAGGGTTTGCAACAGGCGGTTGGTGCGCTTTTGCTCCAGCAATAGCTCCTGCACCAGCTGGCTGTTGTCGGTGCCACGTTGCTGCAAAAACTGGTGCAGCAAACCGGGCAGTTCGGGCAGCAGCTTGGCGTAACGCGGGGCCTGGGCCTTGAGTTCGCGAATGAGTTTTTGCGGGCCGACCTGCTCCAACATCCATTGCTCCAGAAACGGCTTGGCGGTGGCCCAGAGGTCCAGCTCGGGGTCCAGGTCACGGCCCAGGCCCTCGATATTGAGCAAGGTTTTTTGCAGCAGCACCAGTTGCGGCTGGATTTCCACCTGGAACCGGCGCGAGGTCTGGAACAAACGCATCAACACCATGCCCAGCGAAATTTCCTTGAGCGGCCGGTCGAAATAGGGTTCACACACTGCGCGCACGGCAGCCTCCAGCTCATCCACCCGGGTGCTGGCCGGCACCCAGCCGGACTCGATATGCAGTTCGGCCACACGTTTGTAGTCCCGCCGGAAGAAGGCCACAAAATTTTGGGCCAGGTACTCCTTGTCCACCTCGGTGAGCGTGCCCACAATGCCAAAGTCCAGCGAGATGTAGCGGCCAAAAGTCTCGGGCGCCAGGCTGACCTGGATGTTGCCGGGGTGCATGTCAGCGTGGAAAAAACCGTCACGAAACACCTGGGTAAAGAACAGCGTCACGCCGTCGCGCGCCAGCTTGGGGATGTCGACCCCCGCCGCGCGCAGCCGGTCCACCTGGCTGATGGGCACGCCATGCATGCGCTCCATCACCAGAACTTCGGTGCTGCACAGGTCCCACCACATTTCCGGGATGAGCACCAGGTTGAGCCCTTCCATATTGCGGCGCAGCTGGGCTGCACTGGCGGCCTCGCGCACCAGATCCAGTTCGTCGTGCAGGTACTTGTCGAACTCGGCCACCACCTCACGGGGTTTCAGGCGTTTGCCGTCGGCCGACAGGCCTTCCACCCAACCGGCCATCATGCGCATCAGGCTCAGGTCCTTGTCGATGACATTGAGCATGCCGGGGCGCAGCACTTTGACAGCCACCTCACGCGACTTGCCCTGCCGGTCGCGCAGCACCGCAAAGTGCACCTGGGCAATCGATGCACTGGCCACCGGGGTGTGCTCAAACGAATCAAACAACTCGGCCAAGGGCTTGCCCAAGGCGCGCTCGATGGTGGCCACCGCCACCTCCGAGGGGAACGGTGGCACGCTGTCCTGCAGCTTGGCCAGCTCGTTGGCTATGTCCAGCGGCAGCAGGTCGCGCCGGGTGGACAGCACCTGGCCAAACTTCACGAAGATGGGGCCCAGTCGCTCCAGGGCCTCACGCAGGCGCTGGCCGCGTGGGGCGTCCAGCTTGCGCCCTACCGAAACAACGCGCGCCAGCAGACGCAGCCAGGGTTTCTGAAAACTGGTGAGCACCAGCTCGTCCAAGCCATAGCGCAGGGCCACCCAGACAATGAAGACCCCGCGGCCCAGCCGTGTCATGCGGCGGTGCCAGAGGCCGCGTCAGACGACGCGGTGCGCTTGCCGACAAACTGCTGCAGCGCCTGGGCAAAGGTTCGTCCGGTTTGCACCAGCAGATGGGCGGGTGCATCGCCCAAGATGCGCGACAGGTCTTCCTCCACATCCCAACGCACATGGTCCGCGAGCCAGTTGATTTCAGCGGCCAGTTGCACATCACCTTCAATACGGACCTTGGGCTTGTCACCCTGCATCATGGCTTGGGCAATGGCCAGGGGGGATTCGTCCGTGATCACCAGGGTCAGGTCTGCGGTGGTGTCCGGGCCCGCCAGGTCCAGCAATCCGGCCGGGGTGGCCTGCACCTTGAACGTGAAATCCCGCCATTGGCTCAGTATCACGCGGCCCTTTTGGCGTGCCAGGCGCTCCATGGCCTGTGGTTCCTGCTGCAACACATGGTTGAGCAAGAGCACCACACGGCGGTGGCTCTCTTCAACCATCCAGGCAGGGGGAACGGGTGGGGTGGGAAGCGCTTTCAAAAAGCCTTCAAACATGAAAAAAGGGGACTGTGTGGCCATAACGGATTATGGCTCACCCCCATGGCGGCGCGCACTGCGTGTCGCTTCGCCCTTCCCCTTTGCTGGGGGCAACACCAGCAGCCCAGCGGAGCCGGTTCTGCGGTGTTTCTGAGCGGGACACGCACGCCGGAGACGTGCTAATCGGGGTTGGGGTTTACTGCAGGGCTTGCACGCCTGCGACCAGCCAGCCGCTGGCACCGGCCTTGGATTTGGTCATGTTCCAGACTTCGCGGAAAGGGCTGGGACCGGCCGAGGCTTCTTCGCGGATCATGCCGGAGAACTCGACACTGGCCATGTACTCATCAGGCAACTCTTCGATGCCCAGCAGACGGGCTTCGATCATCACCACATCGGTCATGTTGGGGCCGCTGCCCGTGTGGGTTTCGCGCTCGGCCAGCTGGGCCTGGATTTCCTTGAGCATGCTGTCGGTCATCATGGCGCGCAGAGCCGGGATGTCGGAACGGTCCCAGGCCGCCTGCAGGGTCACGAAGTTGGTCTTGGCAGCCTTGAGGAACCCTTCGCTGTCAAAGCCGGCGGGAATGCCCCATGTCTGCGAGCCCATCAGCGCGGAGCCAATCATGGAGCCACCTTGGGGTTGCTGAGGTGCCTCAAACACCATGCTGCTGCGCTCCCAGGGGCGGGCGGATGCATCATTGCCCACGTTCTCTGCCCGGTAGGGCTTGGCCAGCGTGGCCGGTGCGTGGCCTGCCCCGGCCCCCTGAAAAGCAAAGGGGGAACTCTGCGCAGCGGCTTGTTTGCGGTTGCGCATGAACCAGCCCACTGCGCCCATCACCACCATCGCCAGCAGCGCGAACATCAGGATGTTGCCAAAAGCCTCCCCCATGCCCAGCGAGTTGGCCAACCAGGCCAAACCCAAACCGGCGGCCAAACCACCCAACATGGCGCCCCAGGGACGCTTGGGGGCTGCCGCGGCGGCGGCGCCAGGAGCGGGCTTGGCAGCCGTGCTGTTCATGTTTTGGGTCGGGGCCGCAGGCGCCGCGGGCGCGGCTTCGCGCTGCGTCACATTGCTGGACTGCTTGCCAAATGACTTGCCGCCCCCCAAACGCTTGGCGGCTTCTGCATTGATGCCCGACAGGGACAAGACCAAGGCCAAACCCAAAGCCCAGAATTTCATGATCGCTCCAAAATTAGTTATCTCAGCACTTGATTCCAACATGCAAAGCGGCAATGCCGCCAGTCAGGTTGTGATAGTCCACATGGCCAAAGCCCACTTTGTGCATCATGGTCTTTAGCTCTTGCTGGCTGGGATGCATGCGAATCGACTCGGCCAGGTACCGGTAACTCGCATCATCTCCGGCGATCAGCTTGCCCAGACGCGGCAACACCTTGAAAGAGTACCAGTCGTACACCTTCTCCAGCGGGGGCGCCACCTTGGAAAACTCCAGCACCAGGAGCTTGCCACCGGGTTTCAACACGCGTTGCATTTCTGCCAAAGCCACGTCCTTGTGCGTCATGTTGCGCAGGCCAAAGGCCACGCTCACCACGTTGAAATGGTTGTCCGGGAACGGCAGCTTCTCAGCATCGCAGACCATGGTGGGCAAAATCACACCCGCGTCCAGCAGCCGGTTGCGCCCTGTGGAGAGCATGGCTTCGTTGATATCGGTGTGCACCACCTGCCCACTCTTGCCCACTTTTTTGGAGAAGGCGAGCGCCAGGTCACCGGTGCCGCCGGCGATGTCCAGCGCCTTGTCGCCCTCCTTCAGATTGGCCACCAGCACGGTGTAGGCCTTCCAGGCCCGGTGCAGCCCGGCCGACATCAGGTCGTTCATCAGGTCGTACTTGGGGGCGACCGAGTCGAACACACCGCGCACATGGCGGGCTTTTTCTGACTCATCGACCGAGGTGAAACCAAAGTGGGTAGTGCTCATGATTTTGAATAAAAAGTGACTCTAGCCCCCGCGGATAGTGCGCGAATAGCTCCTGAATTAATAGCAACCTCAATGGCTGGCGCAACTGTGGCCCGCCTTGGCGGCCATGGGTGCATCACGCTCGGTGTTTGCTGCCTGGAGCCTAGCCTCGTACTCCTGCCACAGGCGAACCTCCTGGGAACCCAGAAAGTACAGATAGTCCCACGAGTAGATGCCGGTGTCGTGGCCGTCGGAGAAGCGCGGCTGCACCGCGTAGTTGCCCACCGGGTCCAGCGCTTCCAGCGCCACATCGCGCTTGCCGGTCTGTAGCGTTTCCTGGCCCGGGCCGTGGCCCTGCACCTCGGCCGAGGGCGAGTACACCCGCATCAGCTCGAAGGGAATGCGAAAACGCGCGCCATCCGAGAAGCCCACCTCCAGCACCCGGCTCTGGCCGTGCACGGTGATGTCGGTCGGTGTCGGTGCGCCTGCGGTCAGTCCTGCCATGGGAGCCTCTTAGACCAGCACGCGCTCAATGCCACCGGCATTGGCGATCTGCACATACTCGGGCAGCCATTCCTTGCCCAGAATCTGGTTGGCCATTTCCACCACGATGTAGTCAGCCTCCAGCAGGCCGTTGTTCAGGTCGTTGCCATATCGGGTCAGGCCTTGCAGGCAGCTGGGGCAGCTGGTCAGGATCTTCACATTGGCATCTGCTGCCACCGTACCCGCTGCACGCAACGTGGCCTCGCCCTTGCGGATTTCTTCTTCCTTGCGGAATCGCACTTGCGTCGAAATGTCGGGTCGGGTCACACCCAGTGTGCCCGACTCGCCGCAGCAGCGCTCGCTTTTGACCACATTGTCGCCAATCAGGCTCTTGACGGTCTTCATCGGATCGCCCAGTTTCATGGGGTTGTGGCAAGGCTCGTGGTATAGGAACCCGCCCTGGCCGGATGGCAGGGTGATGCCCTTCTCCAGCAGGTACTCGTGGATATCGATGATGCGGCAGCCCGGGAAGATCTTGTCGAACTCGTAACCCTGCAGCTGGTCGTAACAGGTGCCACAGCTCACCACCACGGTCTTGATGTCCAGGTAGTTCAGCGTGTTGGCCACGCGGTGGAACAGCACCCGGTTGTCGGTGATCATTTTCTCGGCCTTGTCGAACTGGCCACTGCCGCGTTGCGGGTAACCGCAGCACAGGTAGCCGGGCGGCAACACCGTTTGCACCCCCGCGTGCCACAGCATGGCCTGCGTGGCCAAGCCCACCTGGCTGAACAGGCGCTCGGAACCGCAGCCGGGGAAATAGAACACCGCCTCGGTCTCGGCCGTTGTCGTCTGCGGATTGCGGATGATGGGCACGTAGTCCGCATCTTCAATGTCCAGCAGCGCGCGGGCCGTCTTCTTGGGCAATCCACCGGGCATCTTCTTGTTGATGAAGTGGATCACCTGCTCCTTGATGGGCGCTGTGCCCACGGTGGCTGGCGGTTTGTTGGTCTGCTTGCGCGCTGCCAGGCGCAAGACCTGGTTGGCCAGGCGCTGGGCCTTGAAGCCCACGCCCACCATGGCCGAGCGCATCAATTTGATGGTCTCGGGGTTGGTGGCGTTCAGGAAGAACATGGCCGCGGCATTGCCGGGGCGGAAACTCTTCTGACCCATCTTGCGCAACAGGTTGCGCATGTTCATGGTCACGTCGCCAAAGTCGATCTTCACCGGACAGGGCGACTCGCACTTGTGGCAGACCGTGCAGTGGTCGGCCACGTCCTCGAACTCCTCCCAGTGCTTGACGCTGATGCCGCGGCGCGTCTGCTCTTCGTAGAGGAAGGCTTCCACCAGCAGCGAGGTGGCCAGGATCTTGTTGCGCGGGCTGTACAGCAGGTTGGCGCGCGGCACATGGGTGGCGCACACCGGCTTGCACTTGCCGCAGCGCAGGCAGTCTTTCACGCTATCGGCAATGGCGCCAATATCGCTCTGCTGCATGATCAGAGACTCATGACCCATCAGGCCGAACGATGGCGTGTAGGCGTTGGTCAGGTCGGCATAGATGGTCGAACCATCTGCAGTCAAATGCGGCGCAAACCCGCTTCCAGGCTGCGCAGGCAGCTCCTGATTTCGTAGCAATTTGCCCTTGTTGAAGCGCCCCTCGGGGTCCACCTTGGCCTTGTAGGCAATGAAGGGGGCCAGCTCGGCTTCGCTCAAGAACTCCAGCTTGGTGATGCCAATGCCGTGCTCGCCGGAGATCACGCCGTCCAGGCTGCGCGCCAGCGCCATGATGCGTTTGACCGCGCCGTGGGCGGACTGCAACATGTCGTAGTCGTCGCTGTTGACCGGAATGTTGGTGTGCACATTGCCGTCACCGGCGTGCATGTGCAGTGCCACCCAGACACGGCCCTTGAGCACGCGCTTGTGGATGGCTGTGCACTCGGCCAGGATGGCGTCAAACGCGGCACCCGTGAAGATGGCTTGCAGTGGCGCCCGCAGCTGGGTCTTCCAGCTGGCACGCAGTGTGTGGTCCTGCAGCTGCGCAAACAGCGGCTCCACGTCGGTCAGCCAGCCTTGCCACTGGCCGCGCACCTGGGCCACCAATTCAAGGGCCTGGGCCACCCGGTCTTCCAGCAACTCGGCGCTGGGAATGTCGTTGGCATCGTCGGTTTTGCCCAAGGGCAAATCGCTGCGCTCGAAGAACTCGGTCAGGGCATCACACAGCGCCAGCTTGTTCTGCAAGCTCAGCTCGATGTTGATGCGCTCGATGCCATCGGTGTACTCGGCCATGCGCGGCAGCGGGATCACCACGTCTTCGTTGATTTTGAAGGCGTTGGTGTGCTTGCTGATGGCAGCCGTGCGCTTGCGGTCCAGCCAGAATTTCTTGCGCGCCTCGGCGCTCACGGCCACAAAACCTTCGCCGCTGCGGCTGTTGGCCAGGCGCACCACTTCGCTGGTGACGCGGGCCACGTCGTCGGCGTCGTCACCGGCAATGTCGCCTACCAGCACCATCTTGGGCAGGCCGCCACGCTTGCTCTTGGTGGCATACCCCACGGCCTTGAGGTAGCGGTCATCCAGATGCTCCAGGCCGGCCAGCAGCACGCCGCTGCGCTTTTGCTCGGCGAACATGAAGTCCTTGATGTCCACGATGCTGGGCACCGCGTCCTTGGCATTGCCAAAGAACTCCAGGCACACGGTGCGTGTATGCGCGGGCATCTTGTGCACCACCCAGCGCCCGCTGGTGATCAGGCCGTCGGTGCCCTCTTTCTGGATGCCCGGCAGCCCGCTCAAAAACTTGTCGGTCACGTCCTTGCCCAGGCCCTCCTTGCGGAAAGTGGCCCCGGGAATGTCCAGGCGCTCTGTGCGGATCGGTGTTTTGCCGTCGGCCTTGAAATACTGCAGCTCGAAGCTGGCCACGTCCACGTCATGGATCTTGCCCATGTTGTGGTTGAGGCGGGTGACTTCCAGCCACTCGGCCTGCGGTGTCACCATGCGCCAGCTGGCCAGGTTGTCCAGGGCCGTGCCCCAGAGCACGGCTTTCTTGCCACCGGCGTTCATGGCGATGTTGCCGCCAATGCAGGAGGCTTCGGCCGAGGTCGGGTCCACCGCAAACACGTAGCCGCCGCGCTCGGCGGCATCCGCCACCCGCTGGGTCACCACGCCGGCTTCCGACCAGACCGTTGCCACATCCCGGTCCAGGCCGGGGAGACGCTTCATCTCGACCTCGGTCATGGCTTCGAGCTTTTCGGTGTTGATGACCGCGCTCTTCCAGGTCAGAGGAATGGCGCCACCCGTGTAGCCAGTGCCGCCCCCACGCGGAATGATGGTCAGGCCCAGGTCGATACAGCCCTTCACCAGGCCCGCCATCTCTTCTTCCGAATCAGGGCACAGCACCACGAAGGGGTATTCCACGCGCCAGTCGGTTGCGTCGGTCACATGGCTCACGCGGCTCAGGCCGTCAAACTTGACGTTGTCCTTGGCGGTGAGTTTGTAGAGCAGTTTTTGCGTCTTTTTGCGCAGCGCGCCCACTTCCACAAACGCAGCGTCAAAGGCCTTGACCGCCGCGCGGGCTGCCACCAGCAGTTGGCCCACCATGGCGTCGCGCTCGGGGTCGGTCTGCGGGGTGCGGCGTTTTTCCACCTCACCGAGGCGGTGGTTCAGCGCATCGACCAGTTGGCCGCGGCGTTTGGGGTTGTCCAGCAGGTCGTCCTGCAGGTAGGGGTTGCGCTGCACCACCCAGACATCGCCCAGCACTTCGTAGAGCATGCGGGCGGAGCGGCCGGTCTGGCGCTCGCCGCGCAGCTGGTTCAACAGCTCCCAGCTGTGAGACCCCAGCAGTCGGATGACGATCTCGCGGTCGGAGAACGAGGTGTAGTTGTAGGGGATTTCGCGGATGCGTTCTTGCACATGCGCGCCAGGGTTGGCGGCGCTGAGGAGGTGATTGAGCGAGGTGGGAGCGTTCATCAGGGTCGGTGGTAGCTGCCAAGGGGCCCACATAGGCCATTTTTGGTAGGCCTTAGATGGTAACGCACCCACTATTCACGGGCTTTTCTAATGGAAACCCCTGACCAAACGGTCAGGAGAGCTGGCGTTTAATGCATTTGACACAAATTTGTCACGGCGCTTATCTAGCATCGCGCCATTCTTATTTCAGGAGCACGTATGTCGCACAGCCCCATTACCCGCCGAGCCTTGGCCATTGCCGCCGTTACCGCGGCCGCCTTCTCGATTGCAACCCCCGCCCAAGCCCAAACCGACATCCAATGGTGGCACTCCATGACCGCCGTGAACGGCGAATGGGTCAATGACCTGGCCAAGGAATTCAACGCCAGCCAGAAGGAATACCGCATCCTGCCCACCTTCAAGGGCACTTACGACGAATCCATGACCGCCGCTGTGGCCGCTTTCCGTGCGGGCAATGCACCCCACATCCTGCAGGTGTTCGAAGTGGGTACCGCCACCATGATGGCCAGCAAAGGTGCGGTCGTCCCCGTGGGCAAGGTCATGACCGACGCTGGCTACAAATTTGACCCCAAGGTCTACATTCCCGCCGTGGCCGGCTACTACACCGCACCCAACGGCCAGATGCTGAGCTTCCCGTTCAACAGCTCCACCACCGTGTTTTATTACAACAAGGACGCGTTCAAGGCTGCGGGCCTGGACGCTGAAAAAGCCCCCGCCACGTGGGCAGAGGTCGCACTCGCTGCCGCCAAACTCAAGGCCAGCGGCCATAAATGCCCCATTTCCATCGCCTGGCAAGGTTGGACCCAGTTGGAGAGCTTCTCTGCCTGGCACAACGTGGAATTTGCCACCAAGCAAAACGGTCTGGCCGGCATGGATGCCCGCCTGAAGATCAACTCGCCGCTGCACGTGCGCCACATCGACAACCTGGCCAACATGGCCAAACAAGGCCTGTTTGTGTACAAGGGCCGTGGCAACGTGCCTGAGGCCAGTTTTGTGTCGGGCGAGTGCGCCATGATGACCACATCGAGTGGTTTTTACGGCAACGTGAAGAAGAACGCCAAGTTCGCCTTCGGCCTAGCCCCCCTGCCCCATTACCAAGACGTACCCGGTGCCCCGCAAAACACCGTCATTGGTGGTGCCAGCCTGTGGGTCATGTCCGGCAAAAAAGCTGAAGAGTACAAAGGCATTGCCAAGTTCTTCGACTTCCTGTCCAAGCCCGAAGTCCAGTCGGCCAGCCACAAGCGCACCGGCTACCTGCCCATCACCACGGCAGCCTTCCAGCTGACCGAAAAGTCGGGCTTCTACAAGGAAAACCCAGGCACGGATGTGGCCGTGACCCAGATGGTGCGCAAGGTGACCGACAAGTCGCGCGGCATCCGCTTGGGCAACTATGTGCAGATCCGTGCCATTGAGGACGAAGAACTCGAACAGGTGTGGGCCGGCAAGAAATCGGCCAAAGAGGCACTGGACTCCGTGGTGACACGGGGCGATGAGCTCTTGGCCCGTTTCGAAAAAGCCAACAAGTAAACTCCAGCTTCTTCCCAAGAAGTGGCGGCCTGGGCCGCCACTTTGCATTTCTGATCGGTTGATATGGCGGTTGAAAAAAGAGTCGTTTTCAAGTCGGCATGGCTGCCCTGGGTGCTGATCGCACCGCAGGTGGCGGTCATCGCCATTTTCTTTTTCTGGCCCGCAGCCCAAGCCTTGCTGCAGTCGGTGCAGCAAAGTGACGCCTTCGGCACCTCGGTCGAATTTGTCGGTCTGGAGAACTTCCGCAACCTGTGGAACGACGCCTCCTACCTGGAGTCCTTCAAGACCACCGCCATTTTTTCTGCGCTGGTGGCCGTGTTGGGCCTGTCGCTCTCGCTCACGCTGGCCATTTTTGCCGACCGCGTGGTGCGCGGCTCCGGCATCTACCGCACCTTTCTCATTTGGCCTTACGCCGTAGCACCTGCGGTGGCCGGGGTGTTGTGGCTGTTCATGTTTGCGCCCAGCATCGGCATCGTGTCGTACGGCATCCGCCAGCTCGGCCTGGGCTGGGACCCGCTGCTCAATAGCAACCACGCCATGGCGCTGATCGTCATGGCAGCGGTATGGAAACAGATTTCGTACAACTTCCTGTTCTTCCTCGCCGGCCTGCAGTCCATCCCCAAGTCGCTGATCGAGGCGGCAGCCATGGACGGTGCGCGACCCTGGCGCCGGTTCTGGACCATCCAGTTTCCGCTGCTCTCGCCCACCACCTTTTTCCTGCTGGTGATCAACATCGTCTATGCGTTTTTTGACACCTTTGCCATCGTGGATGCGGCCACCAAGGGCGGCCCCGGCAAGGACACGGCCATTCTGGTCTACAAGGTCTACTTTGACGGTTTCAAGGCCATGGACCTGGGCGGCTCGGCCGCGCAGTCGGTGGTGCTCATGTTCATCGTCGTGGCACTGACCGTCGTGCAGTTCCGGTTTGTTGAAAAGAAAGTGAACTACTGATGGTCGAACGTCGCCCCTGGCTGGACTTTTTGTCGCATGCCATCCTGATCATGGGTGTGCTGGTGATTGCCTTCCCGGTCTACATCACCTTCGTCGCCTCCACCCACACCACACAAGAGGTGGTGCAGTCCCCCATGCCGCTGCTGCCCGGCGGCCACCTGTGGGACAACTACCGCACCGCCCTGCTGGGTGGCCGCGAGGGCACGGGCTCCAAGGCCGCCGTGGGCGGCATGATGATGGTGAGCCTGATCACCGCCCTGGTCATCTCGCTGGGCAAGATTGCCATCTCGCTGCTGTCGGCCTTTGCCATCGTCTACTTCCGTTTTCCGGCCCGCATGTTTTTCTTCTGGGCCATCTTCGTCACGCTGATGCTGCCGGTGGAAGTGCGCATTGGCCCCACCTACCAGGTGGTGGCAGATCTGGGCATGCTCAACAGCTACGCCGGCCTGTCCATCCCGCTGATCGCCTCGGCCACGGCCACCTTCCTGTTCCGCCAGTTTTTCCTGACGGTGCCGGATGAATTGGTGGAGGCCGCGCGGGTGGATGGTGCCGGGCCGCTGCGTTTCTTCAAGGACATCCTGGTGCCGCTGTCCCGCACCAGCATTGCCGCACTGTTTGTGATCCAGTTCATCTACGGCTGGAACCAGTACCTGTGGCCGCTGCTGGTGACCACCGAGGAAAACATGTACCCGGTGGTGGTGGGTATCAAGCAGATGATTTCGGGCGGCGATGCGCAAACCGAATGGAACATCGTGATGGCCACCGCCATGCTGGCCATGCTGCCGCCCGCGCTGGTGGTCATGCTGATGCAAAAGTGGTTTGTCAAAGGCCTGGTGGATACCGAAAAATGACCTTGGTTTTTGCTGGAATGCCAGCCCGCGACACAGCAGTGTCTGGCGCAAAGTCGGGGGCCGATTTCTGCGCGTTTGGCAGTATGAGGCCCCCGGCTTTGCGCCAGGCGCTGCCACCACCATGCTGCGCACACCATGCACCCAATCACCGCTCTTTGCGTTGCTCCGCGCTGAGCAGCCTTAGCCCGCGCGCCTCATACTGCCAAACGCGCAGAAATCGGCGCGCGGGCTAAGGCTGCCCATCGCTCTCTGGTTCACGTTTCCTACTTACTTTCCTTCTGCTCTATGGCCTCCATCGAACTCAAAAACGTCATCAAACGCTACGGCAGCGGCAAAACGGCCAACCAGGTCATCCACGGCGTGAACGCCCAAATTGCCGATGGCGAATTCATCGTCATCGTGGGCCCCAGCGGCTGCGGCAAATCCACACTTTTGCGCATGGTGGCCGGCCTTGAGGAAGTCAGCGATGGCGAGGTCTGCATTGGCGGCAAAGTCGTCAACGACCTGGAACCCTCTGACCGGGACATTGCCATGGTGTTCCAGAACTACGCGCTCTATCCCCACATGAGCGTGTTCGAGAACATGGCCTACGGCCTGAAGATTGCCAACGTACCGATGGATGAAATCAAGGCGCGCGTCGACAAGGCAGCCAAGATTCTGGAACTCGCCCCCTACCTGGACCGCAAACCCAAAGCCCTGTCGGGCGGCCAGCGCCAGCGCGTCGCCATGGGCCGTGCCATCGTGCGCCAGCCCCAGGTATTTTTGTTTGACGAACCGCTCTCCAACCTGGACGCCAAGCTGCGCGCCCAGACCCGGCTGGAGATCCAGAAGCTGCATCGCGAGCTGGGCATCACCAGCCTGTTTGTGACGCACGACCAGGTCGAGGCCATGACCTTGGCCCAGCGCATGATCGTGATGAACGGCGGCGTGATGGAACAATTTGGTACCCCAGAAGAGGTGTACACCCGCCCGGCCAGCACCTTTGTGGCCAGCTTCATTGGCTCGCCGCCCATGAACCTGCTGAAGAACGCCCCCGACGCCAAGCCCGGCCTCATCACTGGCATCCGCCCCGAGCACCTGGACATCACACCCACTGGTTGGGCGCTGCAGGTGGAGGCCGTGGAAATGCTGGGTGCCGAGCGGCTGATTTACGGCAAATGGGCACATAGTGACACCGACGAGTTGCTCATCATCCGGACCGAAGAATCTGCCGCCGTACCGGCGCTGGGAGCCACCCTGCATGTGACACCCCGTCCGGACCGGATTCACCACTTCGATGCCAGCACCGGCAAACGGATGGACGTATGAGCCTGGCAACCCCAGCCCTCCCCGCATGGCCCTACCCCCGTTGGGTGGCCCACCGCGGCGCCGGCAAATTGGCGCCGGAAAACACCCTGGCGGCCTTCCGCCTGGGCGCCAACCACGGCTACCGCATGTTCGAATGTGATGTGAAGCTGAGCAGCGATGGCGTGCCATTTTTGATGCACGACGCCACCCTGCAGCGCACCACCAATGCACGCGCCAAGCTGGGCCAGGGCCAAAGCGCCGTGGGCGGCGACCACGCCTGGGGCGCCCTGTCGCAACTGGACGCCGGCAGCTGGCACAGCCGTGCTTACGCCGGTGAACCTCTGGCGACACTGGATGCCGTGGCCGCCTATTGCATTCGCAACGGCTACTTTTTGAACATTGAAATCAAGCCCACCCCCGGCACCGAACGCCACACGGGCGAGATGGTGGCCCAACACGCAGCACGCCTGTGGGCAGGCCAGGCGGTACCGCCGCTGCTGACATCGTTTGACCCTGAGGCACTGGAAGGCGCCCAAGCCACGCAGCCCGAACTGCCCCGCGGCCTGCTGCTGGACACACTGTGGAAGGGCTGGCTGGAAACTGCGCTGGGCCTGGGCTGCCAGGCCATTGTGTGCAACCACGCGCTGTGGGACCGCAGCACCGTGACCCAGGCCCACAGCGCTGGCTTTCGCACCCTGAGCTACACCGTCAACGACGAATGGGCCGTCCAACGCCTGATCGATCTGGGCACCGACGCCATCATCACCGACCGCGTGGACCTGTTCAGTCCGGCTTGAATGCTATAAAAACAATAGCTGCTTGCGCATATTCTGCAAGGGCTAGGTGCAGATTTCACTCTATTTTTGGGCCAGCACCCAGCGCACGGCGTCCTGCATGCTCGGCAGAATCACCGTGGCGGCGCTGAAGTCGTGGCCTGCCGACATCTCGGTGGGAATGGCCACACAGGCCAGCCCGGCGGCGATGGCTGCAGCCACTCCGTGTTCGGTGTCTTCAAAGGCCACCGCTTGGTGCGCAGCGACGCCCATGCGCTGCAGCGCAAGCAGGTAGCAGTCGGGCGCGGGCTTACTGTGCACCACATCGTCGGCCGACACCACGGTCTCAAAGGCAGCGGCCAACTCATGGGAGCGCAACGTCGCGTCGATGGCATAGGCACGCGCTCCCGTGACCACGCCCAGGCGCAGACGCGCGGCCTGCAACTGGGCAATGGAAGCGCGCACACCGGGCATCAGCGGGAAAGCGTGCGTCTGCAAATAGGCCTGGGCACTCTCGTTCTTCAACCGGGCCAAGACCTCGGGCGATTCCCTCACCCCAAAACGCTCGACCAGGTCCGCGGCATTGGCATCGGTCGGCACGCCGGCATAAAAGTCCTTGTACTGCGCCAGCGTGAGCGCAAAGCCATAAGGCGCCAGCACCTGGTTCCACAGGGCAAAGTGCTGCCCTTCGGATTCCACCAGGGTGCCATCGTGGTCAAAAAGCACAGTGTCGAAACGGTTTGACATAGGTCAAGCTTTGATCAGGGGGCGTGGCTCAGCGGCGCATGGCCCACCACTGGCTGCTGGCCACGGCCAGCACCAGCGCGGCGTAACTGAGCATCTTGCCGTCACGGCCAAAGAACACCAGTCCGGCCACCAGGGCCAGCATGCCCACTATGAAATTAATAGCTGCTTGCGCAGTATGCGTGCGGGCTACAGCCCTATTCTTCATAAAAACAGGTGCCAGGTACGCCAGCGTCGCCCCCAGTACCAGGGCGGGGGCGACAAAGTTCAGCAGGTGATTCAGCAGGTCCAAAGGGCCCATAGGGTGTGGCGCAAAGGCCATAACAGGCCTCTCGGGTGATCGGTGGGGTCTCGATTTTATAATCGGGGTCTAAACATATGGCAGTCTGGGCATTAGGCATCAACCACACCACCGCACCGCTGGATATGCGGGGCCGGTTTGCGTTCGCCATGGACCAGATTGCTCCGCAGCTCCACGGCCTGCGCCAGAGCATGGCACGCCCGCCCGAAGCGGCCATTGTCTCCACCTGCAACCGCACCGAAATTTACTGCGCTGGTGATGAAGCTGCGCTGGACCACACCCTGGCCTGGCTGGCACAAAGCGGCGGCGTGACCGCCAACGAGTTGCGTGCCCACACTTACCGACTGGAAGATGGCCATGCGGCGCGCCACGCCTTTCGCGTGGCCAGCGGGCTGGACTCCATGGTGCTGGGTGAACCGCAGATCCTGGGTCAGCTGAAGGACGCCGTGCGCGCGGCCGACGAAGCCGGCGCCCTGGGTACCACGCTCTCGCAACTCTTCCAACGCTCCTTTGCCGTGGCCAAAGAGGTGCGCAGCTCCACCGAAATTGGCGCGCACAGCATCAGCATGGCCGCCGCCGCGGTGCGCCTGGCAGGCAACCTGTTTGAAGACCTGGCCCAGGTAAAGGTGCTGTTTGTGGGTGCGGGCGAGATGATCGAGCTCTGCGCCACGCACTTTGCGGCCAAGAATCCCAAAGCCATCGCCATTGCCAACCGGACTCTGGAACGCGGCGAAAAACTGGCCAGCCGCTTTGGCGGCGAAGTCATGCGCCTGGCCGACCTGCCCGAGCGCCTGCACGAATTTGACGCGGTGGTGAGCTGCACCGCCAGTACCCTGCCCATCATCGGACTGGGTGCGGTGGAGCGTGCGCTGAAAAAGCGCAGACACCGCCCCATGTTCATGGTCGATCTGGCCGTGCCACGCGACATCGAACCCGAGGTGAAAGCGCTGGGCGACGTCTACCTCTACACCGTGGACGACCTGGCCAGCGTGGTGCAAACCGCCCAGGCCAACCGCCAGGCCGCTGTAGCCCAGGCCGAAGCGATTGTGGACGCCGGGGTGCAGAGTTTTATGCACTGGGTGGATCAGCGCAGTGCGGTGCCCCTGATCCAGCAGCTCAACGCCCAAGCGGACGAGTGGCGGGCCATGGAGCTGGCCCGTGCCCGCAAGCTGCTGGCCAAGGGGGAGGACGTGGACGCGGTGCTGGAAGCCCTCTCCAAAGGCCTCACCCAAAAAATGCTGCACGGCGCCATGGCCGAGTTGCATGCGGGTGATGCAGCCGCGCGCGAACGTGCCAGCAGCGCCATCCAGCACTTCTTCCTGCGCAACAGCCGTTAGCGACGCTCTGCCCGAGCGCCAGCCCTTTGACAAGCTCAGGGCGAACGGCGTGTTCAGCGTCTGCCCCCTCTCCGTTCGGGCTGAGCTTGTCGAAGCCCCCAAGTATCCAGAGCGATTCACGATGAAACCCTTTCTCCGCCAACAACTTGCCCGCTACGCCGACCGCCAGGGTGAACTCGAATTTCTGCTGTCCCGCGAGGACATCATGAAAGACATGGAGCAGTTCCTCAAACTCTCGCGCGAGCACACCGACGTGGCGGCCGTCGCCGGCCGCTGGAGCCGCTACCAGCAGCGCGAAAGCGACCTGGCCGGTGCCGAGGAGATGAAGGGTGACCCCGACATGGCGGAAATGGCTGAGGAAGAAATCGCCAGCGCAACGGCCGAACTGGCGCAGCTGGAAACCGAACTGCAGCGCATGCTGCTGCCCAAAGACCCGGACGATGCGCGCCCCGCATTTGTGGAAATCCGTGCCGGCACGGGGGGTGACGAATCCGCCCTGTTTGCCGCCGACTTGGCCCGCATGTACACCCGCTATTGCGACGCCAAAGGCCTGCGTACCGAGATCATGAGTGCGTCGGAAAGCGAGCTGGGGGGCTACAAGGAAGTGGTGCTGCGCATCGAAGGCAGCACGAGCACCAGCGCGGGATCGTGCGGCGCCTACGGCATGCTGAAGTTCGAATCGGGCGGCCACCGTGTGCAGCGCGTGCCCGCCACCGAAACCCAAGGCCGCATCCACACCAGCGCCTGCACGATTGCCGTGCTGGCAGAGCAAGACGAGGCTGAGGCGATCAAGATCAACCCATCCGACCTGCGCATTGACACCTACCGCGCCAGCGGCGCCGGTGGCCAGCACATCAACAAGACCGACTCCGCGGTGCGTATCACGCACATCCCCACCGGCATCGTGGCCGAGTGCCAGGACGGCCGCAGCCAGCACAGCAACAAGGCGCAGGCCCTGAAAGTGCTGACCGCCCGCATCCACGAAAAAGACCGCGCCGAGCGCGCCGCCAAAGACGCCGCCGAGCGCAAGAGCCTGGTGGGTAGCGGCGACCGCAGTGACCGCATCCGTACCTACAACTTCCCGCAGGGCCGCCTCACCGACCACCGCATCAACCTCACGCTGTACAAGCTGCTCAACATCATGGAAGGCGACATGGATGATGTGGTGGAGGCGCTGCAGGCCTATGAAGCGGCACAACAGCTGGCGGCACTGGAAAATAACCTGAACTAGGCATCCTGTCAGCGCAACCTCGCGAAATCCGGGAGTCTGGGCGGCAGAGCGTTTTGCGCAGGTAAAGGAGGAGCCCGCACAGCGGGCGGGGGACACGGAGCGAAACGCTCTGCTGCACAGACTCCCCGCGCCCCAACGGAGCGTTTTGCGCAGGTAAAGGAGGAGCCCGCACAGCGGGCGGGGGACACGGAGCGAAACGCTCTGCTGCACAGACTCCCCGCGCCCCAACGAAAACGCCCCACAGGTGCCTGCGGGGCGGTACACGGGGAAACGCGGCGTATCAGAGCTTGAAGACGCCCACCACCTGAACCAACTCGTTGGCCTGGCTCTTGAGGCTGCTGGCCGCCGCTGCCATCTCTTCCACCAATGCCGCGTTCTGCTGTGTGGCCTGGTCCATCTGCGTCACCGCTTCACCCACTTGCGCCACGCCGCTGCTTTGTTCGCTGCTGGCCGCGCTGATCTCTCCCATGATGTCGGTCACACGCCGGATGCTGCTCACCACTTCGGTCATGGTGGTACCGGCCTTGTCCACCAGCGCCGTGCCCTGCTCTACACGTTCCACGCTGGTGTTGATGAGGGTTTTGATTTCTTTGGCGGCTTCGGCGCTGCGGCCTGCGAGGGATCGCACTTCACTGGCCACCACCGCAAACCCCCGGCCCTGTTCTCCGGCCCGGGCGGCTTCTACGGCGGCATTGAGGGCCAGGATGTTGGTCTGGAAGGCGATGCCGTCGATGACGCTGATGATGTCGCTGATCTTGCGGCTGGCCTCGTTGATGCCCTTCATGGTTTCCACCACTTCGTGGACCACCTCGCCGCCCTGCACCGCCACGGTGGAAGCCCTCATCGCCAGCTGGTTCGCCTGGCGCGCGTTTTCGGCGTTCTGCTGCACGGTGGAGTTGAGTTCTTCCATGCTGGCGGCGGTTTCCTCCAGGGCACTGGCCTGGTGTTCGGTGCGTGCACTCAGATCGTTATTGCCCTGCGCAATTTCGGCACTGGCATTGGCCACGCTGTCGGCACTGCTGCGCACCTGGGTCAACACGCCGTGGATCTTGCCTACAAACTGGTTGAAACCGGAGCCGATGGCCGCCAGCTCATCGTTGCCACGCACATCCAGCGTGGTGCGCAAGTCGGCTTCGCCGCTGGACAGGTTCACCATGGCCTGGCTCAACGCGCGCAGGGGCCGCATGAGGCGCGACAACACGGCCACCAAAATCAGCGCCGTGGCCAGCGCACACACAACGGCCACCACCAGCGCATAGGCGGTGAGCTGGCGCGAGGACGCAGTGGCCACACTGCGTGGAAAACTCAGGCGCACGCTCCAGGGCAGCGTGTCCGGGTGGATGGCTACGGGCTGCAACAGGTGCACAACGCCCTGCGCGTCCTGGTACTCAAAAGCCTTGCCCGCCTGAACGGCGGCCAAGCCGTCGCCCGGCACATCGTCGGCCTTTTTGTTGATGCGCGCGGCGTCAGGGTGCGAGGCATACAGGCCGCCGTTGGACAGCAAGGCCAGGGAGCCGCCATCCATGACCTTCAGGTCGGCCAGGATCTTGCCCAACTGCGTGAGCGTGAAGTCGGCACTGGCCAGCCCCTGAAATTGGCCCTGGATCAGGATGGGTGCGGCCAACGTGGCCATCAGCACATCCTTGCCCTCGATGGGGTAGAGATAGGGTTCGGTGAAATGGACTTTGCCTGATTTCTTGGGCACGTCGTACCAGTCGTTGGCGCCCGGTGTTTTGGGGTCAAACACAATCGGGTCCACATGGAAACCACCTCCGGCCTTGCGGGTCCAGTAGGGCATGAAGCGCCCGCTGTCGTCGTATTCAGGCAGTTTGCCGGCGTAGTCCGCGTCTTTGCCGTCCAGGGCGTTGGGCTCCCAGGTCACGGCGGCCCCGATAAAGTCCTCGGCACTGCTGAGGGTGGACTTCACCATCTCGTTGATCTGCTCGCGCTGCAGGGGAAGGCTGGCGGTTTTGGTGGCTGCCATGGCACCCCCCAGGGCCGTGACATTGGCCAGGTTCGAGCGGATGCGGGTTTGCAGCGCACCAGCCGCCTCGCGCGCCGAGGTGCGGGCCAGGTCCATGGTGGCGTCTTCGGCGGCGGCACTGCTTTTGAAGCCAATCACCATCGAGGTGATGGCCAAACTCAGCACCACCAGCCCGGTGGCCGCCAGGCCAATCTTGGCACTGAGCGACAAAGCGGGGCGCAGGCGGCGGACTTCAGGGGACAATGTGGGGCTCATATGCAAGATTCCTTAGGTTCAGTCTCGGTGCCTCACCTACCACCCCATCGCGCGATTGCTTGTATTTTTATTCGCAAGTTCATCGTAGCGCATCTGGGTCACCTGCGCTCGCAAAAAAACCCGCAATGCCGGGCAACCACGGCAGCGTACGTTATTGGTGCGTATCCCGCTATGGATCTGATAGCAGAATAACGCCATGCACCCCCACACTGTTGGTACTTTTCTGACACGCGGCCTGGACCGCCTGGATGCCCAAATGCTGATGCTGCATGCCCTGGGCCGCCCGCTGCACGACCGCGCCTGGCTGCTGCTGCACAGCGACGACCCCTTGCCTGCAGCGACACAGCAATGGCTGGAACAGTCCCTGCAACGCCGCATGGCGGGTGAACCTGTGGCCTATCTCACGGGCCACAAGGAGTTCTATGGTCTGGACCTGCAGGTAGACGCCCGTGTGCTGGTGCCACGCCCCGACACCGAAACGCTGGTGGACTGGGCGCTGGAGGTGCTGGCCCCCCAGCCCGACGCCCGTGTGGTGGACCTGGGCACCGGCAGCGGCGCCATCGCCCTGGCGCTGAAGCACAGCCGCCCCAGCCTGCAGGTGCTGGCGGTGGACTACAGCACCGATGCCTTGGCCGTGGCCCAGGCCAATGCGGAGCGCCTGCAGCTGCAGGTGGCCTTCCAGCAGGGCTCCTGGCTCACGGGCATCCCCGGGCCGCTGGATGCCATCGTCTCCAACCCGCCCTACATCCGCGAGGAAGATGAACACCTGCCCGCCCTGCGCCACGAGCCCCTCCAGGCCCTGACGGCCGGCGCCGACGGGCTGGACGATATCCGCACCATCGTGGCGCAGTCACGCGAGCGTCTGCGCCATGGCGGCTGGCTGCTGCTGGAGCATGGCCATGACCAGGCCCCGGCGGTCTGCGCCTTGCTGCAACAGGCCGGCTTTACCCAGGTACAAATCCGCCACGACCTGGCAGGCATTGCCCGCTGCAGTGGCGGAATATGGCCATAGCCCCCGTATTTATTGCGCAAACAGCTCCTAATTTCATAGCAACCTACCTACACCACTATGTCTTCTACTACTCCCGCCTGCCCCCAATGCACCTTGGAAAACACCTACCCCGACGGCAGCAACTTCGTCTGCGCCGACTGCGGCTTTGAATGGCCGCAATCAGACGCCGGAACAGCCGAGGACGACGCTGACGCCGTGGTCAAAGATTCGAATGGCCAGGTGCTGCAGGATGGCGACGCCGTGGTGCTGATCAAGGACCTCAAGGTCAAGGGCAGCTCCACCGTGCTCAAGATGGGCACCAAGGTCAAAAGCATCCGCCTGGTGGGCGGGGACCACGAGGTGGACTGCAAGATGGAGGGCGGCAGCTTCATGCTCAAAGCCTGCTTCCTGAAGAAAGCCTAGGCAGAAAACAACGCAGGAGCAATTTGGGTATTTGCAACGGCAAAAGCTTGCAGCTAGACTGCAAACGCCATATGGCACGCTCCCCGTGACAGGCCATGCAAACAAAACATTCGGTTGGACAGGCTTCTGGCCTGGTCTGGCGCAGCCTTTGTGCTGTCGTCTGGCTATGCCTGTGGGGCGGCCAAAGCGCAGCTCAAACGGCCCCCTGCAAGGCCCTGGTGGCCACCGGCAACCCCGAGTACACCCCTTACCTCTGGCGCGACCCGGCCGATGACACCCGCTTGATCGGCGCCAATGCCGACCTGATGCAGCTGCTGTCCAAGGAGATCGGTGTTCCCATCGAGGTGAAATACGTGGGTTCCTGGGCCCGTGTACAGGAACAGGCCAAGGGTGGCCGCGTGGACTTGATTGCCGGCGCCTTCTTCACGCTACAGCGGCTGGAGTACATGGACTACTTTTATCCCGCGTTTCGCAGCACCCGCACCGTGATCTGGACGTCGCCAAAGAACACTTTCGCTTACAAGTCCTGGAGCGACCTCAAAGGCCGCAAGGGCCTGACCGTGATCAATAACAGCTTCGGCGAGGCGTTTGACCGCTATGCCAAGGAGTTTCTGCAGATTGACGAGGCGTCCCAGTTGGAACAAGCCTTCCGCATGCTGGGGGTGGGCCGGGCCCAATACATCGTTTACGAGGAAGACCCGGGGCGTGCCCTGGCTACCAAACTTGGGTACGACGAGCTGAAAACCTCTTCAGTGGCAGTCAGCAATGAGGGGCTGCACCTCACCCTCGCGCACCAATCTCCTTGCAACACGGGCGAGCTGCGCGGGCGCATTGCCAAGGCGCTGTACAAGCTCACCAAAGACAATGTGATGAAACCGCTGGTGGAGACCAACATCCAGCGCTGGCGCCAACAAGCCGAGCCCTGAACGCCCGCCCCCCCGCTGCCCTTTTTACCTCAGGCGGCCACAACCTCCGGTGTGGCCAGATCCACCCGCCCCAGGCGGTTCACGCCACTCACAAGCGCCTTGACGGAGGCGGTGACGATGTTGGTGTCCATGCCGACGCCAAAACGCTCTCCGCCTTTGCCGGTCTCGCCATGGGCCGCCACCAGCTCCAGGAAGGCACAGGCCTGTGCGTCCCCCCCGTCGGTGCTGGCTTTGGTGCTGCGTTCCTCGTAGCTGCGCACCTGCACCTTGATACCGATGGTTTGCAGCGCATGCACGGCGGCGTCGATAGGACCATTGCCCTCCCCGCTCAGCAGCATGGGCTGGCCATTCACCTCCACGCCGATGCGGATACCTTGGACATGGGCCCGGCCGGGCTGGCCGGGATGCTCAAACAGGTGGTGCTCCACGTAGCGCACGCTGGCATCGGCCGCATGGAGGTAGGTGGCATCAAACAGGTCCCAGATGTTTTGCGCTGTCATTTCACCGCCGTGGGTATCGGTATGGCTTTGCACCTCGCCCGAAAACTCCACCTGCAGGCGGCGCGGCATCACCACGCCGAACTCGGCTTCCATCAAATACGCCACACCGCCCTTGCCAGACTGGCTGTTGACACGGATCACCGAGTCGTAGCTGCGGCCGACATCCGCGGGGTCAATCGGCATATAAGGCACATTCCACGGCGCGTCGGGCCCTGCCGCCTTTTGGGCGGCAAAGCCTTTCTTGATCGCATCCTGGTGGGAGCCACTGAACGCGGTGAACACCAGGTCACCCACATACGGGTGGCGCGGGTGGATGGGCAACTGGTTGCAATGCTCGACGGTGCGGGCAATGGCGTTGATGTCGGAGAAATCGAGGCCGGGGTTCACGCCCTGGGTATAGAGGTTGAGCGCCAGCGTGACGAGGTCCACATTGCCGGTGCGCTCGCCATTGCCAAACAGGCAGCCTTCCACGCGGTCAGCGCCCGCCATCACGCCGAGCTCGGCTGCAGCCACGCCGGTACCCCGGTCGTTGTGCGGGTGCAGGCTCAGAATGACGCTATCGCGGCGAGCCAGGTGGGTGTGCATCCACTCGATCTGGTCGGCATAGATATTGGGGGTGGACACCTCTACGGTGGCTGGCAGATTGAGGATGACCTTGTTGGCAGGCGTAGCGCCCCACTCGGCGGTAACCGCATCACACACCTCGCAGGCAAACTCCAATTCGGTGCTGGTGAAGACCTCGGGACTGTACTGCAGCACCCACTCGGTTTCCGGCATCGTGGCGGTGATCTCTTTGATCAGGCGCACCGAGGACACGGCCAACGCTTTCACTTCGGGCTTGCTCATGCCGAACACCACATCGCGGAAGACGGGCGCGGTGGCGTTGTAGACGTGGACGATGGCACGTCGTGCACCCTTCAAGGACTCGATGGTGCGGCGGATCAGGTGCTCGCGGGACTGGGTGAGCACTTCGATGGTCACGTCGTCCGGCACGTGGCCGCCCTCGATGAGCTGACGCACAAAGTCAAAGTCCGTTTGCGAAGCGCTGGGAAAGCCCACCTCGATTTCCTTGAAGCCGATCTGCAGCAAGGTGCGGAACATACGCATCTTGCGCTCCGCGTTCATGGGCTCAAACAGGGATTGGTTGCCGTCCCGCAGGTCCGTGCTCATCCAGATGGGGGGCTGGGTGATGGTGCGCGAGGGCCATTGCCGGTTGGGCAAGTCGATGGCAGGAAAGGCGCGGTATTTGGTAGCGGGGTGAGACAGCACGGCAAAACTCCTGGTGGCAGATACAAGGGGACTGGTATGTATCGTAGCCCGGCAGGCCGAGCAGCCCATTGCGATATGGTGCCCAAAATGCCATCCAAAAATAAAAAAATGGCTGGATTATTAAAAATCCAGCCATTTTCAGGAAGACAGTGAGAAATTCAGGCAATCAGTGGTGATGGCCGTGGGCACCATGCACATGCCCGTGGGTGACTTCTTCTTCACTGGCGGCACGAACTTCCAACACCTTTACGGAAAAACGCAGTGTCTTGCCCGCGTGGGGGTGGTTACCGTCCAGATGCACCACAGGTCCCTTGATCTTGACCACCGTGAAGACGATGGTGTTGCCATCTTCGGCACGGCCTTCCAATTGGCCACCGACCTTCACACCCGGGGGAAATTGGGTTTTGGGGATGGTTTGCAGCAGTGCTTCGTTGTACTCGCCAAAGGCATCGGCGGGGGCCAGCTCTACCGTCGTGGAAAAACCCACACCCTGGCCTTCCAGCGCCTCCTCGATCTTGGGGAAGGTGTTGCCATAGCCGCCATGCAGGTAGGCGATGGGTTCCTGGCTCTGGTCCAGCAGCTTGCCGGTGGTGTCGGTAACCTTGAATTGCAGCGTGACTGCGGTGTTTTTGGTGATGTTCATGGCGCCTATTATCCGAAAAAGCCTTACCCCTCGTCCGCCAAGCACCGCCGCCCGGCACAAGGGCCAGGGAAGGTGAAATAATTAAGGGATCTATCTACTTGAAAGCAGAAACATGAGCGACGCACAACAACGCATTGACGAACTGGTGAAATCCAACGAAATCCTGCTGTTCATGAAAGGAACCGCGAGCTTCCCCCAGTGCGGTTTTTCCGGTCGCGCCATCCAGATCCTCAAGGCCTGTGGTGTGGACACCAAAACCGTCAAGACCGTGAACGTACTGGAAGACGACGGCATCCGCCAGGGCATCAAGGAATACAGCAACTGGCCCACCATTCCCCAGCTCTACATCAAGGGCGAGTTCATCGGTGGCTCCGACATCATGATGGAAATGTACGAGTCGGGCGAGTTGGCACAAACTCTGGGCAAGAACCCCGCCTGACCCCCCAACGCCGGCACGGTTCCCGGCGCGCGAACCGGGGTGCCGCTGCAACCACTGGAGCTTCCGGGACCCAACGTGCCAGACCATAGCGCGACAAACACCCTCGACGATGCCCTGCGCAGCCGTCGCCTGTTCCAGTTTGCAGCGCTGCTGTTCATCGCTTTTACCGGGACCGCCGTGCAATACGGCTTCCAGCAGCGCTGGGATGTTGTGCTGATTCTGGGGACAACGGCAGCCCTGATGCTGCCCAGCCAATGGCTCAACCACCGCGGACGCTACGAGGCAGCGTCTATTCTCATCCTGGGCTCCGCCACGCTCGCCCTGTTTGGCATCATGTGGCGCAGCGACGGGCTGCGCGACTCCTCCCTGCTGGGCTATCCGGTCATCCTGATTGCTGCAGGCCAGCTCCTCAAACCCAAACAATTCTGGTGGCTGCTGGCTGGCATGGTGCTGTGCGTGGCGTGGGTGGGGCTGGGCACGCTGAACGGCTGGCGGGGAGTCACCACACCTGGCACCGATATTGACCGGCTCACCGACAGCGTCACCATTTTGGTGGTGAACGGAATGCTGGTCTGGTTTCTGGCCTACGACATGCAGAAAGCCCTGATGGGTCTGCGTGTGCAGATTGCACGATTCCGGGAATCCGAAAAAAATCTCACCCATCTGGCCCAGCACGATGCGCTGACCCACCTGCCCAACCGCGTGCTGGGCAGCGAGCTGGTGGAGCAGGCCATTGCCAGCAGCGCACGGCACCAACAGCTGGTGGCCCTCCTGTTTGTGGATCTGGACAACTTCAAGGATGTGAACGACTCCGTGGGCCATTCGGCGGGGGACGAGTTTCTCAAACAAGTCGCGCTGCGCCTGCGCGACGCAGTACGCCAAGCCGACATCGTCTGCCGCCAAGGGGGCGATGAGTTCCTGATCGGTGTCACCGATATCACCGACACCGAGGGTGTTGCCCAGGTCGCAGCCCAGGTGCTGCAACGTATGCAAGCGCCCTTTCATCTACGTGGCTTGGAAATTCTGGCCACCTGCTCCATCGGTATTGCGGTGCACCCCAAGGACGGGACCACCTTTGAAGCCTTGCTGCGCCATGCGGACCTGGCCATGTACCAGGCCAAAGAATCGGGACGCAATGCCTATCGGTTTTTTGACGAAGAGATCAACACCAGCATCCGCGAGAACCTGCACCTGATTTCCAGCCTGCGCCAGGCGCTGGCACAAAACGAACTGGTGCTGTACTACCAGCCGGTGTTTGACCTGCGCAACCAGCAATTGGTCGGCGCGGAAGCCCTGGTGCGCTGGCAAAACCCGAAATTGGGTCTGGTGTCACCCGGCCTGTTCATTCCGGCAGCCGAGAAATCCGGGCTGATTGTGGACATTGGCCAGTGGGTGCTGCAAGACGCCTGCCGGCAAATGCAGGCCTGGCGCCAAGCCGGCTCCCCCGCACTGACGGTGGCTGTCAATTTATCGGCCGTGCAGTTCCGGCGCGGCGATGTGGAAGCCGTGATTGAACGCGCACTGCAGCAGTCCGGGCTGGACCCGCGCCAGCTAGAGCTCGAAATGACCGAATCCACCCTGATCCAGGACACCGACAAGTTCATGCAAACGTTGCAGCGTATCAAGGCCATGGGCATCCGCCTGTCGATCGACGACTTTGGCACTGGCTACTCCAACCTGTCGTATCTGCAGCGCTTTGCAGTCGACAAGCTCAAGATCGATCAATCGTTTGTGCGCCGCTTGCTCAACGGTGAGAAAGACGTCGCCATGGTCAGCGCCATCATCCACCTGGCCAAGAGCCTGAACCTGACCGTGACCGCAGAAGGGGTGGAGAACGTGGAGACCCGCGATGCCCTGCGGCGCATGGACTGCGACCAGGCGCAAGGCTACTGGTTTGCCAAACCCATGCCGGCCGCCCAGTTTGAGGCCCTCTGGCGCACCCAACTGGCCACGTCCAACACCCCCTAGCCCGCCCAATCCCAGTTGCGCTTGGCCCCCATGACGGCGCTGGGGTAAGGCGCTTTGCCGCGTGAGCCGTTGTAGCGGCCCAGTGCCATGAACATGTCGCCGCGTTCGCGCTCCAGGTAGTGGCGCAGGATGACGCAGCCAAAACGCAGGTTGGTTTGCATATGAAACAGCTTGCCCGCATCGCCGTCGCCGAGCACACGCGTCCAAAAGGGCATGACCTGCATATAGCCCCGCGCGCCCACACGGCTCACTGCGAACTTGCGGAAATTGCTCTCCACCTGGATCAGGCCCATCACCAAGGCCACATCCAGCCCGGCACGCTTGCTCTCGTACCAGACCGACTGCAGAAACTCTTTGCGGGTTTCCCAGTCTGGCTTCTTCTTTTTGAGCCGCTCGCTCATCGCGCCCAGCCAGCGCAGGTACTTCAGGCGCGACTCGGTGTTGGCAAACTCGGGAATGGGTGGCGCAGAATTCTGAATGGCGGAGGACAAGGCCGTGCGCACCGAGTCCACCAAAGGCTCTTCAATCTGCCCACCGGCCCAGGTTTGCTCTGCAAACGATAGCGATCCACACGCGAGTAGCAAGCGCTGCAGGCCGTTTCGCCTGCTGATGTACGCGCTTGCCTCGGGCAAAAATTTCATGCCTTCAGGCGTGACAAGAGCAGGCTCGCAATCTCCGCCACAGGCACCTTGCTTGCTTCCGTGTCACGGCGGTGCTGGTATTCCACCACGCCTTCTTTCAGCGCACGGTCCCCAATGGTCACTCGGTGCGGCACACCAATCAGCTCCCAGTCGGCAAACATGGCACCGGGGCGCTCGTTGCGGTCATCCAGCATCACGTCCACACCGGCGGCCAGCAATTCGGCATACAGGCTGTCAGCCGCGGCCTTCACGTCGGCAAAGCGGTCAGGGCTAATGGGACACAACACCACGGTGAAAGGTGCCAGCGCGTCGGGCCAAATGATGCCCTTGTCATCGTGGTTCTGTTCGATGGCAGCAGCCGGCAGGCGCGTGATGCCAATGCCATAGCAGCCCATCTCCATGAATTGGGGCTTGCCGTTCTCTCCCAAGAAGGTCGCATTCATCGCCTTGCTGTACTTGGTGCCCAGGTAGAACACGTGGCCCACTTCAATGCCGCGTTCAATCGCCAACACACCCTTGCCGTCCGGCGAAGCATCGCCCGCCACGACATTGCGCAGGTCCGCCACCAACGCGGGCTCGGGCAGGTCGCGGCCCCAGTTCACGCCGCGAATGTGGAAGCCTTCCTCGTTGGCGCCGCAAATCCAGTCCGCCATCACGGCCACGTCGCGGTCAGCCACGATGTTGACCGGCAGCTTGAGGCCGATGGGGCCCAGGTAGCCGGGTTTGCAGCCAAAGTGCGCCTCGATTTCGGGCACGGTGGCAAAGCGGAAATCGGCCAGGCCGGGCAGCTTGCCAACCTTGACTTCGTTCATGTCGTGGTCGCCACGCAGCAGCAGCAGCCAGACCTGGGTTTGGGTGACATTGCCTTTGTCGTCGTACACATCAGTGGCCAGCACCAGCGATTTGACGGTGGTGGCCAGCGGCACGTTCAACAGTGCAGCCACATCTGCACAGGTACTCTTGTCCGGCGTTGCTACCTTTTCCATAGCAGCTTGCGCAGCAGCTCTGGGGGCTGCAGGCTCGGCAGCCTCTGCTTTTTCAATGTTGGCGGCGTAGTCGCTGGTGGGGCAGTAGATGATGGCGTCTTCCCCCGTGGAGGCGATCACCTGGAATTCCTCCGACAAATCGCCACCAATGGCACCACTGTCGGCGGCCACCGCGCGGTAGCGCAGGCCAAAGCGGTCAAAGATCTTGCGGTAGGCGCCTGCCATCACTTGGTAGCTGGCCTTGGCCGACTCTTGGTCGCGGTCAAAGCTGTAGGCGTCTTTCATGATGAATTCGCGCCCACGCATCAGACCAAAGCGGGGACGGCGCTCGTCGCGAAACTTGGTCTGGATCTGGTACAGGTTTTTGGGCAGCTGTTTGTAGCTCTTGATTTCCTGGCGCGCAATATCGGTTACCACCTCTTCACTGGTGGGCTGGATGACGAAGTCGCGGTCATGCCGGTCTTTGATGCGCAGCAGCTCGGGGCCCATCTTGTCGAAACGGCCGGTTTCCTGCCACAACTCGGCCGGCTGCACCACGGGCATGGTGCACTCCACGGCGCCTGCGCGGTTCATTTCTTCGCGCACGATGGCTTCCACCTTGCGAATCACACGCAGCCCCATCGGCATGTAGGTGTAAATGCCGGCCCCCAGCTTCTTGATCATGCCCGCACGCATCATGAGCTTGTGGCTGGCAACCTCGGCGTCTGCGGGCGCCTCTTTGAGGGTGGAAATAAGGAATTGGGAGGCTTTCATGAAGGAACTCGCTGACGACGGAGGCGTTCTGCGCTTGATGCACCGCTTTCGCTGTGCATAATGAACGAAGTTTAAAAATTGGGGTTTGATTATGCTTGACCGGGACGGATTTCGGCCCAATGTCGGCATCGTCCTGCTCAACCAGAAAAATCAGGTATTTTGGGGCAAGCGCATACGTACCCATTCGTGGCAGTTTCCGCAGGGCGGCATTGACCGGGGCGAAACTCCCGAGCAGGCCATGTTCCGCGAATTGCACGAGGAAGTGGGGCTCCA
>MGPB01000038.1:32706-91910 GCA_001795455.1 Curvibacter sp. GWA2_63_95 | reverse complement strand
CTTCTTTGATGCTAACTTTGATGATGTCGCCAACACTTGCATAGCGACGCTTAGAACCACCCAGCACCTTGATGCACAGGACGGACTTAGCGCCAGTGTTGTCAGCGACTTCCAATCGAGATTCAGTTTGGATCATTTCAATATTCCCAACTTGCACCAGAAGATTGCACTTGCCACTACGGCAAAAACAACCAACCAGTCAGTCTTGGGCCCGCTGTCTGCAGCACAAACCACTCATGCTGCATTCATTTGGGCAGAACCTTCATACTTTTTCAAGCGAAGCCCACGATTGTGCCTGCTCTTCTTCCGGTCGTCAACACCTTTTTACTCAAGAAAGTAAATATTGTTGTCCCAACGCCCTGAATTCCTCCACCTGGGGCGGCAATCCAGTCTCCTCCAGCAGGATTTCTCCCACACGCGGAGCCAAACCCAAGGCCAAAGCGGCATCCAGAAATAAAAGCCGCGACCGGCGGGCAAGTACATCCTCAACCGTCAGTGCATATTCGTGGCGCGCGGCAAACCGCACCATACCCTCGGTCAGGCCAGGCGCCAGCACGTTCCCTGCGCCCGGCATCTGCGCCACCAGATTCTGCTCATCACCATAACTTGGCAAGCCCGGTGGCAAGCAGATGGACTGCGCCGCAGGGCCGCCCTGCATGGCCCCCACCAGCTTGAGATGCACCGTCGCGCCGCCCGGACGCCGAGGCAGCAGCTGCTTTTCTGCGCACTTTTCAAGCACATCCTCAGCCATGGCCCGGTAAGTGGTCCATTTGCCACCAGTCACCGTAACCAGCCCACTGCGACTGACCAACACCGTGTGCTCCCGGCTGATACCCTTGGTGCTGTTGCCATCGTCATCCTGAGGTTTCACCAGCGGCCGCAGGCCCACCCAAATGCTTTTGACATCAGCACGCGTAGGAGACCGCCGCAGGTAACGGGCGGATTCGGTCAGGATGAACTCGATTTCCTCTTCAAAGGCCAAAGGCTCGCGCGCGAGGTCGTCGCGCGGCGTATCCGTGGTCCCCAAAATCACCTTTCCCAGCCACGGCACGGCAAACAACACCCGGCCATCAGCCGTTTTGGGCACCATGAGAGCCGTATCACCGCCCAGGAACTCCCGGTCCACAACAATGTGAACACCCTGGCTCGGAGCCACCATCGGTTTGGTGGGTTTGCGGCCGTCCCCGGCATTGGCTGCACCATCTTTTTGCCGCAACGCATCCACCCACACGCCCGTGGCATTGACCACGCAGCGCGCTTTTACGGAGTATTGCCGGCCAGTCAGGGTGTCTTCGCAGAGGACACCCTGCACCTTGTTATCTATATAGATGAGGTCCGCCGCCCGACAGTAATTGACCAACAGCGCCCCTTTGGTAGCCGCTGTACGGGCCAGGGCCAAGGCGAGGCGGGCGTCATTGAATTGCCCATCCCAGTACTTCACCCCGCCCTTGAGCCCTTGGACTCGGGCCGTAGGCAGCAACTTCAAGGTGGCATCTCGCCCAAGAAACTGGGTTTTCCCCAGACCGGCCTTGCCCGCCAAGGCGTCATACGCGAGCAAGCCGGCACCATAAAACGGGGTTTCCCACCATTGGTAAGACGGCATCACAAAAGGGAGCGGCTGCGCCAGGTGGGGTGCGTTATTCAAGAGCGTGGTTCGCTCATGCAGCGCTTCGCGTACCAGGGAAATATTGCCCTGTGCCAGGTAGCGTACCCCGCCGTGCACCAATTTGGTGGCGCGTGATGAGGTGCCTTTGGCAAAGTCATGCGACTCCACCAGCACCACACTGAACCCGCGTGCGGCGGCATCCAAGGCGACGCCCAAGCCAGTCGCGCCGCCGCCGACGACCGCTATGTCGTACGTATTGTCTTGCGCCAAGCGGGCGATCAGGTCTTCACGCTGGGTGGGGAGGGCGCGCACATCAATGGCCATATGTCTTTTCTAAATGCGCGGCGGTCGAGCGCACCGCTCGCCCCCCGCTGAGAGAACCTTGTGAAGAGCTGCCACATAGAAAGTTCCTGTGCGGCAGCTCTTTCACGATTCGCGAATCAGCGAACCTTACCGTTTTTCCATGCGTTCAACAAAGTGTCGTAAGCAATGGTTTCACCCTTGGGCTTTTCGTTGGCGAGCTTCTTCCACGGCGCACCCTTGTCGCTCAGCCACTTGTCGGGGCTGCTCTTGGCATTGAGCTTGGGCGGGCAAACTGCCATACCAGCACGCTCCAGGCGCCCCATCACGTTGTCCATTTCTTCGGCCAAGTTGTCCATAGCAGCTTGCGGGGTTTTCTCACCCGTCACCGCCACGGCCACATTCTTCCACCACAGCTGAGCCAGCTTAGGGTAGTCAGGCACGTTGGTACCTGTAGGGGTCCATGCCACGCGCGCTGGGCTGCGGTAGAACTCCACCAGACCGCCCAGCTTGGGTGCCATGTCCGTCATCGCCTTGGACTGGATGTCGGACTCGCGAATAGGCGTCAAGCCCACGATGGTCTTCTTCAGCGAAGTTGTCTTGGCCGTCACAAACTGCGCGTACAACCAAGCGGCTGCCACCTTGTTCGCATCGTGGTCCTTGAAGAAGGTCCAGGAGCCTACGTCCTGGTAGCCGTTCTGCATGCCTTGCTTCCAGTACGGGCCATTGGGGCCAGGGGCCATGCGCCACTTGGGCGTGCCATCGGCATTCACCACGGGCAAACCGGGCTTGATCATGTCTGCGGTGAAAGCGGTGTACCAGAAGATCTGCTGGGCGATCTGGCCCTGTGCAGGAACGGGTCCGGCTTCGCCAAAGGTCATGCCAATGGCCTCTTTCGGCGAGTACTTCTTCATCCAGTCGATGTACTTGGTGAGCGCGTACACAGCGGCAGGCGAGTTGGTAGCACCACCACGAGACACCGATGCCCCCTGGGGCGTACAGCCATCGGCAGATGCGCGGATACCCCACTCATCGACAGGACGGCCATTGGGAATGCCTACGTCTGCCGTACCGGCCATGGACAACCAGGCATCCGTGAAACGCCAGCCCAGGGAAGGATCTTTCTTGCCGTAATCCATGTGTCCATAAATTGGCTTGCCGTCGATGGTCTTCACGTCTTCGCTGAAGAAGGCGGCGATATCCTCGTAGGCACTCCAGTTCAAGGGCACGCCCAGGTCGTAACCGTACTTGGCTTTGAACTTGGCTTTCAGTTCGGGTTTTTCAAACAAATCGGCACGGAACCAGTACAGGTTGGCGAACTGTTGGTCAGGCAACTGGTACAACTTCTTGTCGGGACCGGACGTGAAGCTGGTACCGATGAAATCCTTGATATCCAGGCCAGGATTGGTCCACTCTTTGCCAGAGCCCGCCATGTAATCGGTCAGATTCATGATCTTGCCGTAGCGGTAGTGGGTACCGATCAGGTCGGAATCCGTGATCCAGCCGTCGTAAATGGACTTGCCAGATTGCATGGAAGTCTGCAGCTTCTCAACCACATCACCTTCGCCGATCAGGTCGTGCTTGACCTTGATGCCGGTAATTTCTTCAAAGGCCTTCGCCAATGTTTTGGACTCGTATTCATGAGTCGTAATCGTCTCGGACACCACCGAAATTTCCTTCACGCCCTTGCCTTGCAGTTTTTGGGCGGCGTCAATAAACCACTTCATCTCGGCGGTTTGTTGTGCCTTGCTCAAGGTGGAAGGCTGAAACTCGCTGTCAATCCACTTCTTGGCCGACGCCTCATCGGCCCACCCTTGTGTTCCCACGGCGCAAGCCATGGCAACAGCCAGTACGGAATATTTCAATTTCATTGTCAATCTCCTCGGTCTAATAAGCCCCTGTTTGAACACATGGTGCGGCCCCAGGGGAGATAGGCCGAACCTTTCGACATGCCCTCAACCCTTGCGCATCACCAGTCCCAGCAGAGCCATGGACAGCACAAAACTGATCCAGATCGAGGGCTCGGATTCCAGGCCCATCCACTCGACCAAACGACCACTGATGCCCACAAACGCCAGGTTCACATAGGCCGCACTCAACAGCCCCACAAACAGTCGATCTCCCCGGGTGGTCTCCATGGGCAGAAAACCCTTGCGTGACAGGGTGGGCGATTTGATCTCCCACACGGTCATACCCACCAGCATCAGTGCAATGCAGCAAAAAAATACGGCCACGGGTGTGGTCCACGCCATCCAATCAAACATCGTGCGCTCCTCTCAAACACGGCCCATCGCGAAACCCTTCGCGATGTAATTGCGGACAAACCAGATGACGATGGCGCCGGGCACGATGGTCAACACCCCCGCCGCGGCCAGCGTCGCCCAATCCATGCCCGAGGCAGACACCGTGCGGGTCATGGTGGCGGCAATCGGCTTGGCATTCACACTGGTCAGTGTGCGGGCCAGCAAGAGCTCCACCCAGCTGAACATGAAGCAGAAGAACGCTGCCACGCCCACACCGGCCTTGATCAGCGGGATGTAGATGCGGATGAAGAAGCGCGGGAACGAGTAGCCGTCGATGTAAGCGGTCTCATCGATCTCGCGCGGAATTCCGCTCATGAAACCTTCCAGAATCCACACCGCCAGCGGCACGTTGAACAACAGGTGCACCAACGCTACGGCAATGTGCGTGTCCATCAACCCGACCGAGGTGTAAAGCTGGAAGAACGGCAGCAGAAACACTGCGGGCGGCGTCATCCGGTTGGTCAGCAGCCAGAAGAACACATGCTTGTCGCCCAGAAAGCTGTAGCGCGAAAACGCATAGGCTGCGGGCAGGGCCACCGTCAGGGAGATGACCGTGTTGATGCCCACATAGATCAGGCTGTTGATGTAGCCCGAGTACCAGGCCGGGTCTGTCAGGATGGTCTTGTAGTTGTCCCACGTGAAGTGGTCCGGGAACAACGTGAAGCCCGCAAGAATTTCGTTGTTCGTCTTGAACGACATGTTGACCATCCAGTAGATGGGCAGCAGCGCAAACACGATGTACGCCAGCATGAACAGCGAGCGTTTCTGGAATTTTGGCTTAGTCATGGCCACCCTCCTTGGCCTGGGTGCCGACGCGCTGCATCCAGTTGTACAAAATAAAGCACATCAACAAAATGATCAGGAAATAGATCAGCGAGAACGCAGCGGCGGGCCCCAGGTCAAACTGGCCCACAGCCTTTTGCGTGAGGAACTGCGACAGGAAGGTGGTGGAATTGCCCGGGCCGCCACCGGTGAGCACAAAGGGCTCGGTGTAGATCATGAAACTGTCCATGAAGCGCAGCAGCACCGCGATCATCAACACCCCCCGCATCTTGGGCAGCTGCACATAACGGAACACATCGAGCTTGCTGGCGCCGTCAATGCTGGCGGCTTGGTAGTAGGCGTCGGGAATCGAGCGCAAACCGGCATAACCCAACAGCGCCACCAGCGGCGTCCAGTGCCACACATCCATCAGCAGCACGGTGAGCCAGGCGTGGGCCGCATTGCCGGTGTAGCTGTATTCAATGCCCAGGCCTTGCAAGGCAGCGCCCATGAGGCCAATGTCAGTGCGTCCAAAAATCTGCCAGATGGTGCCCACCACGTTCCAGGGGATCAGCAGCGAGAGCGACACGATCACCAACGCGGCCGATGACTTCCAGCCCTGTGCGGGCATGGACAGCGCCAACAAAATACCCAAGGGCAGCTCTACGGCCAGCACGGCAAACGAGTAGGTGATCTGGCGTAAGAGCGCGCCATGCAACTCTTCGTCGCGCATGATGGCGGCAAACCATTCAGTGCCCACAAACACGCGGCGCTCGGGCGAAATGATGTCCTGGACCGAGTAGTTCACCACCACCATGAGCGGCAGGATGGCGGAGAACGCCACGCACAGCAGCACAGGCAGAATCAAAAACCAGGCCTTCTGGTTGACCGGTTTGGTCGTCGTACTCATGCCACGATCTCCTCGTTTTGGTAGAAGCAGGTGTGTTCGCCCACCACCTGCAGCCATACGTTGTCACCCACGGCAAGCTGCGCGGCATCGGCTGCCAGGCGCGCCTTGATGGTGTGTCCTTCGCGGGCCGCACTGACAATCACATGTGTCCCCACGTCCTGCACCTGGGTCACGGTCATGGGCAAAGCCCCTTCGGACTTCGCTGCAGCCAGACTCACGTACTCCGGGCGAACACCCAGCTTGAACTCCCCATTGGCCAAGGGCCGGGAGCGCGGCAATGCCACCACGGCACCGGCGGTATGAAAGTCACCATCGGCATTGCGCCCTGGCAGAAAGTTCATGCCCGGAGAGCCAATGAAGTGGCCCACAAAGGTATGGCTGGGTCGTTCGAACAAATCGGCCGCCGAACCCACTTGCACGGCACGGCCACGCGTCATCACCACCACCTGCTCGGCAAAGGTCAGCGCCTCCACCTGGTCGTGGGTCACGTAGATCAGTGTGAGTTTGAGCTCATGGTGAATCTGCTTGAGCTTGCGACGCAGTTGCCACTTCAGGTGCGGGTCGATCACGGTGAGCGGCTCATCAAACAGCACGGCCGACACATCAGGGCGCACCAGGCCGCGGCCCAACGAGATCTTTTGCTTGGCATCCGCTGCCAGCCCCGCGGCGCGCTGGTTGAGCTGGCCACTCATCTCCAGCATCTCCGCAATCACGCCCACGCGCTTCTTGATCTGATCGGCCGGCATCTTGCGGTTGCGCAGGGGAAAGGCCAGGTTCTCAGCCACCGTCATGGTGTCGTAGATCACCGGAAACTGGAACACCTGCGCGATGTTGCGTTGCTGCGGTGTAGCGTGGGTCACGTCTTTTCCGTCAAAGCGCACCACGCCCTGCGAAGGGGTAACCAAGCCCGACATGATGTTGAGCAAGGTGGTCTTGCCGCAGCCCGAGGGGCCCAGCAAGGCGTAGGCGCCACCGTCTTCAAAGGTCATTTTGAGCGGCAGCAGTGCGTAGTCGCTGTCCTGCTGCGGGTTGGCCCGGTAGGCATGGGCCAGGTCAAGTTCTATGCGTGCCATATCAGCGTCCTTTGCCGCGCACGGGGGCCAGCAGCAACATGCCCTGCGCGTCGAACACGTAGACCTGCGCAGGGTTGAAGAAGAAAGTGCAAGGCTGCCCCAGGTCGAAGTGATGCACACCGGTCAGCTGCGCCACCAGCTCCCCCAGCGGCGTCTCAAAGTGCACAAAGGTGTCGGTGCCCGAGATTTCGGCCAGCTCCACCGTGCCCACCAGCGTGACATCCCCTTCCTGGGCGCGCACGCGCAGCGCACTGGCGCGCATGCCAACCGTCAGGGAGGCCGACTTGGTCGGTGGCAAAGCCAGCGGCAACAAAGGTCCCTGGGCCATTTGCACACCCATAGGGGCCACACTGGCGGCCAACAGGTTCATGGGCGGGTCGCTGAAGGCGCGCGCCACCCGAATGGACTGGGGGGCGTGGAACACCTCGGCCGTGGGGCCGTACTGCAGCAGTTCGCCCGCATCCAGCACCGCGGTGTAGCCCCCCAGCAGCAGGGCTTCGCCAGGTTCGGTCGTCGCGTAGATCACCGTAGAGTCACCGGCGGCAAACAGGGCCGTCAGCTCATCGCGCAACTCCTCGCGCAGCTTGTAATCCAGGTTCACCAGGGGTTCGTCCAGCAACATCAGCGGCGCCCCCTTGGCCAGCGCACGGGCCAGGGCCACGCGCTGCTGCTGGCCGCCCGACAGCTCGGCCGGGTAACGGTCCAGAAACATCTCGATGTGCAGCTTGGCGGCCAGTTCGTGCACGCGCTGCTCGACATTCTTTTCTCCGCGCAGCTTCAGCGGTGAGGCAATGTTGTCGCGCACCTTCAGCGAGGGGTAGTTGATGAACTGCTGGTAGACCATGGCCACGTTGCGCGCACGCACCGGCACCCCGGTGACATCCACACCGTCCACCCGCACTTGGCCGGCAGTGGGTGTGTCCAGCCCCGCCATGACACGCATCAGGCTGGTCTTGCCAGCTTGGGTGGCGCCCAACAGCACTGTCACCGCGCCACTGCGCGGCGCTAGGCTCATGTCGTACAGCCAAGTTTGCGGCCCTACTTTTTTGCTGATGCCTTCCAAAGTCAACTGCATCACGCCACCTTTTCTTGTTGCATTAAGAACCCAGATGAATTTTCGAATTCGAGAATTATTGTTCGTTTCGATTCGTTTTATCTCGGTAGTAACCCTATAAATATTCCTTTTGATTCGTTTTACAGTCTGGCCGTCCCGGCGATTCGGGGTACAAACACACCATGCAACCCAATCCCCGACAACTCACCCTGCTCTCCGTCGTCCAGGCGCAAGGCTCCGTCACCGTGGAGCAGCTGGCTGAAACTTTGGGCGTGACCCTGCAGACCGTGCGGCGTGACGTGCAGCGCCTGGCCGACGAGGGCCTGCTGGCGCGCTTTCACGGGGGTGTGCGCGTGCCCAGCTCTACCACCGAGAACATTGCCCACCAGCAGCGCGAAAGCCTGAATGCCGACGGCAAGTCACGCATTGCACGCGCTGTGGCCGCGGCCGTGCCCAATGACTGCTCGCTGATCCTCAACATCGGCACCACCACCGAGGCCATTGCCCGTGCCCTGCTGCACCACAGCGGCCTGCGCGTGATCACCAACAACCTGAACGTGGCCAGCATCCTGAGCACCAATCCGAAGTGCGAAGTCATCGTGGTGGGCGGCGTGGTGCGCGGGCGCGACCAGGGCATCGTGGGCGAAGCGGCGGTGGACTTCATTCGCCAGTTCAAGGTGGACTTGGCGCTGATCGGCATCTCCGGCATCGAGGCCGATGGCACGCTGCGTGACTACGACTACCGCGAGGTGAAGGTGGCGCAAACCATCATCTCGCATGCGCGCGAAGTCTGGCTGGCAGCCGACATCAGCAAGTTCAACCGCCCGGCCATGGTGGAAGTGGCCACGCTGTCGCAGATCGACCGGCTGTTCACCGACGCACCACCACCCGAACCCTTTGCCGCCCTGCTGACCGACGCCCAGGTACGCCTGGATGTGGCCCTTCCCTGATTAATTGAAGTCCTGATTGCCATGACCTACATCCTCGCCCTCGACCAAGGTACCTCCAGCTCCCGCAGCATCGTGTTCGACCCCAGCGGCCGCACAGTGGCCATGGCGCAGAAAGAGCTCACCCAGATTTACCCCCGGCCCGGCTGGGTGGAGCACGACGCGCTGGAGATCTGGCGCATCCAGCTGGCCACCGCGCGTGAGGCGCTGGCCAAGGCCGGCATCAGCGCAGCGCAGGTCAAGGCCGTAGGCATTACCAACCAGCGCGAGACCACGGTGGTATGGAACCGCTTGACCGACCAACCCATCCACCACGCCATCGTCTGGCAAGACCGCCGCGCCGAGCCCACCTGTGTGGAGCTGCGCACGCGGGGCCTGGCCGACACCATCCGCGACAAAACCGGCCTGCTGGTGGATGCCTACTTCTCGGGCACCAAGCTCAAATGGATATTGGACAACGTTCCCGGCGCGCGCGCGCAGGCCGCCAACGGTGAGCTGGCCTTTGGCACCATTGACAGCTGGCTGATCTGGCAGCTGACCGAGGGCCGCGTGCATGTGACAGACGTGAGCAATGCCTCGCGCACCATGCTCTTCAATGTGCACACCAACCAGTGGGACGAAGACCTGCTGGCCGCGCTGGACATTCCCGCCAGCCTGATGCCGTCGGTACAACCCTCGGCCTCGCTGTTTGGCGAGGTGGCGCCCGCGCTGCTGGGCCATGCGATTCCGATTGGCGGCGTGGCCGGCGACCAGCAAAGCGCGCTGTTTGGCCAGGCCTGTTTCAAGGCCGGTATGGTGAAGAACACCTACGGCACAGGCTGCTTCATGCTCATGCACACCGGCCACAACTTCCAGACCTCCGAGAATGGCCTCATCACCACCAGCGCGGCACAAATAGCCCCCACGCTTGTCGCTTCGCGTACTGCGCTGCCCCCCGAGGGGGCGCGGTCTGGCTTGGGGCGGCCCGGCGCTGCGACCCTCCACGGCGCACCCGAATTTGCCCTGGAAGGCAGCGTGTTTGTGGGCGGCGCCGTGGTGCAGTGGCTGCGCGACGGTCTGCACGCCATCCAGGGCAGCGGCGAGGTGCAAAGCCTGGCGCAAAGCGTGCCCGATTCGGGCGGCGTGATCGTGGTGCCAGCCTTCACCGGATTGGGCGCCCCCTATTGGAAGCCTGATGCACGTGGCTCCATTACAGGCCTGACCCGCGGCTCCACCCTTGCCCACATTGCGCGGGCCGCGCTCGAAAGCATCGCATTCCAAAGTGCTGCACTACTGCAAGCCATGAGCCGCGATGCGGTGAGCGCGGGCGGTGCCCAGGTGTCCGAGCTGCGGGTGGACGGCGGCGCCTGCGTGAACGACTTGCTGATGCAGTTCCAGGCCGACCTGCTGGGCATTCCCGTGGTGCGCCCCGCCGTGACCGAGACCACCGCCCTGGGCGCTGCCTACCTGGCCGGTCTGACCACCGGCGTGTACGGCAGCACCAGCGAGCTGACCGACCTGTGGAAGGCCGAGCGCCGCTTCCTGCCCACTCTGCCCCCGGCACGCGCCAGGGAGCTGATGGACCGCTGGGAGCACGCGGTGCGCCAGACCACGCTGGAGTAAGCGCCGCACTGTCAACCGCCGTTGGGCAAAGCGCTGTGGCTTTGGCTAGACTCGGGCGCTCTGACTCCCCACTACGCACAGGACACACCATGGGCAAGCGCATTGCATTCATAGGCGGCGGCAATATGGCCAGCGCCATCATCGGCGGGCTGATCCGTCAGGGCTTTTCGGCGGCCGACATCGACGTGGTGGAGCCCTGGGCCGAAGCACGGGAACGGCTGGCAACGGATTTTGGCCTGCAGCCCCAGGCTGAAGCCGGGGCTTTTCTGGCCACGGCCGACCTCATCGTCTGGGCCGTCAAGCCCCAAACCTTCAAGGACGCAGCCGCCGCCGTGGCGCCCCACAACACCGGCGCCCTGCACCTCAGCGTGGCAGCAGGCATTCCCAGCAGCAGCATTGCCACGTGGCTGGGCAGCGAACGCATCATCCGCACCATGCCCAACACCCCCGCGCTGATCGGCAAGGGCATCACCGCGCTGTACGCCCGCCCCGCCGTCACCCAGGCCGACAAGGACTGGGCCGACGCCGTGATTGCCACCACGGGCGCCACCGTGTGGCTGACGGCCGAAACACAACTGGACGCGGTGACCGCCATCAGTGGATCCGGCCCCGCGTATATGTTTTATTTCATGGAGGCCATGACGGAGGCCGGCGCCCAGATGGGCCTGGAGCGCGAACAGGCCTACCGCCTGGCCGTGGCCACCTTCATTGGCGCTGGCGAACTGGCCCGTGCATCGACCGAGCCACCCGAGAGCCTGCGCGCCAAGGTCACGTCCAAGGGTGGCACCACCTACGCGGCCATCACCGCCATGGACGAGAGCGGTGTGAAAGCCCTGTTTGCCCAAGCCCTGTTTGCCGCGCAGAAGCGCGCGGGTGAACTGGGCCAGGAGTTTGGTGCGGCCTGAGATTTCAAGCCTTTTAGGCCTCTAGCCCCCGTGGAAGCTGCGCAAGCAGCTTCTTTTTTGATAGCAACCAACGCCTCACCCCATGGCCATTGATATCCCCAAAGACGCACGCACGCAGGCCATCAGCTCCATCGAACGTTACTTCCGCGAGAACATGGACGAGCCCATCGGCAACATGGCCGCCGGCGCGTTGCTGGGCTTCTTTCTGGAAGAGCTGGGCCCACTGGTCTACAACAAGGCGGTGGCCGATGTGCAAGACCGGCTGCAGGCCCGCGTAATGGAAGTGGACGTGGAAGTGCACGAGCCCGAGTTCACCTACTGGCGCAAGTTCGACCGCAAACGCTAGGCTGGCACACGCCCCCCAAAAAAACCACCCAAGGGCCTGTGGTCTGACCACCAGACCCCCGCGCATGCGTTTCACGACCATTGCGTACAAAAGAACGGCCAGCCCCCAAATGGCAGGGGTACACTGATTTCAGCCACCGGCACAGCAATGTATGCCGCCAGCCAACACTGCCACCTTGGGGAACCGTTTTGGGACAGGTCGACATTACGTTGTTCTACATGGACATGGTGCTCACTGCGATGTGGGCCTTCTCTTGGGGCGTTATCGGTGGGGCCATGAAGATGGCCCCCAAAGCCACCCTGCGGTTCTGCGCAGCCAATCTGCTGTTCGCCGGCACGGTGGCGCTGCTGGTGCAACGCACAGGCACCCCCAGCTATGTGCACTACCAAGGCGTGGAGTGGCTGGTATTCGTGGGCTTGGCCACGTTCCACAGCGGCATCGTCTACCTGGTGCGGCTGGACGAGTTGCCTACGCTGGCACGGCGCATCAGCCCCATCCTGATCGCCATGGTCATCACCCTGCAGGTGGCGCCAGACGGCAGCTCTTACATGGTGCGCGCCATCGTTTTCTCGCTCACGGTGGCCGCACTCACTTTCAGTTGTTTTTGGGACTGCTACCGGGGCCTGCGCAACGACCAGTTTTCGGCCACCGTGCGCTGGGCCATCAGCGGGCCGTTTCTGCTGGCCATGCTGGCCATGCTGGCGCGTGTGGTGCTGGTGCTGGCAGAAGGCCCGCCGCCGCCCACCGAGGGCTTTGTGCAAGTCCCGCATTTCACGCCGTTCTTGTGGATGCTGACCATCATCGTCATGGCCATGAACATCACCATGGCCGGGCTCACCGCCGGGCGCCTGGTCAAGCGTTTTCGCAGCCTGGCCGAGCAGGACCACCTCACCGGCTGCCTGAACCGCGCCTCCATGGAAGAGCGACTGGCCATCGAATTGGAGCGCACCCACCGCACGGGGGAACCCGTGGCCTGCGTGTTTTTTGACCTGGACCACTTCAAGGACATCAACGACCGCCACGGCCATGAAACCGGCGACCGCGCCCTGTGCCATGTCGTGGAGGTGGTGCAAAGCCGGTTGCGCACAGTGGACGCGCTGGGCCGCTTTGGAGGCGAGGAGTTCATGGTGCTCATGCCCGGCACCCACCTCACCGGTGCCCGCGAGGCCGCCAACCGCATGCGCATGGCGCTGGAAGAATCCCCGCTGCGTGCGCACGACACCGACATCGTGCTCACCGCCAGCTTTGGTGCTGCCGTGCTGGGCTCCCGGGAAAGCCAGGCCAGCGTGCTGCGCCGCGCCGACGCTGCCATGTACCTGGCCAAACGCAACGGCCGCAACCGGGTGGAGATTTCACTGGAGCCAATTCAGAGTCAAATCGGCATCCAGCGCTGATGGATGCTGCGCAAGCAGCTCCTATTTTTATAGCGACTTCCAGTACCCCGGTGCCCCATACCGCTCTTTGATGAAGTCGATCCACAGCCGCACGCGCAGCGGCAAATGCTTGCGCTGGGGGAAGACGGCGTAGATGCCGTTGGGCGGAGCGGCGTAGTCTTCCAGCACCGCCACCAGTTGGCCAGCGGCGATTTCGGCCTCGACTTCCCAGGTGCTGCGCCAGGCAATGCCCAGGCCGGCCAGACACCATTCGTGCAACACCTGGCCATCGCTGCAGTCCAGCGGGCCGGCGGGCTTGAGGTACACCACCTCCCCCTCTTTGCCCTGCTTGGCAGTGGCGCCCTTGGCCCCTGCAGGCAGCTTGAAGGCCCAGCCCCGGGTTTGCGAGGCATCACTGGACAGCGTCAGGCAGTGGAACTTGGCCAGGTCGGCGGGCGTCTGCGGCGTGCCATGGCGCTTCAGGTAGGCCGGCGTGGCCACACACAGGCGGCGGTTGTCGGCCATGCGCACACTCACCAAGGAGGAGTCGGGCATGTCGCCCACGCGCACGGCGCAGTCAAAGCCCTCGCCCGCAATGTCCACCACCCGGTCCGAGAGGTTGAGCGACACCGTGACCTCGGGGTGCAGCGCGCGGAACTTGGGCACCAGCGGCGCCACGTGGCGGCGGCCAAAACCGGCCGGCGCGGTGATGCGCAGGTGGCCCGCCGCCTTGACCCCACCGGCGCTGACACTGGCCTCGGCATTGGCCACATCGGCAATGATGCGCTGGCAGTCTTCCAGAAAAGCACTGCCCTCGTGGGTGAGCGTGATGCGGCGCGTGGTGCGGATCAGCAGCTTCACGCCCAGGCGCTCTTCCAGCCCATCCAGGCGCCGCCCCATGATGGCAGGGGCCACGCCCTCGGCGTTGGCAGCGGCGGTGAGGCTGCCGCGGGTGGCGACAGAGACAAAGGATTCGAGTTGCTTGAGTTTGTCCATGGCTAGCTCCGGGGGACCTGAATGGCAGAACGCTCTGCTCCGTGCCCCCCGCCCGCTGCGCGGGCTCCTCCTTGACCTACGCAGAGCGTTCTGCCATTCAGGCCTTTGGCACTCGTGGAATATGCGCGAGCAGCTCCTGTTTTCATAGCACGATACCTTGCGCATGCAGCGCAGCCACATCGTCCACGCTGTAGCCCAGGCTTTGCAGCAGAGCGTCGGTGTGCTCGCCCAGCTTGGGTGGGTCCAGCCGCAGGCCCAGGCGTTCGCCGTCCAGAGTGATGGGCAACAGGGGCACCTGGGTCTGGCGGCCATCGGGCAGCTCCATGGGGGCCAGCCCGCCGGTGGCTTGCAGGTGCGGGTCGTCAAACAGGTGCTGCGGATCGGTGATGGGCGCAAACGGCAGGCCCACTTGCTCAAAGCGCTGCGACAACTCGGCACGGTTGAACAGCGCCAAGCGCTGGCGCAGCTCAGGGATGAGCCAGCTACGGGCCAGCACGCGGTCGTTGTTGGTGGTCACGCGCGGATCGGCAAACAGGTCGGCGTAGGCAAAGGCCTCGCAAAAGGTCTTCCACTGCCCGTCGCCCACTACGGCCAAGAAAATTTGCTCGTTGTCCTTGACGCTGAATACGTCGTAAATGCCCCAGGGGGAGATGCGTTCGGGCATGGGCGCGGCGGCCTTGCCGGTCACGGCGAACTGCAGCATGTGCTGGGCCACCAGAAAGATGTTGTTCTCGAACAGCGCGCTTTGCACCTCCTGGCCCTTGCCGGTTTGCTGGCGCTGCATCAGCGCGGCCATGGTGCCCACCGCGCCGAAGATGCCGCCCATGATGTCGTTCACGCTGGAGCCCGCACGCAGCGGGTCGCCGGGGCGGCCGGTCATGTAGGCCAGGCCGCCCATCATCTGCACCACCTCGTCCAGCGCCGTGCGGTGGTCGTAGGGGCCGGGCAAAAAGCCTTTGTGGCTCACATAAATCAGGCGCGGGTCCAGCTTGCTCAAACTGGCGTAATCCAGCCCCAGCTTCTGCATGGTCTCGGTCTTGAAGTTCTCGCTGACGATGTCCGCGGTGGCAATCAGCTTGAGCACGATCTCGCGGCCCTTCGCGCTCTTGAGGTCCACCGCAATGCTCTTCTTGTTGCGGTTGAACAGCGGGTAAAAGCCCGCGCCGCTGCCCAGCAGCTTGCGGGTGCTGTCACCGGCCAAGGGCTCGACCTTGATGACGTCGGCCCCCAGGTCCCCCAGCGTCATGCCGCAGGTGGGGCCCATCACCATGTGGGTGAATTCGACGACGCGGATGCCCGCGAGGGGCAATACACGGGCTTCGGGCCCAGGGTGCTCGGGGGTGTGGGGGGCGGTGGGGCTTGTCATGGCGGGTCTCTTCACAAATTACACGGTGTAGTCCAGCACCAGCACATCGTCCAGCGTCGGCTTGAGCTGCGCCACAAACGCCAGGTGGTCCGGGTGCGGCAGGTAGGCGGCGCGGGCGGCCTCGTCGGCAAAGGTGAGGTTGAAACAGTGGGTAAAGCCCTTGGCCAGGCCCTCGGGACTGTTGTTGGTGCCCCATTCCAGGCTCTGCACGGCGCTGATCTTGCTTGCCAAAGCGGCAAAGGCGGCTTCCATGGCCTGCAGCTGTGCGGGCGCCGTGTCGGTTTTGAATTTCAGCAGCACCAGATGGCGTATGGGCATGAACTACATCCTTAAATGTCATGAATAGATTGATATTCTTCCATATAGTAATCCGTAAAGGATGGAATACAGTACGTCCATAGCCTGAGGGCACGGCCCCTCGCGCGACCCGTTTTTCTCTTTGTTGACCGCCCCTTCCTTTGAAAGGCCCACCATGACGACAACTACCCCCCGCACTGCGGAACACCGCCTGCAAGTGGCCACCAGCCTGCACGCCTTTATTCAAGACAAAGTGTTGCCCGGCACCGGCATTGCGCCCGAGGTTTTCTGGAAAGGCTTTGACGCCATCGTGGCCGACCTGGCGCCCAAGAACATTGCCCTTTTGGCCGAGCGCGACCGTCTGCAAACCGAGCTGGACAGCTGGCACACAGCCAACCCCGGCCCCATTGCCGACATGCCTGCGTACAAGGCCTTTCTGGAAAAAATCGGCTACCTGGTCGAGAGCCCCAAGAAGGTGAAAATCAGCACCAAAAACGTGGACGCCGAGTTGGCCACCCAGGCCGGCCCGCAACTGGTGGTGCCGGTACTCAACGCCCGCTACGCCCTGAACGCCGCCAACGCCCGCTGGGGCAGCCTGTACGACGCGTTGTATGGCACCGACGTCATTAGCGAAGACAAGGGCTGCGAAAAAGTGGGCCAAAAAAATGGAAAGGCTGTGGGCTACAACCCCAAGCGCGGCAAGAAGGTCATCGAATACGCACGCAACGTGCTGGACCGCTGCGCCCCGCTCAAGAAGGGCTCCCACGTGGGCTCCACCGGCTATGCCATCAAGGGCGGCGATCTGGTCGTCACGCTGAAAGACGGCGCCACGTCCAAGCTGGCCGACAAGGCCCAGTTCATCGGCTTCCAGGGCACGGCCAAAGCTCCCTCCAGCGTGCTGCTGCAGCACAACGGCCTGCACCTGGACATCACCATCAACCGCGCCACCCCCATCGGCAAGTCTGACGCCGCCGGCGTGAGCGACCTGGTGCTGGAAGCCGCACTCTCCACCATCCTGGACCTGGAAGACTCCGTGGCCGTGGTGGACGCCGAAGACAAAGTGCTGGCCTACGGCAACTGGCTGGGCATTCTGCAAGGCACGCTGGTGGAGCAGTTTGAGAAGGGTGGCAAGACGCTGACCCGTGGCCTGAACGGCGACCGTGTGTACACCGCGCCCGATGGCAAGAAGGAAGTGAAGCTGCACGGCCGCAGCCTGATGTTTGTGCGCAACGTGGGCCACCTGATGACCAACCCGGCCATCACCTATACCGCCAAAGACGGCAGCACCCAAGAAATCCCCGAAGGCATCATGGACGCCGTGGTCACCACCACCATCGCCCTGCATGACCTGAAGAAGACCAAGAAGGACGCCATCCGCAACTCGCGCAAGGGCTCGGTCTACATCGTCAAGCCCAAGATGCATGGCCCCGCAGAAGTGGCGTTTGCCGCCGAGCTGTTCACCCGCGTGGAACAGATGCTGGGCCTGCCGGACAGCACCGTGAAGCTGGGCATCATGGACGAAGAGCGCCGCACCAGCGTGAACCTGAAGGCCTGCATTGCCGCCGCCCAAAGCCGCGTGGCCTTCATCAACACCGGCTTCCTGGACCGCACCGGCGACGAGATGCACACCGCCATGCAAGCCGGCCCCATGATCCGCAAGGCGGACATGAAGAGCAGCGCCTGGATTGCAGCGTACGAGCAAAACAACGTGCTGGTGGGCCTGTCCAGTGGCCTGCGCGGCAAGGCACAGATCGGCAAGGGCATGTGGGCCATGCCCGACCTGATGAAGGCCATGATGGAGCAGAAGATCGGCCACCCCAAGGCCGGTGCCAACACCGCCTGGGTACCCAGCCCCACCGGCGCCACCCTGCACGCCCTGCACTACCACCAGCTGCTGGTGAGCGACGTGCAGAAGGAACTGGAAAAGACCCACTACGAGAAGGCCCGCCCCGGCATCCTCGACAAGCTGCTGCAGATCCCGGTGACCGCCACCCCGAACTGGACAGATGCCGACAAGCAAGCCGAGCTGGACAACAACGCCCAAGGCATTCTGGGCTACGTGGTGCGCTGGGTGGACCAAGGCGTGGGCTGCTCCAAGGTGCCCGATATCAACGACATCGGCCTGATGGAAGACCGCGCCACCCTGCGCATCAGCAGCCAGCACATGGCCAACTGGCTGCACCACGGCGTGGTGACCAAGGCGCAGGTGGAAGAAACCTTTGCCCGCATGGCCGCCAAGGTGGACAAGCAAAATGCAGGCGACAAGCTCTACACCCCCATGGTGGGCAACTTCAAGGGCGCGGCCTACCAGGCGGCGACCGAGCTGGTGTTCAAGGGCCTGGCGCAGCCCAGCGGCTACACCGAGCCATTGCTGCACGCCTGGCGCTTGAAGGTGAAGGCTGCGGCGTAAGGCCTGGACAAGCGTAAACGCTATTAAATCAGTAGCTGCTTGCGCATATTCCACACGGGCTAGAGGCCAATTTGGCATCTAACCCCAAGAGAAACGGCACCTTCGGGTGCCGTTTCTCTTGGCAAGGCCGCCTGGACGATTCGCTGTCGCTCCGGGGTGGGATACTGGTGTGCAGGAGAGTTGGAATAGCAGGCCGCCGCTGGCACCTGCAAATACCAACCGTATTTGTCTGCAACAGGGAGGATGCATGCATCAACATCGCACGGAAATTCTGGACTGGATAGCGCAGGGCCGATTGCGCCCCGAAAACTGGGCCACCGCTTTACGCCTGGCGGGCACCACACCGGACACCAGAGACTGGCGCAAGTTTCTGGATCAACTCATGCTGTGGCTGGGCACGACGTTCTGCGCGGTAGCGGTCATTTTCTTCTTTGCCTACAACTGGACGGAGATGGGGCGTTTTGCCAAATTCGGCCTGGTTGAAATCCTCATCGTGGGCGGATTGGCCATGTACTGTCGGCTGGATGCCGAGCGCCCAGCGGGCAAAGCGACGCTGCTGCTGGCCACCTTGCTGGTGGGTGCCCTGCTGGCACTGGTGGGGCAAACCTACCAGACCGGCGCCGATACCTACGAATTGTTTGGCGTGTGGGCCTCGGCTGTGCTGGTCTGGGTGCTCATTGCCCGGCTGGGAGCCCTATGGTTGTTGTGGCTGGCCCTGGTCAACCTTGCAGTCTATTTGTATTCGCAAACCTTCGGCGGCCTCTGGGGCATGCTGTTCCGCACCGAGGAACAGATCTGGACATTCTTCATCCTGAATACCGGCGCGCTCGTCATTTGGGAGGCAGCCGCCCGCAGTGGCGCCACCTGGCTGAATGAACGCTGGTCCCTGCGCATCCTGGGCACGGTCAGCGGCGCTTTGGTCACGATGCTGATGCTGTGGGCGCTTTTTGACGCCCCCAATGACCGCAGCACCTATGCCACCGCGGCCTACGTCGGCTGGATGCTTATGGCGTATCTCTATTACCGGCACGTGGTGCCCGACCTGTTCATGCTGGCGGGCGGCGTGCTGAGTGGGGTCATCGTTATCACAAGCTTTCTGGCGATCCATATCCTCGACCGCCGCAGTGCCGGTGGGTTCCTGCTGATCGGCCTGGTGGTGATCGGCCTGTCGGCGGCGGGCGGAGTCTGGTTGAAATCCGTTGCAAGCGGGGAGCGCGCATGAGCAGCCATCAACAATCTATGGACCGCGCGCAGTTGTGGAAGCAGTTGCAGTTGCACGGCCTTGCCGAAGGCGACTTGCCGCCGGTACATGCGGGGACTTCCTCCTGGCACATCCGGTTGATGCAAAGCATTGCCGGGTGGATTGGCGCCATGTTCTTGCTGGGCTTTGTGGGCATGGGGTTGGCTTTTGTGATCGACAGCGCCGTCGCCGCCTTGGTGGTGGGCGCCATCGGCTGCTTGGCCGCCTACGCCATATTTCGTGTGGCGCGTGACAACGATTTTGCGACGCAGTTCGGGCTGGCCATCAGTCTGGCGGCCCAAGCGGTTTTTGTCTTCGGGCTGTTCAAGCAGTTTGAATTTGGAACGTCTGCGCTCTACGTTTTGGTGCTCGTGTTTGAAGTGACCCTGGTACTCCTGGTGTCGAACTTCATCCACCGTGTGCTGACCACCGTCATAGCGTCACTGGCCCTGTGGTACTTGCTGAACAGTTTGGGCCTGTACGGCATTGCCTCGGGCCTCCTGACGGGTGGGCTCGCATGGGTGTGGCTGGATGAGCGGCGCTGGGCGGGCAACGGCGCGCTGTGGCGGCCCATTGGCTACGGGACTTTGCTGGCGCTCCTGCAGCTCGAAAACATGCGGCTGTTTGGCTGGGGCATGCGGTTGTGGTCCTCCACGAAGGCGAACGATTGGTGGATGCACTATGGCTGGTGGATAGGCACCGCATTGACGACTGCCGTTCTGCTGTGGTCCGCCATACGCATGCTGGCGCAACAAGACATTGCAGCCAACAGCAAAGCAGGCCTGGCCGCAGTGGGCGCGGTACTTTTACTGAGCGTGTTGTCACTGAAAGCACCGGGCATCGCCACGGCGGTGCTGATGCTGCTGCTCGGATTCACGACAGGCAACCGCATTCTGATGGGCGTGGGCCTCATGGCACTGCTCGCGTTTGTCTCGCGGTATTACTACTACATGCAAACCACCTTGCTGGTGAAATCTGCAGTGCTGGCGGTGAGCGGCGGCCTGCTGCTGAGCGCACGCCTGGTACTGCACCGTGTTTTTCCCATGGCCACTGAAACGGAGGCATCCCATGCGTAAGTGGATTGCCGTTATTGCAGGGGCGTTGGTGCTGCTGGCTGTCAACTTCAGCATTTACCAGCGTGAACAACTGCTGTCTGAAGGCCGTGTCGTGTTGCTGGAGCTTGCGCCGGTCGATCCGCGTTCTCTGATGCAAGGCGATTACATGGCGCTGCGTTTCAAGGTTGCCGACGAGTCGTTGGGAAACCAGACCAACACGCCATTGCACGATGGCCACATCGTTGTGACGCTGGACCCAAACAACGTGGGTCACTTCACGCGCATGGACGACGGAGCCCCCACCGCCGCCCAGGAGGTACGTTTGCGCTACCGAATTCGCAATGACCAGGCGAAGTTCGCCACCAATGCGTTTTTCTTCCAGGAAGGCCACGCGCAACAATACGAAGTCGCGCGGTATGGCGAATTCCGCGTGGCAAAAAATGGGGACATGATCCTGACGGCCATGCGCGGCGCAGACCTCAAAACCCTGGGGCTGTCCACTCCGTAAAACGTCCTGACGTTCTGCAATCAACCGCCCACGCACCGTCGGTGATCGCGCAGCCCAGCGCGGGCCGCCGCTGCATGCGTGGCGCTTGAAGGTGAGGGCCAAGCAAGCAGGCCTCCCAAACAACGGCACCTTCGGGTGCCGTTGTTGCGTCTGGCGCGGGGATCTACAAATCTTGTTTCCAGGACGGTGAACGCTTCCCCACAACACTTGAAAACCCAAGCACGCGGGTGGGGGAGGCAACGCTGTCACGGACAGCGCCGCGAGACGTCAAGGAATGCCGAATATGCTACGTTTTTAGTAGCTACTCACGCATATTCCATAGGCGCCAGAGGCCTATTTAATACCTAAACGCGTCAGGCCGCAGCCATGTGGCGCACCGCGCGGATGTCGTCCGGGCCGGTGCGGCAGCAGCCACCGATCATGCGTGCCCCTTTGGCTTGCCAGCGCGCAGCCATCTCAGCGTAAGCATCAGCTCGGTCGCAGGCACCGGTCCAGACCTTGCCTTCGGCGTCGTAGTGTTCACCCGAGTTGGGGTAGACCAGCACGGGCTTGCGGGTGTGCGCCTTGGCTTGTTCCACCAAGCTGGCCACGTACTCGGGCGCGGTGCAGTTGATGCCGATCGCCACGATGTGCGGGTAAGCCTCCAGTGCGGCCACGCAGTCCGCCAGGCGCTCGCCCTGCACGTTGTGTTCGCCATCTTTGCAGGAGAAGCTGATCCACGCGGTGATGTTGTCTTGCTCGGCCAGCACATCGGCAATGGCCAAGGCTTCGTCCAGACACGGAATGGTCTCGCAGGCCAGCAGGTCGGCACCCGAAGTGGACAGCACCTGCATGCGTTCACGGTGAAAGTCGGCCAGCGCCGCACGGCCCAGGCCGTAGTTCCCGCGGTACTCCGAGCCATCGGCCAGCATGGCGCCATACGGGCCTACCGACGCGGCCACCAGCGGGCGCAGGCGGCCCACGCGGTGGGCAGGCTCGGCCCAGAACGCATCGCGCGCCTCAATGGCGAGGGTGACGGACAGGCGCATCAAATCTGCGGCCTCAGCGCGGCTCATGCCACGGCGGGTAAAGGCTTCAAAGGTGGCCTGGTAGCTGGCGGTGGTGGCCACATCGGCCCCGGCGGCAAAGTAGTCCGCATGCACCGCGCGGATGAGCGCGGGCTGCTCGATCAGCAGCTTGGCGGACCACAAGGCGTCGTTCAGGTTGGCACCACGGCGCTCCAGCTCGGTGGCGAGGGCACCGTCCAGCACCATCAGGCGGTCGTGGGCAAGAAAACTCTCAAGGGGATTCAGCATCATGGGGTTCGTTCAAAAATCGAGGATGAGCTTAGCCAAAGCGCGTGCGCTGCGGCGGCAATTTGCGGCGCCCAGGCGCGGACAAGCAGCTCAGGCAGCGTGGCTTTTGCGGTGACGCTCCAGCAAATGCACACCGGCCGAAATCAGCAAGGTCAGTACGCCGTAGACCACACCGGCCAACACCAGCGCATCGGTGGAGTACGACTCCGTGGACAGGCGGCGGGCCACACCGGTGAGGTCAAACACGGTGATGGTGCTGACCAGGGCGGTGGCCTTGAGCAGTGCCACCCCCTCGTTACCCAGCGCCGGGGTGGCAATGCGCAAGGCCTGCGGCAGCACAATGCGGCGCAGCAGCGTGCCGGTCGACATCCCGAAGGCGCGAGCGGCTTCCTGCTGCCCCGGCGGCACGGCCAGAATGCCGGCGCGGATGTCTTCGGCCATGTAGGCGGCGATGTTGAGCGTCAAGGCGATGAGCCCGCAGTACAACGCGTCTTCCAGCACCACCCACGCAGCGGACGCCCGCACCCATTCAAACTGGCTAAGCCCGTAGTACAGCAGGAACATCTGCACCAGCAGCGGCGTGCCCCGAAGGGCCGCGCTGTAAAAGCGCACCAAGCTCTTGGTAACCGTCCCGCCATGAGTGGCGCCGAGTGCCAAGCCAAGCGCCAGCACCAAGCCCCCCACCCCCGAGGCAGCCCACAGCTGCAGGGTGATGACCAGGCCTTCCCACAATTCGGCGCGGTTGTCCTGCAGCAGGACGAGGGTGTCGGTGAACCAGGCTCCCATGGCTAGCTGCGGTGCGCTTGGTAAGGGCGCTGCGCCCGCCGCTCCAGCGCGGAGACCAAAGGATCAGACAGCGCCAGCAGGCAGAAATACATGAGGGCAGCCGCCATCAAAAACATGAACGGCTGGTGCGAGGCCTGCGCCGCCATATTGGACTTTTTCAGCAAATCCTCCAGACCGACCACCGACACCAGCGAGGTGTCTTTGAGCAGGGACTGCCAGAGGTTGCCCAGGCTGGGTATGGCAATGCGCCAGGCCTGCGGCAGGCGCACCAGAAAGAAGATTTGCACCGGACTCAGGCCCAGCGAGCGGGCGGCTTCCAACTGCCCGCGTTCCAGCGCCACAAAGCTTCCACGGAATACCTCGGAGGCATACGCCCCCAACACCAGCGCCAGTGACACCACACCCGCAAAAAACGGGCTGATGTCAAACGCACTGTCAAAGTGGTTGTTGATGAGGTTGGACAGCCCGAAGTAGCACACCAGCACCACCAGAAACTCGGGCACCCCGCGCAGCACGCCGGTGATCACCGCCACCGGCCGGCGTAGCCAGGCGTGCCGACTGAGCTGGCACGCCGCCAGCGACAGGCCCAGGGCCAGCCCGCACACCAGGGCGGCGCAGGCCAATTGCACGGTCATCAGCGCACCTTGCAGCAGCTGGCCCGTGTAGGCCTGCAAAACATCCATCTCGACTCCGGGAAAGCGCGGCCACCGCCCGCACGGGGCGGTGGCGGCCTGTCAATTACTTGCTGGCAGGCGCAATGCTAAACGGGAACACTTTTTTGTTCTCGGCAGCAAAGGTGCCGTCGGCCAGCACCTTTTTGATGGCGGCGTTGAAGCGGGCCTTCAAGGCGTCGCCCTTGCGCAGAGCAATGCCGGTGCCTTCGCCAAACATTTCCACGTCGTTCAAAGGCTTGCCGGCAAAGTCAAAACCCTTGGCCTTGCCGGTTTTCACCAGCCATTCGTAGGCGACGGTGGTGTCGGTCAGGGTGGTGTTCAGGCGGCCGGCTTCCAGGTCCAACCAGATGGCGTCCTGGTTGGGGTAGGACTTGGTCGCGATGCCGGACTTGGCCTTGGGCAGGCGCTTCTTCAGGTAGGTTTCGTGGTTGGAGCCGCTGTACACGCCCACGGTCTTGCCGCGCAGGGTGGTCGGGTCTTCGCTGATGCCGGAGCCCACTTTGGCCACGTACTGCACGGGTGCCAGGGTGAACAAATCGGTGAAATCCACCACTTTCTTGCGCTCGTCGGTGATGGACATCTGGGCCAGCACGGCATCGATCTTCTTGGCCTTGAGCGCAGGGATCAGGGCATCAAAGTCCATGGTGACGTATTCGCACTTGGCTTGCATGTGTTTGCAGATCACGTTGCCCAACTCGATTTCCATGCCCTTGAGCTGGCCGGATGCATCCTTGTACTCAAACGGAGGGTAGTCCGACAGAGTGCCGATGCGCACCACATCCTGGGCATGGGCCAACCCGGCAGCCAAGAACAGACCACCCAACACCGCTTTCAAAACCTGACGCTTCATTCTTTGTTACTCCATCCGGGCATCCCACCGCAAGACGCCGCATTGTTCAACCATAGCTGCGTTTTCAAGACGCAAAGGAAACTCAAGTTTCCTCAAAAGAAATAACGTCAGGCGGCGTATTTGGTGCGTTTTGCGCGGCAAAACGGCACACAAGCGGTCTTGGGTGCCGATGGAGGCAAACACCCCGTCTTGCCTACAATGAACCGATGGACACGCCATTGGACCCCTTTGACCGAAAGATTTTGGAGTTCGTGCAACGCGATTGCCAGGTCAATGCAGAAGTGATTGCCGAGGCGGTCGGCCTCTCTGCGTCTGCCGTACAGCGGCGCCTGCGACGACTGCGGGCCGAGAAAGTGATTACGGCGGAGGTGGCCATCGTGGACCCGCAGGTGGTGGGCCAGCGCATGCAGTTTATTGCCGGCATCGAGCTCAAGGACAACTACGAAGCCCTGCCGCGCATCCGCACCTGGGTGCAAAAAGAACCCGAAGTTCAGCAGCTCTTTTACGTGACTGGCGCGGTCGACCTGGTGATGGTCATCCTGAGCAAAAGCGTGAAGGAATACGACGCCCTATCCGCCCGGCTGATGGCCGAAGTCCCGCAGGTCATCCGCATGACCACCAATGTGGTGATTGACACCATGAAATCCGACTGGTACGTACCGGTCGACGAATAGCGTTGCCAAAATTTGGGGCCCGATCGGGGCAATGGCAGCTGACAAAAGGGGAACCCCACCCTCTGCAACTCCACGGGCCAGCGACCGGCCTGCAAGAAACCCAAAACCCATTCAGTTTCAAAAAAAAGAACCGAAAACAATTCTGGTGTATGGCGACCTGCAAGTTCGTTCACACGGCTTCTAACCGTGTTACGCTGATCTCGGCTGGCCCATTGGCCCCCTACATGAAAGGTTTACATATGAAGAAGCACACCATCGCGCTAACCGCTCTCTCTGTTTCCATGCTTGCAGGCAGTGCCATGGCGCAGTCGGCCATCAAGATTTGCCACGAAAACGAAGACTCCTACCCTTGGATCTTCAAAGACCGGGTCGGATTGACGACCTCGTTGTTGAAAATGGCGGAAAAAGCCTACGGCGGAAAAGTCGAAGTGGTAGGCCTGCCATGGAAGCGCTGCCTGGACGATGCGCGTGCCGGCGCAGTCGATGGTGTTGTAAAGATCAGCTACGCGGCAGACCGGACGGATTTCCTAGTTTACCCGATGGCCGGCGCTACCCCAGACGCAAGCAAGCGCCTGCTGAATGATAGCTACAGCCTCTACCGCATGAAGGGGTCTACTGCAGCCACATGGGATGGCAAAACGCTCAAAGTGGATGGCGCCATCGGTGCCCAATCAGGTTTCTCTATCGTGAAGCAATTGCAGTCTCTTGGCGCGCGGGTGGATGACGGCACACGCTCCGCAGATGCCAACTTGACCAAGCTGGTAGGCGGCCGCTTGGCGGCAGTAGCTTTGCAAACCGAAGAGGGCGACATCAGTGTGGCCGGCAGCCCAGAGACGAATGGCAAAGTTGAGCGCGTCAGTCCCTTTTTGGTGGAAAAACCTTATTTCGTTGCGTTCTCCAAACAGTTCTATGGCAAGGACGAAGCCTCCGCCAAAAAGCTCTGGGATGCGATTGCCACCGCGCGTGAATCCACTGAGTACAAAGACCTAGTCAAAAAGTTCAAGTAGCCGACTGGTGGCGCTACCCGTACCAAGACTGGAGTGGGTAGCGTCTTTTCATCACCCATCGCCGCGGCGACGAAGTCCCTACCATGAAGACCAGCAGCATCAAATTTAGACTGAATTTTTTATTCGTTCTCATCATTTCACTTTTGCTGCTGGCATTTGGGGCAGTGAACTACGTCCGCACAAAAACCGCGCTGGAAGCCTCTGACAACCAACAGGTGCAGGCCACGCTCGCACGATTGGCAGTTGCGCTGCCCAGTCCACTTTGGAATCTCGACAAAGCCCAGATTGAGCAGACACTGGCCTCCGAAATGTCGGCGGACTTCATGGTGGGGATCACCATCACAAATGGCGACAAGTTTCTGGGTGGGAGTGTGAAATCTGCCGAGGGCAAGGTACAACCAAGCAGGACACCACCCACGGCCGACACCAGCAAGAGTGTTGACTTGGTTTATTTGGATGACGGCAAGCCTAACTCGGTTGGCAAAGCTACGGTATATGTGTCCTACGCTGGCATTCAAAAAACCTTGCGCGCGGAATTGACCTGGGCAGTTTTGCAAATTTTGGTGCTCGACGTCATCATCATTCTGGTGCTCTCGCGCGTCTTGAGTTCGGTCGTGCTCAATCCACTGTCCAAAATTGGTGAGGCCTTGAACGACATTGCCGTAGGTGACGCAGATCTGACCCGCCGCCTGCCGCAAGGCAATTCAGACGAGTTTAATGCGGTTACCAATGGCTTCAACACCTTCATTGGTCGGCTGCAACAGATCATCGAACAAGTGAGTACTGGCATCGGTACGATTTCTCACGCCACCGACGAAATTGCCAGCGGCAATATGGACCTGTCTTCGCGCACCGAATCGCAGGCGAGCTCTCTGGAGGAAACGGCTGCCTCCATGGAGGAGATGACACAAACCGTGAAACAGAATGCAGAAAACGCAAAAACTGCCAACCAATTGGTGCAGAACGCCTCTGCGGTTGCATTCAAAGGCGGCAATGTTGTGGCGGATGTTGTAACGACCATGAGCGAAATCAACCAGTCGTCGCGCAAAATTGTTGACATCATCAGCGTCATCGACGGCATCGCCTTCCAAACGAACATCTTGGCACTGAACGCAGCGGTCGAAGCGGCCCGTGCAGGCGAGCAAGGCCGAGGTTTTGCCGTGGTTGCCAGTGAAGTGAGAAGCTTGGCCGGGCGCTCAGCCGCCGCAGCTAAAGAAATCAAAAATCTGATTGATGAATCGGTCCGAAACGTTGATATCGGCACCAAACTGGTCGGAGACGCTGGCGCAACCATGACAGATATCGTCGAAAGCGTCAGCAAAGTCACCAGCATCATGGGTGAAATACAAAATGCCAGCGAAGAACAGACACTGGGCATTAGCCAGATCAATGAAGCAGTCCGACTGATGGACAACACCACCCAGCAAAATGCGGCCTTGGTGGAACAGGCCGCCGCTGCAGCCGGGTCCATGCAAACCCAAGCGTCGGAGTTGCGATCGGCGGTGAGTGTTTTCAAATTAGGTAGCGCTGCACTCGCACTCCGATAAGACTGGGACGGGGAATTTTGCTCCCCGAAAACCTTTCTTTTCTGCGCTTCACTGCGCAGGCGCCGCTCTAGCATGGCGCATGATCCGGATCTTCATTGGTTATGACCCGCGCGAGGCTGTGGCCTACCATGTGTGTGCCAACAGCATCGTGCGCCACGCACGGCAGCCGGTGGCCATCACCCCGCTGGCACTGCACACCCTGCCCGACTACCGCGAAACCCATGGGGACGGCAGCAACCAGTTCATTTACAGCCGTTTTCTGTTGCCACACCTGACCGGCTTTGAAGGCTGGGCGCTGTTCATGGACGGCGACATGGTGCTGCGCGAGGACATTGCCCAGCTCTGGGCCTTGCGCGACGAGCGCAAGGCGGTCATGTGTGTGCAGCACGACTACAAAACCAAGGCCCAGGGCAAGTACCTCGGCTCCAAAAACCAGGACTACCCGCGTAAAAACTGGTCCAGCGTGGTGCTGTGGAACTGCGGCCACCCGGCCAACCGTGTGGTCACGCCCGCCTTTGTGGAAAACGGCACCGGCGCGCAGCTGCACCGCTTTACCTGGCTGGCCGACGAGCTGATAGGTGCGCTACCGCGCGAATGGAACTGGTTGCCGCAGGAGTTTGGCCCCAATCCCGATGCCAAGCTGCTGCACTGGACACTGGGCACACCCTGCTTCCACGAATACGCCGACGACCCCATGGCCGCCGAATGGCACCGCGAGCGCCTGCTGGCCGACTATTCCCTGCAACGCCATGCCTGAGGCCACACCCGGGCTGGACCACGCGCTGGCGGGCGACCGGTTTCTGGCGCAGGGCCAATTTGCCCAAGCGTTCGATGCCTATGCCTTGGCCTTGCAAGCCCAGCCCCACAACGTGTACTGGCGGTTTCTGGCCGGTGAATCGCTGTTCCACCTGGGCCGCTATGCAGACACGGTGGCCTTGCTGAACGACCTGGACCCGGGTGCGGACAAGGCGCTGGCGATCGAACATGCGCTGACACTGGGCCGCGCCTTGCAGCTCACCGGGAACACCACCGCCGCGGAGATGCAGCTCATCAAGGCCTTCATGCTGGACCCGGGCCACGAAGAGGCCGCCTACAACCTAGGCGTGTTCTACGAACAGGCAGGGCTGCCGGAACAGGCCGTGACCTTTCTGCAGGCCGCCGCCCAGCGGCACCCGCAGTCAGTGCGCCTGCACTACAACCTGGGCAGCAGCCTGGCCCAGTGCGGCCAGACGGCTGCGGCCGAATCCGCCTTGCTTGCCACCTTGGCGCAGCAACCCGACCATGTGGACGCGCACCACAACCTCGCCTTGCTATACCTCCGCCAAGGCAAGCTCACCCAGGGCTGGCACCACTACGCATGGCGCTTCAACCGCCACGCCACCGAAGGCGCTCCCGCGCATTGGGTGCCCCAGACCCCGACGCTGCCTGCCGACTTGCACGGCCACACGGTGCGGGTGCAAGGGGAGCAAGGCATCGGCGACGAGCTGTTTTTTATGCGTTACCTGCCCGCCTTGCACGCACGGGGTGCCCAGGTGCACTACCAACTGTGCAATACCAAGCTGGCGCCGCTGCTGCGCCAGCCCGCACTGGCCACGCTGGCACACGCCACGACCACAGCGATCCAGCACCACGTGCTGCTGGGCGACCTGCCACTGGCGCTGGGTGGCAGCGATGCACACCGCTACCCACCCGCCGTCCCCCTGCAGGCCAACGCCAGCGCACGTGCGCGCCTGCAACAGCAACACCCGCTGCTGACTCGCCCACGCCGCAAGCTGGGCCTGGCTTGGCGTGCCGGCACGCAGGCCCAGCCCCACGGCTTTGCCACCCAGCGCTGGCTGCAAAAATCCGCGCCACTGGACAGCCTGCTGGACGTGCTGGCGCCGCTGGACGTGGAGGTGGTGGTCCTGCAGCGGGGTCTGCAGCCCGGGGAGTGGGCGCAGGTGCAAGCCCGCCTGGGTGCAGACCACGTACTGGACGCCAGCGGGTGCGACCAGGATCTGGACGAACTGTTGGCGCTGCTGTCCTGTCTGGACGGACTGGTAGGCGTAAGCAACACCAATGTGCACCTGTGCGCAGGGCTGGGCATCGATGGGGATGTGCTGGTGCCTGCACCCGCAGAATTCCGCTGGCAAGAGGAGGGCTCTCCCTCACCCTGGTTCCCCGGCTTTTCGGTGCACCGCCAGACCGCTGGGGAAGACTGGCAAGCCCCGATGGCGACACTGGCGGCCTCTCTGCAAGCGCGCTACGGCGTGGCCCAACGGCAGTAGGGGTAGGCGGCCAGGTTGGAGTTGAAGTACCGCGCATCCTGCGTCACTTCGTCACCCAGCCAGTCAGGCCTTGCAAATGCCTGGTCCTCGGACGCCAGCTCCACCTCGGCCACCACCAGCCCGGCGTTGTCGCCCACAAACACATCCAGCTCCCAGCGCGTGCCCGCATGGTCCAGCAGGTAGCGGGTTTTCTCAATCAGCGGCCCCTCGCACAGTGCCAGCAGGGCCTCCGCGTCGGCCAGGGGGATGGGGTACTCAAACTCGGCGCGCGTGGCGCCCACACTCACGCCCTTGATGGTGAGAAAGGCTGCATCGTCGGCCACCCGTACGCGCACCGTGCGGGCCTTGTCACGGCTCAGGTAGCCCTGGCGGAACACCACCCCCACCGCCTGCTGCCAGGGCTGACCAATCACCAGAAATTTGCGTTCGATTTCAATTGCCATGGTGGCATGCATCCTTACCAAGAAAAGGGGAGAGAACTACACTGCAGGCACCATGCCCACGCCACGCCCCACCACCCCCGAAGTGTGCCCGCTGTGCGGCCAAGGCAACCAGTGCGCCATGGAGCTGGAACGCGCCACGGGTCAGAAGCAAGCGCCGTGCTGGTGCACCCAGGTGGATTTCAGTGCCGAGTTGCTGGCCCGCGTGCCCACAGCCGACCAGGGCAAAGCCTGCATTTGCGCCGCCTGCGCGGCCCTCTCACTCCACCCTGTGCAGGGACGCGAGGTTAATCAGCGCTGACAGCACCTCGGGCTTGAAGCCAACGCGGTTGCGACTGCTGTCGCTATAGCCGCCACTCAGCACCAGGGTCTGCAGATACTCCACACAGTCGCGATGGCCCCAGAATTTCTCGATGGCCAGGGCGATGCGGATGTGGTGCTTCGTGATGATGGCCATTTCATGGTCAATGCGGGCCTGTAGCGGCCGCTCGTGAAATGGCATGGGCCGCGTGGGCAAGTCTTCCTCTTCCCACTGCAAAGAGGGAAAGCCGGTTTCGTGAAAACGGGAATCTTTCGGGTCTGGCACCATGGCCCTCGTGGTGGTCTTGCCTCCACTCTACCGCATACCGCCGCAATAATCACGCGGCACAATACCCCCATGTCCAGCCTGCCCCCCTTCATTGCTCCCGCCCGCTTTACAGACCCCGCCGCCGCCCTGGCCCAGGTCCTTCGCATTTATGACAGCAGCATCCAGCACCTGCGCCAGTCCATGCAGCGGTTTGTGGCGGGCGACGACAGCCAGGGCCATGTGCGCGCCTGCTACCCGCTGGTACGCATCCACACCGACACCGTGTCGCGCAAACCCGGCTCCGAGGCGGCACGCCTGAGCTTTGGCTTTGTCGCCGGCCCAGGCCGGTTCGAGACCACACTGACCCGCCCCGACCTGTACCGCAGCTACTACCTGGAGCAGTTCCGGCTGCTGCTGCAAAACCACGGCGTGGAGCTGGAGGTGGGCACCAGCAGCCAGCCGATTCCAGTGCATTTTTCGTTTGCCGAGCACGACCACGTGGAAGGCCAGATGAGCGCAGAGCGCCGCACGCTGATGCGCGATGTGTTTGACCTGCCCGACCTGGCCGCCATGGACGACGGCATTGCCAACGGCACCTACAGCCCCAAAGCGGGCGAACCCCAGCCCCTGTCGCTGTTCACCGCGCCGCGGGTGGACTACTCACTGCACCGCCTGCGCCACTACACCGGAACAGCGCCCGAGCATTTCCAGAACTTTGTGCTGTTCACCAACTACCAGTTCTACATCGACGAGTTTGTGCGCCTGGGCCATGCCGAAATGGCCAAGGCCGACAGCGAGTACGTGGCCTTTGTGGAGCCGGGCAATGTGGTCACACGCCGCGTAGGCCTGCCCGCCCAGGCAGCAGACGCGCTGGGTGCCGCCCCGCCGCGCCTGCCGCAGATGCCGGGCTACCACCTGGTGCGCGCCGACAACGCGGGCATCACCATGGTCAACATCGGCGTCGGCCCGGCCAACGCCAAAACCATCACCGACCACATTGCCGTACTGCGCCCGCACGCCTGGATCATGCTGGGCCACTGCGCCGGCCTGCGCAACAGCCAACAGCTGGGCGACTACGTGCTGGCCCACGGTTATGTGCGGGAAGACCACGTGCTGGACGAAGAGCTTCCGCTGTGGGTGCCCATCCCAGCGCTGGCGGAAATCCAGCTCGCACTGGAGCAGGCTGTGGCCGATGTCACGCAGATTCAGGGAGCCGCGCTCAAGAGCATCATGCGTACCGGCACGGTGGCCAGCACCGACAACCGCAACTGGGAGCTGCTGCCCGACAACATGCCGCAGCGCCGCTTCAGCCAGAGCCGCGCCGTGGCGCTGGACATGGAAAGCGCCACGATTGCCGCCAATGGTTTCCGTTTTCGTGTGCCCTACGGCACGCTCCTGTGCGTGAGCGACAAGCCCTTGCACGGCGAGATCAAGCTGCCCGGCATGGCCAACCATTTCTACCGCGAACGGGTCGACCAGCACCTGCGCATCGGCATTCGCGCGCTCGAACTGCTGCGCGCCCAGGGCGTGGACCAATTGCACAGCCGCAAGTTGCGCAGCTTTGCCGAGGTGGCGTTCCAGTAAGCGCATGGAGAAGCTCAACGTCCTGACCATTCTGGTCCTGACGGCGCTCAACCTGAGTACCGTCTCCGCCGCGCTCTTCCTGATCATGGGCAAGGGCATCAGCCGTGCGGCCCGCCTGGCCCAGTTCAGCCTGCTGAGCCAGACGCTGGGCTGGGTGTGCATCATCAGCTCCGGCTTCGTATTTGGTCACTGGCTGGACCCGGTGTTGTCCACCGCCGCCATGGTGCTGGCCTCGGCGGCCAACTACCTGATGTTCCTGGCCCTGCAAGCCTGGCTGGGGCCCCGTCCCCACCAACGGGCCCTGCTTGCCCTGCTGGTGCTGATGCCGCTGGGTTATGCCCTGAGCTTTCAGGATTACAGCCTGCGCGTGGGCTACGCCAACCTGCTGTTTGCATTTCAATTGGCCATCGTGTCCCGGGCGGCGCTGGGACCGCGCCAGCCCGCCGGTTTACGCTGGCGTGCCCTGGTGGCCCTCTGTTACGCAGCGGTCGCCTGCGCTTCGCTGGCGCGTGGTGTGCTGGGCGCGTTTTACCCCGAGCTGTACCCCACCTTTGACGCGCCCCACCCCGTCAATGTGGTGGCCCAACTCACCGCCAATCTGGCTTTGGTGCTGACCACAGTGGCGGTGCTGGTGGCCTGGCGTGAAGAGGCCGAGGGTCAATTGCGCGAACAGGCGTTTACCGACAACCTCACCGGCCTGCTCAACCGCCATGGCTGGGACGACCGGGCGCCCGCCCTGTTTGACCAGGCACGGCGCCACCGCACACCTCTGGCGCTGATCATGATGGACCTGGACCACTTCAAACGCATCAACGACACCCAAGGCCACGAGGTGGGCGACCAAGTGTTGCGCGTGGTGGGCAAAGTGCTGCAATCCAACCGGCGCAGCAGCGATCTGGCCGCCCGCATCGGCGGCGAAGAATTTGCCTTGCTGCTGCCCCAGACCGACAAACGCGCCGCCCTGCATGTGGAGCAGCGCCTGCGTCTGGCCTTGCAGGAGGAAGGCATCCAGCAACCCAACCTGCGCGTGGGCTACAGCGCCGGCCTCGCCCTGCTGCAGCCCGGCGACCAGAAGCTCACAGGCTTCATGGTGCGCGCCGACGCCGCGCTGTACCAGGCCAAGGCGCAGGGTCGTGGTCGCCTGCTGCAAGCCGACTAAGGACCCCTGCGGCACAATGGCCGCATGAATGCAAAACTGTTTGAAGTGCAGCACTTGCACAAGCGTTATGGCGACGCCGAGGTGGTCAAAGACCTGTCCTTCGAGATTGCTCCCGGCGAGTGCCTGGGCGTCATCGGCCCCAACGGCGCGGGCAAAACCACCACCATCCGCATGTGCCTGGGCCATACCGTGCCCGATGGCGGCAGCATCCACGCGCTGGGCCTGGAGATGCCGCGCGATGCGCTGGCCATCAAGGCTGCGTTGGGCGTGGTCACCCAGTTTGACACGCTGGACCCCGACTTCAGCTGCGCCGAGAACCTACTGGTCTATGGCCGCTACTTTGGCATGAAAGACGCCGCCATCCGCGCGCGCATCCCACAGCTGCTGGAGTTTGCCGCCCTCACCCACAAGGCCAACGCCAAACCGGGTGAACTGTCGGGTGGCATGCGGCGGCGCCTGAGCCTGGCGCGCGCACTGGTGAACGACCCCAAGCTCCTGCTGCTGGACGAACCCACCACCGGCCTGGACCCGCAGGCCCGCCACCTGATGTGGGAGCGCCTGCAGGTGCTGCTGCAACAGGGCAAATCCATTTTGCTGACCACCCACTTCATGGACGAGGCCGAACGCCTGTGCAACCGTCTGCTGGTGCTGGACCACGGCAAGAAGATTGCCGAAGGCACGCCACGTGACCTGATCGCCCAGCACCTGGAGCCCGATGTGGTGGAGGTGTTTGGCGTGGGCGCGCTAGCCCTCGTGGACAGCCCGCTGCGCAATCTGGCTGCGCGCGTGGAAGTGAGCGGCGAGACCGTATTTTTCTACACGCAAGACGCCGGTGCCCTGCTGCAGGGCCTGGCCGCCCACCCGCAGCTGCGCACCCTGCACCGCCCGGCCAACCTGGAAGATTTGTTTTTGAAACTGACCGGACGCCAGATCCGCGAGGAGGCTTGACATGAGCAGCGTTCCATCCACTTACACCCCGCCCAAGCCCCAAAGCATCTGGCGCGCACCCGAAGTGTCGCTGCGATTTTGGCCCGTGTTTTTGCGCAACCTGCTGGTCTGGCGCAAGCTGGCCATCCCCAGCCTGGTGGGCAATATTGCCGAACCGCTGATGTGGCTGGTGGCCTTTGGCTACGGCATGGGTGCCTTGGTCGGCGAAGTCAATGTAGCGGGCCCCACCGGCACCGTGGCCGTGCCCTACATCCTGTTTCTGGCCAGTGGCTCCATCTGCATGAGCGCCATGCAGGCCGCGTCGTTTGAGGCGCTGTACTCCGCCTTCAGCCGCATGCATGTGCAAAAAACCTGGGACGGCATCATGAACGCCCCGATCAGCCTGGACAACGTGGTGCTGGCCGAGATGCTGTGGGCCGCGTTCAAGTCGCTGTTCACGGTGACGGCCATCCTGGGCGTCATGCTGGCGCTGGGCATCAGCCACAGCCCCAAACTGCTGGTGGCCTGGCCCATCCTGTTTGGCGTGGGCATCACCTTCAGCTGCATCGCGCTCATCTTCAACGCGCTGGCCAAGGGCTATGACTTCTTCACCTACTACTTCACGCTCTTCCTCACCCCCATGATGTTCCTGAGCGGCGTGTTCTTCCCGCTGGAGCAACTGCCAGTAGTGGTGCGTGTGGTGGCCGACTGGCTGCCGCTGTCCAACGCGGTGGCGCTGGTGCGCCCCTTGTTCATGAACCAGTGGCCGGCAGATGCTGTGCGTCATTTGGCAGTGCTGGCGGTATACGCGATGGGGTCGTTCTGGATTGCACTGGCATTGACGCGGAAGCGGTTTGCGAAGTAACCCATGAATACTCTTCTGTCAGCGAGTTCTACTGGTCGACGCTCGCTCTTTCGGATCGCTCTAGTGAGCCTCCTGTGCTTTTCAAGCATTCGCGCTGCGCTTGCCGAAGAAGCGTTGCCTTATATGCCGTCGGCGCAGTATGTAAGCCGCATAGTCATGGCGTTAAAACGCAATGTGGTTTACACCGAAGACCCTACAGTCCCCAGAGCCGCGGAGGTCGAAGTTTCCATTGCATCTGACGGTGCCATCCTGACGCGCCGACTTCTTCGATCCAGTGGCGTTGAAGCCTGGGACCGTGCCGTGCTGACGGCAATCGATAAGACGGCGCGGTTGCCCTTGGACAGCGATGGTCATGTTCCTCCCATCATCGTCATCGCCTTTAGCCCCATCGTACGGAACTAGCGAGATAGCCACGCCCTCTTAATCAAATCCGCCGCCTTCTCCGCAATCATGATGGTCGGTGCATTGGTGTTGCCGCTGACGATGCGGGGCATGATAGAGGCGTCCACCACGCGCAGGCCCTGGATGCCGTGCACGCGCAGTTCGTGGTCCACCACGTCCATCGGGCCATTACCCATGCGGCAGCTACCTACCGGGTGGTAGATGGTGTCGGCGTTGTCGCGGATGAACTGTTCGATGGCCAAGTCGCTGGTGGCCTGGGCGGACTTGGGGGCTTCTTGTCCACCCAACTGTGCCAATGCCGGCTGTTGCAGCAAGGTGCGCATGCGCTTGAAGCCCAACATCAGGCGCTCTACATCCTCGCGCTCGCCCAAGAAGTTGGGGTCGATGACGGGCGCGGCCATGGGGTCTTTGCTGGCCAGGGTCACACTGCCGCGGCTCACCGGGCGCAGCAGACACACGTGGCACGAGTAGCCATGGCCCAGCACCGTGCTGCGCCCGTGGTTCACCAGCTTGGCAATGACGAAGTGAAACTGCAGGTCGGGCGTGCGTTCGCCGGGCGTGCTTTTGACAAAACCACCGGCCTCGCCAAAGTTGGTGGTCAGCAGGCCGGTGCGCTGCTTGCGCCACTCAAAAATACCTTTGATGGCGGCGGCCATGCCGCTGAATGACACGCCGAATGTCTCCTTCAGGTGCGGGGCATTCACCATCTGCACCACATCCACATGGTCGTGCAGGTTTTGCCCCACACCGGGCAAGTCGTGCAGTGTGGCAATGCCCGTCTCCACCAGGTGCTTGTGGGGGCCAATGCCTGACAGCATAAGGATCTGCGGAGACTGCAACGCCCCCGCGCTGAGCAGGACTTCGCGGGTGCAGCGCAGCTCTTTCATCTCGCCTTCGTGCAGAAACTGAACGCCCACCGCGCGCTTGCGCTCCAGCACGATGCGCGTGGTGTGTGCGCCGGTGAATACCTGCAGGTTGGGCCGCTGCAAGTGCGGCGTGAGGTAGCCCTTGGCAGCGCTAAAGCGCTCACCGTGCTTGTGCGTCACCTGGTAGACGCCCACGCCCTCCTGGCTGGCACCGTTGAAGTCGGGGTTGAGCGGGTAGCCTGCCTGCTGGCCCGCCTTCACAAACACCGGCCCTAGGCGGTTAGGGGTGGTCAGGTCCTGCACATGCAGGGGGCCATCCTGGCCGTGGAAGGCATCGGCGCCGCGTGCGTTGTCCTCGGCCTTTTTGAAGTAGGGCAGCACATCGTCGTACGCCCAGCCGGGGTTGCCCTCGGCGGCCCAGCCGTCGTAGTCCTCGCGCTGGCCGCGGATGTAGATCATGGCGTTGACCGAACTGGAGCCACCCAGTACCTTGCCGCGTGGCTGGTAGCCGCGCCGGCCATTCAGGCCCGGCTGTGCGGTGGTCTCGAACTTCCAGTTGGCCTCGCCATTCTTGGCCAGCACGGCCAGCCCCGCAGGGCAGTGGATCAGCACACTGGTGTCGGCCGGGCCCGCTTCCAGCAGGGCCACGGTCACGGTGGGGTCTTCCGTCAGGCGGGCCGCCAGCACACAGCCGGCCGAGCCAGCGCCAATGATGATGTAGTCGAACACGTACCGTCTCCTCATTCAGGGTGACGTTAACGTTACCCCACTGGCCCCAGGCCTGCCAAGCCGAGGTTTACCCTTGTGTGCCATTGGAAAACTCTTTTGCAAATTTATATTGCACGCAATTAAATTGCCAGCTACAATTCAGCCCATGACGAATCCACGCACCACCTCTGCCAACGACGCCGCCCTGCGCCTGGACAACCAGTTGTGCTTTGCGCTGTATTCCACCTCACTGGCCATGACCAAGCTCTACAAGCCCCTGCTGGAAGCGTTGCAGCTGACCTACCCGCAGTACCTGGTGATGATGGTGCTGTGGGAACAGGATGGCCTGAGCGTCTCGGCCCTGGGCGAGCGCCTGTTCCTCGACTCTGGCACCCTCACGCCGCTGCTCAAACGCATGGAGCAGGCCGAACTGCTGAGCCGCCAGCGCAGCGCCGCCGATGAGCGCCGCGTGGAATTGTTTTTGACGGCCAAGGGCCGCGGCCTCAAGGTACAGGCCGCGCGCATTCCGGCCTGTGTGCTGGCCGCCGCCGACTGCCCACTGAGCGAGCTGATGCACCTGACCCAGCAGGTACAAGCCCTGCGCCAGCGCCTGACCGCTGCCACCTGACGCCCCCCCCCGACAGTCCCCATTACCCACCCCGCTGCAATACCCCGCAGCACTTTATGAAAGAAGCGCCATGAGCAACAAGATCGAAAAAGTGATTTACCAAGCCCACGCCAAGTCCACCGGCGGCCGCGACGGCACCACCCGCACCTCTGACGGCTTGCTGGACCTGAAACTGGCTGTGCCCAAGGAAATGGGCGGCCCTGGTGGCGGTGTGAACCCTGAGCAGCTGTTTGCCTCCGGCTACAGCGCCTGCTTCATCGGTGCCATGAAGTTTGTGGCCGGCACGCAAAAGATTGCCTTGCCCGCAGACACCAGCATCAACGCCACTGTGGGCATTGGCCAGATCCCCCAGGGCTTCGGTATCGAAGTGCAACTGGAAGTCTCCATCCCCGGCATGGACAAAGCTGCAGCGCAAGCCCTGGTGGACAAGGCGCACCAAGTGTGCCCCTACTCCAACGCCACCCGCGGCAATATTGATGTGACCATCACCGTGGTCTGACCGGCACTTGCCAAGAGCCGACCTGCTTAAACCGGGTCGGCTTTTTTTTGGCTGCTTGCCTCTGCCCGGCTTTGCACCGCATCGCGCAAATACCGCACCTCCAGGCGCAGCGCATGGATTTCACGCATCAGCTCGCTGTCCACCTCGCGCTCTTCCACCTCCACCAGCATGGCAGCCACAGACGCAGTCACCAGCGACAACACCGCCAACCCCATCAACACCACCACCACCGAAAAGCTGCGCGACGCATGGGTACTGGGCACGATATCGCCATAGCCCACCGTGGCGGCGGTGGTGAAGGCAAGCCACAGACCGTCAGAAAATGTTTGTGCCTGTGGCTCCAAGAGCCAAAACCCCATCCCGCCCAAGCCCAAAATCAGTACACACAGGCCCAAGGAGTAGAGCAAGCCACGGCGGCCGATGACGAGTTTGTGCAGTTTGCCTTTGCGCATGGATTCACTCTAGGCCGGGCACAGCGGCGCGCATTTGACCTGCGTCAATCATCAGCCGCAAGGCGCGCTGCAAACTTGTCGTCAGCCGACCGCGGCATGATGGTGGGCATGGACAAAGATATTTGGGAGACTTGATGAGACTGGCCTTGCTGTCGGACATTCACGGCAATATCCAGGCGCTGGACGCCTGCCTGGCCCATGCCCGCGCGCAGCAGGTACAGCGTTTTGCCTTTCTGGGCGACCTGGTGGGCTACGGGGCCAACCCGGCGGAGGTGGTGGAGCGGATCACCCTGCTCACCGAAGAAGGCGCCATCGTCCTCAAGGGCAACCACGACGAGATGGCCGTGCACCCCCCGGCCACCATCAAGACCGTGGGCGACAGCACCGCCAGCTGGACGCACCAGCAGCTCAGCCCCCTGCAGCGCCTGTGGATGGACACCCTGCCCTTCACCCACCACCTGGAAACGGTGCTGCTGGTCCACGCCAGCGCCGATGGCCCCGAACTGTGGCGCTATGTCTACGACCAACGCGCCGCCACCGCCAGCCTGAATGCTGCCAATGAGTGGCCGGGGGTGCGTTATGTCTTTGGTGGCCATGTGCACCTGCAAACCCTGTACTACCGCGGCGCTACCGACGGGCTGATGATGTTCACCCCGCAAGCCGGTGTGCCCGTACCCGTGCCCAAACACCGGCAGTGGCTGGCCACCGTGGGCTCGGTGGGCCAGCCACGCGACGGCAACCCACAGGCCATGTACGCCGTGCTGGACACCGAACGCGCGCAGCTCACCTTCCACCGCGTGCCCTACGACCACTACAGCGCCGCCGCCGCCATCCGCCGCGCCGGCCTGCCCGAGTTCTTTGCCCACCGGCTGGAGGAAGGACGATGAAACTGCTGGAACCCGGCGCCACCCTGGACGGATTCACCATCGAGGAGTGCATCCACTCCGGCGGCATGGCCCATATCTACCGCGTGGTCTATGCCGATGGCCGCCCCGGCCCCGGCTTCGCCATGGCCATGAAAATCCCGCGCATGACCGCGGGCGACGGCGCCGAGAACATCGTCAGCTTTGAGGTGGAATGCCAGATCATGCAGGCCCTGCACGGCAACAGCACCCCCCGCTTTGTGGCCGCGGGCGACCTGCAGCACACCCCCTACCTGGTGATGGAATACGTGCAGGGCCACACCCTGCAGCACTGGCTCGATGGGCCGCAGCCCGTGGCGGTGGACACCATCACCCAGCTCGGCGTGGCGCTGGCCCGCTCGGCCCACGCGCTGCACCAGCAAAACACCGTGCACCTGGACCTGAAACCCGCCAATGTGCTGCTGCGCGAGGATGGCAGCGCGGTGCTGCTGGACTTTGGCCTCTCGTGCCACGCGCACTACCCCGACCTGCTGGCCGAGCAATTGCGCAAGGCCGTGGGCTCACCCGCCTGGATCGCTCCCGAGCAGGTGGTGGGGGTGCGCGGCGACCCACGCAGCGATGTGTTTGCCATCGGCGTCATGCTCTACCAGCTGTGCACTGGCGAGCTGCCCTTTGGCACCCCACAAACAGCCGCTGGCCTGCGCCAGCGTTTGTGGGTGGACCCCACGCCTCCGCGAAAGCTGCGCGCCGACCTCCCAGCCTGGCTGCAAGAGGTGGTGCTGCGCTGCCTGGAGCCCGAGGCCGCCAGGCGCTACCCCTCGGCGGCCCACCTGGCCTTTGACCTGAGCCACCCGACCCAGGTACACGTCACCCAGCGCGGCACCAACACCGTAGGCACCCCGTTTCGCACCCACTTCAAGCGCTGGCTCAAGGCTGCGGGCATGCACTACCAGCCCAGCCCCCTGCCCGCACGCCAGCTACAGGAGGTGCCCATCGTCATGGTGGCCGTGCCGCACAAGGACGTGACAGATGCCACGCTGTACTCGCTGCGCGAGGCCGTGGCCCGCGCGCTGGGCACGCGCCCCGGCGCCCGCCTGGCCTGCGTCACCGTGATCAGCAGCAGCCAAACCAGCGCCTCCGACGAGGACAAGAGCGAGACCAATGTGCACCGCCGCTACCTCACCGCGCTGCGCCAGTGGTCCCAGCCGCTGGACCACCCGGGCCACCAAACGTCGTGCCACGTGCTGGAAAGCGGTGATGTGGCCCAGGCCCTGCTGGACTACGCGCGGGGCAACCACGTCAGCGTCATCGTCATGGGCGCGGCCACACATGGCCTGATGACCCAGCGCTTTGTGGCCACCGTGCCCATCAAGGTCGCCATGGATGCGCCTTGCACCCTCATTCTGGTCAAACAAAACCTGCCGTTTGCGCAGTTGGGCAGCCCTGCCAGCCTCAACGCGGCCCCGGCCAAGGGCTACTCGGACTCGGATGCCGACAGCGCCGCAGCCCCCTACGGCGACGATCTGGGGCCACTGGGCTAAGCCAGGGAAGCCACCCGCCCAGGAGGGAAAAGCCCGCCGACGACAATCGGGGCATGCACAGCACCACGGGCACCGCCCCTCACCCCTTTGAACCCCTGACCCCCGACCTGGTGCTGGACGCACTGGGCAGCGTGGGCTTGCGCGGCGATGGCCGCCTGACCGCCCTGTCGTCGTATGAGAACCGTGTCTACCAGGTGCAGCTCGAAGACGGTGCGCCCGTGGTGGCCAAGTTCTACCGGCCAGCGCGCTGGACCGATGCACAGATTCAGGAAGAGCACGACTTTGCGGCCGAGCTGATGGCTGATGAAATTCCGGCCGTGGGGCCACTGGTGTTGGGGGGTGCCACGCTTCACCACTTTGGCGGCTTTACCTTCAGCGTGAGCCCGCGCCGCGGCGGCCGCCCGCCCGAGCTGGACGACGGCGAGGTGCTGGAGTGGATTGGCCGCTTTCTGGCACGCATCCACGCCGTGGGCGCCAAACGCCCCTTTGTGCACCGCCCGGCGCTGGACGTGCAGACCTTTGCCATCGAACCCATGCAATGGCTGCTGGCCAACGACAGGGTGCCGCTGGACGTGCAAAGCGCCTGGACAGCCGCCTGCCAGAATGCTATAGATTTAATAGCTGCTCGCGCAGATATGGCGGGCGCTACAGGCCAAAGCAAGTCCAATTCCAGCGGCATACGCCAGTTGCGCCTGCATGGTGACTGCCACCCCGGCAACATCCTCTGGACCCCCACCGATGCGGCCGCCAGTGCCGGCCCCGGCCCGCACTTTGTGGACCTGGACGACGCGCGCACCGGCCCCGCCGTACAAGACCTGTGGATGCTGCTGACCACTACAGCGCCTGGCTGGCCCGGCGCTGGAGCGACCCGACCTTCCCCGCCAACTTTCCGTGGTTTGGCAGCAGCGACTACTGGAAAGGCCAGGTGCAAATGTTGCAAGACCAGTGCGAAGCCATGCAGGAAGACCCGCTGGTCGTATGAGCCTGGAACAGTTTGCCGGTGCCACCTGGTGGACCGTCACCCACCTGGGCTCGTCGAGCCTCTTGCTGCCCGCCTGCTTGCTGCTGATGTGGGGGCTGTGGCGCACGCGGCAGACCCGTGCATTGCAATGGCTGGTGCTGACGCTGGGCACCGCGGTGGGTGTGACCCTGGTCAGCAAGATTGCCTTTTATGGCTGGGGCGTGGGGATTGCGGCCTGGGACTTCACCGGCGTGAGCGGCCACACCCTGCTGGCCGCCGCCTTGTTGCCCCTGCTGCTGCGCGGCCTGCCCGGGCTGGGCCATTGGGGTGCAGTGATGGGCGCTGGCCTGGCCACTGCGGTGGGCATTTCGCGCGTGGTGGTAGAGGCGCACAGCCCCAGCGAAGTGGCGCTGGCCTGGCTGCTGGGCTGTGCTGTGGCCGCCAGCGTGCTGCTGGCACTGGGGGCAGCGCGCCCGCGCCACCCGGCGCTCATCGTGGCGCCCTTGCTGCTGCTGGGTTCCTTCCACACACCGGCCGCCACCTACCTGCCATCCCACAGCTGGGAAGTGCGCGTGGCGCTGTGGCTGTCCGGCCAGCCCCAGCCCTTCACGCGTGCAGACCTGCACGGAGTGGGCCCGCTCAGCCCAGCACGTCCTTGACGCTGTACTGCGGCGCATAACCCAACAGGCGCGCCGCCTTGGCGTGCGAGATCAGCGGGGCCGTGCCCGCAAAGTCCGGCGCAAACTCGGTCACCTCGGGCCAGAACTCGGCCATCAGCGCGCGGCCGTCCTGACCCGTCCAGTTGTGCGGGCCGGTGATGAAGAAGGCTTCGTGCGGGTTCTCCAGCTCCACCTCCAGCGCCAGGCGGTGGGCCGTGGCCACGTCGCGCGCGTCGACAAAGGTCCAGAGATTTTTGTGCCAGTTGGCGTACTCGGCCACCAGCGTTCGGTAGAAGGGGCGCTGCGCATCGTCGGGCAGCCAGACCCAGGGCATGCGCAGGCAGACGGTGCGCATGCCGTAACGCGCGGTGTAGGTCTTGCAGATCTGCTCGCTCACCACCTTGCTCAGACCATAGGGGTCTTGCGGGCGCGCAGCATGCGCTTCGTCCACGGGGATGTACAGCGGCGCCAGCCGGTGCGTGGCAAACGCAAAGCCCATGGTCGACTCGCTGGAGGTGAACACCACCTTGCCAATGCCATGCTGGGCTGCTGCCTCCAGCACGTTAAATGTGCCGTTCACGTTCACATCAAACACGCGTTTGGCCGGGTCGTTGAGCGGGTGCGGAATGCCCGCCACGTGCATGACGGCGTCGTAGCCGGCCATGGCCTGCAGCACCGCGTCCAGCTGCAGCACATCGACTGCGTGGTGCACCACATCACGGCGGGCGGGTGCGGCCAGGTCCAGCACCCCCACGGTGTACCCATGCTGCGCCAGATCGTCCACAATGTATTTGCCGACGGCACCGGTGCCGCCTGTAACCAGTATCTTTTTCATGGCGCCATGGTAGCGGTGCCTGTCCCTTTTGTGAGCGAACTTCCCGTGACAACCCTCAACCTTGTGGGCGCCGGCCGCGTGGGCCGCACCCTGGCCACGCGGTGGGCCCGGCATGGCGTTTTCGAGATCCAGGACGTGCTGACCAGCCGCCCCGAGAGCGCCAGCGAGGCCTGCGCCGCCATCGGCAGCGGGCGCCCCGTGTCCTGGCTGGCAGACATGCGCCCCGCCGATGTCTGGATGGTGGCCGTGCAGGATGCCCGCATCGCCGCCGTGGCAGCCACGCTGGCGGCCACCCTGCAAGCTGGCGCGGCCACCAACCCCGTCGTCTTTCACTGCAGCGGCGCGCAAAACGCCAGCAGCCTGCAGCCCCTGGCCGATCTGGGCTGGCGCACGGCCAGCGCGCACTGCATCCTGAGCTTTGCCGATGTGCCGACGGCGGTGCAGCAGTTTGCCGGCACCGCCTGCGCGCTGGAGGGGGATGCCTCCGCCCGCGCCGTGCTGGAGCCCGCCTTTGCCGCCATTGGCGCCCAGTGTTTTGCCGTGGCCAGCGAAGACAAGGTGCTGTACCACGCAGCGGCCGTGTTTGCCACCAACTTTTTGCCCGTGCTGCAAGCCGTGGCCGAGGACGCGTGGCAGGCCACGGGCGTGCCCGCCGAGCTGCTGCCCCAGCTGCGCGCCAGCCTGCTGCGCAATGCGGTGGACAACATCACCCGCCTGGGCCCGGCCGGCGCCCTGACCGGGCCCGCGGCGCGCGGCGACCTGCCGGCCATCGCCCGGCAGGCGCAGGTGGTGCGCGACTGGGACCCGCTCGCCGGCGAGGCCTACCAGGCCCTGAGCGCGCTGACGCTGCGGCTGGCGGGGCACTAGGCGGCGTAATTTGCTATTAAAACAGGAGCTGTTTGCGCAATATCCACCGGCTCTAGAGCCCTATTTGACCCATATATCATCGCTCCCAGCGGGGCGAGAGGTCTGCCGAGGCTCGGGCGTAGCGGCAGAGCGGCGGACCACCGCCCATCGGGCCCGGCGTTTTTTCCACCAAATGTAGACCCCGGTGACGCTGAGCATGGCCACCACCACGCCCAACAGCGAAATCAGGATGCGACCCGGCAAGCCCAGAATGCGCCCGCTGTGCAGCGGAAACTGCGCCTGCAGAAAGATGTCAGCGACCGAGCCCGTCCACAACAGGCGCTCCCCGACAAAACGACCATCCCGGCCGTCGTAGTACAGGCGCTTGTTGACGGAGCCCGGGGTCGTGTCGGGCTGGAAAAAGTCAATGCCGTAGATACCCAGGCTCTGGCTGTAAAACACACTGCCTGGGGGCTCGGGCCAGCCTTTGGCCTGGGCATCGGCCGTGGCCTGCGCCAGGGCCTGCGCATAGTCCAGCACGGGAAGGATCGGCTGGTGTTTGGGGGCAGGTTTGCGCTGCGTAAAGGGGTTGGGAGACACCTGCGAAAAGGTGGTGAGGAGCGGGCGGAAGATCTCGCGGTTCAGGTTGAGCGAGAACGCGGTGAATGCCACGATGAACAGCAGCCCCCAAGTCCACAAACTCACGGCCCGGTGCATATCAAAGTTGAGTTTGTAGGCACCGGCGCGGCTGCGAATCTTCCACGCCGGCGCCCACAGCTGCCACCAGCCTTTGCCCGTTTTCAAGGCGACCACTTCGTCACCAACCAGGCCATTGCCCGGCTGGGGCTTGACCTTTCTGCGCACCGGCAGCGTCAGGTAGGCGCCCACAAAACAGTCCAGCGTCCACAGAATCGCCACGCCTCCCAGCAGCCAGGTACCCCAGCGGTCTATGCCCCACATCTCGGGCAGGTGCAGGGTGTGGTGGAACTTGTAGAGAAAGGAGACAAAAGTTTCTCTGCTGATGGGCCAGACGGCCCCCCACTGGCGCTGGCCCAGTTCTTGACCACTCACCGGGTCGACAAAGACCTGGTTAAAGCCGGGTTCGTGCAGTTTTTGGGTGGCGGGGTTGACCCTGGGCGCCACGCCGAAGGCCACGCTGCGGCCCGGCTCCACGTGCAGCGGGATAAACCGCACGGTCACCATGGGGTGGCGCTGCTCGATCTGGCGCGCCAGCTCCAGCGTGGAGATACTTGGCAGCCCCTCGGGGTTAGGCTGGGCAGCGGTCAAATGCGGGTTGAGCCAGGCGTCCAGCTCGTGGTCCCACGAGATGACCGCACCGGTCACCCCCGTGAGGAACAAGAACACGGCGGTGCTCAGCCCTACCCAGCGGTGCAAAAAGGTCCAGAAGGGGCGCATCAACAAGCCCTTAGAACTCCGTGCTGACCGAGAACAAGGCCGTGCGGGGCGTGCTGCGGGTCAGGAAACCCGTGCGCACCGCAAGCCAATGGGACGAATCGGTCACGTTCTCGATGGAAACGCGGAACACCGTCGACTTGCCCGCCACGCGGGTGCTGTAGCGCAAGCCCAGGTCATAAGTGTCGAAGGCGGGGATGCTCTGTGTGTTGTCTGCACTGGCGTACTGCTTGTCCACCTTGGTGTAGCGCCCCGTCAGGGTCAGGCCCGGCCAGGTTCGCACATCCCATTCACCGCCCAGCACCAGGCTGTAGTCTGGAATGCCGATGGCCTTTTTTCCATCGTTGGCAGCATTCAGGGTTTTGGATTGCAACGCGTCAAACAGGGCCAGCCCCGCATTCAGGCGCATGCCTTTGGCCACCTCGCCAAACACCGACAGCTCCACACCACGGTTGACCTGCTCGCCATCCATCACCAGGTAATTGGCGCTGTTGACAAAGGACACCGGCTGCAAAATCTGGAACAGCGCTGCACTGGCCCCAAACCCGCCTGCGTCGTATTTCAGGCCGGCTTCAACTTGTTTGCCCTTGAACGGGGGGAAGACCTCGCCCTTGTTGGCCGTAGTGCCCCCCGCCACCGGCCCTTGCGAGAGCCCTTCGGCATAGTTGGCGTACACCGACGTGGTGGGCATCAGCTTGTAACTGGCGCCCACCGAGGGGGCCATGGCCGACTGCATGAACCGGCGCACTTCCACTCCCGAGGCGTACTCGCCAATGTCCAGCTTCTGGTAGCGCAGCCCGGCTACCATGTGCAGGCGGTCGTCCAGCAGGTGCATGGAGTCCACCAGACTCACGCTGTCCGAGGTCGTGTCCTGAAAACGCAGAAACGGCAATCCGGTGGGCGGTGTGGGCGCTGCCACAAACACTGGGTTGTACAGGTTGCTGGTGAAGGCACTGCCAATCGTGCGGGTCAGGCTTTGCCCATCGCCGGTGAAGCGTGAATACCCCAGCACCATCTGGTGTTTGACCTGGCCGGTGTTGAACCGCACCCGCCAGCCCAGCTCCCCAGAACGCATGTTGGACCCCGTGGCGAAGACGCTGGGCTGTGCGGTGAAGTTGCCATTGGCCGCGATCAGACGGGTGCTGCCCGCGTTGAGGTTGGATTCTTTGTAGTTCACACCCCCCAGCACACCAAACACCGTAGAGTCGGGCGTGAGGTCGTACTCCAGCCGGGTGACGAGAGACACGCTTTCGGTGTCGCTGCTGTCCCACGCCTGGCTGATGGCCTGTGTGGTGGTGGGCGGCGCGGGGAGTTCGAAACCGGCGTTGAACCGGTGAAACTGCGGAAACCCATCGAACTGGCGGCGGTTTTGGGCCACGTCCACACTGGCACGCAGCTTGTCGCCGGCGTAGTCCAGTGCCACCGACAGATGCTCGGCGCCCACTTTTTCTGCCACCACGCCGGTCGCGCCTTCTCGTTTGGCCGCGTTGATGCGCAGCCCCCACTCGTGCTCCTCGCCAAACCGGCGACCCACATCCACATGCCCACCGGCCTGGCCGTGGGAGGAGCCGGAGAGGGTCAGCCGGGTCAGAGGAACATCGGTCCCGCGCTTGGGCACCAGGTTGATGGCGCCGCAATTGGTGGTGCTGTTCGGGCTGATGCCATTGAGTAGCGCACTGGGGCCCTTCAGCACTTCCACACGCTCAAACTGCTCCATCGCAATGCGCCGTGTATCGACCACCGCAAAGGTTTCGTTGAAAGACACGTCGGCGCTCAGCAGGTATTGGCCGCGCAAAAACAGCACATCAACCGCATTGCTTTCCGAGTTGGTGGACCGCACGGCCGGGTCGACCGCCAGCACGTCAATCAAGCGCCGAGCCTGCACGTCGCGCACCGCCTGCTCGGTGTAGCCGCTGATGGCAAAGGGGGCATCCAGCAGCTCGGTATTGCCCAGCGCGCCCAGGCGCGCACCTTTGGCAACCTGCCCGCCGGCAAAGGGTTTGTACAGCAAATTGGGGTCCCGTGTGCCGGCCACCGTGACTTCTGCCAGGCTCTTCACCCCACCAGCCGCGGGCTCGCTGTTCGCGCCCCGCAAGCCATAGGTTCCTGGCGTCTGCGCCACAGCGCTGATGCCGCTGCCAAGCAGCAGCGCCGTAAAACCTTCGGCCACGCAGTACTGGCCTGCCAGCGCGGGGGCGCTTTTGCCAGCGACCAGGGCCGGGTTAAACGACAGCGTGACACCGGCCTGGCGCGAGAAGGCGTTGAGCGCGTCCTCCAGGCTGGCGGCGGGCAGGTTGTAGGGCTTGCGCACAAGCTGGGCTGCGCGACTGGCATCCCCGGGGGCGGGTGCTTCGGGTGCACCTGGCGTGGCGGCGGCTACGGTGCCAGCCAACACGCCGTGGATGAGCAAGGCGTGGATCAGTGAGGCAAGGGGATGGCGGGTAGGCATGGCAGTGGGGTTCACAAGACGTTCGGTTAAAAAGGTTGCTGTCCCCTTTATGCCGAACGGGCCCCGCAAAACCCGTAACCCTGAGCGCAAATTTTTTAACGGCGCAGGATCGTCAGCGTCCCTTGCACATTGGCGCCAATGCGCACTGGCAACGTGTTCGCCAACGCGTCCAGCGCACGGGGCACGGCCTGGGGGCCGTCGAGCTGGAACACGCCTGACACGCGCAGGCCCGCCACATCGGCTGCGCAGTGCACTGGGGCACCGTGGTAGCGCGACAGTGCCGCGGCAAGCGCGTCCAGCCGCATTTGTTTGGCCACCAGCACGCCGTCCATCCAGGCGGTGGGGTCGGCGTCGGGCTGCAGCACACGGGTAATGGGGGCCGTGCCCTGCCCGTCCAGGCGGTAGGTTTCGCCAGCCTGCACCCGCAGCGGCGCCTTGCCGTCCAGGTGGATGGCCACGGTGCCCTCGCGCACATGCAACTGGGTGCTAGCGGGCGGCGCACCACGGGCGTGCAACGTGTGCCGTACGGCAAACGCGGTGCCAATGGCCTGCATACGCACTTGCTGTGCCTGCACCCAGAACGGGCGCTTGCCGCCCAGGGCATCTGCGTCGGCACCGGTGTTGATAAAAATCTCGCCTTCGCGCAGCACCAAGAGGCGCTGCAGCGGCGTAAACACCACATCCACCGCCGTGCCTGCGTTGAGCTGCAGATGGGTTCCGTCGGCCAACAGCACCTTGCGCCGTTCACCGGGGCGGCTGGCATAACTGGCCTCCTCGCGCCATGGGGCCTGCCGCGCCACCAATGCGGCCGATGCCGCACTCAGTGCCCCCACACCCAGCAAGCTGAGGGCACGCCGGCGCGACGCGATTTTGCCGCTGGCCTGCGCGGCATCCAGCGTCTGGCGGGCCATACGGGCGCTGCCCGTGGGGATGGCGCCAAACGCCTGTTCGACCCCTTGCACCTGCGTCCAGGCTTGTTCGTGCAGCGGGCTGGCGTGGCGCCAGGCGACACAGGCCTGGCGTTCGGCCTCCCCCGCAGTGCCAGACTGCAGGCACACTGCCCATTGCACCGCCTGGTCCAGAGCGCTCAGGCCCATGGCAGCTCGGCCCGCATGGCCATGCAGTGGCGCAGCGCGGTGGCCATGTGTTTCTCCACCGTGCTCAGGCTCACGCCCATTTGCTGGGCAATGGCCACGTAGCCCAGTCCATCAAGCCGCGACAGCAGCAGCACGGTGCGCGCCTTGGGGTGCAGGCCGTCCAGCATGGCGTCAATGCGGGCCAGGCAGTTGATCAGCATGGCCTGGTCCTCGGTGCTGGGAGTGTGGCTCTCGGGCAGGCCCGCCAAGGCTTCGAGATAGGCGCGTTCTAGGGTCTGGCGGCGTGCCTGGTCTACCGCCAGGCCGCGTGCAATGGTGGTGAGCCAGGCGCGCGGCTCGCGCACCTGGGCCAGCGCTTGCGGCTGCCCCAGCACGCGCACAAAGGTGTCGTGGCTGAGATCGGCCGCGTTGTGCGGGCAGCCCAGCTTGCGGCGCAGCCAGCCCAGCAACCAGGGGTGGTGCTCCAGGTAGAGGGTGCTGACGGTCTGCATGGGAGGGGCGACGGACATGGAGGCTTGGGCCGGGCATAACCATCCGGGCTCGGACAGCAGGCAGGCAGAAGGCAGTGGAATAGTCTAAATGCGAATTATTACCAATTAGGCCTATCGCCGCAAGCGCCTGGCCTCTGCCTGTGGTGTATCCGGAACGGGAGCGCACCCTGGCGCTGCGACTCACACCACCACGGCTAAGCCGGCCAGCCGCTCCACACGCCCGGCAACCACTGGGCGCTGCTCACCACCAAGGCCGACAGGGCCAGGGCCCACGCGACACCCAGTGTGGCACCTGCCAGCACGGCCAAGCCATCTTCAAACACCAGCCCCAAACCGATGAGGAGCAAGGCCACCGCCGGCACCACGTTGCCAAACGGAATGGGGAGAAAAATGGCCCAGGCCATGGCAGCCACCAAAGGCGCCAGCCACACGCGGTGGCCGGGCTGCACCCACCAGCGCAAGCGCGCGCGCATCACCCGCGCCGCCTGCTCGTAGAGCCATGCCAGGGTGTGCAGGGCCCGGCGTGCCATGGGGGCAGACAGCTGCAAGCGCCCCACCTTGCGCGGCATGACCAGCCGCGGAAAGTAGCGCCAGATCATCCAGGCCAGCGCGGCCAGGCCCAGGGACATCAGGGTGCCTGCGCCCGGCAAAGGCAGCAGGCAAGGCACCGCCAGCACCACCAACAGGGCACCCGGCCCCGCCCGGCCGTGCAGCCGGAACAGCTGCTGCAGGCGCATGGGCTGGTCATCCAGCGCCTCGGCCGCAGCCCGCAGGCGCCGGGCTTGCATCTGGTCCACGGTCAAACGCGGCTGCGCGTGCTGCTGGAGCGCACACTCAACCACATGGTGACCGCCAGAATGCCCACCACCACACCGAGAGACACTCCCACGGGGATCTTGTAAAGGTCGATCAGGCACATCTTGGTCCCGATGAACACCAGAATCACCGCCAGGCCGTAGTTCAGCAGATGGAACTTGTTGGCCACGGCAGCCAGCAGGAAGTACATGGCACGCAGACCCAGAATCGCAAACACGTTGCTGGTCAGCACGATGAACGGGTCGCTGGTGATGGCAAAGATCGCGGGGATGGAGTCGACCGCAAAAATCACGTCGGTCAGTGCCACCAGGCAGATCACCATGAACAAGGGCGTGGCGATTTTCTTGCCGTTTTCCACGGTCCAGAAGTGCTCGCCGTCGTAGTGCTTGCTCACCGGCAGAATCTTGCGCAACAACTTGAGCGCAGGGTTGTCATCCAGGCTGGGTTCCTGGCCGGCAGCCCACCACATCTTCACACCGGTAAGGACCAGGAAGGCGCCGAACACATACAGGATCCAGTGGAACTCGGCCAACAACCAACCGCCCACCAAAATCATGAGGGAGCGCAATACGATGGCGCCGATGATGCCAATCATCAGCACCCGTTTCTGGAAGTGCGAAGGGACCGCAAAGTAGGTGAAGACCAGCAGGAACACAAAGATGTTGTCCACCGCCAGCGACTTCTCGATCAGGTAGCCGGTCAGAAACTCCAGCGACTTGGTGTTGGCGAGCTCCACGGAGCCGGTGCTGTCTTGGACCGCCCACCAGAACAGGCCGTTGAACAAGAAGCTCAGGGCAACCCAGACGAGAGACCAGTTCAGCGCCTCTTTGACGCCGATGTCGTGCGCGCCCTGTTTTTTGAGGACGACGAAGTCAATAAAAAGTGACACCAGAACGATGCCGACGAAGGTGGCCCATAGCCACAGGGGTGCAATGGTTTGCATGAACAAGACCTCGAAATGGTTGAAACATTCCCTGTAGGTCTTGCGGGAGAGCGCACTGTTGGCGCCTCTGCATGCTCCGGCCGGGGCAGCAAGAAGCACCCGCGACGTATTGACGAAACATGCAAACCCGGTCCGTAGGCACCGGGATTGCTACTCCCCTAAAGGTGCTTGGATCATGGCAGAAGTCGCAATGCCCCCGCACATCGGATTGACTTGCGGGGCACCAGTCAGCTATGAATTTAGTAGCTGTCCGCGCATATTCCACGCGGGCAACGGCCCTATTTTGCTTTGAATTTGCCGTATACAGCCCGCCAGACATAGGCCAGCAGGCTCACCACGGCCACCACCGCCAGCACCTGCTGGGCGGCGTGGTTTTCTGCAAAATCCAGCGCCTCGGTGAGCAGGTGGTAGACCGACAAGGCCACCAAACCGGCGGCTATGCGCAACCACCAGGCCGAAGGTGCAAACTGTTTTGCGGACAAGCGCATCCACACCTGGTGCCCCAGCAAACCCGAGAGCACGCCCAGGCTGGCGCCCACCGCCACATCACCCGGCCAATGTGCGCCCACGGCAATGCGGGACAGACCCGCCCCCGCCGCCAGCACCCACAACCACCAGTGGCGGCGGCGCTGGGCCACGGTGAGTGCAAAGTACATGCCGGACGCCACCGCAAACGCAGTCAGTGTGTGGCCCGAGGGCATGGACACGTTGTGCAGCAGCTCGCCCACCACCCGCATTTGCGCGTTGTCCACCACCGCAGCGGGACGCGGGCTTTCAATGAAGAATTTGCCGGTGCGGGCAAACAGCACGGCAAAAGGCGCCGCGCACAGCCACGCCACCATCAGCCGGGGCGCCAGCACCAATAAAGGCGATGTCACTGCCAGCACTCCCCAGCCGTTGCCCAATAGCGAAAGGCCCGTCCAGAATGCGGCAGCCACGGGCGCGCACCACTGGTTGATGGTCAGAAAAAGCGCAGGTTCCGACCACTGCAGCCACAAGGGCGTACCCAACACAAAGATCAGCACCGGCCACCACCAGGTGCGGGCGGAAACCGGGCTGGCCAGGGCATGGGGCGTGGTGGCAGGTGGCAACATGGCAATCAGGTGTCAGGGTGAGGGCGCGAGTGTAAGCCGCGGCTGCGGCGTGGCTGCGGCCCAGCCACGGCAGTCGTAAAAGCGGAAACTGGCCAGCGGCTGGCCCCAATGCTGCACGGGCAAGCGCTCCAGCAAGGTGCAGTTGGCAAAGCCATGCGCACCCAGTGGCGGGTCGTAGGCCATGTGGGACCAGTCCACCAGCAAGGTGCTACCGCCCACGGGCAAGGCCCCCGCCCAGAGTTTGAACTGGGAGTCGCCGTCTTCCAGCACATACACCGGCAGTGGGCGTGCATACCAGCCCAGGCGGCTGCCCAGCGTCCAGTTCTGCACCGCCACGCTCTGCAGGCCGTGCTGACGGGCCAGGTGGGCGGCACGCTGCCCCGCCAGGTTCCAGCCGTGCAGGTCGGCCAAGGGGTTGGGGCGTGGCGCCACCGCCGCATCGCTGCCGGCGACCAGCGGCCAACCGGCGCTGGCCATCAGACCCAACAGCCCGGCACACCCCAGTGCTTGTGCCATGCCCACAGCGGCCAGCAGCCAGCGGCCCGCACCGCGCCACAGCCGCGCCAGCCCCATGCCCGCAAAAGGTGCCAGCGCCACCCAGGACGGAGCGGTCCAGTGCGGCAGCGCCGTGCCACCACCGGCCATGTAGGTGAAGATGGCAAAAGGGATGGCAAACAGCCACACCAGCGGCCGCATGCGCCGGTCAGCCTGGCGCCATCCCAACGCGGCACACAGCAGCAGGGGGCCGAACACCAGCAACTGCGTCAGCACAAACCGCAGCACATGGCCGGCCTGCCACACGCTGCCCTTGCCGTGGGCCAATTGGTAGGTGAAAGAAATCCATTGGTTCTGCGCATTCCACACCAGCACCGGCGCAATCAGCAGGGCCGCAATGCCCATGCCGCCCCATAACGCAGGGCGGCGCAATACGCCCCAGCCCTGCGCCATGACGATGCAAAGCGCCACCGCCAACGCGGTGAATACCGCGGTGTACTTTGCCAGCCCCGCCAGGCCCAGCAGCAGGCCCAGTACCAGCCAGGGGCCGCTGCGCTGCGCTGCGCCGGGCTGCATCAGCGTCCAGGTCTGGTGCATCAGGGCCACGGTCAGCGCCATGAGCAGGGTGTCGGGCAGCAGGCCAATGCCCAGCACATGGAGCAATGGCGCCAAGGCCAGGGCCAACACGGCGGCCAGCGCCGCCTGGGGAGCCTGCGCCTGCCCGGCTAGCAACCGCAGGGTCAGGCGGTGCACGCCCGCCACCGTGGCCAGCCACAACAGGCCGGGCACCAGCCGCAGCAGGGCAACCGGTGCGTCCAGCGCCACCAGCGGCCACTGCACCCAGCCCACCAGAGGCGGATGGTCAAAGTAGCTGAGTGCGGGGTGCGCGGCGTAGAGCAGGTAGTGCGCCTCGTCCACCGACAGGCCCAGCAGGGCTCCCAGCACCGCATGCAGGCCAAACACCAGCGCCAGCACCCAGCGGGCACAGCTGTGCAAAGAAGACGGGAACAAAATTTGCAAGGGGCAAGTCGGAGGAAAATGGAGACCCCCGCAGTCTAATCTGCGCCCCTATTTCCCCACCCCAAGGAACCCCATGCCTACTTACCATGTTGAACTGCTGGAAGGCCGCACCCAGGAGCAAAAGAAGAAGCTGGTGGACGAAGTGACTCGCGTTACCGTTGAAACCCTGGGCTGCTCGCCCGAGGCGGTGGACATCATCATCGTGGACGTGAAGCGCGACAACTGGGCCTCCGGCGGCAAGTTCTGGAGCGAGCCGCGCACCTAAGCGCCGCGCGTTTTTGCATTTGCGCCCACCCCCTGCGGAGTAAACTGTTTCCATGTGCCAACTGCTTGGAATGAACAGCCACTTGCCGGCCAGCCTGACGCTGAGCTTCACCGGCTTTTCGCAGCGCGGCGGCTGCACCGACCACCACGCAGACGGCTGGGGCATTGCCTTCTTCGAGAGCGAGGGCGACCTGCCCGGCAAGGCGGCCCGGCATTTTGTGGACAAGGAAAGCGCATCCACCTCGCCGATTGCGAAGATGCTCAAGTCCTACCCCATCAAGAGCCACAACGTGGTGGCCCATGTGCGCAAAGCCACGGTGGGCGCGGTCACGCTGGAAAACTGCCACCCCTTCACGCGCGAACTCTGGGGCCGCTACTGGGTGTTTGCCCACAATGGTGACCTGAAGGAATTCAACCCACCGCTGCACGGCAGCTTCAAACCGGTGGGCACCACCGACAGCGAGTTGGCCTTTTGCTGGCTGCTGCAGGAGCTCAACAAGTCCCACGCGACCGTGCCCAGTGTGGAGGAACTGACCCAGACCCTGGCCGAGCTGGTGCCCAAGATCGCACGACACGGCACCTTCAATTTTTTGCTGAGCAATGGCCAGGCCCTGTGGGCCCACGCCAGCACCAAGCTCTGCTACGTGGTGCGCCAGCACCCGTTCAGCGAGGTACAGCTCAAAGACGAAGATGTGACGGTGGACCTGTCGCAGCTGAACGGCCCGGACGACCGGCTGGTGATTGTGGTGACCGAGCCACTCACCACCAACGAGAACTGGGTGGCCATGGAGGCCGGCGCGCTGCACGCCTTTGCCGACGGCCAGCCCTTGGCCCGCACCGTATGCAAGGCCACCCTGATTGCGGCGGCCGCCGCCGCAGCGGCCCAGCGGGAAGCAGAAGAGGCTGCCAAGGCGGCAGCCCTGGCGACATAGGCCCCCCACGCTCCGCCGCCGCGCGCGACGGCTGAGATCCTCAGGGCTTGCAGCCGTACTGGCCCTTCTTCGCATTCTCAAAGTAGCTCAGATCACCCTTGCAGACCGGCTTTTCAGCGGGCAAGGCGGTACCGGCCTTGGCCGCGCAGGTGAAGGTACCGGTCTTGGGGTTGAGCTTGCCAGACAGCTTCCAGCCCTTGGCGCAGATCTCCGACGCCTTGAACGCTGCGGGCTTGGCAGCCACGGCAGCACCGGTCACCGTGATGTCGACCGCGCGCTCGGGACCACCGCAGTTGGGGTGGTTCTGCACATTCTTGCCGCTCAGGGTCACGTGGTAGCTGCCGGGTTTGTCGTAGCTGCGGGTCACCACCAGGGGGACCGAGTTGCTCACGTCGCTCACGGCGTCCTTGAAGCTGCCGTCACCAAAGCCAAGCACAAAGCCGCAGTAATTGGCATTCAGCACATCGATGTTGGCGGTGATGGTGACGGGCTCGCCCACCTTCACGGTGGTGCTGGATGCGGTGATGGTGCCCAGCACCTGGGCCTGAGCTGCCGTAGCCAGCAGACTGGCAGCCAGCACGGCTGCAAATTGCATGCGTGTTTTCATGGAATGGTCTCTCCGTTGTGTCATGCCGCTGCAGCCCCCATGGCCGCAGACTGCGCAGTGTCATTGTGCGCCGTTGGCGGCCATGCGGCACACCGGCCCAGCGGGTCTGCCGCAATAAAGCCGCAATGTGTGAACTATGCCCCGTGTGTTTGCACGGTGGGGCGGGCTAGCGCCCCGCGGCCTGGGCGGCTTCCAGCGCGTCCACAAACATGGCCGCCACATCGAACCCGGTCTGGTCGGTGATTTCCTGGAAGCAGGTCGGGCTGGTGACGTTGATCTCGGTGAGGGAGTCGCCAATCACGTCCAGCCCCACCAGCAGCAGGCCGCGCGCGGCCAGGATGGGCCCCAGGGCCTCGGCAATCGCGCGATCGCCATCGCTCAGGGGCTGGGCCACACCTTTGCCACCGGCCGCCAGGTTGCCCCGCACTTCGCCGCCCTGTGGAATACGCGCCAGGCAAAAAGGCACAGGCTTGCCGCCGATCACCAGCACGCGCTTGTCGCCATCCTTGATGGCAGGCAAAAACTTTTGCACCATCAGGGTCTGGGCACCGTCCTTGTTCAGCGTCTCGATGATGCCGCCCAGGTTCAGGCCATCGTCCTTCACGCGGAAGATGCCCATGCCGCCCATGCCGTCCAGCGGCTTCAGGATGATGTCGCGGTGCTCGGCGTGGAAGGCGCGCACGGCGTCGGCATCACGCGTGACCAGCGTGGGGCCGATGAACTGGGGAAACTCCAGAATCGCCAGTTTCTCGGGGTGGTCACGCAGGGCGCGCGGCTTGTTGAAGACCTGGGCGCCCTCGCGTTCGGCCTGCTCCAGCAGGTGGGTGGTGTAGAAGAATTCGCTGTCAAACGGCGGGTCCTTACGCATCACCACAGCATCAAAGTCCTTGATGGCCACGGTATCCGCCGTCTCGGTGAACCACACGGTGGCATCGCCCGTGAGCGTGATGCGGCGCACGGCCGCCTGCACCACACCGCCGCGCTGCCACACCAGGTGGCGCGGCTCGCAGGCAATGATGCAGTGGCCACGCTTTTGCGCCTCGCGCATCATGGCAAAGGTGGTGTCCTTGTAAATCTTGAAGGATTCCAGCGGATCGGCAACAAACAGAATGTCCATGGGGTTCTTTCTCGGTCAGGGGCCGCAGTTCAGGTGCCTGCAGGCGTGGTGCGGCCGTAGTGTTGCACCAAAAGCGCAATCCCGCCTGCCACCACCCCCCAAAACGCCGAGCCGACTCCGGCTATTACGACGCCGCTGAGCGTGACCAGAAAGGTGATGAGCGCGGCTTCGCGGTTCGTGTCGTCCTTGAGGGCGGCCGTGAGCGCGCCACCAACGGTGCCCAGCAGCGCCAACCCGGCAATGGCCGCCACCAGTTCTTTGGGGAAGGCGGTGAGCACACCGGTGATGGCGGCACCAAACAGGCCAATGACCATATAAATGGCGCCACAGGAAGCGGCCGCGGTGTAGCGCCGCGCCGGGTTGCTGTGCGCCTCGGGGCCCATGCAAATGGCGGCGGTGATGGCGCTGAGGTTGAGCGCAAATGCGCCAAACGGCGCCAGCACCAGCGTGACCAGGCCAGTCAGGGTGATGACCTTGGAGATAGGGATGCCAGCGTCACCACCCTCCTGGCGACGGTCGGCGTAGCCCGCAGCCTGGATGGCGGCCACGCCGGGCAAATTCTGCGAAGCCATGGTGACCACAAACAGCGGCAACGACATGCTGATGAAAGCCGCCAGCGAGAAGCTGGGCGTCACCCACACCGGCATTGTCAAGCCAAATTGGATGTCAGCCCCCGTGAATTCTGCGCGAGAAGCTACAAAAACAATAGCAACCAACAACGTCAGCGGTACCGCGTAGCGGGGCAAGAAACGCTTGCCCAGCAGGTAGGCCAGCAGCATGAGCACGACCAGCGGCAGCGCCGACTGCGCCGCGGCAAAGCCCGACAGGCCAAAGCGTGCCAGCACGCCCGCCAGCAGGGCCGAGGCCAAGGCCAGCGGGATGCGGTTCATGATGCGCTCGAACCAGCCGGTCGCGCCTGCCACAGTGATGAGCGCGGCACACAGGATGAAGGCGCCCACGCCCTCGGCCATGCCGAAACCACCAGCGGTAGCCGCGGTAGCCAGCACCGCAGCACCGGGCGTGCTCCATGCCACCATGACTGGCTTTTTGAGCCACAAGGAGGGAATGAGCGAGCACAGACCCATGCCAATGCCCAGCGCCCACATCCACGACGCCACCATGGCCGGCGTGGCGCCCAGGGCCAGTGCAGCCTGGAACACGATGGCCACCGAACTGGTGAAGCCCACCAACACCGCCACAAAACCGGCCGTGAAGGCCGAGAGACTCAGGTCTTTGAAAAAATGCATGGCTGCATTGTCGGCGACGCGCACAAGATGGCCTGATGTGTGGGGCAATTTTGCGCCGGGCCGCCCCAAGCCCTCTGGACCGCTTGGCGGCCAGCGGCGATAGCCAAATTAGCCCCCACGGGGGGCAGCGACCCGCGCAGCGGCGCAGCGTGGGGGCCCCACTAGATTTCGATTTTGGAGCCCAGCTCCACCACCGAATTATTGGGCAGGTTCAGGAAGTCTGCCGCCGCGCTGGCATTGTGGTGCATCTGGGCAAACAGCTT
>MGPB01000038.1:0-32693 GCA_001795455.1 Curvibacter sp. GWA2_63_95 | reverse complement strand
GCCGTAGTGGATCACCACCTGCCAGCAGTCGTGGCCCAGCGAGTCGATCTGCAGGCGTTTGTCCAGACCAATCCAGGGCACCTCGTGGTTCTTCACGGTGACGAACAGGTTGCTGGTGTGCAGCACCTTGTTGTGCTTGAGGTTGTGCAGCAGCGCATTGGGCACGGTGCCCATCTCGGACGTCAGAAACACCGCGGTGCCCTCCACACGCGCGGGCGGACTCACAAACACGGCTTCCAGAAAACTCGTCAGGTCGAGTGCGTCAGCGCGCAATTTTTCATTGAGCAGGCGCCGCCCTTCCTTCCAGGTCATCATGAGCGTGAACACCGCACCACCAATGGCCAGCGGGAACCAGCCGCCGTCAAACAGCTTGAGCAGGTTGGAGGCCCAGAACGCGAAGTCCACCACAAAGAAGAAGCCGGTGGCGGCGATACACAGCCACAAGGGGTACTTCCAGCCGTGGCGGATGACGTAGAAGGTCAAAATGGTGGTGATCAACATGTCCGTGCACACGGCAATGCCATAGGCGGCCGCCAGGTTGCTGGACGACTTGAACATCACCACGGCCAGCACGATGGCCACAAACAAACCCCAGTTCACAAACGGCATGTAGATCTGGCCGGTGTCCTTGACACTGGTGTGTTCAATCTGCAGGCGCGGCAGGTAGCCGAGCTGAATCACCTGCTTGGTGACCGAGAAAGCGCCCGAAATCAGGGCCTGCGAGGCGATCACCGTGGCCATGGTGGCCAACCCCACCAGGGGCAGCAGGGCCCAGTCAGGTGCCATCAGAAAGAAGGGGTTTTTGACCGCTGCAGGGTTGGCGAGCAACAAGGCCCCTTGGCCAAAGTAGTTGATCACCAGTGCCGGCATCACCACGGAGAACCAGGCCAGGCGCACCGGTTTTTTGCCAAAGTGTCCGAGGTCGGCGTACAGCGCCTCGGCGCCCGTGACACACAGCACCACGGCTCCCAGAATGATGAACGTGGTGCCAGGGTTGTGCCACATAAACCCGAGCGCGTAGTGCGGGCTGATGGCCCACAAAATCTCGGGGTGGTCCACGATGTGGCTCACGCCCAGCAGCGCCAGCACTGCGAACCACACCACGGTGATAGGACCAAAAAACTTGCCAATGCCCGCCGTACCGCGCTTCTGCACCGCAAACAGGCCAAACAGAATGACCAGGGTGATGGGAATCACGTAGCGCTTGAAGGCTGGCGAGATGACCTCCAGACCTTCAACGGCCGACAGCACCGAGATGGCTGGGGTGATGACGCCATCCCCGTAAAACAGGCAGGTGCCAAATATGCCGATGATGAGCAACATCCGGCGCAGCTCGGGCCGATCCTTGACCGACTGCGAGGCCAGCGCCAGCATGGCGACCAGGCCGCCTTCGCCATGGTTGTCGGCCCGCAGCACCAGCACCACGTACTTGATGGAGACGATGACCGTGAGGGTCCAGAAGAAGATGGAAAGGATGCCGTAGACGTTGTCCGGGGTGAAAGGCACATGGCCGGAGCCAAACACTTCTTTCATGGCGTACAGCACGCTGGTGCCAATGTCGCCGTACACAACGCCGATGGCGCCCAGGGTGAGCGCCGCAAGAGACGATTTTGATGCTGACACGAGATCACCCGGCGCACGGGGGCCGCCGGGTTCCATTCCTGAAGGGATCGCTATTTTGCTCCCAGCGCTTCAGGCCGCAAGCCACAAATCCGCAAATTGCGCGGAATTTGGAACCGTGTTGCAGCGCAGCAACTTGGTGTCTTTATGGGGTTGACGCGTCTCAGTCGTAGCGTTCTGCGTCGGGATCGGTGGCTTCCAGCTCGTAGCTGCCCGCCAGCATGGCCAAGCGGCCAATCACGCCGTACATATAGAAGCGGTTGGGGGCGCTGGCACCGGGGCGCACACCCGGTTGAGGTAAGTGCGTACTCTCGGCAAACCCCAACGGCACGTATGCAGAGCCGGGAGCGCTGAGGTTTTCATCCTCACCGCGTTCAGCGTGCATGCGGTAGAAGCCGCCCACCACATAGCGGTCCATCAGGTAGACCACAGGTTCGGCCACGGCGTCGTTCACGCGCTCGTTGGTCAACACGCCTTCCTGCAAGATCAGCTCCAGCGGCGCGGGCGCAGCGTCCAGGCCGGCGCCCATCTTGCGCAACTTGGCATCCAGGTCCTTGGTGTCGCGCACCGAGAGGATCGCATTGCCGCTGGTGCGGTTGTCGGCCTTGATGACGACAAAGGGCCGCTCCTTGATGCCGTACTCCTTGTACTTCTTCTTCACCTTGGTAAGCATCGCGTCCACACGCTGCACCAAGGCATCAATGCCAGCGGGGGTCACCAAATCGACAACCCCGTATTTGTCGAACATGGGGTTGATCAGCCAGGGGTCCACGCCAATCAACTTGCCAAAGCGCTTGGCCACTTCCTCATAGGCCTTGAAGTGAGTGCTCTTGCGCCGCGTGGTCCAGCTCGCATGCAGCGGCGGCAGCAGGTACTGCTCGTGTACCTCTTCCAGAATGCCCGGCACACCGGCGCGCAGGTCGTTGTTGAGCAGGATGGTGCAGGGGTCAAAGTCCTTCAAGCCCAGGCGCCCCTTGGTGCGGATGATGGGCTCCAGCGTGATGGACTCGCCGCCGGGCAGTTCCAGGGTGGTGCTTTTCTTTATCTCGGGGCTGATGGAGCCAATGCGCACATTGAGGCCCGCCATGTGGAAGATGCGGCGCAGCTGGGCCAGGTTGCTCAGGTGGAAGGTGCTGCGGGCATGGTTCTCGGGCACGATGAGCAGGTTGCGCGCCTCGGGGCAAATCTTCTCAATCGCCGCCTGTGCGGCCTGCACCGCCAGCGGCAGCATGGCGGGGGTCAGGTTGTTCCAGCCACCGGGGTAAAAGTTGGTATCCACCGGGGCCAGCTTGAAACCGGCGTTGCGCACATCCACCGAGGTGTAGAAAGGCGGTGTGTGCTCCATCCACTCCAGCCGGAACCAGCGCTCGATGGCGGGCATAGAGTCCAGAACCCGTTGTTCGAGTTCGTTGATGGGGCCCGTCAGGGCGGTAACAAGATGCGGAACCATGCGGCGCTTTCTAAGAGGGACTTGCCATTCTAGGGGGCTCCATCAGGTGGAGAAGTTCCCCGAAATTTCAAGTCCCCTGCCGCACGCCGCCAGAAAAACAGCGGCCCGCGAATTCGGCTCAGCCGCGCACTTCGCCTTCGCCCAGCACCACATACTTCAGCGAGGTCAGCCCTTCTATGCCCACCGGCCCGCGGGCGTGGAACTTGTCGGTGCTGATGCCGATTTCGGCACCCAGGCCGTATTCAAACCCATCGGCAAAGCGCGTGCTGGCATTCACCATCACGCTGGCCGAATCCACCTCGCGCAGAAAGCGCTGCGCGTGCACATGGTTGGTGGTGAGGATGGCATCGGTATGGTGGGACGAATACTGGTTGATGTGGGCGATGGCCTCGTCCACTCCGGCCACCACTTTCACGCTGACGATGGGTGCCAGGTATTCCTCGTACCAATCCTGCTCGGTGGCCGGCACCAGATTTGCTACAAAATTAGTAGCTGCTTGCGCAGTATCCACGGTGGCCAGAGGCATATTTGACGTCAAAATAGCCAGCGCCTCGGGGTCGCAGCGCATCTCCACACCCTTGGCCGCGTAGACCGCACCGATGCGTGGCAAAAACTCGGCGGCCGCACCGCGCGCCACCAGCAGGCCTTCGGTGGCGTTGCAGGGGCTGTATTTGTTGGTTTTGGCGTTGTCCGCCACCTTGACGGCCATGGCGATATCGCAGGGGTCGTCCACATAGGTGTGGCAGTTGCCGTCCAGGTGCTTGATGACCGGCACCTTGGCATCGCGGCTGATGCGCTCGATCAGGCCCTTGCCGCCGCGCGGGATGATCACATCCACATACTGCGGCATGGCGATGAGCTGGCCCACCACCTCGCGGTCGGTGGTTTGCACCAGTTGCACCGCGTCGGCGGGCAAACCGGCTTCCAGCAACGCCTGCTGCACCAGCCTGGCCAGGGCCTTGTTGGAGTCAATCGCCTCGGAGCCGCCGCGCAGGATGCAGGCATTACCGCTCTTGATCGACAGGCTTGCGGCTTCGATCGTCACATTGGGCCGGCTCTCGAAAATCATGCCGAACACGCCAATCGGCACCCGCATCTGGCCTACGCGGATGCCGCTGGGCTGCTGCTTCATGCCAATGATTTCACCAATCACATCGGCCATGGCGGCCAGTTGCTCACAGCCCTCAGCGCAGGTCTCCAGGACTTTGGGCGTGAGTTTGAGGCGGTCCACCATGGGCGCGGCCAAGCCGTTGGCCACGGCGCGCTCAATATCCTTGGCGTTGTCCACCTGCAGGGCCGCGGTGTTTTCGCGCAGCAAGCGCGCCAGGGCGCGAAGCGCTACGTTTTTAGTAGCTGCTGGCGCACGCGCCATAAGGGCTGAGGCCACTTTTGCCTGCAAACCCAGAGCCAGGGTGGTTTCGGTGGTATTGGTCGCGTTCATGGGGGGATTTTCGCAGATTGCTCAGGACGCGCCCAGCGTGCGGGACCAGCGCTCCAAATCCTGCACCACACCGCCCAGTGCCATTGCCTCCTGCACCACGCCCGCCCACACGGGCGACTCCACCCGCACGCCCGACTGCAGCACCGACTGCGCCAAACGCTCCTGCACCCGCGCCTGCCATTGGGCCGCCGACCACCGCACACCGAGCGCGGCCAGCACACGCTGCTTGGGCTCCACCATATCCTGCACCCGCATGAGTCGCAGCAGCCGCTGTCGGGTCTCGGGCTGGTCGTGCAGACGTTCGGCCTGCTGATGGATGGCCTCGTTGAGCAGCACCTCCAGCACCAATTGGGCGTCCTGGCAGGCCCTGGACCACACCAGTGCGCCGTCAAAATGCAGCAGGCTGCGTTTGAAAGCCATGCCCCCCTCGACCAGCGACTGTGTGTGAAAGAAACAAAAGCCATTGGCATTCCAGCTCTGCGCTTCAATGGGTTGCCAAGCCCCCTCCAGGCGGGCATGGAGGCGAATCGAGAGCTGGCTGTGCCGTGGCTGGTGGCGCTGGGCGGGAAGGCTGTCTGGCATAACGAACGCGCTCCAGAGCCGGTTCAGCGTCGTGTGTACACCGGGGCAGCCGCGGCCTTGGGCACAGCAGCACACAAGCCACACAGCTGCAGCGCCAGCCGGTGCAGCGCCTGCCAGCCCGTGCTGGGCCAATCGGGCTGTTTGAGGCCTTTGACGATGCCGTCCACCAGATGGGCGGATTGCAGCAGTTCGGCGAGTTTGGATTCGGAGAGTTTGGGTAACACGCGCTCGAACAGGCGCTCTTTCGGGCCCCAGATGCGGTTCTCGCGCAGCGCCATGGGCAGGGGGCGGCCCTGGGCCATGGCGTCTTTCACGCGCTTGAGGGCGCGGATGTCTTCGGCCAGCGTGTAGTGCACCAGCACTTCGGCCTCGCCTTCGGCCTGCAGGCCGTCCAGCATGCGCTGCACGCGCACGGCCTGGCCGGCCAACACCGCTTCACTGAGTTTGAAAACGTCGTAGCGGGCGACATTGAGCACGGCGCTCTCCACTTGCTCCAGCGTTAACACCCCGCCGTTCGCGTCGGCGGGGAACAACAACCCCAGCTTCTGGATTTCCTGGTGCGCGGCCAGCAGGTTGCCTTCCACCCGGTCGGCAAAGAACTGCAAGGTGCGCTGGCCTTCTTCACCCGCTTCCACGCGCTGGCCCTGGGCACCCAGGCGCTGGGCGATCCACTGTGGCAGCGCGCCGCGCTCCACCGGGCTGACTTCCAGCGTGACGCCATTGGCATCCAGCGCAGCAAACCAGGCGGTGGACTTGGTCATCTTGTCCAGACGCGGAAGCAAAACGATGGTGAGCGTGGAATCGTTGCCCTGCGCACCTTCGGCCAGCTGCTGCAAGGCCACGCTGCCGTCCTTGCCAGGCTTGCCGCTGGGAATGCGGATTTCAACGATTTGTTTGTCGGCAAACAGGCTCAGCGAACCACCGGCGGCCAGCACTTCGCTCCAGTCAAAGTGGGCACCGGCGACGGTGTGCGAGGTGCGTTCGGTGTAACCATTGGCACGGGCGTTGGCGCGGATCGCATCCAGTGCCTCTTGCTGCAGCAGCGGCTCATCGCCGTGCAGCGTGTACAGGCTCTTGAGCCCGCGCTGCAGGTGGTTGCCAAGTTGATTCGCTGCGAGTTGCATAGGGGGCTGAGTTTAAGGCCCCCACGCTGCGCCGCTACGTTCAGGCCGCGAGGCCTAACGCTGTAGCGCGGGGCGCCAGCATGGAACACACCAGATCCGTCGCGGCCTGGGCGGTTTGACCGCCAAAGTCGCGCAACGGGTTGTACTCTGTCACTTCCAGCGCCACAAACTGCGGGTCCTGGCTGCAACCGGCCAGCACCTGCAGGGCATCGGCCAGGCGAATGCCCTGCTCCACCGGCGTGCCGGTGCCCGGCGCGTCGCGCGGGTCCAGGCCATCCAGGTCAAAGCTGATGCCCCAACCCGCCGTGCCAGCCTGCACGCGGGTGCGGGCTTCGTCAAAACACGCCGCAAAGCCGCGCTCCAGCACTTCGGGCATGTACATCACACGCACGCCCAGGCTATCCAGCAGCGCCTTCTCGGCCGGTTCGTAGCTGCGCGCACCGATGATGACCAGGTGCTCAGGGCGCAACTTGTGGCGCCAGCCAAACAAATCCGTCATGCCCGCCGAACCATGGCCCAGCAAGGCCGCCACCGGCATGCCGTGTGGTGCCTGGCTGTCCGAGGTGTCGGGCGTGTGGGCGTCCAGATGCGCGTCGATCCAGACCAGCCCCAGCGCGCCCTGTGGGCGCAGGTGGTCGGCCACCGCGCTCCAGGTGCCCACGGCGCACGAGTGGTCGCCACCCAGCACCAGTGGCTGGTGGTTTTGGCGCAGCACCTGGGCCACCGCACCCGCCAGGCGCTCGGAGAATCCTTCGATGGCATTCAACCGGCTCGTCGCCAGCATGGGCTGGGCCACCACTGTGTCACCCCAGGTCACGGTGCGCCCCGCGGCGGCGAGCGCGTTGGCAATGCCGTGCTCACGCAGCGCAGCAGCGCCCCACTTGCAGCCGCCATCGCTGGCGCCCTCGCCCACGGCGGCGCCCACCAGGTGCAGAACCGCGTCGCTCATGCGGCTTTGCGCAGCGTAGGCCGTGCCGCAGTGGCACAGGCAAACAGGTCTTTGGGGTCTGGCAGATCGGGCACCAGTTGCACGGTGCTGCCCACGCCCAGCTTTTGCGAGAGCGCATGTACATAGCGCAGGGCCGACAGGTCTTCCAGCGCAAAGCCGACCGAATCGAACAGCGTGACTTGAGCAGCGTTGTCGCGTCCCACCGTAGTCCCGGCCAACACCTGCCACAGCGGGTGCGTCACAAAGTCGGCCGGCATTTGCTGCAGCTCGCCCTCGATGCGGGTTTGCGGCTCAAACTCCACAAACACCTTGGCATGGTTCAGGATTTCGGCCTGCAACTCGGTCTTGCCGGGGCAGTCGCCGCCCACGGCGTTCAAATGCATGCCGGGCTCGATCATGTCGGCGGTGAGGATGGTGGCATTGGTCTTGTCGGCCGTCACCGTGGTTACGATGTCGGCGCCACGCACGGCCTCGCGCGTGGAGGCGCAGCGCACGATGGTGAGGCTGCCGGCGTCGGTGTAAGGGCGCAGGTTGGCGACCAGCTTGTCGGTGGCCCTGGGGTCCACGTCAAACACCCGCAGCGTGGTGATGCCCAGCTGGGTCATGAAGGCAATGGCCTGGAATTCGCTCTGTGAGCCATTGCCGATCAGGGCCATGGTCTTGCTCTCGGGCCGGGCCAGCACCTTGGCGGCCATGGCGGAGGTGGCCGCGGTGCGCAGCGCGGTGGTGATGGTCAGCTCGCTCAACAACTCGGGGTAGCCGGTGGCCACATCGGCCAGCACACCAAAGGCCATCACGGTGGACAGACCTTGCAGCGGGTTCTTGGGGTGACCGTTGACGTACTTGAAGGCGTAGAGCGCGTCGTCGGACACGGGCATCAGCTCGATCACCCCGTTGGTGCTGTGGTTGGCGGTGCGGGGGGACTTGTCAAAATCTTCCCAACGCAGAAAGTCTTCGCGGATGGTCTGGGCCATCTCGGACATCATGGGGGCCAGGCCGTGCTGCAGCACCAGTTGCTGCATGTCGTGGACGTCGATATAGCGGGTCATGTCGTGTCTCCTCAGGTGACCGGGAGAGGTGCGGAATCCGCAGACCCTGATGGGCCGCCCGGCATACCAGGAAGTTTAGGCGTGGGGCGGGCGCTGTAAGCGCCGAAGCGTGAGTGGCAAAGCGCGTAAAGCGCTGAACTGGCAATCCAACGCTTCCGTTTCGGAATCGCCCCAAGTCCGTCTAAGTGTCGTCGCGCACCATCAGCGGAAAGCCTGCAAACTCTTTGACGGTCTGCAGCTCGGTGCTGGTGATCACCTTGTCGATGCCCAGACCGATGTCGTCGATCCAGGTGTTGGTGAGGTCGCGGTAGTGGGCCAGGTCGCGGCAGGCCAGGCGCACCAGGTAGTCGTAGCGGCCGCTGACCAGGTGGCAGGCAATCACCTCGGGGCAGGCCACCATGGCCGCCTCAAAACGCTGCACCGTGGCCTGGCGCTGGTCCTTGAGCGCAATCTCGGCAAATACCGACACATGCTCGCCCAGCGCCTTGCGCGCCAGCAGCGCGCGGTAGCCGGCAATCAGGCCGTCGTCTTCGAGCCGGCGGATGCGGTTCAGCGTGGCGCGGGCCGAGAGGTTCACCTCTTCGGACAAGGCCTGGGCGCTCATGCGCCCGTCGCGCTGCAGCAGCTCCAGCAGGGTTTGGTCCACACGGTCCAGGGCCATGGCATCAATCCAGGGTTTTGACGGCGGCAATGCGGCGCAGCAGCTGCTGCACGATGTCGGACTGCATGTCGCGGTACAGCAGTGCTTCTTCGGCCTCCTTGGCCAGCACGGCGGATTCGTTGAAGCTGATGTCGCGCTGCTGGATGATCTCGGTGTCTGCGATCAGGTCCCGGCCCTGCGGCGTGCGCATGCGGAACTTGACGCGGATACGCAGCTGAAACTCACGCACCTGGCCCGAAGCGTTGACGCCCACCACCGTCTTCTCACGCAGCTCCTGCAGGATGTCGACCACCACCTGGGGAGGCTGCCCACCCGCCGGGGGTACCAGCGGGCGCACGGCGCTGCCCAGGTAGCGGGCCAGCTCGGACGCCACCGCGCCACCGCGCTCGGGCGTGACGGCAATGGTCTCAAACGCAAAGGTTTGCTGGCCACGCAGCTTGAAACCGCAGCTGGCCAGCAAGGCCGCTGCGGGCAGCGCAATGAGGTGGCGGCGTTGCAGCACAGGCTTAGACCACCACGTTGACCAAGCGGCCGGGCACCACAATGACCTTCTTGGCCGGCGCACCGGCCGCGTGGCTCAAGAACGCCTCGCTGGCCAGAGCGGCGGCCTCAATGGCTTCCTTGCTGGCACCGGCGGGCACCCGCACCGCGCCGCGCAGCTTGCCGTTGACCTGCAGCACCAGCTCGATCTCGTCCTGCACCAGGGCCGAGGCATCCACCTGCGGCCAAGGTGCGTCCAACAAGTCGCCCAAGGTACCGGCATAGCCCAGCTCGGCCCACAGCGTGTGCGCCAGGTGTGGCGTGGCAGGGTAGAGCACACGCAGCAGGATGCCAAAACCTTCGATCAGCGCCACCTGGGCGCCCGCGCTATCCAGGGCCTTGAAACCCTCCAGCGCGTTGATCATCTTCATGGCGCCGGACACCACGGTGTTGTATTGCATGCGCTGGTAGTCGAAGTCCACCTGCTTGAGCACGGTGTGCATCTCCAAGCGCAAGGCTTTGGCTTCCTTGCCGAATTCAACGTCTTTTAGGCTGCTAGCGCCCGCCACGCTTGCGCGAGCAGCTATTGAATCCATAGCAGACAGCTTGTAGCCAAAGTTCCATACGCGGCGCAGGAAGCGGTAGCTGCCTTCCACAGCGGAATCGTTCCATTCCAGCGTGGCCTCGGGCGGCGCGGTGAACATGGTGTAAATGCGGGCCGTGTCTGCACCGTATTTGGCGATCAGTTCTTGCGGATCCACACCGTTGTTCTTGGACTTGGACATGGTGCCCACGCCCTCGTAGTCGATGGCGGTGCCCACGGGCAAGCGGCCATCGCCACTGTCGGCTTCGTTCTTGAGCTTGGCGCCCACCACCTTACCGGCCTCGTCCAGCACATGCTCCACGTCATGCGGCCAGAAGTAGTCCTTGCCGCCCTTGGCGGTGCGGCGGCTGTAGATGTGGTTGAGCACCATGCCCTGCGTCAGCAGCTTGGTGAACGGTTCGTCCACCTTCACCAGTCCCAGGTCACGCATCACCTTGGTCCAGAAGCGGGCGTACAACAGGTGCAGGATGGCGTGTTCAATGCCACCGATGTACTGGTCCATGCCGCTGCCGCCGGTGGCCAGCTGTTGGTCGCGCATCCAGTAGTCGGTGCCGCCGGCCACCATGGCTTCCGCGTTCTTGGGGTCGCAGTAGCGCATGAAGTACCAGGACGAATCCACGAAGGTGTCCATGGTGTCGGTCTCACGGCGTGCGGGCTTGCCGCAGACCGGGCACACCACACCGGCGTGGAAGCCTTCGTGCTTGTGCAGCGGATTACCCGAACCATCGGGCACGCAATCCTGCGGCAGCACCACGGGCAGGTCTTGCTCGGGCACGGGCACGGCGCCGTGTTCCTCGCAGTGGATGATGGGGATGGGTGTGCCCCAATAGCGCTGGCGGCTCACGCCCCAGTCGCGCAGGCGCCAGGTGGTTTTCTTCTCGCCCAGGCCTTTGGCGGCCAGGTCGGCGGCTACGGCGTCCACGGCCGCCTTGTAGGCCAGGCCGTCGTACTTGCCGGAGTTCACCGTGGCGCCACGCTGCTTGTCGCCATACGAATCCGCCCAGGCAGTGGACGAGAAGGCTTCGCCTTCCACCGCCACCACTTGCTTGATCTCGATGCCGTACTTCAGCGCAAACGCAAAGTCACGCTCGTCGTGTGCGGGCACGCCCATCACCGCGCCATCGCCATAACCCATCAACACATAGTTGCCGACCCACACCGGCACTTGTGCGCCGGTCAGCGGATGCGTGACAAACAAGCCCGTGGGCTGGCCCTTTTTCTCCTGCGTGGCCAGCTCGGCCTCGGTGGTGCCGCCGTGCTTGCACTCTTCAATGAAGGCGGCCAGCGCCGCATTGCCCACGGCTGCATGTGCGGCCAATGGGTGCTCGGGCGCCACAGCGCAGAAGGTCACGCCCATGATGGTGTCGGCGCGCGTGGTGAACACGTACATGCGGCCGTCGCCAATCAGCGCGCCGCTCGCGTCCTTGATGTCGTGCGGGAACGCAAAACGCACACCTTCGCTCTTGCCGATCCAGTTTTCCTGCATCAGGCGCACGCGGTCGGGCCAGCCATTGAGCGTAGCCTTCTCGTTGCCCATCTGCACGTGGTCCAGCAGCTCTTGCGCGTAGTCGGTGATCTTGAGGTAGTAGCCAGGGATCTCGCGCTTCTCCACCACCGCGCCGGTACGCCAGCCTTTGCCGTCAATCACCTGCTCGTTGGCCAGCACGGTCTGGTCCACGGGGTCCCAGTTCACCACCTGGGTCTTGCGGTAGGCAATGCCTTTTTCCAGCATCTTGAGGAACAGCCACTGGTTCCACTTGTAATACTGCGGGTCGCAGGTCGCGACCTCACGGCTCCAGTCGATCGCCAGGCCCATGGCCTGCATCTGGCCCTTCATGTAGGCGATGTTGTCGTAGGTCCACTGGGCGGGTGGCACCTTGTTCTTCAACGCCGCATTCTCGGCAGGCAGACCAAACGCGTCCCAGCCCATGGGCATGAGCACGTTGTAGCCGTTCATGCGCAGGTAGCGCGTGAGCATGTCGTTGATGGTGTAGTTGCGCACATGGCCCATGTGCAGCTTGCCGCTGGGGTAAGGCAGCATGGAGCAGGCGTAGAACTTCTTCTTGCCAGCGTCCTCGGTCACGCGGTAGGCGTTCTGGCCATTCCAGAGGGGTTGGGACCAATGGTCTTGGGCCGATTTTTCTACGTCGAGGTGCTGGTACTTGTCTTGCATGGGGAAAGGGCAGCGCCGGGCTGCCAGTGGAAAAGGCGTGGAGAGATTTTAGGCGCTGCGCCAGCGCAGCCGGTTGGGAACCTAGGGCGTGGCCGCAGGCGGCTCCGGAGTGGCCACAAAGCCAATGCGACTCAGACCCGCCGCATGCGCCAGGCCCATGACCTCCACCACCCGGCCATAGGGCACGGCGGCGTCGGCGCGCAGCTGCACTTCGGTCAAAGGGTTACGGGCGGCGGTCTTCTTCAGCTCCTGTGCCAGCGCTGGCAGCGCCATGGGCTGGTCGGCCAGATACGCCTGCCCGGACTTGTCCAGCGCCAGCGCCACGAACTGCGGGGCATCAGCAGCTTGGGCGCCTTCGGTCTGTGGCAGGTCCACCTTCACGGCACTGACCATCAGTGGCGCGGTGATGATAAAAATCACCAGCAACACCAACATGACGTCGATCAACGGTGTCATGTTGATCTCGCTCATGGGTGAGGCGCTGGGCGTGCGCTCCAGACGGCCGAAGCTCATGGCTGCTGCGTCAGCAAGAGCTCGCGCAAATCGCGCGCAAAGCCTTCCAGGTCCGCTTCGATGCGGCCGATGAGGCGCCCCAGGATGTTGTAACCAAGCACGGCAGGAATAGCGACCGCCAGGCCTGCGGCCGTCATGATCAGCGCCTCGCCCACTGGGCCGGAGATCTTGTCGATGCTGACCTGCCCCGAACCGGCGATGCCCAGGAGGGCGTGGTAAATGCCCCAAACGGTGCCCAGCAGGCCCACAAAAGGTGCGGTCGCCCCCACCGTGGCCAACAAGACCTGCCCGGCTTGCAACTGGCGCAACACGCCATGCAGTGCGTCGCGCAGCACACGGGTTAGCTGCTGGGACCGGTCGCCCGCGGCGCCCAAGGTACCGGGCAGCGTTTGCTGCGTGGCTTCCACCAGCGGGCTGATCAGCAGCTCGCGGTCAAAGGTGCGCACCGCCGCCTGGGCCTGCGCCCAGTCGGGTGCCTGCCAGAACGCAGCGGTACTGCGAGCCACATCACGCACCGCGCGCTGCAACAACCAGCTTTTCCACAAGATCACCACCCAGCTGCAGACCGACATGCCCAGCAGCACCACAGATACCGTGGTGCTGACCGCATCCCCCTGGAACAGCTGGTGGGTGTTCATTTGAGATTCAATACGTCGAACATGTCGAACAGCCCGGCCTTGCGCCCGGCCAGGAAGCGCGCGGCACGCAGGCTGCCCTGCGCGTAGGTGACGCGGCTGGAAGACTTGTGGCTGATTTCAATGCGCTCACCGATGCCGGCAAACAGTACCGTGTGGTCACCCACAATATCGCCACCGCGGATGGTGGCGAAGCCAATGCTGGACGGATCGCGCTCGCCAGTCACGCCATAACGCTCGTACACCGCACACTCTTTCAGGTCACGCCCCAGGGCACCGGCAATCACCTCGCCCATCTTCAGGGCCGTGCCCGAAGGGGCATCCACCTTGTGGCGGTGGTGAGCCTCAACAATTTCGATGTCATACCCGGTAGACAGCGCCTTGGCGGCCATCTCCAGCAGCTTGAGGGTGACGTTAACGCCCACGCTCATGTTGGGCGCCATCATGATGGCGATGTCTTTGGATGCTTGCGCAATCTCGGCCTTCTGCGCATCGGTAAACCCGGTGGTACCAATGACGGCCGACACACCGAGCTCACGGCATACGCGCAGGTGCTCCAGCGTGCCTTCTGGGCGTGTGAAATCGATCAGCACGTCGCAGCCTTTCAGGCCCTCGCGCAAATCGGAGGTGATCAGCACGCCGGTTGGTTGGCCGGAAAACGCACCGGCGTCTTGGCCCAGCGCGGGGCTGCTGGCGATGTCCAGCGCACCGCCCAGGCGGCAGTCGTCGGCCGCACGCACGGCTTCAATCAACATCTGGCCCATGCGGCCGGAGGCGCCAGCAATGGCGATGGTGTGGGTCATGTCCCTGTCCTGTAGAGAAAAACGTTACTGCGCCGCAGGTTCCAGCGGCGGGTAGGCCGCCGGATCGGCCACCGCGGAAGCCGCGGCACCGGCCTCGGGCGCGGCCGGTACGGGAAACTTTTGCAGCTTGTCTTGCGGCGCCGTCAGGGCCGGCAGCGGCCCCTTGTTGGGCGACGACTTGAGCGTGGACACGAACTCCGCCTCGCTAGGCAATTCGTCGGCCTCAACCCGCTCCAGCGCATCGTTGTTGAAGAACACCGTCACCCTGCGCGACTGGGGCTCCGCGCCCTGGCGCTTCAGGGTGAACACATAGTCCCAGCGGTTGGCGTGAAACACGCTGGCCAGCAAAGAGGAGCCCAGCACGTCCTGCACCATGGCGCGCGGCATGCCAGGGCGCAGCACGGCAAGTTGCTCACGTGTCACCACATTGCCCTGCACGATGTCGATTTTGTAAGGCTGCACACGCTGCGCGGCCTTGGCCATCGTGTCGCTGGTGCTGCTGAGTGTGCTGCAACCCGCCAATGCGGCCAAGGCCAGCACCACCAAGGGGAAACGGGAACCACGCAGCAGGTTATTGGGCATGAAAAGTCAGGAACGATATGATCACGCGATTGTAGCGGCTGGCCTATACCAGCCAGACTGGCGCCCGCGCCTGGAGAATGCCATGAGCAACATCAACGAACTCAAAAACACAGGCCTCAAAGCCACCGTTCCTCGCCTGAAAATTCTGGAGGTTTTTCAGCGCGGCACGCAACGCCACATGACCGCGGAAGACGTGTTCCGTGTTTTGCTGCAAGAGCGCTCAGACGTGGGCCTGGCCACCGTGTACCGGGTGCTGACACAGTTTGAACAAGCCAGCATTCTGAGCCGCAGCCATTTTGAGAGTGGCAAGGCGGTATACGAGCTCAACGAAGGTCAGCACCATGATCACTTGGTGTGCCTGGATTGCGGCAAGGTGGAAGAGTTTTACGACGCCGAAATTGAAAAGCGCCAACATGCGGTGGCCAAGGCCAAGGGCTTCACCATTGCAGACCACGCACTGAGCCTGTACGCCACCTGCACCAAGGACAAGTGCCCCCACCGCAATAACCAGTCGGCCTGAACAGCCGATGGATCAGCCCTGCGACATCGCCTTGCGGTGCCGCTCGACAAACTCCTGGTAGGTATCAATTCCGCGCAGCTGCAGGATGGTGTTGCGCACAGCAGCCTCCACCAGCACCGCGATGTTGCGACCAGCCACCACCTGAATCACCACTTTGCGTACCGGAATGCCCAGCACATCCTGGGTGAGCGGCTCATAGGGGATACGTTCGTATTCACGCTCCAGCGTTTCTCGGCGCACCAAGTGCACGATGAGCTTGAGGCGCATACGGCGGCGCACCGCAGTTTCGCCAAAGATGCCGCGGATATCCAAAAGGCCGATGCCACGCACTTCCAGCAGGTTTTGCAGCAGCTCGGGGCAACGCCCCTCAATCGTGGTCTGGTTGATGCGATACAGGTCCACCGCGTCATCGGCCACCAGGCCGTTGCCGCGGGAGATCAACTCCAGACCCAACTCGCTCTTGCCCAAGCCGGACTCGCCAGTAATGAGCACGCCCAAGCCCAAAATATCCATGAACACACCGTGCATGGACATGCGTTCCGCAAAGTGTTTGGACAGGTAGGCACGCAGCACATCGATGACGAAAGCCGAAGACTCCTTGGTGGCGAACATCGGGATTTGCGCCCGCTCACACATAGACAGCAGGGCTTGGGGCGCCGCTTGCCCATCTGCCAAAACCAGCACAGGCGGCTCCAATGTCACGATGCGGGAAATGCGGCGTGCACAGTCTTCAGGCGTGGCATTGGTGATGTAGGTGATTTCGCGCTCACCCAAAATCTGCACCCGGTAGGGATGGATGTAGTTGAGGTAACCCACCAAGTCGGCCCCGGAACGGGCAGCGCTGATGGCCACTTCGTCAAAACGGCGCTCTGAGGCCCCCAAACCGGCCACCCACTCCCAACGCAGGTACGCCCGGAATTCTTCAAACAGGGCGTCTGCGCTGACCGCGGTGGGTTTCAAGGCACTGCTCGGCTAGGGGAAGTCAAGCGGCCCGTGCAGATTGCCAGCCCGTAATCAGGCTATGCAACTGGCCGGCATCGCCGCAAGCGGTGAGCTGCTCACGCAGGCTGGCATCGCTGAGCAATTCGGCAATTTCCGACAGGATTTCAAGGTGTTTCTGGGTGGCCGCTTCGGGCACCAGCAGAAAAATCAGCAAACTGACGGGCACATCGTCCGGCGCGTCAAAACCAATCGGCTTGGCCAGCTGAAACACAGCAGCCATGGGAGCCTTGAGACCCTTGATACGACCATGGGGGATCGCTACGCCATGCCCTAAACCGGTGGACCCCAGGCGCTCCCGGGAAAACAGGCTGTCAGTGACCAGTGCACGGCTCAGGCCGTGGAGATTCTCAAACAGCAGACCGGCTTCTTCAAAAGCACGTTTTTTGCTGGTGACATCGACTTGCGCAAGAACTTGCGAAGCGGAGAGGATGGACGCGAGTCGGTTCATGGTGTGAGGCGAATTATGCACACAAAAAAACCGCCCGTGGAAGGGCGGTTTTTGGGTGGCTGTCTCTAGCGCTTTGGCGCTTGCCTCGGGCCTTACATCAAACGCTTCGGGGCCTCGTGGTGGTGATTTTGCAAACGGTCTTTGTGGCGAACCACCTGGCGATCCAGCTTGTCCACCAGCTCATCAACGGCCGCATACAAATCCTCGTGGGCACTTTCCGCAAACATGTCGCTGCCCTTGACGTGGATGTTGCATTCGGCGCGCTGCCGTCGCTCCTTCTCCTTTTGCTTCTCAACGGTGAGTAGTACCTTGACGTCTACCACTTGGTCAAAGTGGCGCATGATGCGATCGAGCTTGGTCGTGACATAACTGCGCAGTGCGGGGGTAACTTCAAGGTGATGACCGCTGATCGTCAAATTCATAAATAGCCTCCAGTTGCTCTCAGGGTTGACAAAGCCTTCCACTTGCGGTGGTCGGCGCTCACACTAAAAATCCGAAATCTCTGAACCCTATTTGCGGTCGTCTTGAGAACAACTATGCGCCCGTTTGTGAGTGATTGCAATCGGTTTTTGTAATGCAATGCAACATGCAGGGACTCTTTACTTAGGCCCCGGTTCTGCCGACGGATGCAGTTGCAAACGGGACCCAACCACGATCGTCAACACGCTGGCGCAGCCCCCAACCACGGCGGCCCAACCATAGTTCTCTACAAGCCCGGCGGCGTCACGATCGATGATGTAGCCCCCCACCAGAGCCGCCAACCCCATGGCACCCGACTGGACTGCGGAGTTGAGCGTCATGAAAGTCCCACGCAACGCCGGATTGGCAGCCGAGGTCAGCATGGCCATGCCGGGGATCATGCGCCCGCTCATGCAGACAAAGAACAGCGTAGACACCAGCAACACCCACACCATGGCCACGGGCCCTAACTGGGTGATGGCCAGCATGGGGACCAGCACCACGGCGGCCATCACGCGAAAGGTCTTGAACTTGCCCCACCCGTCTGCCAGACGCCCCACGATGCGCGCGCTCAACAGGGTGGCTACACCGCCACACAGGTAGATGTAGGGCACCTGGTCCGCCCGCAGGCCCACATTGGCCTGCATATAGATGGTGATGTAGGGAATGACGGTAAAGCCTGCAAACATCAGCAAGGCCGAGAACACAAAGGCCCGCTGGTGGTTGCGATCCACGACCACGTCGCGGATACGCCCCCAAGACGAGGTATGCGCCTGGGCAGCCAGGTGCTCCTTGAGCGAAGGCATGGACAACTGGGCGAACACCATCAGCACGAGGCTCAGCACTGCAATCAGGATAAACGGCAGGTGCCAGCCGAAGTGTGCGGCCAAAAACAGGCCCAGGGGGACACCCGCAACGGTAGACAGGGAGAAGGACGTCATCACCACGCCCATGGCCCGCCCGCGGCGCTCGTAGGGAACGACATCCCCCACGATGGTCTGACTCAGCGCCGACAGCACGCCGCCAAAAATGCCGGCCGCAATGCGGACCACCATCAGGCTGCCGTAGGTGGGCGCAAGGCCGCAGGCCAGCGTGGAGAGGGCAAACAAGCCGTACAACACCATGAGCAGGCGCTTGCGGTCAAAACGGTCGATGTAGGTCGAGGCTGCGAGACCGGACGCCCCCGCAGCCAGCGTGTAGGCCGACACCAGCCAACCGAACTGGGCATCACTGATACGGAACAAGGCCGTGAGTGCAGGGCCGAGCGGCATCATGATCATGAAATCCAGGATGTTGGTGAACTGGATGCCGGCCAAGGTGATCAAGAGCCAAAGTTCGCGTCGTGGGGTGAGTGCAGAGGACATGGAAAAACGCACGGAAGTGCAGCGCAATAGGCAGCCGGACACTCTACCACCCCCATCTCGGTGCGATAATTTGGGCAACACCACTCTCGGAGAACGCTCCTTGGAAACCTACCCCAGTCGGTAGCTTTCAACTCCCAGCACTGCATCGGAGTTGAAAGCACCCAACCCGCACCGCAGACACCATTACATTGGGAGTGAGCCATGCTCAATATCTTTACGCTCGCCAACGGCCGCCTTTTTCAGGAAGAAATCGAGTCGCTGGAGGAGCTCTCCAAATTCCAACCCATCTGGGTGGACCTTGAATCACCTACGCTGGAAGAAAAGCGCTGGGTCAAGCAGTACTACGGCCTGTCCATCCCGGATGATGCGATGGACGAGGACATTGAAGAGTCTGCGCGTTTTTATGCCGAAGACAACGGCGATGTGCACATTCGCAGTGACTTTTTGGTGGCCGACGACAACGAACCCCGCACCGTGCGCGTGGCCTTCATCCTGAATCTGGTGAATGCCAACCTCAAAAGCAAGGGCGTGCTGTTTTCCATCCACGACGAAGACGTGCCCGTGTTCCGCCTGCTGCGCATGCGTGCGCGCCGCGCTCCGGGACTGATCGAAGACGCCAAGGAAGTACTGCTCAAACTGTTTGATGCAGACGCCGAATACTCTGCCGATACGCTGGAAGGCATTTACGACGAGTTGGAGAAAGTCAGCAGCCAGGTGTTGTCCGGGGATGTGACCGACGCCATGGCGGGCGAGGTGCTGGGTTCCATCGCGCGCCACGAAGACATGAATGGCCGCATCCGCCGCAACGTGATGGACACCCGGCGCGCCGTGAGTTTCATGATGCGCAGCAAGATGCTCAATGCCGAGCAGTTCGAAGAAGCACGGCAGATTCTGCGCGACATCGACTCGCTGGACTCGCACACGGCATTCTTGTTCGACAAGATCAACTTCTTGATGGACGCCACAGTGGGCTTCATCAACATCAACCAAAACAAGATCATCAAAATCTTCTCGGTGGCCAGCGTGGCGCTGCTACCGCCGACGCTGATTGCCAGCCTGTACGGCATGAACTTCAAATTCATGCCCGAGCTGGACTGGGCGCTGGGCTACCCCTACGCGCTAGCCCTGATGGTGGCCAGCGCCTTGGTCCCCATGTGGTACTTCCGCAAACGTGGTTGGCTCAAGTAAATACAGCAAAATAGGCTTCTAGCCCGCACAGAACAAGCGGCAACAGCTATTGTTTTGATAGCGATTTAAGAAAATTCTCAACAATTCGTTGCGCATACACACTCGCCACCTCTCGCACGAAACGGCTGAAATCCACATGGGCGGAATCGTCGGCGCGATCGGAGATGGTGCGCACCGCGGCAAAGGGCACGCCATAGTCGGCACACACTTGGGCCACGGCAGCCCCTTCCATTTCCACCGCCAGCGGCGTGTAGCCCGCAGTCACCAACGCCCCCACCAGCGCGGCCACCTCGGCGGCACCATTCACAAACCGGTCACCACTGGCAATCAGGCCCCGGTGCACCACGGGCGCACGCGCCTCATGGGCGATGTCGGCCAACGCCATACGGCTGGCTGCCAGCAAGGCTCCACACAGCGCCTCATCGCCAGAGAACTGCGCCCGGCCATACAGAGGCACCTCATAGCGAGGAAACAGGGGTGAGGCGTCCATGTCATGCTGCACATAGGAGCCTCCCACCACCACATCCCCCACCTGTACATCGGCCCCCACGCCACCGGCCACACCCGTGAACATCACCCGGTCCACACCAAAGTGGGCAATCAGGGCGGTGGCAGTAGTGGCCGCCGCCACCTTGCCGATGCGCGACAACGCCAGCACCACGGGTTGGCCCCACAAGCGGCCACACCAGAAGGTGCGGCCGGCATGCGTCACCTGTCGCGGCGACTGCAGCGCCTCCATCAGACCAGCCTGCTCTTCCGCCAGGGCGCTCAGGATGGCAATAGGGGCGGGGTTTGCAACAGCATTGGACATGGCAATATCAAACAAAAGACAGCGAAGGGCTTAGCGTAGCAGGCGCAAAAAACGGCCCGAAGGCCGCTTTTTTCTTTGAAAACACGTTGTGGCTACGGCATCACTTGTCGCGTAACTCCCGGCGCAGAATCTTGCCCACCGGGGTTTTGGGCAGTTCGGTGCGGAACTCAATCACTTTGGGCTGCTTGTAGCCTGTGAGGTTTTCTTTGCAGAAACTGCGCACATCCTCTTCGCTGAGGTTGGGGTCTTTTTTGACAATGACCAGCTTCACGGCCTCGCCCGATTTGGCATCGACCACGCCCACGCAGGCGCACTCCATGACACCCGGCATCTGGGCGACCACGTCTTCGAGTTCGGTGGGAAACACATTAAAACCGCTCACCAGAATCATGTCCTTCTTGCGGTCCACGATCTTGAAAAAGCCGCGCTCGTCGACCACGCCGACGTCACCGGACTTGAAGAAGCCGTCTGCGGTCATGACCTTGGCAGTCTCGTCCGGACGCTGCCAGTAGCCCGCCATCACCTGTGGACCTTTGATGGCAATCTCGCCGCTCTGACCCGCAGGCACCTCATTGCCATCGTCATCCAGCAGCTTCATGTAGGTGCTGGACACCGGGATGCCAATGGTGCCGGTGTACTCGTTGGAGGTAATGGGGTTGCAGCTCGCGATGGGGGATGTCTCACTCAAACCATAGCCTTCGCAGATGGGGCAACCGGTTTTCTCAAACCACAGCTTGGCCACCGCGCTCTGCACGGCGGTTCCGCCCCCCACCGAGACCTTCAGGTGACTCCAGTCCACGGTGTTGAAGTCGGGGTGGTTGGCCAGGCCGTTGAACAAGGTGTTGACCGCCGGAAAACTGTGGATCGTGTGTTTGGAAAGTTCCTTGAGCACACCCGGAATGTCGCGCGGGTTGGGAATCAGGATCAGCTTGCCGCCCGTGCGCATGGACAGCATCATGCCCACCGTAAATGCGAAGATATGGTAGAGCGGCAATGCGCACACCGAGGTGGGCTGCACATCCGCAGGAACCTTGGCCATGGCCGGGCCGTACCAGGCTTCGGCCTGCAGCGCATTGGCAATCACGTTGCGGTGCAACAGCACGGCGCCCTTGGACACGCCGGTGGTTCCGCCGGTGTACTGCAACACCGCCACGTCGTCGGCCTTGGTTTCGGGCTTTTTGAAGGGGGCCTTGGTGCCACGGGCAATGGCCTCGTTGAAGCGTACCGCTCCCATCAGCGTATAGGCGGGCACCATCTTCTTGACATTGCGCACCACATAGTTAACCAACGCACCCTTGAGCAAGCCCAACTGGTCGCCCATGGCGCACAACACCACGTGCTTGACCGGGGTGGCTGCGATGCATTTTTCCAGAGTGGCGGCAAAGTTCTCGATGATGATGATGGCCTTGGCACCGGAGTCCTTGAGCTGGTGTTCCAGCTCGCGCGGGGTGTAGAGCGGATTTACATTCACCACCACAAAACCGGCACGCAAAATGCCGGCCACAGCCACCGGGTACTGGGGCACGTTGGGCATCATGATCGCCACGCGGTCACCCTTGACCATACCCAGGCCCTGCAAATAGGCCGCAAACGCCTGGCTGAGGCTGTCGGTCTGGGCGTAAGTCACGTCCTTGCCCATGAAGTTGTAGGCTACGCGGCCGGCGTACTTCTTGAAGCTCTCTTCCATCAATCCCACCAGCGAGGGGTACATCGCGGGGTTGATGTCCGCCGGCACACCCTTGGGATAGCTGCTCAGCCAAATGCGATCGGTCATGTCTTTGTCTCCATCCTATTTTTGAAATCAGCCGGGGATTGTCACCGTGCGGGGCACAGCGCGGGCGTGTGCTTTCCCTATGCCGTGCACGACGCGCAGTGGTCTTCAGGTTTTCAGCGCACCCAATACCTCGTCGAGCATCTTCTTGGCGTCGCCAAACAGCATGCGGTTGTTGTCTTTGTAGAACAGCGGGTTGTCCACCCCGGCGTAGCCAGAGGCCATGCTGCGCTTCATCACAATCGACGTCTTGGCCTTCCACACTTCGAGCACCGGCATGCCAGCGATCGGGCTGGTCGGATCGTCCTGGGCGGAGGGGTTCACGATGTCGTTGGCCCCAATCACCATGACCACATCGGTCTCGGGAAAATCGTCGTTGATTTCTTCCATCTCGAACACGATGTCGTAAGGCACCTTGGCTTCGGCCAGCAGCACATTCATGTGGCCTGGCATACGCCCCGCCACGGGATGGATGCCAAAGCGCACGTTCACGCCTTTTTCGCGCAGCGTGCGGGTGATTTCAAACACGGTGTGCTGGGCCTGAGCAACCGCCATGCCGTAGCCGGGAACGATGATCACGCCCTTGGCTTCGCGCAGCAGTTCGGCGGTTTCATTCGCATTCACGGCAACCACCTCACCAGCCGGCTGCACTGGCCCGCCTTCCGCTTTGGGTGCCGCAGGGGCGCTACCGAAGCCACCTGCAATCACACTGATGAAGCTGCGGTTCATGGCATTGCACATGATGTAGGACAGGATGGCGCCGCTGGAGCCAACCAGCGCACCGGTCACGATCAGCAGGTCGTTGGACAACATGAAGCCGGTGGCTGCTGCGGCCCAACCGGAATAGCTGTTGAGCATGGACACCACCACAGGCATATCGGCACCACCAATAGCCATCACCATGTGCACACCAAACAGCAGTGCCACCACGGTCATCACGACCAGCGGCGCCATGCCTTCGGCCACAGAGGTCGACTGGATGAACTCGCGCCCGAACCAGATCACCACCAGCAAGCCGGCCAGATTCAACAAATGGCGCCCCGGCAGCAACAAGGGCTTGCCGCCGATCTTGCCGTTGAGCTTGCCAAAGGCGATCAGCGAGCCCGAGAAGGTGACTGCACCGATCAGAATGCCAATGTAGATCTCCACTTCGTGGATCACCTTCTCGGCACCGGTGTGCTGGATGGAGGTATCCACGTAACTGGCAAACCCAACCAGGCAAGCAGCCAAGCCCACCATGCTGTGCATCAGCGCCACCAATTCGGGCATCTGAGTCATTTGTACGGTGCGGGCGGCATACAGGCCCACGCCACCACCCAGCACCATGGCACCAGCAATCCAGGGAAGTCCGGCGGCAGTTACCGTCGGGCCAAACACCGTCGCCAACACCGCCAGCGCCATGCCCACCATGCCGTACAGATTGCCACGCAGGGCGGTGGACTGGTTGGACAGGCCGCCCAGACTCAGAATAAACAAAATGGTCGCGCCAATGTAGGAGACCGTAGCCAAACTTGCAGACATCTTCAGGTCTCCTTACTTGCGGAACATGGCCAGCATGCGCTGGGTGACGGCAAAACCGCCAAACATATTAATGGCCGTCAGCACGATGGCCGCAACAGCGAGCCAGGTGATCAGGCTGTCGGGCCGCCCCACCGCACCCGCCACCGGCGAGACCTGCACCAGCGCGCCGATGGCGATGATGCTGCTGATGGCGTTGGTCACACTCATGAGCGGCGTATGTAGCGCGGGCTTGACATTCCACACCACCATATAGCCCACAAAGCAGGCCAGCACAAACACCGTGAAGTGCCCCAGGAATGCGGCTGGCGCGTAGCTGCCGATCAGCCAGAACAGCAGTGCTGCCACGGCCATCAAAAGGGCAAGGCTCTTGGCCGACATGGGCTCGCTTGCACCGCCATGGCCATGGGCTGGCTTCTTTGCCACCACAGGGGCGGCGGCCTTGGGGGCCGGAGCCGCCACAACCTTGGGCGCAGGGGCGGGCCAGGTGATCTGGCCATCCTTGATGACGGTCAGGCCACGGATGGCATCGTCTTCCATATTGACGTTGGCCACACCGTCCTTGGCTTTGCACAGTTCTTCGGCCAAGCGGAACAAATTGGTCGCGTACAGCGTGGACGACTGCTTGGACAGGCGTGAAGCCAAGTCGGTGTAACCGACGATGGTGACGCCATGCTTCACCACCGCCTGGCCGGGTTCGGTCAACTCGCAGTTGCCGCCCTGCTCGGCCGCCATGTCCACGATCACGCTGCCCGGCTTCATCGACTTCACCATTTCGGCGGTAATCAGCTTGGGAGCAGGTTTGCCGGGAATCAATGCCGTGGTAATGATGATGTCCACCTCTTTGGCCTGCTGCGCGTACATCGCACGCTGCGCCGCCTGAAAGCCTTCGGACATCACCTTCGCATACCCGCCGCCGCCCGCCCCTTCTTCGACATAGTCCACCTTGACGAACTCACCGCCCAACGAGGTGACTTGGTCGGCCACTTCGGCGCGGGTGTCATTGGCACGCACGATGGCGCCCAGGCTGGCTGCGGTGCCAATGGCGGCCAGACCGGCCACACCGGCACCCGCGATGAACACCTTGGCGGGGGGCACCTTGCCTGCAGCCGTGATCTGACCGTTGAAGAAGCGGCCAAAGGCGTTGGCCGCCTCGATGACGGCGCGGTAACCACTGACACCGGCCATGGAGGTCAAGGCGTCCATCTTCTGGGCGCGCGACAGCGTGCGTGGCAGGGAGTCGATGGCCAGCACGGTGGCCTTCTTGGCGGCCAGCTGTTGCAGCAACTCAGGGTTTTGGGCGGGCCAGATAAAGCTGATGAGGGTGCCGCCTTCGCGCATCAAACCGACTTCGTCTGCCGAGGGGCCGCGCACCTTGAAAACGATGTCGGACTGGGCCCAGAGCGCTGGGGCCGTTGCCACCACCTCGGCACCCGCTGCGCGGTAACTGTCGTCGTCGCAGTTGGCCAAAGCACCCGCACCCGACTCCACACAGACCCGAAAGCCCAGCTTGATCAGCTTCTCCACCGCCTCCGGCACCGTGGCAACGCGTTTTTCGCCCGGGAAAGTTTCCCGGGGGATACCAATACGCTGTCCTGTTTCCGTGGCAACACTGGTCTGCATCAAGCGACTCCTTTACGTGGATGGGGCGGGCCCTGGGGCGTTTTCGCAGCGGTAAGCTTCGCGAAAGGATACTGGGCGGCAACTTTAACTGAATTTCTCTGCGCAAACGCCCGCCCGCAGACGCGCCCGGAGCAGGCGCGTGCAAAACAGCCCAACCCTGCATGCCCATAATCCGGCATGCACCAACGATGGAAACCCAGTGTCACCGTGGCCGCTGTCATAGAGCAGCAGGGCCGCTTTTTGATGGTGGAGGAGCACACCCCCGAAGGCCTGCGGCTGAACAACCCGGCCGGCCACCTGGACCCGGCGGAGTCACCCGCTCAGGGTTGTTCCCGAGAGGTATTAGAGGAAACGGCCTATGCCTTCACGCCCACCTTCCTCGTGGGCCTGTACTTGTCGCGCTTTCAACGCCAGCGCGCCGATGGGCTGGAGGATGTGACCTACCTGCGCTTTGCCTACGCCGGCACCCTGGGCGCCTTGGACGCACAACGCACGCTGGACACCGGCATCGAACGCACCGTATGGCTCAGCGCCGACGAGATGCGCGCCAGCCAGGCCCGGCACCGCAGCCCGCTGGTGCTGCAATGCATGGAAGACTATCTGCGTGGTCAGCGATACCCGCTGGAACTGATTTATGCCGACGCCAGCCTGTGGCAGCCTCAGGTATCGCTATAAAAAAAGGAGCTGCTTGCGCAATATCCACGGGCTCTAGAGGTCATTTTTATGCCCAAACAGCAAGCGCAGTCCAGCCCGTAAAATCGGGTCCATGAGCAAACAACGCATCGTGGTGGGACTGAGTGGGGGCGTGGACTCCGCGGTGACCGCCCACCTTTTGAAGCAGCAGGGCCACGAGGTGGTGGGCATCTTCATGAAGAACTGGGAGGATGACGACGACAGTGAGTACTGCTCGTCCAACATCGACTTTGTGGATGCCGCTGCCGTAGCCGACGTGCTGGGCATCGAGATTGAACACGTCAACTTTGCCGCCGACTACCGCGACCGCGTGTTCGCCGAATTCCTGCGCGAGTACCAGGCTGGCCGCACCCCCAACCCCGACATCCTGTGCAACGCCGAGATCAAGTTCAAGGCCTTTCTGGACCACGCCATGCGCCTGGGCGCCGAGAAGATTGCCACCGGCCATTACGCCCGTGTGCGCCTGAACGACGCGACAGGCAAGCACGAGCTGCTCAAAGGCCTGGACCCGGCGAAGGACCAAAGCTACTTTTTGCACCGCCTGAACCAGGCCCAGTTGTCCAAAACACTGTTCCCGGTGGGCGAGCTGCACAAGACCGAGGTGCGCCGCATTGCCGACGAGATTGGCCTGCCCAACGCCAAAAAGAAGGATTCCACCGGCATCTGCTTCATTGGCGAGCGCCCGTTCCGCGAATTCCTGAACCGCTATATCTCCAAGGAGCCCGGTCCCATCAAGAATGCCAAGGGGCACACGATTGGGGAGCACGTCGGTCTGTCTTTCTACACCCTGGGACAGCGCCAGGGCCTGGGCATTGGCGGGCTCAAGGCCAAAGGCGCGCAGCGCGGCGGCGGTGACCATGCCCCCTGGTTTGTCGCGCGCAAGGACATGGAGAGCAACACGCTATGGGTGGTGCAGGGGCACGACCACCCGTGGCTGCAGTCCAGCCAGCTGCAGGCACAAGACGCCAGCTGGACGGCCGGGCACCCACCTGCCCCGGGTGATCTGGCCGCCAAAACCCGCTACCGCCAGGCCGATGCCCCCTGCACCTTGGCACCCGACCCCGGGACGTCGTTTGCACTTGACTTTTCTGCCCCCCAATGGGCAGTGACGCCCGGACAGTCCGCCGTGCTGTACGACGGCGACGTGTGCCTGGGCGGTGGCGTCATTGCCGCGGCCCAGTCCAACCCGTGAGCCCATGTCTCGCCCTGAAAATCAGCGGTTTCATGACTTTTTTGGCATCCGCGTTGCCGAAGCCGGTGCTAACATCGTTTGAAAAGCGAATTGCATACAGTTCGCCAGGGACCACTTGAAAGCCCACGGCCATGTTCCACGTACTACGCAACAGCGACGGATCTATTGCCTCTTTGGCCCGAAGCGAACGACCGGGCGGCGAAATGCTGGCGGACGAACACCCGGATATCCAGCGTTTTCTGGGCGGCAAGGGCGGTGCCTCTGGCTTTAACGAAGCGGACGCCGAATTTGTGCGTGTGCTGGAAGACCTGATTGACACGCTGATCATGAAAAACGTCATCCGCCATACCGACTTGCCAGACGCAGCCCAACGCAAGCTCATGCTGCGCAAGGGCCTGCGCAACCGCATGCACGGCGCGCTGAATTTGCTGGGTGGCGACGAGCGCCTTCTCTGAGCCCCCATGGCGCCTCCCTCCACCCCAACACCACCACCCGCAAAACCTGCCACATGGCGCTTGGGTGAACACGGCATCCACTTTGACCCCTTGCTGGACAGCGTCGTCGCCATTGCCCGGCTCTTCGGCATTGCAACCACTCAGGAAGCCCTCTCCGCCGGTCTGCCACTGGAAGGCAATGTGGTCACGCCCGCCCTACTCCCACGGGCCGCAGCACGGGCCGGCCTGACCGCGCGCCTGGCACGCCGCGAACTGTCCGACCTGCGCCCCGGCTTGTTGCCAGCCATTTTGTTGCTCAAAGACAAGCAGGCCTGCCTGCTGCTGGAGTGGATGGACGACGGCAACGCCCGGGTACGTTTCCCCGAGGGCGGCGAATCCAGTGATGTGCTGCCCAAGGCCGAACTGGAGGCTTTGTTTGCTGGTGTGGTGTTTTTCGTGCGCCCGGTTTTCAAGTTCGAACCGCGCAACCCGCAGACCGGCCAAGTCAAGTCGGGGCATTGGTTTTGGGGGGTTGTGTTCCAGAACTGGCGCCTCTACCGCGACAGCCTGTTGGCAGCCTTGCTGATCAATGTCTTCGCACTGGCCATGCCCATGTTTTCCATGACGGTGTACGACCGCGTGGTGCCCAACCGGGCAGAGGAAACGCTGTGGGTCCTGTCCATTGGTGTCCTGCTGATGATGGGCTTTGACATGGTGCTGCGCATTCTGCGCGCATACATTCTGGACACCGCCGGCAAGCGCATCGACGTGACGCTGTCGTCCCGCATCATGGAGCGGGTGCTGGGCTTGCGCATGGCCGACCGCCCGGCTTCGGTTGGCTCTTTTGCGGCCAATCTGCGGGCCTTCGAAGCGGTGCGGGATTTTGTGGCATCGGCGTCCATCACCACGCTGGTCGACCTTCCGTTTGTGCTGGTGTTTTTGTTGGTGATTGCGTGGATATCACCCTGGCTGCTCATTCCGCCGCTGGTATGTATTGCGCTGCTGCTGCTGGCCTCCTTGGTTGTGCAGCAAAAAATGCAGGAGCTGGTAGAAGTCACCCAGCGCGCGGGCGCCCAGCGCAACGCGACTCTGGTGGAGAGCTTGGTGGGCATTGAAACCATCAAATTCATGGTGGCCGAGAGCGCTTTCCAGCGCAAATGGGAACAATCCACCGTGTTTCTGGCGCAGCACGGCGCCAAACTCAAGCTGCTGTCCAGCGGTACCCTGAATTTTGCGCAAATGATGCAGCAACTGGTCTCCGTGACCACGGTCATCGTGGGCGTGTACCTGTTGATGTCCAACCAGATCAGCATGGGGGCGATCATTGCGGCCTCCATGCTGGCCGGGCGCGCCATGGCACCGTTTGGTCAAGTGGCTGGCTTGCTCATGCAGTACCACAGCGCCAAGAGTGGCTTGGCTTCTGTGGACACCCATATGCAGACACAACCGGAACGGGCCGACGATGCCACCTTTCTGCATCGCACAGGCTTCCAGGGCACCATCGAATTCAAGAACGTCAGCTTCACCTACCCGGGTCAACAACAGGCGGTACTCAGCCATGTGTCCTTCAAGATCCATGCCGGCGAAAAAGTCGCCTTCATCGGACGTGTGGGCTCAGGCAAGTCCACCATCCAACGCCTCATCCTGGGATTGCACCAACCCACCGAAGGCGCCATCCTGATTGATGGCATTGACTCGCGTCAAATTGATCCGGCTGAGCTGCGCCGGGCCGCAGGATTTGTTTCGCAAGACGTGAGCTTGTTTTACGGCACGCTGAAAGAGAACATTGCGCTGGGTGCCCCGTTTGCCGATGACCAGGATGTGATCGCCGCCGCCGAAATCGCGGGCGTTACCGAGTTTGCCAACCGCCATCCGCGCGGCTTTGATATGCCTATTGGCGAGCGCGGGGAATCACTCTCTGGCGGGCAACGGCAGGCTGTGGGCATTGCCCGTGCGGTGCTGAATGATTCACCCATTTTGCTGCTGGACGAACCCAGCAGTGCCATGGACCACCAGAGTGAGGACTTGCTGAAAGCCCGCCTGCGCCGATTCACACTGGGCAAAACTGTGGTGCTGGTGACCCACCGCACCTCGCTGTTGGAGTTGATCGACCGTTTGATCGTGATCGACAACGGCCAGATCATGGCCGATGGACCCAAGACGCAAGTCGTCGAGGCGCTGCAAAGTGGCCGCATCGGGAGGGCCGCCTGATGCACGCTGAAACCGCTCCCCAGTCACGCTGGAAAAAGGTATGGGACCGCTTTTATGCCTGGAGCTCGTTCTGGATAGACCGCGGCATGCTCGCGGTGGTTGGAAAACACAGCGAGCAGGATGGCGACTTCGATGCGAATGCAGACTGGGCGATTGCGGAGCAAACCCCGAAAGGCGCGCGCATTGTCATTTGGCTGAGTGTGGCCTCGTTGGTGGTGCTGTTGCTGTGGTCTGCGTTTGCCGTGCTCGATGAAGTGACACGCGGGGAAGGCAAGGTCATCCCCTCGCGCCAGATCCAGATTCTGCAAAGCCTGGACGGCGGTATCGTGTCCGAAATTCTGGCGCGCGAGGGACAAACCGTAAAAACCGGTGACTTGCTGCTGAAGGTGGACCCCACACGCATGGTGTCGTCATTGCGCGAAAACCAGTCCCAATACCTGGCCTTGCTGGCCAAAGGGGCCCGTTTACGCGCCTTGGCCGAAGGCTCCCGCTTCATCCCCCCCGAAGAAGTCGCACAACAGGCGCCTGAAATTGTGGAAGCCGAACGTGCGCTGTACGAATCACGGCGGGCGGAGTTGGATGCCACGATTGGCGTGGCGCGCCAGCAGTCTACGCAGCGCTCCCAAGAGTTGGTGTCCATACGAGCACGCCGCGAACAAGCTGCGCAGAGCTACACCCTGACGGCGCGGGAGTTGGAAATGACACGCCCCCTGGTCCGCACGGGCGCAGTCTCCGATGTAGAGCTGTTACGGCTGGAGCGCGACGTCGCCCGCTACCGGGGAGAGCGGGACAGCGCCAACTCCGATATACCGCGTCTGGAGTCCGCCGTAGCCGAGGCCAACCGCAAGATCCAGGAAATAGAACTCACATTCCGCAACGTTGCCCGTTCGGAGCTCAGCGAAGTCAATGCTAAGCTGAGCACGCTGTCAGAGGGGAGCACTGCGCTGGAAGACCGGGTCAAGCAAACCGAAATTCGCTCGCCCGTGAACGGCACTGTGAAGCAACTCAAAGTCAACACGGTGGGCGGGGTCGTTCAACCCGGCAAAGATGTCATCGAACTGGTTCCGTCCGATGACGCCCTGTTGCTGGAGGCGAAAGTCTTGCCGCGTGACATTGCGTTCTTGCGGCCCGGACAGAAAGCACTGGTGAAGTTCACCGCTTACGACTTTGCGGTGTACGGAGGGTTGGAAGCCACTTTGGAACAAATCGGCGCAGACAGCGTGGTAGATGAAAAAGGCAATGCCTACTTTGTGGTCCGTGTTCGCACCCTTTCCAATACCATTGGCCAACAGAAGCTCCCCATCATTCCTGGCATGGTGGCCGAAGTCGACATCTTGACCGGCAAGAAGACGGTACTGTCCTATTTGCTCAAACCCATTCTGCGCGCCAAGGCAAAGGCATTGACCGAACGATGAATGGAGCTGCCAAAGGGCTTTTTCTCAGCCAGGATGCGGGACTGTTGTCGCACTGGAGGAAGGCGCTGCGAGGCGACAAGGGGGGGGTGCACGAATCGCTGAATACCCTTGCACTTGGTGCGATCGGTGAGCCCAGCCTGCTCTGGGTCGACATGTCCACCCCCCAGTTGCCTGCATGGAACCATTCCAGCTGGGCACCGTTGCTCCACCACCCGTACTTACGTGTGGTGGCCACCAGCTCCAATCCCAAGGATGCGGAAGCGGTCGCCGCACTGGATGCTGGCTGTGCGGGGTATTGCCATGCCTACGCCGACGCGGCCACGCTGCGCCAAGTGGAGCAAGTTGTTCGGGTTGGGCACGTCTGGATAGGCCCCAATCTGATGCAAAAACTGATTCAGACCGCAAACCACGCAGCCGCACGAACGCCCCCCACCGACACTTGGGCCCTGCATCTGACCGCGCGCGAAAAGCAGGTCGCTTTGCTGGCAGCCAAAGCTGCCTCCAACCTGGACATCGCGAATCAGTGCGGCATCTCAGAAAGAACCGTCAAGGCCCACTTGAGCGCAGTATTTGAAAAATTGGGGATTGCAGACCGCCTGCAGCTGGCACTCAAGGTGCACGGAATCCAGTAAAAGTTCACACACCCTGTACTTGAGGACAATAGGCAGCCCGCCCCCAGTGCCCTAGAGTTAGCGGATATCAATTCGCTGAATTCTGGAGTTTGTATGGCTGCCAACCAAGTTACCGCCCAAGCACGTGGCGTTGTTGTGATCCTGCAAGGCAAGGCTTGGATCGTCAATGCGGATGGCAGCCGACGCACCTTGAAGCTTGGTGATGAGGTTCAGGAAGGCCAAATCATTGCCACGGAAGATGGTTCAATCCTGGAACTTGCCTTACCCAATGGCCAACCACTGAGTATTGCCTCCGGCCGCGAACTGCTGCTGGATGCAAACTTGCTCGGCATCGCACCGACCGACCCCACGGAAGCGGCACTCAAAGACCTCAACAGTGGCGCAGAAGCAGTTGCCCGCGCCTTGACCACCGGAACTGGGGATCTGTCCGCAGAGTTGGAAGCCACCGCCGCGGGACTTGGCGGCGGTGAAGGCGGAGAGTCACACAGTTTTGTGCGCCTGGTGCGCATTAGCGAAGAACTTGTGTCTCTGGGTATCCAGCGCAACGCAGACTCCCCAACAGGGGACTTGCTGGATGACCCATTGGGTGGAACTGCACAGGATTCACCATTACCTAATGCCACTGCGACCACAACTACAACTACAAACACCGCTTCCGTTGTCATCAGCGACGCCACCACCGTGGCCGAGGCCAATGGCAATTTCTTGCAGTACAGCGTCAGCCTCTCCAACCCCGTGGCGGCCAA
>MGPB01000037.1 GCA_001795455.1 Curvibacter sp. GWA2_63_95 | reverse complement strand
GCCAGCGAGACGATGACCAAGACCACCGTCAGCGTGTTCACGCCGCCCCAGTGGTCGGAGATCCAGCCACCGGCGACGCGCACCACCGCCCCCATCAGCGCGGCCAGCATGGTGAGCTGCCCGGCCTGCACCTTGCTCACACCAAACTGGTCGTAGTAGTAGGTGGGCAGGAAGGTCACGATGCCGATAAAGCCACCAAACGTGACCACGTAAATCAGGCTGAAGACCCAGCCGTCGCTTTCCATCAGGCAGGCCAGGTGCTGGCGCATGCTGGCGTGTTCGTCACGGTCCGGTGGCTCCTTGGCCATGAAGAGCACCACGGCCATGGGTACCAGCGAGGCCAGCGCGGCAAAGCCGTACACGGTTTGCCAGCCATAGGCCTGGGCCAGGGGCGGTGCCAGCAGTGCCGCCAGTGCGGTGCCTGCATTGCCCGCGCCCACCAAGCCCATGGCCAGACCCTTGTACTTGGGCGGGTACCAACCCGAGCCCAATGACATGGCCACCCCAAAGCTAGCACCGGCCACGCCCAGCAGCAGAGCCATCTTGAGCAGGTCGTCATAGGTGTGCACAAAGAAGTAGCCAAAGGACATGGTGAAGGTGATCAGCACAAGCTCCACCATCGTGGCCGTCTTGCGCCCCACATACTGCGCCAGCAGCCCCAACGGGAAACGCATGATGGCCCCGGCCACGATGGGGATGGACAGCAGCAAACCTTTTTGCGATGCCGTCAGTTGGTACTGCTCACTGATGAAGGGGGCCATGGCGCCATTCATCACCCAGATGACGAACGAGAACATGAGGTAAAAAAACGCGGCAAACAGGGTGGGTGTGTGTCCGCTTTTCAGGAATTGACGAAATCCGGCCATGGGTGGGCTCCGTAGAGGTTCTGTGGGGAGAGAGGGGGGCGCGGAAGCGACGGGCGCCGTTTTCAGGCACCAGATACCGAATGTGCGCTACCAGAAGGGCAGGCGCTCAACCGCAAGATTGCTAGACCTTCGTTGGTCGTGCTGGACCAAGTGCAAGCATGATTTGTGCCTGATTTGGGTGCGGCGTGCGCACAAAAAAAGGGCGCCCCGCAGGGCGCCCTTGGTGGCACAGGGGGTGTGCGTGCTCAGGCTGCCTTTTCGACGTGGGCCTGGCGTGTGTACAAAAAGTCGATCACGGCCTTGCGGTACTGCAGGTACTGCGGGCTGTCGGCCAGGGCCACGCGGTTGCGCGGGCGGGGCAGGTCCACGCTGAGCACTTCACCAATGGTGGCGGCGGGGCCGTTGGTCATCATCACGATCTTGTCGGACAAGAGCACGGCCTCGTCCACATCGTGCGTGACCATGACCACGGTGCTTTGGGTGCGCGCCACGATCTCCAGCAACTCGTCCTGCAGCTTGGCGCGGGTCAGTGCGTCCAGCGCGCCAAAAGGCTCGTCCATCAGCAAGACCTTGGGCTCCATGGCCAGGGCCCGGGCGATGCCCACGCGCTGCTTCATGCCACCGCTGATTTCGCCAGGGCGTTTTTGTGCCGCGGCGGTGAGGCCCACCAACGCGAGTGCCGCATCGGTGCGGGCCATCAACTGGGCCTTGTTCTCGGACGCCGCACCGGTGCTCTTGGAGCCCGCACCAAATACGCGCTCCACGCCCAGGTAGACGTTCTCAAAGCAGGTGAGCCAGGGCAGGAGCGAATGGTTCTGGAACACCACGGCACGCTCCGGGCCGGGGCCTGCGATTTCGCGGTTGGCACACAGCAGGTTGCCTGCGGTGGGCGTGGTCAGGCCGGCAATCAGGTTGAGCAGCGTGGACTTGCCACAGCCGCTGTGCCCGATGAGCGCTACAAATTCGCCCTTGGCCACGGTGAGGTTGATGTCGCGCAGCGCGGGGAACAGGCCCTTCTTGGTCTTGAAGGTTTGTTCTACGCCCTGGATTTCGATGTACTTGCTGTTGCTCATGACTTCACCTCTTCGAATGTGAACGCTGTCGCCAGTTTGATCAGGGCGTACTCCAGCAGCAGGCCCACGATGCCGATCACGAAGATCGCGATGATGATGTTCTTGACGTTGAGGTTGTTCCACTCGTCCCACACCCAGAAACCAATGCCCACGCCACCGGTCAGCATCTCGGCCGCCACGATCACCAGCCAGGCCGTGCCGACCGCCAGGCGCACGCCGGTCAGCATGTAGGGCAGCACCGAGGGGAACAGGATCTTGGTGACGATCTTCCACTCGCTGAGATTGAGCACGCGGGCCACGTTCATGTAGTCCTGCGGCACGCGCTGCACGCCCACTGCGGTGTTGATGATCATGGGCCAGATCGAGCAGATGAAGATGGTCCAGATGGCGGCCGGGTTGGCACCCTTGAATACCAGCAAACCAATCGGCAACCAGGCCAGCGGCGACACGGGGCGCAGCAGGCTGATCAGCGGGTTGAACATGCGGCTCAAAAATTCAAAGCGGCCGATCATGAAACCTGCCGGAATGCCCACCGCAGCCGCCAGGCCAAATCCCAGCGCCACGCGCTCCAGCGAGAACAGCACGTTCCAGCCCACACCCTGGTCGTTGGGGCCCTTGCGGTAGAACGGGTCGCTGAACAACACGACGGCCTGCTTCCAGGTCTCCAGCGGGCTGGGGATGCTGGCCGACGTGCCCACGCTCACCAGCGCCCAGATACCGACCAGCAAGGCCAGGCCCAGCAACGGCGGCAGCACCTGCAGCAGCAGGCCGCGCCAGTCGAAGCCGGGTTTGGCTTGTGCGGGGGCGGTGGATGCCACCGTTTCAGTGCTTTTTGGCATGCTAGCCCCCGTGGATACTGCGCTAGCAGCTTCTTTTTTTATAGCAGACCCCTCGGCTGCAGCAGCCAGGGGCGAGTGAAAAACGGCGCTCACCATGGTGACCTCCTTGTGGGTGGGGTGGAACTCAGGCCTTGACCTTGAAGCTGTCGGCGTACTTTTTGGGATCCTTGCCATCCCAGACCACGCCGTCCATCAGCTTGCTGCTGCGCATGTCGCTCTTGGGCAGCGGCGTCTTGCTGGCGGTGGCGGCCTGCTTGTAGATGTCGATCTGGTTGATCTGCTTGGCCACGCCCAGGTAGTCGGGGTGGTCCTTGAGCAAGCCCCAGCGCTTGTGCTGGGTCAGGAACCACATGCCGTCGGAGAGGTAGGGGAAGTTGACCGCACCTTCGTTGTAGAACTTCATGTAGTTGGGGTCGTCCCAGGTCTTGCCCATGCCGTTCTGGTAGCGGCCCAGGATGCGCTGGTTGATCGCGTCCACGCTGGTGTTCACATAACTCTTGTCGGCAATCGTTTCAGCCATCTTGTTTTTGTTGGACAGGCTGGCATCGATCCAGCGGCCCGCTTCGAGAATGGCGGCGGTCACGGCGCGGGCGGTGTTGGGGTACTTCTTGACGAAGTCGCCCGTGGTGCCCAGCACCTTTTCGGGGTGGTCTTTCCAGATGTCCTGGGTGGTCATGGCGGTCACACCAATGCCATCAATGATGGCGCGGTGGTTCCAGGGCTCGCCCACGCAGTAGCCATCCATATTGCCCACGCGCATGTTGGCCACCATCTGTGGCGGTGGCACGGTGATGACCTTGGCGCCGCTCATGGGGTTGATGCCGTGGGCCGCCAGCCAGTAGTACAGCCACATGGCGTGGGTGCCGGTGGGGAAGGTCTGGGCAAAGGTGTATTCGCGCTTCTCGGCGGCCATCAGCTTGGCCAAGCCTGCGCCGTCCACGGCGCCCTTGTCGGCCAGTTTCTTGGACAGGGTGATGGCCTGGCCGTTGTTGTTGAGCGTGGCCAGCACGGCCATGTCTTTCTTGGGGCCGCCCACGCCCAGGTGCACGCCGTAGACCAGGCCGTAGAGCACGTGGGCGAAGTCCAGTTCGCCGTTCACCAGCTTGTCGCGCACGCCGGCCCAGCTGGCTTCCTTGCTGGGGATGATGGTGACGCCGTACTTCTTGTCGATGCCCAGCACCGAAGCCATGACCACGCTGGCGCAGTCGGTCAGGGGGATGAAGCCGATCTTGACCTCGGTTTTCTCGGGAGCGTCCGAGCCTGCGGCGTACACCGCCGCGCGCAGTGCGGGGTCGATGCCAATGGCGCCCACAGCGGCGGTTTGCAGAACAGCACGGCGGCTGAGTTTGGCTTTCAGAAGGTCAGTCATACGCAAGCTCCAAAAGTAAAAACACAAAACGAAAAACAAAAAAGGCGTCCGCACTGGGTTCGCTGCGCGGTGCGCAAGTGAACCCGTGGGGACGCCTTTGTCCTGTTTGCCCTGAGCCCTACCCGCCGTTAGGTGGGGTGCAGTGCATGACCGTTGTCGGTCTCGCAGGGATTAATGCAATGTCTGTGCCAGCTTGTTCAAGCTGCAATATGCTATGAATTCAGGAGCTGCTCGCGCAGTATCTACGTTGGTTTCTGGCCTATTTTGTTTAAAAATTCGCGTGACGCACTGATTTTGTGCACTGCACCAAAGCGGGCGCAAACGCCAGGGGATGGTACTTTTGGGGTCTGCGCTCCGTGGGTATGCCGCGGCTTGGTGCGCCATCTGGCCGGCCCATGCGTTTGCGCAGGGGGCTGGTGCGGCCGTGCTGGTTTTTGAGTTGCTGTTGGGGTGTTTCCGTGGCGGCCTGTGGCCTCGGCAGAGTCGGCCCGCGGTGACTAGCTGCGTTGCTCTGCGCGGCGGTCTGCACGCTTGCGCTGTATCAGGATGTGGACCAGCAGGGCCGTGGCGGCGGAGGTGGCCACCACCGGGGACGCCATGACGACATTGGCCAACCCGTCCAGCACATGCAGGCTGACCTGCTGCGCATAGTGCGTCAGTGCCACCACGTCCTGGGGCTCCACGTTCTTCACATCGTCGGGCAGCACCTGCACATCAGGCCAGCCGTTGCGAAAGCGGATGTTGGCGAAGATGCCGTCGGCCACGGCCACCAGGGACAACACGCCCAGGGGTTTCATCAGGTGCAGGATGAGCTTGCTGCGCACCGTCACCGGCGCTGTTTCGTAGATTTTCCCCACCAGTTGCGACACCATGCGCTCCTGCACGGCCACGGGCGCGGCGTCATACACCTCGGCGGCCAGTTGTTCCATGGGTATTTCGTGTGACATGGTTCTCAGCATAGCCCGCAAAAGTTCCCAGGGTGTGAACGGCAGGTAAGCAGTTGTGTCCTTGTTTCAAGACAGCAAGTCGGCCACATCCAGCATGCGCTGGGCCACGTCCACAATCTTGAGGTTCTTGTCCATGGCCGTTTTGCGCAGTTTGGCGTAGGCCGCCTCCTCGCTGAGTTGCTGGCGTTGCATCAGCAGCGCCTTGGCGCGATCGATCACTTTGCGGTCTTGCAGCGCGGCGGACAGCTCATGGAGTTCGGTGCGCGTGGCATCCAGTTCTTTGCGCAGGGCTTGTTCATGCTGGAAGCGGGCCAGGGCCACGTCCAGAATCGGGCGGATGCGCTCCGTCTGCAGGCCCGCCACGATGTAGGCCGACACCCCGGCGGCCACCGCGGCACGTGCATTGCCACTGTCGTTGTCGTTGGTGAACATGACGATGGGGCGGCGCTCGTCGCGGGTCGCCATCACCACGTGTTCCAGTGCGTCGCGGGCGTCGCTTTCAGCGTCCACGATGATCATGTCCGGCTGCAGCTGGGCCAGGCGCTCCGTCAGGTAGACATCGGCCGGCAGCGAAGCGACCAGATTGAAACCGTTTTCCAGCAGGCCAATGCGCAGGCTGCGCGAGCGTTCCGCCTGGTGCAGGGCGTGGGTGTCCTGCGGGTCATTGACCAGCAAGTCAGCGTTGATCACGACGATGCGTAGCGGCTCGGTCATACGCCGATCATTGCATGCAAAAGTCGCGCCAATCTTTGGCATGTCGCCGGCACTCAATCTGCGTTGGGGTGCCAGTAGTGGTAGCACCAGGCGGTTACAAAGCCTGCGCGCCGGTACAGGGCGAGGGCGGCGGTGTTTTCGGCTTCTACCTGCAAAAACGTTTCTGTGAGTCCACGGTGCAGTGCCTCTTGGGCCAGGCAGGCCATCACATGCCGGGCCAGGCCCTGGCCGCGTGCGCTCATGGTGGTGCGTAGCCCGTGCAAGCTGGCCCAGCCCTGGCTGTAGACCGCGGTGCCCGCGCACAGGGGCTGGCCCTGCTGCACCACGGTGGCGTATACGCCGTGTTGGCCGCGGCTCAGGGCCTGCACGCGGTGCTGGCCATCCACCGGGTCAAAACCTGGTGCGGTATATACGGCCACCCACGGTGCGGTCGGTGTGGCGGACCAGGTGGCCGCGGCGGGGTCGGCCAGGGCCGCGACTGCCGTGGTGGGCGCTACCTGCACCAGCGTCGCTTGGGTGGGCGCAAAGCCCAGGCGGCGCAGTTCGGCCTGCACGTCGGCCAAGCCCGCCACATCGGCCAGCCGAAAAATCGGTTGCAGGCCACGCTGTGCGTAGCGCGCACAGATGTCGGGCAGGGCGGCGGGGTTCAGGCTGTGGTGGCGCAGCGGCACGGCGCTCTTGGCGCGGCCCACGGTGGAGGAGTCGAATGACAGCAGCCAGCCGTCCAGGGTCTCATGGGCTGGCGGGGCCACGGCGTCGCAGGTGGAGGTTTCCAGCCGGGCAATGGCGTCATCGGTCAAAGGCAGGTGCATGCGGTCATTGTGCCCGGGGCCGTGCGGGGCCCCATCCTCTAAACTCGGTGGCTCTGAAGGAAACAAGCATGCTGGTGTTGGGAATCGAGTCCTCGTGTGACGAAACAGGCGTGGCCATGGTGCAGTCGCAAGGCGTGGCCGTACCCACGCTGCTGGCCCATGCGCTGCATAGCCAGATCGAGATGCACCAAGCCTATGGCGGGGTCGTGCCCGAGCTGGCCAGCCGCGACCATATACGCCGCGTGCTGCCGCTCACCCAGCAGGTGCTGAATGAGAGTGGCCGCAGTCTGCAAGAGGTGGATGTGGTGGCCTACACGCGCGGGCCCGGTCTGGCCGGTGCCTTGTTGGTGGGGGCGGGCGTGGCCTGTGCGTTGGGTGCGGCGCTGGGCAAGCCGGTGCTGGGCGTGCACCACCTCGAAGGGCATTTGCTCTCCCCGTTTTTGAGTGCCGACCCGCCCGAATTCCCGTTTGTGGCGCTGCTGGTGTCGGGCGGCCACACGCAGCTGATGCGGGTGGACGGCGTGGGTCGCTACGCGTTGTTGGGCGAAACCATTGACGACGCCGCGGGCGAGGCCTTCGACAAATCGGCCAAGCTCATGGGCCTGGCCTATCCGGGCGGGCCGCTGTTGTCCAAACTGGCGGAGGAGGGCAGTCCCACGGCCTACCCGTTGCCACGGCCGCTGCTGCACAGTGGCAACCTGGACTTTTCATTTGCGGGCCTGAAGACCGCGGTGCTGGTGCAGAGCCAGCGCATGGTGGCGGCTGGTGCGGTGGCCACCTTCGACGCACTGCCGCGCCAGCAGCAGGCCGACTTGGCGGCGTCTACGCAGGCGGCGATTGTGGAAGTGTTGTTGAAGAAATCGATGGCGGCCATCAAGCAGACCGGCCTGAAGCGCCTGGTGGTGGCCGGTGGTGTAGGCGCCAACCGCAAGCTGCGCGAGCTGCTGAATGCCGAGTGCGCCAAGCGTGGTGTGCGTGTGCACTACCCCGAACTGCACCTGTGTACCGACAACGGCGCCATGATTGCCATGGCGGCGGCCATGCGGCTGCAAAGTGGCTTGCAGCAGGCCAGTGCGAATTACGCCTTCGATGTGAAACCGCGCTGGCCCCTGCATTCACTATAAAAACTGCCACTAGCCCCCGTGGAATATGCGCAAGCAGCTATTAAAAACATAGCGTGCTGGCGCTGGAGCTTTACTGGATGGTCAGTTCGGTGGCGGTGTCCACGGGCACTTTTTTCACCAATTTCAGGGTCAACACCCCGTGTTCCAGCTTGGCTTCGCTCTGGGCACTGTCCACCTCTTGGGGCAGCTCGTAGGCAGCGCGGTAGCGGCGGGGGGCGTCTTCCTTGCTCTGGATGCGGACCACGGTACCGTCAATGGAAATGCTGAGCTGCTCTTTGGTGATGCCGGGCATGTCCAGTGTCAGGGTGAAGCTGGTCTCGTCCTGGGTGTAGGCGCTACCGCTTTGGCGTGCCGAAAACAAGGCGTCTTGCAAGAAACGGTCGACCGAGCGGCCCGTGGGTGCGTACACCGAACGGCGCACAGAGGGCTGGAACACGGAAGGTGCAGAGGCAAAAAACATGGTGTGGACTCCTAGTACACTGCGCGGCTCTCACCGTGAGCGCCGCATGTTCCCAAGCTGCGCGCTTTCCCTCACATTTCAAGAGAAATTCCCCATGTTTATTCTTCTTCCCAAGGCCTTGAAATTGGCGACCAAGACGCTATTTGCCAGCGCCCTGACGGTGGCCAGTGCCTTCGCCCAAACACCCGCGCCACTCAAGGTGGCCGTCATCGAAGGTTTTAGTGGCGCCAACGCCAGTGGCGGCGAAGCGGCCTTCCGCAACTTCGTCTGGGCTGTGGAGCGTGTGAATGCGCGCGGTGGTGTCAAGCTGCCCGCCAGCGCGGGTGGCAACCAGGCCTTGCTACTGGAGCGTTTTGACAGCAAGGGTCAGACCGAAGAGGCGCTGTCGGCGCTGCGTTCCGCCATCGACGGCGGTGCGCGCGTGATCCTGCAGGGCAATTCCTCGGGTGTGGCGGCCTCGCTGATCGACGCCATCAACAAACACAACGAACGTGACCCGGCGCGCCGCGTGCTGTTCCTGAACTACGCCGCCGTGTTGCCCGAGTTGACCAACGAGAAGTGCAGCTTCTGGCATTTCCGCTTCGACGCCCATTCGGACATGCGCATGGCCGCGCTGATGGATGTGCTCAAGGACGACAAGGCCTTGAAGAGCGTCTACATCATTGGCCAGGACTACAGCTTCGGCCAAGCCGTGGGCCGCGAGGCCAAGCGCCAGTTGGGCGTGTTGCGCCCTGATGTGCAGGTGGTGGGCGACGAGCTGCACCCTTTGGGCCGCGTGAAAGACTTTTTGCCCTACGCCACCAAAATCAAGGCCAGCGGTGCGGGCGCCGTCATTACCGGCAACTTCGGCAACGATTTGAGCCTGCTCATCAAGGCCGCCAAGGATGTGGGCTTTGACGGCAAGTTCTACACCTTCTACGGCAACGCCCTGGGTGCCCCAGCAGCGATTGGTGACGCCGGCCTTGGCAAGGTGGTGGCGGTGGCCGATTGGCTGCCCAATGTGCAGACTGCCGCCAGCGAGGCGTTTTATAAATCCTTCCGCGTGCGTTACCCCAAGGCCGAGGACGACTATGTGCACATGCGCATGCAGCTGTTGATTGAAGCGTTGGCCCAGAGCGTGGAGGCGGCAGGCAAGCAGGGCGCTGTGGCCGCCAATGGCGCTATGGATATGGTAGCTGTCGCCGCACAGCTGGAGCGGGCTAGCGTCACTTTTAGTGGTCAAACAGGCACCATGCGTGCGGCCGACCACCAGTTCCAGCAGCCGCTGGTAGTGGGCATGATGGAGCGCCAGGGCACGCCGGGCGTCAAATTTGACGTGGAAGGCTCGGGTTATGGCTTTCGCGTGGTGAAAAGTGTGCCCGCCGCGGCAGCAGAGCAGGCCACCAGCTGCAAGATGGTGCGCCCCTGACCCGACCGGGTTATAATCGAGCGGCTTTGCATTCGGCAAGGCGCACGCCAACGGCAGTTCCAGCCCTTGGCGCAAGTTGTACAAACCGGGGCGGCGCCCAGCGCGCAGTCCCAAATTACCAGGAAAACACATGATTGCATCTAGCATCAAAGCCGCTGTTGTCAAAGACAACGCCCGTCAAGCTGGCGATACCGGCAGCCCCGAAGTCCAAGTGGCTTTGTTGACCGCCCGCATCAACGAACTGACCCCCCACTTCAAGACCCACGCCAAAGACCACCATGGTCGCCGCGGTCTGCTGCGCATGGTGAGCCGTCGCCGCAAGCTGCTGGACTACCTGAAGAGCAAAGATGCTGACCGTTACGTCGCATTGATCGCCAAGCTGGGTCTGCGCAAGTAAGCGATTCAACGAATGAGAAGCGCCTGAGTTAGGTCACTAGCTCAGGCGTTTTTTACTTCGGAGACGGCAAAAACAGAGCGAAGCTGTGTCATTCCAAAGCAATTCCGGTCGCGTCGGAGTTTTTCTGGAATGGCATCGTGGACTGTGATGTTGACTCCGGGCTAGTGCGAGGTGGCCTGCACCTTCTACAACTCAACGGAGATAAACATGAGTATTTTCAACAAAGTTACCAAGACCTTCCAATGGGGCCAACACACGGTCACCATGGAAACCGGCGAAATCGCTCGCCAGTCCACCGGCGCCGTGCTGCTGGACATGGACGGTACCGTGGTGCTGGCCACTGTGGTTGCCAAGACTGAAGGCAAGCCCGGCCAGGACTTCTTCCCCCTGACCGTGGACTACCTGGAAAAGTCCTATGCCGCTGGCAAGATCCCCGGCAGCTTCTTCAAGCGCGAAGGCCGCCCCAGCGAATTTGAAACGCTGACCAGCCGCCTGATCGACCGCCCGATCCGCCCCCTGTTCCCCGAAGGTTTCTTCAACGAAGTGCACGTGGTGATCCACACCGTGTCCTTGAACCCTGAAGTCGACGCCGACATCGCCGCCATGATCGCCGTCAGCGCTGCACTGTCCGTGTCTGGTGTTCCGTTCAACGGCCCCATCGGTGCAGCCCGCGTGGGCTACGTCAATGGCGAATACGTGTTGAACCCCGGCCAGACTGCCCGCAAAGACTCCATCATGGATCTGGTCGTTGCCGGTACTGAGTCTGCTGTGCTGATGGTCGAGTCCGAAGCCCAGCAACTGTCCGAAGAAATCATGTTGGGTGCCGTGGTGTTTGGCCACGAGCAGGGCGCGATTGCCATCAACGCGATCCATGAACTGGTGCGTGACGCTGGCAAACCCGTGTGGGACTGGAAGCCCGCCGCCAAGGACGAAGCGCTGGTTGCCAAGGTGGATGCACTGGCCAAGGACAAGCTGGTTGCCGCTTACCAAATCCGCAACAAGCAAGCCCGTACCCAAGCCTGCCGTGCCGCCTACGCTGAAGTCATGGCGGCTCTGAAGGCCGATGGCGCCGCGTTTGACAGCGTGGCCGTGGAAGGCCTGCTGTTCGAGATCGAGGCCAAGATCGTGCGCAGCCAGATTTTGGCCGGTGAGCCCCGTATCGACGGCCGCGACACCCGCACTGTGCGCGCCATCGAAATCCGCAACGGCGTGCTGCCCCGCACCCACGGTTCTGCCCTGTTTACACGTGGCGAAACCCAGGCCCTGGTGATTGCCACCCTGGGCACCGAGCGTGACGCGCAGCGCATTGACGCCCTGAGCGGCGACTTTGAAGACCGCTTCATGTTGCACTACAACATGCCTCCCTTTGCCACTGGCGAAACCGGCCGCGTGGGTACGCCCAAGCGTCGTGAAATCGGCCACGGCCGTCTGGCCAAGCGCGCACTCGTTGCCGTGCTGCCGACGAAAGAAGAGTTCCCCTACACCATGCGTGTGGTGTCGGAAATCACCGAATCCAACGGCTCTTCGTCGATGGCTTCCGTCTGCGGCGGCTGCCTGTCGCTGATGGACGCTGGCGTGCCTTTGAAGGCACACGTGGCCGGTATCGCCATGGGCCTGATCAAGGAAGACAACCGCTTCGCCGTGTTGACCGACATCCTGGGTGACGAAGACCACCTGGGTGACATGGACTTCAAGGTTGCCGGTACCACCAACGGTATTACCGCGCTGCAGATGGACATCAAGATTCAGGGCATCACCAAGGAAATCATGCAAGTCGCATTGGCCCAGGCCAAGGAAGCGCGCATGCACATCCTGGGTGAAATGCAAAACGCCATGGGCGAAGCCAAGACCGAAGTGTCCAGCTTCGCGCCCAAGCTGTACTCCATGAAGATCAACCCCGAGAAGATCCGTGACGTGATCGGCAAGGGCGGCGCCGTCATTCGCGCGCTGACCGAAGAAACCGGTTGCCAGATCAACATCGAGGAAGACGGCACCATCACCATCGCCGCAACCGACGCCGCCAAGGCCGACGAAGCCAAGCGCCGCATCGAACAGATCACTGCTGAAGTCGAAATCGGCAAGGTCTACGAAGGCCCGATCACCAAGATTCTGGACTTCGGTGCCTTGGTGAACCTGTTGCCCGGCAAGGACGGCCTGTTGCACATCAGCCAGATCGCCCACGAGCGCGTCGAGAAGGTCACGGACTACCTGTCCGAAGGCCAGATCGTCAAGGTCAAGGTCATGGAGACCGACGAAAAGGGCCGCATCAAGCTGTCCATGAAGGCGCTGCTGGACCGTCCCGCCCACAACGGCGAGCAAGGTTAATTAACCTTGCTATCAAATTGGTAGCTGCTCGCGCAATAAGCACGGGCGCTACCGCTTGATTTGGCTATGAAAGCTGTCGAAATCTCGTCCTTCGGTCCACCCGACGTGTTACGTCTGGTGGACCGTCCTGCGCCTGTTGCAGGTGTGGGAGAGGTGTGCATTCGTGTGGCGGCCAGCGGCATCAACCGGCCTGACGTGCTGCAGCGCGCCGGGCACTACCCGGCGCCTGCCGGCGCTTCCGACCTTCCGGGGCTGGAAGTGGCGGGCACCATTGTGTCGGGCGATGCCGAAGCCATGCGGGTGGCAGGCTTCACGCTGGGCGACCGTGTCTGTGCGCTGGTGGCCGGTGGTGGTTATGCCGAATTTTGCGTAGCACCTGTGGGCCAGTGCCTGCCGGTGCCCGCAGGGTGGAGCGACGTGGAGGCCGCGAGCCTGCCCGAGACGCTGTTCACCGTGTGGAGCAATGTGTTCGACCGGGGCCGTCTGCAAGCCGGGGAAACCTTGCTGGTGCAGGGCGGTAGCAGCGGCATTGGCGTGACCGCCATCCAACTGGCCAAGGCCATGGGTGCTACCGTGATTGCGACAGCGGGTAGCGACGAGAAATGCGCGGCTTGCCTGGCGCTCGGCGCCGACCATGCCATCAACTACAAAACCCAGGATTTCCAGGCCGAGGCCTTGCGCCTTACGCAGGGGCGCGGCGTGGACGTGGTGCTGGATATGGTGGCAGGCGCCTATGTGGCCAAGGAAGTGCAATGCCTGGCGGACGATGGCCGATTGGTCATCATCGCGGTGCAGGGGGGTGTGCAGAGTGAGGTCAACGCAGGGCTGGTGCTGCGCAAGCGCTTGACTATCACCGGTTCTACCTTGCGTGCGCGGCCGTTGGTGTTCAAGGCGGCGATTGCGGCCGCGTGTTTGCGGGTGGTCTGGCCCTTGCTGTCTGCCGGTCAGATCAAGGCGGTGATTCACAGCGTCTTTGCGCCGGCCGATGCGGCGAAAGCCCATGCGCTGATGGAGAGCAACCAGCACGTTGGCAAAATTATTTTGAAGTGGGATGCAGCATGAAAAAGAAATTGATTGCGGGCAACTGGAAGATGAACGGCGCCACTGCGACCAATGCGGCACTGTTGCAGCAGCTGTTGGCTGGCGTGGGTCAGCCGGCCTGTGACATTGCCGTGTGCGTGCCTGCGCCGTATCTGGCAGAGGTGGGTGCCTTGGTGAAAGGCTCGGCGATTGCCGTGGGCGCGCAAGATGTGTCCGCGCACGATGCGGGTGCCTACACCGGTGAAGTGTCTGCCAGCATGCTGCGCGATCTGGCGGTTCGCTACGCCATCGTGGGCCACTCCGAGCGCCGCCAGTACCACGGTGAGACGGATGGTGTTGTGGCCAGCAAAGCCCAAAAGGCCTTGGCTGCGGGCATCACGCCCATCGTCTGTGTGGGCGAGACGCTGCAGGAACGCGAAGCTGGTTTGACGGAAGAAGTGGTGAAGCGCCAGCTGGCCGCTGTCATTCACACCAACGGCCATTGCATCAGCGAAATTGTGGTGGCGTATGAGCCGGTGTGGGCCATTGGTACCGGCAAGACTGCCAGTCCCGAACAAGCGCAGCAGGTGCATGCGGTGTTGCGCGCGCAGTTGCGTGCCGCCACGGAGCACTCGGATCGCGTGCAGATTCTTTACGGTGGCAGCATGAATGCTGCCAATGCCGCCCAATTGCTGGGCCAGGCAGATATTGACGGTGGCTTGGTGGGGGGCGCGTCTCTCAAAGCGCCGGACTTTTTGGCCATCATCGCCGCAGCCGCTTGAGGTTGCGCAGTTTTTCAAATTGAGGAGTAGTAGTTCATGAGTTTTATCGTCACCATCATTCTGACTGTGCAAATGTTGTCCGCGCTGGCCATGATTGGTCTGATCCTGGTTCAACACGGCAAAGGTGCCGACATGGGGGCTGCCTTTGGCAGCGGTGGCTCCGGTAGCCTGTTTGGCGCCAGCGGCAGTGCCAATTTCCTGTCGCGCACCACGGCCATTTTGGCCACGGTGTTTTTTGTGTGCACGCTGGCCCTGGCGTACTTCGGTAATTTGCGCCCTGCCAGCTCGGGCTCGGTGCTGGAAGGTGCTGCCGTGGTTGCGCCTGCTGCGGCTCCGGTGGCCGCTGAATCTGCTCCAGCAGCGCCCGCAACAGGTGCCGCCCAGATCCCGGCCAAGTGATCGGGTTTTAAATGCCTTGTCCCTGCCGATGGCAGGGTAAATTCAGGGTAAACTCTAGGGCTGGTGAATAAGCAAATGCCGCAAGGCTCCTCACGCAAATTCGCCAGCTGAGAGCCGCCGTCGTGGTGAAATTGGTAGACACGCTATCTTGAGGGGGTAGTGGCGAAAGCTGTGCGAGTTCGAGTCTCGCCGACGGCACCAGAAAAAACTCCGTTCAGCCAAGAGCCTGCTTGGCTGGGCTGTAACGGTGATCAGAATCTCAAGATGAACCTCGATCAATATCTCCCCGTACTCTTGTTCATCTTGGTCGGTATCGGTGTGGGCGTTGTCCCGCAGGTGCTCGGCTACATCCTGGGGCCCAATCGCCCCGATCCTGCAAAAAACTCCCCCTACGAATGCGGCTTCGAAGCTTTCGAAGACGCACGCATGAAGTTTGATGTGCGTTACTACTTGGTGGCCATCCTCTTCATTTTGTTCGACCTTGAAACAGCCTTTCTGTTTCCGTGGGCCGTGTCCTTGAAAGAAACCGGAATGCTGGGTTTCCTCATCGGGGCTGAGTTTGTGGTGGTGCTCACCATTGGCTTCGTCTACATGTGGAAAAAAGGCGCGCTGGACTGGGAGTGATCCAATGATTGAAGGTGTACTCAAAGAAGGGTTTGTCACCACGAGTTACGACTCGGTGATGAACTGGGCCAAGACTGGCTCCATCTGGCCGATGACCTTTGGTCTGGCTTGCTGTGCGGTGGAGATGATGCATGCGGCGGCGGCCCGTTATGACCTCTCCCGCTTTGGCTCGGAGGTGTTTCGTGCCAGCCCGCGTCAATCCGATCTGATGATTGTGGCTGGCACCTTGTGCAACAAGATGGCTCCGGCGCTGCGCAAGGTCTATGACCAGATGTCTGAACCACGCTGGGTGATCAGCATGGGATCCTGTGCCAATGGCGGCGGTTATTACCACTACAGCTATTCTGTGGTGCGCGGCTGTGACCGTATCGTGCCGGTGGATGTGTATGTGCCTGGCTGCCCTCCTACCGCTGAGGCGTTGGTGTACGGCATCCTGCAGTTGCAGCAAAAAATTCGCCGCACCGAAACCATTGCCCGGGCCTGAGGATTTCTATGACTGTTTATTCCATTCGGCCTGAAGCGACACTGGACGCCGTCCAGCGTGTGCTGGGCGACAAGGTCAAGCGTTTGACCGTGGCCTTGGGCGAAGTCGAGTTGGTGGTGTCTGCTGACGACCTGCTGGTGGTGGCCAAGACATTGCGTGATGCGCCTGGTTGCCAATTCGAGCAGTTGCTGGACTTGTGTGGTGTGGACTATTCTGACTACAAGGCGGGTGCCTACGAAGGTCCACGTTTTGCGGTGGTCATGCATTTGCTGTCGGTCAGTCTGAATCAGCGGTTGCGCCTCAAGGTATTTACGCCTGACGATGACATGCCATCGGTGGCATCCGTGACCGAGATTTGGAACTCTGCCAACTGGTTTGAGCGCGAGGCCTTTGACCTGTTTGGTATTGTGTTCGAAGGCCACAATGATCTGCGCCGCATCCTGACCGACTATGGTTTTATCGGTCACCCCTTCCGCAAGGATTTCCCCACCACGGGGCATGTGGAAATGCGCTTTGACGCAGAGCAGGGCCGCGTGGTGTACCAGCCTGTCACCATCGAAACCCGCGAGATCACGCCCCGCATCATCCGCGAAGACAATTACGGAGGCCTGCAGTAAGCAGTTGAATGCATGGCTGAAATCAAGAACTACACCCTGAACTTTGGTCCGCAGCACCCGGCCGCACACGGCGTGTTGCGCCTGGTGCTGGAGCTCGATGGCGAGGTCATCCAGCGGGCTGATCCACACATCGGTCTGTTGCACCGCGCGACCGAAAAACTGGCCGAGAGCAAGACGTACATCCAGGCGCTACCTTATATGGACCGCCTGGACTATGTGTCCATGATGTGCAATGAGCACGCCTACTGTCTGGCCATCGAAAAGTTGCTGGGCATTGAAGTGCCTGAGCGCGCGCAGTACATCCGCGTGATGTTCTCCGAAATTACCCGCCTGCTGAACCACCTGATGTGGCTGGGGTCGCATGGCAACGATTGCGGTAGTTCCACCATTTTGATCTACACCTTCCGTGAGCGCGAAGACCTGTTTGACATGTACGAAGCGGCCAGTGGTGCGCGCATGCACGCAGCTTACTTCCGTCCGGGTGGTGTGTACCGCGATCTGCCCGACACCATGCCCCAGTTCAAGGCCAGCCGCGTGCGCAATGCCAAGGGTGTTGCTGAGCTGAACAAGAACCGCCAAGGTTCCCTGCTAGATTTCATCGAAGACTTCACACAGCGTTTCCCCGCGTGCCTAGAGGAATACCACACCCTGTTGACCGAGAACCGCATCTGGAAGCAGCGCACCGTGAACATCGGTGTCGTGACGCCCGAGCGTGCGCTGAACTTGGGCTTTACCGGCCCTATGCTGCGTGGCTCAGGTATCGCTTGGGACCTGCGCAAGAAACAGCCCTACGATGCGTACGACAAAGTGGACTTTGACATTCCGGTGGGCAAGACGGGTGACGTGTACGACCGCTACTTGGTCCGTATGGAAGAGATGAAGCAGTCCAATCACATCATCAAACAATGTGTGGACTGGCTCAAGGCCAACCCCGGTCCGGTGATCACGGACAACCACAAGGTGGCACCGCCTTCTCGCGAGTCCATGAAAACCAGCATGGAAGAGTTGATTCACCATTTCAAGCTGTTCACCGAGGGCTTCCACGTACCCGAAGGCGAAGCCTATGCGGCGGTTGAGCACCCCAAGGGGGAGTTCGGCATTTACATCGTGAGCGATGGTGCCAATAAGCCTTACCGTCTGAAGATCCGTCCGCCGGGGTTTGCCCATTTGGCGGGGCTCAACGAGATGGCTACCGGGCACATGATTGCCGATGCGGTGTCCATCATTGGCACCATGGACATTGTTTTTGGAGAGATTGACCGATGATCTCTGACGCTACCAAGGCGCGTTTTGACCGCGAAGTGGCCAAGTACCCCGCAGAGCAGAAGCAGTCTGCGGTGATGGCCTGCCTCTCCATCGTTCAGCAGGAGCTGGGCTTTGTCAGTGCCGAGAGTGAGAAGGTGATTGCCGAACATTTGGGCATGGCGCCCATGGCTGTGCACGAAGTGACCACCTTCTACAACATGTACAACCAGCGCCCAGTGGGCAAGTTCAAACTGAACGTCTGTACCAATCTGCCGTGCCAATTGCGCGATGGCCAGAAGGCGTTGCACCATCTCGAACACAAACTGGGCATCCACATGGGCGAAACGACGGCGGATGGCCTGTTCACCTTGCAGCAGAGCGAGTGTCTGGGCGCATGCGCCGATTCTCCTGTGATGCTGGTCAATGATCGCGCCATGTGCAGCTTCATGACCAACGAAAAGCTGGACCAGTTGGTCGATGGCTTGCGTGCCTCGGAGGGCAAGTGATGACCGCTGAGAATGTTCTCTCCCAGTTTTGCGCCACCGGCGTGCAAACCTGCTTCCACGATCGCCACATCAACCCCCAGATTTATGCTGGGTTGAACGGCAGCAACTGGCGCCTCAAGGATTACGAAGCACGGGGCGGTTACCAGGCTCTGCGCAAGATTTTGGGCAAAGATGGCGGCGAAGGTCTTACGCAAGACCAGGTGATCGCTACAGTCAAAGAGTCTGCCTTGCGCGGACGCGGTGGTGCTGGTTTCCCTACGGGCCTGAAATGGAGTTTCATGCCCCGTCAGTTCCCGGGGCAAAAGTACTTGGTATGCAACTCTGACGAGGGCGAGCCCGGTACGTGCAAAGACCGCGATATTCTCCAGTTCAATCCTCACATCGTGATTGAAGGTATGGCGATTGCAGCCTACGCCATGGGCATTTCGGTGGGGTACAACTACATCCACGGCGAAATCTTCTCGGCTTACGAGCGTTTTGAAGAAGCCCTTGAGGAGGCCCGTGCCGCGGGCCTGTTGGGCAACAATATCCAGGGCAGCAATTTCAATTTCCAGCTGCATGCAGCCCATGGTTTTGGTGCCTACATCTGCGGTGAAGAAACGGCTTTGCTCGAGTCGCTGGAAGGCAAAAAAGGCCAACCCCGTTTCAAACCACCGTTCCCTGCCAGCTTTGGCCTGTACGGCAAGCCCACCACGATCAACAACACCGAAACTTTCGCAGCGGTGCCTTGGATCATTCGCAACGGTGGTCAGGCTTATCTGGAATGCGGCAAACCCAACAACGGTGGTACCAAGATCTATTCCATCAGTGGGGATGTGGAACGCCCGGGCAACTACGAAATTCCCATGGGGACGCCATTCACCAAACTGCTGGAGCTTGCCGGTGGTGTGCGCGGTGGAAAGGCGCTGAAGGCAGTGATTCCCGGTGGATCATCTTCGCCAGTGCTACCCGCATCCATCATGATGGAATGCACCATGGACTATGACTCGATTGCCAAGGCAGGCTCCATGCTGGGCTCGGGCGCTGTCATCGTGATGGACGAAACTCGTTGCATGGTTACGGCCTTGCAGCGTCTCAGCTATTTCTACATGCACGAATCTTGCGGCCAATGCACCCCCTGCCGTGAAGGCACGGGCTGGTTATCGCGGATGGTGGATCGTATCGTCGGCGGGCAAGGCCGCCCGAGCGATATGGACTTGTTGGATAACGTGGCTGAGAACATCCAGGGGCGCACCATTTGCGCCTTGGGCGATGCGGCTGCGATGCCTGTGCGCGCCATGATCAAGCACTTCCGGCACGAATTTGAGTACCTCGTAGAGCACAAGACCAGCATGGTCGCGGCCCACGTTTGAGCGAGTCACAAGATGATTGAAATCGAACTCGACGGCAAGAAAGTAGAGATCGCCGAAGGCAGCATGGTGATGCATGCAGCCGACAAGGCGGGCACCTACATTCCCCACTTCTGTTACCACAAGAAGTTGAGCATTGCAGCCAATTGCCGCATGTGTCTGGTGGACGTGGAGAAAATGCCCAAGCCCATGCCTGCCTGTGCCACACCGGTGACCCAGGGCATGATTGTGCGCACCAAGAGCGACAAGGCCATCAAGGCCCAGAAGTCGGTCATGGAATTCCTGTTGATCAACCACCCGCTGGATTGCCCCATTTGCGATCAGGGCGGCGAATGCCAGCTCCAGGACTTGGCCGTGGGGTACGGTGGATCTTCCTCGCGCTACGAAGAAGAAAAGCGTGTGGTACCCGTCAAGGATGTGGGGCCGTTGATTTCCATGCAGGAAATGAGCCGCTGCATCCATTGCACCCGTTGTGTCCGCTTTGGTCAGGAAGTCGCGGGCGTCATGGAATTGGGCATGTCGCACCGCGGTGAGCATGCCGAAATTGAAACCTTTATTGGTGACACGGTGGATTCCGAGTTGTCGGGCAACATGATCGACATTTGTCCCGTCGGTGCCTTGACCAGCAAGCCTTTCCGCTACAGTGCCCGCACGTGGGAGCTGTCACGTCGCAAGTCCGTCAGTCCGCATGACTCTACGGGGGCCAACCTGATTGTTCAGGTGAAAAACCACAAGGTGCTGCGGGTTGTGCCGCTTGAAAACGACGCGGTGAACGAGTGCTGGATTGCCGATCGTGACCGTTTCTCCTATGAGGCGCTGAACAGCGAAGAACGCCTGACTTCCCCCATGCTCAAACAGGGCGGCGAGTGGAAGAGCGTGGACTGGCAGACGGCACTGGAATATGTGGCCAATGGCTTCAAACAAATCAAGGCCAACCATGGTGCAGCCAGTATCGGTGCATTGGTCAGCCCCCACAGCACGCTCGAAGAGTTGCAGTTGGCGGGTGCCCTGATTCGTGGACTGGGCAGTGACAACATCGACTACCGCTTGCGTAACAGCGAGTTCGTGCCTGCAGAGGGTGTGCGCTCTTTGGGCACATCCATCGCATCCCTGTCGCAATTGCAGCGGGTGTTGGTGGTCGGTTCCAATCTGCGCAAGGACCATCCCCTGTTTGCCCAGCGTATTCGCCAGGCCAGCAAGCTGGGTTGTGTGGTGAGTGCAGTCGCGTCGGAGTCTTCTGACTGGGCATTGCCAGTGGCCCACTGGGCCCTGGCCCCTGCGGCCACTTGGGTGCAAGCATTGGCAGATATTGCAGCCGCCATTGCTGCAGAGAAGTCGGTGCCGGCACCTGCCGCGGGTACTGCGACGCCAGTGGCCCAGGCCATTGCCCGCTCGCTGCTTTCCGGCGAGCGCAAGGCGGTGCTGTTGGGCAATGCTGCCGCGCACCACGCCAAAGCTTCCAGTCTGCTGGCATTGGCCAACTGGATTGCAGCGCAAACGGGTGCTACGGCTGGCTATCTAACCGAGGCGGCCAACACCGTGGGCGCCCAGTTTGTTGGTGCCACACCTCAGACCACCGGCCTGAACGCTGCGCAGATGCTGTCTGGCGGGTTGAAGGCTGCCCTGTTGCTCAACACGGAACCGGAATTTGACAGTGCCTTGGGGCGTGATGCTCTGGTAGGCCTGTCCAAAGCAGAGATGGTCGTGACATTGAGCCCTTTCAAGGCGAATCTCGACATTAGCGATGTGATTCTGCCTGTTGCGCCGTTCACCGAGACTTCCGGTAGTTTTGCGAATGCAGAAGGCCGCGTGCAGAGCTTTCATGCGGTCGTCAAACCTGCAGGTGATGCCCGTCCCGCTTGGAAAGTACTGCGTGTGATGGCCAATCTGCTGAATGTGCCGGGTGTGGACTGCGAGTCTTCGCAAGAGGTTCTCAAAGCCCTGACCCTGGAGCAACAGGGAGATGCTTGGTTTGTGCCAACTGCTCGCCTGAGCAATGCCTGCGCACTTGCGATCGACTTGCAAGCTGCTGAGGTGGAACCCGTTGCAGCATCCATCTACCAACTGGACGGTTTGGTGCGCCGTTCGTCATCGCTCCAATTGACTGCAGATGCGAAGCGAGACGCCCAAGCGCGAGAAGAGGCTTTGTCATGATTGACATGATTTACAACACCGGATTGGGATTGCTCGCAGCATCGTGGTGGGCGAGCTTTCTGTGGCCTGTGATCTGGACTTTGCTGAAAATTGTGGTGGTGGTGTTGCCCCTGATGGGGGCCGTGGCCTACCTAACGCTGTGGGAGCGCAAGTTCTTGGGTTGGATGCAGGTTCGGGTCGGCCCTAACCGTGTCGGACCGTGGGGGCTGTTGCAGCCTATTGCAGATGCCTTGAAATTGCTCACTAAAGAGATTCTGGTCCCCACGCAGGCCAGCAAAGGTCTGTTCTTTATTGGCCCTATCTTGACCATCATGCCGGCCATGGCTGCTTGGGCTGTTATTCCCTTTGGTCCGGATGTCGCGCTGGCCAACATCAACGCGGGCCTGCTGTTCGTGATGGCTATCACCTCCATGGAAGTTTATGGCGTGGTGATTGCCGGTTGGGCGTCCAACTCCAAATACGCCTTCCTCGGTGCTCTGCGTGCCTCTGCACAGATGGTGAGCTACGAGATTGCGATGGGTTTTTGCCTGGTGATTGTTCTCATGATTTCTGGCAGCATGAATCTGTCGGAAATTGTGATGGGGCAGGGCAAAGGTGACTTTGCTGCCATGGGATTGGGCTTCTTGTCTTGGAACTGGCTTCCTTTGTTGCCTATTTTTGTGGTTTACATCATTTCCGGATTGGCGGAGACCAACCGTCATCCTTTTGACGTGGTCGAAGGCGAAGCGGAAATCGTGGCAGGTCACATGGTCGAATACTCCGGCATGTCCTACGCCATGTTTTACCTCGCGGAATACGCCAATATGTGGCTGATCTCCATCTTGGCATCGCTGATGTTCTTGGGTGGGTGGTTGTCCCCCGTGGCAGCGTTGGACTTCATTCCCGGCTGGATCTGGCTGGGTATCAAGACCTGTGCCGTAGTGAGTCTGTTTATCTGGGTGCGTGCCACATTCCCCCGTTTCCGTTATGACCAGATCATGCGTTTGGGGTGGAAAGTATTCATTCCCGTGACGCTGGTCTGGCTCTTGGTCATTGGTGGCTGGATGCAAACCTCCTTCAACATCTGGAAGTGAAGGAACTGTCCATGTCTTCTCCTTCTGTCGCCCGTATGCCCTCCGCTTTTTCTCTCAAGGATTTTCTCTACAGCTTTTTGCTGGTGGAGTTGTTCAAGGGCCTGGCCCTGACCGGTCGCTATTTGTTTCGCCGCAAAGTGACTGTGCAGTTTCCCGAGGAAAAAACGCCCTTGTCGCCACGTTTCCGCGGTCTGCATGCCTTGCGCCGTTATGAAAACGGAGAAGAGCGTTGCATTGCCTGCAAACTTTGTGAGGCAGTGTGCCCCGCGATGGCAATCACCATTGAATCCGACGTGCGTGACGATGGCTCGCGTCGCACCACCCGCTACGACATTGATCTGACCAAATGCATCTTCTGCGGCTTTTGCGAAGAAAGCTGTCCTGTTGACTCGATTGTGGAGACCCATATTCTGGAATACCACGGGGAGAAACGAGGGGATCTGTATTTCACCAAAGAGATGCTGCTGGCTGTGGGCGATCGGTACGAGCCTGAGATCGCTGCCAACAAGCAAGCAGACGCCAAATACCGCTGATCTGTCGCAAGAAAGTGTTTGAATCATGAGTGTTACGACTGGTCTTTTTTATGCCTTCTCGGCGGTGCTGTTGTTCGCAGCATTCCGGGTGATCACCGCACGCAACCCGGTGCATGCAGCCCTGTACCTGGTGCTGACCTTTTTCCAGGCGGCATTGATCTGGATGTTGTTGAAAGCGGAATTCCTGTCCATCGCCTTGGTGTTGGTCTATGTTGGTGCGGTGATGGTGTTGTTCTTGTTCGTCGTGATGATGATGGACGTGAACGTGGAAAATTTGCGCCTTGGTTTTTGGAAACACTTCCCGCTTGCTGCGCTGGTGGGTGTGGTGATTGCGTTGGAAATGGCCGCCGTGTTGATGGGGGGCTTCCGTATTGTGGAAGACCCTTCTTCGGCGGTGGCAGCTGCAGGTTCGTCTAACACCAAAGAGATTGGTGTGTTGCTCTTCACCCAGTACCTGCTTCCCTTGGAGGTTGCTGCCGCGATTTTGTTGGTCGCCATGATTGCAGCCATTGCACTGACTCTGCGTGCCCGCAAGGACAGCAAATATGTGAGCCCCGGTGACCAAGTGCGCGTGAAGTCGCGTGACCGGATGACCGTGGTGAAGATGGCCGCAACCCAGGCGGCCCCGGCCGTAGCCGTTGAGCCAGCAGATGCGGAGAAAAAACAATGACTTTGACTTTAGGACACTTTTTGTCTCTGGGCGCCATGCTGTTTGCCCTGTCGGTGGTGGGCATTTTTCTCAACCGCCGCAACCTGATTGTGCTGCTCATGGCCATCGAGTTGATGTTGCTCGCTGTCAACACCAATTTCGTGGCGTTCTCGCACTACCTGAATGATTTGCATGGCCAAATCTTTGTGTTGTTCATCATGACGGTGGCCGCCGCCGAGGCCGCTATCGGGCTGGCGATTTTGGTGCTCTTGTTCCGCAATAAGAACAGCATCAGCGTCGACGAACTCAATTCGCTCAAGGGTTAATCACAATGAGTCAAACCCTTTCTGCATCGACGTTGTTGGCCGTGCCCTTGGCCCCCTTGGTGGGGTCTGCGCTGGCCGGTATTTTTGGCACCCGCTTTGGTGGCAACTGGATCGGCCGCAAGCTGAGCCACACGCTAACCATCCTGGGTGTGCTGGTGGCTTTCGTTCTGTCCGCCGCGACACTCAAATCGGTTGCCTTGGATGGTGCCCGCTTTAACGAGACCCTCTACACCTGGATGGTGGTGGGCGGGCTCAAGATGGAAGTCGGTTTTCTGGTCGACGGCCTGACCGCCATGATGATGTGTGTGGTGACCTTCGTTTCGTTGATGGTGCACCTTTACACGGTCGGTTATATGGAAGAGGACGAAGGCTACAACCGCTTCTTCTCCTACATCTCCTTGTTTACGTTCTCCATGCTTATGCTGGTCATGAGCAACAACCTGCTGCAGCTGTTCTTCGGTTGGGAGGCGGTGGGCCTGGTGTCCTACTTGTTGATTGGTTTTTGGTTCAACAAACCTACGGCGATTTTTGCCAACATGAAAGCGTTCTTGGTCAACCGGGTCGGTGACTTTGGCTTCATTTTGGGTATCGGCCTGATCGTGGCCTATGCAGGAACCCTGAACTACGGCGAAGTGTTCGCCAAATCCGGTGAGCTGGCCCAGCTGGGCTTTCCAGGCACCGAGTGGATGCTGGTCACTGTGATTTGTATCTGCCTGTTTGTCGGTGCCATGGGCAAGTCGGCGCAGTTTCCCTTGCATGTCTGGTTGCCAGACTCCATGGAAGGTCCTACGCCAATCTCCGCCCTGATTCACGCGGCAACGATGGTGACTGCAGGCATCTTCATGGTGGCTCGCATGTCCCCGTTGTTTGAGTTGAGCGACACGGCCCTGAACTTCATCCTGGTGATCGGTTCCATCACGGCCTTGTTCATGGGTTTTCTGGGGATCATCCAGAACGACATCAAACGTGTGGTCGCCTATTCCACCCTGTCGCAGTTGGGCTACATGACCGTCGCTCTGGGCGCATCCGCCTACTCGGTAGCGGTGTTTCACCTCATGACGCACGCGTTCTTCAAAGCCTTGCTGTTCCTTGGCGCCGGATCGGTGATCATGGGCGTGCACCACAACCAGGACATCCGCTGGATGGGTGGCTTGCGCAAGTACATGCCCATTACCTGGATTACTTCCTTGCTGGGCTCGTTGGCGCTAATCGGGACCCCTTTGTTTGCGGGTTTTTACTCCAAAGACAGCATCATTGAAGCCGTTCATTTCAGCCACTTGCCCGCGGCTGGCTTTGCCAACTTTGCTGTGCTGGCGGGTGTGTTTGTGACTGCGTTCTATTCTTTCCGCATGTACTTCCTGGTGTTCCATGGCAAGGAGCGTTTCGACCAGAATCCTGACGCACACCATCACGATGACCACGGTCACCATGGGCATGACCACCATCCGCATGAGTCGCCTTGGGTGGTGACCGTACCTTTGGTCCTGTTGGCCATTCCTTCGGTGTTGATCGGCTACTTGACGATCCAGCCCATGCTGTTCGGGGATTTCTTCAAGGACGTGATTTTCGTCAATGCTGAAAAGCATGGCGCGATGGCGGAGCTCGCCGGCATCTTCCATGGCCCTCAGCAGATGGCTATGCACGCGTTTTCCACTGCACCGTTCTGGTTGGCGCTCGCCGGTGTGGTGACGTCTTACCTGATGTACATGGTGTTCCCCGCTGTGCCTGCGACTATCAAGCGCAATGTGATGCCCGTGTTCAATCTGCTGGAAAACAAGTACTACCTGGACTGGATCAACGAGAATATTTTGGCCCGCGGTGCACGCGCTCTGGGTACCGGACTCTGGAAAGTGGGTGACCAGGCTGTGATTGATGGCACGGTTGTCAACGGCTCCTGGAAGCTGGTGGCTTGGGTGTCATCCGTGGTGCGCAAGGGTCAGTCCGGTTATCTCTACCACTATGCCTTGGTGATGATCCTCGGCGTGTTTGTGTTGATGACGTATTTCGTTTGGCTCAAGTAGGAGAAAAATAATATGGGTTTGTTGAGCCTCGCTATTTGGGTCCCTATCGCTTTCGGCGTGGTGCTGCTGGCGGTCGGTCGTGACGAGCATGCCAAGGTGGTTCGCTGGATCGCTTTGGTCGGTGCGGTGATCAGCTTCCTGCTGACCTTGCCCTTGTATGACCAGTTCGACACCACTACCGCTGCCATGCAGTTTGTGGAAAAGGCTGGCTGGATCAGCCGTTTCAATGTCAACTACCACCTCGGTGTGGATGGCATCTCGTTCTGGTTTGTCCCGCTCACAGCGTTCATCACTGTGGTGGTGGTCATTGCAGGCTGGGAGGCCATCACCCAGCGCGTTAACCAGTACATGGGCGCTTTCCTGATCTTGAGCGGGCTCATGATCGGTGTGTTCACCGCACTGGATGGTCTGTTGTTCTATGTGTTCTTCGAAGCTACCTTGATCCCGATGTACCTGATCATCGGTATCTGGGGCGGCCCGAACAAGATCTACGCGGCGTTCAAGTTCTTCCTCTACACCTTGCTCGGTTCTTTGCTGATGCTGGTGGCCCTGATCTACCTGTACACCAAGTCGGGCGGCAGTTTTGACCTGGCCACTTGGCACGCGCTGCCTTTGGGCAGCACGGCGCAGACGCTGCTGTTCTTCGCCTTCTTTGCTGCATTTGCCGTGAAGGTGCCCATGTGGCCTGTGCACACCTGGTTACCCGATGTGCACGTGGAAGCGCCTACGGGTGGCTCTGCGGTGCTGGCCGCCATCATGCTGAAACTCGGTGCCTACGGTTTTCTGCGCTTCTCTATGCCGATTGCCCCTGATGCCGCACACGAATGGGGGGGCTTCATGGTGGCCCTGTCCTTGATCGCTGTGGTCTACGTGGGTTTGGTGGCGATGGTGCAGCAGGACATGAAGAAACTCGTGGCCTACTCCTCGGTTGCCCACATGGGTTTTGTGACACTGGGCTTCTTTATCTTCAATGACTTGGGTGTCTCCGGTGGTCTGGTACAGATGATTGCGCACGGCTTTGTGTCGGGTGCGATGTTCCTGTCGATTGGCGTGTTGTATGACCGTGTCCATTCGCGTGAGATCGCCAGCTATGGTGGGGTGGTCAACACCATGCCCAAGTTTGCAGCCTTTGCCTTGTTGTTTGCCATGGCCAATTGCGGCTTGCCGGGTACTGCCGGTTTTGTCGGTGAATGGATGGTGATCCTCGGCGCTGTGAAGTTTAATTTCTGGATCGGTTTTGCCGCCTCCAGTGCTTTGATCTTCGGGGCAGCCTACACCTTGTGGATGTTTAAACGCGTTTACTTGGGTCCGGTGACCAATGACGATGTCAAAGGCCTGTCCGATATCAATGCCCGTGAGTTTTTCATGCTGGCGCTTTTGGCAGTGGCGGTGCTCTGGATGGGTCTGTACCCCAAACCTTTCACCGATGTGATGGACGTTTCTGTGGCCGAGTTGCTCAAGCACGTGGCCGTGTCCAAGTTGAACTGATCTAACTGAATTGCGAGACGAACGATGATAGACAAACTCAGTTTGATCACGGTACTGCCAGAGCTCATTCTGCTGGTCATGGCGTGTGCCATTGCACTGATTGATTTGCGCGTGAAGTCCCCTTTGCGGGGTGTGACCCATGTGCTGACCTTGCTCACCTTGGGAGCCGTAGCCTTGTTGCAGGCCTCCTATGCCTCCACGGGCACGACGCAATATGCCTTCAGCAACATGGTGGTCAGCGACTCCATGGGCAATTGGCTCAAGTGTTTTGCGACCTTGGCGGTGATGGTGACGCTGGTGTACGGTCGCGCCTACGCCAGCCAGCGCGACATGTTGCGCGGTGGTGAACTGTTCACCCTGAGCATTTTTGCGTTGCTGGGCATGTTTGTCATGATCTCTGGCAACAACTTCCTGGTCATTTACATGGGCCTGGAGTTGCTGACCCTGTCCAGCTACGCACTGGTGGCCCTGCGCCGCGACCATGTGGCCGCCACCGAAGCCGCCATGAAGTACTTTGTGCTGGGAGCCATGGCTTCGGGCTTCTTGCTGTACGGCATGTCTATGCTGTATGGCGCGACCGGTTCTCTGGATGTGAACGAAGTGTTCAAGGCCATCGCCTCGGGTCAGATTCGCCACATGGTTCTGGTGTTTGGTCTGGTGTTTTTGGTGGCTGGCTTGGCGTTCAAGCTGGGTGTGGTGCCTTTCCACATGTGGATTCCCGACGTTTACCAAGGTGCACCTACGGCCGTGACCCTGATGATTGGTGGTGCGCCCAAATTGGCGGCCTTTGCCATCGTCATGCGCCTGTTGGTCGAGGGCATGTTGCCCCTGGCTGGTGACTGGCAGCAGATGCTGATGGTCTTGTCGATTGGCTCCCTGCTGATCGGCAACCTGGCCGCCATTGCGCAGACCAATATCAAGCGCATGCTTGCGTTTTCCACCATCTCGCAAATGGGTTTTGTGTTGCTTGGCTTGATGTCTGGCGTGGTCAACGGCAACACCGCCTCCGGTGCCAATGCCTACAGCTCTGCCATGTTCTATGTGGTGAGTTATGTTCTCACCACCTTGGCCAGCTTCGGTGTGATCTTGCTGCTGTCACGCGATGGCTTCGAGAGCGAAGAAATCGCAGACTTCGCCGGTTTGAACCAGCGCAGCCCGCTGTATGCCGCCATCATGGCCATCTGCCTGTTCTCTTTGGCCGGTATTCCCCCCATGGTGGGCTTCTACGCCAAGCTCTCGGTACTGCAGGCCCTGATTGCGTCGGGCGATAGTTTCTACTTGGCGCTTGCCGTGTTTGCAGTGTTGATGTCGCTCATCGGCGCCTTCTACTACCTGCGACTCATCAAGGTCATGTACTTTGACGAACCCATTACGGCCACCACCGTCACCGCCTCCGCCGACGTGCGTGTGGTGCTGTGCATCAACGGCGGGCTGGTGTTGCTGCTGGGTATCTTCCCCAGTGGTTTGATGGCTGTTTGCGCCAACTCTGTGCGCCAAATGCTGGGCAGCTGAGCGCGGCTGCGCTTGCTTCCGGCATGGCCTTGACGCCTTAACGATGATGAATTCTTTTGCGGCCGGACTGGTCGTCGTGTTGGCCTTGGTCTGTGCCAATCTCCCTTTTTTCACGGAGCGGCTGTTGGGCTTTTACCGCTTGGCAGCGGAGAAGTCGCTGGGGTGGCGCGTACTGGAATTGCTCTGCCTTTACGCTTTGACGGGTGCCGTTGGGATGGGGCTTGAGCATCGCGCAGGGCAGATCAGCCCGCAGGGTTGGGAGTTTTACGCCATCACCTTCGCCTTGTTCGTGACCTTTGCCTTCCCGGGCTTTGTCTACCGTTACCTGCTCAAGCGGGCAGGGTAAGCCAAGCATGGGCATGGAAGACGACACACACCTCGTTGAGCGCAAAACGTCTGGCGAGGAAATCCTCAAAGGACATTTTCTCCACGCCTTTCGCGACCAGGTGCTGTTACCCAATGGGCAGCAGGCGACGCGCGAGTACGTGGTGCACCCCGGCGCGGTCATGGTGATTCCGTTGTTGGACGATGGTAGCGGTGAGCTCAAGTTGGTGCTGGAGCGCCAGTACCGTTATCCCGTTGGGCGCGTGATGATCGAATTCCCGGCCGGCAAATTGGATGCGGGTGAAAGCGTGCAACGCTGCGCTGAGCGTGAGCTTCTGGAGGAGACTGGCTACTCTGCCGGCGCCTGGGCCCGAGCTGGGGTCATGCACCCTGTCATTTCCTACTCCACCGAATTCATCGACATCTGGTTCGCCCGCGATTTGCAGCTGGGGGAGCGCAAGCTCGACGAGGGTGAATTTCTCGATGTGTTCACGGCCACCCCTGCCGAGTTTTTGCAATGGTGTCAGCAAGGCTTGGTGACTGACGCCAAAACTTTGGCCGGTGCCCTCTGGGTGCAAAACGTCCTGCAAGGAACCTGGCCGCTGGAGTGGGCTGCACCGCTGCCGGCCTGAACGCTTTGCCGCCATGAAAGTCCTGAACCTCGCGTGCAGCCATCAGCACCTGTTTGAAGGTTGGTTTGCGTCGGAGGATGACTTTGTTTCGCAGTGTCGTCGCGGGCTGGTGCAATGTCCGGTTTGCGCGGACCCTGCTGTGGTCAAGAAGCTCAGCGCGCCGCGCCTGAACCTATCCGGTGCGCGTGAACCGCAAGCAGCCGGGCAGGAGGCAGCATTGCCCGCCAGTCCGTCTGCACCGGTACGCATGGGCGAGGTGGAAGCCGCCTTGGCTGCTGCTTGGATGGCCGTGGCCCGCCATGTGGTGGCCAACACCACCGATGTGGGGAGCGAATTTGCCGAAGAAGCCCGCAAGATGCACTACGGTGAAGCCGAGGTACGCAACATCCGCGGGCACACCACATCGGAGCAGGCCCGGGAGCTGGTGGAGGAGGGCATTGAAGTCATGCCACTCCTCCTGCCCGAAGCCCTGAAAGGGCCTCTGCAGTAGCGGTGGCGCCCCAAGCCCCACCGCTGTGTGGCTGGCTGGTCAGGGGTACAAACCGCGCAGCTCGCGCGCATGCAGGATGCGTTTGCAGGCCACGATGAACGTCGCGGTGCGCAGGCTCACCTTGTGGTCCTGCGCCACATTCCAGACGCCGGCGAAGGCTTCCTTCATGATGCGCACCAGGCGGGCATTGATCTCGTCCTCGCTCCAGAAGAAGCTGGAGAAATCCTGCACCCACTCGAAGTAGCTCACGGTCACACCGCCCGCGTTGGCAATCACATCGGGCAACACCAGCACATTGCGCTCTTGCAGAATGTCATCGGCCTCGGGCGTGGTTGGGCCGTTGGCGCCCTCGATCACCAGTCTGGCCTTGATGCGCCCCGCATTCGCCTTGGTGATCTGCTGCTCCAGCGCTGCCGGAATCAGGATGTCGCAATCCACATCCCAGAAGGCATCATTGGCAATCGACTCTGCGGGCGTGAATCCGGCTACCGAACCATGCGCTGCCACGTGGGCCAGCAAGGCCGGAACGTCCAGGCCGGATTCCTTGTAAATCGTGCCGCCATGGTCCTGAACCGCCACCACGCGGGCACCGGCTTGGGCAAACAGCTTGCCGGCGATACCGCCTACATTGCCAAAACCCTGTACCGCCACACGTGCCTGGGTCACATCCAGACCAATGTGCTGCGCTGCCTCCACTCCCACGGTGTAGACGCCACGCCCAGTGGCCTCGCGGCGGCCCAAGGAGCCGCCCAGGTCAATCGGCTTGCCGGTGACCACACCGGTGGCGGTGGCACCTTCGTTCATGGAGTAGGTGTCCATCATCCAGGCCATGATCTGTTCGTTGGTGTTGACGTCGGGTGCCGGAATGTCCTTGGTGGGGCCGATGATGATGCCGATCTCGCTGGTGTAGCGGCGCGTCAGGCGCTCCAGTTCGCCACGCGACAGGGTCTTGGGGTCGACTCGGATACCGCCCTTGGCGCCGCCGTAAGGCACATTCACCGCGGCATTCTTGATCGACATCCAGGCTGACAGGGCCATCACTTCGGACAGGGTCACATCCTGGTGAAAACGCACGCCGCCCTTGCCGGGGCCGCGCGAGGTGTTGTGCTGCACGCGGTAGCCCTCAAAGTGGGCCACGGTGCCGTTGTCCAGTTGGATCGGTACGTCCACGATCAGCGCGCGCTTGGGACGCTTCAGGGTCTCGGCCCAGCGCGCCAGGTGGCCCAGGTAGGGCGTGACACGGTCCACCTGTTGCAGGTAAATGCCCCAGGGGCCGAGGTGGTCGGCCTGCAGGTAGGAGGGCAGCGCATGGGTCGTGGCTGCTGGGTGTGCGGAAGACGCCGGTTTAGCGTGGTGTTGCGACATGAATGCTCCTTGTGGTTGTCGTCATGGCCCGCAATGTAGGCGCGCCATGACGACCTGTCCAAGGCCACTTCATTTGCAAACTATGCAAAAAATTAATAACGACGTCAGGCGCTGACGTTCAGGATGCGCCCGGTAGATTGTCCCTGGCTGTTCAGCACGGGGGCTGCATCGCCGTCTTGCTTGAGAGGGTTGCCACTCGCAGCAAACTTGGGGTTGGCTGCGGAGTACATGCGTTCCAGAAAATCTTGTGTGGCGGGCGGCACTTCGCTGCTGGGGCGACGCAGGGCGCTGGTGTAGGTGCTGTCCGCGCCTTGGCTGCGGGCACTGAGGCTACGGGCGGTCTGGTTGCGGTCTTGGGCCTCACGTTCTGCTTCATCGGCCTGCGCTCGCAGGTCGCTGGCCCGCGCTTCGGCCGAGTCGGCTTCACGCCGCGCTTGCTCGATGCGCGCCTTGCTCAGCGTCGCCTGCAAAGAAGGCGATGCCGAATTGGTGGCAGTGATGGCGACCATGGTCGCAGGTCCCGTGGCAGCTCAGGCGGTGACGTTGAGCAACCGGCCGGTGGTTTGGCCCTGGCTGTTGACCACCGGTTTGGGTTTGGGCTCTTCGGTTTTTTGGGGGGCGGTCGCTTTGGCTTGCGCTTCGCGCTGCTGTGTCTCCCGCACCTCCTGGGTGCGTTTGGCCGCTTGGGCCTGCTGCACCTGTTGTGGCTTGGCTTTGCTGACGTCCATACGAATCTCCCAAGGGTTGAATGCCTTGATTTTAGGCACTTCACCCCCGCATTTCAATGCTTTACACGGCCGCGTTTCTGCTAGCTCAGGCGTTGAATTGCAGTGCCGCCAGCCCGGCGTAGACACCGCCGCGTGCCACCAGCTCGGCGTGCGTGCCCTGTTCCACCAGCTTCCCGTGGTCCAGCACCACAATCAGGTCGGCCTTTTGCACCGTGGCCAGGCGGTGCGCAATGACCAGCGTGGTGCGGTCGCGCATGGCCGACTCCAACGCCGCCTGCACCATGCGTTCGCTCTCGGCGTCCAGTGCGCTGGTGGCTTCGTCCAGCAGCAGCAGGGGCGGGTTCTTCAGCATGGCGCGCGCAATCGCAATGCGCTGGCGCTGCCCGCCCGATAGGCGCACTCCACGTTCGCCCAAGAAGGTGTCGTAGCCCTGGGGCAGGGCGGTGATGAACTCGTGGGCAAATGCCGCTTGTGCGGCGGCCTTCACTTCGGCGTCGGTGGCATCGGGCTTGCCGTAGCGGATGTTTTCCAGCGCGCTGCTGGAGAAGATCACGGCGTCCTGCGGGACGATGCCTACGCGCTGGCGCAGCGCGTCCAGCGCCATGTCACGCGTGCCTACACCATCCAGCACAATGCCGCCGCTTTGCGGGTCGTAGTAGCGCAGCAGCAGCTGGAACACCGTGCTCTTGCCCGCCCCGCTGGGCCCGACAATGGCCACGGTCTGGCCGGGCAACACGTTCAGGCTGAAGTTTTGCAGCGCGGGCTGCAAGGGGCGCGAGGGGTAGTGGAAATCAATTGCTTCAAATTTGATACCGCTTCCCGCAGTGGGCATGGGCGCCAGAGCCGGTTTTGATGGTGAAGTGATAGGCGACTGGGTGCCCAGCAGCTCCATCAGGCGTTCGGTGGCGCCCGCCGCGCGCAGCAGGTCGCCATAGACCTCACCCAGCACGGCAAACGCGCTGGCCAGGATGATCACGTAGACCACGGTCTGGCCCAGGTGGCCGGCCGTGATGCGGCCCTCGGCCACGGCCTGTGTGCCCTGGTACAGCCCCCACAGCAGTGCCGCGCTGGTGGCGATGATGATGAAGGCCACCAGCATGGACCGCATCAGGCTGCGCTTGGTGGCAGTCTCGAAAGCGTTGTCGGTGGAGGTGACAAAACGCGCGGTCTCACGTCCTTCGGCGGTGTAGCTTTGCACCACGGGAATCGCGTTCAGTACTTCGGCTGCGATGGCGCTGGAGTCGGCAATGCGGTCTTGCGACGCACGGGAGAGCTTGCGCACGCGTCGGCCAAACCACAGGCTGGGCACTACCACCAAAACCAGCACCACCAGCACCTGCAGCATCACCACCGGGTTGGTCCAGACCAACACGCCCAGCGCGCCAATGCCCATCACCGCATTGCGCAGCCCCATGGAGAGCGACGAGCCCACCACGGTTTGCACCAGCGTGGTGTCGGCCGATAGGCGCGAGAGCACCTCGCCGGTTTGCGTAGTCTCAAAAAACTCGGGGCTCTGCTTGAGTACATGGCTGTAGACCGCATTGCGCAGGTCAGCGGTGACGCGCTCGCCCAGCCAGCTCACCATGTAAAAACGCGCTGCCGAAAACAGGCCCAGCGCCACGGCCACGGCGAACAGCGCCGCAAAATGCTCGCGCAGCGCCATCACCTGCGCGCCCTTGTCGGCCTGCACCAGCCCACCATCAATCAAGCTGCGCAGCGCCAGCGGGAAGGCCAGCGTGGCGCCCGCCGCCAGCACCAGAAACACCAGCGCCATGCCGATACGACCCCGGTAGGGCCGCAGAAACGGCAGCAGGCCGGAGAGGGATTTGGGATTGCTGGCTTTGGGGCGGTCGGAGGAGGTCATGGCAGCCTAGGTGGGGGCGAGGGCGGTGGAGGCAAGGTGGGCCGAGAAATATAAGGAAATATGCCTCTGGCGCCCGTGATTATTGCGCGGGCAGCTACTAAATTTGTAGCGGTTGTTTTTCACTTTGTTGCGGTATGTTGCAGCCCGGCTAGAGTTTTAGCGCCGCCGCGTACCCCGTCATCTCCAGGTGACCGCGCCCTACCAGCTTGCCGTTGCTGTCCCACACCTCGCTCAGGCCTTCCCAGTAGATGGCGCCCGTGGAGCCGCGGCTGTCGAGTTCCTGGTTGTCGATGACGGCCTTCACCGTGTAGTAGTCGGCGGGGGTGCGCACCACCCACTCCACAGGGTAGCTGGCCTTGCTCAGAGGGCTGCGCCAGCTGCGCACGGGTTTGAACAGCACCTCGCCGCGTGTAAACGCATAGCGTGCTCCTGCCGCGCTGCGGAACGAACCACCGTCCCACAACACGCCGCCTTGCCGGTCGCGCAGCTGAAACGCGGTGAGCGCGCTGCCGTCGAACAGGTTGATGCCGATCCAGTCCCAGCCCACCGCCTGCGGGTGCAGCACTTCCTGGCTCCATTCATGGTCCAGCCAGGCGGTGCTGCCGGCTTCCAACACACGTGTTTTCCCCTGCAGCGTGATGCTGCCGCGCACCTGCAGCTGCGGCTCGCTGTAGTAGTAGCTGGCCTGTTTTTCTTCCGGCCCTTTGCGCGAAAGGCCGTCTTTCCCTTGCAGCAGCACGGGCTGGGTGGTGTTGATGTTCAGAGCCAGTGTGAAGTCGCCTGCAGGAATCTGTGCCTGCAGGTCAGTGCCCTGTCGCTGCAAAGACCAATCGCGCAGCTGCACGCCCGTGTCCTGTGCGCTGGCCGATGCCGTATCCGCCGGGTTGCTACCTGCGGCCTCGCCAGACCAGCGGGCAATGCGCTGGTCGTGCCACAGTTTCTTGCCCGCCACATCGGTCACGGCGGCGTGGGCAAACAGCAATTGCCTGGCGGCCAGGCGCGATGGCATGTCCTGCGTGGCCGCCACGCGGCTGCGGAAAAACGTGACCTGAAACCCCATCGCCGCAGCTTGGCCCGCCACGTTGGCATAACCCGTGAGGTACCACCACTCGGTGGCAAAGTTGTTGTGGCTCCCCGCATCGCGTGGAAAAGTGAGGCGCTTGGCAGGCAGTGCCCATGCACGGGGCAGCAGGCTGCCCAACAGGGGCGCAGCCAAGGCGGCACGCCGCGTGATCATGGCTGCAACAACCGCACTCAGCGGTTGCCCGCAGGGGCCATGCGCTGTGCAACGCTGGGCGAAGGCTTGCCCGACAGTGCATCCAGGCGCTGGCCCATGGCAGCCTCCAACTGGTCCAGCCGCACTTGGGTGGCAGGGTGGGTGCTCAGCGCCAGGGTGAACACCGGGTTGTCCGGTTTCGCAGTGCGCAATTGCTGCAACACCGCCACCAGGCCATAGGGATCAAAACCCGCACGTGCGGCCAAGGCCACGCCGCTGCGGTCAGCATCAAACTCGTCGCTCTGGTCCAGGCCCTTGGAATACACCTCGCGCCCCAGCGCCAGCAGTTGGGCCGACAGCGCGCCTTGCGCGTTGTTGCCCAGTTGCGACGCAATGGCACGGGTCAGCAGGCCGGTTTGCGCCGACTTGCGCATGGCGGCCAAATGGTGTTTGGCCACCACGTGGTGGATCTCGTGCGCCACGATGCCAGCCAGCTCGGACTCATCGGCCACCGAATCCACCAAACCCTTGGTCACAAACACATAACCGCCTGGCGCGGCAAAGGCGTTGTAGCCCGTGTCGTCCAACACGGCAAAAGTCCAGGGCAGGTTGGGCCGGTCGGACTGCAGGCTGATCCAGCGGCCCAGGCGGTTCACATAGCGCTGCAGGGCCACATCCCTGTGCAGGGGCTTGGCGCCCAGCAGCACCGCGGCGAGCTGGCGGCCCATCTCGATTTCCTTGGGCTCGTCGATCTGTTCCATCGATTGCGAGAGCAGGCCGACCAGGTCCGTGTTGTTGGCCGCAGCCGCAGGGGCGCTGTTGTTGCCGGCTGCATTGGGCTTGAGGATGTTTTGCAGCAGGCCGCCCAGCATCTTGCCGGGGTCTTGCGCCAGTGCAGCGTGGGGCAGGGTGGCGAAGCACAGCGCCCACCCCAGAGCGGCGAGGGTGTGTTTCATGGCGAGAATCCCGCGTTGGTGTTGTTGGCCGGGGCGGGAGGCGCAGGCACCGGCAGCGCGTCCACCGTGTGGGCGCTCAGGCCTGCCTCGGTGGCAAAACGTTTGGCTTGGGTGGCGTCCTGGCGCAGACCCTCCGCCTGCGCCAGGGCGGCGAGATTGGGTTGGGCGTTGGCAATGTCTTCGGCCCCAAGGCCGCGAATGCCCACCGTGGCGGTGGTGCCACTGGTGTTCTGGTTTTGCGCGCTGCCGCGGTTGAACAGGTTCGAGAGACCGCGCAGGGCGCCGGTGGCTGCACTGGCTACGCTGCTCTGCTCGGTGGCAGGGCCCACGTCAAACAGGTGGATCCAGCCACTGGCACCTGCCGCCGTTTTGACCTGCACCCAAGCACCCTGGCGCGTGGGCTGGCGGGTCAGGGCGGTTTGGGCGGGCAGGGTGGCCAGGGCGGTCGCGCTCTCGGCCGGGCCCTCGCGCAGCGTGGTCTGGCGCTTGGTGAACAGTGCGTCCTGCGCCTGGGCCGACAGGCTGCCTAGCAGGGCCAGCACCAGCAGGGCTGGGGTAAGAGGGTTACGCATGCGTGCCATTGTCGGGGAAGGTCTGCAGCGCGGCAATGGCTCAGTCCGGATGGGCGTTGGTTTCCGGGTCGGGCACCTCGCCAATGGCGGTGCGGGTGATGGCGGCTTGCGCCATCAGCCACTGGCAAAACGCCTGGATTTCGGGGCGTGCGCCACTGCGTGGGCCCACAATTAAAAAATACACCAGCGGCGTGTCGATGCGGCCGTTGGGCAGCACCTCCACCAGGTCGCCACTGGCCAGGCTGTCGGCCACCAGCGGCATGCGCGCCAGCGCCACGCCCTGGCCGGTGAGTGCGGCCTGCACGATCTGGTGCGCGTAGTTGAAGTACATCCAGCGCTTGGGCTCCAGCTTGGGCAAGTCGTTGCCGTCCAGCCAGCGCCGCCAGGTCAGCCATTCCAGGTTTTGGTGGCGGTGGCTGTCGCTGGCTTCCAGCAGGGCAAAGCGGTTCAGGTCGGCGGCCTTGCGCAGCGGTGGCCCGCTTTTCAGCAGCCAGGGGCTGGCCACAGGGGTGAGCTGTTCGCCAAACAGCCGTACGGCATCGGAGCCGACGTTACCCGGGCGGGTGTAACGGATGGCCAGGTCCACATCGCTGGTGTCCAGGTCCACCGGGTTGTCGGTGGCGTCCAGGCGGATGTCGATGTCGGGGTACTCGGCCTGGAAGGCTTCAAGCCGCGGGATCAACCACATCGACGCAAACGAAGCCCAGGTGGAAATGGCCACACTTTTGCGCCCCGCCGTGCGGCGGATCAGGCGCACCGCGCTGTCCACCCGCTCCAGCGAAGGCACCACGGCGCGCAACAATTGGCTGCCCGCACTGGTCAGCTCCACGGCGCGGGTGTGGCGCAAAAACAGGGGTACACCAACTTCCTCTTCCAACGCTTGCACCTGGCGGCTCACCGCGCTCTGCGTCAGCGACAGCTCCTCCGCCGCCGCCCGGAAATTGAGGTGGCGGGCCACCGCCTCCAGGGCGCGCAAATGGCCCACGGCAATCGGCCGGGTGCGCAGACGGATCTCGGTGCTGGAGGGTGCGGCGTTGGACATGGCGAAATGGATTGATGCGGGAATGGAATGAATAGCATAGCCCGATTTCATTGGACGCTGCAGGCGCGCGGGCAGATCATTCATTGCCCAACCACCTTTTTAAGGAGCCCACCATGTCCGTCCAAAGCCCGTCCCCGCAACCATCCCTGTCCTCATTTGTGTCCGATGCCTTGTCCGGCCCCCGCCTGTCAGCGCCCCAAGACCCCATGGCCGAGCTGACGCTCGACGCGATGGCGATCACCGAGGAGGCGCCCTGGGTCCTGCCCAAGGGCCGTGCCGTGACCGTGCGGCCGCGCACCGCTGGTGTGCTGCGTGTGGTGTCAGGCCGTGCCTGGGCCACGCTGGATGTGTCGCGCCACACCCCGCTATTGGAAACCGGTGACCATTTCGTGGCGTTGGGCCATGACTTGCAATTGCGCGCCGGGCAGCGTGTGGTGGTGGAGGCGTGGCCGTACAAGGGACAAGAGGGCATTCAGCTGCAATGGGTGGCACAGCCGCAGACTTGCCTGGTGACGCGATTCCAGACCAATGTGGTGCAACCCCTGCGTGATGTGGGGCAAGGCCTGGGCCTGGTGGTCCGCGCCTTGGGCCGTCTGGTGGCGGGGCTGGCGAACTATGCCAACCTCCTGACCGCCGGCCGTGGTCGTGTGCTGCAAGGGCTGGAGTCCAACGCGCCGTAACTTTTCAGGCGCTGTCGCGAAGTTGCAGCGTGTAGCCCAGGTTGACGCAAGGTGAGGCAACCGTCTCACCTTGCATCAGCGCCACCAGCATCTGCCCCGCGGCCTGGCCGATCTCGGCGCGCGGGGTGCGCACGGTGGTCAGCGGCGGCAGCATCTGGTCGCTGCCGGTCAGGTCGTTGAAGCCCGCAATCGCCACCCGCTGTGGCACCGAAATGCCCAGGCGCAGTGCCGCCAGCAAGGCACCCTGGGCCAGGTCGTCGTTGCAGAAAAAGATGGCGTCCACCGGCGGTTGCTGCCCCATGATTTGCTCAAACATGCGGGCTCCCAGTGACAGCGAGGAGGGCGCCGGGTTCAACCATTCCAGCGTTGCGTCGTAGCGGCCTGCCGCCTGCAAGGCCTGGCGCCAGCCCTCCAGGCGCTGCAGGGCGCGTGGGTCCAGTTGGGCGGCAGCAAAGGCAATGCGCCGATGGCCTTGGTCCAGCAGGTGCTGCGTCAGGTCGTGGCCCGCGTCGCGCTGTGAGAAGCCCACGCAGTAGGCCCCTTCGGGGGCTTCGGCGGTCATCAGGTGTACACAAGGCACCCCGCTTTGGGCGATCAGCCCGCGTGTGGCGTCGCTGCGTTCCAGCCCGGTGACGATGAGCCCGGCCGGTCGGTGCAACAGTTGTTCGCGCAGCAGGCTTTCTTCTTCACTCGCGTCGTAGTGGGTGATGCCAATCAGTGCCTGGTACCCCGCTTGGCGCAGGGTTTGCTGCAAAGTCTCCAGCACATCCACAAACAGCGCGTTCGACAGCATCGGAATCAGAACCGCCACGTGGCTGCTTTGGCCCGAGGCCAAGGCCCGTGCGGCGGGGTTGGGCACATAACCCAGCTTGTGGGCCGCTGCCTGCACCTTGGCCACCAGCTCGGGCGCTACGGCCCGTTCGCCGCGCAGTGCGCGTGACACGGTAATGGGGCTGACACCGGCCAGATGCGCCACGTCGGAGAGCGTGACGCGGCCAGTGGCGCGGGGGCGGATGGGGACTGTCATGGCCTAGGGAAACTACTGAATGGCATGCAAATATCTTCGCATAGGATAGCGCTATCCTGCATGGGATGGGTCGCGGACAAACCCCTAAGCTGGGCGTTCACTCTGAAAAGTGGACCGAAATCCGCCATGCAGCATTTATTTGGTTATTTTTGGATAGCGCTATCCGATTTGCGAGGTTTATGCATTCCATCGTCATCATGGGCGTCTCCGGCTGCGGAAAATCCAGTCTGGGTGAGGCCGTGGCCCTGGCCACCGGCCTGCCGCTGGTGGAGGGCGACCACTACCACAGCACGGCCAATCGCGACAAGATGGCCCGCGGCATTGCGCTGACCGACGTTGACCGCGCGGACTGGCTGGCCACCCTGGGGGCTCAGTTGCAGGCCCGACCTGCCGGCGCGGTGGTGACTTGTTCGGCCCTCAAACGTGCCTACCGCAACCGTCTGCGCCAAGCCGCGCCGAATCTGCGCTTTGTGTTTCTGGAGATTGGCAAGGCCGAGGCGCTGGCCCGCGTCGGGGCACGTGCTGCGCATTTCTTTTCCACCAGCCTGGTGGACAACCAGTTCGCCACACTCGAATCGCCCGTGGGCGAGGCCGGTGTGTTGCGCCTGGATGCCACCCTTCCCCTGGCCCAACTGCAGACCATGGTCACCGAATGGTTGTCCGCAACGCAGGAGCCTGCATGACCGAACCCGTCCAAGACCCGGCCGCAGCGCCCGGCAAGTTTGTTCAGCTGACCCACGTGCTGTTGGCGCTTTGCCTGGGCGTGATGGCGGTGTCCGTATTCGTGAACGTGGTGTTGCGCTACGGCTTTGGTAGCGGCGTGGCTGGCAGTGAAGAGCTGTCGCGCCTGCTGTTTGTCTGGATGGTGTTCATCGGTGCCACAGCCGCCTACCCGGCTGGGGAGCACATGGCGTTCACCAGCCTGGTGGCGATGTTGCAGAAGAGACCGCTGGCACTGGCGCTGATGACGGCGGTGATCCGTGTGCTGGTGTTGCTGGCCTGTGTGCTGCTGGGCCGCGGGGCCTGGCAACAGGTCGTGGTGGGGATAGACAGCTACTCCGTGGTGATGGGTTACCCCACTGCGCTGTTGCCTCTGCCGGCCCTGCTGTGCGCCATCGCCATTGGCGCCATGGCCCTGTGGGAATTGCTACAACGCACGCCCCTGGACCTCGGTCACGGCGCGGAAGTGGAATAGATATGGATATGCACCCCCCCGTTCACATTCGTTCACTGCCCCTGCAGGGCGCCGCAGTCTTTCTTCAGGCGGCGCGCCGGAGGTTGCATGTCTAACGAAGGTCTCGCATTCATTGTGTTTTGCGTCGGCATGCTGGCGCTCATGGGCATTGGCATGAACATGGCCCTGTCGCTGGTGCTGACCGGGGCCGCGATGGCCTGGGTGCTGGACTTCTGGGACACGCAGCTGCTGGCACAAAACCTGGTGGCGGGGGTGGACAGTTTTGCGCTGCTGGCCGTGCCCTTCTTCATCCTGGCCGGCGAGCTGATGAACACCGGCGGTATCAGCCGGCGCATCATCACCATGGCGCAGGCCTGGGTGGGGCACATCCGGGGTGGCCTGGGCTTTGTGGCCATTGGCGCGGCGGTGCTGATGGCCAGCATGAGTGGTTCTGCCCTGGCCGACACGGCCGCACTGGCGACCATCCTCATGCCCATGATGCGCCAGCAGGGTTACCCCATGCACACCTCGGCGGGGCTGATTGCCTCGGGCGGCATCATCGCGCCCATCATTCCGCCCAGCATGCCGTTTGTGATCTACGGCGTGACCACCAACACCTCGATCTCGTCGCTGTTCCTCTCGGGCATCGTGCCCGGCCTCATCATGGGGGTCGGCCTGATCGTGGCCTGGAAGCTGGTGCTGCGCAAAATCGATTTGCCCGAAGGCCAGCCGCTGCCCATGCGTGAACGCCTGCAAGCCACGCGCAAGGCGTTCTGGGCACTGCTGATGCCGCTGATCATCATTGGTGGCATGAAGAGCGGTGTGTTCACACCCACCGAAGCCGCGGTGGTGGCCGCGTTCTATGCGCTGGTGGTCGCCCTGTTCATCCACCGCGAGATGAAAATTTCGGCGGTCTACGGCGTGCTGGTGCGCGCGGCCAAGACCACGGCCATCGTGATGTTCCTGTGTGCCGGTGCGCAAGTGGCCAGCTACATGATCACGCTGGCTGATTTGCCCAATGTGCTGACCGGCTGGCTGGGCCCGCTGGTGGAGAGCCCACGCCTCCTGATGGTGGTGATGATGCTGGTACTCATTCTGGTGGGCACCGCGCTGGACCTCACGCCCACCATCCTGATCTTTGCGCCCGTGATGTTGCCGATTGCCGTGAAGGCTGGCATTGACCCGGTGTACTTCGGTCTGATGTTTGTGCTCAACGGCGCCATTGGTCTCATCACACCACCGGTGGGTACGGTGCTCAATGTGGTGGCCGGGGTGGGGCGGCTGCCGCTGCACCAGGTCATCAAGGGCGTGAACCCTTTCCTCATCACCTACACGCTGATCCTGTTCCTGTTCGTCCTGTTCCCGCAAATCGTGACCGCACCGGTGGCGTGGATGCGTTGACTTCCGTTCTTTTGTTCCCGCTCTGTTCCCGTTTTCTTCCACAACAACACCCAGGAGACATTCCATGAAAGCTTCCACCACCCTGATCCGCCGCGCCGTGCTGGCCGTGGCCGGTGCCGCCGTGTTCAGCGCTGCCTTGCCCGCGCTGGCGCAAGACATCAAACCGCGCCTGATCCGTTTTGGCTATGGCCTCAACGAGCAAAGCAACCAGGGCCGTGCGTCCAAGGTGTTTGCCGAGGCGGTGGAAAAGGCTTCGGGCGGCAAGATGAAGGTGCGCACGATTGGTGCCTCCGCACTGGGTCCCGATGTGCAGATGCAGAACTCGCTGATTGGCGGCGCGCAGGAAATGATGGTCGGGTCGACGGCCACGCTGGTCGGCATCACCAAGGAAATGGCGCTGTGGGATACGCCCTTTTTGATCAGCAACGCCAAGGAAGCCGATGCGCTGCTGGACGGCCCCATTGGCGACAAAATCCGCGCCAAGCTGCAGGAAAAAGGCCTGGTGGGCCTGGCCTACTGGGAGAACGGTTTTCGCAACCTGACCAACAGCAAGCGCGCCATCAACAAGGTGGAAGACCTGGACGGCATCAAGCTGCGGGTGATGCAAAACAATGTGTTCCTCAACAGCTTCAAGACCCTGGGTGCCAACGCCGTGCCCATGGCGTTTTCTGAGTTGTTCAGCGCGCTGGAAACCAACACCGTGGACGGCCAGGAAAACCCCTTCAACACCATCCTGTCGAGCAAGTTCTACGAAGTGCAAAAGTACATGACGGTGACCAACCACGTGTACAGCCCCTGGATCGTGATGGTCAGCAAGAAATGGTGGGACCAGCTGTCCAAGGACGAACAAAAGATCCTCAGCGACGCCGCCAAGCTGAGCCGCGACTTTGAACGCAAGGACACCCGCGACGAAGCCTCCCGGGCCGTTGCCGACTTGAAGGCCAAGGGCATGCAGGTGAATGAGCTGTCGCCCGCCGAGTCCGCCCGCATGCGTGACAAGCTGACCCGCGTGTACGCCCAGATCGGTGCCGACATTGGCATGGACCTGTGGAACGAAGCGCAGGCCGAGCTGGTCAAGATCCGCGCCAAGAAATAAGCGCAGCCACGTGGTGGTGGGGCAGGGCTTACCAGTCCTCTTTCACCGCCATCACTGCATCGCGCCCCGCAGCGGCCTGGCCTGACAGCCAGGCCGTTGTTGTTCCGGCCACCACCACAGCGGCCGCCAGCGCCGCCAGCCGGCCCCAGGGTAGGGCCAGTTCCATGGTCCAGTGGAAGCTCTGCGGGTTCACCACATGCACCAGCACCACGGCCACCGCCAGGCCCAGCGCCACGCCGGCCAACGCACCCAGCGCAGTCCAGGCCGCGCCCTCCAGCGCCACCACGCGCAGGATTTGCCGCCGCGTGAGCCCCAGGTGCACCAACAGGCCAAACTCCTTGCGCCGCGCCAGCACCTGCGCACTGAAGCTGGCCGCTACGCCAAACAGGCCAATGCCAATGGCCACCGCCTGCAGCCAGTAGGTCACGGCAAAGCTGCGGTCAAAAATCTTCAGGCTGGTGGCGCGAATCTCGCGGGCGGAGCCAAACTCCAGCAAGTTGCCCGCCGCACCATCGGGTGTGTGGGCCAGTTGGTTGGCCAGCGCGCGCAATTGTTCTTGTACCTGCGGCACATCCGCCTCCGGGTGCAACCAGAAGGCGATGTCGTTGACCCGCGTGTCGCGGCTGTAGCGTGCAAAGTCGGCCGGGTCCATGGCCACGGTGCCAAACTGGCGGGCATAGTCGCGCCACACGCCTGCTACAAAAAAGATAGCTGTTTGCGCAGATTCCACGGGGGCTGGAGGCCTAAATGATGCTGAAAGTGCAGGCAAATCCCGTCCCAGTCGCGCCGCATACAGGTCCAGCATGGCCTCGCTCACGTACACACCCACGCGCCCGGCAGGCACTGGCACCGGGTTGCCCACCGAGGGCAGGTTCAGTGCGCCCGTTTGGGCGTCGCGCAGCGGGCGCACCAGCAACGCAATGGCGGGTTGGGCCGGGTCCAGCGTGAGGGACAGCGTGCGCTGCGTGCTCAAACGCTCCACGCCCGGCACCTGCGCCGCACCCTGCACGAAAGCGGGGTCAAAGTAGGCTGCCTCGGTGGTACTGCCGCTGGTGCCGGTGCGCACATACAAGGCGGCGGGCAGCACCACATCCAGCCAGTCGGTCACCGAGGTGCGAAAGCTTGCCACCATCACGGTCAGTGCCACCGCTAGGCTCAGCGATGCCACCACACCACTCACCGCCACCGCCGCACTTTCGCGCACTCGGCGCGCACGCTCCACCGCCAGCAGCGGCAGGGCACGGCGCGCCACGAAGGGGGCCACCCCGTCCAGCACCCAGCCCACGGCGGCGGGCAGCGCGGTGATGCCACCCAGCAGCAAACACGCCACGCTCAGGTAGGCCGCCAGCGGGATCTCCCACACCGGGGGCAGCAGCGCCAGCAGGCCACCCGCCACCAGCAGCGCCGCGCCCAGCCAGGCCCGGTGGTGGCTCGCATCCGGCGCGCCCAGGCCCTTGAGCGTTTGCGCCGGGGGCAGCTGCTGCGCCAGCCGGGCCGGTGCCCAGGCGCCTACCAGCGCGGCGGCCACGCCCAGCAGGCCAAACACCAGCGCGGCCGCACCGCTCCATTGCAAAGCAGGGGTGCTGCCCGCAAAAAAACCACCCCCCAGGTCACCGCCCAGCAGGCGCAGCGCAAGTGCGGCCAACGCGCTGCCCAGCGCCAGGCCCAGCAAGCTGCCCACGCTGCCCAGCGCCGCGGCTTCCAGCAGCACCAGCTGCAACCGTTGCCGGCCGGTCAGGCCCAGCACGCCCAACAGCGCAAACTGCTGCGCCCGCCGCGCCACGCTGAGGGCCAGCACCGAGAACACCAGAAAGCCCCCGGTGAACAGTGCCACCAGCGCCAGCACGGTCAGGTTCACGCGGTAGGCGCGTGACAGGTTGCTGATGCGTTCCACCGCGTCGCCGGGCGCGCGCAGCGTGGCACCGGCGGGCCAGTCGGCGGCCTCTGTGACGTCGCGCACAAATTGGGCACGGTCCACGCCCGCACGCAGCCGCACATCCACACGGCTCAGGTCGCTGCGGCCAAACAGGCTTTGCACGGCGGCAATGTCCATCACCGCTAGCGGGGCACCCCCCGCGGCCACGCTGCCCGCTACCTGCAGGGTGTGCAGGCCCAGGCCGTGCTGCAACTGCACCGTGGCACCGGGCAAGGCCTGGCGCGCCAGCGGGTTCAGAAACACCGTGTCGGGGGCGAAGAAGGCCAGTCGGTCGGCATTGGCAGCGGGCAGGGGCAACAGGTCAGGCGCCACCGCGGCCACTTGCAGCGCGTCCACGCCCACCACACGCAGCAGGGTTTTTTGGCCCGCGTGGATGGCATAGGTGCTGAGCTCCAGTACCGGTGCCGCCACCGCCACGTCGGGGTGCTGCAGCAGCTGGCCCCACAGAGCCAGGTCCACACTGCTGGCGCTGCCAGCTGCGGTGCGCAGTTCCAGGTCGGGCTGGCCACCCACCGAACGCACGGCCTGCGAAAACTCGTCCAGCGCCGATGCGTTGATCAGGTGCACTGCAAACGCCAGGGCCACCCCCAGCATCACCGACACCACGGCCGCCGCATTGCGCCAGGGGTGCTGGCGCAGCTCCTGCCAGGAGAAAGTGGTGAGCAAAGGTAGCAGCATGGGCCTAGCCTAGCGCAAAGTGTCTTGGCCGGTGGTTACCATGCGCGCAGTGGCCGCCATCGGCTGCACAGGGGACTGCTGTATGACGCATGAAGACACTGACACCCTCGCCGCTGCGGACCCGGTGGCGGAACGCTGGGTCCAGCGTGCTGCGCTGGCCGGGGCGGCTGGCCTGCTGGCCGCCTGTTCTACACCCGGGGGGCGGTTGTTGCAGCGCCCGGGCCAGCAGTACAGCCGTGCCCACACGCCCGAAGACGCCGCGCGCTTTTTGTTGCAGGCGCAGTTTTCGGCGTCGGACGCCGAGATCGCCGCCGTGCAGCAACACAGCTATGCCGACTGGCTGGCCCAGCAGTTGGACGCGCCCCAGGGCCAGACTGGCTGGGACTGGCTCAATGAGCGCGGCTATGGCGCGATTGACAACACCACACGCTACTTCGACCATTTCTACCCCGGCGACTACATGGTCTGGAACCAGCTCATGACCGCACCCGACGCGGTGCGCAAGCGGCTGACGCTCGCACTGTCCGAGTTTTTTGTGGTCTCGCTCACGGGGCTGGACTTTGCCTGGCGCAGCCACGCCCTGGCGCACTACTGGGACACGCTGGCGCGCCACGCGCTGGGCAACTTCCGCACGCTGCTGGAAGAGGTGACGCTGAACCCCGCCATGGGCCACTACCTCAACACCAAGGGCAACCAGAAAGAGAACGCCGCCACCGGCCGCGTGCCCGATGAAAACTATGCGCGTGAAGTCATGCAGCTCTTCACCATCGGCCTGGTGCAGCTCAACGCCGATGGCAGTGAGAAGACCGGAACCAATGGACAGCGGCTGGAGACCTATAGCCAAAACGATGTAACGCAACTGGCACGTGTGTTCACCGGTTACGACTTCGACCAGCGGCAGAACGTGACCGTAGTGCTGGACCCTGAGGGCAAGCGCAAGGTGGGCAATACCAACTTTGCCAAACAACGCATGGCGTTTGCCGCCAATCGCCATTCGGAGCAGGCCGTGCACTTTCTGGGCACCAGCATTGCGGCCAACACACCGGGTGCGGATGCACTCAAGAAGGCGCTCGACACCTTGTTTCTGCATCCCAATGTAGGCCCTTTCTTTGGCAAACAGATGATCCAGCGCCTGGTCACCAGCAACCCTAGCCCGGCCTACGTGGCGCGTGTAAGTGCTGCCTTTGCCGACAACGGCAGGGGCGTGCGGGGCGACTTGCGCGCGGTGTTCGCCGCCATCCTGCTCGACGACGAAGCGCGCAGTCCTGCCGGGCTGCGCGACCCGCAGTTTGGCCGCCTGCGCGAGCCCATGCTGCGCCTGGTGCAGTGGGGCCGCACCTTTGGCATCACCTCGGCCCAGGGCAGCTGGAAGATCGGCGACCTCAGCAATCCGGCGACCCAACTGGGCCAGAGTCCGCTGCGCTCGCCTTCGGTGTTCAACTTCTTCCGCCCCGGTTATGTGCCGCCCGCTACCCAGATGGCTGCGGCCGGCGCATCGGCACCCGAGTTCCAGATCGTCACCGAGAGCAGCGTGGCGGGTTACATCAACTACCTGCAAGGTGTGGTGCGCAATGGCATTTTTGTGAATGATCCCGACTTGCCCCACAACGTGAACAACTCCAGGAATCCCAAGCGTGGTTTCGACATCCAGGCCCGCTACACGCCTGAACTGGCACTGGCACCCGATGCGAAGGCGCTGGTGGCGCGGCTGAACCTGTTGTTGTGCGCGGGCCAGCTGCCCGCGGCCCTGCAGGCCCGCATGGTGACCGCCTTGAACGCCACACCGCTTAACGCGACCAGTCCGCTCGACAAACGTCTGGACCGTGTGGCCGCCGCCGTGCTGCTGACCATGGCCGCGCCCCAGTACCTGGTGCAGAAATAGGAGCCCACCATGCACTTGCTCCAACCGCACCTCCACACCCGCCGCGCTTTCCTGCAACGTGCAGGCCAGCTCACTTTGGCAGGCACCGCCTTGCCTACGGCGCTCAACCTCGCTGCTCTGGGCGACGCGGCAGCTGCCACGGCCACCGACTACAAAGCCCTGGTCTGTGTCTTCCTCTACGGTGGTAACGATTACGCCAACACCGTGGTCACCTTCGACCCCGCCAGCTACGCCCAGTACGCCACCGTGCGTGGCGGAGTGGGCGAGGCCGGTGGCGGCATTGCGCTGGCGCGTGCTGACCTGCAGCGCACGCTGCTGCAGCCCGGTACGCCGCTGGCAGAAGGACGGCAGTACGCGCTGCACCCCGCCATGACGGGATTGGCCGATCTGTTCAACACGGGTCAGGCCGCGGTGCAGCTCAATGTCGGGCCGCTGGTGGTGCCGCTCACACGTGCGCAATTCAACAGCGCGGACCGCAAGACCTACCCGCTGCCCCCCAAGCTGTTTTCGCACAACGACCAGCAGTCCGTCTGGCAGTCGTCCTCGCCCGAGGGCTCCACCGTGGGTTGGGGTGGGCATCTGGGGGATCTGGCGCTGCGCAGCAATGCCAAGTCCTTGTTTACCTGCATGTCGGTCACTGGCAATGCCGTGTTCCTGTCGGGTGACTCGGCGTTGCAGTACCAGGTCAGCACCGGTGGTGCGGTGCGTGTACGCGCGGCCACCGACAACGCGGTCTACGGCTCCAGAGCCGTGAAGAACCTGCTCTCCGAAATGATCTCCGAGCCCAGCGCCCATCCACTGGAAAACGAATACGTACGTGTCATGCAACGCTCGCGTGAGGCCGAGGTGCATGTGGCCGCCGCGCTGGCCGGCAGCCAGAGTGGGGGCGCTACGCCGCTGACGACCGAGTTCCCCACCAACAACCCGCTGGCCGACCAGTTGAAGATGGTGGCGCGCCTGATCCAGGGCCGCGATGTGTTGGGCGCCAAGCGCCAGGTGTTCATGGTGTCACTGGGTGGCTTTGACCTGCACGACAACCTGATTGCACAGCAGCCCGTGCTGATGGGGCGCGTGAGCGAGGCCATGGCGGCGTTTTACCGCGCCACCGTGGAGCTGGGTGTGGCGCAGAACGTGACAGCGTTTACGGCCTCCGACTTCGGCCGCACGCTCACCTCCAATGGCGACGGTTCCGACCACGGCTGGGGTGGCCACCATCTGGTGGTGGGCGGCGCCGTCAAAGGCCGCGCCTTCTATGGCGCACCGCCGCCCGTCAGCGTGGGCAACACCGGCGCACCACAAGACCAGTGGCACGTCGGCCAGGGGCGCCTGCTGCCCAGCACCTCGGTGGACCAGTACGCCGCCACGCTGGCGCGCTGGTTTGGTGTGGGTCCTCTGGAGCTGAACGGCATCTTGCCGAACCTGCGGCAGTTTGGCGCCGCCGCCGGGCGGGCCGACTATCCTGTGGATTTGGGATTTATGGGAATGCCTGCATGAGAGTGATGGTGTTGGGTGGGTATGGAAATTTTGGTGCACGCATTTGCCGCGCGCTGGCGGCTGACCGTTCGGTGGCCTTGCTGGTGGCCGGGCGTGATGCCGGTCGGGCGTCTGCGCTGGCTGCCGAACTCGACCAAGCCCATGGCACGGGTGCCAGCGCTGCGGTGGTGGATTGCCAGAGTCCAAATTTCTCGCAGACCTTGCGCAAGCACCAGGTGGAGCTGCTGATCCACACCGCAGGCCCGTTTCAAGGCCAAGACTATGCGGTGGCCCGGGCGTGTGCAGAGGCCGGTGCGCACTACATCGACCTGGCCGATGGCCGCCGTTTTGTGGGTGACTTCGCCTCCGCCATGCAGGTCCCGTTTGTCGCGGCCAATCGGGTTGCGATCACGGGTGCCAGCACGGTGCCGGCCTTGTCGTCTGCCGTGGTGGATTCCCTGTGCGGTGGCTGGCAGCGCATCGACAGCATCGATATCTGCATCGCCCCGGCCCAAACCGCACCACGGGGAGTGGCTACGTTGGCGGCGGTACTGAGTTACTGTGGTGCTCCCATCCAGGTGTGGAACGGTGGCCAGTGGCAGGCGCAGATGGGTTGGAGCCGTCCGCAGCGCGTGGCGTTTCAGCGCTTGAAACCCCGGCTGGGTGCCGTGTGCGACATCCCGGATCTGGAGCTGTTCCCCGCGCACTACCGGGTGCAAGACCGCATGGTGTTTCGCGCCGCGCTGGAGGTGGGGCTGTCGCAGTGGGCCTTCGCGTTTCTGGCGTGGCTGCGGGAACATGGGCTGTTGAAGAATCCGTCCTCGTTGGCCGGGTTGCTCAATGCAGGCGCCAAACTGTTTGACCCGCTGGGCTCTGCGCTGGGGGGGATGGTGGTGCGCGTGGCGGGTGTGAACGCGGATGGTGTATCGGTCCGGCGTGCCTGGCACATCGCCGCCGACCGGGACCATGGCCCCGAGATCCCTTGCATGGCCGCCATTCTGCTGGCCCGCCGGCTTGCCGCAGGGGAGTCCATGCAAGCTGGTGCCCGCGCCTGCGTGGGCCTGCATGCGCTGCGCGAATTCACCCCCGAGTTCGCCAAGTGGGGCATGGTGAGCGATGTGGTGGACGAGGGCTGAGCCATGGGACACGCTGAGTCGCGTTGGCTGCGTTACAGCCTGATTTTTGTGTGGTTGACTACCGCAGTGGTCAGCGTGCAGGAGTTGCAGGGCCAAAGCCGCATGCTGCTGGCGGCCAGCGGTGTGACGGATGTGCGCCTGGCCAATCTCCTGGTGTGGGCGGGGGCTGCCGTGGATGCCGTGTTGGGACTGCTCTTGCTGGTGTGGCCGGTACGGCGTGTCTACGGCCTGACCCTGCTGGTGATGCTGGGCATGACCGTGGTGGCCACTTTCATGCAGCCTGCGCTGTGGTTGCATCCGCTGGGGCCCTTGACCAAGAACGTGCCCATTGCCGTGGTGTTGTGGATATTGATGCGGAGGTCGCAGTGAGCCTGTATGTATTCCTGAAGTGGGTGCACATCCTGTCCAGTGTTGTGCTGGTGGGTACCGGGTTTGGCACCGCGTTTTTCTTCTTCTATGCCAACCGCAGCGGCGTGGTGGCCGCGCAGGCCGTCGTGTCGCGTCTGGTGGTGCGGGCCGACACCTGGTTCACTTCGCCCGCCGTGGTGATCCAGCCCATCACGGGGCTGTGGATGGCCTATTTGGTGGGCTACCCCTGGACTACGCCGTGGCTGATCGCAGCGGTAGCGCTCTACCTGTTCACCGGCGCCTGCTGGACACCCGTGGTTGCCTTGCAGTTGCGCATGGCCCGGATGGCGAAGGTGGCGCACGAGACCGGAGAACCCTTGCCCGCGCTCTATTGGCAGTACGCGCGCCGCTGGGAGGCATTGGGCTATCCCGCTTTCATCGCCATGCTCGCGGTGTTCTACCTGATGGTGGCCAAGCCGGCTTTATGGGCGTAGGCACCGAGCTCGCTCACGCGGCATTCTGGGAAATTTCAAGACTCTTTTGATTCCCCTGTATCCGTATCGTTGCATTGGGTTTTGAGACAAGAATGCGCCCAGCGATGGGTGTACCGGCTTGACCCACCGAGACGCTGGATAAGAGCAAGTGGTTGTGGAAGCGCTGTGAACGAAAGCTCTACACCAGCTTACAAGCAGCCAATGGCGCGGTTCACTTGGTTGTCTGGAGGGGGATGCTTTAGACACAGTCTGTTAATGCAACCCAATTACAATCAATTCTTATTACTGTTTGCATTTAAAAACTTGACTATGGCTTTCTCGCGCCGCCGCATCTTGGGCCTGTTGCTCTGCGGGCTGGCACTCCAGGCGCTCCCCGCAGACAAAGCCACCAACGTCGGTAAAGCCGATTTCCTCCCAGCCCACGCCGCCCCGCGTAAGCTGGCCGCTGATCTGGGCAGCAGCGCGGCCGATGGCGTGTTTCCGCGCAGCGTGGCGCACTACCTGGGCAGCACGCGGTTGGCCCAGCCACCGCTGCGCGTGGCGGTGCTGTCCACCGGGCAGAACGACGGCCTGTTGACCTTGGGCTTGGTGCCTGTGGGCACCACCCGCGACGACCAGGGCCGGCTGTATGCCGACTACCTGGCCCAGGGCTTTGCCCCGCGCCAGGCCGAGATGCGCCGTACCGCCGACCTTGGCGTACGCAGCGCGCCCGACCTGGAGGTGCTGGCCGCCCTGCGCCCCGACCTGATCCTGGTCAACAAGGCCATGTTGACGCCACAGATGCACGCCCTGTACCAGCGCATTGCGCCCACCGTGGTCACGCGCGGCAACGGCGTGAACTGGAAGATCGACTTCCTGCTGCTGGCCGACGCCCTGGGCCGCAGCGAGCAGGCCCGCGCCTGGCTGAAGCAGTACCACGCCGATGCCAATGCCCTCGCCCAGCATTGGCAAGCCGATGCAGCCCCCAGCGTGTCCTTCGTGCAGGCCAATGCGGTGCGCAACCGCATCATGGGCGTGCGCTCGTTTGCCGGCAGCATCGCCGAAGACGCCGGCCTGCAGCGCCCGCCCAGCCAGCGCTTCGCGGGCAATTCGCAAGACATCAGCGGCGAGCTGCTCGACCAGGCCGATGCCGACTGGATCTTCTACGCCGCGCGCGATAAGTCCCTGCCCGGCCTGACCGGCTCGCCCCTGTGGCCGCGCCTGCGCGGTGCAGCCCAAGGCCATGCGGTGCGCGTGGGGCTGGACCCGTTTTATCTGAACGCCGGCCCGCTGGCCGCGCGCACCGTGCTGAGCACGCTGGCGCGTACCGCAGCCACTGCATTGCCCAATCCATGACCGTCTTTCCCTCCACCACCCCGGCCCGCCGCGCCGCCCGGGGCCTGGGCCTGATGCTGTTGCTGGCCGCCCTGTTGGGGCTTGTGCTGGCGAGCATTTCATTCGGCTCGCGCCCGATTCCGTTGGCCAGGCTCTGGCAGCTGATGTGGCAGCCGGACGGCAGCGTCGAGTCCGCCATCGTCTGGCAGATGCGCATGCCGCGCACCGCGCTCGGCCTGGCCGTGGGTGCAGCACTTGGAGTCGCCGGCGGTCTGATGCAGGCGCTGACGCGCAACCCGCTGGCCGACCCCGGCCTGCTCGGCATCAATGCCGGTGCGGCGCTGGCGGTGGTGCTGGCCATGTCGGTGCTGGGCATAGGCAGCTACATCGGCTATGTGGGCTTTGCATTGCTGGGCGCGATGCTGGCCGCCGTTGGCGTGTATGTGCTTAGCAGCGGCGCCGCGCCCAGTGCGCAACGCGTGCGCCTGCTGCTGGCGGGCATGGCCATCAGCGCCAGCCTGGGCTCGTGCACCGGCATCATCACCTTGTTCGACAGCAACACCTTCGACGCCTACCGCTTCTGGGTGGTCGGCGCGCTCGATGGCCGCAATGCCGACGTGCTGTGGCCCATGCTGCCCCTGGTGCTGGTGGGCTGCGCGATTGCGCTGTGGCAGGCGCGTGCGCTCGACGCCATCGCCCTGGGCGACGAGTTCGGCCAGGCGCTGGGCCTGCGGCTCAAGCCCGTGCGCATCTGGAGCTTCGTCGCCATCGCCCTGCTGTGCGGCGCGGCCACGGCCGCCGCCGGGCCGATTGCGTTTGTGGGCCTGGTGATTCCGCATGCGGTGCGCCTGCTGGTCGGGCCGCACTGGCGCTGGATACTGCCCTACGGTCTGCTCGCCGGCCCTGTGCTGGTGCTGGGCAGCGACATCGTGGGCCGGCTGATAGCCGTGCCCAGCGAGATCGAGGCGGGCATCGTCACCGCCTTCATAGGCGCGCCGGTGCTGCTGGCCCTGGTGCAGCGCAGCCGGCGCGGGAGCGCGGTATGAACCTGAATCTGAACAGCGGCATCTGGGCCGAACTCGCGCACCACCGCACCCGCATCGTACTTGGCGTGCTGTTGGCCGTCGGCGTGGTCGTGACGCTGCTCGGCCTGCGCCTGGGCAGCTACGACCTCCCTTGGGGCCGCTTCTTCGCCACCTTGTGGGACGGTGGCGAGGACATGGGCCGAATGGTGTTGATCGACCTGCGCCTACCGCGCGCCCTGGTGGCCCTGGGCGCGGGCGCGGCACTGGCCACGGCCGGCGCCATCTTCCAAAGCCTGTCGCGCAACCCGCTGGCCAGCCCGGACATCATCGGCCTGACAACAGGCTCGGCCACCGGCGCACTGGTGATGATTCTCTGGCTCGGCGACCAGGCACTCAACGTGCCGCTGGGCGCGCTGGTCGGCGGCCTGGCCACGGTGGCGCTGGTCTATCTGTTCAGCCTGCAGCGCGGCATGCAGGGGCAGCGCCTAGTACTGATCGGCCTGGCGGTTGCGGCCATGCTGGCCTCGGTCAACGACTTCCTGCTAACCCGCGCCGAGCTGGACCAGGCCCTGCAGGCCAAGATGTGGCTGCACGGCAGCCTGCAAGGCAGTGGCTGGCTGCAGGCCCAGCGCCTGGGTCTGGGCTGCGCCCTGTTGCTGCCGCTGGCCTGGCTGCTCAGCCCGCGGCTGCGCCTGCTGGAGATGGGCGACGAACTCGCCACCAGCCTGGGCCTGAATGTGGGTCGCAGCCACAGCTATCTGACCCTGGTGGCCGTAGGCCTGACCGCGCTGGCCATCGCCTGCGCCGGCCCTATCGGCTTCATCGCTCTGGCCGCGCCACAACTCGCGCGCCGCCTGTGCCGCGCGCCGGGCATCGGCCTGTGGGCCGCCGCGCTGATGGGCGCGGTGCTGTGCGCTAGCGCCGACCTGCTGGCAAGGCTGGTGCTGGCGCCTTTCCAAATTCCCGTAGGCCTGGTCACCAGCGCGCTGGGTGGGGCGTACCTGACTTACTTACTAGCCCGCGAATGGCGAAGCCACGACCTCTGAACCCATGTACATACCCACCGTCTCCCGCCTCCGTGGCGAAAACCTGACCCTGGCCTACGGCGACACCCGCGTGGCCGAGCACCTGAGTGTGGCGATTCCCGACGGCGCCTTCACCGTCATCGTCGGCCCGAACGCCTGCGGCAAATCCACCCTGCTCAAAGCCCTGGCGCGGCTACGCACACCGCAAGCCGGCCAGGTCTTTCTGGACGGCGCGCTGATCGGCAGCTACCCCACGCGCGAAGTCGCCCGCCGCTTGGGTCTGCTGCCGCAAACCGCCATCGCCCCCGAAGGCATACGCGTGGCGGAGCTGGTGGCGCGCGGCCGGCATCCACACCAAAGCCTGTTCGGCGGCTGGACGGCCGAGGACGACCGCATCGTCGCCCAGGCCTTGCGCGCCACCGCTATCGAAGACTTAGCCGACCGGCTGGTGGACGAACTGTCCGGCGGCCAGCGCCAGCGCGTCTGGGTCGCCATGGTGCTGGCGCAAGACACGCAGTTGCTGCTGCTCGACGAGCCCACCACCTACCTGGACCTGGCGCACCAGATCGACCTGCTGGAACTCTTCCGTGACCTGAACCGCCACCAGGGCCGAACCCTGGTCGCCGTGCTGCACGACCTGAACCACGCCTGCCGGTATGCGGATCATTTGGTCGTGCTGCGCCAGGGCCAGTTGGTGGCCCAGGGCGCGCCGAAGGAGATCATCACGGCGGCGCTGGTGGAGCAGGTGTTTGACTTGCCGTGCCGGATCATCGAAGACCCGGTGTCCGGGACGCCGCTGGTGATTCCTGAGGGGCGAATACGCGTTCCCAGTGCTATATAAAAGATAGCTTCTATCGTCCATTCTGTATGGGCGATAGGCTAGTTTTTTATAAATCTACCTTCAGTGTGAGTTTGGCGGTACGTGGCGCACCTGCTGCCAAGCGCGTGCCGCCAGCGGCCCAGTATTGCTTGTCGGCTACGTTGTCCATATTGAGCTGGAGGCTGGCTTTGTAGCCGGCCACGCGGGTCGCATAGCGGGCGCCCATGCTGTAGATGGTTACGCTGTCCAGCCAGGCTTGGTTCAGGTCGTTGACTGGACGTGGACCTGTGTAGTAGGCGCCACCGTTCACAGACAGACCGGGTACGCTGGCTAGGTCATATGACAAGAAAGCGCTGGCGGTGTGCCTTGCTGTGTTTTCCGGGGCTTTGCCGTTGTAGGTGGCATTGATGTTGCGGAACTCTGCATCCAGCCACTGGGCGGAAGTCTGCCATGCCAGTTGCTTGGTGAGTTGGCCTTGTGTGGCCAACTCTAAGCCGGAGTAGTGCTGCTCGCCATCTGCCGTGTAGATGTTGCTTGCATTGGTGTAGTAGCCTGGGCGGCTGATGTCGAAGAGCGCGGCCGACACCAATGTGTTCTCTGTGGTGCGCCAACGCATGCCCAGCTCTTTTTGCTGGCTCACGCCGGGGGGCAGGCGTTCACCCACGTTGGCTGTGCCGGTGGGCGCGGTGTCGCCTTGCTCCAAGCCGTTAGCGTACGAGGCGTAAACGGACAGGTCAGGTGTGAATTTGTGGACCAGTGCGGCCATGGGGGTGCTTTTGTTGTCGTCGTAATGTGCGGTGCCCTGGTTGCTTTGGTAGCGGCTGTGGCGCAGGCCTAACATCAATTGCCATTGATGGTTGAGTTGGATCTGGTCGAGTGCGTACACGCCGGTGTCTCTCGTGTCCAGCGCAGCGGTAGTGGGTGAAGTGGGGATCGCACCATAAACCACGCTGGTGATCGGTACTGGGTTGTAAAGATTTTGTGAGGCGATGGTGTAGATCTGCTGGTAGATCGGGTCCTGGCGGTAGTCGGTCTGGCTGGCCCCTAGCGTCAGGTTGTGCTGCATACCCAGCGTGGAGAAGGTTCCAAAAACCTCGGCACGAAGCATGTCTGCTTTCGCCTGCAAGGTCTGGATGTTGCCGCGGATACTGCCTGCACCGGTGGCGACGGCTGCATTGTTGGTGAAGCTGAAAATGGCCAAATTGCGATCGCGCGTTACTTGAGATTGCCCCGCCTCCATGGTCAGTGCCCAGTTGTCGTTCAGGGAGTAGTCGGCCCGTACCTGCGCGTTGCGGGTGTTGGTCTCAAATGTGGATATGTCCGGGCCCACCAGTTTTTTTGCGTCGATCGGGTCGGGCAAAGGGATCACGCCGTTCACAGCTGTTCGCAGTGCCACACCGACTTGCTCGGTTGTTTTGCGCTTGTCGCTTTCCAGATCCACGCCAAGCTTCAAGCGGCTGTTGACACGCCAGTCGAGTGCGGCAGAGGTAAAGCTGCGTTTGCCGTCGCTTACACCGTCCATGTAGGAGCCCAGTGCACCACCCGCTGCATTGACGCGCAGGCCGAACTGCTGCTCGTCGCCGAGTTGGCGGCCGATGTCTACGGTCGATAGGGCGGTACCGTGTTGGTCCAACACGAGGCCAAGGGACGTGACTGGATCCACACTGGCGCGTTTGGTCACTAGGTTGACGACGCCCGCTGGCGATGTAAAGCCGTAGTACAGAGCCGAAGCGCCTTTGAGTACTTCCACGCGCTCTTTGTTTTCCATGGAGACCTGGCCGAAGTTCAGCAGTGGCATGGAGCCGTTGAGGCGGTAGTTGCTGCGGTTTTCGACGCCGATACCGCGTACCACCAGTTGATCCCAGGTTTCGCCACCGTTTTGCTGGCGTGTTACGCCTGCGGTGTTGCGCAATGCGTCGTACAGGCCGGCGGCTCCTTGGAGTTCCAGAACCTCGCGGGTGACGACGTTGACCGTGGAGGGCACATCCATGATGTCTGCGCCACGAAAACTGCCTGCCTCCACTGTTATTGGGGCAAAGCCTTCGGCGGTCGCTGCCTGCACCGTGACCGCGCTGAGCGATTTCACTGGCGCGGGTTCTGCATCTTGGGCCCAAGCGCTATGGGTGCTGAACAAGGCGGACAGGAGAAGAGGAAGTGGGCGGAGTCGATGGGGACGGGGCATGGTTAACAGCAATAAGGGAGGTAAATAAATTCGTTTGACGATTTGCATTTTATGTAAACACGAATGCAAATTATTTGTATTTATGTAAAGTTGCAATGCTGCGGACCATCAGACTCACGGCACCTACAGCGTCTATCGCTTGCACCCTACAATCCACACTTCCACCGGGGGTGTCCGTCACAGGACTGAGAAATACCCCATGTACCTGATCTGGGTTATGCCAGCGTAGGAAGTGTGAGAAGCCTGTCCCGTCTTGCGGGTGCCGGTTTTTGATGCGACCTGTGGCTGGCGCATTGAAAGCGAGCACACCATGCAACACGGGATTTTTTCGTCTCTGAAGACCACGCTGGGCACAGCCCTGCTGACCGCCGGCCTGGCAGCGGCACACGCGGCCGATCTGCGCGTGCTGACCCACAGCTCTTTTACCGTGCCCAAGCCGCTGCTGGCGCAGTTTGAAAAAGACAACGGCGTGAAGCTGCGCATCACCAAGGGCGGTGACGCGGGCGAGATGCTCAACAAGCTCATCCTCACCAAGGCCAACCCGATTGCTGATGTGGTCTACGGCATTGACAACGCGCTGGCGCCCAAGGCCCTGGCCGCCGACGTGCTGGACAGCTACACGGGTGCGGCGGCCAGCCGCAAGCCTGCGGCCGAATTGCCCGCACCACTGGTGCCGGTGGATTACGGCTATGTGACGCTGAACTACGACAAGGCCTGGTTCGCCAAGAATGGCGTGGCCGTGCCCAAGGCGCTGGAAGACCTGGCCCAGCCCGCCTATGCCAAGTTGCTGGTGGTGCAAAACCCCGCCACCAGCAGCCCCGGTTACGCATTCCTTTTGGCCACCATTGGCGCCATGGGCGAAGACAAGGCCTTTGATTTCTGGGCCAAGCTGCGCGCCAACGGCCTGAAGGTGGCCAAGGGCTGGAGCGAGGCCTACTACACCGAGTTCAGCCAGAACGGTGGCAAGCACCCCATCGTGGTGAGCTACGCCACCAGCCCGGCGGCAGAGCTGTTCTATAGCAAGACCAAACTGGCCGAGCCGCCTACGGCATCCCTGAGTTTGCCCGGCGCCGTGTTCCGCCAGGTGGAGGGCGTGGCGTTGGTGAAGGGCGGCAAGGAGCGCGCCGCGGCCGAAAAATTTGTCGAGTTCATGCGTTCTGGGCCCGTGCAGCAGGGCATGCAAACCGAAATGTGGATGTACCCCGCCGAAGCGGGCGTGGCCAAGTCGGACGCCTTCAAGTTTGCGCCGGAGCCCACCGCCTTCCATGCGCCCAGCGATGCCGACATTGCCGCCAAGGGCGCGGACTGGGTGGCACGCTGGACCAAGGTGGTGCTGAAGTAATTCACCGCCCCTGACCATGCGCCACCGCGACCCGGCGCAGCCCCGGGCGGGCTGGGCCTTGGCCTTGTTGCCACTGGTGTTTTTGCTGGTGGTGCTGGTTGCGCCTGCGCTGCGCTTGCTGGTGGAAGGCGGGCGTGGTGATGCGGGCGTTGCTGCCTTGTTCGCGCCGTGGCTGGACCCGTATTTGCGCGGACGCATGGCCTGGTCGTTCTGGCAGGCCGCCATCACCTGTGTCGCCTCGCTCCTCCTCGGCCTGCCCATGGCCTGGGTGCTGGCACGCTTTGAGTTTGCGGGCCGCACGCTGATCCTGCGTGGGCTGATGCTGCCTTTTGTGGTGCCCACGCTGGTGGCGGCCATGGGTGTGCTGGCGCTCTTGGGGCCGCAGGGCCTGCTGGAGCGCCTGGGCGGGCCGGATTTGCAGGGCACGCCCTGGTTGTTGCTCTACGGCAATCTGTTTTTTAACCTCTGTGTGGTGGTGCGTGCGGGGGCGGACGCGCTGGGGCAGGTGAGTGCCTCGCGCGTGGCCGCGGCGCGTACGCTGGGCGCCACGCCCTGGCGCGCCTTCTGGCGCGTGGAGTGGCCGGCCATTGCGCCCTGGTTGGCCTCGGCGCTGTGCCTGGTCTTCCTCTATTGCTTTGCTGGTTTTGGTCTGGCGCTGGTGCTGGGCGGGCAAGACTACGCCACCGCCGAGGTGGAGATTTACACCCTGGTGGCGCACGAGCTGCAACTGCAGCAGGCCGGCGTGCTGGCGGTGTGGATGCTGCTGCTGACCGCGCTGGTGGCGCTGGCCTACGCCGCCATCGAACGGCGCCTGGCCACACCCGGCCGTGCGGACCGTGTACCGCGTGTGCCGCCGCAGGGGGGGGCACAGTGGGCTGCGGTGCTGGTGGTGGTGGCCATTTACATGCTAATTTGTGCTCTACCGCTCATGGCTATTGCTCAGGCAGCTATCAATTCAGGAGCGGAGGCCTGGGCCGTGCTGCTGGAAGAAGACACCTTGGCGGCGCTGTGGAACACCGCGCGCTTCACCGCACTCTCCTTGCTGTTGGCAACCGTGCTGGGCCTGGCGCATGCGCTGGCGGCGCGGCGTGTGCTGTGGCTGCGGGCGCTGGTGTTTCTGCCCTTTATGGTGTCACCGGTGATGGTTGCGTTTGGCTTGCTGCTGCTGTACCCGGCCTGGACCGGCAGCTTCAGCCTGCTGGTGGCGGCCTATGCCTTGTTGGCCTACCCGTTTGTGGCCAAGTCCATCGCCTCCGCGCTGGACAGCCTGCCCGAGCACTACCTGGACGCCGCGCGCAGCCTGGGCGCCAGCCCCTGGCGCGCGTTGGTGCGCGTGACGCTGCCGCTGCTGGCGCCCGCACTGCGCCGCGGTATGGCGTTTGCCGCGGCTACCGCCGTGGGCGAATTTGCGGTCACGCTGTTTTTGTCGCGCCCCGAATGGGCCACACTCACCACCCTGATCTACCAACACCTGGGCCGCCCCGGTGCAGCCAACCGCAGCGCAGCGTTGGTGTTGGCCTGTGTGCTCATGGGGCTGGCGCTGCTGGCCTTTGTGCTGATTGAAACCAAGCCCTCTGAGGACCGCGACCATGCTTGAGCTGCAGGCCATCTGCAAACACTGGCAACCCGCCCATGCACCGCGTGGTGCGGCACCACGCGTGCTGCTGCAAGACCTGCAACTGCAGGTGCGCCCGGGCGAGACGGCGGCGCTTTTGGGGCCCTCGGGCAGCGGCAAAAGCACGTTGCTCAAGATCGTGGCCGGGCTGGAGCCGCCCGAGAGCGGGCACGTGCTGTTTGCGGGGCAGGACATTACCGACACCCCGCCCGAGCGGCGCGGCTTTGCGCTCATGTTCCAGGACTTTGCGCTGTTTCCCCACCTGAACGTGCAGGACAACGTGGCCTTTGGCCTGGTGGAGCAGGGCCAGCGCAAAGCCGCGGCACGCGAGCAAGCATGCGCCATGCTGCAGCGCTTTGGCCTGCAGGCCTATGCCAAATCCAAGGTGTGGCAGCTGTCAGGCGGCGAGCAGCAGCGCGTGGCGCTGGCGCGTGCGCTGATCACCCAGCCGCGCGTGCTGCTGCTGGACGAGCCGTTCTCCGCGCTGGACGCCGAGCTGCGCCTGCAGCTGCGCCAGGAGTTTGTGCAACGTATTGCCGAGTTCCAGATGGCCACCATCTTGGTAACCCACGACGAGACCGAGGCGCGCGCCATGGGCACACGTGGTTACCGATTGGTGGATGGGGCGCTGGCGCCGCAGTGGTGAGGGCGCGCGCAGCGCTACTTGCTGTCGCGCGGCCGGATGCTCTCTTTGAGCAGGTTGGCGGGGTAGTAGGTTTGAAAACTCTTCCACAGCGTGTTGGCGACGGTCGGGCGATTCAGCAGGGCCAGCAATGTGGCGCTGTCTTCTTTGCTGAGGGAGTTTTTGGAGATGTAGAGGCCGTTGTCGCCCCACGGCAGCTCGGCAACCGGGTCGAAGCGCAGTTTGTCCGCCAGGTCACTGACCCGTGCATCGTCCTGGATGGCACCGGCAAAAATCACCGGCGCCATGATGGTGACATCGCCTGGGTTGGCCTTGAGCACACGGGCCACCGCCAGAGGGTCCGACTCCAGCACCAGCCGGTTGTGCCGCTGCAGGGCCTCTACCAGCTCCTGGTAGGGTTGGCCGTAGTCAAAGCCGCGTACCAGCACCACGCGCACGTCTTTGCGCTCGAGCAGGTCATACATGCTTTTGAAGGGCGCGCGCCGCGCGTCAAGCGAAATGATGGTGGCCCGGCTGCGGGTGAGGGGCACAAAGATGCCGTGTTCATCGCGCCGCGAGGTCTTGACGGCAGGAACCAGCAGGTCTGCCTTGCCGGTTTCAAACAGCAGCTCTTGGCGCGCCCGTGGCATCGGGCTCAGCACAAATTCACAGCCGTCTTTTCCGCCCAGCGAGCGCAGCAGTTCGGGGTAAATGCCGCTGATCGTGCCCTCGCTGATGATCACGCTCTGCCCGGTGGCTGATACGGGCACTTGCATAGGGCGGCTGCAATCGGCCTGTGCGGCCAAGCTGCACAGGGCGCAAAACGTGGTGGTCAGCAGGGTGCGAAGGCGGGTGTGGGCACGGCGTTGTGTATCCATGAAAACCAGTCTAGCGCAAGCACGCTTGCTTGTGTTGCCAGGGGTCTCGCCAAGGGGCTTGCCGCTCAGGTCGGTGGCGCCATGCCATCGGCCCGCAGGTGCAACACGCGGTCGGCCTGGGCGGTGGCGGCCAGCGAATGGGTGACCAGCACCAGCGCCGTGCCATGCTGGCGGGTTTGCGCCACCAGGGCGTCCATCACCTTGGCGGCGGTGGTGGGGTCGAGGTTGCCGGTGGGCTCATCGGCCAGCAGCAGGGCGGGCTGGTGCACTAGCGCCCGCGCAATGGCCACGCGCTGCAGCTGCCCACCGCTGAGCTGCTGCGGCAGGCGTGCCCCCAGGCCACCCAGGCCCACCGCCTCCAGCAGCGCCTCGACCCGCGCCGGGTCTGGGCGATTCAACAGCAACAGCGGCAGCGCCACGTTTTGCGCCACGTCCAGGTGCGGCAGCACATGGAAGGCCTGGAACACAAAACCCACGGCCTCGCGGCGCAGCAGCGCGCGGCCGTCGTCGTTCAGGCTGCCCAGATCATGCCCGGCCAGCTGCACGCTGCCGCTGTCCCAGTGGTCCAGCCCGGCCATGCAGTTGAGCAGGGTGGACTTGCCCACGCCGGATTCGCCCACGATGGCGACAAACTCGCCGGGCGCGACGTTGAGCGAGACGTTGGCAAACACCGGCGTGCTGCCGTAGTGCTTGCTGAGGTGCTGGACGCGCAGGGTCATGGGGCGGCGCGTTGGGCGAGGGTGTTGTCTACCAGTGCGAGCACTTGCGCCAGCGCATCGGGTGCATCGGCGGGCACCACCCGGCGCTGCGGCATGGAGCGCAGCCAGGTGATCTGTCGCTTGGCGAGCTGGCGTGTGGCGAAGATGCCCTTGTCGCGCAGTTCGGCCAGGGGCCACAGGCCGTCCAAGGCCTCCCAGGCCTGGCGGTAGCCCACACAGCGCACGCTGGGCAGGTCCAGGTGCAGGTCGCCACGTGCGCGCAAGGTCTGCACCTCGTCCAGAAAACCCTGCGCCAGCATGGCGTCAAAGCGCTGGGCAATGCGGGCGTGCAACCAGGCGCGGTCTGCCGGTTCCAAGGAAATAAGGGCTCTAGCCCTCGTGGAATCTGCGTGAGCAGCTTCTGTTTTGATAGCAGCGTTGGCCGCATGGAAGTGCGAGAGCGGCAGGCCAGAGATGCGGTACACCTCCAGCGCACGCTGGATGCGCTGGCTGTCGGCCGGGGCCAGGCGCGCGGCGGTGATCGGGTCCACCTCGGCCAGCTGGGCATGCATGGCGGGCCAGCCCTTCTCGGCCGCTTCGGCATCCAGCGCGGCGCGCACCTCGGGGTTGGCGGCGGGCATGTCGTCCAGCCCGTCAAACAAGGCCTTGAAGTACAGCATGGTGCCACCCACCAGCAGCGGCAGCTTGCCACGCCCGGCGATGTCGCAGATGAGCGTCTGCGCGTCGCGTACAAACTCGGCGGCGCTATAGGCGTTCAGCGGGTCGCGGATGTTGATGAGGTGGTGCGGCACGGTGGCCAGCTCGGCGGCGCTGGGCTTGGCCGTGCCAATGTCCATGCCGCAGAAGACCAGCGCGGAGTCCACACTGATGATCTCGCAGGGGTGGCGTGCTGCAATGGCCAGTGCGGCGGCCGTTTTGCCACTGGCGGTGGGACCGGCCAGGCAGATGTGGAAGGGCAGGGCGGTGTTCATATGCTGCGGGCCTGCCCAGGCAGGTGGTTCAGCGCCACCTTGCGCAGCAGCAGCACCAGGCCCACGGCGGCTACCGTGAGGCCCACCACCAGTGCGATCCAGAAGCCCTGGGCGCCCATGGCCTGGGCCGGGTGCCAGGGCAACCACTGCGGCGCCAGGCCCAACACGCAGCCCAGTGGCAGCGAGAAACCCCAGAACGCGGTGAGGTGGATCACCATGGGGCTGCGCGTGACCTTGTAGCCACGGATGGCGCAGCTGACCACCACCTGGGTCGAGTCCGACAGCTGAAACGCCGCGGCCAGCAAGAGCAGATTGGCGGCCAGCGCCGCCACGGCCGCATCATTGGTGTAGGCCCAGGCAATCTGGTGCGCACACAGGGCCATGGTGATGGCTGATACCACGCCAAAACCCAGGCCGGCGTTCACCCCCACCCAGGCCCGAAAGCGCGCCGCCACCGGGTCACCGGCGCCCAGCGACTGGCCCACGCGCGTGAGCAGGGCAATGCCTAGGCTCAGCGGCACCATGAAGACCAGGGAGGTGAAGTTCAGCGCGATCTGGTGGGCGGCCACCTCACGGCTGCCAAACTCGGCAATCAGCAGGGCGATAAGGCCGAAGGCACTGGTTTCGGCAAAGTAGGTCACGCCAATCGGAAAGCCCAGTTTCCACAGCGCCGTCAGTTTTTCCGGGTGCGGCCATTCCCAGCGGGCAAACGGCCAGGTGCTGCGGTAGGCCGGTGCAAACCGCATCCACACCAGCAAACCCAGAAAGTTGAGCCACACACACAGCAGCGTGGCCCAGGCGCAGCCCAGCCCGCCCAGGCGCGGGAAAGGCCCCACGCCAAACACCAGCAGCCAGTTCACCAGTACGTTCAGCGCCAATGCGGCGAGCGACATCACCATGATGGGTTTGGTCTGGTTCAGGCTGGCGCTGTAGCCGTAGAGCACGCGGTAGCAGGTGAAAGCCGGCAGGCCAAAGCTGATGATGAACACAAAGCCGCTGGCCACCTCGCGCACATGGGGTTCGATGTCCATGTGGTCAAACACCCGCGCGGCCACGTTGACCAGCACCATGGCACACAACCCCACGCCCAGCGCCTTCCACAGGCCTTGGCGCACCAGATGCGGCACCTTGTCAAATTCCTGGGCGCCCACGTGGTGGGCCACCAGGGGGGCGACCGACATCATCAGCCCCATGAGGGTGATGATGGTGATGTTCCAGATGGAGACGCCCAGCGAGATGCCGGCCAGGTCGTGCGCCGAGGCGTGGCCGGCCATGGCCACATCCACCACCGACATGCCCACATTGGCCAGCTGCCCGATCAGGATGGGCCAGGCCAGGTGCCACAAGGCTGCCAGTTCGGTGCCTGTGCGCCGCAGGCGAGAGGGGGAAGACGGGGGAAGAATGGCAGACATGGGCCTGCCATTCTAGGGGCGCGGGCTTGGCCCTTGGGCGTCGTGTTTACTTGCCGTCGCGTGCCGACACCGCGGTGTCTGGGAAGTCGCTGAACAGGCCGTCCACCCCCAGCGCGAAGAAGCGTTTGTACTCGGCTTTGGGGTCGCCCTTGTAGTCGGACAGCAGGCCGGGGGCCTCGCTGCGGAAGGTGTAGGGGTGCACAAACAGGCCTGCGGCGTGGGCATTTTTCACCACATCGGTGGGGGGCAGGGCTACGCGGTCAGCGTCGCTGATCTTGCCATCGCCGTTCAGGTCACGCGGCTTGCCGTCAGTGCCCAGCACTTGGGCGGCGCTGGCCAGGTAGGGCTTCCAGGGGCCAATGCCGTCGGCATAGGTTTTGACTTCGGCCAGGCCTTTGGGTGTCAGCAGGTCGGGGAAGGTCCGGCCGTCTTTGGCCACGGCAAAGTCATAGGGCTTGTCGAAAGGGGCTGCCAGGGTCACGTTGCCCTTGGCGTCCACATCGTCGGCGTCCACCAGTTGCACCAGGCGCACCTGGGTCTGCTTGCGCAAGGCCTTGAGGTTGGACACCTCGAAGGACTGGATGATGACGGGCGAGTCTTTGCGGGTGTAGCCGTACTCGGCCAGCAGGGCCAGCAGGCGTGGCTCGATGGGCAGGCCGGCGTCCACGTGGTAGGTGGGGTGTTTGGTTTCAGGGTAGACGCCGATGGTGCGGCCTGTGCGGGTGGTTTCGCTCTTGGCGAGCTCCAGAATTTCACGGAAGGTGGGGATCTGGAATTGGCCGTCAAAGGACTTGTCGCGGGCGGCATTGGCTTGCTTGGCGCGCAGGGTGCGCAGCTCGGCCAGGGTGAAGTCGGTGGCAAACCAGCCGGTCTCGTTGACGCCGTCCACCTTGCGGGTGGTCTTGCGGCTGGCGAACTCGGGGCGGGCGGACACATCGGTGGTGGCGGTGATGTTGGGTTCGTGGCGGGCCACCAGTTCACCGTCTTTGGTGACGACCAGATCGGGTTCGATGAAGTCGGCGCCCAGTTCCACGGCCTTTTTGTACGAGGCCAGGGTGTGCTCGGGCAGGTAGCCGCTGGCACCGCGGTGGCCGATCACCAAGGGCTTGGCGCCGTTCAGCGTGGGGTAGGCGGGGGTCTGCAGGCCGGTGTTGGCGCAAGCCGCCAGCAAGGCAGCGGCAGACAAAGCCACTGCGGTGGCGGTGAAACGAATGCGTGTCATGGAATGTCCCTGGGAGTTGAAATGACCAGCGGCGGATGATGGTGCCGCCGTGTGACCAAGCCATGACAGTGCGGTTTCAGGGTTTGGCGTCGATCAAATCCAGCCAGCGCTGCAGGGGGTTGAAACCGGTGATCAGGGCGCTGGCCAGCAGCACCAATGCGCCGCCGATCAGCAGGCCGCTGCCCAGTGCCTCGCCCAGAAACAGGCGCCCCCACAGCACCCCAAACACCGGCACCATGAAGATGGGGCTCATGGCAGCCACGGGGGTGACATGGCGCAGGATACGCAGGTGGGCCCAGTAGGCCAGTCCCGAGGTGACGATGCCCATGACGGCAACGGCCATCAGCGCCTGGAGCGTGAACTGCGCCTGCGGCAGGCTGTAGGCGGCACCAGGCAGCAGCATGAGCAGCGACAGCGCGTGGATGCCAGCCGCAATTTGCAGCGGCTGCATGCGGCCCACTGCCTGTTTGGTGATGGGGGCAGAAAAGCCGTAACAGGCGGAAGCCAACACACATGCGCCCACGGCCAGCACCACGCTGGCCGAAAGTCGCACCGGCCCCAGGCTCACGATGAAGGCCACACCTGCAAAGCCGCACACGCAGCCCAAAACCTTGCGCATGGTGATGGTGTCTTCCCCCATGCGGGCCGAGGCAAACATGCCAAAGATCACGGCCGTGGAATTGAGCAGCGCGCTGTAGCCCGCGGGCAGCTGCAACCCAGCCCAGGCAAACAGCAAAAAGGGTGCGGCCACCGAGAGTGCACCAATGATGGCCAGCGTGCGCCAGTGCTGCCAGGCCCAGGGTTGGCGCATGGCCCGCATCAGCAGGGCCAAGGTGGCAGTGGCCATGCCCACACGCAACAGGGCTAGCACATTGGGGCCAAACACCGGGCTGGCCATGCGGATGAACAGAAAAGACGCGCCCCACAGGGCGGACAGCGCAACCAGTTGCGCGAAATATTTGGTTTTCATGCGTGGAACATTGTCAGCCCATGCACGGCATTCCCTGGCGTGGAATTCACAAATAAAAAAGGGAGCCTAGGCTCCCTTGGTGTCGTGTGCCGGGTTCAGCCTTGCCGGGCTTTGCGTCGCCGTGCGATAGTGGCCAACAGGCCCAATCCTGCCAGCATCAGGGCGTAGGTTTCGGGTTCTGGCACTGCGGTCACAGGAAGGGTTTGGGACAGCAAATCACCCGTGCTTTTGGTTTGCGTCAGTGTCTTGTAAAAGTCCACTTTGAGGTGTGGTGCGGAAAAATCCAGGGTCTTGCCAATGGCTGCCGTGAAGTTGATGGTCCAGCTCATGGAGCTGGTCAATGCAGCCAAAGGCGAAAACGTGAAACAGGCACCGCCAGACGCACCACCCGCGCATCCGTTGGCGTTCAATTCTTGGTTGCCCTCCACCACAGAGGAAAACGAAGGGCCACTCACTACAGATGCCGCAGTGAAATCACCAATGTCCTTCAGTGCGAAGGCTTTCAGATACTGCACGCCAGTCCAGTTGCCGGTAGCCGCATTGGCATTGTCTATCGTCAATTGCAATGTGTCGCTGTCCACGGCGTAGGTGCTGAAGGTGACACCTTGGAAGGTCAGGCTATTGCCGGCCATGGACGACACAGACGATGCCAAGCCGATGACAGCGACGCCCAATATCTTTTGGTAGTTCATGGTGACTCTTTGCACAGTACAGGTTGATCTTTAAACAAATGTAATTCACCTGACTCCGGGCTCCAATAGTCCGTTTGGACCTATTTAGGCCTGTGTCGGGTCATCCGGTCTGGATAACCCCGGGTGCCGCCCCACGCCCCACGCCCCACGCCTCAGCCAAGGACAAACGCCGGAAGTTGTGCGGACCTGTCGGGCAACTCTGCGCCAGCTGCGCCCATTTCTGCCACATAACGCGCCACAAACGCGCCCACAGCCTTTTCCGGCAAATCCACCCACACCGTGTGCCCGCTGCCGGGGGCCACGTCCATGAACGCGCCCTCTGTGTTTTCCATGCGTTGCAAAGTCACATCGAAGTTGCCTGCGGGGTGGATGATCTCCAGCCGGTCGCCCACGGCAAATTTGTTGCGCACATTCACTTGCGCCAGTCCGCGCTCCGCATCAAAGGCCAGCACATCGCCCACATACAAACTGCGGCCGCTCTCGGAGTAGCCGCGCAAATAGTTCTGCGTAGCTTCGGGCGTGTGGCGCAGCAAGAAGCCACTGGTGTAACCCCGGTTGGCCAGACCTTCGAGCTGGCCCAGCAGCTCGGGGTTGAGCGACCGGCCGGCCACAGCGTCGTCAATGGCGGCGCGGTAGGCCTGCGCGGTGCGGGCCACGTAATACGGGCTCTTGGTGCGGCCCTCGATCTTGAGCGAGTCCACCCCGATTTCCACCAGGCGCTGCACGTGCTCGATGGCGCGCAGGTCTTTGGAGTTCATGACGTAGGTGCCGTGCTCGTCTTCCTCGATGGGCATGTACTGGCCGGGGCGTTGGCTTTCTTCCAGCAGGTAGGCAATGCTCTGCTGGGCTTCGGCAGGCACACTGCTGCCCTGTCCGCAGGCGTGGCCGGCGGGAGGCGGCGAGAGCACATCACCACTTGCATCCACTTGCGCGGTGTGAGTTTTGTAGTCCCAGCGGCAGGAGTTGGTGCAACTGCCCTGGTTGGCATCGCGGTGGTTGAAGTAGCCCGAGAGCAGGCAGCGGCCCGAGTAGGCGATGCATAGCGCGCCGTGCACAAACACTTCCAGTTCGGTGTCCGGGCAGTCCTGACGGATCTGCGCTACCTGGTCCAGTGACAACTCGCGCGAGAGGATCACCCGGCGGATGCCAACCTTGCTCCAGAACTTCACCGCTGCCGCATTCACCGTGTTGGCCTGCACCGAGAGGTGAATCTCCATGTCGGGCCAAGCCTCACGCGCCAGCATGATGAGGCCGGGGTCGGACATGATCATCGCGTCGGGCTTCAGGTCAATCACCGGCTGCATGTTTTTTACATAGCTCTGGGTCTTGTTGCCGTGTGGGAAGATGTTGGAGACTAGGTAGAACTTCTTGCCCAGGGCGTGGGTGTGCTCAATGCCCGCGCGCAGCACGTCCAGGCTGCCGAAATCGTTGTTGCGCACGCGCAAGCTGTAACGCGGTTGGCCGGCGTACACCGCCGTGGCGCCAAACGCAAGTGCGGTTTGCAGCATGGCCAAAGAGCCTGCGGGGGCCAGCAATTCGGGAGTGCGCAGGGCAGTGTTTACAGTGGCAGACGTCATGCCGAAATTATCCGGGCCGACCTGCGAAATTCGCCTGCGGGAAGTTTGATGCAGGTCAACCGTCGCACAATCGCAGCGCGCATGAAAACCCAAGACTTCGCGCAGCGGCTTGCGCTGCCCACCCGCCCCGGCATCACTCTGGCCGAGCTGCGCACCAAGTCATGCTGAATTGAGGTCTGGAATATCCCTTGAGATAGGTCAATAATTTTTTCCTGATCTTCATGGATTTCTGAAATTTCAGAAAATACTGAAAATTCAGGAAAGACCAGAACCATGAACCTACCTCCGCTCACGCAGCGCTTTGTGCTGCACTTTGGCGAAATGGGCAGCCGCTGGGGCATCAACCGCACGGTGGGCCAGATTTACGCGCTGTTGTATGTGTCGGCCAAGCCGCTGAATGCGGACGAGATCGGGGAGGCGCTTACCTTTTCCCGATCCAACGTGAGCATGGGGCTCAAAGAGTTGCAGTCGTGGAACCTGGTGCGGCTGATCCACCAGCCCAATGACCGGCGCGAATACTTTCAGGCACCCGAGGACGTGTGGGCCATCTTTCGCACGCTGGCGGCGGAGCGGCGCAAGCGCGAGATTGATCCGACGCTCTCCATGCTGCGTGACGCGCTGATGGAGCAGCCCAGCGTGGCCGAAGACATCCACGCCCAGGAGCGCATGAAACAGATGCACGCCTTCATCGAGCTGATGACGGACTGGCTGGACGATGTGCAAAAGATGGACTCGACCACGCTGGCCAGCCTGATGCAGTTGGGGGCCAAGGTGCAAAAATTGCTGGAGATGAAAGACCGGGTGAAGAGTGTGTTCACTCCCGCCAAGTCCGACACCGATGGAGTGGACCATGGACAGCTTTGACCCCATCGTGCTGGCGCGTATCCAGTTTGCGGCCAATATCAGTTTCCACATCCTGTTTCCCACCCTCAGCATCGGCATGGGCTGGGTGTTGTTGTTCTTTAAAACCCGCTTCAACGCCACGGGGCAGCAGCGTTGGATGGATGCCTACCAGTTCTGGGTCAAGGTGTTTGCACTGACCTTTGCGCTCGGTGTGGTGAGTGGCATCACCATGAGTTTCCAGTTTGGCACCAACTGGCCGGGCTTCATGAACACGGTGGGCAATGTGGCCGGGCCGCTCTTGGCCTACGAGGTGCTCACCGCGTTCTTCCTGGAGGCCACCATGCTGGGCATCATGCTGTTCGGCCGGGGGCGGGTGAGTGAGCGGGTGCACACCATCGCCACCTTTTTGGTGGCTGCCGGGACCACGGCGTCCGCCTTCTGGATTCTGGCGCTCAACTCCTGGATGCACACCCCCGCGGGCTTCGAGATGATCAACGGCCAAGCGCATGTGACGAGTTGGATGGAAGTGATCTTTAACCCGTCCTTCCCCTACCGGATGACGCACATGCTGATCGCCTCGGGTCTCACCGTAGCCTTTTTGCTGGCAGGCCTCAGCGCTTACCGCTGGCTCTTGGGCGACAAAGGCGCGACCGTGCAGGCGTCCTTGCGCACGGGGCTGTATGTGGCGGCCGTGCTGATACCGCTGCAAATTGTGGTGGGCGACCTGCACGGCCTGAACACCCTGCAACACCAGCCCGCCAAGCTGGCGGCTATGGAAGGCATTTGGGACACCCAAAAGGGCGCGCCTGCGGTGGTGTTCGCGTTGCCGGACCAGGCCAGCCAAACCAATAAATTCGAAATCGCCATTCCCAAACTCGCGTCGTTCTACCTCACGCATGACTGGAATGGCGAAATCAAGGGTATCAAGGAATTTGGTGACAAACACCCACCCGTGGCCCCGGTGTTCTGGGCTTTCCGGGTGATGGTGGGGGTGGGCCTGCTGATGTTGGGCATGAGTTGGCTGGCGGTGTGGCAGGTGCGCAAGCGCGGCTTGCAGCCGTGGTTGGCACGCGTGCTGGTGGCCATGACTTTCTCTGGCTGGGTGGCGTTGCTGGCAGGCTGGTACGTGACCGAGATTGGCCGTCAGCCCTGGCTGGTGTACGGCGTGCTGACCACGGCGCAAGCCGCATCCACGGTGCCCGCCGGCAATATCGCACTCACGCTGGCCATGTACCTCACGCTGTACGCCGTCTTGCTGTTCGCCTATGTGCGGGTGGTGTTTTATCTGGCACGCAAAGCGGCCACAACCGAGATGGAGGCTACCCGTGCTTGAACCCAACCACCTGCTGACCCTGCCCGACCTGAGCCAACCCGCAGGCTGGCTGCCTCTGGTGTTTGCCCTGGTGATGGCCTTGGCCATGCTGGCCTATGTGATTCTGGATGGCTACGACCTGGGGGTGGGCGTGCTGCTGCGCCGGGCCGATGACGAGGCGCAGAAGGACACCATGATTGCCAGTATCGGCCCCTTTTGGGACGCCAACGAAACCTGGCTGGTGCTGGGAGTGGGCGTGTTGCTGGTGGCGTTTCCCATGGCGCACGGCGTCATTCTGGGAGCCTTGTATCTGCCGGTGGCGCTGATGCTGTTTGGGCTGACGCTGCGCGGTGTGGCGTTTGACTTTCGGGTGAAAGCGCGGGCGGAGCACAAGCCTTTGTGGGACCGTGCGTTCTATGCCGGTTCACTGTTGGCGGGCTGGTCGCAGGGCTTCATGTTGGGCGGGCTGGTCACCGGTTTTGGCGGCGACTGGGGCAGCCAACTCTTCAATGCGTTGATTGGCCTGTGCCTGGTGGCAGCCTACTGCCTGCTGGGCGCGGGTTGGCTGATCATGAAGACGGAAGGTGCGCTGCAAATGAAGGCCGTGCGCTGGGCCCAGGCCAGCCTGTGGCTCACGGCCGCTGGTGTGGCTGCCATTTCACTGGCCACACCCTGGGTCAGCCCGCGCATTTTTGACAAATGGTTCAGCTTTCCCAATGTGGTGATGCTGCTGCCGATTCCGGCCATGACGGTTGCGCTGTTTGTGGTGATTGCGCGCAGCCTGAAGCGCCTGCCCACGCGTCTGGCGCAAGCCAACCAGTACGGCGCAGCCGTGCCCTTTGCCAGCACCGTAGGGATTTTTTTGTTGGCCTTTTATGGCCTGGCCTACAGCCTGTTCCCGTGGCTGGTGGTGGACAAACTCACCATTTGGAACGCCGCCAGCGCGCCCGAGGCTTTGCTGGTCATCTTCTATGGCACCGTGGTCGTGCTGCCGGTCATCATCGGCTACACGGTGTTTGCGTACCGGGTGTTCTGGGGTAAGAGTACGGCGCTGAAGTACTAGGTGGACTACACCTTGTTGCGCAGCCCCGCTTCGAGGGTGTCGACCGGCAGCGGCTTGCCGAAATAGTAGCCCTGGTAAGCATCACATCCCATGCTTGCCAGGGCTTGGCGTTGGCCTTCGTCCTCTACCCCCTCGGCAATCACCACCAGCCCCAGGCTATGGCCCAGCGAGATGATGGTGCGGGCGATGGTGGCGTCGTTGGGGTCGGTCAGCAGGTCGCGCACAAAGCCCTGGTCAATCTTGAGTTGCTGCAGCGGCAGGCGTTTGAGGTAGGCCAGTGAGGAATAGCCGGTGCCGAAATCGTCCAGCGAGAAGCTCACGCCGTGCTGGCGCAGGGCACTCATCTTCAGGACCAGGTCTTCCACATTGGCGGCCAATGTGCTTTCCGTCAGTTCCAGCTTCAGCCGTTCCGGTGGCGCGTTGGAGGTGGTCAAGGCGTGCTCGACCTGTGCCACAAAGTCAGCTTGTGCAAACTGGGCAGCGCTTACATTGACGGCGATCGTCAGGTGGGCGGTGCAAGGGTCTTGGGCCCAGCGGGCCAACTGCTGGCAAGCGGTCTCAAGCACCCACTGGCCCAGCGGCAATATCAGGCCGGTCTCCTCAGCCAATGGAATGAAGTGAGCGGGCGACACCATGTCTCGCTGGGGGTGCTGCCACCGGATCAGTGCCTCCACCCCCAGGCTGCCGCCGTGCGGGTCCACTTGCAGTTGGTAGAACAGCACAAACTCTTGCGCAAGGAGTCCATGGCGAATTTCTTCTTCCATCTGGCTGCGCTCCACCGCCTTGGCCTGCATAGCGGGGTCAAAAAAGCAGAAGGTGTTGCGTCCCGCGGCCTTGGCCTGATAGAGCGCGGCATCGGCCTCCTTGAGCAAGTCGTCATAACTTTTGCTGTTTTCCACAAACAAGGCGATGCCCACACTGGTCGTCGCCACGTGGGGCTTGCCCTGCAGGCTGCAGGGTTCGGCCAACAAGTGCAAGATCTTGTGGGCGACTACCTCCGCACGCGCAGCTGCCTCATCGTGTTTGGCACTGAGATTTTCCAGCACCAACACGAATTCATCACCACCCAAGCGGGCCACGGTGTCACCCTCGCGCACGGCCATTTGCAGACGGGTGGCCACTTGCTGGAGCAGGTCATCACCCACTGCATGCCCCTGGGTGTCGTTGACCTGCTTGAAGTGGTCCAGGTCCAGGAACATCACTGCACCATACAACCCGCTACGGCTGGAAGCGGCCAGCGCATGGCGCAGATGGTCGGCCAGCAGGCGGCGGTTGGGCAGGCCGGTCAGGCCATCGTAAAACGCCAGCCTGCGGATTTCTTCCTCATCGGAGCGTCGCTGGGTAATGTCACGCACCAGGCCAATGAAGGTCGCTTCGCCCAGGTGTATGGTTTGCGATACCGAGAGGTTCATGGGGAAGGTACTGCCGTCTTTGCGCCTGCCCTCCAGTTCGCGGGGTTTGCCAAGCACCCGTTCTTCGCCTGTCTGCCGGTAGTGTTCGAGGTAGCCGTCATGCTGGCTGCGGTGGGGCTCGGGCATCAGCATGGACACATTGCGCCCCACCACTTCGTCGGCGTTGTAGCCGAACATGGCACTTGCGGCTTTGTTGAACGTTCTGACCAACCCATCCGGGCCGATGGTGACGACGCCATCGGCCATGTTGTCCAGAATGGCCTGGGTGTGTTGCAGGGACGCCTGCAAGGCATTTTTCGCCCGGACGCGCTCCGTCACGTCACGTTGTACAGAGACCCAGTGGGTAAACCAGCCCGTGCTGTCGGCGATGGGGGCAATATTGAGCTCCACCCAGAATTCCTCGCCGCTTTTGCTGTAGTTGATCAGCTCGGCGTGGATTGATTTCCAGTGCTGCAGGCTTTGGCGGATCTGGTCCAACACGGCGCGGTCGGTATGGGGGCCCTGCAGGATGCGGGGTGTCTTGCCTAAAACCTCTTCCCGGGTGTACCCGGTCTTGCGCTCAAACGCCTCGTTCACAAACACGATGCGCGGGCCCGCACCGTGCAAGGGCTCGGCTTCCGTGATCAGCACAATGTCGTTGAGGTCTGCCATGGCCGTTCCCAGCAGTTTGAGTTGCTGCTCTGACTCCATGCGTTCAGTGACATCCCTGGTCAGCACAATGAGTCGTGGTTCAGCATCGGCTTCCAGCGCCTTGCGTGCGGCTGTGAGTTCAAACCATCGCCAGCCGTCACGCAAGCGCAACTTGACCAAATACCCGCTGGAGCGGCCCTTGTCCATGGCCTCCTTCAGGGCCGCAAGTACGGTGTCGGCGGAGGCGCGGGGCATGACGTCCCGCACGTTTTTCCCCACCAGCGTGGTGGCCGCTATGCCCAACAGGTCAATCTGGGGGGTGTGGTAGCTGTAGTAAGTGCCATTGAGCTCCATCTCGAAAATCATGTCGGGAATCGCTTCCAGCGTGGCTTTGAGGCTGCTCTGAACCGCATCCAGCGCCTGGTAGGGGCGCTGTACGGTCGCGACAAAGATGCTCTGGTAGAGGAACAGGTAAGCGATTACCTTGTACACATGGCCGGCCAAATTGAACAGGTCTGTCACGCTGGCGTACATCGTGAAGAACAGCTCGCTCATGGCCATGGTCAGCACCGCACCCAGCAGTGCCGTGAGGTGCGGGCCGGGTTCAGTGCGCCTGCGCTTCAGCAGAAAGACTGCCGCCAACAGGTGCAGGCCTATCAGGCCGTATTCCAGACGGACCTTGAGTGCCGTCAGCCCACTGCCTGCGACAAAGGTACGTGGCATGGCACTTGGATGGAACAGGAACACCCAGTGTGCCAACACCACAAATGCCAGCACGCCTGCCAGCAGGCCATAGCGATGCAGGGGGCGGCGCAAGGGCTTCCAGGGCAGGGCGGCGACCAGCAACAGGCCGACGGCGGCAAGCATTCGCGCAGCCAACCAGAAGTTGATGGCTTTCTCCGGGTCGCTGGGCGTGACATACAGCGGCATGCCCTTGAAAGACATCAGGTGTGAGAAGTCCAGCAGTGCCACACCCAAAAAGGTGTATGCCAGCAGGGGCATGCTGCCCGATGCCTTGTGGGCTTGTGCGTTCCAAACCGTCGCAAAAATCAGTCCGGACACCACAATGGCGATGATCTCCAGCAGGGAGTGCAAAGGCTCATACCCCGCGATGCCGCGCAGGCTGTCCGGCACCTCGACCCACAGCAGGAGCAACAGGACTGCTGCCAGCACCAGCAGCTGGTTTCGCATCCCGCGCAAATTTTCCCAGGGGTTGGTTTGGGGTGCAACAGCGTTCAAAAGACAAGCTCCTGGAGCAGGGACAAACACGCCCCGGGTCAGCCTACGGAAGATAAAGGCAATGGGGCCGTTCGTACAGGGCTAAGACTCGATGCAAGTCAAAGTTGCAACGATTATGCGGCCTGTCCTCCCAACTTTCTATATTCCCCGAGCGCGTAGCCGTGCCGTGGGTTGGCAGCAACGCCAGCAATCGGGCCTCGTCCCGCGTGCCCAGAATTCAGCTGCAGGGCAGGGCGCGCGTGGTCAGCGCCCCCGCAGAAACAGCGTGTCCAGCTCTTTGAGGGTGAGCTGGCGCCAGGTGGGGCGGCCATGGTTGCATTGGTCGCTGCGTTCGGTGGCTTCCATGTCGCGCAACAGGGCGTTCATCTCTTCGAGGGTGAGTTTGCGGTTGGCGCGCACGGCGCCGTGGCAGGCCATGGTGCCCAATATTTCGTTTTGTGCGCGCTGGATGACGGTGCTGGCGTCGTGCTGGGCCAGTTCGGCCAGCACGCTGCGCGCCAGTTCCACCGCGTCGCCCTGGGCCAGCGTGGTGGGCACGGCGCGCACGGCCAGGGTCTTGGGCGAGAAGGGGCTGATCTCCAGGCCTAGTGTGTTCAGCGTGGCGACATGGGCCTCAGCGGTGGCCACTTCGTCGGGGGTGGCGGCGAAGGTGGCGGGAATCAAGAGTGGTTGGCTGGCCAGCGGGTGCACCGAACCATCGGGTGCGGTGAGGCTGATCTGCGTTTTAAGGCGTTCGTAGACGATGCGCTCATGGGCGGCGTGCATGTCCACGATGACCAGGCCTTGGGTGTTCTCGGCCAGGATGTAGACGCCTTGCAGTTGGGCGATGGCGCGGCCTAGGGGCCAGACTTCTTCTTCGCTCGCTGGACGGCTGGGCGGCACAGCGCTTTGCTCCGCGTCTCCCGCCCGCTGTGCGGGCTCCCCCTTTACCTGCGCAAAGCCCTGTGCCGCCCAGCCTTCTTGGGGTGTGGGCTGGCGTTGCCACAGGGCGCCTACATCGCTGACGCGGTGGCCTATCAAATCCGAATCTGCTTCAAATTTGATAGCTGGTTGCGCACTGTACATGGGGGCTGCAGGCCTATTTGGCACATAAATTCCCGGTGCGGGCAGGGTGTTTGCCTCACCGGGGTTGCCAAACAAGCTGGGAGCCTGCGTCTGCCCAGCCGTGGCGCCAACCGCTGCGGCGGCGCGGGGTGCCGCCAGGGTGTCTTCCACCGCGTGGCGCACCGCCTGGTGCACTTCGCGGCTGTCGCGGAAGCGCACCTCGATCTTGGTGGGGTGCACGTTCACGTCCACGCGCGTGGGGTCCATCGCCACGTAGAGCGCATAAACCGGCTGGCGGTTGCCGTGCAGCACGTCTTCATAGGCGCTGCGCGCGGCATGGGTCAGCACCTTGTCGCGCACAAAGCGGCCGTTTACGTAGCAGAACTGCTGGTCGGCGCGGGAGCGGGCAGCGTCGGGTACGCCAGCACGGCCCCAGACGCGCAGTGCGGGCTGGCCGTATTCGTTGGCTTGGCTGCTGTGCCAGTCCACGCGCACGCTCTGCGCCAGAAACTCGGGGCTCAGCACGTCCGAGAGGCGCTGGTCGAGGGCGGCCAGCGGGTCGGCGTGTTCACACTTGCGCCATTGCTCCACCAACTTGCCCTCGTGCCAGATGGCAAAGCCCACATCGGGGCGAGCCAGTGCGTGGCGGCGTACAGCCTCGATGCAGTGGGCCAGTTCGGTGGCATCGGTTTTCAGGAACTTGCGACGGGCCGGGGTGCTGTAGAACAGCTCTTTCACCTCGACCGTCGTGCCCTGGCTGCGCGCCACAGGCTTCAGTTCGCCCGTGCGGCCGTCCAGCAAATAGGCATCATTCAGGCCGCTAGCCCTTGACAATATTGCGCAATCAGCTATGGAATTGATAGCGGCCAGCGCTTCGCCGCGAAAGCCCATGGTGGCCACGCTCTCCAGGTCGTGCAGGTTGCCGATCTTGCTGGTGGCGTGGCGCTTGAAGGCAATCGGCAGTTCATCGCGCAGGATGCCTTGGCCATCGTCCTCGACACTGATCAGGCGCACGCCACCGGCCAACAGACGCAGCGTGACCTGGGTGGCGCCCGCGTCCAGCGCGTTGTCTACCAACTCGCGCACCACGCTGGAGGGGCGCTCCACCACCTCGCCAGCCGCAATCTGGCTGATGAGTTCGTCGGGCAGTTCGCGGATGGGGCGGCGGGGTGCTGCGGTGTAGGTAGGGGGCAAGAGGGCGTTCACGGGGGGCATTTTAGGGGGATGGTTTTTGCCGGGCAGGCAGGAGGGGAGCTTGTGGCCATACCTATTTGTAACGCCGCCAATTTGCGCTGGTTCTCATGGCATAGTAGATGAGGCGCTCTGCGTGCCGCACATTGATTAACCCTTACGGGCTTGTGCCCGAAGCAAATAGCTACCAAGCAACAAAAAAGGTATGGCTGTAAAAGTCGTTGGATGGTTGTTGGACCGATTGACTACTTGGGTGTTTCCGGCCGTACTGGTAGTGCTGGCGGGCTTCACTTTGCTCTGGCAGTTGGGCCATGCAGACCCGGCCCGGGGCCTGGTCCTGCCCATGCATGTCTGGGAGGAGTCGGCGCCCGTGGACACGGCGGCTCTGTCGTCCCTGGCCCAGCGCCTGGCGGCGTTGCCCGCGCAGGACTCGGCCGAGACTCGTCTGTCACTGCAGCCTTTCTGGGTTCTGTTGCGTGTGCCAGAGGCTGTTGCCCGGCAGTCCCAGGAGATTGACTTTCCTTCGCGCCATGCGGCCAGTCTCGCGTGCTGGAGCGTCCAGAACGGGCAGTTGCTGGGTGAAGCCAACCGCCATGGCACTTCGGGTGCCATGCGCCGTAGCCGGGCGGGTTTCTCCTTGCCTTTGTCCCCCGCGTTTGAGGGCGTTGACTTGCTGTGTCGCGCTGCCTATCGCGGGCCTGCCAAGATCGCTGCGGAACTGTGGCAGCCCAGCGCCTTGGCGCAAGCCCAGGTGGCGCACCAGAAGACCGGTGTGATGCTGGAGGCCGGCATCGGCGTGTTGGCCATCTTCATGCTGTTGACGGCCTTGGTGAACCGCAGCGCCTTGTATTGGACGTTTACCGGATGGCTGTTGTTGAACATGCGTATGGCAGGTTTGTCGGCCGGGACCGACCTGGAGTTGCTGGGTTACCCGATGGCGGCGGACTGGATGATCGTGAGTCGGCAGTGGCTCTTGTGCATGTACTACGCCATGACCATTGGCCTGTTCAGTGCGTTGTTCAAGAGCGAGTTGGAAGAGGTCAAGGCAGGCTGGCCCCTGACCGTGCACCAGCTTAGCGCGGTGGCCATCATCCTGGCCTGTCCCTTTTTGTCGTACGAGCAGATCTTGCCGATGCTGTGGGGCGCCACGTTTTCCGTGGTTGCGCTCATGCTGTTCTACCTGACCAAGATTTTGCGCCACACCCATTCGCGCGTGGCGGGCTGGTACGCCGCCTCCATCACGGTGACGCTGGTCGCCAGCATGAACGAGGTGGTGGCTGCGGCCACGGGGCAGCGCTCCTTGATGGCCGGGCTCAACAGCGTGACCGCCGCGATTGCCTCGGCCCTGCTGGCCTCGGCGGCGGTGGCCGAGCACATGCGTTTCCACCGCTTGCAGAACCAGCGCGCCCAGAAGCTGCTGGAGGCTGCGTACCAGGACTCCCCGGTGGGCCTGTTCACCATCGGGCGGGGCCAGACAATCATCAAAGCCAACCCGGCCTTCCACGCCATGTTGCGGCGCACCGCCCAGGTGGAGCCAATGGGTTTGAAGGACTGGTTTGATGGGGCGGTGGTGGAGCAAGTGCTGGCGCTGCACAGCGCTCGGCACAGCACCTCGGTGGACCTGCAAACGCAGACCTTGCTGCCGCGCGCTGGGGAGCCGAGCTGGTTTGCCATCAATGCGTCGACGGTGGATGGCAACACCATCGAATGCTCCTTGCAGGACATCACAGAACGCGTGTTGGCCACGCAGCGCCTGGAGTACCTGGCCAGCCACGACCCGTTGACGGGCTGCCTGAACCTGCGCGGCCTGGCGCTGGAAGCTGAAAAGCCGGACTACCAGCCCAGCGCCTTGGCCTACTTTGACCTGGACCGCTTCAAGCTCATCAATGACCTGTACGGGCATACGGCCGGAGACAATGTGCTGAAGCAGGTGGCCGAGCGCATGGGCAGTGTGCTGCAGCGCAAGGATAAATTGGCCCGGATTGGCGGAGACGAATTTGTGATCGTGTTCTCCCGCGCCAGCATGGAAGACAGCGAGGCCAGCTGCAACAGCATTGCCATGTTGATCGGCTCCACGCCGTTTCAGATCGACAACCAGAGTTTTTCGCTGGATGTGTCCGGGGGGCTGGTGGGCATGGCGCGTTTTGGGCAGTCACCGCTGAAAGACGTGGTGTCTGCTGCCGACACCCTGTGTCGCATGGCCAAGAAGCGCAGCTCCCAGCGCCTAGTGGTGATGGAGTCGGGTGACCGCTTCTTCCAACAGCACCAGGACGAGCTGGACCTGATCAACTGCCTGGAGCGTGGCGAGACGCCCCAGGGTTTGTTCTTGGTGATGCAGCCGGAGTTGTCCCTGAGTCGCCCCTTTGACTCGCTGAACTTCGAGATTCTGGTGCGCCTGCGCAAACCCGATGGCTCGGTGGTGCCCGCAGCCACCATCATCGAAGCGGCCGAGGCGCATGGCAAAACGGCCATCATTGACCGTTGGGTGGTAACCACCGCCATCGATTGGCTGGAGCGCAACGCCCAGAACCTGGAGCGCACCCACTTTGTCGGGGTCAACCTCTCGGGGGGCTCGCTCAACGACGAGTTTTTCACGGCCGAGCTGTTCGCCCTGTTCGAGCAGCACCCGCAGGCGCTCTCCAAAATCTGCATCGAAATCACCGAAACCGTGGCCATCACCGATATGCGCAATATGCAGCGCTTTATCGACCGCGTGCGCTCCATGGGGGCCAAGGTGGGACTGGACGATTTTGGAGCCGGATATTCTTCGTTCGGCTACCTCAAAGGCCTCTCGGTGGATGCCCTCAAGCTGGACGGTTCACTGGTACGGGATGCCGCGCGCAGCCAGTCCGGCATGGCCATCATCATGGCGATCGGCGGGTTGGTGAACAGCCTGGGCATGAAGTCTGTCGGTGAGTTTGCCGAAGACCTGCTCACCATCCGCGCGCTGGTAGACGCTGGCATCGACTATGCCCAAGGCTATGGCATCAGCAAACCGGTGGAGCCAGAGCGCATCTTGTCGGCCCGCAGCGGTGCAGACTTTATTGAAGATCCGGAGATTCTGGCGTTCGTGCGGCAACTGCAGACCCAGGCAGATGCCACCTTGTCGCTGTTCCCTGACAGCCAGTATGGGGTGCTGCACTAGGCGTGCGAGCCTAGCGGGCTAGCAGGCCATGGCACCCTGCGCCGCCCGGTGCAGTCTGGCAGGGGTGTGCAGCGGCAGTGCATCTTCTTGTGTGTGCTGGGGGGCATCCGGCTCGGGGCAGCGCCAGACCTGGGACATGGCCTTGGCGCGGCTCAGATCGATATCGGGGTGCTGTGTGGCAAAGAAAAAGTCGTGCAGGTTGTGCCGCGCGGCCTGCCACAAGGGCTGTACGGTCTGGGGTGCCAGGTACATGACCCGATGCGGTACGCCACCCGTGAACGTCATTGGATAGAAGACGCCGGTATCCCCCACATCCGAGAAATACAGGCTGTCGTAAATGCGGTCCACCGGGCGGCGCCCTGTGGCCATCATCCAGTCCACCTGCTGTTCCAGGCAGTAAGTGTGCAGGGCCTTGAAAAGGGCGCTGCGTACTAACGAGGAGTTGGGGTTGCCCTTGATGCACAGGCGGGTGGTCTCCACCATGCGGCTGCCATGAAAGCGCTCTGGCAATTTCAGGGAGTGTTGGAGGGGAATGGCGTGAATCACGTTGGCATGGGTGCGCAGGGTGCCCAATACTGTGCCGTCGAATTTGGAGGTGGCAATGAAGACTTCGCAGCCCGGCTCGGTGTCGGCCGCCTCCGCTTCCCGCAACTTGCATCCCAGATCGGGCAGGTGTTTGCCATAGGACGCAGCCCGCAACTGGATAACCCCCTCCATTTGGGCGGGCGAGGCAATCTCGACACGAAATGGCAGGTGTTCGGTGGGGCCCACCGAACTTGGAACGCTAGCTGCTGTAACCATGACAACTCCCTTCTATTGCGTTGGTGAAGAAATCAGTCTAGGGTTAGTCCCAAGCGCGAATAGTGGAATTAAGGGGTGATTTGCCTGCCTTTTCACGTACCTGCCACGATGCACTTCGCTAGTGCGCCATGCACTGGTTTGGGGGCAAAGGGTCCGTGGCGATAATCTGCCCCCATGGAACTCATTACTCAGCTTTTCGACTTCATCCTGCACGTAGACCGTTACCTGGAGGTCTTTGTGCAGAACTACGGCACGTGGGTCTATGCGCTGTTGTTTCTCATTGTGTTTGTCGAGACGGGTGTGGTGGTGATGCCGTTTTTGCCGGGAGACTCCCTGCTGTTTGTGGTGGGTGCCATGTGTGGTGTGGGTCTTATGAGTTTTCCCATCGCCGTGGGCGTGTTGCTGGTGGCTGCCACCTTGGGCGACCAGTGCAACTACTCCATAGGCCGCTACTTTGGCCCGAAGGTGTTCCAGTGGGAGCAGTCGCGCTTTTTCAATAAGGCAGCGTTTGACAAGGCGCACACGTTTTACGAAACCTATGGCGGCTTTACCATCATCGCCGCGCGCTTCATGCCCTTCTTGCGGACCTTTGTGCCGTTTGTAGGCGGTGTGGCGCAAATGAGCCGTGCCAAGTTCACGCTGTTCAACGTGATGGGCGCATTGCTCTGGGTACTGGGCATTTGCACCGCGGGTTACTTCCTGGGAAGCTTCCCCTGGGTCAAGGCGAATCTGGACAAAATCATCTGGGCGATGATCCTGGTCCCTGGCCTGTTTGTGCTCTTTGGTGCCTGGAAAGCCCGAAGCGCAGGCGCCTCGGCTTAACTCGTCGTCCGGTTGCGCGCCAACGGCGGGTTCTTGGCGAGGTAAGCCAGGATGCCGCGCATCAGCGCATCGGCCAGCTGGTTCTGGTAGGCCTCGCTGTTGAGCTTCACCTCTTCGCTGGGGTTGCTGATGAAGGCGGCCTCCACCAGTACGCTGGGGATGTCGGGGGCCTTGAGGACGGCAAAAGACGCTTGCTCCACTTTGGGCTTGTGCAGCTTGCCCACGCGTTTGATTTCGCCCAGCAGGTTGCTGCCGAGCTTGAGGCTGTCGTTGATCTGGGCGGTGGTGCTCATGTCCAGCAGGGCGCGCTGCACGGTAGCGTCCTTGGCCTTCACGTTCAGGCCGCCAATCAAATCCGCCTTGTTTTCCTTGGCCGCCATCCAGCGCGCGGCGCTGCTGGATGCACCGCCCTGGCTCAGTGCAAACACGCTGGCACCCTGCGGGTCGGGGGTGAAGAAGGCGTCGGCATGCAGGCTCACAAACAGGTCGGCCTGCACGCGACGCGCCTTCTGCACGCGCGTGCCCAGCGGCACAAAGAAGTCGGCATCGCGCGTCAGGTAGGCGCGCATGGCGCTGCCGTTCACGGTGGCGTTGTTGATGCGCTCGCGCAGCAGGTGGGCCAGTTTGAGCACCACGTCTTTTTCTTTGGTACCGCCAGGCCCCACCGCACCGGGGTCTTCGCCGCCATGGCCGGGGTCCAGGGCAATGATGATCAGGCGTTCGGTGGCGCTTCCGGGAGCGGCAGGTGCTGGCGGTTTAGTGCCATTTAGGCCTGTAGCCCCCGTGGAATCTGCGCGAGTAGCTCCTGTTTTAGGAGCGTTGGGGCCTGCTGCCACCGCCGCACTGGAGGCGGGGCGCTGTGTGTGCTGGGCAATCAGCGCATCCAGCGGGTCGGCGGCAGGCTTGCTTGCGGCGGAGGCGGGCTTGGGTGCCGTGTCCTTGAGTCGGTCAGCAATCAGGCCTTCCAGCGGGTCCACTTCGTCCACCGGGTAGAGGTCAAACACCAGCCGGTGCTGGTAGGCCGCCACGGGCGCGAGCGAAAACACCTGGGGGCGAATGGGGTGCTTGAGGTCCACCACCAGGCGCACCACCGTGGGCGTGAACTGCCCCACGCGGATGCCCGCAATATTGGGGTCGTCGGCCTTGACCTTGGCCACCAGTTCCTTGAGCGCGGGGTTGAGCGTAATGCCTTCAATGTCCACTGCCAGGCGTGGCGGGCTGGGCACAAAGGTTTGTTTGGCCGTCAAGGCTGCGTCGGATTCGATGGTGACGCGCGAGTACTCGGGCGCGGGCCACACGCGCACCGTCATGATGGTGGCGCCGCGCGCCAGGTGGGCCGCACCGAGCGTGAGCACCACGCTGCCAGCTTGCAACAGGGTGCGTCGTTTCATGCGGTTGCCCCCGGCAACCCTTGCAGCAATGCCTGCCCCGCTGCGGTGTGGGCCTGCAGCGTGACGCTGCGGCTGCTGTCGTCCCGCGTGCGGATGTGCAGGTCCACATCGGCCACCGGAAGCACACCGGCGGCTTTTTCGGGCCACTCGGCCAGTTTCAGGCCAGGGCTGGCAAAGATGTCACGAAAACCTGCTTCCTCCCATTCGCGCGGGTCGTTGAAGCGGTAGAAGTCAAAGTGCCAGATGTTGAGCGCATCCAGCTCGTAGGGTTCCACCACGGCGTAGGTCGGGCTCTTGATGCGGCCCGTCACGCCCAGCGCCTGCAGCAGGTGGCGCACCAGTGTGGTCTTGCCAGCGCCCAGGTCGCCATGCAGGGCCACAAAGGCGTTGGCCAGCGCAGGCTGCGTGGCCCAGTGCTGCGCAAAGGTTTGGGTAGCGGCTTCGTCCGGCCACACCAGGGTGGCGCTTTCTACAATGGGGTGGTGACGATCAACAGCGTGCAAGACAAGGCTCAATTCAGTGGCGACCAGCTGGTGGCGCAGGTGCGGGCCTGGGCCCGGGAACTTGGATTCTCCCAAATTGGCGTGGCCGGTGTGGATTTGTCGTCTGCCGAGGCCGGTTTATTGGCCTGGTTGTCGCACGGTTTCCACGGTGACATGGGCTATATGGCCCAGCACGGCCTCAAACGGGCCCGCCCGGCCGAGCTGGTGCCCGGCACGGTGAGCGTCATCACCGCGCGCATGGACTACCTGCCACAGGCCACCGAAGCAGGCTGGCAGGACACTGAGCTGGCGCGCCTGCAGCGCCCCGGTGAGGGTATTGTGTCGCTCTATGCGCGGGGGCGGGACTACCACAAGGTGCTGCGCAACCGCCTGCAAAAACTGGCGGACCAGCTGTCGGCCCACATGGGCCCGTTGGGCTACCGCGTGTTCACCGATTCGGCCCCGGTGCTGGAGGCCGAGCTGGCCTCGCGCAGCGGCCAGGGCTGGCGCGGCAAGCACACGCTGCTGCTCAACCGCGAGGCCGGCTCCATGTTCTTCTTGGGCGAGATTTATGTGGACGTGGCGCTGCCCGCCAGCGCACCGGTAGAGCCGCACTGCGGCAGCTGCAGCGCCTGCATCAGCGCTTGCCCCACGCAGGCCATCCTCGCGCCGCACCGGCTCGATGCGCGGCGTTGCATTTCCTACCTGACCATCGAGCACGCCGGCCCGATTCCATTGGATATGCGCGCGCTGATCGGCAACCGCATCTACGGCTGCGACGACTGCCAGTTGGTGTGCCCCTGGAACAAGTTTGCCCAGCGCAGCAGCCTGCCGGACTTTGACGCCCGTGAGGGCCTGGCCGGTGAGCAACTGGCCACACTGCTGGATTGGACCGAAGACACGTTTTTGAAGCACACCGAAGGCAGCCCGATCCGCCGCATCGGCCACGTGCGTTGGCTGCGCAATGTGGCGGTGGCCCTGGGCAATGCGCTGCATGGCACGGGCTTGAGTGCGGTGCAGCGCGCCACCATGGTCCAGTCCTTGCAACGCCGTACCAACCACCCGGACCCACTGGTGCAAGAGCATGTGCAGTGGGCCTTGCAATCCGACTACCCCGAGTGAACGCCGACCATGACGCCTTACGACCTGCTGGTCATTGACCCGCAAAACGACTTTCTGGACATTCCGGGTGCAGCCTTGCCGGTGCCCGGCGCCAATGCCGACATGGACCGGCTCGCCGCCTGGCTGACCACGCATGCGGTCCAGGTGCAAAGCCTCACCGTCACGCTGGACTCCCACGCCAGCGTGGGCGTGGAGCGCACCACCTTTTGGCAGCAGGCGGATGGCGGCACGGTGGCACCGTTCATGCTGATTCGTGCGGCCGATGTGCAGGCCGGTACCTTCCGCCCGCGCCATGCCGACAAGACGGCCGAAGTACTGGCCTACCTGCTGGCGCTGGAGGCCACGGGCCAGCGCCAGCTCATCGTCTGGCCGGTGCACTGCGTGCTGGGTACCTGGGGCCACAACATCCACAGCGGGCTCAGCGCAGCGATAGCGCACTGGGAGCAGAGCACCGGACGCAACTGCCACAAGGTGCTCAAGGGCCAGAACCCCATGACCGAACAGTACAGTGCCTTCAAGGCCGAAGTGCCCCGCGCTGACGACGAAAGAACCTTGCTCAACAAGCCTCTGATGCGCACCCTGTCTGCGCAAGGTGCTACGCTTTTAGTAGCGGGTGAGGCGCTGAGCCACTGCGTCGCTGCCTCGGTGGGGGACCTGATGGCGGAACTGCCGGCCGAGCGCTTGCAGGCCACGGTACTGCTGACTGACTGTATGAGCCCGGTCACCGGCTTTGAGGCGGCAGGCCAGGGCTTTCTGGCGCAGGCGCGTGCGGCAGGCTTGCGCACGACCACGCTGGATTCGCTTACTTGAGCGGGGGCGGCAGGCCCGCAAACACGTCCATGGGCTGCCACTCCAGCGGCAGCCGGATATCCACCTGGTCCTGGGCGGCCCGCTGCTGCAGGAACTGCATGGACGCCTCAAAGTCGTCCAGCGGTTTGGGCATGGGCTGCATGGGCAGGGTGGATGGAATCCAGAAATCGTCCCAGTGGATGGGAATGACGCGCCGCGCCCCCACCGCGGCCACGGTCTCCTGCCAGTAGGCGGCCTTGTGCTCCGCACTGCGCGGGCCCATGGCCCCTATGCCCAGCAAGACCACATCCGCTTTCACCCCCTGTAGCGCAGCGGGCACAAAGCCTGCGGTGCCGGTGATCAGCAGGCTGCGCCCATCGTGCGTGATGTGGGCCACATAACTCTGGCCTTCCTTGTACTCGGTGGCGCGTACGGGCGGTTTCAGCGGGGCAGTAATCTCGCCACCGGTAAAGCCGGTGGGCGTGTGCACCGCCGGGTACAGCGTGACGGTGAAGCGCCCAAATGTGTAGGGCTTGCGCAGCTCGGCGGTGCGGATCTGCGCCTCGGGCAAGCCCCAGCCGCGGCCCACCATGGCGGTGGAGTCGGAGCCCAGCAGCAGCGCCCCGGTGCGCTGGGCCACCTCGGGCGCGTCCATGGCGTGGTCGTAATGGGAGTGCAGGGGAATCACCGCGGCCAGCTTGCCGGTGCGCGCCGGAATGCCAGCGCGCTGCAGGCCAGCGGCAATGCCAGCCACATCGGGTTCCACCTGGCGCACAAAGGTGGTGAGTTTGTCGGGGCGGGAGAAAAATCCGTCGGTCAGCAGCGCGGTTTCACCATCGTCCAGCAACACCGTGGCCACACCCAGAAAACTCACGCGCAAAGGTGTTTGTGCGGCTGTGGGGGGCTGCCAGCGCAGGGCGCTCAGGCCGTCCAGGCCGGGTGGATGGCTGAGCAACCAGGCCAGCACGGCGGCGCCGACGGCCAAGACCAACAGGATGACCACCGCCAGGCGCTTGAACCATTTCATGCGCGCAGTGTAGGGTCAGCGGCGTGGGCGGGGCAGTCGCGTGCGTTGCAGGGCCAGCAGTTCGCCCATGCCCTGCACCAGGGCCAGCGTGACGGCCAGCCAGGGCAGCAAGTGGTTGCGGCGGGGGGCGGAGTGGTGACGCATCAGACTTCGATCAGCGCCACTGGCTCCAGCCAGTTGTCTTCGAACAGTTCATCGAGCAAACGTTGCAGTCCAAGCAGTTTGAGGATCATGGAAGGCTCCCGGCGGGTTGCAGATGTGGTCACTCTAGGTGGCGAATGTGACGCTTTGATGGCACTGTGGTGGCATGGCATCAGCCCGCACAAACAGGCTGCACCGAAGGCTGCGCCCCACTATGCTGGCGCGATATCTGGAGCTTTGCCTTTGTCACCACGCGCCCTCGATGCCCTGACCGAACTGGAACGCATTCTGCAGCTGGCCGGTAGCCGCGTGCAGACCCGTGTGGTACGCGAGGTGGACTGCCATGGCACTGCTTTGCCGGTGTACGCCATTGCCCTGGGCAACCCGGACCCGCAGGTGCCAGCCATTGGTTTTTTTGGCGGTGTGCACGGCCTGGAGCGCATCGGTGCCGAGGTGGTGATTGCCTACCTGCAGAGCATCGTGATGCGCCTGACCTGGGACCACACCTTGCACCGCCAGCTCGAATCCTTGCGCCTGGTGTTCATGCCCCTGGTCAACCCCGGTGGCATGGCCTTGGGCACACGTGCCAACCCGCGTGGTGTGGATCTGATGCGCAACGCCCCGGTGGATGCGCTGGAGCCGGTGCCCGCACTGGTGGGCGGCCAGCGCCTGAGCGCGCGCCTGCCCTGGTACCGCGGCATGGCGGGCGCCCCCATGGAAGAAGAAAACCAGGCCGTTTGTGAGGTGGTGGCGCAGGAGCTGCTGCCGCGGCTGTTCAGCATGTCGGTGGACTGCCATTCGGGCTTCGGCGTGCAGGACCGGCTGTGGTTTCCGTTTGCCCACACCCGTCAGGCGCTGCACCATCTGGCCGAGATGTATGCGCTGCAGGCCATCTTCCGCCAGACCTACAACCACCACCCCTATGTGTTTGAGCCGCAAAGCCTGCAGTACCTGGCGCATGGCGACCTGTGGGATCACCTCTACCTGCAGTCGCGCGCGGTGCCCGAGCGGGTGTTTTTGCCGCTCACGCTGGAGATGGGATCGTGGCTATGGATCAAGAAAAATCCGCGCCAGCTATTCAGCCGCCATGGCATCTTCAACCCGCTGATCGGGCACCGGCAGGAACGTGTGTTGCGTCGCCACCTGTGGATGCTGGATTTTTTGACCCGTGCGGCCTGCAGTGCGGAGTCTTGGGTGCCCCAGGACAAGCAACGCCATGCGCTGCACGCCGAGGCCTTGCAGCATTGGTACTGAGTGTGCCTAGAGGTATCGCAGCACGCCCAGTGCAAATGGCAGGCTGGCCATGCCCAACAGGGTGGACAGGGTGACCAGGCCGGCAACAAAGGCACCGTCATAGCCCATGCGGGCGGCCAGCACATAACAGCTCGACGCGGTGGGCAGGGCCGAGAAGGCCAGCAGCATGGTGGTTTGGGTGGGGTTGAGTCCAAAGAGCAGGGCTACGCCCAAAGCTGCGACAGGCGTGAGTGCGTGGCGAATCACCAGTACCGACACGGCCAATGCTTTGCCACGCGCCAGTGCGTTGAGCTGCATGCCAGCACCAGCGGCCATCAGGCCCAAAGCCAGCGAAGCTGCACCCAATCGCGTGACGGTGGGTTCCAGCCAGACGGGGATGCTGAAGCCCAGGAGATTGGCTATCAGCCCCGATGCCGTGGCGATGATCAGCGGATTGCGCAGCAGCTCACGCGCAAAGCCGCGTTGTGCGTGTTTGGCCATGGGCCACACAGCAGCCACATTGAACAGTGGCACACACACGCCGATCAGCACGGCGATCAGTTGCAAGCCCTGTGGCCCCGCCAAACGGTCTGCAATGGCCAATCCGATGAATGAATTGAAGCGGAAGGCAATCTGTGCGCTGGAGGCATGGTCCCGTGCGTCGATGTGGCTGCCCAGCCAGGGCAGGCGGGGCAGGGCGTAGGCCATGGCGATACCCATCAGGCCGGTGGCCCAGCCCGCGCCGATGAGGCTGGAGGCAGTGCCCAGGTCCAGCGGGCTTTTCACAATCGAGTGAAACAGCAGCACCGGGAACAAAAAGTAGTACACCAGTGACTCGACCTGTTCCCATACCGGCCGATTCAGCGCGGTGTAGCGACAGACCAGGTACCCGAGCAGGATGAGAGAGAAATCGGGGAAAAGGAGTTGGGCGTAGTTCACCCTTGAAGGATAGCAGCCGGGTGGCTCGGGTTCGGGTTTTCACGGGGTGGGCGTGTAAGCCCGTGTCGGCTTTCATGCGGGTACCATGCGCGGCATACATAGGAGATTGCCATGCACCGTAGAGTTCTGTTTGCCGTGGGTTTGCTAGCCGCATCCAGCGCGGCGCTGGCCCAGGGCTACCCCAACAAAATCATCAAGCTGCAAGTGCCCTTCGCACCCGGTGGTACGACCGACATCATTGCCCGCGTGATTGCCGATCCGCTGGGCAAGGTGCTGGGCCAGAGCGTGATTGTGGAAAACAAGGCCGGCGGCGGTGGCGTGGTCGGTGCCAACGAGACGGCCAAGTCCGTGCCCGATGGCTATTCGTTGGGCATTGCCACGGTGTCCACGGTGGCTGCCAACCCGGCGATCAACCCCAAGAACCCGTACAACCCGCTCACCGATTTCACGCCCATCGTCAACATCGCGGCCACGCCCAATGTGATTGCCGTGCACCCGAGTTTTCCTGCCAAGGACTACAAGGGTTTTATAGCTGAGCTGAAAAAGAGTCCCGGCAAGTACTCATATGCCTCCTCCGGCACAGGGGGGATCGGTCATATGCAGACCGAGTTGTTCAAAAACTTGGCGGGCGTGTTTATCACCCACATTCCCTACCGCGGTGCGGGCCCGGCCCTGAATGACACCGTCGGGGGCCAGGTGCCGCTGATTTTTGACAACCTGCCATCGGCCTTGCCTTTCATTCAGGGTGGCCGCCTGGTGCCCATCGTGGTGTCTGCGCCCCAGCGGCTGGCCCAGTTGCCCAATGTGCCCACCTTCAAGGAAGTGGGGCTGGAGCCAGTGAATCGCATGGCCTTCTATGGCATTTACGGTCCCAAGGGTCTGCCCAAAGAGGTGGTGGACAAGGTGAACGCGGCGGTGCGCAAAGTGCTGGAAGACCCGGCCGTGCGCAAGCGTATTGAGGAAACTGGCTCCTTGATCGAGGGCAACAGCCCCGAGCAGTTCTCGGCCCAGATCAAAGCCGAGTTTGAGGTCTACAAAAAAGTGGTGGAGTCCGCCAAATTGCGTCTGGAATGACGGCGGGCGGCGTAGACACCTCCACGATCGATACCTTTATCGACGCGTTGTGGCTGGAAGAAGGGCTGTCCAAAAACACCCTTCAGGCCTACCGCCGTGATCTCACGCTGTTCGCACAATGGCTGCAGGCCACTCCCCTCGTGGCGGCGCAGGAACTGCATATCCAAGGTTATTTTGCGGCCCAGCATGGGCAGACCAAGGCCACCACCGCCAACCGGCGGTTGACCGTCTTTCGCCGTTATTTCCGTTGGGCCTTGCGCGAGGGCGTGGTCCAGCAGGACCCAACCCTCAAGCTGGATGCCGCCAAGCAGGCCCCACGTATCCCCAAAACGCTGACCGAGGCGCAGGTCGAGGCTTTGCTGGCAGCGCCTGACACCAGCGAAGCACTGGGCGTACGCGACCGCACCATGCTGGAGCTGATGTATGCCAGTGGCCTGCGCGTGAGCGAACTGGTGGAGTTGCGCGTGCTGAATGTGGGGCTCAACGAAGGTGTGTTGCGTGTGATGGGCAAAGGGTCCAAAGAGCGCTTGGTGCCCTTTGGGGAAGTGGCTGGTGTTTGGTTGCAACGTTACCTGGGGCAGGCTCGCCCCGAGTTGCTGGGCCCCAAGCAAACGCAGGACCTGTTTGTGACCGTGCGCGGCAGCAAGGCTGGCACGGCGATGACGCGTGTGATGTTTTGGGCGCTGGTGAAGCGTTATGCCTTGCATGCGGGCATTCGCGCGCCTATGTCACCACATACCCTGCGCCATGCTTTTGCAACGCACTTGCTCAACCACGGGGCCGATTTGCGTTCGGTGCAAATGCTGCTGGGCCATGCCGACATCTCCACAACCACCATCTACACGCATGTAGCGCGGGAGCGCCTGGCGGCGTTGCACGCCCAGCACCACCCGCGTGGCTGACAACGACGCCTAGGCGAGCAGGGTTTCGGCCCAGGCCAGGGCTTGCAAATGTGCCCAGTTGACCTGGTTGCTGCTCAGGCCCAGTGCGACCGATGTGCTGGCAAAGGTCTCGTCGTCACCGGACTCGCAGGCCTGGGCCAGTGCCAGGTAGGGCGCCAGGGGGCCGGTGCCATACAGCAGGGCGTTGGTCACCGTGTCTGGCAGGCTTAGTGTGGCCAGGGCGGCCGGCATGGGTACGCCCAGCAAGGTGTCCAGCAGAGAGAAAATGCCCACCACGAAGGCGTTGTCACTTTCCTCGGGCGGCAAGGAGTCTGTGGTCAACAACTCCATCAGGCGGCCGCGCACTACGGCGGTATTGCCCACCGCAGGGGGCACTTCACCGGTCTGCGAGGTGGTAAGAAGCAGGGCGGCCCACTTGAAGAGTTTCTTCAGGCCCAGCAACATCACCGCGTGCTTGAACGAGGTCACCTCGGTGCGCAGGCCAAAGCTGGCCGAATTCATAAAGCGCAGCAGATTGAAGGACAGCGTGGGGTCACGCTTGAGTACTTCCTCAATTTCGTGCGTGCTGGCTTGTTGGCGTACCAAGTTGATGAGTTGCAAGATGGTCGCTTGCGCGGGGCGTATGGTCTGGCCCTCCAGAAGCACTGGTTTGGCAAACCAGTAGCCCTGAAACAATTGCACGCCCAGCTCCTGCAGCATCTCGTACTGCTGTGACGTTTCTACTTTTTCTGCCACTAACTGTGCACTCGATTTGGACTGTGCCAGTTTGATGAAAGAACTGATGGATGCGGGCTTGAGTACGGACAGATCGAACTTGATGAAGGAGGCCAGGGGCAGCCAGGTCTCGTACGAGCGGGTGAGCACCGAGTAGTCAAAGGCCAGACGAAATCCGCGCTCGCGCATGGCCAGCAGGGTGGGAAGCCGGGTCTGGATCTGCTCAACCTGCGTCACCGGCAGTGGTGGGATTTCCAGCACGATCTGCTCCGGTGCTACCAACTCCAAGTGGCCGCCGGCGAGGCTGTCATGGGTGCAGTTGATGAACAGGGCCTTCTTCTCCATCAAAGCCTGGGTGTCAGCCATGGACAGGAGGTTGAAGAGCAACTGGGCATCGCTGGAGGCTGTGTGCTGTTCTGCAGCCACAGAGCGGTCAAACAGTTCGTAGCCAAAGATGTTGCGCTGGCTGTCGAGAATGGCCTGGCGGGCGATGGCGACCAGAGGGCCTGCAGGGGCGGTGGCGTGGGAGGCTGTGTCAGGCGGCATGGTGGTGTGCGGGGTTCGGACCATTCTAGACCTGCGTCAACCCACTGGCTTGCAGGACAGCCAGTTCGGCATCGGTGAAGCCTGCGCGTTTGCGGGCCAGCAGGTTGAAGGGCGGTTTGGGGCGTGGCGCCGCATGCTGCAAGGCCGCTTGGGCATAAAAGGGGGCCGGCTCCAGCCCTTCGCGCTGGCAGAGCCAGTGGAACCATTGGTTGCCGATGGCGACGTGGCCCACTTCTTCGCGCAGGATGGTGTCCAGAATGTCGCAGGCCTCCAGGGCCTGGGGCGTGCCGACCTTGCGCAGCTTGGCCTGAATCAGGGGTGTGGCATCCAGGCCCCGGGCTTCCAGGGTGCGCGGGACCAGAGCCATGCGGGCCACCACATCGTGGCGGGTGTTCTCGCACATGGTCCACAGCCCGTCGTGGGCGGAAAAACTGCCATAGGTGTAGCCACAGCGCTGCAAGTGAATTTGCAAGGACTGGAAGTGCTGCGACTCCTCCAGTGCCACCTGCATCCAGTCGCGGTAGTAGGCCTCGGGCATATTGGCAAAGCGCCAGACGGCATCCAGCGCAAGGTTGATGGCATTAAATTCAATGTGCGTGATGGAGTGCAGCAGCGCGGCATGGCCATACGGCGTGAAGGGCGAGCGCCTGGGCACCTCTTTGGGTTCGACCAGCAGCGGCAGGGCCGGGCGCCCCGGGAGCTCGGGCCAGACAAAGGTGTGGTGGCGGTCCACATTCAGCGTAGCCTGTTGGGACCCAAATCGCTGTAGCGCCGCCACCTTGGCGGCAGGATCACAGATTTCAAAGGCTTGCAGCGCACAGTGTCGAAGTTCCATCTCTACAATTCTAGTTTTTCAGCAATCTGGGGATGGACATGGCTATTTACGAACTCGACCAGATTGCGCCACGCCTTGCGGCATCGGCCTGGGTGGCAGACAGTGCCCAGGTGATGGGCGATGTGGACGTGGCGGAGGATGCCAGTGTCTGGTTTGGTGCGGTGGTGCGCGGCGACACCGAGACCATCCGCATTGGCAAGGGCTCCAACATCCAGGATGCCAGCGTGCTGCATGCGGATATCGGCAAGCCGCTGACGATTGGCGAGAACGTCACGGTGGGCCACCAGGTCATGTTGCATGGCTGCACCATTGGCGATGGTTCACTGATCGGCATTGGTGCCATCGTGCTCAATGGGGCCAAGATCGGCAAGGGCTGTATCGTGGGTGCTGGATCACTGGTGACGGAAGGCAAGGAATTTCCTGATGGTTCCATGATCCTGGGCAGTCCGGCCAAAGTGGTGCGGGAGTTGTCTGCGGAACAGCAGGCCGGCTTGCGCCTGAGTGCGCTGCATTACATCGAGAATGCGAGCCGCTTCAAAAACGGATTGAAAAAGATTGCTTAACCGCTGGCCCTGCATGGGCTGGCTTGAAGGGAGACGTGCATGTCGGAGTTGCACAAATTTTTGTTTGATGGATTGCCGGTACGTGGCGCCGTGGTGCGCTTGACTGACGCCTGGGTGGAAGTTCTACGCCGCCGTGCGTCCAACTCCCACACAGGCGCCTACCCCGCACCAGTGCAAAACATGTTGGGAGAAATGACGGCCGCAGCGGTGCTGATGCAGTCCAACATCAAGTTCGACGGTGCCCTGGTGCTGCAGATCTTTGGGGATGGTCCTGTGCAGGTGGCCGTGGTGGAAGTTCAATCCGACTTGAAGCTGCGCGCGACGGCTACGGTGGCGGGTGACGTGGCTGCCGACTTGTCGCTGAGTCAGATGGTGAATGTGAGTAACCAGGGGCGCTGTGCCATCACGCTGGACCCCAAGACCAAGTTCCCAGGGCAGCAGCCTTACCAGGGCGTGGTACCGCTGTTTGATGACCATGGCCGCCCGATTGAAAAACTCAGCGCGGTGCTGGAACATTACATGCTGCAGAGTGAGCAGCTCGACACTACCCTGGTACTGGCCGCAGATGACAAGGTTGCCGCAGGCCTGTTGATCCAGCGTCTTCCCATGCAAGGCGAGAGCAATTTGTCAGGCAGCATGGTGTCCAAGGAGAACGAGGATGCGATTGGCCTCAACGAGCATTACAACCGCATTGCCACCCTGGCGGCCAGCCTCAAGCGTGAGGAGCTGTTGACGCTGGATGTGGACACAATTTTGCGCCGCCTGTTCTGGGAAGAGCAGGTCACGCGCTTCGAGCCACTGGTGGGTGAGACTGCCCCCCGTTTTGTTTGCAGTTGCAGCCGCGAACGCGTGGCCAAAATGATCGTTAGCCTGGGACGTGAGGAAGTGGAGAGCATCTTGTCGGAGCGCGCAGACATTGAAGTGTCCTGTGAGTTCTGCGGGGCCCAGCACCGCTTTGACCCGATCGATGCAGCGCAGCTGTTCACCGATCCCGTGCAGCGTGTAGACGGTGGTTCAGACGCGCACTGAGGTCGTTGGTGTGAGCCGGCTGAACAGTCGGTGCTCGCAGTCCGCATCGGAGCAGGTGTCGCATACCCAGACCCATGCTGGGCCCGCAGTGCTTGGCAGCTGTGCGCGTTGCCTGGCGTCGGCATGCGTGATGGCTTGCAGTGCTGCCTGTAATCGCAGCGAACCCAGGCCGTAGACCGTGGCAAACGGCAGCCGTTGTGCGAGCAGCACTTCGCGCAACCGGGCATCCACACGCCGTTGCATGGCCACGCCGTCGCGCTGGATGCCATCGGCTACCCATGGCAAATCAAGGCATGCCAGCAGGGTGACGTCGAGGCTGCGCTGAAGCGCGATTGCGGCGGCGTACAGGCTGTTGTCCTGGAATAGCATGTCGCTGTACACAGCGGTGACAAGGGGGGTTGTGTCTGCCACCACGCAGGCAGCCCGGGCCTGTGCAATGCGCGCAGCTTGTGTGTCGGCGACGTGCGATTGTTCGTGGGCTTGTGGTGGGCGTCCGTGCTGTGCGCTCCACGTGCGCAGATATTCCGGGATGAGTTCGACGGAGCCGTAGCGGGGTTGCAGCGCGGTGTGAAGCGCGTGGGACAGCGTGGATTTGCCGCTGCACTCGGCGCCCACAATACCAATCTTCATGTGGGAACGCCGAAGTTAGCGTGCGATCTGCACGTAAATTTCGTTGACCTTGACCATGCCAAGCTCGGTGCGGGCTTTCTCTTCCACGATTTCCAGACCTTCACGCAGGTCACTGATTTCAGCCGCCAAACGTTCATTGGCTTGGGTGGCCTGGGTGTTGTGCTGCTTTTGTGCATCCAGCTGTGCCGCCAATCTGGACACATTGGGCACACTGCCTCGCCCGAACCACAGTTGCCCGTGCAAGATCACCAGCAAGGCGATCAATGCAGCGGGAACAAGGCGATTGGCCATGCTCAACTCCGTGCGGCGGGTTGCGCCGCCGGGCCGCCCCAAGGCGCAACGCTGCCCCCGTGGGGGGCAGCAAAGGACACGAAGTAGGTGAGCGTGGGGGCCATTTACTTCAGGTTATAGAACGCGGCGCGGCCGGGGTACACCGCCACATCACCCAAGTCCTCTTCGATGCGCAGCAGCTGGTTGTACTTGGCCATGCGGTCGGAGCGGCTCAAGGAGCCGGTCTTGATTTGACCAGCGTTGGTGCCCACCGCGATGTCGGAGATGGTGGAGTCTTCGGTTTCGCCCGAACGGTGGCTGATCACGGCGGTGTAACCGGCACGCTTGGCCATTTCAATGGCGGCGAAGGTTTCAGACAGCGTACCGATCTGGTTGATCTTGATCAGGATCGAGTTGGCAATGCCCTTGTCGATACCTTCTTTCAGGATCTTGGTGTTGGTCACGAACAAATCGTCACCCACGATTTGCACTTTGGCGCCCAAGCGGTCGGTCAAGACCTTCCAGCCATCCCAGTCGCCTTCGGCCATGCCGTCTTCAATGGAGATGATGGGGTATTTGTCGACCCAAGTCGCCAGCATGTCGGTCCACTCTTGGGCAGTCAGACTCAGGCCTTCACCTTCCAGCTCGTACTTGCCGTCCTTGTAGAACTCGGAAGCGGCGCAGTCCAGGCCCAAAGCGATTTGTTCGCCGGCCACATAGCCAGCCTTGTCGATCGCTTGCAGGATCATTTGAATGGCAGCTTCGTGGTTGGCCACGTTGGGCGCAAAGCCACCTTCATCGCCCACGGCGGTGCTGATACCTTGGTCATGCAGAATCTTTTTCAATGCGTGGAACACTTCGGCACCCCAGCGCAGGGCTTCGCGGAAGCTGGGCGCGCCCACGGGGATGATCATCAACTCTTGCAGGTCGAGGTTGTTGTTCGCGTGCTCACCACCGTTCATGACGTTCATCATGGGCACGGGCATCTGCACACTGCCCATGCCGCCGAAGTAGCGGTATAGGGGGAGGCCGGCTTCTTCGGCCGCTGCACGGGCAACGGCCATGGACACGGCCAACATTGCGTTGGCGCCCAAGCGGCTTTTGTTCTCGGTGCCGTCCAGGTCAATCAGGGTCTTGTCCAGGAAAGCTTGTTCGGAGGCATCGAGGCCCAACACGGCTTCGGAGATTTCAGTGTTGATGTGTTCAACAGCCTTCAGAACGCCCTTGCCCAGGTAACGCTTCTTGTCGCCGTCGCGCAGCTCAATGGCCTCGCGCGAACCGGTGGATGCGCCAGAGGGCACGGCTGCACGACCCATGGTGCCCGACTCCAGCAACACGTCGCACTCTACGGTGGGGTTGCCGCGGGAGTCCAGAATTTCGCGACCGACGATATCAACAATTGCGCTCATTGGTTTCTTTCAAGTTCAAAAACACACAAACAAAAACGGCACACGGGATCATGCCCACGATCACTGGAAATTGTTTTCCAGCAAGGCGGTTTTTTTGGTTACGGAATCGAGTGCCACCAAAGTTTCCAGCAGTGCCTTCATGTGGCGCAACGGTACGGCGTTGGGACCATCGGACCACGCTTCGGCGGGGCGGGGATGGGTTTCCATGAAGAGCCCGGCCACGCCCGCGGCCACGCCGGCCCGGGCCAGCACGGGGACCATCTCGCGCGCGCCACCACTGCTGCCACCCAGACCTCCGGGCTTTTGCACCGAGTGGGTCACGTCGAACACGACAGGTGCTCCCGACTTGCGCATCTCAGCCAGGCTGGTCATGTCGGCCACGAGGTTGTTGTAGCCAAAGCTCACGCCGCGCTCGCAGGCCAGGAAGCGGTCGGCTGAGAGTCCGGCCTCTTCGGCGGCAGCACGGGCCTTGTCGATCACGTTCTTCATGTCCCAGGGGGCGAGGAACTGGCCCTTTTTGATATTCACCGGTTTTCCGCTTTGCGCCACGGCGCGGATGAAGTCAGTCTGGCGGCACAGAAAGGCGGGAGTCTGCAGTACGTCCACCACACTGGCGACTTCGGCCACATGGGATTCGTCATGCACATCCGTCAGGATGGGCAATTGCAACTGGCGGCGTACCTCGTCCAGGATTTTCAGTCCGGCGTCCAGGCCGACGCCGCGTTTGCTGGTGCCGGAGGAGCGGTTGGCCTTGTCGAAGGAGCCTTTGTAGATCAGGGGGATGCCCAAGGCAGTACAGGCTTCCTTGAGCTGGCCCGCCACTTCGATGGACATTTCCAGTCCTTCGATGGAGCAGGTGCCCGCGATCAGGAAGAAGCGGTGCTCCAGGCCAATATCAAATCCACAGAGTTCCATATCAGGCGACCGCTTTCAAACTTTTGCCTTCGGACTGGTGGTCCACCGCAGCCTTGATGAAGGCATTGAACAGTGGATGGCCGTTCCATGGCGTGGACTTGAATTCTGGGTGGAACTGCACACCGACAAACCAGGGATGCACGGTTTGTGGCAACTCCACAATTTCCGTGAGTTGCTCGCGCTGGGTCAGTGCAGAAATCACCAAGCCAGCTTCGCGCAGCTGGTCCAGGTAGTTCACGTTGGCTTCGTAGCGGTGGCGGTGGCGCTCGGTCACCACGTTGCCGTAAATCTTGTGGGCCAGCGTGCCCTTGGCGACATCGGAGCTTTGTGCGCCCAGGCGCATGGTCCCGCCCAGGTCGGAGTTGGCGTCACGCGTCTTGATGGTGCCGTCTGCATCCTTCCACTCGGTGATCAGCGCGATCACGGGGTTGGGGCTGGCGGGTTCGAACTCGGTGCTGTTGGCGTCGGCGAGGCCAGCCACGTTGCGGGCGAACTCGATGGTGGCGACCTGCATGCCCAGGCAGATGCCCAGGTAGGGGACCTTGTTTTCACGGGCAAAGCGGGCGGTGCTGATCTTGCCTTCAATACCGCGCTTGCCGAAGCCGCCGGGCACCAGAATGGCGTCGTACTTGGCTAACTGGTTCACGCTAGCGGTGTCAATCGTTTCGGAATCCACGTGTTCGATCTTCACACGCACATGGTTTTTCATGCCGGCGTGGCGCAGCGCTTCGTTGACCGATTTGTAGCTGTCCGTCAGGTCCACGTATTTGCCCACCATGGCGATGGTGACTTCGCCCTTGGGGTGCTCCGTCTCGTAGACCAGTTCGTCCCAGCGCTTGAGGTTGGCGGGGGGCGTGTTCAGGCGCAGCTTGTCGCAGATCAGGCCATCCAAGCCCTGCTCGTGCAGCATGCGCGGCACCTTGTAGATGGTGTCCACGTCCCACATGGAGATCACGCCCCACTCAGGCACGTTGGAGAATAGCGAGATCTTGGCGCGCTCTTCGTCAGGAATCGGGCGGTCAGCGCGGCACAGCAACGCATCGGCTTGAATGCCGATTTCACGCAGCTGCTTGGCGGTGTGTTGGGTGGGTTTGGTCTTCAACTCACCCGCTGCTGCAATCCAGGGCAGGTAGCTCAGGTGCACAAAGGCGCTGTTGTTGGGGCCGAGCTTGAGGCTCATTTGGCGCACCGCTTCAAGGAAGGGCAGGGACTCGATGTCACCTACGGTGCCACCGATTTCCACAATCGCCACATCCACGGCATCCGGCTCGCCAAAGCGCGCGCCGCGCTTCACAAACTCCTGGATTTCGTTGGTGACGTGGGGAATGACCTGCACGGTCTTGCCCAGGTAGTCACCGCGGCGCTCTTTGTCGAGCACGCTCTTGTAGATCTGGCCGGTGGTGAAGTTGTTGGTCTTGCGCATGCGCGTTTCGATGAAACGCTCGTAGTGGCCCAAGTCCAGATCGGTTTCTGCGCCGTCGTCGGTGACAAACACCTCGCCGTGCTGCAGCGGTGACATGGTGCCGGGGTCTACGTTGAGGTAGGGGTCAAGCTTGATGAGGGTGACTGTCAGGCCCCGCGATTCCAGAATCGCAGCTAAGGAGGCTGAGGCGATTCCCTTGCCAAGGGAAGACACCACACCGCCGGTGACGAAGACAAATTTGGTCATGTCAGGGGCGAACCTATGGGTTCGATGAGGTGGTAAAGCGAGATTATAGGCGTCTGCTACATTGCGGTCCTCGGCTCTAGAGGCACTCCATGGATTTATCTGGCAAACACA
>MGPB01000036.1 GCA_001795455.1 Curvibacter sp. GWA2_63_95 | reverse complement strand
TAGCTGCCGTTCCACACCACATCGGGGTTCACGCGGCTCTTGGTGTTGAAGGCGTCGGACACCTGCGATGCCATCAGCGACAGGCGCGGGCCGTTGACCTGGCCAAACCCTTCGGCACGTGCGTTGGCGCTGTTGATGACGGTGTCGATGGCCAGCTTCAGGCGGCGGGTTTCGAGTTCGGCGTTGATGATGCCGTCACGCGCCTTCACGTCGCCAATGGCGGCCGCGGGGTTGCCAATCACGTCTTTCATGCCCTTGGCAAATGCTGCCAAAAAGGCTTTCACCGCCGCGGGGTTTTCTTTCAGAATCTTGGGCGAGGCAATGATGGCATTGCCATACAGCTTCACGCCAAAGTCGGGGTAGGGCAACACCACCACGTCTTCGGCTTTCACACCGCGCGCTTCCAGGTTGAGCAGCGAGGTGAAGGTGAAGCCGGTGATCGCGTCGATGTCACCACGTGCCAACATGGTTTCACGCAGCGGGGGGTCCATCGCAGTCCACTGCACGCCGCTGATGGCGTTGGCCTTGGCGAAGATGGGGAAGGCGCGGCGGCCGGCGTCAAACACGGGGGCGCCCAGCTTCTTGCCATTCAGGTCGGCGGGGGTCTTGATGCCGCTCTTTTTGAGCGCCATGACCGAAGCCGGCGTATCGTTGTAAACCATCATGATGGCCACCGGCTTGTTGGGTGCATCCGCGTTGTTGGCGTGGAATTCCATCAGCGCGGCCATATCGGCAAAACCCATGTCGTAGGCGCCAGACGCCACACGCGTCACGGTGCCGCCCGAGCCGTTGCCCGCGTCAATGGTCACGTCCAGCTTGGCATCCTTGAAGTAGCCCTTGGCTGCGGGGGTCAAAAACAAGGCGGCAGGGCCTTCAAAACGCCAGTCCAGCTGAAACTTGATGGGCGTGGTCTGGGCCATGGCAGAACCGGCTGCCACGGTGGCAGCAGCGAAGGCGATGGCGTGGAGAAACTGGCGCTTTTTCATGGAAAGTCCTTCAAGGTGTACAGATGGAACAGGTGAAGCAAGAAAAATGCCCAATCTTGGGGCGTTTCGTCAAAGCTCAGGGCTTCAGCAAATCCAGTAGTGTTCTTGCTACCACTTTGGTAGCGCGACGCAAATCGTCCAGACTCACGCGTTCATCGGCTCGCTTGGCGTGGGACTCCAGCACCGTGCGCGGGCCTGCGCCGTAGATGACGCCGGGGATGCCGCGCTCGGCAAACAGGCGCACATCGGTGTAGAGCGGTGTGCCCATGGCAGGAATGGGTTCGCCAAACACCGCTTCGCCGTGTTTTTGCAGCGCGTCCACCAAAGGCTTGTTGCCCGCCAGCGGGCGCATGGAGTTGGCCAGCAGCAGGCGCTTGATATCCACCGTGATGCCGGGCACTTGGGCTGCCGCATCGGCAATCACCTTGCGGATGGAGGCTTCCACTTCGGCGGGGTTTTCTTCCGGGATCATGCGGCGGTCCAGCTTGAAGACCACTTTGCCGGGGACCACGTTGGTGTTGGTGCCGCCTTCAATACGGCCCACGTTCAGGTAGGGGTGGTTGATGCCGTCCACATCCGACGTGACCTGTTTGTAGAGCGTGTTTTGGGCATACAGCGCGTTGAGGATGTGCACTGCGCCTTGCAGTGCGTCCACACCACTTTCGGGAATGGCGGCGTGCGCCATCTTGCCGTGTACCGTCACTTCCATTTGCAGGCAGCCGTTGTGCGCGGTGATGACCTGGTACGAAAAGCCTGCCGCCAGCAGCAGGTCGGGTTGGGTGAGGCCTTTTTCCAGCAACCAGCCGGGGCCGAGTTCGCCGCCAAATTCTTCGTCGTAGGTGAACAGCAGTTCCACGCCGCCCTTGAGCGGCAGGCCCAGCGATTCGAGCGCGCGCACCGCAAAGGTGTAGCTGGAGAAATCGCTCTTGCTCACCGCAGTGGCGCGGCCGTACATGTTGCCGTCGGCAATCTCGCCACCATAGGGGTCATGGGTCCAGCCTTCGCCAGGGGGCACCACGTCACCGTGGGCATTCAGGCCGATGGTGATGCCACCGGCAGCGTAGGGGCGGCGCACCACCAGGTTGGTGATGCTTTGCATGCCGGCAGCGTGTACTTCGCTGGCGGGTACGCTGTGTTTTTCGGCCTGCAGGCCCATGGTGGCCAGCAGCTCGGCGGTGCGGTCTGCGTGGGGGGCGTTGTTGCCGGGCGGGGTGTCGGTGGGCACACGCACCAGTTCTTGCAGAAAGCGCACTTGCTCGTCAAAGTGCGCGTCAATCCAGGCGTCGAGTTGTGGGTAGTGGGTGGTCATGGTGGGGTCAGTTCTGGGCCAGTTGATGCAGCAGGTGGCTGAAGGCATCGACGGCGAGTTGCATGTCGTCGCTGGTGCTGGATTCCAGTGGGTTGTGGCTGATGCCGGAGTTCAGGCCGCGCACAAACAGCATGGCCTGCGGCAGGATGGTGTGCAGCTTCATGGCGTCGTGTCCCGCGCCGCTGGGCATGCGGTGCAGGGGCACGCCCAGTGCGGTGATCGCAGCTTCCCAGCGTTGCTGCCATTCGGGCGCGCTGGGAGCCGCGCTGGCCTGCATGGTGCGGGTGAGGTTGTGGTGCAGGCCGCGGCGCTCGCAAATCAGGCGCAGGCCGGTGAGCACTTTCTCTTCCAGTGCGTCGCGCTGTACGTCAGATGGCGCGCGCAAGTCCAGCGAAAACTGGCAGCGCCCCGGCACCACGTTGATGGACCCGTTGGGTACTTGCAGCTGGCCAACTGTCCCTACCGAGTCGCCATCTTGGGCGGCCAGGTGTTCCACCAGCAGCACCAGCTCAGCCACCGCTGCGGCCGCGTCGCGGCGCTGGCCCATGGGCGTGGTGCCGGCGTGGCTGGCCATGCCGACGATCTCGCCCACATAACGCGCGCTGGCGTTGATGGAGGTGACCACGCCCAACGGAATGTCCAGCGCATTGAGCACCGGGCCTTGCTCGATGTGCACTTCCACAAAGCCCTGGTAGTCGGCCGCATTGCGGCGGATGGCGGGAATCGCATTTACATCCAGCCCGGCCTTGGCCATGGCGTCGCGCATGGCGATGCCGTCCGCGTCCGTCTGGTCCAGCCAGACGGGGTCAAAGTCGCCGGTGAGCGCGCCCGAGCCCAGAAAGGTGGCCTTGTAGCGCTGGCCCTCTTCCTCGGCAAAGGCCACCACCTCCAGCGCATACGGCAGGCGCTGGCCTTGGGCCTTGAGCGCTTGCACGCAGGCCAGCGGCACGTAGATGCCCAGACGGCCGTCGTACTTGCCGCCGTTGCGCACCGTATCAAAGTGGCTGCCGGTGAGCAGAGTTTTGGATGAAATAGGGCTCTGGCGCCCGTCCGATATGCGCGAGTAGCTATCATTTTCATAGCGACCCACCACGTTTCCCACGGCGTCGATGGTGGCACTGTCGCAACCGGCAGCCAGCATGTCGGCCTGGATCTGGCGGGCGCAGGCGAGGTGCGCATCCGTCAGGTAGGTCACGGTAAGTTGGCCCAGCTCGGCGTAGCCGGGGTCGGTGTGCTGGGCCAGTGCCTCCTGCCAGTCCCACACCTGGTGGCCTTGCACCGGCACGTAGCCAAATTTGTCGTTCAGGCGAATCTCGGCAATGCGGTGCACGTTGCGCAGGCACTCAGCCAGTTCAAAGTCCGGGTGGCCTTGTACGCGGCGCTCCAGCGTGGCGATGATCTCGGCTTTGCTCAGACCCGTGCCGCGCGGGCCACGTACCGCCAAGATGAAGGGGAAGCCAAAGCGTGCGTTGTACTGCGCGTTGAGCTGCTGGATCTTGTCGAACTCGGCCGGCGTGCAGTGGGTGAGGCCGGCCTTGCTTTGTTCGTGGCTGCTCTCCGCGGTCAGGCTTTGGTCCACCATGGCCTTGCCGGCCAGTTCGGGGTGGGCGCGCAGCAAGGCCAGCTGCGCATCGCGTCCGCCATTGGCCACCGCTTGCACCATGGCGTGTTTGAGCTGGGCCAGTGAGACAAATGGGCGTTGGGCCAGTGCCGCACGCGTGATCCAGGGCGAGTGTTCGTACAGGCCGTCCAACAGCGCAACGGCTTCATCCAGCGTGGCGTGGTTGAGTGGGTCCAGGGTGATCGGTGTGGCCATGGTGTTCACCCGGCGTAAGGGTGCGTGGCTTTCCAGTGCCGCGCAATGTCAATGCGCCGCGCCACCCACACACGCTCATGCTGGCCGATGTGGTCCAGAAAACGCTGCAGCGCCGTGATGCGGCCCGGGCGGCCCAGCAGGCGGCAGTGCATGCCAATGCTCATCATGCTGGGGCGCTCGTCGCCCTCGGCGTAGAGCGCGTCGAAGGTGTCTTTCAGGTACTGGAAAAACGGGTCCGCATGCGAATAACCCTGGGGCAGGGCAAAGCGCATGTCGTTGCAGTCCAGCGTGTAGGGCACGATGAGCTGGGGCACCAGGCTGCCGTCGGTTTTTTGCACCTTCATCCAGAAGGGCAGGTCGTCGCCGTAGTAGTCGCTGTCGTATTCAAAGCCACCGTAGTCCGCCACCAGGCGGCGCGTGCGCGGGCTGTCGCGGCCGGTGTACCAGCCCAGCGCGCGTTGGCCCGTGAGCTTTTCGATAGCGGCCATGCCCAGTTGCATGTGCTCGCGCTCGGTGGCTTCATCGATGTTCTGGTAGTGGATCCAGCGGTGGCCGTGGCAGGCAATTTCGTGGCCCAGTTCCACCAAGCGGCGCGTCAGCTCGGGGTGGCGCTCCAGCGCCATGCCGACGCCAAACACGGTGAGCGGCAGGCCGCGTTTTTCAAACTCACGCAGGATGCGCCACACACCCGCGCGCGAGCCGTATTCGTAAATGCCTTCCATGCTGATGTGCCGCTCGGGATAGCTGGCGGGGTTGAACATTTCCGACAAGAACTGTTCGGAGCCGGCGTCGCCATGCAGCACGCTGTTTTCGCCGCCTTCTTCGTAATTCAGGACAAACTGCACGGCCACACGGGCCTGGCCGGGCCACTGTGCGTGGGGCACGTGTTCGCCATAACCAATCAGATCGCGGGGGTAGGGGAGGGTGCTGTCGTAGGTGCTCATGGTGTGGGGGCAGGTGTCAGAGTCAGGGCGGCTTCCACGTGGTGCAGATGCTCGTCCATCAGGCGCAGGGCCAGGGGCTCGTCACGCGCCTGGAGCGCATCAACGATGGCCGTGTGTTCTTCGTGCGAATGCGCAGCCGCAGCGCTGGACTGGTACATCAGCGTGATCAGCGCGCAGCGCGAGAGCAGGTCCATCAGCAGCAAAGCCAGTACCTCGTTGCCCATGAGCTGCGCCATGCGGACATGGAAATCGCCCAGCAGCTCGGTGCGGCTGGAGACATCGCCGCGCTGCACGGCTTGTTGCTCTTGGGCAATGTGTTCACGCAGGGCTTTCAGGTGGGAGTCGGTGGCGCTCTGGATGAATGCACGGACCATGCCGGACTCCAGCATGCGGCGCACGGCAAACACCTGGCGGGCTTCAGCCGCAGACGGGGCTGCAACAAATGCCCCCCGTGCGGGCTCCATGCGGATCAACCGGTTTTGCGAGAGCTGGAACAGGGCCTGGCGGATCAGTGTGCGCGAGACGCCAAACTGGTCCGCCAGCTTTTGTTCACCCAACTTGGTGCCCGGTGCCAACCGGTGCTCCACGATGGCCCGGGTGATGGCATCGACGATGAAACTGGTGGTGGTGGGCTCCATGCGGCCATGATACCGAGAATGCCGAAAAGTGTATACACTTTGGATTTTTCAGCAAAAGGGCAGCGCCATGGGCTTGAGCACACACGTACTGGACACCATGCACGGCACGCCTGCTGCGGGCATGGCGGTGGCGCTTTACACCACCCAAACCACCCCGCAGGGCGAGACCGCCACGCTGGTGAAACGCTTTGTGCTGAACGCCGATGGCCGCAACCCCGACGGCCCGCTGTACGACAACGCCAGCCTGCGCGTGGGCACCTACCGCTTGGTATTTGAGGTGGCGGGCTACTTCAAGGCCCGCAATGTGGCCTTGCCCACCCCCAACTTTTTGAACCAGGTGAGCCTGGACTTTGGTGTGGCCCATGTGGACCAGCACTACCACGTGCCCCTCCTGGTCAGCCCCTGGAGCTACTCCACGTACCGGGGCTCGTGATCAGAGCTGGCCTTCGGTGAGGGTGTCCAATTGAAAACGTCCGCTTTTGTGCCACAGCCAGGTGTCTGTGTAGGTCACGCGGCCCATGCGCACGGGTGCGGGGAAGGGCGCGGCCGATCGCACGGCGCGCTCGATCTCGGCCATCACCTCGGGCGCATGGCTGGGCGCACGCATCCAGCGGATATCGGTGACCTGGCCCATGCGGTCAATGTCCACCTGCAGCACACCCACGGCGTAGAGCAAGGGCGGCAGCTTGCCCGCATAGATGCGCTGCGTGTTGCGCGAATAGAGGTGGCCGGCTGCATCGCGCCGGTAGTCGCGCGGCGTGGGAGCTTGCGAACGGTGGGCGGGCTCGGGCTGCGGCGGCGGGGCGACAGCCACGGGCGGCGCCACGGGTGCATTGGCGGCGGGTGCGGGCGCGGGCGGTGGGCTCGAGCAGCCCGCCAGGGCCAGCAACAAGCCTCCTACGATGGCCTGTGGCCAGAACGCCGTGTGGCGGTGCGGATGCGAAATACGGTGCATGGTGTGTCTCCGGTCGGTGCGTTGCCGATGTACTGTGGGGCAAATTATGGCCTGCGCCCGTTGTGCTTTGCAGCAAAAGGTATCCGATTGTGAAATGGCTGCCCCAGCTCTTGGTGCAACTGGCCGAGGCCGATGCGGTGCTGGTGCGTGTGCACAGCAGCCGCGGCTCGGTGCCGCGCGAGGCCGGGGCCTGGATGGCGGTGTTTGCCGACGCGGTGCTGGGCACCGTGGGCGGTGGGCGGCTGGAGCTGGATGCCATCGCTACAGCCCGCAATCATTTGTTGCAATTGGGTGCCGCGCCTTTTACCCAGCGCTATGCACTGGGCCCCAGCCTGGGCCAGTGTTGTGGCGGCGAGGTGCACTTGCAATTTGAGCGCATCACGGCACAGGACAGCACCGCGGTGTTGCAGCGCTTGCAGCCATCGCGCACGCCGGTGGCCTTGTTTGGCGGCGGCCATGTAGGCCAGGCGCTGGTGGACGTGCTGGGCAACCTGCCCTTTGCGGTGGAGTGGATCGACAGCCGCGATGGCATTTTCCCGGCCGTGGTGCCTGGCAACGTGCACTGCGAACACTCCGACCCCGTGCAAGCAGCAGTGGCGGGTCTGGCACCGCAGTCGCGCGTGCTGATCATGAGTTTCAGCCACGCCGAAGACCTGGACATTGTGGCCGCCTGCCTGGCGCGCCAGCGTGCACGGAGCGATCTGCCTTACATCGGCCTCATTGGCAGCCAGACCAAATGGGCGACCTTTCGCCACCGGCTGGAGACGCGTGGCTTTGGTGCTGACGCGCTGGCCCACATCACCTGCCCCATTGGCGTGCCCGGTATCCACGACAAGCGCCCCGAGGTGATTGCCGTGGCCGTGGCGGCCCAACTCTTGCAAGTGCAAGACCCTGAACCCAAGGCTGCGGCCTGACCTGAATCCTAGGAGAACCATCGCATGGAAAGCTATTTACTCGACTGGGCCAACCTGCTCTTGCGCTGGGTGCACGTCATCACCGCCATCGCCTGGATCGGCTCTTCGTTCTACTTCGTGTTTCTGGACAGCAGCCTCACGCCGCCGGTGGAGGATGACCTGAAGAAACAAGGTGTGAGCGGCGAGCTGTGGGCCGTGCACGGTGGGGGCTTCTACCACCCGGTCAAGTTTGCCGGTGCGCCGCCCAAGCTGCCCGAGAACCTGCACTGGTTTTACTGGGAGAGCTACAGCACCTGGCTCACCGGCTTCGCGCTGTTCACCGTGTCGTATCTGTGGAACGCTGGCACCTACCTGATCGACAAGTCCGTCATGGGCTGGCATCCGCATGCCGCCATTGCCGTGGCGCTGGCGTTTCTGGTGGTGTTCTGGCTGGCGTATGACCAGATTTGCCGCCGCTTCGGGCAGCGCAAAAACGGCGACCTGATCGTGGGCGCAGCGGTGGCGGTGCTGGTGTGCATCGCGTCGTGGCTGGCCTGCCATTGGTTTGCCGGGCGTGCGGCATTCCTGCTGGTGGGGGCGATGATGGCAACCACCATGAGCGCCAACGTGGCGCACTGGATCATTCCGGGCCAACGCAAGATGGTGGCCAGCATCAAGGCGGGTGAGCCGGTAGACCCGATCCACGGCTGGCGCGGCAAGCAGCGCAGCGTGCACAACACCTACTTCACGCTACCCGTGCTGTTTGCCATGCTCAGCAACCACTACAGCTTCACCTACAGCCATCCACAAAACTGGCTGGTACTCATCGTCATGATGTTTGCGGGCGCCGCCATTCGCCAGTTCTTTGTGCTGCGCCATGGCTACAAGCTGGGCCGCAACCGCCACCCCTGGCCCTATGCGGCGGCCGGTGTGGTGGCCATCCTTGGCATGCTGGTCTGGCTCAAGCCCGCACCGCCTGCGCAAAGTGCTATTAATTCAGGAGCTGCTGGCGCAGTATCCACGGGCACTGCAGCCCCAATTGGCTATAAAGAATTGCAGCCCATGCTGGCCCAGCGCTGCTACATGTGCCACGGCGAAGCCGTGCAGATGAAAAACGTGCGCCTGGATTCCCCCCAGGCCCTGGCCAGCCACGCCCAAGCCGTGTACCAGCAAGTGGTGGTCACCAAGATCATGCCCATGAATAACGCCACCAACATCACCGACGCCGAGCGCCTGATGGTGAAGCAGTGGTTTGAGGCGGGGGCGAAGACCGAGTAGGTAGTGGGTGAGGAGCTTATTTGGCAGGCCATGCCATTGGCGTCGGTTTACCATCTGAGCCCAGACTCAGCTGGTGAATGGCGCGACCGGCGAAAACATTGCTGCGCAGGTCATTCATCACTTCTTGCGCGCCACCAAAAGGCACGAACAAGTCCACTATCCATACTTGGTCACCAGATTGCCAATCCGAGGCAGTGAGTTGGTGCGGGGCCGCTGCGTAACGTTGTGCTACCGGTTCGGACAACGTGGCCCAAGACACATAGGCAATGGGGGAGTCTTCTCGCATGTAAAGCTTGGCTTGGTCCAACACCAATGCCGGCATGACGCGCCACTCCAGTTCACTTAGCAAGGTGTGCCGCGTAGCCGTCTGTTGCATCATCAACCAGCCAACTGCACCCAGCAAAGGTAGCTTGCCAACTACTCGCTGTGCTTGTTTTTTGAGTAACGTAGCAAAGTCTGCCATTTCTGATGCACCCATCGCTTCATTTGTGACTGCCGACTTCTCATTGGATTGAGAGGTGTTCATTTTGTTGGTTCCTTCTAGGTGTCTCTATGGATTTTTGCCAGCAGACAAAAGCTGATCCAAAGCCATCAGATCATCTTGTGTGATGGCCCCCGCTGCAGATTTGAGTTTCAAGTGCTGCATCGTGGTTTCCGCATGTGCCTTGGACAGGTCCCGCATGGATGCGTACAGTTGTTGCTCTGCACTCAACACATCCGGCGTAATCCGGGTCCCAATGCGTAACCCGATTTTGTTGGACTCGACTGCATTTCTCCCTGCTTCTACTGCAGTTTGTAGCGCCGCAATTTGCGCCTGCCCACTCATGACGCCGGAATAGGCTTGGCGCACTTGGGTGACCACGGTACGGCGTGTGAGTGTGAGTTCATCTTGAGCCTTTTCTGCCAGTGCCAGTGATTCACGGATGCGTGATTGCATTGCACCGCCTGCATACAGCGGGATATTCAGCTGAAGCCCCGCTTGATTCGAGTTCACATGGGTTGATAAATCGGCAGGTGAACTTAAAGAGCCGGAGCTGTAATTCGTGGCTCTACTCAAGACCAAATCCAGTGTTGGCAGATGTGCTGCCTCATTTTTTGCAACTTCTTTGTTTGCGGCATCCAATGTCGCTTGTAACCCCTTGATCTGAGGATTTTGTGCATCTGCCTGTGAAATCCAATCCTCAAGCGATGCTGAGAATTGCATGGGTATGCCGTGGCTCAACCCGCCCACTGGGTTAGTGGCAGGTTCTCCTAGAATCTTCTCCAGTTCGGCACGCTTGTTTTCCAGTTCTTGAGCAGCCGCCACACTTTGCGCTTGGCTTTGTGCCCATTTGGCTTTCGCTTCATGCACATCTGTGATGGTGCCTGTACCCACCGAGTAAGTCCGTTGGGCAAGCGCAAGCTGTTCGTCCAAAGCCAGTAGCTGAGCGCGCATGACCTCGGTACTTTGGGTCGCCACCAGCAGGTCCAAATAGGCTTGTGAGACACGCAAGATAAGGTCCTGCTCCGCCATAGAGAACTGGGCAACCGCTTGGCGTGTGGATGCGTCGGCCTGCTGGTAGCCTACCCAATTGGCCCATCGGATGAGCGGCTGGGTGATCTGTGCATTCCATGACCACGACTGCACATCACGGTCTACGGCATCCGCCCCTGCAAAAGATGCCGTACCGAATTGACGATTCTTGCTTGCAGTCAAACTGACAGTGGGCAACAAGCCGGCGCGAGCTTGCGGCAATTTTTCCATTGCAGCCACGAATGCTTTGCGAGAGGCTTGGTACTGCGGGTCTTGTGTTTTTGCCTTCTGGTAGACGGCAATCAGGCTTTGCGAAAATGCGGGGAATGTGTTTGCAACCAGACAAATGCCTAGTAACCCGCTGATGAGCCGACGGTGCTTGAACTGATTAACGCTCACGTAGAGCCTCCTGCTTGTAGCGCAGCATGGGGGCGAGCAGGTAGTCAATAAGCCTGCGTTTATCTGTGCGAATGTCCGCCGTCACGCTCATGCCTGCTTTGATCAGCCCTGTCTGCCCATTCACCGAAGTGGGTGTCTGCGTGCTATTGAGCTTGATGCGCACAGGAAACACGGGCCCCAGTTTTTGATCTTGTACGGAATCCGTGCCCACCCACAGCACCTCACCCTCGATGTATCCGTAGCGGGTGAAGTCAAACGTCTCCACCTTGTTGATGACGCGTTGACCTACACGCACATGGCCGATGTCCCGGTTCATCACCTGGGCCTCCAATTCCAATGGGGTGTCCGCAGGCACAATCGTCATCAACGGCTGGGCTGCGGTTACAACCCCACCCACCGTTGTCACGGCTAACTGTTGAATCACACCATCAATGGGCGATCGCAGCGTCTGCAACGCCAAGCGCTGGCTCACCTTGATGAATTCCTGTTCCGCTGCATCACGCTTCTTGGTCGCTTCCAGCAACTCGCCACTGGCCTTGGCACGGAACTCTGCCACTGCCTGCGTGCGTTGTTCCTGCGCGGCCATATAGCCAGCTTGGGACTCTTGTAGGCGATTGTTCTGAACAGCCAGATCTTTCTCCGCGTTGATCAGTTCCATCTTCGACTCAATGACGCCAGTCTGTGCGACATGCCCAGTTTTGGCTAATTCTTCCCGCATGTTGTACTTTTGTTGCATCAGCGGGACACTGGCACGCTGTTGTGTCAAGCCGCTGCTGATCGCAGCGGCGTCCGCTTTGCGCTTGCTTAGGTCAGCGTCCAGAGCGGCCAACTTGGCATGCTGTTCCGCTAATCGGCTCTGTAGCACGGCGAGTTGATTCACTGCAATCTCGATTGGCATACCTGTAGGGGTTGCAAACTGTCCACGCCCGGCCAACTGGGCTGTATCGCGCAACACTTCCGCCTTCGCCTCCCACAATTCACGCTGTATGCGGTCGCGATCAGCGCCGATGCTCGTCACGTCCAGCTCAAGCAACACCTCACCAGCCCTCACGGTCTGCCCGTCTCGAACGGCAATTGTGCGCACCACTCCAGCCTCTAACGGTTGCACGACCTTGCTCTTGCCAGCCGGAATCACCTTGCCCTGCGCGGTAACAACCACATCCATTTGCGCAAGATAGGAAAACACCAGGGCAATACCCACCATGGCACAAATGGCAAGCGAGGCCATGCGCGTAACAGAAGACGGAGGCTGCGCCATAGCCGCTAGTGCAGCAGAGCTGAACTGATTGAATTCCACTTTGTTGTTATTGATGCTCATGCGGCCACCCCTTGTACTTGCAATACCTGGTGTGCCTGGTACAGCGAAGCATATTTCCCGCCCTTGGCCAGCAGCTGCGGGTGGCTACCCGCTTCAATCAAGCGCCCATCCTCCAACACCAAAATTCGGTCTGCAAGCCTGAGGGTGGACAGCCGGTGTGCCACAACAAAAACGGTACGCCCTTGCGCGATGGTCGCCATGTTGTCTTGAATCAGTCGCTCACTCTCGTAGTCCAAAGACGCCGTGGCTTCGTCCAGAAGCAGCATGCGTGGATTGGTGGCCAGCGCCCGCGCAATAGCGATGCGCGCACGTTGTCCGCCGCTGAGTTTGCTACCCCGTTCGCCAATGACTGTGTCATAACCATCAGGCAGTTTCAGGATGAAGTCATTTGCACCTGCCAAACGCGCTGCGGCCATGACGGCTTCCATGTCCAGGCCAGGGTCTGCCAGGGCAATGTTGTCGCGCACGCTGCGGTTGAACAACAGCGTGTCTTGTCCTACCACGCCAATCTGTCTGCGCAGCCACGATGTGTCTACCAAGTTGACATCCATCCCATCAATCAAAATGCGACCTGTCTCAGGGGTGTACAACCTTTGCAACAGGCGCATCAGGGTTGTCTTGCCTGCACCAGATACACCCACCACGCCGATCACCTCACCGGGCTGCACATCAAAGCTCAGGTCACTCAAAATGGTTGGTCCGTTCGGGGTGTACTTGAAAGTCACATGTTCCAGAGTGACTTGACCTTTCACGTCGGGCGGTACCGAGCGGTGGGGGCGAAACGCTGGTTCTGGTGATGCATCCAAAATGTCGCCCAATCGCTTGATGCTCACCTTCATTTGGGTAAAGTCTTGCCACAGAGACGACAGCTTCAAAATGGGTGCATTGACCCGGCCGCTCAACATGTTGAACGCAATCAAACCACCCACCGTCAGCGCTCCATCAATCACTTGCCGTGCCCCCAGCCACAGCAGCGCCACGGTAAGCACCTTGCTTGCCATACTGATGAACTGGTTGGTTGCATTGCCCAAGTGCCCGCCTTCAAACGACGTGTTCACATAACTTGCCAAGCGGCGCTCCCAGGCTCCTTGCCATTGGGGTTCTACTGCGTGGCTTTTGAGTGTTTCCATCGAAGTGACCGTCTCCACCAAAAACGCCTGGTTCTCTGCGCCCAATGCAAACTTGTCTTCCAGCTTTTTTCGTAGAAGCGGCGTGATGATGGCGGATGCACCAAAAAATACCGGCAGTGCTGCGAGTACCACCAAAGTCAGCGTCACGCTGTAATAAAACATCACCGCGATGTACACCAGTGCAAACAGCAAATCCAGCCAGCTGGTCAGCGCTTGGCCTGTCAAGAAGTTGCGCGCGTTCTCCAACTCTCGCACACGGGCTACCGTATCACCGCTACGCCGGCTCTCAAAATACGAGAGTGGTAGATGTAGCAGATGCTTGAACAACTTGGCCCCCAGCTCTACATCCACCCGGTTGGTGGTGTGGCTCAGCAAATAGTGCCGCATGGCGCCGAGCACGACTTCAAAAATACTCACACCCAACAGCGCAATCACCATCACATCAAGTGTGGAAAGCGTACGGTTGGTCAGTACCTTGTCGATTACCACCTGAAAAATCAGCGGTGTTACCAATGCAATGACTTGCACAAACAGCGAGGCCAGCAGCACCTCAGCCATCAGAACCTTGTACTTTTTGAGTGAATGCCAGAACCATCCCACGCCAAATTTTCCTGCATCGTTGGCTGCTTGGCTCGCCGTTGTGCCTGGCATGGCATCTACCAGTCGCGCGATGATCCACTCGTCCGCAAAGAGGGCGTCAAACTCTGCCAGCGTGATTTGGCGGGGGCTGCTGTCACCGGCTTGCTGTAACACCACGGTTCCATTTGGGCCTGTGATATCCAGTTTTCCCACCAGCATCCAACTGCCGTCTCGTGTTGGCATTAAGGCTGGCAGTGTCACCTGGGAAATAGCCTTGACTGTTCCGCGGCGCAGCTTGGTGTCAAACCCAAGTTGCTGCAATATTCGTAGTACCTCGCCGGTGGCCACGTGTGGAACAGCGCCCTGATTGGCGTAGCCGCCAAACTGGTGTGTCAACTGTGCCGAATTGAGATGGAGGTGATGAAGTTTTGCGTAAAGTCCGATGAGCTGTAATGTCGATTGCACTCTCTTTTATCCCTGTTTTTTTGTCATTAAGCGGCTTGTAAAGCCAAGAGTTCTTCGTTGACCAAAGCAGTATCGGCTTGCTGCATAGATACAAAACCCAAAGGGTCTGCATCCTGGGTCATCGCTGTGTTTGCCATTTGGTTAAACAGCAGGGCCATACGGGCCAAGTCTGCCTCCGCTGCCTGCGTATACACACCCGACTGGTAGGCCAGCATCGCGTCAGCCGCCATGCCGGTGCTGCCATCGGTGCGAGTGAATGTGGTGTCACCCATGACGGTAACGTCCGCACTCAACCCGCCACCGGCCGCTGCTCCGCTGTGCATCTGCCCGTTGGACTGCAGGTTGATCGTGGCAATGCCCAGAGCATCCAGGGTCAAATACTCGCCGTCCTGGGTCTGTCCATCGGCATTTTTGTCTTCCCACACGCCGAACTTTGCCCACTGCGCATCCCCCGCGTCCAGCGAGCCGTTGGCATTGGTATCGAAGGCCCTCAAGCCCTCCAAATCGGTTTGAGCACCGTCCACATACTGCTTAAAGGCGAATTCACTGGTGTCGCTGATCTGACCGTCACCATTCAAATCGATACCCAGCACGCCACTGCCCGGCGCAGCCCAAGCCAGTTTGTCGACCACGCCATCCATATCGATGTCGTAACGCACATTGGAATATTGGGGGCTGAAGTAAGACGGGTTCGAGCCATCCAGCGAAAGCACTACGGGCCCCACATACCCGGAGTACTCCATGTAGCTGGTAGCACCCCCGCTCACGCTGTAGTTCAGGTGCCAAATATTGGCCAAGCCACGGTCATCGGTAATCCGCCAAGTGCTCTGGAAGGCGGTAAATCCATAGCCCCGTTGCACGTCCAGATTCATGTAGGTGTTGTTGTAGGAGAAGGCATTTACCCCGGCCAAGCCTTGCCATGCGTACGGGTAGTAAGTGCCTTCTGCGTCGCTCACCGGATTTGAATAGTCGGCGCGCAGCACGCTCAAACTTTGCAGTGCCACGCTAGAGAAAGCCGTATCGCCATCGTCCGACACCGCAAAGCTGACATCCGCCATGTCAATCCGCCACCCTGAGTTGCCACCTGTGCCATAAAAACTGGCACCGTACAAATCCACAGACGCATACAAGTTAGGCGGCGGCTTCACTTCCACAAAGGCGGTTGCCCAGGTTTGCCCACCGTTGCTGTCGTCTACCAGGTAGTCAAAAGACGCAGCGCCTATGAACCCCGGGGTGGCCACAAACTCCACCTGCCCATTCACAATGCTCACCACCCCATTTGATGCGTTGCCCACATCCACGAGGCTCAGCGTGTCGTTCTCTATGTCGGAGTCGTTGCCAATCAGCTGCGCAAACCCAATCGTCATCGTGCTGTTCACGTAGGTCTGAAACTGGTCGTCCACAGCCAGCGGCGCATCGTTCACCGCGGCCACCGGCATCACCACCTGCACAGCGGGGGACAACAGACCCGCTGCATCCACCGTCATGTACTCAAACTCGGCATTGCCATTGAAGTTCAAGCCTGGTGTGAAAACTACGTTGCCATTGGCATCCAGGCTCACGGTGCCATTGAGTGCATTGCCTACCCAGCCAATACCCAGTGCGCTGGGCGCATCGTCCACATCCCCGTCGTTGGCCAGCAGCACCGACTTGTTGATCAAGAACAATGCGTCTTCACTGGCCCCGCTCACTACCTCGCCTTGTGCGTAGGGGGCATCGTTTACGTTCTCTATCAGCAAGGTAGCAGTCGCAACGCTGGAAAGACCATAGGGGTCTGTTACCGTGTAGCTGAAACTGGCCGTGCCATAAAAATCCGCGTCTGGAAAAAACACCACTTCTGTAACCGTTTGCCCCACACCATTCACGGTGGTTTGTAAGCTCACCTGACCATGGCTGGGGTTACCCACCGCACTGATGTGCAGTGGTGCGCTGCCCGCATTGCTACCTACGTTCACGGTGCTGTCGTTGGCCAGCAGCAAATCCGTGCCAATGCGCAACACCGTGTCTTCGGTGCCCGCCAGCACTTCGCCCGCCACCTTGGGAAGGTCCAGCAGCATCTCTGCGCTTGCAGGCGTGGTCGCAGCCGGTGTGGCAGTGCTCGCTGATGGGGTGCTGACTACACCGCTACTCACCAGCGTGGCGCGGATTTCTCGCGCAGGTGTGTGGGTTGCGGTGTAGGCCGACAAGTCCAGACCCGCGCGCTGCAAGGCATCTACATCGGCCAACACGCCCGGTGGCGGTGGCGCATCCACCACACGCCGGGGCTCTTCTTGCCAAGTGCCTTGCGCCAAGCTGGCGGGCGCCTCGCCATCAAGGCGCGCTCTGCTGGCATCGGTTAGGGGGGATGCATATTTTCCGTCTAGTGCGGGCGTGCGCGCGGCTGTCTCCAGCCCGTCGTCATCGGTATATCCGCTATGCACCCGTTCGGTATCTGGTGCTGCAAAGGCGGTCGTCTGTACTGCGCCCAAGCCCACCATAGACAGCGCTCCCAGGCCTGCTCCCAGCCCACCCGCCAGTACACCTTCTTGCGCACTGCGCACCATCTGGTCGATGGAGCTGTCTGTGCGCTCCTGCCCCAGCGTGGCAATCGTCGGCACAAACACCAGCCGCCTGTCAGTCAGCACCCTGTCTTGTCCGTCTGCTCGTTTCACCGCGCCCAAGCTCACCGCTGCCGTGGCACTGGTCTGCGTGGGCGCGCTGGTCACATTGGTTCCACCATGGCGGTGCTGGTCTTGCTCGGCGGTGCCTTCCCAGTCTCCGGTGGTTAGCGCGTCGTGTTCAAACGTAGCTTCCCGCACCGTACCCCAGCGTGTCACCCCCCCTTGGTCCACCACCTGCACCTGGCCCTGGTAGCCTTCGTGCTCCAGCATCTCCCCCGCATTGATGGTGTGCAGGTTTCCTTCTGCATCCGCCTCTTGCATCTGCGTATAGCGCAGGCCTTCGGTGTCTGACTGCAGCGTGGTGCTACTTAACGCATCGCTGTGACCATCGGCATACGTCACCTCGCCCCTTTGGAAGTTGATGCTGGTGATCTGCAAGCTCGCCAGGTCTGCCTGTTCCCCCGCATCCAGCCGCGCATCCTGGTTCAAGTCCACCCACAGCTTGATGGCTGCAAACGCCGGGTCGCTTTTGTCCAGCACGCCATCGCCATTGGCGTCCAGCCACTCCACGTTGTTGCGCTGCAAGGCGGCGTTGGCGCTGGCGGCAAGGGCATCGTTGGCTTTGTTACCGTCTTGCCCCGAATTGCCGCCCAGGTTCAAGATGTCGCGCGTCTCAATCTGGCCGTTGCCGTTGTAGTCCAGCACCAGCATGCCTTGCACGTTGCCCTTCGCATCGGTGGCACTGACCCACTGGGTCTTCTCGTAATAGCCGTCACCCTCGGTGTCGCGGTACAGCTCGCTGGTGGCTACGCGCTGATCGTTTTGCTGGTCTTGCAAATCTTGCAGCGCTTGGGTGCTGGCCTGCACCGCATCGCTGGTCACCACACCTGCCCCCAAGTGCACCACAAGCGCTCCAAAACTCTGGGTTTTAAAGTCCGCGCTCTCCGTGGCATTGCCCTCAATCGCATACGCCTGGTTGCCATGGTAGGCATGGCCCCCGGCACCGGCACCCAGCTGGGCCGCTATCTCGCCTTGCCCCGCGCCCTGGTCCAGCAGCTGTTGCATATGGCCCAGCTGCGTTTGCACCTGCCAGGCAGGCGCAATGCCACCGTTCTCGGTCAAGATGTCAAACAGGCGTTGCGCCAGGTTCTCACCTTGGATCATCTCGCGGTAGCTGCCCCCATCCGGGGTGGTCATCTCTATCCACGCACCGCCACTCTGAGAGAAGCCCACGCGGGGCAGCAGGTAGGGGTTGATGGCTACGTTGTCTGCGGTGTCGGGCGTCTGGTCGTTGATGCTTTGGACGATGCTGTTGAGCAGGCCTTGCACGCTTTGCGCGGTGCTTTGCGCTATCTCGCCACCATGGCTTTGGTTGAAGTCCACGTGGATCTGGATGTTGCCATTGGCATCCCACTCGTAGTGGGTGACGCCTTCGGGCGGTGGCGGTTTGTCGGCAAACAGCGGCGCAATGATGCTGATGGCAATGCTGGCCGCAGTACCCCAGCCCGGAATGAAGGCCACGGCGCTGGCGATCATGCTCACCGTGTTGCCACTCTCAATGGCGCCAATGAGGTTCAGGGCCTGGAGGTAGGGAACCGGTATGGGCGTGAGTGAACTGCCTGCACTGTTGGCAAAGGTGTTGTAAAACGCCCCCGCTGCACTGGCTTGGGCAATCGGGTCATCGCCTTGCAAGGCACTCACCAGGTTCAGGCCTGCGCCCCACTGGCCCAGGTCAAGGGGCAGATTACCGCCGGTGCTACCGGAAAGCTGCGCTGTGGCGCTGCCCAGGTTGTCAATCTGGTTGTACAGGCTAATGAGGCTTTGCGCCTTGCCCAGATCAGTGAGTTGGTCAAAGTGCGCCAGGTTGGCCAGGCTGTTGACCAGGCTCAGCACGCCAGCTGCGTCGTTGGCGGCGGCGTTGAATTGGGCTTGTTCCAAAGCTGCCTGTGCTTGCGCAGCCACTACCTCGGTGTGGCTGGTGCTGGTTCCGCTGATGCTGATGTGTAGGTCTTGCGTGCCTGCACTGCCATCCGCATTCACGGTATTGGCTTGCAGGCGAACCTCGCCGGTAGACGAAACGCCCAACTCACCCACGATGTCGCCATCGGCATTGCCAATGAGCACACCGCCACCGGGCAGCGGGTAGAAGCTCAAAGCCTCTGCGCCCTCTGCACCGCCCAGACCCAGCGCATCGAGTTGCGCAGCCAATGCGTCTTGCTGCGCAGGGCTCAAGGAAGCGCCTGAACCGCTGAGGTAGGCGGCGTAGTTGTTGGGGTTGGGGGCGGGAGCAGGGCTTGTGTTTGCTACAGTTTCTGGAGCTGTTTGCGCAATATCTGCGTGGGCTAGGGGCAGATTTGATGGTGAATCACCAGCTACGGAACTACTGCCGCCTGCATCGCTGACCACATCGCCGTTGCCTGTGGTGTTTCTTGCGTCGGCGTACTGCACGCCGGGGCCTGCTTGGCTGGTGTCGAAGTTGTTGAAGGCGTTGACGAGTTGCTGGTAGGCAGCGTCGGCTACAGCAGTGCCGTCGTCTTGTGTGCCTAGGTCAGCGGTTCCAGATTGACGAGGATTAGCTTGCTCCGTCGTTGCCAGAAATGAGGAAAGCAAAGCCTTTGCTGGTACGGTAATGACGGTGCCATCTGGATGTTTTTCAATCACGTCGGGGGCATCTTGACCTGGCTTGTGCTCCAGCGAGATGCGTATACCACTGCCAGCCACCACCGCGAAGGGTTCGCCTGATTGGCGGTCGAAGTAGGCGACGACCTTTCCATTGGGATCTACGAGCGCTTGAATGCGCCAGTTGCTGCCCCCTGCTTGAGGCGAATTCTCCAGAGTAGGGGTGCCGTCAATGCCCAGGTACATTCCTTGGAGCTTGAGCGTTCCTGCATTAGCAACATGTGGCTGTAGCGCTGCCAAGGCATACATGGCGTCTTCAATGTTGGAGCTGCCATGGGCTTCGACCGTGTTGATCCCCCCTGTCACTGTCAGTCCCAGCAGGGGATTTACCATGAACGATGCGATGGCGCCCAAGGTTTCCATCCCACTCATTTGGCCGAGCGCGGGGATAGGAATTTTTTCACCTAACTGCTCGCCCAAGCCCGATATCAGGGTGGTAACGGAGTAGTTTTGGATTTTGTCGGTCACATCGTGGCCTGCGGCGGGCTGGCCGTTTTGTTGCGCAACCCGGGCAAAGTCTTCTGTGCCCACCAGTCTGGCACCACCAGGTGCATCAAACACCTGGGCTTCCACCCCGAACATTTTGCTCATGACCTGGGCCAGCAGCCCACCAAGGCTGTGGCCGGTGTAGAGCGGTTTGACTGTGACGGCAGGGACATCGTTATCGTCAGCAAATTTCTGAATGGCTGTAGCCGCCAAACCCTGCGCGAGCTTGGCAAAGCTGGCTGCGTCGGTGAATTGGTCATCCCACTTGCCATTGCTGGCGGCCTGTTGGGCGGTGACCAAATCTGACTTGGAATCGCTGCCCCGATACGCCACCACCAATTCGCCGGTTTGGGGGTTCACATAGGCTGCAGCAGCGAAGTCGGGGGACTTTTGATCACCAGGCTTGACATCCAATTTCACAAAACCTTCCGGTGGTTGGAAGGTGGCAGGGTTATAGGTGCCCCGCGAGAAGGTGGATGCCAGCACGGTTCTGGCGTCGAGGTTTTGCAGGTTCAGACCGCTCATGGTTTGCCTCCGTTCTTGCCTTGGATTTCTTTAAAGACACCTTGATAGAAGCGCTCGTCGTCTGCGCGGGCTTTCTCGGTAACTTCATATGTGCGTTTAACCCAATTAGCAGGCAAAGTCACTGTGTAGTAAGTCTTAATGGGCTCGCCTGTGTTGGTTTCTGAGATAAGTTCTATGGTCTTTGCTGCGCCATCATGTCGTCCGGTACTGCAGCCTTGACTAAGTTTTACGTAGGAATAACTCCCGTGTGGTTCTCGGTCATAGGCCAGCACACGGAGGTAGCCGAAAGCCCAACCAACGGTTCGTAATTTCAAGGCCTGACCGGTCTCAGGATCGGTGAATACGGGACGTAAAAGTAGCTTGTTTTTCCTCGATGTAGCTTTAGTTACCGGGTCGGGGCTGTAGCCCACGTTAATCAGAAAGTGGTCACCCGAAGATCCATACGTCGGATCGAAATCTGCCACGGGAGAGCCTTCGCGCCAGGGCAATGGGTGTGCACTGCGATCAAAGTACAGCTCTAGCACGCAGTCCATCACGGGGCTGCAGGCGTTTTTGTTGCCGCCCCAGCCGCAATCCATTTCTGCGCCTACCGGTTCACGACGAAAGGCAGCTGCGGCCACTCCTTTGAGTTCGGCGCTGGCCCACTCCGTTGGCATGCCGGCGCGTTGTGCAGCTTCAGGTGTTAGCACCCAAACATTGGGGTCGCGCCGGAACACGCTTGTGCTGCCTTCGTGGGTCGCTTCATAACGACTTTTTGTCGTTGACACGCTGCCTGAGGGTGCCGCTATCGTTTGCGCGTGAGCTGACACTGCGGCCAGGCTACAGGCAATCAATCCCACAAAACTTGCAAGTTGCTGCTTCATGCGGCATCCCTCCACTGCGATGTATTCGCACTTGTAAATAAAAACTGCCTCTGGCGCTCATGGAGTTTGCGCAAGCAGCTATCAAATATATAGCGCACAGGCTCTGCATTACCGCCCAGGTTCAAGATGTCGCGGGTTTCAATCTGGCCGTTGCCGTTGTAGTCCAGCACCAGCATGCCTTGCACGTTGCCCTTCGCATCGGTGGCACTGACCCACTGGGTCTTCTCGTAATAGCCGTCACCCTCGGTGTCGCGGTACAGCTCGCTGGTGGCTACGCGCTGATCGTTTTGCTGGTCTTGCAAATCTTGCAGCGCTTGGGTGCTGGCCTGCACCGCATCACTGGCCACCACGCCGACCCCCAAGTGCACCACCAGCGCTCCAAAACTCTGGGTCTTGAAATCCGCGCTCTCCGTGGCATTGCCCTCAATCGCATACGCCTGGTTGCCATGGTAGGCATGGCCCCCGGCACCGGCACCCAGCTGGGCCGCTATCTCGCCTTGCCCCGCGCCCTGGTCCAGCAGCTGTTGCATATGGCCCAGCTGCGTTTGCACCTGCCAGGCAGGCGCAATGCCACCGTTCTCGGTCAAGATGTCAAACAGGCGCTGCGCCAGGTTCTCACCTTGGATCATCTCGCGGTACGCCTGGGTATCTGCAGTGTTGTGCGGTGAAGGGGTCAAAGCGGTTTGCTAATAAAGTAGGTGATGTAGGTCAAACGGACTATTGTTTTTTCTGGTGATTTGTGGCTGTGCGGAAATTTACCGGGCAAAGACCCACGCGTACATCCCCCAAACGGGTGAATTTGCTGTCTTTTGCAAAAAAGGGCTGTCGCGGCAACTTATGCGTAAAAGTGCCTCTGGCCCCCGCGGAATATGCGCAAGCCACTATCAAATATGTAGCGCCAAGCGGGGCAGCTTGGTCTGCCGGTCCCGCGGCAGGCGCGGGCAGCCTAGCGCTGCGCCGTCGCCAGCCGCAGCGCCAAGCCCACAAACACCACGCTGGCCACGCGATTGAGTGCGCGCTGGGCGCGCAGTGAGCGTTTGAAGACCTGGCCGAAGCCGGCGGCGAACCAGGCCACGGTGCTGAAGGTGAGCAGCGCGGCCAGCATGAAAACGCCGCCCAGCAGCACGATTTGCAACGCCATGTTGCCGCGGGCCGGGTCGGCAAATTGGGGCAAAAAGGCCAGGAAGAAAATTGCCACTTTGGGGTTGGTGATGTTCATCATCACGCCGCGCAGGTAGGTTTGCCAGGGCGTCATGGCGGCTTGGGTGGTGGTGTCGGCAATGCCCACCGGTGCGTGCCAGGCGCCCCATGCCAGCCACAGCAGGTAGCCCGCACCCAACAGCTTGAGCGCGGTGAAGGCGGTGGCCGACGCTGCAAACACGGCGGCCAGGCCCAGCGCCACGGCGGCGGTGTGAAACAGCAGGCCGCTGCACAGGCCCAGCACCACCAGCAGGCCGGCGCGGCGGCCATGCACGGCTGAGTGCAGCAGCACAAATACGTTGTCGGGCCCAGGCGAGAGGGCCAGCAGAACGGAGGCGGCAAAAAACGTGAGCGTGGTGTCCAGAGCAAGCATGGCGATACGCCGCAGGCGCGGCAAAGGAGGGCAGGGCCTGCCATCCTAACGCCTGGTGCGCCCTCAGTTGCCGATGATGGTGAGCAGCTCTTCGCGGGTGCTGGGGTCGGCCATGTACTTGCCGTACATCGGTGCCATCCGGCGCACCATGGGGGCCACGTCTTTCACGCGCACAAACTGCACGCCCTGTTTGCTGGCAGTGTCGATGGCGGAGGCCACACGTTTGTTCCACAGCTCGCGCATCAGCAGTGCAGACTCAAGGCCTGCCTTCTGAAACGCCGCCTTGTCTGCGGGGCTCAGGCTGGCCCACAGCTTGGTGGAGACCACCAGCGCTTCGGGCGAGACCACGTGGTTGGTCACATACACCGACTTGGCCACCTTGTAGTGCCCGGTGGATTCGAACGAGGGCATGTTGTTCTCGGCACAGTCCACCGTGTTTTGTTCCAGCGCGCCCAGCACGTCCTTGAAAGGCAGGGCCACCGGAGTGGCTTCCAGCAGCTTCACCATTTCGATGTAAATCTCGGACTGCTGCACGCGGATGCGGGCACCGGCCAGGTCTTTGAAGCTGTTGATCGTGCGGCTGGCGCAATAAAAGGAGCGGCCGCCCCCGTCGTACCAGCCCAGCACCACAAAACCGGCGGCCTGCAGCTTGGCCGCAAAACGTTCGCCCAGCTTGCCGTCCAGGTGCTTGAACATGTGGGCCGAATCGGTAAACAAAAACGGCAGGTTCAGCGCCTTGAGGCCTGGCACAGCTTCAGACAGCGGGCCCGAGCTGAATTCGGCCACATCCACCTCGCCGGCCTTCAGCATCTGCACCGCCTTGGGCTGGTCGCCCAGGGTGGCGTTGGAGAAGATTTCAATCTGGTAACGCCCCCCCGTGTTCTGGGCCACCAGGCTGGCAAACCGTTTCATTGCCTCGGTGACGGGGTAGCCATCGGGATGGATGTTCCACGCGCGCAGCTTGGTTTGCGCACCCGCGCTGGCGCAGGCCAAGGCCAGCAGGCCGACGAGGGCCCAGCGACGTGCGGAGGGGGTTGCCATCGGGTCAGGCTTGGGCGACTTCGTGGGCACCCATGATTTCGAGCGCACGCACCAGGGCCGAGTGGTCCAGACCAGCCATGCCGTTGGCGGCGCACACCTGCATCAGTTGGGCGGCACCGGCGGTTTGCGGCAGGGCCAGGCCCAGGGTCTTGGCGCCGCTCAGAGCAAGCGCCAGGTCTTTCTGGTGCAGGCCAATGCGGAAGCCGGGGTTGAAGGTGCGTTTGACCATGCGCTCGCCATGCACTTCCAGAATGCGTGAGGAGGCAAACCCGCCCATCAGCGCCTGGCGCACCTTGGCGGGGTCGGCTCCGGCCTTGCTGGCAAACAGCAGGGCTTCGCCCACGGCGGCGATGTTCAGCGCCACGATGATCTGGTTGGCCACCTTGCAGGTCTGGCCGTCGCCGTTACCGCCCACCAGGGTGATGTTCTTGCCCATCAGTTGCAGCAGTGGCAACACGGCATTAAAGGTGGCCTCTTCGGCGCCCACCATGATGGTCAGGCTGGCGGCCTTGGCGCCCACTTCGCCACCCGACACGGGGGCGTCCATGTACTGGCAGCCCAGCGCATTGATCTTGGTCGCAAAGGCCTTGGTGTCCATGGGCGAGATGGAGCTCATGTCCACCACGGTCTTGCCCGCGCTCAAGCCGGCTGCCACGCCGTTGGCGCCAAACAAGACGGCTTCCACGTCCGGTGTGTCGGGCAGCATGAGGAAGATGATGTCGGCCTTCTGGGCCACTTCCTGTGCGCTGGCGCAGGCGTGGCCGCCCGCGTCCAGCAGTGCGGCAGGCACTGCGCTGCGGGTGTTCAGGTAGACGGTGTGGCCGGCGGCGATGAGGTGGCCCGCCATGGGCGCGCCCATGATGCCGAGTCCGATAAATCCGAGAGTAGTCATAGTGTTGGTGCGATGGAGTTAAGGAGGATGGGTGGCAGCGAGTTCTGCTCAGGTCAAGGAGGAGTCCGAAGGGCGGGGGACACGGAGCAGAACACGCTGCCGCCCAGTCTCCCGGCCAGAAAAGAAGTGTTAGCCAAGGTAACGGTCGCGCAGGGCCTGTGTGGCGTTGCGGAACACGCCCAGGTCGCTGCCCACCGCCACAAAGGTGGCGCCCATGTCCATGTAGCGGCGCGCATCGGCCTCCACCGGCGCCAGGATGCCGGTGGGCTTGCCATGGGCCTTGGCCTGGGCAAATACATGGGCAATGGCGGCTTGCACTTCGGGGTGCGCCGCATTGCCCAGGTGGCCGTAACCGGCCGCCAAGTCGGACGGGCCGACAAAAATGCAGTCCACGCCAGGCACGGCAGCAATCTCGCCGCTGGCGGCCACCGCCTCGCGGCTTTCAATCTGCACGGCCACACACATGTGCTGGTTGGCCTCCTGGAAGTAGTTGGGCACCGAGCCATAGCGGTTGCTGCGCTGGGCCACCGAGACGCCGCGCATGCCTTCGGGCGGATAGCGGGTGGCGGCCACGGCCTGCTGGGCTTCTTCGGCGTTCTGCACAAAGGGCACCAGGAAGTTGTAGAAGCCCGCGTCCAGCAGGCGCTTGATTTCGATGGCGTTGTTGCTGGTGGGGCGCACAAAGGGCGCACTCACGCTGTCCTTCAGTGCCATGAGCTGAGGCACAAAGGTCACCACGTCGTTGGGCGAGTGTTCGCCGTCCAACAAAATCCAGTCGAAACCGGCCACACCCAGCACCTCGGCGGTGATGGGGCTGGCCAGCGAGGCCCAGCAGCCAATCAGGCGTTTGCCGGCCAGCAGGTCCTGCTTGAACTGGTTGGGAAAAGGGCGATAAGGGGTAGGGTAGGTCATGGCAATGCCTTCAGGAAATCGGGTCGTTCTGGTGTGGGGTCAGGTAATGGGGGCCGGGTTGAACAGCACCAGCGCGTTGTGCAGCTTCCAGTGTTCGGCCCAGGTTTTTTTGCGTCCGCTGGCCACGTCCAGCATCAGGCGGAACAGCTCCCAGCCCAGGTCTTCAATCGTGGCGTCACCGTCGGCAACACGCCCGGCGTTCACGTCCATCAGGTCGTGCCAGCGGCGGGCCAGGTCGGTGCGGGTGGCCACTTTGATCACGGGTACCTCGGCCAGGCCGTAGGGCGTGCCGCGGCCGGTGGTGAACACATGCAGGTTCATGCCCGCAGCGAGCTGCAGCGTGCCGCAGATGAAGTCGCTGGCGGGTGTGGCCGCGTAGTGCAGGCCCTTGTGCTGCAGCTTCTCGCCCGGCGACAGCACGCCGCTGATGGGTGCGGTGCCGGACTTGATGATGGAGCCCATGGCCTTCTCCACGATGTTGGAGAGGCCACCGGCCTTGTTGCCCGGCGTGGTGTTGGCGCTGCGGTCCGCCTGGCCGCGGCCCAGGTAAGCGTCGTACCAGGCCATCTCACGGGCCATGGCGTCGGCAATCTCGGGGGTGGTGGCGCGCGCGGTCATCTGGTCTACGGCGTCGCGCACTTCGGTGGTCTCCGAGAACATCACCGTGGCACCGGCGCGCACCAGCAGGTCGGTGCAAAAGCCCACGGCCGGGTTGGCGGTTACGCCTGAAAACGCATCGCTGCCGCCACACTGCACCCCTACCACCAGCTCGCTGGCGGGCACGGTTTCGCGTTGGCGGGCATTGAGCCGCTCCAGGTGTGGCACGGCGCTGGCCAGCACCGAGTCGATCATGCTCATGAAGCCCACATGCTTCTCTGCCTGCAGGCACACCACATCGAGCTCTGGCCCGGTTTGAGTGCCAAATTTGCCTGTAACGCCCGTGCTATCTGTGTGAGCAGCTACTATTTCGATAGCGCGCTTCTCGGCTGGAAACAGGCGTTCGGGTTGCAGCTTTTCGCAGCCCAGGCTCACCACCATCACCTCGCCGCCAAAGTTGGGGTTTTTGGAAATGTTGCGCAGCGTGCGGATGGGGATGATGGCGTCGGGCGCGTCGATGGCCACGCCGCAGCCATAGGCGTGCTCCAGGCCAATCACATCGTCCACATTCGGGTAGCGCGGCAGCAGCTGCTCCTTGATGCGCTGCACCGCAAAGTCCACCACACCGGCCACACATTGCACCGTGGTGGTGATGGCCAGGATGTTGCGCGTGCCCACTGAGCCATCGGCGTTGCGGTAGCCCTCGAAGGTGTAGCCCTCCAGGGGCTCGGCATTCCAGGCGGCCGCGGTGGCACGGGGCAGGTCGGCCAGCGACCGGGCCTCGGGCATGTGCAGCAGGCGCTCGTGCACCCAGGCACCGGCCGGAATGTCTTTCAGGGCATAGCCAATCGGAACGTTGTAGCGCAGCACCGCGGCGTCTTTGGCAATCGCCACCAGCGCCACCTTGTGGCCTTGTGGCACGCGGTCCAGCAGCGTCAGGCCGCTGGGCAAAACGCTGCCCGGCGGCAAACCGCCATCATTGACCACGATGGCCACGTTGTCCGCCGCATGCATGGTGATGCAGCGCGGCGTCAGCGGGTTCGAGCTGGGGCTTGAGGACATAGGAGGCTCAGTCCGCCTTGATGTTGCGGCTGCTGATCAGCTTCTGCCAGCGCGCGAATTCCAGTGCCTGGAAGGCGGCGAACTGCTCGGGCGTGTTGAGCACCAGCTCAAAGCCCAGCTCTTGCAGCTTGGGGGCGACGGTGGGGTCCTTGATGGAGGCCACGGCGGCATCCAGCAGGCGTTTTTTCACATCTGCAGGCAGGCCCCGTGGTGCGGCCAGCGCTTGCCAGGAGTTCACGTTGGCGTCCTTCACGCCGCTCTCTTCGAGCGTGGGCACGTCGGGCAGCAGGGGTGAGCGTTTGGCGCTGGTGATGGCCAGTGCCCGCAGCTTGCCCGATTTGATCTGGGGCATGGCGGTGTTGATGTTCATGAACGAGGACTCCACCTGGTTGCCCAGCAGGTCGGTCATCACCGGGCCGCCGCCCTTGTAGGGGATGTGCACGCCGCTGGTGCCCGTCTGTTGCCAGAACAGTTCGGCGGTCAGGTGGTCGCTGCTGCCGTTGCCCGATGAGGCAAAGCTCATCTTGTCGGGGTTGGCTTTCAGGTAGGTGATGACCTCGGCCACCGACTTGCGCTCGGAGGCCGCGGGCACCACCAACACGTTGGGCGCTTGCACCGCAATCGTGATGGGCTCCAGGTCTTTCAGCGCGTCGTAGCTCACCTTGACCAGATGGGGGGCAATCACAAAGGGCCCCAGCGAGGCGACCAGGAGCGTGTGGCCATCGGCCGGTGCGCGGGCTACAAACCCTGCGCCAATGGTGCCGGTGGCACCTGCCTTGTTGTCCACCACGAAGGTCACGCCAGCCCCCATCTTCTCGGCCATCTTGGTCGAGAGGATGCGGGCGATCTGGTCGGTGGAGCCGCCGGGCGGGAAGGGCACCACCAGGGTGATGGGCTTGTCGGGCCAGGCCATGGCGCCCAAGCTGGTGCCTGCGGCCAAGAGCAAGGTTATCAGTTGCTTTTTCATGCGGTTTCTCCTGGGTGCTGTTAAAGGGCGGGTTGACGGAAACGGAGACTTAGAAACGTGGTTTGACTTGCGTCCACTCGGGGCGGTACCGCTGCATCTGGGCCACGTCGTTGCGGGTGCGAATGCGGCAGACCTTGAAGGCCTCATGCAGTTCGGCCAGCTTGTCCTGGTCCAGCTCCACGCCCAGGCCGGGTTGGTTGGTCAGGTGCACGCAGCCGCCCACAATCGGCACCTTGCCGCCCACCAGCACTTCGTCGCTCTGCCAGGGGTAGTGGGTGTCGCAGGCGTAGCTCAGGTGTTGCACCGAGGCCGCCAAATGCGTCATGGCCATGAGGCTGATGCCCAGGTGCGAGTTGGAGTGCATGGACAGGCCCAGGCCAAAGGTCTGGCAGGTTTGCGCCAGGGCCTGGGTGGCGCGCAGGCCACCCCAGAAGTGGTGGTCGCTGAGCAAAATTTGCACGGCGTTGAGCTCAATGCTGCGCTTGAGCTCGGCCCAGTTGGTGATCACCATATTGCTGGCCAGAGGCATGCCTGTGGCCTTGTGCAATGCGGCCATGCCCTCCAGCGTGGGCGTGGGGTCTTCGTAATACTCCAGACTGCCGCGCAGTTTCTCGGCCACTTTCAGGCTGGTGGCCATGCTCCAGTTGCTGTTGGGGTCGATGCGCAGGGGTTGGTTGGGAAAGGCCGCCTTGAGCGCCAGAATGGCGCCGGCTTCTTCCATGGGGTCGAACACACCGGCCTTGAGCTTGATGCTCTCAAACCCGTACTGGTCGATCATCTGGCGCGCCTGCTGAACAATTTGTCCGGCATTGACGGCTTCGCCGTAAGGGTCGGGAGCGTACTCGGGGTCTACCGAGGCATCCCACTTGTAAAACAGGTAGGCCGAGTACGACACTTTGTCGCGCACGGCGCCACCCAGCAGCTCCACCAGGGGGATGCCCAGGGTGCGCGCCTGCAAGTCCATAAAGGCCACCTCAAACGCCGAGAACGCGCTGGTCACCAGGTTGCTGGCCAGCGAGCCGGGTGCCAGCTCCATCTCGACATGGCCGGTGGAGACTTGGGGTGCCAGCGCCTTGAGCCGTGCCAGCATGCCGTTGACATCAAACGCCGACAAACCCACCAGGCTGGGTGCTGCTCGCGTGAGCAGCCCCAACACCGGTGCGTCGCCGTAGGTCTCGCCCAGGCCCACCAGACCGTTGGCACCCACCACCTCGATGATGGAGCGCAGGCCAAAGGGTTCATGAACCCCCGCCGCGTTGAGCAAAGCGGGGTCTTTGATGGCGATCGGGGTGACCCGAACTGCAGTGATCTTCATGGCGGATTACTTCAGCAACATGCCAGGCAGCCACAAGGACAGCGCGGGGATGTAGGTCACGGCCATGAGCACCAGCAACAAGGCGCCGAAGAAGGGGAACAGGGCCTTCACCACTTTTTCAATGGGTAGCTTGGCGACCGCCGCACCGACGAACAGCA
>MGPB01000035.1 GCA_001795455.1 Curvibacter sp. GWA2_63_95 | reverse complement strand
CCGCGAAACGTGCGGAGATCAGCTTTTCGCAGGCTTCTTGCGTAGGCACCAGCACCTTGCCACCCATGTGGCCGCACTTCTTCACGGCAGCCAGTTGGTCTTCGAAGTGAACGCCAGCAGCGCCCGACTGAATCATGTTCTTCATCAGTTCGAAGGCGTTCAGCACGCCGCCGAAACCGGCTTCCGCATCAGCCACGATGGGCAGGAAGTAGTCGATGAATTCCTTGTCGCCGGGGTTGACGCCACGGCCCCACTGGATTTCGTCGGCGCGCTTGAAGGTGTTGTTGATGCGGCGCACCATGGTGGGCACCGAGTCGTAGGCGTACAGCGACTGGTCGGGGTACATGGTTTCGGACGTGTTGCCGTCAGCGGCGACTTGCCAGCCCGACAGGTACACGGCTTCGAGGCCTGCCTTGGCTTGCTGCATGGCTTGACCGGCAGAGATGGCGCCGAAAGCGTTCACGTAGCCCTTCTTGGCGCCGCCGTTGATCTTGTCCCACAGCTTTTCAGCGCCGCGCTTGGCCAAGGTGTGCTCGATAGACAGCGAACCACGCAGGCGAACCACGTCAGCAGCGGAGTAGCCGCGCTTCACGCCCTTCCAACGGGGGTTGGTGGCCCAGTCTTTTTCCAGTGCGGCGATTTGTTGTTCGCGGCTCAGTTGCGAGTTGAGGTTTTGCGTCATGAGAACACTCCTAGGTTGGTTGATTGGCTGTGCACCGTTTGCCTTGCAATTCTGGTGCCCATGGATGAATTCTATGTCTTATATAAGACATATTTTTAATCTTATGTCTTATATAAGACATAAATTTATTCATTGCAAATCAACAACTTACGAATGTCATTTCTCAATGCAAAACGACAAGCATGCATGTGAAATGCAGGAGACAAAAAAGCTGGCTCGCCATTTCATAATAAGAAAAGGGCTGACGCATGTCGAAATGCGGCAGCCCTGGGCCTGCACCAAGCCTGAACAGGATCAGAACGCCTGTGCGTAACGCGCCATTTCCCAGGGGCTGACGTGCTGGCTGAACGCGGCCCATTCGGCCCGCTTGAGCTCAAGGAACTGTGCACAGAACGCCTCTCCCACCCCCTGGCGCAACACCGTGTCTTGCTCCAGCGCGTATAACGCCGCGCGCAGGTCCACAGGCAAGGCAGGCGGCAAGTCTTGCCCTGCTTGGGCACGCAAGTACAAATCGTCCGCAACCGGTGCAGGTGGCTGCAGGGTGTTGTCGATACCCTGCAGGCCGGCGACCAGTGTGGCGGCAATGGCCGCATAGACATTGCAAGACGGGTCCGGCAGGCGCCACTCCAGGCGACCATCGACCACCCGCACCAGACAGGTCCGGTTGTTGGCACCATAAGCCTTCCATACGGGCGACCAGGTAGTGCCAGAGGCACTGTCGCTGGAAGCCAAACGTTTGTAGCTGTTGACGGTGGGCGCACACAGTGCCGCCAGCGCATCGGCATGGCGCAGAAGACCCGCGGCAAACTGGTGGCCCGCCGCGCTGAGCCCCAGGTCGCCCTCGGCATCCGCAAACACCGCGCGCCCTTGCGCATCGGTAATGCTGATGTGAAAGTGCAGCCCGCTACCTGGTGCGTGTGCCAGCGGCTTGGGCATGGCGCTGAAGACCATGCCGTGGCGCTCGGCCACCGCGTGGGCGGCCAGCTTGAACAGCATGTAGCGGTCGGCCGCCGCCAGTGCGTGGTCAAAACGGTAGTTGATCTCGTACTGGCCGCAGGCGTCTTCGTGGTCGATCTGCTGCAAATCGAACCCCAGCTGCACCAGCGTGCTGCGCATGTCCTCCAGCCAGGCCGCGTTGCGGTGGATGGACTTGAGGTCGTACGAAGGTTTGTCCAGCTGGTCGTGGGCATCGGCCACCTGCCAGGCACCGTTCACCTCGCGCAGCAAAAAGAACTCCGGCTCAATACCCACCCACATGCGCCAGCCACGCGCCTCCAGTTGGGCCACTGCAGCTTTCAGCACCTGGCGCGAGCAGGTGTCCAGCGCCTCACCGCCCGCAAAACCGTTACACACCGCGCGGGCCACGCCCGGCAAAAAGGGCAGCGCCTGCAGAGACTCGGGCAACACCCGCCCGTAGTATTCGCTGCGCGGGCCCATGCGCGGCAGCCCTGTGCCCCAGATGCTGGGACCGGCAAAGCCTGCACCCACCTCTACCCACTCCTGCAACTTCTCCAGCGGTACCAGTTTGCCCTTGGCCACACCATGGAGGTCACAAAACTGGGTCAGCACGGAGTGCACGCCCTGGGCTTGCAGGGTACGGATGATATCGGCGTAGTTATGCATGAAATTGGCCTCTAGCCCTTATCGAATATGCGCGAGCAGCTATCAAAAAAGGAGTGAATGAAGTCCCCAAGCCACCGCTGCGGCTCGGGAAACCGGGGCTCACACCGGGCTGTCGATGCGAATCCAGGTGGTCTTGGTCTCGGTGTACTTGTCGAAGGCGTGCAGGGACTTGTCGCGCCCTACCCCGCTTTGTTTGTAGCCGCCAAACGGCACGGTGATGTCATCTTCGTCGTACTGGTTTACGTGCACCGTGCCGGCGCGCAGTGCGCGCGCCACGCCATGGGCTTTATTCAAATCGCTGGTCCACACGCCGGCTTGCAGGCCATAGACGCTGGCGTTGGCCATGCGCACCACCTCGGCCGTATCGTTGAACGACAGCACGGACAGCACCGGGCCAAAGATTTCTTCACGTGCGATGGTCATGTCGCCACGCACACCGTCAAACACCGTGGGCTGCACATAACAACCGCCGGTGGACTGCAGCACCTGCTCGCCACCGGCCAGTAGCTTGGCACCTTCGGCCTTGCCGCTTTCTATGTAACGCAGCACCGTGTTCATCTGCAGCGTGTCCACCAGCGCGCCCATCACCGTGTCGGGCAAGGTCGGGTTGGCTGGCGCATAGGCCGGCACCAGCGCCAGTGCCTTCTCCAAAAACTTCTCTTTGATGCTGTCTTGCACATACAGGCGCGAGGGCGCGTTGCAACTCTCGCCCTGGTTGAAGAAGATGCTGCCCACGGCCGCTTCCACCGCGCGGTCCAGGTTGGGGCAGTCGGCAAACACGATGTTGGGGGACTTGCCACCCAGCTCGGTCCAGGCGCGCTTGAGGTTGCTCTGCCCGGCCATCACGTGGATTTGTTTGCCCACGCGTGTGGAGCCGGTGAAGGCGATGCAGTCCACATCCATGTGCAGCGCCAGCGGCGAACCGGCCTCGGGGCCAAAGCCCGGCACCACGTTGAACACGCCGTCGGGAATGCCGGCTTCCAGCGCCAGGTCCGCCAGGCGCAGCGCCGTGAGCGGCGATTTTTCGCTGGGCTTGAGCACCACGCTGTTGCCCACGGCCAGCGCGGGTGCAATCTTCCAGGCGGCCATGATCATGGGGTAGTTCCAGGGCACCACCACCCCCACCACACCCACCGGTTCGCGCGTGATGAGCGCCAGCGCCGTATCGGCCGTGGGGGCGATTTCGTCGTACACCTTGTCCACCGCCTCGCCATACCAGCGGATGCAGTTGGCCGCGCTGTTCACGTCCACTGCGCGCGCGTATTTCACGGGCTTGCCCATGTCCAGCGTTTCAGTCAGGGCCAGGGCATCGGCGTTTTCCAGCAACAGGTCGGCAAACTTGACCATGATGCGTTTGCGCTGCGCCGGTGGCAGGCCGCGCCAGCGCTTGTCATCAAAGGCGGCACGGGCAGCGCCCACTGCGCGGTCAATATCGGCCGCACCACACTGCGCCACCTCGGTCAACACGCGCCCGTCCACCGGCGAGATACTTTGGAAGGTGGCACCACTCAGGGCGGCCACACGCTGGCCGCCAATCACGGCGCGCCCGTCAAACTGCAATTGGCTCATGTCGTCCTCGTTGTTGTGAGCCGCCCGCAAGGGGGCGGCGGGTTGTCAGCGCGGGGCGCTTTCGGCCCGTGTGGCAGCCGCGATCTCGCGCTCGCGTTTACGCGTCTGCCGCGCCACCCACACGCTGTAGCTGATGATGACGATGGTCACGGTAAAGATGAGCAGTGTGGCGGCCGCGTAAATCGTGGGATTGATGCCCCGGCGCGCGTAACTGAAGATGACCTGGGGCAAGGTGCTCACGCCCGGGCCGGACAGGAATTCCGAAATCACCACATCGTCAAACGACAGCGTGAACGAGAGCAGAAACGCCGCCAGAATGCCCTGCGCAATATTGGGCAGCGTGACCAGAAAGAATACCTCGTAGGGCTTGGCGCCCAGGTCCATGGCGGCCTCTTCCAGCGAGCGGTTCACCTCCAGCAGGCGCGACTGCACCACCACCATGCCATAGGCCATGCCCAGCAGCGTGTGGCCCAGGATGATGGTCAACATGCCACGCTCGGGCCAGCCCATGAGGTTTTGCGCCCCCACCATCAGCAGCAGCAGCGACAAACCAATCACCACCTCGGGCATCACCAGCGGAGCGTTCACCATGCCGGAGAACACCGTGCGCCCCAGAAAGCGCCGGTAGCGCACCAGCACAAAGGCCGCAAACGTACCCAGCACGGCCGACAACACCCCGGTAACCGTCGCCACCTGGATGGAGAGCCAGAAGCCCTCCACAATCTTGGTGTCACGTGTCAGCGCTTCGTACCAGCGCAACGAGAAGCCGGTGAAGTTCGCATCCTGTCGGGTGCTGTTGAACGAGAACACCACCATGAAGATCAGCGGCATGTAGAGGAACAGGTAGACCAGGGCCATCCAGCCCTTGCCAAAGTTTTTTTCAATCCAGGGTTTCATGGCCTGCCCCTCATGCCTTGCCGGACGCGTCGCTGTCGCCGGTGTAGTGGTAGTAAACAGCCAGTGGCACGATGATGAGCGCAATCATCACCACCGCGAGCGCCGTGGCGCGGGGCCAGTTGTTGCTGGTGAACATTTCATCCCAGACCACACGCCCGATCATGATGTTTTCAGGCCCGCCCAACAGCGAGGGAATCACAAACTCGCCCACGGCCGGAATGAAGACCAGCATGAAGCCCGCCACAATGCCCGCCTTGGACAGCGGCACGGTCACCAGCCAGAAGGCCTTGAACGGCGTGGTGCCCAGGTCATAGGCGGCCTCCAGCAGGCGGAAGTCCATCTTCACCAGATTGGCATACAGCGGCAGCACCATAAAGGGCAAGTACACATAGGTCATGCCCACCAGCATGGACACATTGGTGTACAGCATCTGGATCGGCTCGCTGATCAGGCCCAAGGCCATCAACACCTGGTTGACCACGCCCTGGTCCGCCAGAATGCCCTTCCAGGCATAGACGCGCAGCAAAAACGACGTCCAGAACGGCAACATCACCATCATCAACAAGGCCGGGCGTGCACTGGGGGCCGAGCGGGCGATGAAATAGGCAAACGGATACCCAATGGCCAGACACAACACCGCCGTACACAAGGCGTACCAGATCGAGCGCAGATAGGCCTCGATATAGATGGTCTGGAACAAGGCCCCGCCTTCGCTGCTGCGGAAGATGGACCAGTAGTTCTCGTACTTGAGCTTCAAGAGCCCGGTGGTGCTGTCCCAGATTGGCTTGAAGGGGTGGATGTCACTGCCCATGTCCACAAAACTGATGTAGAGCAGGATCAGGAACGGCAGCAGAAAGAACACCGCCAGCCAGGCGTAGGGCACGCCAATGACCAGGCGGCGGCCGGGCATGGGAAGGGAGAGTTGTGCCATGGTGTGCCTCAATCGCGCAGCACGATGGCAGAGCGGTCACCCCACCAGAAGTACACATCGTCTTCCCAGGTAATGTCGCTGAGCTCCTGGCGCGAGGTGTTGGCCTCGGTGATCTTCACCTTGGTGCCATCGGTGGCCACCACGATGTAAGTGTTGTAGGAGCCGAAGTAGGCGATTTCCTTGACCTTGCCCGTGAACAGGTTCACCGATACATCGGGACGGACCTTGCTGATCTCGATCTTCTCGGGGCGCACTGCAATGCCTACGGGCATGTTCAGCGTACCACTGACACCATGGCCCACGTGGATTTCACCAATGCCGGTCACGGCTGCACAGCGGTCGTGTTCGTCGATGCTCAGGCGACCTTCAAAGATGTTCACATTACCGATGAAATCCGCCACAAAACGGTTGGCCGGATGTTCGTACACCTCTTCGGGCGAGCCCACCTGCTGCACACGGCCCTTGCTCATCACGGCAATGCGGTTGGCCATCGTCATGGCCTCTTCCTGGTCGTGCGTCACCATCACGCAGGTCACACCCACTTTTTCAATGATGTTGACCAGCTCGAACTGGGTTTGTTCGCGCAGTTTTTTGTCCAGCGCGCCCAGCGGTTCGTCCAGCAGCAGCAGCTTGGGACGTTTGGCCAGGCTGCGTGCCAGCGCCACGCGTTGCTGCTGTCCACCCGAGAGTTGGTGCGGCTTGCGCTTGGCAAAACTGCCCAGTTGCACCAGATCGAGCATTTCCCCCACGCGCTGCTTGATTTCGTCTTTGGGCAGGCCTTCGCGTTTGAGGCCAAAGGCCACGTTCTCCCAGATGTCCAGGTGCGGAAACAGCGCATAACTCTGGAACATCATGTTGATCGGCCGGTCGTACGGGGCCAGTTTGGCCACGTCTTGTCCGCCCAGTAAAATCCGCCCTGAAGTGGGCGACTCAAACCCTGCCAGCATGCGCAACAGGGTGGACTTGCCACAACCCGAGCTGCCCAGCAGCGCAAAAATCTCGCCCTGCGCAATGGACAAGGACACCTCGTCCACAGCGGTGGCTTCGTCAAAGCGTTTCACCAGCTTCTCTGTGACCAGGTAGCCTGGTTTTCCGGATTGCACTGTCATCTCAGGGCCTTTGCATGGGTTGCAAACAATAAAAAGGGCTGTTTATACCTGCGTACAAACAGCCCTGGATGGCATGAAGCCAGGTTTTTACTTGCCTTTTTTGAAGGCGTTGTAGGCAGTTGCCAAAGCCTCGCGCGCCTCGTTGCTGAAGCTGCTGGGCGGGATCATCTTGGCGAAGTAGTCGGACTCCACAAAGATGGTCTTGTTGCCAGCAATTTCAGGCTTGATCTTCTCGATCGCGGCCTTGTTGCCAGTGGGGTAGCTCATTTCATTGGACATCAGGGCTGCGTTTTCGGCACGCAGGTAGAAGTCGATGAAGGCCGCTGCGTTGTTGGGATGCTTGGCATCCTTGGTGATCGCCATGGTGTCAAAGAAGATCAAGGCGCCGGTGCTGGGCAGCAGCGATTCGATTTCGTCCTTGGAACCATTTTCCTTGGCGCGGCCTGCAGCGATGTTGATGTCGCCAGACCAGCCCACGGCCACGCAGGCCTTGCCGCCAGCGATGTCGTCGATCATGGTCGAGCTGAACAGACGCACGTCCTTGCGCACTTTGGCCAGCATGGCAGACGCCAGTTTGTAATCCTCAGGATTGTTGGAGTACGCGTCCTTGCCCACGTAGTGCAGGGCCACGGGCATGATTTCTGTGGGCGAATCCAGGTAGGCGATGCCACAAGACTTGAGCTTTGAGCTGTACTTAGGGTCAAACACCAGGTCCCAAGCGTTTTCGGGCATGGGCAAGCTACCCAGGGCCTTGGTCACTTTGGTCTTGTTGATGCCCACGGTGGTGAAACCCCAGGCCCATGGCACCAGGTGTTTGTTCTCGGGGTCGGCCTTGGTCAGGGTCGCCATGATGGCGGGGTCCAGGTTGGCCAGGTTCTTGATCTTGGACTTGTCCAGCGGCTGCAGCAGGCCGCCTTCGATCTGACCCTTGGCAAACACGGTGCCGGGCACGACGATGTCGTAGCCGGTATTGCCCGCCACCAGCTTGGCCTGCAGGGCCTCGTTGGTCTCAAAGGTGTCGTAGTTCACCTTGATACCGGACTCTTTTTCAAACGCGGCAATCATGCCCTCTGGGACGTAGTCGGGCCAGTTGTAAATGTTGAGCACCTTTTCTTCGGTGTTCACTGGCGCGGCAGGTGCGCTGGCCACCGGGGCTGCAGCCGGTGCGGCAGCGGGGGCTTCTTCTTTCTTACCGCAAGCAGCCAAAGCTACTGCTGTCAGTGCAAAAGACCAGAGGTATTTTTTCATGGCGAGTTTGTCTCCACTAAAAGAGGGTTGGGTTAAAGACAATCAAAACGGCTTGGTGTGAATAAGCAAATTTCAGACCAAAAAAGATTATAGAAGTGCAAATCAGTTGCTTTACACCAATCCGCGGGCTTTGAGGTCCCGTTGCGTCAAGTCCAGCGCCAGGTGGATCAGGCGCATCATTTCGTCAATGTCTGCACGGGTCATCACCAGGGGCGGGGCAATGATCATGCGGTCGCCCACGGCACGCATGATCAGCCCGTTGCCAAAGCAGTGGCCCCGGCACAGCATGCCAACTCCGTCGTCTTCCTTGAAGCGTTCCTTGGTCTTCTTGTTCTTGACCAGCACCAGGCCGCCGACAAAACCGCAGGTTTCGGCCAAGCCGACCAGCGGGTGCTCGTTGAGCTCCGCATAACGTTGAGCAAAGTAGGCACCAATTTCGCCATGCACCTTTTGGGGGAGCTGCTCGGTTTCCATGATGTCCAGATTGGCCAGGGCCACAGCGCAGGCCACTGGGTGGCCGCTGTAGGTATATCCGTGGTTGAACTCCCCGCCCTGCTCGATCAGCACCTTGGCCACGCGGTTGCCGACCATCACCCCTCCCAGCGGGATGTAGCCGCTGGTCACCGCCTTGGCAAAGGTCACCAGATCAGGCTTGTAGCCAAACTTCTCGTAGCCAAACCAGTGGCCCAGACGGCCAAACGCACAAATCACCTCGTCGCTGATCAGCAGGATGCCGTATTTGTCGACGATGCGCTGGATCTCGGGCCAGTAGGTGGCCGGCGGAATGATCACGCCACCCGCGCCCTGCACCGGCTCGGCAATAAAGGCTGCCACCTTGTCCGGTCCCACTGCCAGGATTTTTTCTTCCAGCCAGCCCGCGGCGCGCACGCCAAACTCGTCCGCGGTTTCGCCGGGCTTGCCATTTTCAAAATAGTAGGGCTGCTCGATGTGGGTGATATTGGGAATCGGCAAGTCGCCCTGGGCATGCATGCCACTCATGCCACCCAGCGAGGCCCCGGCCATGGTGCTGCCGTGGTAAGCGTTGTGGCGGCTGATGATGACCTTGCGTTGCGGCTGGCCCAGCAGGTCCCAGTAGCGGCGCACCATGCGCACGTTGGAATCATTGCTCTCGCTGCCGCTGCTGGAATAAAACACGTGCTGGAAGCTGCGGTCTCCCACCGTGGGGGCCAGGCTGGCCAGCTTGGCCGCCAGTTGCACAGCGGGCACATTGGTGGTCTGGAAGAAGCTGTTGTAGTAAGGCAGCGTCATCATCTGCTGGTGCGCCGCATCGGCGAGCGCCTTGCGGCCGTAACCCACGTTCACGCACCACAGGCCACTCATGGCGTCCAGAATTTTCTTGCCTTCGGAGTCCCAGACATAGATCCCTTCGGCCCGCGTGATGACGCGAGCACCGCGGCTGGACAGGTCCTTGAAGTCAGTAAAAGGGTGCAGAAAGTGGGCGCTGTCCAGGGACTGGATGAGGGCGGTATCGACGGCAGTGTTCATGGCGTTCAGCTTGAAGGTAGAGTGGCTTACACGTGCAGCAACAGGTGCTCACGCTCCCAGGGAGAAATGACTTTCATGAACTCGTCAAATTCGAGTTCCTTGATCTCGGAGTACACGGTGATGAACTCCTTGCCCAGCACCTCGTGCAAGTCAGACTCCTTGCGCAACCAGTCCAGGGCCTCTCCCAGGCTACGGGGCAAGGCGTAGGGCGACAGGTAGGCGTCACCGCGCATCTCGGGCTTGGGCTTGATTTTGTTTTTGAGACCCAGGTAGCCACACGCCAGCGTCATGGCCATGGCCACATAGGGGTTGGCATCGGCACCAATCACACGGTTTTCCACGCGGCGGGCGGCGGGTGACGAGATGGGTGAGCGAATACCCACGGTCCGGTTGTCATAGCCCCATTCGATGTTGATGGGTGCTGCCGTGTTGCGCGACAGGCGGCGGTAACTGTTCACATAGGGTGCCACCAGTACCATGGCCGCCGGAATGTAACGCTGCAAGCCACCGATGTAGTGCATAAAAGACTCGGACGGCGTGCCGTCTTCGTTGCTGAAGACATTCTTGCCCGTGGCTACGTCAATCAGGCTTTGGTGCACATGCATGGCGCTGCCGGGCTCACCGGCAATCGGCTTGGCCATGAAGGTGGCGTACATGTCATGGCGCAGCGCGGCTTCGCGCACCGTGCGCTTGAAGAAAAACACCTCGTCGGCCAGGCCCAGCGGCTTGTTGTGGAAGAAGTTGATTTCCATCTGCCCCGCACCCACCTCGTGGATCAGCGTGTCCACGTTGAGCTCCATCTTGTCGGAGTAGTCGTAAATCTCTTCAAACAGCGGATCGAACTCGTTCACCGCGTCAATGCTGTAGGCCTGGCGCGAGGTTTCGGCACGGCCACTGCGGCCAATCGGCGCACGCAGCAAGGTGTTGGGGTCGGTGTTGCGGGCGGTAAGGTAGAACTCCAGCTCCGGTGCCACGATGGGCTGCAGGCCCTCGGCGGCAAACAGGTCGCAAACCCGGCGCAACACGCTGCGTGGTGCAAACGGCACCAGCTTGCCTTCGTGGTCAAAACAGTCATGGATCACCTGCGCGGTGGGGTCTGTGGCCCAGGGAACAATACGCACCGAGGAGGGGTCCGGGCGCAGCTGCATGTCCTTGTCGGTGGGGTCCACCACATCGTAGTAGGGGCCACTCTCGGGGAACTCACCGGTCACCCCCATGGCCACGATGGCCTGGGGCAGGCGCATGCCACGGTCTTCGGTGAACTTGCCGCGCGGCAGGATCTTGCCGCGCGCCACACCGGTCAGGTCAGGCACCAGGCACTCGACTTCCGTCACCCGACGTTCATTCAGCCATTGCTCCAAATCGTTGAAGCTCATTGTCTTGTTCTCGGTCATTCTCCATCTCCTTGCGGCGCACCCCAGAGGGTGGGCATTGTTGGGCCTGAGCCACTGTAGCAGTGCGCGCTGTCAAACCATTCTGCGGCAGAATTGGCTGCAAAACAGTGCCATTTGATAAAACCTGATGGTGCCACTTTAACCCGCTTCTTCGTCCCGCCACGTACCCACACCATGCTGTCCGAACTGCTCCTGACCGATATGCACCACAGCCCGGGTGCTGCCGCCCTGCCCTTGAACCGGCGCTTGTACGAGAGCCTGCGCCGGGCCATCCTGCACGGCCACCTGGCGGCCGGCGATCGCCTACCCTCCAGCCGCGAACTCACCCAGGACCTGCAGCTCTCGCGCAATACCGTGATGGCGGCGTTGAACCAGCTCGGTGCCGAGGGCTACCTGGTCAGCCGCGTGGGCAGCGGCACCTTTGTGAATGAACACCTGCCCAGCCCGCGCCAGCGGGGCCGCGCGGGGAGGACCACCCATGCCGGGGCACGGCTCTCGCGCCGGGGCACGGCCCTGGCCACCCAATTCACCTCGGCCATGCTGGAAATCCAGCCCTTCACCCCGGGTGTGGCGGACTTCAGCGCCTTCCCGGTGGCGCTGTGGCAGCGCCTGCAAAACAAGCACTGGCGCATGAGCTACCCCGACATGCTGGACTACTGCTACTCCGGCGGCCACGCCCCCTTGCGCCGGGCGGTGACCGACTACCTGCGCGTGTCGCGCAGCGTGCCGCTGGACATGGACCAGGTCATCATCACCAGCGGCACCCAGCAGTCGCTGGAGCTGTGCGCCCAGATGCTGGCCGACCATGGCGATACGGTGTGGCTGGAAGACCCGGCGTACTGGGGTGCGGTGAAGGCCTTCATGGCCAGCGGCCTGCGCACCCACGGCGTGCTGGTGGACGCCGATGGCATGGCCCCCACCGCCGCAGACGAACGCCACGCCCCGCGGCTGATCTACACCACGCCCTCGCACCAGTACCCCACGGGAGCCGTCATGTCCTTGGCGCGTCGCCAGCAACTGTTGGCGCTGGCCCAGAAGCACCAAGCCTGGGTGCTGGAGGATGACTACGACAGCGAGTTCCGCTTCAGCGGGCCGCCTATTTCCTCGCTGGCTGGCTTGTCACATGACGAGCGCGTGCTGTACCTCGGCTCGTTCTCCAAGGTGTTGTACCCGGGCCTCAAACTCGGCTACCTGGTGGTGCCCAAGGCCCTGGCCGGCGCGTTTCGCCAGGCGCATTACGACCTGAACCGCCCCGGCCAAATGCCACTGCAGGCCGCGCTGGCCGAATTCATTGAGTTAGGGCACTTTGCCAGCGCACTGCGCAAGGCGCGCCACAGCTATGCGCAGCGGCGCCAACAGCTGCTGGACGCCCTGCAGCCTTGCCTGGGCCCCCACGCCCACATCAGCGGGGCAGAACAGGGGCTGCACCTGTGTCTGCGCCTGCCCGCCGCCGTGGACGACCAGGCCCTAGCATTGCGCGTTGCCCAGCAGGGCATGACGGTGCGCGCGCTGTCGGCCTACTGCCTGCAGCGCAGCGACGCCAAGGGTCTGGTGATTGGCTATGGCTATGCCACGCTGGAAGACATTGCACACTGGGGGCCTGTGCTGGCCAGCACCGTGAAGCGCGCGCTGGCGGCGGGTCGCAGTGGCAAGAAAACCTGAACCAGCAAAGCGCGACTGACTTACAAGCGGTCCATCAGCCGGTGGTACAACATGCCCAGCACCAAACTGGGAGTACGCAGCAAAGCACCGCCCGGGAAGGGCCGGTGCTGCACACGGGCAAACACATCAAAGCGCTCGGCCTGCCCCGCAATCGCGTCTGCCGCCAACTGCCCGGCCAGACCGGTGAGCGCTACGCCATGGCCACTGAAACCCTGCAAGTAATACAGGTTGGAGCCCAGGCGTCCAAAGTCGGGGGCCCGGTTCATGCTGATGTCCACAAAGCCCCCCCAGACAAACTCCACTGCCGCCGTCTGCAGCGCGGGGAAGATGCTGGCCATGCGCTGCGCCATCAGCGCCTGCAGCCCCGGGGGCGTGCGCGTGGAGTAACTCACGCGCCCGCCGAACAGCATGCGGTGGTCCGCGCTGCAGCGAAAGTAGTCCAGCACAAAGTTGTTGTCGCACACCGCGGCCTCCGAAGGAATCAGCGACTGGCACTTGGCCTGAGACAGAGGTTCGGTACCAATGATGTAGGTCCCCACAGGCATGGTGCGCGGCGCAATGTCGGGCGCCACCTGCGGGCCGTACTCGGGCAGCATGCAGTTGCCCGCCAGCACGCCAAAACGTGCCGTGACCGAGCCTTGTGCTGTGCGTGCAATGAGTGGCTCACCGCGTTGCAACTGGGTCACCGCCGAGTGCTCGTAGACCTGCACCCCCAATGCCAGCGCCGCACGCAGCAGGCCCAAGCCATATTTGAGCGGGTGCAAATGCCCGGATGTGTCTTCCACCGCCGCCGCACAGTAGCGCGTGCTGCCAATGTGCTGTTGCACCTCGCTGCCCGTATACAGGGCCGACTCAAACCCGTAGCGCGTACGCAGCAGGTCCACCTCGGTCTCCAGCGCGCGGGCTTTGCGCGGCGAGTCCGCCACCGTGATGTAGCCCTTGCGCAGATCGCAGCGTATGTCGAACTCACGCACCCGTTGCTCCAGCAGCGCAATCGCGTCCAGCGACATGTCCCAGACCTGCCGGGCTGTGGCTAGGCCCAACTGCGCTTCAAACGGCCCCTGCCCGCTGGCCAGGCCGACGATGAACTGGCCACCATTGCGCCCGGAGGCACCGCTGCACACCCGGTCGGCCTCCAGCACCACTACCTGGTAGCCGCGTTGCGCCAGCGCGATGGCAGACGACAGCCCGGCAAACCCTCCGCCTACCACCAGCACATCGGCGTGCACCTCGCCCTGCAAAGGCGGCAAGGCAGCAGGCCGCTGCACGCTGGCTTCGTAGTAACTCTTCTGGTTCAGTTGGGTGTCGGATTGCAGCAGCATGACGCAACCTCAGGCCGTGCGCTTGGCCACCTGGGAGGCCAGGTAGGTCCAGACAAAGGTCGCTGCCGCGTTGCTGGTGAGCTCGGCATGGTCGTAGGCAGGAGCCACTTCCACACAGTCCATGCCCACAAAGTGGAGGTCAGCCAGCTCCTCCAGCAGCGTCAGCACCTGCGAGCTGCTCATGCCGCCGGGCTCGGGTGTGCCGGTGCCCGGGGCGAAGGCCGGGTCCAGGCAGTCAATGTCCAGCGTCAGGTAACAGGGCTGCTGGCCAATGCGCGTGCGGATCTGCTGCACCACGTCCTGCAGCCCCGCTCCGTCGCGGCCACGCAGCGCGCGTGCGGTAAAGATGAGGCCGCCCTGGTCCTGCACGTACTCACGGGCTGCACGGGTGCCGCTGGAGCGCAGGCCAATCTGCACCGTTTTTTGGGGCAGCACCAGGCCTTCCTGCAGCGCCTCGTAGGTCCAGGTGCCGTGGCCGGAGGGTTCGCCAAAGTGGTCTTCCCAGGTGTCGCAGTGGGCATCGAAGTGGATGAGCGCGACCGGCCCGTGCTGCGCATGCAGCGCGCGCAACAGCGGCAGCGTGATGGAATGGTCACCGCCCAGAAATACGCAGTGGTGGCGCGCCATCAGCGCTGCGGCCTGGGCCTGGATGGCCTCGCGCACCTGGGCCAGCGCGCCGGCATTGGGCAGGCGCAGGTCGCCCGCATCGCCCAGCGCCTCCAGCGGCGACACGCCAAACACCGGGTGCAGTCCGTCGCACAACATCAACGAAGCCCGGCGAATTTCTTGCGGGCCAAAGCGCGCACCTGGGCGGTTGGTCACCGCACCATCAAAAGGCACCCCCACCAGCGCAAACGGCTGCGCCTGCAGGGCTGCTGACGCGAGAAAGCGGTTGCTGTTGTTGGCGTAGGCAAACTCTCCAATGGCCATGGCGATCCTCATCGGTTGCAAAACAATCGGTAGGCACAGTAACGCAATTTGAAGTCGCCGATGGAGCCACTTGCGGCAACACGCATGGTGTAGGCTTGCACGCTTGCCGTTTTGCCCCTCTATCCCGCATGCCCCACTCCACCTCCGCCCCCAACCGCCTGCTGGCCTACTTCTTTTTGGCCCTGAGCATGGCGCTGGTGGGCAGCTATGTCGCCCTGTCCAAACCGCTGGTCGCGGCCTTGCCGGTCTTTCTGTTGGCCTGGATGCGCTTTGGCATTGGCGGTCTGGCCATGGTGCATTGGCTCAAGCGCCCGGCCGGGGAACCAGCCATGACGCCGCATACCCGCGCGTTGGTGTTTCTGGAGTCACTGTTGGGCAACTTCCTGTTCTCCATCTGCATGCTGTTTGGCGTGAGCATGACCAGTGCGGTGTCGGCCGGTGTCATCATGGCCAGCATTCCCGCGGTGGTGGCACTCATGAGTTGGGTCTTTCTGCGCGAGCGTATTGGCTTGCGCACCTGGCTGGCGGTGGGCTGTGGTGCAGTTGGCATTGGCTTGCTGGCACTATCAAAACAGGAGCTGCCAGCGCAACATCCATCAGGGCTAGAGGCCGATTTGGCACATAACAAGGCGCTGCTGGGCAACCTGCTGGTGTTTGGTGCGGTGCTGTGTGAGGCGGCCTATGCAGTGATTGGCAAGAAGCTCACCGGGGCCCTCTCGCCCAAACGCATCACCGCACTCATCAACCTCTGGGGCTTTGTGCTGATGACACCCATGGGGGTTTATGCCGCTTGGCATTTCAACTTTACTGGTGTCGCCACCGGCTCCTGGGTGCTGCTGGTGTTCTATGCGCTGGCTGCCAGCGTGTGGACCGTGTGGCTGTGGATGACCGGCCTGAAGACCGTGCCAGCCGCCCGCGCCGGTGTATTCACGGTCATGCTGCCGATCTCGGCCGCGCTGGTCGGCGTGCTGGTGCTGGGCGAAAGCCTCAGCGGCATGCAACTGCTGGCGTTCGCCGTGGCCTTGCTGGGCGTGGTATTGGCGACCCTGCCCTCGCGCAGTGGGGCCGCTACACCAGCGCCATAGCCGACACCACCATGCCGTCTTCGTCGGCATACAACCAGTCGCCGGGGCGCACCCACACGCCCTGCACTTGCACGGCCACACCGACCTCCCCCTGATTGCGCTTCTCGGTGGGCAGGGGCATGGCCGCCAGGGCACGAATGCCCACGGCCTGGGTGAGCAGTTCAGCGGAATCACGCACGCAGCCGTCAATCACCACGCCGGCCCAGCCATTGCGCGCAGCCGCAGCGCCCAGGTTGCCCCCCAGCAATGCCTTGCGCAGTGAGGCACCACCATCGACTACCAGCACCTGGGCGACGCGACCCGCTGGGGTGTCCACCCAGCCCTGGGCATCCACGGCGGCTTTGACCAGGGTGTTGTCTTCAAAACACTTCACGGTGACCACCGGGCCGGCGAACTTTCGCACGGCACCAAAGTCCCGAAATACAGGGGGCAACACCCGAAAATCGCCGCTGGTATCGGCTTTGTGGGCATCGCAAAGATCACAGGTGGCAAAGGCAATCGGCATGAAAGAGGCTCCAGAACAAGATACAGAGCCATTCTCCAATGAAAAAAACAACATCCCAGAGGG
>MGPB01000034.1 GCA_001795455.1 Curvibacter sp. GWA2_63_95 | reverse complement strand
CTCAAAACGCGATGGAGTCCTTAACCGCAATCAACAAACCAGTGAAGACTTAAAGCAGACGCGAAACTGACTAAACACCGCAAACTTGCACACCCATACTCAGGGCAATGCGAGATCATTATGCGCTTTTTTTTGGAAAGTCGTCTAATTTTTATTTTTTTTACCGTCGGCCTCTGCATTGGGTTCGGTCTCGGCGTAGTTGCGCCACTGTTGCAGGCTGTTGCGCATGGTGAGGATCTGGCGCTCAAAGCGTGGGCATGCCGCGCATGCCAGCAGGTGCAGGCGCAGGGCGATACGGTCCCCCAGGGGCAGGGCACGGTCTTCCCGGGCGACCAGAAGGGCCGCCACCTCGCGGCAGCTTTTTCTAAATGGCATCATGGTTGAACAGCCTTTGCAAACCAATGCATCTCCAAACATTCGCGCAAACGCAGGCGGGCTCGGTGCAGCTGCACGTACAGATTGGTCGGCGTGAGCTGCAGCTCCTTACAAATTTCCTCGCTGGAGAGCTCCAGCCACTCGCGCATCAAAAAGAGTCGACCCTGTACCGCAGGCAATTTGGTCGTGCAGGCCTCCAGGATCTCAAAAAACTGGCGGCGGCTGGTGTCTTGTTCGGGGTTGCCCCACTCTGAGGGCATCTGGCTGAAGTGTCCGTCAGGCTGGAAGGCCATCAAGTCCAGTGGGTCCATTTGGTTGTCAGGGTTGGTGTCCGGCGCAGTGACTTCGCGGCGGTGGTGGCGCAGGGCGTCAATGATCTTGTGCTTGAGGATGCCCACCAACCAGGTCTTGAGCTGGGAGCGGTTGTCAAACGCCTGGGGCTTGGCGATCGCGGCCAGTACGGTCTCGGAGACGGCATCCTCGGCCCAAACCTCGTTGCGCAATTGCAGGCGTGCAAACTTGAGGAGGTAATCACGGAGGTCGGCGACCTGCAGTTCAAAACTGGGCATGGTGGTCTGTGGGTGGTGTGGGCGCAGTGTACGGTTTCGCCGCGTTGGGGCGCTGGGACTGACAGGGGAAAACCCTTGGATCTCAAAAACTGCCACGCCCTGTTGTAAGAAACAGGCTGCCCGCGGGACTAAACCCCAACCAGCGTTCTGGCGCAATCCCGTGCCACACCCATCTGGTTGTTTCCTTTCCAACCTAGGAGTTTTCTCATGAATCAACGTGCCCTGATCGTCGTCACTGCTGCCAGCCTGATGACTTTGGCCCTGGCTTCTGCCCCCGTGGCGGCGCAAGAGAAAGAAAAGTGCTTTGGTATCGCCAAAGCGGGACAAAACGATTGTGCCAACCTCTCGGGCACCCATTCTTGCGCGGGCCAATCCAAAGTGGACATGGACAAGGGCGAATGGAAATACGTGGTCAAAGGCACGTGCAAGGACATGAAGGGCATATCCATGGACGATGCCAAGAAGATGAAAAGCTGATCATTCGTCGCATGACCGCCACCCCTTCGCCTTCATCCATGCCTGCGCCCTGCGGCGAGGTGGGCATTGGGTGGCGGCACCCCCATTACGCAGAGCTGCTGGCGCGGCGCCCAGCGCTGGATTTTCTGGAAGTTCACTCCGAAAATTTCTTTGGCCATGGCGGCGCGGCAATGGCGGTGTTATTGCAAGCCCGGGCGCAGTACCCCATCAGCCTGCATGGCGTGGGGCTGTCGCTCGGCTCCGCGGTGGGGCTGGACCCCTGGCACCTGGACCAACTGGCCCGCTTGGTGCAACGCGTGGACCCGGTGCGTGTGAGCGACCACGCCTGTTTTGCGCGCGGCACGCTGGGAGCGCAGAGCGTGCACGGCGCGGACCTGCTGCCCATTCCCTTTTCTGACGAAACCCTGGACCTGTTGTGCCGCCATGTGCAGCAGGTGCAGGATCGGCTGCGGCGCCGCTTCCTGGTGGAAAACCTGTCGGCCTACGTGCGTTGGTGCAGTGCCGATGCGCAAGACTGGTCGGAGCCCGATTTTCTGACGACCCTGGCCCGGCGCACCGGCTGTGGCCTGCTGGTCGATGTGAACAATATTTACGTGAATGCACGCAACGCCCAACTGGCAGGCCAGGCGGGCGACCCTGTGCAGGCCTGCCGCGATTGGCTGGACGCCATCGCGCCCGATGCCGTGGGCGAGCTGCATGTGGCGGGCCACTGCCATGTGCAGGACGCGCATGGCGACATCGTGATTGACGACCATGGCAGCCGGGTGAGCCCTGCCGTGTGGGCGCTGCACCAGCATGCGCTGGCGCGCTTTGGTGCGGTCCCCACGCTGGTGGAGTGGGACACCGATGTACCTGCGCTGGACGTGCTGCTGGACGAGGTGGCCATCGCACGCCAAGCGGCGCCGACCATGCGCGACACGGCAGAGGCCATGGCATGAGCGCGCTGGCACAGCAACAGCAGCGTTTCTTGGAAGGCTTGTTTTCGCTGGACATTGAAAATGCTATAAAAAATATAGCTATTTGCGCAGATTCCATGGGGGTTAGAGGCCTAAAAGCTTACCAATCCAATGGGCGTGCCCTGGCTGAGCGTGCGCTGCTGGCGGCCTACCCGGTGCTGGCCCAGATGTTGGGCGCAGAGAGTTTTGCCGCCCTGGCGCGCGCGCTGTGGCATGCCTCGCCGCCCCAGGTGGGCGACATGGCGCGGTGGGGCAACACTCTGACCGATTTTGTGGCTGCCAGCCCACAGCTGGCAGACGATCCGTACCTGGCCGATGTTGCCCGGGTGGAGTGGGCGCTGCACACCTGTGCCAGTGCGCCCGATGCCGAACTGCAGCCCGCCACCCTGGCCCTGCTGGGCAGCCACGACCTGGACGTGCTGCAGCTCCAGCTCGCCCCCGGCACGGCACTGCTGCACAGCCCATGGCCCGCGGCCAGCCTGGTGCTGGCGCATGGGGATGAGGGGGTGACCCTGGCCGAGGCGGCAACCCTGCTGCATGCGGGCCAGGCGGAAAATGCCCTGGTCTGGCGCCAGGGCTACCGCCCGCGGTTGCGGCATGCCTTGCCCGACGAGGCCCTTTTTGCGACGGCCCTGCTGCAAGGCGTGTCGCTGGGGGCGGCCATGGATGCCGCCCCGCAACTCGACATCAACGCCTGGTTCACCGACGCCGTGCAGAGCGGACTGCTGCTGGCCGTCCAGGCCCCTGATTTTTCAACCCCACCCACGCCGCGATGACGCCTACCTCCATGCCCTCTTGGCACCTCCTCGCCGCTTCCAGGACTGCCCGCGCGCTGGCGCTGTGGGACTGGGTAGAGCGGGGTCTGAACGCCTTGCAACCCCTGGCTGCGCTGCTGGCGCGCCTGTATGTGGCGCAGGTGTTTTTTCTCTCAGGCCTGACCAAGCTGCGCGACTGGGACATCACGCTGGCCCTGTTTGCTGACGAGTACCACGTGCCCCTGCTCTCGCCCGCGGTGGCCGCAGCAATGGGGACTGCGGGTGAGCTGGTCTTGCCCGTGTTGCTGGTGCTGGGCCTGGCCGGGCGGTTTGCGGCGCTGGGCCTCAGTGTGGTGAATGGCGTGGCGGTGCTGGCACTGGCCGAGATTGCGCCCGCGGCCTTGCAACAGCACGTGACCTGGGGTGTGCTGCTGGCGGTGTTGGCCTTGTATGGTTGTGGCCGCCTGTCGCTGGGGCCTGTGTTGCGGCGCTGGGCATCGCTGCCAACCTGAGTCCGCGATCCGGCGGGGTACCTTGAGTATCAAATTGGCCTCTAGGCCCCGTGGAATATGCGCAAGCAGCTCCTGAATCAGGAGCAATCAGGCCTCTTCGTTCCGTTCTACCAGTTCGCCTCGCGTTCGGGGGTTGCGCTGATTTTGTGGATGGAGAGGTCGGCGCCGTCGAATTCCTCCTCTTGGCTCAGGCGCAGGCCGATGGTTGCCTTGAGCACGCCGTAGACCACAAAGCCCCCGGCGGTGGCCCAGGCTACGCCCATCAGCGTGCCAATCACCTGCGCGCCCAGGCTCACGCCGCCCAGGCCACCCAGGGTCTGGCTGCCAAAAATGCCGGCTGCCACGCCACCCCAGGTGCCGCACAGGCCGTGCAAGGGCCATACGCCCAGCACGTCGTCAATCTTCCATTTGTTCTGCGTGAGCGTGAACATCACCACAAAGATGGCGCCGGCCACGCCGCCCACCACCAGCGCGCCCAGCGGATGCATGAGGTCGGAGCCCGCACACACTGCCACCAACCCGGCCAGCGGGCCGTTGTGCACAAAGCCCGGGTCGTTTTTGCCCACCGCCAGCGCGGCCAGCGTGCCGCCCACCATGGCCATGAGGGAGTTCACTGCCACCAGGCCGCTGATCTTGTCCAGCGTCTGCGCGCTCATCACGTTGAAGCCAAACCAGCCCACCGTCAGAATCCAGGCGCCCAGTGCGAGGAAGGGAATGCTGGACGGTGGATGTGCGGAGATGGCGCCATCCTTGCGGTAGCGGTTGCTGCGCGCGCCCAGCAGCAGCACGGCGCCCAGTGCAATCCAGCCGCCCACGGCGTGCACCACCACGCTGCCGGCAAAGTCATGGAACTCGGCGCCGGTCAGGCCCTTGATCCAGGCCTGCACGCCAAAGTGCTGGTTCCACACAATGCCCTCGAAAAAGGGGTAGACAAAACCGACGATGACCGCGGTGGCAATCAGTTGGGGCCAGAACTTGGCGCGCTCGGCAATTCCCCCCGAGATGATGGCGGGAATGGCGGCAGCAAAGGTCAGCAGGAAGAAGAACTTCACCAGGTCGTAGCCGTTCTTGGCGGCCAACTGCTCTGCGCCCACGAAGAAGGTGGTGCCATAGGCCACGGCGTAGCCCACCGCAAAGTAGACGACGGTGGAGACCGAGAAGTCCACCAAGATCTTCACCAGCGCATTAACCTGGTTTTTGCGGCGGACCGTACCCAGCTCCAGAAAGGCAAAACCGGCGTGCATGGCCAACACCATGATGGCGCCGAGCAGGATGAACAAGGCATCCGCGCCCTGTTTGAGTGCTTCCATAAGTTCCTCTTGTATTGAAATGCTGCTTATTGGTGCAAATCCATGTGAAATTTGCTCCATGCACCAAAAGAAAGCAAAAAATGCGCCAGATCGGGGCCGCGAGGCCTGAGGGGCCGGCGGGTACAATGCGGGCTGTCATTGGGGAGTAGCCGCCCTTCTTCATTGAGAGGGGCTTGCGTCAACAGACTTGTGGTGCCGGCAACGGCACCCATGGCGCAAGCAGAGCCCGTTTCGCGGGTTTTGGCGAGACCTTTGACTGCACGCCTCTGATTTCGGCCGGGGGTGTCGTGCAGTCATGGGTAGGTCCCCGGCCATGGACTCTTCATTCATGGAAGCCTTTTTCCTCTCCACCGGTATCGTTGCGCTTGCAGAAATGGGCGACAAAACCCAGTTGCTCGCGCTCATCCTCGCCGCGCGTTTTCGCAAACCCTGGCCCATCGTCTGGGGCATTCTGGTCGCTACCCTGGCCAACCATGCCATGGCCGGCGCCCTGGGGGCCTGGGTCACCACCGTCATCGGCCCCACGACTCTGCGCTGGATTCTGGGCGCCTCCTTCATTGCCATGGCCGTGTGGATGTTGATCCCCGACAAGCTCGACGAAGAAGACACCGATGCACAGCCGCGCTGGGGCGTCTTTGGCACGACCGTGGTGGCCTTCTTTCTGGCCGAAATGGGCGATAAAACCCAAATCGCCACCGTCATGCTGGCCGCCCGCTACAACGCCTACTTCTGGGTGGTGGCAGGTACCACGCTGGGCATGATGCTGGCCAACGCGCCGGTGGTCTGGCTGGGCGAGCGCATGACACGCCTGGTGCCGATGCGTGTGGTGCACCTGGTATCGGCGCTGATTTTTGCGGTGCTGGGCCTGGTGGCGCTGCTGGCCTGAAAGGGCCCGCTTGGTATACTGCCCGCTCACAGCGCCAATTTGCTCCAGCTTGCGGGCGCTTAATAAATACAGCTAAACACGGACCCGCCTTCTGGCATTGCAACCCGGCCCGCGTTTAGCGTTGCCGGGTTTTGTTTTTTATGCTGATTGCCACGCCCCAGTCCATCACGTTTGATGCCCCTTTGCCGCTGCAAAGCGGGGCAAGCATCCACGGCTATTCCCTGAGTTATGAGACCTACGGGACCCTGAACGCCGACAAATCCAACGCCGTGCTGGTCTGCCATGCACTCAACGCCTCCCACCATGTGGCGGGTGTGTACGAAGGCCAGGACAAGTCCGAAGGCTGGTGGGACAACATGATTGGTCCCGGCAAGTCGGTGGATACCAACAAGTTCTTCGTGATTGGCGTGAACAACCTGGGCTCCTGCTTCGGCTCCACCGGCCCCATGCACACCCATCCCGACACGGGCAAGGTCTATGGCGCCGACTTTCCCGTGGTGACCGTGGAAGACTGGGTCAATGCCCAGGCCCGCCTGCTGGATGCGCTGGGCATCCAGACCCTGGCCGCGGTGCTGGGGGGGTCCTTGGGCGGCATGCAGGCCTTGAGCTGGACGCTGCAGTACCCCGAACGCATGCGCCATGCCGTGGTGGTGGCCAGTGCGCCCAACCTGAATGCGGAAAACATTGCCTTCAATGAAGTGGCACGCCGCGCCATCGTCACTGACCCCGACTTTCATGGCGGTCATTTCTACGAACATGGTGTCATCCCCAAGCGGGGGCTGCGCATTGCCCGCATGATTGGCCACATCACCTACCTGAGCGACGATGTGATGAACGAAAAGTTCGGGCGTGAGCTGAAGGATGCGGTGCTGGCCAGTGCCAGTGGGTACAAATACAGCACCCAGGATGTGGAGTTCCAGATTGAGAGCTACCTGCGCTACCAGGGTGACAAGTTTGCCGAATACTTTGACGCCAACACCTACCTGCTGATCACGCGGGCGCTGGACTACTTTGACCCGGCCAAGCCCTTTGGCGGCGACCTGAGCCAGGCACTGGCACGCGCCACCTGCAAATTCCTGCTGGTGAGTTTCACCACCGACTGGCGCTTCAGTCCCAAACGCAGCCGCGAGGTGGTGAAAGCCTTGTTGGACAACAAGCGTGACGTCAGCTACGCCGAAATCGATGCGCCGCACGGCCACGATGCTTTTTTGCTCGACGACCCCCGTTACATGGGCGTGATGCGCTCTTATTTCGATAGCATTTCCAACGGTTTGAAGGTGGCGGCATGACGGACTTGAATACCCTGCACGCCATTGCCGGCCTGGTACCCCACGGTGCGCGTGTGCTCGACCTCGGCTGTGGCGACGGTGCCATGTTGGACTACTTGCAGCGCGAGCGCGGTTGCAGTGGTTACGGCGTGGAGCTGGACGATGCCAACGTGCTGGCCTGCGTGCAGCGCGGAGTGAATGTGCTGCAGCTCAATCTGGACCAGGGCCTGAGCATGTTTGGCGACGCCAGCTTTGACGTGGTGCTGCAGATCGACACGCTGCAGCACTTGCGCAATGCCGAAACCATGCTCAAGGAAACGGCGCGTGTGGGTCGGGTCGGCATCGTGGCCTTCCCCAACTTTGCGCACTGGCCCAACCGCCTGAGCATCCTGCAAGGCCGCATGCCAGTCACCAAGCGCCTGCCCTACCAGTGGTACGACACGCCCAACATTCGCGTCGGCACCCATGCCGACCTGGCCGTCTTGGCGCAGCGCAATGGCTTGCGCGTGCTCGACAGCTTTGGTCTGCAGGATGGCCGTACCGTCCGCTTCGCACCGAATCTGCGCGCCGGTACCTCGGTCTACAAGCTGGCCCGCTGAATGCCGCGTTGAACCGGCCATTGCCATGCCCCGCTTTGCCGCCAACCTGAGCTTTCTGTACCCCGAGCTCCCGTTTTTGGAGCGCTTTGCCGCGGCGGCCCATGACGGCTTTGCGGGGGTGGAGTTTTTGTTTCCCTATGCGTGGACCGCGGGCGAGATTGCGCACGCGCTGCGACAGGCGGGCCTGCAGCAGGTGCTGCTCAATGCACCGCCGGGGGGCGCTGACCTGGCCACCATGGCCAGCGCCTGGGACCGCGGTGAACGCGGTACCGCCTGCCTGCCGGGGCGCGAGGCGGAGTTTCGCGCGGGCATCACCGAAGCCTTGCGTTATGCCCAGGCCTTGCAATGCCCGCGCATCCATGTGATGGCGGGGCTGGTGCCGCCGGATGCCAATTTGGACATGCTGCACACCACCTATGTGCACAACCTGCGTTGGGCCGCTGGGCAGGCGGCGGCGCTGGGCTGCACCCTGCTGATTGAACCGCTCAATCCACGCGACATGCCAGGCTACTTTTTGCGCCACCAGGCTCGGGCCCATGCGGTGGTGGCGGAGGTGGGGGCGCCCAATTTGCAGGTGCAGATGGACCTCTACCACTGCCAGGTGACGGAGGGGGACGTGGCCAGCAAGCTGCGCCAGTACCTGCCCACCGGCGCCGTGGGCCATATCCAGATTGCCAGTGTGCCCGAGCGCGAGGAGCCCGACGGGGGCGAGCTGAATTACAGCTACCTGCTGAAGCTGCTGGACCAGATGGGCTATGCCGGCTGGGTGGGGTGCGAGTACCGTCCACGGGGTGGTGCTGTACCTGGCGCCACCAGTCAGGGCCTGCGCTGGCGCCAATCGCTGTTGCGTTGAGGGTTTGCCACGGCCGGAAGCGGCCGAGCCCATGGCATGATGTCGCCTTACCAACTCTGCCGATTCAGGAGTTCGCCATGAACGCCCGCGTACCGTCCGCCGCCTTGAATGCGCCGCAAGCGCTGGAGCAGGTCAGTCAAGTCTGGGACCGTGACATTGTTCACCGTCTGGAAGACTACATCCGCATTCCCGCCAAGTCCCCCTTGTTCGATGCTGATTGGGCCAGCGAAGGCTATATCGACACCGTCGTGCGCAACACTGCGCAGTGGATCGAGTCGCAAAAGATCTCCGGCCTCACGCTGGAGGTGGTGCGTCTGGAAGGGCGCACGCCAGTGATCTTCTTTGAGGTGGCGGCCAGCGGTAGCGCTTCAGCCCAGACCGTGTTGATGTATGGCCACTTGGACAAGCAACCCGAGTTCTCGGGCTGGCGCAACGACCTGGGCCCGTGGACCCCCAAATACGAAGACGGCAAGTTGTATGGCCGGGGCGGCGCCGACGATGGTTATGCCGCCTACGCCGCCATCGCTGCACTGCAGGCGCTCAAGAGCCAGAACGTCGCCCACCCGCGTGTGGTCGGCTTGATTGAGACATGCGAGGAAAGCGGTTCCTACGATTTGCTACCGTACATTGACCTCCTCAAGCCCCGTCTGGGCGATGTGGGGCTGGTGGTGTGCCTGGACTCGGGCGCCGGCAATTACGACCAGCTTTGGCTCACCAACAGCCTGCGTGGCATGGCCAGTGGCGTGCTCAAGGTGGAGATCCTCACCGAAGGCATCCACTCGGGCGATGCCAGCGGTCTGGTGCCATCGAGTTTTCGCATCATGCGCCAGGTACTGGACCGTCTGGAAGACAGCAAGACCGGTCGCCTCTTGCCAGCCAGCTTTCACTGCGAAGTACCAAGCGAGCGACTGCAGCAGGCCCAGGCGACCGCGGGTATTTTGGGCGACGAACTGTTCAAGCGCTTCCCCTGGGCCCATTACGACTGTGGTGGAGCCACCACCTTTGCCCTACCCACCACCACAGACCCGCTGGAGGCCCTGCTCAAGCGGACTTGGCAGCCTACCTTGAGCGTGACCGGAGCCGATGGTTTTCCGGAGATGAAGAACGCTGGCAATGTGTTGCGCCCCTACACCGCCTTCAAGCTCAGCCTGCGCCTGCCGCCGCTGGTGGAGGCCGCCACAGCGGTGCAGGAGCTCAAAGCGCTGCTGGAAGACAATGCGCCCTACCAGGCCAAAGTCACGTTCGAGGGGCTGTCCAGCGCTACGGGCTGGAATGCGCCGGGCACCGCGTCCTGGTTCGAGGCTGCGCTCAACGAAGCGTCGCAAGCCCACTTTGGCGCACCTTGTGGCCACATCGGCCAAGGCGGCACCATTCCACTCATGAACATGCTGTCCAAGGGATTTCCCAAGGCGCAGATGATGGTGTGTGGTGTGCTGGGGCCCAAGAGCAATGCCCATGGGCCCAACGAATTTTTGCACGTCCCCTATGCCAAGAAGCTCACTGCAGCGGTGGCCCAGGTGATCTCCCGTTTCCCCTGAACCCTGGAAGTCCTGCATGTGCGCTGATACCACCCTTACCACCTTCGTGGCCAGCGATGGCGATAACGTGGTCATTCAAGATTGGCCGCTGGAGCCCGGTGTGCACTTGCGCGGCGTGGTGATCTTGGTGCACGGCCTGGGCGAGCACGCGGGGCGCTACGACCATGTGGCGCGCCAGCTCAATGACTGGGGCTTTGCGGTGCGGGGCTACGACCAGTGTGGCCATGGCGAATCGGGCGGTGCCCCGGGCAGCCTGCCCACCGACACCCGCCTGCTCGACGATCTGGCCGACATCGTGGACAGCACACGCGCCCGCATGGAAAAAAGCACACCGTTGATCGTGCTCGGCCACAGCATGGGCGGGCTGGTGGCGGGACGTTTTGTGTCACTGGGGATCCGCCCGGTGGATGCGCTGGTCATGTCCTCGCCCGCGCTGAACCCCGGACTCAGTGGCTTCCAGAAGCTGCTGGTGGCGGTGCTGCCCAAGTTTTTTCCCAATCTGCGCGTGGGCAATGGGCTCAACGCCAACTACATCTCGCACGACCCCGCGGTGGTGGCGGCGTACCAGTCGGACCGCTTGGTGCACGACCGCATTTCCGCCCGCCTGGCCCGCTTCATTGCCACGGCTGGCCCGGCCACCGTAGCCCTGGCGCCGCAGTGGAAGGTGCCCACCTTGCTGATGTACGCCGGTGACGATCGGCTGGTGCAGCCGCAGGGCAGCCGCGACTTTGCGGCTGCGGCACCTGCCGCCGTGGTCACCACGCGCTGTTTTGAGGGCCTGTACCACGAGATTTTTAATGAGCTGGATGCCACGCCCGTGTTTGCCGCGCTGCGCCAGTGGTTGGACCAGCGTTTTTGAGCCTGGCATTACCTGTGCTTGTCTGAGTGCCACACGCCCCTATGAATCGCTTTCCCCTGAGCTTGTCCAGCCTGCGTGCCCGTTGGCGGGCCGGATTGCCTTTGCGTTACACCATGATGGTGGTGGTGGTGGTGGGCGTGACCCTGCCAGCCCTGCTGCTGCTGACGATGGAGCAGGAGTTGGCCGAGAAGTCGCAAAAGGCCCTGCTGGCCCAGAGCGAGACGGCGCTCATGAAGATCGGCAGCGTTTCCATCGCCGAACCCATGTGGGTCGTGGACCGCGTGGCGCTGGACGCCGCGGCGGTGCGTTTGCTGGAGAGTCCGCAAGTTGTGGCGGTGCGTATTGAAGACGGACTGGCCAACACCCCGGAGCTGGAGCGGGTGCGCCCGGACTACGGCAAGACCCTGGCCACCGAAACCGCAGCCGGCAGCCTGACCCGGCGCACCCAGACTGTGGTGCGTTCAGGCGAAGTACTGGGCACTCTGGTGGTGTGGTTCGATGCGACCTATGGCCAGGGTTTGCTGCAGGCCCGGCGCAGCCAGATGCTGTCGCTGGTGGCACTCCAGGTGCTTGCCATTTTGGCGGTGCTGATGCCGGTGCTGGTGTCACGCGTGCTGCGCCCGATTGAACGGCTCAAGGAACAGGCCTCGGCCCTGCTGGACCACGGACAAGACAGCATCGTGGACCGGGCCCGTTTTGTCTGGCGCCGCCAGGACGAGCTGGGCCTGCTGGGTCGCCACTTGGGGCGCGTGCAGGAAGAGCTGCGCACCTTGTTTGGCCAGTTGGGCACCAAAAACGCCCAGCTGCAGCAGATGGCGTTTTACGACCAGCTCACCGGGCTGCCCAACCGTGCCTTGTTCATTGACCTGGTGCAGCGCGAAATGCTGCAGGCCCACCGCAACCAGCAGCAGTTCGGTATCTTCTTTATCGACCTGGACCGTTTCAAGGCCGTCAACGATTCCATGGGCCACGCCGCGGGCGACGAGTTGTTGATCGAGGTGGCCCGCCGCCTGCGCGATACCTTGCGCGAGGTCGACGTGGTGTGCCGCCAAAGCGGTGACGAATTTTTGGTGATGGTGAGCGACATTGACCACTGGGAGTCATTGGGCGAGATGGCCGAGCGCATTCTGCGCGTGGTGGAAGAGCCGGTGCAATTGGCCAACACCACGGTGCGGGTATCGGCCAGCATTGGTATTGCGCTGTTCCCCGAAGACGCGCAGGACTTTGAGACCCTGGTCAAACACGCCGACATTGCGGTCTACCAGGCCAAGACCCTGGGGCGTGCGCGCTACAGCTTTTTCCATTCCGAACTCAACTTCCGCCTGCAGGCCAGCCTGGAGCTGGAGCAGCAACTGGCCCACGCCATTGCCCATGGCGAACTGGTGCTGTACTACCAGCCGCAAGTCGATGCCAAGACCGGGCGCATGGTGGCCGTCGAGGCTTTGGTGCGCTGGCAGCACCCCACCCGGGGGCTGTTGCTGCCGGGCCAGTTCATCGGTCTGGCCGAAGAGTCGGGCAAGATTGCCGAGATGGGTGTCTGGACCTTGCGCGAGGCCTGCCGCCAACTGGCTGACTGGAAGGCCCGTGGCATCCAGGTGGGCAATATGGCGGTCAATGTGTCGGCCTTGGAGTTCCGCGACCACCGCCTGCTCGACAGCCTGCAGGCCGCGCTGGACGCCAGTGGCATTGAACCCAACGAGCTGGAGATCGAGATTACCGAGAGTGTGCTGATGGCCGAGACGGAAACCAGCCAGCGCATCATCGAGCGTCTGCGTCAGCTTGGTGTCGGGATTGCCATCGATGATTTCGGCACCGGATACTCTTCACTCGCCTACCTCAAGCGCCTGCGTCCCAACCAGCTCAAGATCGATCGCTCTTTTGTGAACGATGCCGATGTGGACAGTGATTCGCGCGCCATTGTGCGTGGTGTGGTTGGTTTGGCCGAGGCCCTGGGCCTGAACGTGGTGGCCGAGGGTGTGGAGACGGTAGAGCAGCAGGCATTTTTACGTGAGAGCGGTTGCCACACCCTGCAGGGTTATTACATCGCCCGACCGTTGGCGGTGGAGGCCCTGGAGGCGTGGATGGCAAACCGTCACAACAACGAGAGTGAATCATGAAACCCATTCCATTCCCCCTTCGGCAAACGCTGTTGGTTGGGGCTTTGTTCTGTGCTTGCGCTGTCTTGCAGGTGCAGGCAGCCACCACGGTGACCAGTACCTTTGCTCCCACCCAGGTAGTCCAGGGCACCACGCTGCTGGTCAATGGCATGGGGACACGCTACAAAGCCATCTTCAAGGTTTATGACCTGGCGCTTTACACCCAGAGCAAGGTCAGCACGCCCGAGGCCCTGTTGGCATTGGCGGGGCCCAAACGCCTGAATTTTGTGGCCCTGCGCGATGTGCCCGGCACCGACTTGGGGCTGGCCTTCATCAAGGGCCTGAACAGCAACTCCTCGCCTGAACTTGTGCAGAAGCACACGGCATCCAGCACCCGATTGATCGACATCTTCTCGGGCAAACCCAGGCTGGTGGCCGGGGATACCTTTGCCATGGAGTATGTGCCGGGCAAGGGCACCACTTTCTTCATCCAGGGCCAAGCACAGGGCGCCCCGGTGGGCGATGCCGAGTTTTTCGGCATGGTGCTCAAGATCTGGGTGGGTCCGGCCCCCGCCGACTTCAAGCTCAAAGACGCCCTGCTGGGCCAGTAAGCCCCAGCGCGCCATCGCTACGTGGGGCGCTGCCCCCAAGGGGGTGCGCTTTCAGCTTGGGGCGGCCCGGCGCTGAAACCGCCTCAGGCCCGTTGCCGGCGCTGGTACAGCGCCAGCCAGAGCAGGGCTGCGCCGGTCAGCAGCACCAGGGGCAGCGAGCCCAGGTTGAGCCAGGTCCAGCCGCTGGTCACCACCAGTGCCCCCGAGGCCAGGGAGCTCAGTGCCATCACTGCAAACACGGCAAAGTTGATGGCCGCCTGGGCCCGGTCTTTCTCCTCAGGTCGGTAAGCCGCCAGCGACAGCGTGGTGCTGCCGGTGAACAGGAAATTCCAGCCCACCCCCAGCAAAAACAGCGCGATGGTGAACTGGTGCAGCTCCACACCGGAAAGCGCAATGGCAATACACAGCAGGTTCAGCAGCACGCCCACACCCATGATGGTGAGCGTGCCAAAACGCTTGATCAGGTGGCCAGTGAAAAAGCCGGGCGCAAACATGCCGATCACATGCCACTCCAGCACAAAAGCTGCATCGTCAAAACCCAGGCCACATTGCTGCATGGCCAGCGGTGTGGCAGCCATCAGCAGGTTCATCACGCCATAGCCCAGTGCCGCACTGATGGCGGCCACCATGAACACCGGCTGGCGTGCAATGTCCCAGAGTGGGCGCCCCCGAACCGTCTGGGCCGTGGGCGCCTGGTGCGCTGGAAACTGCACAAACGCCATCAGCACCATCGCCAGCAACGCCACCCCGGCCAGCACCACATAGGCGCCGGCAAACGGTACGTCCAGCAGCGTACGTGTGCGCGCGGCCAGGTTGGGGCCGGCTACGGCGCCAATCAGTCCCCCGGCCAGCACCAGCGACACGGCTTTTTCGCGGAACGCGGGCAGGGCCAGTTCAGCGGCGGCAAAGCGGTAAAGCTGGCCATTGGCACTGTAATAGCCCGCTACCACGGTGGCGGCTACCAGCCACCAGAACTGTTTGTCGGCCACGGCCCAGGCGCCCAAGAGTGCGGAGACCACAGCCACGGCCAGCCCGATCTGGAACGAAACGCGTCGCCCATACCGTGCCTGTGTTTGCGCCACCAGTGGCGTGGCCAGTGCCCCGCCCACCACATAGCCCATCACCGGCAGTGTGGCCATCCAGCCATAGGGCGCCAGCGCCAGCCCCACCAGGCCGTTGATGGCGATGAAGGTCACGTTGTTGGTGAGGAACAGTCCCTGGCACAGGGCCAGCAGCCAGAGGTTGCGGTTCATGGGGATTGCCCGAAGGCAGGGTGGGTTAGGGCAGGAGCGCCAAGGTGGTGAGCGCGGCCAAGGCGGCAGTTTCTGCACGCAGTATGCGCGAACCTAGCGATACCGGGGCAAAGCCGTGGGCCAGTGCCAGGTCTTCCTCGGTGCTGCCCAGGCCGCCTTCGGGGCCGGAGAGAAACGTGGCCTCCTGCGTCAGGGGGCGGGTGTGCAGCGCTGCGCTGCTCTCGCGCAGCGACAGCAGCAGGCGCTGCGAGTCCGCCGCCGCCACCGGCAAGGTCTTGAGCCACTGCGCCAGCGTCTGCACCGGGTGTACTGTGGGCACGCGGTTGCCGCCACACTGCTCGCAGGCCGAGACGGCCACGCTGTGCCAGTGCGCCACTTTTTTCTCGGCGCGCTCGCCGCTCAGGCGCAGCACGCTGCGTTCCGTCATCAGGGGCTGGATGCTGGCCACGCCCAACTCGGTGGCTTTTTCCACCAACCAGTCCATGCGGTCGTTGGCCGGCATGCCGACCGCCAGGTGTACGCGGCGGGCCGGTTCACGTGCGGTGGCGCGGGCCTGGCCCACCTGCACCTGCACATCGCTGCGGCCCATGCGGGTGACGGTGGCATCGAACTCGCGGAGGTCTTCCCCGTTGAACAGGGTGATGGTGTCGCCGGGCTGCAGGCGCAGCACCTGGACATGGCGTGCCGCACCGGCGGGCAGCTCCAGCAGGGCGTCGGGCACCAGGGGGGTGGGGCAGTAAAAGCGGGGCATGGCGGCAGGTTTTGCTATTAAATCAGGAGCTGCTCGCGCAATATATACGGGGGCTAGAGGCCTATTTGGCTATAAATTGGTGCTACGAACGACCGAATGCAAAGACATTGGGCATCTCGATGCCCTCGATGCTTTCCACCAGGCGCAGCAGCGGCTTGAGTTGCATGTAGCGGCCACAGGTGCTGCGGATGTAGTGGATGAAGCGCGGCGTATCGGCCAAGTACTTGGGTTTGCCGTCGCGCAGGGTCAGGCGGGCAAAGATACCGGCAATTTTGAGGTGGCGTTGCAGGCCCATCCATTCCACGCCACGGTAGAACTCGCCAAAGTCGTCGCCCACGGGCAGGCCAGCCTTGCGGGCCTTTTCCCAGTAGCGGATGGTCACGTCCAGGCAGAAGCTTTCGTCCCAGCTCAGGAAGGCGTCACGCATCAGGCTGGCGATGTCGTAGGTGATGGGGCCGTAGACCGCGTCCTGAAAGTCGAGCACGCCCAGCGTGGTGGCATCCAGTTTGGGCGGCAGGCCTGCCAGGGGAACCATCAGGTTGCGCGGCATGAAGTCGCGGTGCACATAGACACTGGGCCAGGACAGGTTGTTTTCAATCAGCAGGGCAAAGGTGTCGTCCAGCACCTTGCGCTGGGCCGCATCCAGGGTGACCTGGCGGTGTGCACCGATGTACCACTGCGGGAACAGCTCCAGCTCGCGCAGCAGCAGCGCGTGGTCGTAGGGCGGCAGCACGTCGGGTTTGGAGGCCAGTTGCCACTGCAGCAGTGTGTCCACCGCGCCCAGGTAGAGGTCCAGCGGCGGGGCGCTGAGCGCCTGGCCGGTGACGCTGATGGCGGGGTCCAGGTCGCCGCGCGAGGCCATGAACTGCATCATGGTCAGCGTGCCCAGGTCGCTCAGCAGCATGAAGCCATGCGACGGGTCCCAATCCAGAATCTCGGGTGCGTGCAGTCCGGCCTGGGTGAGCAGCCCGGCAATGTCCACAAAGGGCTGGCAGTTTTCCTTGTCGGGTGGTGCGTCCATGATGACCCGCGTGCCATTGGGGCCCTGCACCCGGAAATAACGGCGAAAGCTGGCATCGGCCGAGGCCAGGCCCAGGCTGCTGGCATCCAGCTGGTGGGTGGCTTGTACCTGGGCGAACCAGGTGGCAAACAAGGCCTGGCGCACCGGGTCAGACCAGTGGATGTCGGCGCTGGCGGCGGTGGGGGCGTTCGGGGGAAGGGCGGTGCTTGGGCTCATGGATAATCCATTCTACAAAGCCCCTTGGCAGCGCCTGATGCGCCCACCCGGTAGTGGCTGTTTCTTTGAACCGATTTGCCGACCGACCCTGCGCCCTGCCCCATGCGTTTTTCTCTGCGCGACCTGACCAGCAGGCCGACCCCCTGTTTGCCCCCACTGACCCGACAGGTTGCCTTGGTGGCCTTGGCGTGCGCGCAGATGGCGGCGCAGGCCCAGCAGGAGGCGCCCGCTACCAACCCCGAGCCTGAGCCTGCCCGCCTGACGACCAGCCCCAGGCTCGTCGAGTCTTTGTCGCCAGCCCAGCGCAACGAAGCACCGACCTTTCTGATGGGCGAGCGCATCTCCGGTCGCCCGGACCTGGAGACCGTGGTGGAAGGCCAGGCCGAGCTGCGCAAGCCCGGCACCGTCATCAAGGCTGACCGGCTGGAGTACGACGCAGCCACGGACCGCGCCAAGGCCAGCGGCAACGTGCGCATCAACCGCGGCGGCAATGTGTTTGAAGGCCCCTTGCTGGAACTGCAGGTGGAGACCTTCGAGGGCTTCTTTGTGGAGCCCCGCTACCAATTTCTGCAGGGGGACGCCCATGGCGAGGCCAGCCGCGCCGACTTTGTGGATGCCAACACCACCGTGGTCCACAACGCCACGTACACCACCTGCCGACGCAAACCCGGCCCCAGCTGGATGCCCGACTGGGTGCTCAAGGCAGCGAACATCGAATTTGACAGTGGCGAAGATGTAGGTGTGGCCCATGGCGGCTACCTGAGCTTCAAGGACGTACCCATCCTGCCGGTGCCGGCCATCAGTTTCCCGCTGAGCGACAAGCGCAAATCTGGTGTGTTGCCCCCCACGATTGGCGCCGACAGCGTCAACGGCTCGCAACTCAGTGTTCCGTACTACTGGAACATTGCGCCCCAACGCGATGCCACCATCACGCCTACGCTGATGACGGCGCGTGGCGTGGATCTGGGCGGGGAGTTCCGCTACCTTGAACCCACCTACTCGGGGGTGTTGCGCGCCAATTACATGCCCAGTGACAAGCTGCGCAGTGCCGACCGCTGGGGCGCATCGATCAACCAGACCGGCACGGTGGACACCGGCTGGCCCGAGGTGGGCCAGGTGAGCTACCTGCTGAACGTGAACCGCGTCAGCGACGACAACTACTGGCGCGATTTCACCAGCTCCTCGAACGGGACTTTGACGCAGCGTCTTCTGCAAAGCAATGGGTCCGTGAGCTGGTCGCAGGGCCCTTACAGCCTGAGTGCCAGTGTGCTGAAGTGGCAAACGCTGCAAGATGCCACGTCGCCTATCGTGCCGCCCTATGACCGTGTACCCCAGCTGGTAGCGCGTTATGCGCAGACCAACGACCGCGGGTTTGACTGGTCGGTGGAAGGCGACTTCACCCAGTTCGAGGCAGACCGCAGCCTCACGCTGCAGCCCAATGCGCAGCGTGTCTATGGCCTGGCCCAGGTCAGCTACCCCTGGCTGGGTTCGGCCGGTTTTGTGGTGCCCAAGCTGCAGTTGCACACCGCGGCTTACCAGTTTGACGCCATGCTGGCCGATGGCACCCGCTCGGCCGACAGCACGGTGCCGACCTTCAGCCTGGATGCGGGCCTGGTGTTTGAGCGCGACACCAGCTACTGGGGCCAAAGCATGGTGCAGACGCTGGAGCCGCGCCTGTTTTATGTGCGCACGCCCTACCGCAACCAGAGCCTGCTGCCCAACTACGACACCGGTGCCAATGACTTCAACTTTGCCACCATCTTCACCGAAAACGCCTATGGCGGGCACGACAAGATCTCGGACAACAACCTGCTCACCTTCGGGTTGACGACGCGCTTTCTGGATGCCAGCAGCGGCGCGCAACTGGCCCGCTTCGGCATTGCGCAACGTTTCCGGTTTGAAGACCAGTTGGTTACCCTCACGCCCACCACGGAGCCAGCCCGCGCGGGCTTCAGTGATGTGCTGCTGGGGGCGAGTGTGAATGTCAATGAGCGCTGGGCACTGGATTCCACGGTCCAGTACAACCCCCGTACCGACAAGTCGGTGCGCTCCACCATCGGCGCCCGCTACAGCCCCAGCAGCTACCGGGTGCTCAATGCAGCCTACCGTTTTCAGCGCGATGTGAGCGAGCAGGTGGATGTGAGCTGGCAGTGGCCGCTCAACGACCTGTGGGGAGACCGCGGGCAGGACCTGGGCACCGGCCGTGGCCAAGGGGAAGGTCGCTACTACGCCGTGGGTCGCATGAACTACAGCATGAACGAGCGTCGCCTGGTCGACACCATTTTGGGTGTCGAGTACGATGCGGGCTGCTGGCTGGCACGGGTGGTGGTGGGACGGGTACAGACCAGCACTTCCTCGGCCACCGAGAGCATCAAATTCGAGCTGGAATTCGTGGGCTTCACCCGCTTGGGCGTGAGCCCCTTGTCAACACTGAAATCCAATATTTCGCGCTACCAGAACTTGCGTGACGCCGGCGGCTCCAACAGCCGCTTCAGTAACTACGATTGAAAACCATGAAATTTCGCCTGTGGGCCACGGCCCTTGCCTGTGTGTGCGGTTTGGCTCTGCCATCGCTGCACGCGCAAACCAGCCAGTCACTGGATTACATCGTGGCGCTGGTCAATTCCGAACCGATTACGCACCAGGAACTGGAGCGTGACATCAAGCGCGTGGCGCAACAAATCGTGCAGCAGGGCCAAGCCATGCCGCCCGCTGCCGAACTGCGCCGCTTGGTGCTGGAGCGCATGATCAATGACCGTGCCCAGCTGCAGCTGGCCCGGGAAACCGGTATCCGCATTGACACTCCGGCCATCGACCGGGCCGAACAAGCCGTGGCGACGCAGAACGAAGTGGATGTGGCCGGCCTGCGCGAGCGCCTGGCCAAAGACGGTGTGAGTGTGGACACCTTCCGCAATGGTCTGCGTGACCAGCTCATGCTCAACCGCCTGCACGAACGCGACGTGGAGTCCACCATCAAGGTTTCCGATGTGGACGTGGAGCGCGCGATGCAAGCCCAGCTGGCAGCCAACACCGACCCGCTGACCTTTGACATCAACCTGGCCCAGATTCTGGTGGCGGTGCCCGAAAAAGCGACTGCTGAGCAGGCTGCCGCCATTTTTGTGCAGGCCAAGCGCTTGCTCGATCGCGTCCGTGCGGGGGAAGAGTTTGACCGTGTGGTGAAAGAAGCCTCGGCGGCCGACCGCAACAACGGGGGGCAGTTGGGTCTGCGCCGCGCCGACCGCTATCCCCTGCTTTTTGTGGAAGCTACGCAGGCACTCAAGGTGGGTGAGGTGTCCGAGATCGTGCGCTCTGGTGCCGGTTTCCACATCCTCAAAGTCATAGAGAAACGGCCTCCCCCCCGCTTGGTGCAAACCGTGGTCCAGAGCCACGCGCGCCACATTCTGCTGCGCAGCAGCCCCCAACTCTCGCAGGCCCAGGCGATCGCCAAGCTTGCCGATGCGCGCCAGCGCATCATGGGTGGCAAAACTGACTTTGCCAATGCAGCGCGCAGCCTTTCCCAGGACACGTCCGCCGAGCAAGGCGGTGATCTGGGGTGGGCCAACCCCGGCATGTTTGTGCCAGAGTTTGAGGAAGCCATGAATGGACTCAAGGAACTTGAAGTCAGCCAGCCCGTGGTGTCGCGGTTTGGTGTGCACTTGATACAGCTCCTGGAGCGCCGCCGCGTGGAGCTGAGCCCGCAGCAGGTGCGCGAGTCGGTACGCAACCAGCTGCGCCGCAGCCGCTACGACGAGGCCTACCGCAACTGGGCCCAGGATGTGCGCGGCCGCGCCTATGTGGAAATGCGCGAGTTACCCCAATGACCCAGCCGCACATTGCCCGCAAGCGCTTCGGCCAGCATTTCCTGTCCGATGGCGGCATCATCGATGCCATCGTGCGGGCCATTGACCCCAAGCCGGGCGACCCCATGGTGGAAATTGGCCCCGGCCTGGCCGCGCTGACGCAGCCGCTGGTGGAGCGGTTGGGCCACCTCACGGTGATCGAGCTGGACCGCGACCTGGCCAAGCGCCTGCGCAGCCACGGGCAGCTGACCGTGATCGAGTCTGATGTGCTAAATGTGGACTTTAGCCTTATAGATACTGCGCCAGCAGCTATTAAAACAATAGCAAGCACGATGCCCGTGCCGCGCCCCAAACTGCGCGTGGTGGGCAACCTGCCGTACAACATTTCCACCCCCATCCTGTTCCACCTGCTGGACCATGTGGGTTGCATCGAAGACCAGCACTTTATGCTGCAAAAAGAGGTGATCGACCGCATGGTGGCGCAGCCCGATACCTCCGACTTCAGCCGCCTGAGTGTGATGCTGCAGTGGCGCTACGCCATGGAGGATGTGCTGTTTGTGCCACCGGAGAGCTTCGACCCGCCGCCGCGCGTGGACAGCGCCGTGGTACGCATGGTGCCGCTGGCCCAGCCGCCAGCCATCGACCAGCGCCTGTTCTCCGAGATGGTGCAGGTGGCGTTCAGCCAGCGCCGCAAACTGTTGCGCCACACCCTAGGCCGCTGGCTGGAGGACAAAGGGTTCGCCGGTACCTTCGACGTACAGCGCCGTGCCCAAGAAGTGCCGGTGCAGGATTACCTGGACCTGGTTCAGCAGTTGCACCCCGCAGCCTGAAGGGGCGGTGTGCCTCAGCCGTCGCTGAGGTGCAGACTGGCGGCACCTTCCACACGCTCGGGCGCGGTGATTGGCAGGGTGATGCTGAACGTGGCACCGGCCCCGGGGCGGCTGTGGACCTCGATATGGCCCCCCAGCACGCTGTGCACCAGGTTGTGCACGATGTGCAGGCCCAGCCCTGAACCGCCCTGGCCCAGCCGGGTGGTGAAGAAGGGGTCGAATACGCGGTGCAGGTTCTCGGGTGTGATGCCGCGGCCACTGTCGCGTACCTCTATCACCACCTGCTTGCCATCCTGGGCCCACGCCTGTACCTCAATCTTGCCCTCATCACCGGGTGCAAAGCCGTGCAGTACCGCGTTGTTGATCAGGTTAGTCAGCACCTGCCCCAGCGGGCCGGGGTAGCTGTCCATGACCAGGGCTTCCTCGATGTGGGTGTGGACACTGCATGCGGTTTTGCGCAGCGCCGGGTTCAGCGTCACCAGAATTTCTGCGACCACGGCGCCGAGGTCAAACTTGCGCCGCTGGGAGCTGGTCTGGTCCACCGCCACTTGCTTGAAGCTGGCCACCAGGGCGGCAGCACGGCCCAGGTTGCGCACCAGAATCTCGGAGGCCAGTTGCATGTCGGTCAGCAGCGTTTGCAGGTCCGACTTGCGCAGACCGCTGTGCATCAGCCCTTGAAAGCTCTCAATGCGGTGCTCCAGTGTGCTGGCCACGGTCAGGCCATTGCCAATCGGCGTGTTCAGCTCATGGGCCACCCCGGCGACCAAGGCACCGAGTGCTGCCAGTTTCTCGCTTTGAACCAGCTGGTTCTGCGCGATTTGCAGAGTGGATAACGCCTGGGACAACTCTTCGTTAGCCCCTTGCAGTTCCGCCGTGCGCCGCGCTACGCGAGCCTCCAACTGTGCATTGAGCTCCAGAATGCCCTCTTGGGCGTGTTTGCGTTCGGTGATATCAAAGTAGGTGAACAGCACCATGGTGCGCCGCAACTCGTCAAACAGACGCGTGGACAGTGAGATCCAGCGCAACTCGCCGTCGCGACGGCGCATCTGCACCTCGACATCCGTGAAGGCGGTACCTTCTGCCGTCTGGCGCAGCAGCCGTACCCGCTCCTGCGGGTTTACCCATACATTGAGCGTCAGGCCCGATTTGCCCTGGTCTTCCACCGGGTCAAAACCGAAGGCCTCGAACCATGCCAGATTCCACTGCGTGGTCTGGTATTGGTTCTCGTCGCTGGAATAACACATGGGCAGCGGCGACTGGTCGAACAAGCGTGCAAAGCGGGATTCGCTCTCTTGCAGGGCGCGAGCAGCCTTGCGCTCATCTGTGACGTCGCGCAGGAGGGCAATGATGTAGTGCTCGCCCCGGGATTCAAACGCCACCGCATTGAGCAGGGCTTCGCGGACCTGGCCCTTGGCATTCAAGGCCATCGGAAAGTCGTACACCGCACCTTCCGTTTCCAGCAGCTGGATCAGGCTGGGGCGCTTGTCCGGTTCAGCCCAGATGCGCAGTTCGGTGGATGTCTTGCCCAACGCGTCTGCCCGGGCAATGCCGGTGATGCGTTCGAAGGCGGCATTCACCTCGACATACCGTCCATCGGTGACGCGCGAGATGGACATGAAATCCGGCGTGAGCTGGAACGCCGCCTTGAACTGTTCATGCACGATGTTGTGTTCGGTCACATCGCGGGCAATCCAGACGGCGTGCGAGTGTTCCGGGCCGTCCAAGGCGATCAGGGTGCAATTGACCACGCAGTCGCGCAGGGCCCCATCGCGTCGGCGCAGCGTGACCATGCGGTTGCGGACCGAGCCTTCCCGCATCATGTCTGCAACCAGTGCGGTGCGCTGCTCGGGATGGGCCCAGACATTGAAGTCCAGCATGCGCCGTCCCAAGACCTCTTCCTGGCGGTAGCCGCTGATGGCCTCGAAACCGGAGTTGGCCCTGGCAATCGTGCTGTCACTCAGGCGGGTGATCACAATCCAGTCAGCACTGGTATTGAAGATCCGCGAGAACATGTCCTCTCCATCCGAGAGCGCGTTCAGAATCCGGCGCTTCAACGCCTTGGGGATAAGCCTTGCCAGGATGCCCATGCCAACGAGTGTCTATGTGTTTGGTGCAATAGTACAGCGCTGAAAAACGCAAAAGCCTGTCGCGGGGACAGGCTTTGCCGCGGAACCAATGGGTTCCGCGTGGGGCGTCAGTCGCTCAGGCTGCGGCCAGCCAGTACCCTGCGTTGAAGGGGCTGCTCATGCGCAGTGCCAAGGGAGAAACGTCCAACAACTTGTCGGTCGGCATTTTCTCTCCGGCTTCGGTGCCCAACTCCACGCCCACCACCTCGGTAGGTGCGGCTTCATTACTTGCCTCGTTCGCCCGTTCTGCTTGGCTGGTGTGTGCAGAACGGGCTACAGAAAAGAATAGAAGCATCGGAATGGAATCTTCCGGTCTCCCCAGTAATCGGCGGTGTCGCGGAAGATGTCCAACAGCTGTTCACGCGCTTCCTTGTCGAACTTCACGTTCGCAGGGATGTGCTCCAGCACGGCAATAAAGCCGGGCTGTGGGCCCGATTTGTGCACCGGGTCGGTCATGCTGTCGTACAAGGCGTCGAAGTTTTTGCTGACCGACACCCGGAAGGCGCGGATCGATTGAACGATGTTCGTTCTGACAGTTCGAAGTGGCATATCCATCCCCGATTCTCTTTCTCAAAGTACAAAATTCAAATCAAGGCACGATCTTGCGAAAACTCGCATAGTGATCGGCCGTGTAATAACAGGCATCTGGCACGGTGGCCGGGCCACCGCATACCAACCGGCGTGCGCCACGGGTCGATGCACCCGGGGTTTTGACGGTGTACTCGCGGTAATACCCACGGGTATTCAGGGGCAGCAGACGCTCTCGGTTACCGAAGACCACGCCATCTTTGGCGTAGGGGAAGGGGCCGCCTTGCCGGACCAGCGCGTAAGTGGTTTGGGCCTGGACTGGCAGACTACCCAGTGCAACTTCGGTACCGGGCGGCAAAGACCGCGCATCTTTGGCAAAGAGGGAGCCGGCAACCAGTGCCAGGCTCAAGAACAAGCCAGTGAGTACTAACTTGGAATCACCCTTGCGCACCCTGAATCCTTGTGTGTTTACTGCGGGTAAACCCGAAAAAGCAAGCGCGTAGTGTCGCGTATCCGGCACAAAAAAGCAAGGCCTTGCTCAAGAAATGAGCAAGGCCTTGCGGGTTTTTACAGACTAAAGTGTGTACTAACTGTTAGGGCAATGTCTATCGGGTCGCGTTGGCGTCCGCCACCGTCAAGGCCGTCATATTCACAATGCGGCGCACGGTGGTGCTGGCGGTCAGCACATGCACCGGCTTGGCGGCGCCCAGCAACACGGGGCCAATGGCAATGTTGCCACCTGCAGCCGTTTTGAGCAGGTTGTAAGCAATGTTCGCTGCGTCGATGTTGGGCAGCACCAGCAGATTGGCATCACCTTGCAGGGTGCTATTGGGCATGAGCGCTTTGCGGGCGGCACCATCCAGTGCCACGTCGCCGTGCATTTCGCCATCCACTTCCAGCCACGGAGCTTGCTCGCGCAGAAGCTCCAGGGTTCGGCGCATTTTGATCGCGCTGGGCTCGTTGCTGCTGCCGAAATTGGAGTGGCTGAGCAGGGCGGCCTTGGGCTTGAAGCCGAAGCGCATCATCTCTTCGGCGGCCATGACCGTGATTTCGCACAGTTGCTCGGCCGTCGGGTCGTAGTTGACGTGGGTGTCGACCAGGAATACCTGACGGTTGGGCAGCATCAGACCGTTCATGCAGGCATAGATCTGCACGTCTTGCGGTGTGCTGGGGCTGCCGCCATGGCGTCTGCCGATGACCTGGTCGATGTAGTGCAAATGGGTCGCGGTGGTACCCCATGTGCCGCAAATCAGGCCATCCACATCGCCCTTGTGCAACAGCATGGAGCCGATCAGGGTCAGGCGGCGGCGCATTTCGATCTTGGCCATCTGCACCGTCACGCCTTTGCGCTCGGTCATCTGGTGGTAGGTTTGCCAGAAGTCGCGGTAGCGGTGGTCTTGCTCGACGTTGACCACGTTGTAGTCCACGCCTTCCTTGAGGCGCAGGCCAAACTTCTCCACACGTTCGGCAATCACCGCAGGCCGACCGATCAGTGTGGGCAGCGCCAAGCGCTCGTCGACCACAATTTGGGCAGCGCGCAGGACGCGTTCATCTTCGCCTTCTGCGTAGGCCACGCGTTTGCGCAGGGCCTTCTTGGCGGCGTTGAAGATGGGTTTCATCGTGGTGCCAGAGGCATAGACAAAACTCTGCAGTCGCTCGCAGTAGGCGTCCATGTCGGTGATGGGGCGCAGCGCCACGCCACTGTCCGCTGCCGCTTGTGCGACGGCTGGGGCGATCTTCATCATCAGGCGCGGGTCAAACGGCTTGGGGATCAGGTATTCGGGGCCGAACGCCAGTTGTTCGCCCACATAGGCGGCTGCCACCACTTCGCTCTGCTCGGCCTGCGCCAATTCCGCAATGGCGTGCACCGCGGCAATTTCCATTTCCAGGGTGATGGTGGAGGCCCCTGCATCCAGCGCACCACGGAAAATGTAAGGAAAGCACAGGACGTTGTTGACCTGGTTCGGGTAGTCGGTGCGGCCGGTGGCCATGATGGCGTCGTCGCGAACGGCCTTGACCTCTTCCGGCAAAATTTCCGGCGTGGGGTTGGCCAAGGCGAAGATCAAGGGCTTGTCTGCCATGGACTTGACCATGTCAGGTTTGAGAACGCCACCTGCGGAGAGGCCCAGGAAGATGTCTGCGCCCACTATCACTTCGCGCAGCGTGCGCGCATCGGTCTTTTGGGCGAACTGGATCTTGTCCTCGTCCATCAGTTCAGTGCGGCCCTCGTAGACCACACCGGCCAAGTCTGTGACATAGATGTTCTCGCGTGGAATCCCCAGCTTTACCAGCAGGCCCAGGCAGGCCAGCGCGGCAGCACCGGCGCCCGAGGTCACCAGCTTCACGTGTTTGGGGTCTTTGCCGGCGACCTTCAGGCCGTTCAGGATGGCCGCGCCCACACAGATGGCAGTGCCATGCTGGTCGTCGTGAAACACCGGAATCTTCATGCGCTCACGCAGCTTGCGCTCCACGTAGAAGCAGTCGGGTGCCTTGATGTCTTCGAGGTTGATGCCGCCGAAGGTGGGCTCCAGCGAGGCAATGATGTCGACCAGTTTGTCCAGGTCGTGCTTCTCATCGATTTCGATATCGAACACATCAATGCCGGCGAACTTCTTGAACAGAACCCCCTTGCCTTCCATCACCGGCTTGGAGGCCAGCGGACCGATGTCGCCCAGGCCCAATACGGCAGTGCCGTTGGTAATGACGGCCACCAGGTTGCCCCGGCTGGTGTACTTGAAGGCGTTGTTGGGGTCTTTGACAATTTCTTCGCAGGGCGCAGCCACGCCGGGCGAGTAAGCCAGGGCCAGGTCATGCTGGTTGATCAACTGCTTGGTCGCACAGATGGCAACTTTCCCGGGGGTGGGGAACTCGTGGTACTCCAGCGCGGCCTGGCGCAACTGGGCCTTTTTTTCGACCGAGTTGGACACTGGCGGGTGGGGAACAAGAGCGGCGGGTGGCTGGGGCATTGAAGGTCCTCTGGACGAGGGGCCTTGCACAGTTGCATGCCCCTCAGTGCGGTCATGGGTTGTGGATTGTAGACCTGGCTACCTAATCCCTTGTCGCAGAAGCATGAAACTTTATGCGCATAAAGAATGGGGTTATTCAGGCTTGTGTGGCCTTGCTTTGTTCCATGCGGCGGGCCGTGCTTGCGCCCGTCAATACAAAACCGCGCTGCACGCCGTCGGCATCCACGAACTGCCAAAAGCCCTCGCCATCCCCGGCTTTCCATGTGCCTGGCTGGTCGGGGTGTGGTGCGGCCACCACCGTAGGCAAAGCCGGGGTTTTGATGCTCACGGGCATGAGCGGAAACACCAGGGGTGTGGCCGTGCCGGCCAGTGTGGCGGCCAGGGCTCGGGCGGCGTTCATGATGGGCATCACGTAGGGCAAGGTGCGCTGCCCGGCCGAGGCGTATTGCGCGCAATCGCCCAGCGCATAAATACCGGCGGCCGAGGTTTGCAGCAGGTCGTTCACCACAATGCCACGTTCGCAGGCCAGGCCCGCGGCGGCGGCCAGCGTGGTGTCGGCACGCAGGCCCACAGCGCTGAGCACCATGTCGGCGCCTACCGTGCTGCCATCGGCCAACTGCACCTGCAGCCCGCCTTGTTGCTGGTCCAGGTGGGTCACAGTGGTCCCCAGATGCCACACCACACCGCGCGCCAGCAGGGCGGCCTGCAGTTGCTCGCCGGCTTCAGCAGGCAGCAACAGGGCCAAGGGGCGGGGGGATGGGTCCACCACATGCACCGTGGCGCCGGCGAGCAACAGGTCGTTGGCAAACTCGCAGCCAATCAGGCCCGCACCCATGATGACGACGGTTTTGCCGGAGGCCACTCCGGTCGCGCCGGGGTCCAGTCCCAGTGCTTGGTGGAAGACCGCAAAGTCGTCCAGGGTGTTGATGGACTTCACCTGGCTTGCTGCATTGCCGCCCATCGGGATGCGGATGGGCTGGGCGCCCGTGGCCAGCACCAGTCGGCTGTAGTGCAGTGTCTGGCTTTGGCCTTCATGGGACACGACCACGCTGCGCGCCGCCGTGTCCAGCGATTGCACCCGGTGGTGGGCCAGCAAGGTGACGTTCAGGGTCTCCGCCATCTTGGCTGCAGGCGTGCTCACCAGCTGGGCGGGCGTGCGCTTCTGGGCGTAGGCGTTGGACAGGGTGGGTTTGGCGTAAAAGTCGCCACTGTCGGCGGTCGCCAGCACTACCGGGGTGGTGGTGTCCAGCTTGCGGAATTCGCGGGCGGTGGTCCAACCGGCGAGACCTGCCCCAATGATGAGAAGAGGGGCGGTCGAAGGGGATGTATCAGTCATGGGGCTTTGCAGTGAGGGACTCAACGCCGTATTAGAGCCCAAGCCGACGGGGCGCCTGGCGGCCGCTTTTGTGCGAACGTCAAAGTATCCCTATGCCCCCACAGGTTGGGGGGTGAAGGGTATTCTCCAAGCCATGAAATCTTCGTTTTTTGGCACCGCACTGGTGCTCGGTCTGCTGTCGGCGATTGGCCCGTTTGCCATCGACATGTACCTTCCCGCCCTGCCCTCCATCGGGCAGAACCTGGGGGCCTCCATGGGGGCCGTGCAGGCCAGTTTGATGGCCTTCTTCATCGCCCTGGGTATCGGCCAAATCATCTACGGGCCCGTGTCGGACATGGTGGGACGCAAACCCCCGCTGTACTTTGGTCTGGTGTTGTTTGCCGTGGCCAGCGTGGGCTGCGCCCTGGCACCGGACATTGAAACCTTGGTGGTGCTGCGTTTTATCCAGGGCCTGGGCGCTTGCGCTGGCATGGTGGTGCCACGTGCCGTGGTGCGCGACCTGCACACCGGCCACGACGCCGCGCGCCTGATGTCGCTGTTGATGCTGGTGTTCAGCGTGTCGCCCATTCTGGCGCCGCTGGCGGGCAGTGTGTTGATCGAGACTGTGGGCTGGCGCAGCGTGTTCTGGGCGGTGATGGTGGCTGCGTTGCTGGGCATTGTGTTGCTGGCCACCAGCCTGCCCGAAACCCGTACCGCCCAAGACCGCGTCAACAGCAGCGTGGGCAGCGCCATTGCCGCATACGGCGTGTTGCTGCGTGACCGGCATTTCCTCGGTTTGGTGTTCATCGGCGCCTTTGGTATCTCCAGCTTCTTTGCCTACCTGGCCAACTCCTCGTTTGTGCTGATCGATCACTACGGGCTGACGCCTCGCCAATACAGCCTTGCGTTTGCTGCCAACGCGGCGTCCTTCATTGGTATCTCGCAGTTCACCGGCAAGCTCAGCGCGCGGTTTGGCTTGGTGCGCCTGGTCAAGTTTGCGGTGGTGGGTTATGCCGCCATGATGACGCTGCTGCTGGCGATCAATCTGGCCGGTGTGGACCGGCTGGACGTGATGATTGGTGTGCTGTTTGTGGGCTACGGCTTTTTGGGCCTGGTGGTGCCGACCACCGCGGTGCTGGCGCTGGAAGAGCATGGCAGCATTGCAGGCACGGCCTCGGCCCTGATGGGAACGCTGCAGTTCGTCACCGGTGCGGTGGTCATGGCGCTCACCGGTCTGTTTGTTGATGGCAGCGCACGCCCCATGGTGGCGGGCATCGCGGGCTCGGCCATCGTGGCACTGGTGCTGGCGCGGCTGACCCTGGGCCATGCCCAGCGTTTGGAGGAGAAAGCCTATGTCTGAAGCCGTTGTGGTGCAGCGCCCTGCGGGGCCAGCCAAGCAGCTCATGCTGTTGCAACACGGCGTGGGTGCGACCCCCCAGGGGCTGGTGCCCTTGGGCCAACGCCTGGCCCAGGCCTTTCCTGATGCCCTGGTGGTCAGTGTGCAGGCGCCGCATCCCTCGGACCTGGGGCAGGGTTACCAATGGTTTTCGGTGCGTGGCATCACCGAGGAAGACCGGCCCGCACGCGTGGCCGAAGCCATGCCCGCCTTTGTGGCTATGGTTCAGGATTGGCAGCGCCAAAGCGGCGTGGGGCCCGAGGCCACTGCGCTGATTGGGTTTTCCCAGGGCGCCATCATGTCGCTGGAAGCCACGCAGTTGCCGCAGCATCTGGTGGGTCGTGTGGTGGCCTTGTCTGGCCGCTTTGCCGCGCTACCGCAGGCACCCCACCCCCACACCACCCTGCACTTGGTGCACGGCAAGAGCGATGCCGTCATCCACTATGGCTATACCGTCACCGGTGCAGAGCACCTGATCAGCCTGGGTGCAGACGTGACCGCCGACGTGATCCCCTTCCTGGGCCACGAAATCAATGATGCGGTGATGGACACGGTGATGGAGCGCCTGCTTGGCCACCTGCCCAAGCGCCACTGGGAAGAGGTGCAGCGCGCTGCAGAGGACGGGGACGCGTCACGCCCGTAGCGGGCGGTGGCCCTCAGGCATCAGCGTGGTGCCTGACGCAATGCGCCATCCAAAAATTCAATGCCCCACACCGGCGGGCCATCCCCGCGTGAGCGGCCCGGAGGCAACTCGCCGCTCATGAACACCTTGACGATGGCGGTGCGTACCTCTTGGGTGTCCAGCAGCTCTTCGTACGAGCCATTCACGCGCAGATAGTCCCCCGCGGGCGAGATGGCGAGCAGGCCATACTCCTGGCCCCAGCGCACCACCCCAATCACCACATGCGGACTCTTGGCAATCACAAAAGCCTTGACCGCATTGCGCCGCAGTGAGACGGTCAGTGGCCCCCGCTCCAGCCGCAAGGCCAGCGCGGCCCGCTGGGGGCTGCTGTCTTTGCTGGTGGGGCGGGCGGAGGCGGCCATGTCAGTCGCGCATCAGCACTTCAATCGCATCCGGCTCCACCGGCACCCCCCGGGTGATCAGTTCACAACCCGTGTCGGTGACGATGGCATCGTCCTCGATGCGGATGCCGATGTTGTGGAACTGCTCCGGCACGCCGGGCGCCGGGCGCACGTACATGCCAGGCTCGATCGTCAGCACCATGCCACTGCGCAAAATGCGCGCCGGGCGGTTGACGATGTCGGCCCCGGTCAACGCGTCCTTACGCACGCTGCCCTGGCCCAGTTCGCTGGGCTCGGTGTAGCTGCCGCAGTCGTGCACGTCCATGCCCAGCCAGTGGCCGGTGCGGTGCATATAAAACTGGAAGTAAGCACGGCTCTCGATCACATCGTCCAGGCCGCCCACGGCGTTTTTGTCCAGCAGTCCCAGGTCCAGCATGCCTTGGGCCAACACCTTCACGGTCGCTTCGTGCGGGTCGGTGAAGCGGGCGCCCGCCTTGGTGGCGTCTATCGCGGCAATTTGGGAGGCCAGCACCAACTCGTACAGCGCGCGTTGTGGCCCGCTGAATTTGCCATTGGCCGGGAAGGTGCGGGTGATGTCGCTGGCGTAACCGTCCAGCTCGCAGCCTGCGTCAATCAGCACCAACTCGCCATTGCGCACCTGGCCGGCGTCGGCGCGGTAGTGCAGCACACAGGCATTGGCTCCCGCGGCCACGATGGAGCCATAGGCCGGGTACTGCGAGCCCTGCTGGCGGAACTCGTGCAGCAACTCGGCGTCGAGGTGGTACTCGCGCACGTCCTGGCCGGCGCGCAGCATGCGGGCCGAGCGCTGCATGGCGCGGATGTGGGCCTGCGCGCTGATCTGCGCGGCGCGGCGCATGGTGTCTTGCTCGTAGGCGTCTTTGATCAGCCGCATTTCGTCCAGCGGGCCGCAGAGGTCGCGCACCTGTTCGGGGGTGAGCGCGCCATAGCGCACCCGGGCGCGCAGTCCGCTGAGCCAGCCGTCCACCCGGGTCTCCAGGCCCTTGTGTGTGGCGAAGGGGTACCACACCGCATCGGCCCCATCCAGCAGCGCGGGCATGCGCTGGTCCAGTTCATCCACCGAGTAGGCCGCGTCCACGCCCAGTGCAGCCGGTGCTGCATCGGGCCCCAGGCGAAAACCGTCCCAGATCTCGCGTTCCATATCCTTGGGCTGGCAAAACAAGGTGGTCTTGCCATACCCCGTAATCACCAGCCAGGCCCTGGGCTCGGCAAAGCCGCTCAGGTAATGGAAGTAGCTGTCAAAACGGAAAAGAAAGTCGCTGTCGCGGTTGCGCTGTTGCTCGGGTGCGGTGGGCAATACGGCCACGCCGTGCTTGCCAATGCGCGCGGCCAAGGCTGCACGGCGGGCGGCGTAGTGGGCGGATAGGGGGTGTGTCATGGTGTCAGTGGTTCAGTTCTGCCAGCCGCTCGGGCGTGCCGACATCGGTCCAGCGGCCAGTGTAAATCTCAGCGCTCACCTGCGCTTGCGCCATGGCTTTGCGCAGCAGCGGGGCCAGCGGTGCTTTCACACCTTCCGGGTTACCGGGCGGGATGTCGCACCAGGGCGCGGCAAACAGGGCATGGTGGAACAGTGCAAAGGTGCTGAAGGTGTAGCGCGGCGTGGGGCTGTCGGCGGGTGGGTCGGTGCAAATGCCCACACCTTGTGCGTCCGGGGAGTCCAGGCCAAAGTCGCCACGGCGGTGGTGTGCCGGGTTGGGCACCAGCCACAGGTGGGCCAGCAGGCCGCTGGCGGCAAAGCGGTCGACCGCAGCCTGGGTGAAGACAAAGTCGGGCGCATACACATCACCCGCCATCGACCAGAACACCGGCGCCAGCTGCGGCAGCGCGCGGGCAATGCCGCCCGCCGTCTCCAGTGCGCCACCAAAGTCCTGCCCTTCGTGTGAGTAGGAAAGTGAGATTTGCTCTGTTTTTGATAGCTGCTCGCGCTGATTGAACGGTGGCTTGAGGCCTAAAACATGCTTAAAACGGGCCTCTATCTGCTCACCGAGCCACGCTGTGTTCACCACTGCGCTGCCAAAGCCACCCTGGGCCAGCGCCTCCAGGTGGTACTGCATCAGGGGTTTGCCTTGCACGGCGAGCAAAGGTTTGGGGCAGGTATCGGTCAGCGGGCGCATGCGCTCGCCGCGGCCGGCGGCGAGCACGATGGCGGAGGACAGGGAAGACATGGGCGCAGAGCATAGCCCAGTGCCACGGCCTGCGGCTATCATCTTCCCCACACATATTCAGGAGGGCACCATGGGACTGATGGACTTCATCAAGAAACAGTTTATTGACGTCATTCAATGGACTGAGGAAGACGATGGCACGCTGGCTTGGCGCTTCCCCATGGCGGGTATGGAAATCCAGAACGGCGGCACGCTGGTCGTGCGGGAGTCGCAGCTGGCGGTGTTTGTGAACGAGGGCAAGGTGGCTGATGTGTTTGGCCCCGGCACACACACACTCACCACGCAGACCCTGCCGGTGCTGACCTACCTCAAGAACTGGGACAAGCTGTTCGAGTCCCCCTTCAAGAGTGATGTGTACTTCTTCAGCACGCGCCAGCAGATCGACCAGAAGTGGGGCACGCCCCAACCCATCACCATCCGCGATGCGGACTTTGGCGCCGTGCGCCTGCGCGCCTTTGGCAATTACAACTTCCGCATTGCCGACCCCAAGCTGTTCCACACCGAAATCTCGGGCACGCGCGAGAACTACACCGTGGCCGACATCGACGGCCAGTTGCGTGGCCTGGTGTTGCAGAACATCAGCAACGCGGTGGCCAGCAGCGGCATTGCCTTTTTGGACCTGGCGGCGAACCAGTTGAGTTTTGCGCAGGCGCTGGTGCGCCAGCTGGCGCCCGAGTTTGAAAAGATTGGCCTGAAGCTCGAAGGCATGACGGTGCAAAACGTCTCCTTGCCCGAAGAGCTGCAAAAAATCTTGGATCAAAAAATAGGCATGGGCATGGTCGGCAACGACATGGGCAAGTTCATGCAGTACCAAACCGCACAGGCGATCCCGAAGTTTGCCGAAGGCGCAGGCTCCGGTGGTGGCATTGCGGGCGATGCCATGGGTCTGGGGGCTGGCGTGGCCTTGGGCCAGGTGCTGGCGCAGAACCTGGCCGCTGGACTGCAGGGCAACGCGGCTCCTGCTGCAGCCGCAGTGGCGCAGGCTGCGGGTGTGAAGCCAGAAGACGTGATGGCCACGTTGGAGAAGCTGGGCGACCTGAAATCCAAGGGCATCCTGACGCAAGAAGAGTTTGACGCCAAGAAGGTGGAACTGCTGAAGAAGCTGGTGTAGTTATCGGCGAAGCGTCTGGGTGACCGAGCGTTCTGCTGCGTGTCCCCCGCCCTTCGGGCTCCTCCTTTACCTCCGCATAACCCTCGGTCACCCAGACTCCTCTTCACGCCTTGGCACTCGACACTAGCAACACCCAACGCGCCTACCGGGCTCCGTGTCCGGGGTGTGGTGCGCCGGTCAATTTCCTCAGTGCGCAGAGCACACATGCCGTCTGTGCGTTTTGCCAGAGCACCGTGGTGCGCAATGGCGACGTGTTGCAGCGCATCGGCAAGATGGCCGAGCTGTTCGACGACCACAGCCTGTTGCAGTTGGGTGCCGGCGGCACCTGGAACGGCCAAAGCTTCACGCTGCTGGGGCGGCTGCAATACAAGTACGGCGAAGGCACCTGGACCGAGTGGCATGCAGTGCTGGGTGACGGCAGCAGTGCGTACTTGAGCGAAGACAACGGCGCCTATGTTTTCACCACAGCGCAGGCCGTGCAGCGCGAGATGCCGCCGGCCGATCGCTTCCGTGTGGGGGCCACCACGGCCATCAATGGCAAGTCGTTTACCGTCGCCTCCAACCAGTCGGTCGCACTGATCGCGGCGCAGGGCGAGTTGCCGCGCCTGCCTGAGTTGGGCACCAGCTTTGCGATGGTGGAGTTGCGCAGCCAGGCGGTGGACGCCAAGGGCGCGGGCGAGGTGCTCAGCGTGGACTACAGCAGCCAGCCGCCCAGCGTGAGCATGGGCCAATCGGTGCTGCTGGAGGACCTGAAGCTCACGGGTCTGAAAGACGAATCGGCCAAGGATGAGAAGGGCCGGCAGTTTGCCTGCCCGAACTGCGGCGCCACGCTGACCGTGAAACTGGCCGGCAGCCAGAGCATGAGCTGCGGGTCGTGCCACAGCATCATCGACCTGTCGCAGGGCATCGGCGGCGAACTCAAACACGCGATCCAGGACGAGCCGGTGCAGCCCTTGATCCCGCTGGGCACTACAGGCACGCTGCAGGGCGCGCAGTGGCAGGTGGTGGGCTTTCAGCACCGCATGGGGACTGACCCGTCCGACCCCGACGAGCACTTCGGTTGGGAGGAGTACCTGCTGTACAACGCCAAACGCGGCTTCATTTTTTTGGTGGATTCCACCGAGGGCTGGAGCGTGGTGCGCCCTGCGACCGGGGCGCCGGTGGTGAGCGACAACCGGCAAAGCGCCAAATACCTGGGCACGCACTACCAGCTCAAGGAAAGCTACACCGCGCGCACCAACTATGTGGTGGGCGAGTTCTACTGGCAGGTGCAACGTGACCAGGTGACGGAAAACCGCGACTACAGCAGCGGCAAAAACCTGCTGTCGCTGGAACAAACGGCCAACGAGCTGACCTGGTCGGTGGGCAACACGATTGACAGTGCGACGGTGGCCATGGCCTTCAAGTTGAAGGACAAACAAGACCTGCTCAAACGCGCCGACGTGGGGCCGCTGGTGTCCGGCACCAACCCCTTGATGCGCCAGGAGTTTTGGGTGTTTATCGTGGTGGTGCTGTTCTTCGTGGCGATGACACGCTGCTCACCCGACTGTGACCCGAACGTGGAGAACTGCTCCGGCAGCAGCTACCGTTCCTCGGGCGGATCGTACGGCGGCTTCTCATCGGGCGGTGGGCACAAATAGATGTTGGAATTTTCAAGGAGATGACCATGGAATGGTTGAAACCGGATGTGGTGTTGGGCTCAGCGTTGTATGCCGTCATGGGGGTGCTGATTTTCTGGATCTGCTTCCTCATCATTGACAAGATCACGCCCTACAACCTGTGGTTGGAGATTGTGGAAAAGCAGAACAAGGCGCTGGCCCTGGTGGTGGCGGCCATGTCGCTGGGCATTTGCATCATCGTGGCGGCTGCCATCCATTGATGCCCCCACGCTCCACCGCTGCGCGGGTCGCTGCCCCCCGCGGGGGCGCGTTTGGCAAAACCCCAAGTCCACACCTTGGGGCGGCCCGGCGGTGAAACCTGTGTCCCCACACGCTGTCGGGCCGCGCCCGGTCGAAGTCGCGCTGCTTGCCTCGGTGTTTGTGGTGGCGGCCTGCGGGCTGGTGTACGAGCTGGCGGCCGGGGCGCTGGCGTCTTACCTGCTGGGCGATTCGGTGCTGCAGTTCAGCACCGTCATCGGAGCCTACCTGTTTGCCATGGGCATTGGCTCCTGGCTATCGCGCTTTTTCGAGCGCCAGCTCACCGCTCACTTTTTACGCATAGAACTGATGGTGGCCCTTGCTGGTGGTTCGCTACCAGCTATTCTTTTTGTAGCGCACGCCTGGGTGCCGGGTTCCTTCCGTTTTGTGCTCTACGCCATGGTGCTGCTGGTGGGCATGCTGGTGGGGCTGGAGATTCCGCTGGTCATGCGCATCCTCAAGCGCAATGTGGCGCTGAAGGACCTGGTCTCGCAGGTGCTGACCTTTGACTACCTGGGCGCGCTCGCCGTATCGGTCGCATTCCCGCTGTTGCTGGTGCCCAAGCTGGGGCTGGTGCGCACCGGGCTGCTGTTCGGCCTGTTGAATTCAGCGGTGGCCCTGTGGGCGCTGTGGCTGTTCCGCCATGAGCTGCGTCGGTTTGCCGCGCATGCCTGGGCCTGTGGCGTGGTGCTGGCCCTGCTGGGTGTGGGCATGGTCGCGGCCGACCACATCACCACCTGGGCCGAAGACCGGCTCTACCAGGACAAGGCCATCATCGCCCAGTCCAGTCCCTACCAGCGCATCGTGGTGACGCACTCGCCGGGCGAGGGGCAGTTGGGCTACCGCCTGTTCCTCAACGGCAACCTGCAGTTTGCCCAGCGCGACGAGTACCGCTACCACGAGGCCTTGGTGCACCCCGCCATGGCCGCGTTTTCAGCCACCGGCGCCTCGCCCAAAAAGGTTGCGGTACTGGGCGGTGGTGATGGCATGGCGGTGCGTGAGGTCCTCAAGTACTCCGGTGTAGAGAGCGTCACGCTGGTGGAGCTGGACCCGGCCATGACCACGCTGTTCACCCAGACGCCGGAGCTGGCCGCGCTCAACAGCGAGTCGCTGCGCTCCCCCAAGGTGAAGGTCATCAACACCGACGCCTTCACCTGGCTGCAGGGCACGGACGAGGTGTTTGACGTGGTGGTGGTGGACTTCCCCGACCCCACCAACTTCTCGGTCGGCAAGCTCTTCACCAACGCCTTCTACGCCCTGTTGGACAAGCACTTGGCCGCTAGCGGCTACGCTGTCGTGCAGACCACCTCGCCACTGATTGCGCGCAAGAGCTTCTGGACCGTGGTCACCACCATCGAGTCCGTGGGACTGACCGCCACGCCCTACCACGCGCATGTGCCCAGCTTTGGCGAATGGGGCTTTGTGCTGGCCAGCCGCCGCCCTTGGCGCATGCCTACCGCGTTGCCCGCAGGCCTGCGCTTTCTGAACGTGCCCAGCCTGCCGCTGCTGTTTGACTTTCCGCAAGACATGGGCCGTGTGCCCACTGAGGTGAACCGGCTGTCGAACCAGGTGCTGGTGACGACGTACGAAGAGGAATGGGGCAGGGTGGCGAAATGACCCCTGCCGCCTACAGCTACCGCAGCGATGTCCGCGTCCCCCGCTTTGCGGACGACAAACCCATCATCGTGTTCGATGGCCACTGCGTGCTGTGTTCCGGCTGGGCCAACTTTGTGCTCAAGCATGACAAGCGCAGGGCCTATCGTCTGCTGGCAGCCCAAACCCCTGTGGGACAGGCACTGTATGCCCACTACGGTTTGGGGGGCGACGATTACCAAAGCAACTTGCTGATCCAGTCCGGCCAAGTCTTCATCAAGTCGGAAGGCAGCATCCGCATGGCCGAAGGCCTGGGCTGGCCTTGGCGCATCGCCGCGGTCTTTCGCTTGCTCCCCTTGGCCTGGCGTGACTGGCTGTACGACGGTGTGGCGCGCAACCGTATCCGATGGTTTGGCCGAGGGGAGGTGTGCTACCTGCCGGCCCCCGAGGATGTGGACCGCTTTGTGGCGGGGGATGGTTTGTGAGCGTTCAGGGCATCACTTCCGCCAGTCTGTTCCAGCGCGTGCTGGGCAGCACGTTTGTGCAGCTTGCGCCTGCTGTGCAGCGTGGCCACCAGCCGGGTCTGGCCCTGTTGCTATCGGGTCAGGCCTCGGTGCGGCGTGGGTCTAGCCTGCTGGCGCGTGCGCTGTGCCGCCTTATCGGCTTTCCCGTGGCGGGCGATGCTGTGCCGGTGCGTGTGCATATGCAGGTGGAAGGCACCGGGGAGCGATGGGAGCGGTGCTTTGGTACGCAGCGGTTCGAGAGCCGCTTGAGCTCGGGCCATGGCGCGCAGCAGGGGTTGCTGGTGGAGCGTTTTGGTCCTCTGCGCATTCACATTGCTTTGGCGGTGGTGGATGGTGCCCTGCACTGGACGGTGCGCAGCGGCACCCTGTGGACCATCCCACTGCCCACCCGGCTACTCCCCAGCGGGGACAGCCGGGAATACGCGTCCAACGGGCGTTTTCACTTCGATGTGGAGGTCGCACACCCGCTGGCCGGGCGCATTGTGCAGTACCGCGGTTGGCTGGAACCCACGGATACCGTGCCGACTGCACCGTGAAACGCCGCCATTTTCTCGCCGGGGCTACATCCCTGCCTTTGCTGGGCTGCGCGCCGTCTGCCCCCGACACCACCCACATCACCGGCGGCTTCACCGGAATCGCCCACGAACGCGGCCACCGGCTGCGCGACACCACAACCTGGCCCACCCCTGCCGTCACGCACCGCACCCACACCGTTATTGCCGGTGGTGGCGTGGCCGGCCTGGCTGCCGCGCGTGCGTTGCGCCTGCGCGGGCAGGACGACTTTGCGCTGCTGGAGCTGGAAGACAGTGCCGGTGGCAATGCACGCGGCGGCACGGTGGGCGGCATGGCCTGCCCGCTGGGCGCGCACTACCTGCCGCTGCCCAGCGATGACGCGCCCGAGGTGCAAGACCTGCTGGAGGAACTGGGCCTGCGCCAACGGGTGGCCGGGCGCTGGCAGTACGACGAACGCCACCTGTGCCACAGCCCGCAAGAGCGCCTGTACTTTCACGGTGCCTGGCAGGACGGTCTGCTGCCAGTGCAGGGCGTGGGTGCGTCCACGCTGGCGCAGTACCGCCGTTTTGCGGTGCTGGTGGAGCAGGCGCGCCAGGCGGCGAAGTGGGCCATTCCTATAAGAAATAGGACCCTATCCCCCGTGCAACGTGCGCTGTCAGCTATGACTTTTATAGCGTATCTGGAGCAAAACGGACTGACCGACCCGCCGCTGCGCTGGTACCTGGACTACTGCTGCCGCGACGATTACGGCGCCGGCATCGCTACCGTGTCGGCCTGGGCCGGCATCCACTACTTTGCCAGCCGCCACGGCTTCCATGCGCCGGGCAGTGATGCGGTGGAGCGCGAGGGCCTGCTGACCTGGCCCGAGGGCAATGCCTGGCTCACACGTCGCCTGGCCGCGCCCTTGGGCGAGCGCCTGCGCACCGGCTGCGTGGTGCTGCGCGTGGCACAGAGCCGCCACGGCGTGGAGGTGGATGCCTTCAACACCGCCACCCAGCAGGCAGAGCGCTGGCAGGCACAGCAAGCCATCGTGGCGCTGCCCATTTTTGTGGCTGCGCGTGTGGTGGAGGGCGCGCCCGAGTTTCTGCGCCAAGCGGCGCAGCGTGTGGTCTACGCCCCCTGGTTGGTGGCCAACATCCACATCCGCGCGCCCTTGCATGACCGGCCAGGCCCGGCACCGAGTTGGGACAATGTGATCTACAGCGAGACCGGCGGTGGCCTGGGTTATGTGGACGCCATGCACCAAAGCCTGCAGCCCGTGCCCGGCGCCACGGTGCTCACCCACTACCGCGCGCTGGGCGATGTGCCCGGTGGTCCGGCTGCTGGGCGTAAGCAGCTGCTGGCGCAGCCCTGGACGCACTGGCGCGACACCATCCTGGCCGAACTGGCCACCGCCCACCCCGACCTGCCCGCCAAAGCCAGCCGCGTGGAGCTGACCCGCTACGGCCACGCCATGGCCATCCCCATCCCGTCAATGAGTGGTCAAATCGGCCTCCAGCCCCCGCCGAACATGCGCAAACAGCTATCAAAACAAGAGCATTTTGTGCTGGCCCATGGCCGTTTGCGCTTCGCCCACAGCGACTGGGCGGGTTACTCCATCTTTGAAGAAGCCTTCACGCAGGGCCACCATGCCGGGGCCTGAGCAACAGCTGGACACACTTGTGACACAGCCCCTGGCGGTGTCTGCGCGGCAGACCTGCCCATAATCCGCCCTCAGCCACGCTTTCTTATGCACACCAACTCCTGGGGCCCCTGGCCCATGCGCGTCCTCAAAACCGGCCTGGTGCTGGTGGTGGTGTTCGCCCTCTTTCTGCTGGCAGCGGCCGCGTTTTTTTACCCGCAGCTGCCCGACACCTCCTCACTCTCCAACTACCAGCCCAAGCAGCCCTTGCGGGTGCTGACGGCCGATGGTGTGCCCATAGGCGGCTTTGGCGCAGAGCGCCGCGTCTACCAGCGCATCGACCAGATCCCTCCGCTCATGAAGGACAGCCTGCTGGCGGTGGAAGACGCGCGCTTCTACAGCCACGGCGGGCTGGACCCGATCGGTGTGGCGCGGGCGCTGCTCGCCATCACCACTGGTGGGCGCATGCAGGGCGCCTCCACCATCACGCAGCAGGTGGCGCGCACCTTCTTCCTGAGCCGCTCGCGCACCCTGGAGCGCAAGCTCAAGGAGGCGATGCTGGCCTTCAAGATCGAGTCGCAGCTCAGCAAGGACCAGATTCTGGAGCTCTACATGAACCAGATCTACCTGGGCGCGCGCTCGTACGGCTTTGAGGCTGCGGCCCAAACCTACTTTGGCAAAACGCTCGCAGCCCTGACGCCGGCCGAGTGCGCCATGCTGGCCGGCCTGCCGCAAAACCCCTACTTTGCCAACCCCATCCAGAACCTGGACCGCGCGCGTGCGCGCCAGCTGATTGCCTTGGGGCGCATGCGTTCGCAGGGGGTGATCGACGGCGGCCAGTACGCCGCGGCCCTGCTGGAAAAGCTGGTGGTGCGCAGGCCCAATGACGTGGATGTGCACGCCGAATACGCTGCCGAGATGGTGCGCCAGCAGGTCTACGCCCAGTTTGGCGAGCTCAGCTACACCACCGGCCTCAACGTCACCACCACGCTGCGCGCAGCCGATCAGCAGGCCGCCTACAAGGCGCTGCGTCGCACGCTGGTGGAGCACTCGCTGCGCCAGGTCTGGCGCGGCCCCGAGGGGCAGGAGAGCCTGGCGGATTCCCTCAAGGACGACAACCCCGCGGTCGCCCAGGCGCTGGCCGATTACGACGATGACGAAGACCTGCGCCTGGCCATCGTCACGCGCGCCAGCACCAAGTCCGTCACCGTGGTGCTCGCCTCGGGCGAGGTGGTGACGGTGGAAGGTTCCGGCCTGCGCCCGGCACAGAGCGGCCTGGCCGACAACGCCTCGGCCAAGTTGCGCGTGCGCCGGGGCGCGGTGCTGCGCGTGCTGCAGCAGGGCAAGGCCTGGAGCCTGGTGCAGTGGCCCGAGACCGAGGGCGCACTCGTCGCCATGGACCCGGCCAATGGCCAGATCCGCGCGCTGGTGGGTGGCTTTGACTTTCACCGCAACCAGTTCAACCACGTGACCCAGGGCTGGCGCCAGCCGGGCTCCAGCTACAAGCCCTTCATCTATTCCGGCGCCATTGAGAACGGCATGCAACCCGAGAGCTTGGTCAACGATGCGCCGCTGGAGAACGTGGGCGATTGGGCCCCCGAGAACGACGACGGCAGCGCGGACGGCCCCATCACCCTGCGCCACGCGCTGGCCCGCTCCAAGAACCTGGTGTCCATCCGTCTCCTGCAGTTGCTCTCGCCACAGGGGGCCCGCGACTGGACCAGCCGATTTGGCTTCGAGGCCGAACGCCAGCCCGCGGACCTGACCCAGGCCCTGGGCACCGGTGCTACCACGCCGCTGCAACTGGCGGGTGCCTATGCCGTGCTGGCCAATGGTGGCTACCGTGTCAGCCCGCTGCTGATCCAGCGCATCGCCCGCGCCAGTGGCGAGGTGGTGTTCGAGGCGCCCATCCCGGTGGTGGACGAAACCCAGCGTGCCATTCCTGCGCGCAACGCTTTCATGGTCTCCACCCTGCTGCAAGAGGTTACGCGCAGCGGCACCGCCGCGCGCGCGCAGGCTACGCTCAAGCGCCCCGACCTGTATGGCAAAACCGGCACCACCAACGATGTGGTGGACGCCTGGTTTGCCGGCTACCAGCCGGGTCTGGTGGCCGTGGTGTGGGTGGGCTACGACACGCCGCGCAGCCTGGGCACGCGCGCATCCGGCTCGGCCTTGGCACTGCCTGCGTGGATCGACTACATGGCCACTGCGCTGAAGGGGGTGCCGGTGCAGGAGGTGCAGCCGCCTGACGGCGTGGTGCGCGCAGGCAGCGAGTGGCGCTATGCCGAGTGGAGCTGGGGGGGCTTTATTCCCAGCCTGGGCGTGGACGGCGAGGCCATCAGCCCAGCCTTGGCGGTGCACCCCACCTGGGCCCCCGAGCCCCCCGCTGCGACGCCCGGGGGCTAATCCGGGCCGCAAAGTGTGATTTTTGTCACACGCAGCCCGCCGGATGGCGCCGCGCGCCACCCGTGCCAACCCGCCTGCCTCTTTACAATTAAGGCATTGTTCGTAGCAGGCCTCTTTCCAGGGAATCCATGAAAAAAATAGCCATCGCCGCCGTTCTGGCCGCCAGCTCCTTCCTCTCGGCCCAGGCCGCGTCTATTTCCGGCCTGGTCAACACCGGCAGCTTCGCCAGCGGCTTGCAGGACACCAACTACGTGCTCAACGGCAATGGCTACGGTTATGTGAGCTACGACAACGCCTGGCCCGTCAACCCCTGGCTTGCCAACACGTCGGCGTCCAAGTGGATCACCCCCACCGCCAACCAGGCCGCATCGCTGGACCCCGTGAACACGGGTACCTACTCCTGGACCCTGTCCTTCAACCTGAGCGGTTTTGATGCCAGCACGGCCAGTTTTGCTGGTCAGTTTGCGGCAGACAACCAAGCGATCGTGAAGCTCAATGGTGTGACCATCGGCAGCGCAGGCAGTTTCAACCAGTACGCCAGCTTTGCGGCCAACAGCGGCTTCAACGCCGGCCTGAACACCCTGGAGTTTGTGCTGACCAACTTCGCCCAAGGCAGTGGCAACCCCGCCGGCCTGCGCGTGGAGTTTTTGCAGTCCAACGTGGTGACCGCCGTGCCCGAGCCAGAAACCTATGCCATGCTGCTCGCAGGCTTGGGCCTGATCGGCACCATCAGCCGCCGTCGCATGCGTCACCGCGCCTGATCGGCCTGTGGCCTGCCAACAAAAAGGGAGCCAGAGGCTCCCTTTTTGTTTTGGTGCTGCGCCCTTTACCCGCCAGGCGGCGTGCCGCGCAGCAATTGGTGCTGCTGCACCTGTGTGGCGTCAAAACGCTGCAGCAGCGCGGCCAGCAGCGCGTGCGCCTTGTCCGAATGGTCTGCGCCAAAGTTGCACACGTACACATCCAGCGTTACCGCGCGTTGTTCGGGCCAGGTGTGCACACACAGGTGTGACTCGGCCAGCAGCACGGTCGCGGTGACACCGCCCGGGCCCAGGGCGGTGGCGGGGAAGGTGTGGAACTGCTGGTCCACGGCCTGCAGCCCGGCGGCTTCCACGGCCTGCACGCAAAAGGCACCCAGGGCCGTGGCCTCGGTCAACCATGACATGGCACAACGGCAGCCGTACAAGTCCGCGGTCAGGTGCAGGCCCTGCATGCCTGGCTCAGCGCCCGCCCACCTTCACGGCACCAAAGACCTGCTGCGCCTCGCGCGGCAGGCTGCGCCAGTAGGTGGGGTGGGCTTCTACCTGCCCACCCAGTGCGGCAGCCGCCTGCCAACCCCAGCGGGGCTGGTACAAAAACGCACGCGCCAGGCCCACCAGGTCGGCCTCGCCGCTTTGCAAAATCGCCTCGGCCTGCTGCGGGTCGGTGATCAGGCCCACGGCAATCGTCAGCAGCCCGCTCACCTCGCGGATGCGCTGCGCAAAATCCACCTGGTAGTTGGGGCCCAGGGTAATCTTTTGCTGGGGCGACACGCCGCCACTGGACACATGGATGAAGTCGCAGCCCAGGGCCTTCAGGCGTTTGGCAAACTCGGCGCTTTGCTCCACATCCCAGGCGCCGTCCACCCAGTCGCTGGCCGAGAGGCGCAGGCCCAGCACGCCATCAAACACGGCACGGACTGCGGCAAACACCTCCAGGGGAAAGCGGATGCGGTTTTCGAAATTGCCGCCATAGGCGTCGTCACGCTGGTTGGCAATCGGTGACAAAAATTCGTGCAGCAGGTAGCCGTGTGCGTTGTGGACTTCAATCGCGTCGAGCCCCAAGCGGTCCGCACGGCGCGCAGCATCCACAAAGGCCTGCTTGACACGTTCCATGCCGGCCGTGTCCAGTGCCGTGGGCGGGGTTTCACCGGGCAGCTGTGGCAGCGCCGAGGGGCCAAAGGTTTCCCAGCCGCCGTCGTTTTTCGCCATCAGCTGGCCGCCTTCCCAGGGGATGTGGCTGGAGGCCTTGCGCCCCGCGTGGGCGAGCTGGATGCACACGGGCACCCGGGGCGCCAGTTTGCGTGCGCGCGCCAGCTTGTCGGCCAGCGCGGCTTCGGTACGGTCGTCCCACAGGCCCAGGCAGGCGGGGGTGATGCGGCCTTCGGGCAGCACACCCGTGGCCTCAATCATGAACAGCCCAGCGCCGCCGTTGAGCAGATTGGCCCAGTGCATCAGGTGCCAGTCGGTGGCAGAGCCGTCGACGGCCTGGTACTGGCACATCGGCGCGATGACGATGCGGTTGGGCAGCGTGAGGCCACCGCGCGGCGATGGCAGGGTCAGGGGGGTGAAGAGTTGGCTCATGCACAAAAGCATAGCCCATGGTTCAAATTCCGCGCGGTACCGCGCTGTAACGTCCCTTTGGCGCGGCCCGGTAAAATCGGGGGAGTTTCACCCTTCCCACCGTTTTCCAACCTTACCCCGGAGTTGCCCTCAATGGCCCCCACCCCCAATACCCAAGACATGGCAAATGCCATCCGCGCACTGTCCATGGACGCTGTGCAACAAGCCAACTCCGGCCACCCCGGCGCCCCCATGGGCATGGCCGACATGGCAGTGGCTTTGTGGGGCGAGCACCTGCGCCACAACCCCAGCAACCCCCAATGGGCCAACCGCGACCGTTTCATCCTGTCCAACGGCCACGGCTCGATGCTGATCTACGCACTGTTGCACCTGACCGGCTACAAGCTGCCCATCGCCGAGTTGAAGAACTTCCGCCAGTTGCACAGCAAGACCGCGGGCCACCCCGAATTCGGCATCACCCCCGGCGTGGAAACCACCACCGGCCCCTTGGGCCAGGGCATCACCAATGCCGTGGGCTTTGCCTTGGCTGAAAAGCTGCTGGCCAAAGAGTTCAACCGCGAAGGCCACGCCATCGTGGACCACCACACCTATGTGTTCATGGGTGACGGTTGCCTGATGGAAGGCATCAGCCACGAAGCCGCCGCCCTGGCCGGCGCCTGGAAGCTGGGCAAGCTGATTGCCCTGTACGACGACAACGGTATCTCCATCGACGGCCAGGTGGCGCCTTGGTTCATCGACAACACGGCCCAGCGTTTTGTCGCCTACGGCTGGAACGTGATCGGCCCGGTGGACGGCCACGACGCCTCCGCCGTGTCTGCTGCCATTGCACAAGCCAAGGCCAGCACCGACAACCGCCCCACCCTGATCATCAGCAAGACCCATATCGGCAAGGGCAGCCCCAACCGCGCCAACACCTCCAAGGCCCACGGCGAGCCTCTGGGCGCCGAAGAAATCAAGCTCACGCGTGAAGCCATCGGCTGGAGCCACGCACCTTTTGTTATCCCCAAGGAAGTCTATGCAGACTGGGACGCCAAGGAAAAGGGCAAGGCCGCCGAGGCTGCCTGGAACGACACGTTCGCCGCCTACAAAGCCGCCTTCCCCGAGCTGGCCAAAGAATTCGTGCGCCGCATGAAGGGCGACCTGCCCAAGAACTTTGTGCAGACCGCCGTGGACACCGTCATCGCGGCCCACCAAAAGGGCGAAACCGTGGCCAGCCGCAAGGCCAGCCAGTTGGCTCTGGAATCCTTCACCGCTGCGCTGCCCGAGCTGCTGGGTGGCTCGGCCGACCTGACCGGTTCCAACCTCACCAACACCAAGAGCACGCCCAACCTGCGTTTTGACGCCATGACGGGTGACGTGGTGACCAACGAAGCCGGCCAGGGCGGCCGCCACATCAACTACGGCGTGCGCGAATTCGGCATGGCCGCCATCATGAACGGCGTGGCCTTGCACGGTGGTTTCATCCCCTACGGCGGCACCTTCCTGACCTTCAGCGACTACAGCCGCAACGCCATCCGTATGGCCGCCCTGATGAAGCTGCGCGTGGTGCACGTGTTCACCCACGACTCCATCGGTCTGGGCGAAGACGGCCCCACCCACCAGTCCATCGAGCACGCTGCCAGCCTGCGCCTGATCCCCAACCTGGATGTGTGGCGTCCCGCCGATACGGCTGAAACCGCCGTGGCATGGACGGTTGCTTTGCAAAACAAAGCCAAGCCCACAGCATTGCTCTTGAGCCGCCAGAACATTGCCTACATCGCCAAGGGCGACTCCGCCGTGGCGCCCGACGCCTCGGGTCTGGACGCCATCAGCAAGGGTGCCTATGTGCTGGCCGAACCTGCCGACGCCGGTATCAAGAAGAAGGCCCAGGCCGTGATCATCGCCACTGGCTCCGAAGTGCAACTGGCCATCGCCGCCCAAAAACTGCTGGCTGAGCGCAAGATCGCCGTGCGTGTGGTCTCCATGCCATCCACCACCACCTTCGACCTGCAAAGCGCCGAGTACAAGTCCAGCGTGCTGCCGGCCGGTGTGCCCCGCATTGCGGTGGAAATGGGCTCCACCAGCGGCTGGTGGAAGTACGGCACCGCAGCCGTGGTCGGCTTGGACACCTACGGTGAGTCCGCCCCCGCACCGGTGCTGTTCAAGCACTTCGGCTTCACGGCCGAGAACGTGGCCGACACCGTGCAGACCGCACTGGCCCGCAAGTAATTCTGGTTTCTGTGTCCTACGATTTTTTAATTGAAGAGAGAAGCAAATGACAATCAAGATTGGTATCAACGGCTTTGGCCGCATCGGCCGCATGGTGTTCCGTGCCGCAGTTCAGAATTTCAATGACATCGAGATCGTTGGTATCAACGACCTGCTGGAGCCTGACTACCTGGCTTACATGCTGCAATACGACAGCGTGCACGGCCGCTTCAAGGGCGAAGTGTCCGTCGACAACGGCGTCTTGATCGTCAACGGTAAAAAGATCCGCCTGACGCAAGAGCGTGACCCTGCCAACCTGAAGTGGGCCGACGTCGGTGCCGACATCGTGGTCGAATCCACTGGCCTGTTCCTGACCAAGGAAACCGCCCAGAAGCACATCGACGCAGGCGCCAAGAAGGTCATCTTGTCCGCTCCCTCCAAAGACGACACCCCCATGTTCGTCTATGGCGTGAACCACGCCACGTACAAGGGTGAGGCCATCATCTCCAACGCGTCTTGCACCACCAACTGCCTGGCGCCTTTGGCCAAGGTGATCAACGACAAGTTCGGCATCAAGCGCGGCCTGATGACCACCGTGCACGCAGCCACCGCCACGCAAAAAACCGTGGACGGTCCTTCCAACAAAGACTGGCGCGGCGGCCGCGGCATTCTGGAAAACATCATTCCCTCCAGCACTGGCGCTGCCAAGGCCGTGGGTGTCGTGATTCCGGAACTGAACAAGAAGCTCACCGGCATGTCTTTCCGCGTGCCCACCAGCGATGTGTCCGTGGTTGACCTGACCGTGGAACTGAACACCTCCGCCACGCTGGCCGAGATCAACGCCGAGCTGAAGGCGCAGTCCGAAGGCGCCTTGAAGGGCGTGTTGGGCTACACCGAAGACAAGGTTGTTGCCACCGACTTCCGTGGCGACAGCCGCACCTCCATCTACGACGCCGAAGCCTCTATCGCCCTGGACGGTACCTTCGTCAAGCTGGTGAGCTGGTACGACAACGAATGGGGTTACTCGAACAAGGTGCTCGAGATGGCCCGTGTAGTTTCGAAGTAATTAAGACCCCCATGCCCAATAAAAAACGCGCCTTCGGGCGCGTTTTTTATTGCAGCCGCGCCGCCAGAAAATCCAGAAACGCCGTGATGCGTGCCGAGAGCGCCGTGTTGCGGTAGTACACCGCGTTGATGGGCTGGCGCACGTCCACGGTGTCGCGCAGAAACAGTTGCACCAGGTCGCCCTGCTTGCGGTCGGTCTCGGTCATGAAGTCGGCCAGACAGACGATGCCCAGACCGGCCAGCGCGAGCTGGCGCATGGTCTCGCCGCTGGACGCGCTGAAGGCCAGTGTGGCGCGGTAGTGGTCGCCCTGCGGGCCGCGCAGCGGCCAGTCGTTGAGCGAAGGCACCTGGCTGTTGCCGATCAGCGCATGCTGCGAGAGGTCGGCCACGCGTTTGGGCTTGCCGTGCTGCGCCAGGTAGACCGGGCTGGCCAGCACGCGCAGGCGGCTGCTGCACAGCGGGCGCGCATGCAGCGTGGAGTCGCGCAGCGTGCCGATGCGGATGGCAATGTCGGTGCGCTGGGCCAGCAGGTCCACGTTCAGGTCGTCGGTGTTGAGCTCCAGGTGAATGGCCGGATAGCGCTGGTAGAACTCGGCCACCAGCGGCACCACGGCATGCAGCATGAAGGGCGAGGCCGCGTTGACGCGCAACAGCCCGCTGGGCGCTTCGCGGCGTGCGGCCATCTCTTCCTCGGCCGCGTCTATGGCGTCGAGGATGGCGCGTGTGCGCGCCAGAAAGGCCTGGCCTTCCTCGGTCAGTTCCAGCCGGCGTGTGGTGCGGCGCAGCAGGGTGGTGCCCAGTTTTTTCTCCAGCCGGCTCAAAGCGCGGCTGATGCCCGAGACGGTCTGCACCAGCTGCTCGGCCGCTGCGGTGATGGAGCCCGTGTCCACCACGGCGCGAAAGGCCAGCAGTTCTTCAAGCGTGGTTTTCATGGGTTTGTATTGTTGAATTGAAGTCAACAGTATTCTGCCGACAAGAGGCTTTTTCTGCAAAGGTAAAGCACGCACACTCCGGCGCTCTTGTTCACTCGATTGCCGGAGCCCTTCATGCCCATTGCCCTTCTCGCGCTGACCATCAGCGCCTTTGCCATCGGAACCACGGAGTTCGTCATCGTGGGCCTGCTGCCCACGGTGGCGGCCGATTTGCAGATCACCCTTCCCTCGGCCGGCCTGCTGGTCAGCCTGTACGCACTCGGCGTGGCCTTTGGCGCGCCCGTGCTCACGGCCCTGACCGGCAAGCTGCCGCGCAAGGCCTTGCTGCTGGGCCTCATGGCCCTGTTCACACTGGGCAATCTGCTGGCCTGGCAGGCGCCGGGCTACAACACGCTGGTGGCCGCCCGCATCCTCACGGGGCTGGCCCACGGTGTGTTCTTCTCTATCGGCTCCACCATCGCCACCGGCCTGGTGCCCAAGGAAAAAGCCGCCAGCGCGATCGCCATCATGTTCACCGGCCTGACCGTGGCGCTGGTCACCGGTGTGCCGCTGGGCACCTTCATCGGCCAGCACTTCGGCTGGCGCGAGACCTTTCTGGCCGTCTCCGCCCTGGGCGCGTTGGCCTTTGTGGTGAGCTTCTTCTTTGTGCCGAGTGCCATTGCGCACACGCCACCGGCCTCGCTGGCGCAGCAGCTCAAGGTGCTGGCCCAGCCGCGCCTGCTGCTGGTCTATGCCACCACGGCCGTGGGCTACGGCGGCTCCTTCATTCCGTTCACCTTTCTCGCGCCCATCCTGCAGCAGTCGGGCTTTGGCGCCAGCGCGGTGGGCTGGGTGATGCTGGTGTACGGCGTGTCGGTGGCGGTGGGCAACCTCTGGGGCGGCAAGCTGGCCGACACGCGCGGGCCGGTGGCTGCGCTCAAGCTGATCTTTGCGCTGCTGGCCGCCGTGCTGCTGCTGTTCCAGTTCACCGCGCCGCACCCTTGGCTGGCGGTGGCCACCGTGCTGCTGTGGGGGGCCGTGGCCTTTGGCAATGTGCCGGCGCTGCAGCTCGATGTGGTGCGCCAGGCCGAGCGCCACACGCCCGACGCGGTGGACGTGGCCTCGGGCCTGAACATCGCCGCCTTCAATGTGGGCATTGCGTTTGCCGCCTGGGCCGGTGGCCTGGTGGTCACGCACATGGGCCTGATGCACACGCCATGGATAGGCGCCGTCGTGGTGCTCGGTGCCCTGGCGCTCACCTTCTGGAGCGGCCGCCTGGACCGCCGCGCCCGCATGCCGGCCCCCACCCTGTCGCCCCAGCGCGCCACCGCGCATTGATGTCTCTCCCCTGTCTGAAAGAAAGCTCTCCATGATCGCAATCCCTTCTGCCTCTCCCATCCCGGCCTTCGGCCTGGGCACCTTCCGCCTGCAAGGCCAGGTGGTGATCGACTCCGTGCGCAACGCGCTGGAGTTGGGTTACCGCCTTATCGACACCGCGCAGATCTACGGCAACGAAGCCGCGGTCGGCCAGGCCATTGCCGACAGCGGTGTGCCGCGCAGCGAACTGTTCCTCACCACCAAGATCTGGACCGAGCACCTGGCCGGCGACCGTGTGATCCCCAGCCTGCGCGAGAGCCTGGCGCGCCTGCGCACCGGGCAGGTGGACCTCACGCTGATCCACTGGCCCTCGCCGGGCGGCGCGGTGCCGCTGGCCGAGACACTGGAGGCGCTGCTGCAAGCCAAGGCACAAGGCCTCACGCGCCACATCGGCGTCTCCAACTTCAACACCGCGCTCCTGCAAGAGGCCATCACGGCGGTCGGCGCCGCGCAGATCGCCACCCACCAGATCGAGCTCAGCCCCTATCTGCAAAACCGCACGGTGGTGGCGTTTGCGCAGCGCCACGGCATTCCCACCACGTCCTACATGACACTGGCCTACGGCAAGGTGTTGCAAGACCCGGTGTTGGTGCAAATTGCGCACGACCATGGCGCCACCACCGCCCAGGTGGCGTTGGCCTGGGCCATGCAGCTCGGCTACGCGGTGATCCCTTCATCGACCCAGCGCGCCCATTTGGCAAGCAACCTGCAAGCGCAGCAACTGCGGCTGAGCGATGCCGAGATGGCCGCCATCGCCGCCCTGGACCGTGGGGATCGGTTGGTCAACCCCGAGGGACTGGCACCGCGCTGGGACTAGGCCCTGGTTACTGGCACAGCGCACGCAGTGCCGGCAGGTCCAGAATCTCCAGCTCGCCGCGCTGGATGCGCACGATGTGTTGCGCCTTGAGGGCATTGAGGATCTGGTTGGTCGTCTGGCGCGAGACACCAATCATCAGCGCCAGCTCTTCTTGGGTGATGGCCAGCACGCGCCGGGAGCTGCCGTCTTCGGTGCGCTGGCCGTAGCCCTGGGCCATGCCCACCAGGCGGCGCGCCAGGCGCAAGGGCGCACTCAGCACGGTCTGCTCTTCCATGCTCACAAAGGCCATGCGCAGCTTGTCGGCCATCAGCACAGCCAGATCGCGCCAGTGCTGGGGGTGGGCCTGCAGCCAGGCCAGCAACTCCTCATGCGGCACCTGCAGCACCGTGCTGGGCTCGGCCGCGTGGGCGTGGTGGGTGCGTGCCGAACCGTCGAACACCGAAATCTCCCCGAACCACTGCGGCGGTGTCAGCACCACCAGCAGCGCCTCGCGTGCATCGTTGCGCTGCCCACTCTGGCCCGAGATGCGGATGGCGCCGCTCACCAGCGCATACAGCCCGCAGGGTGCACTGTCGCGCAGAAACAGGGCGTCGCCGGTTTGCAAGGTGCGCACCTTGGCCATCTGCAGCAGGGCCTGCGCAAACGCGGCGGGCAGTTGGGCAAACCAGCGGCCTGAGTGCAGCACGGGCAAATAGCGGGACGGGTCGGGCATGGCGGGGGGCCTAGTGGTTTGTACGGATGACGCGCCATGTGTCGGCTACCCGACAGACGCAAGCCCGAGGCTAAGCCCATGATTGCGCTTCGTCAATCCAGAAGCATGCAGGAGACCGCCATGAAAACCCTGACCGACCACCTCACGCAGTACGCGGCCTACCACCAGGACAGCCGCAACGTCGCCACCCACTTTGTGGGCATCCCCATGATTGTGCTGGCCGTCACCATTTTGTTGTCGCGCCCGCAGTGGCAGATGGGTGCGCTGCTGCTCAGCCCCGCCGTGTTGGTGGCGCTGGGCTCCGCCTGGTTCTACGCACGGCTGGATGCGCGCTTTGGCATCGCCATGGCCATGCTGCTAGCCGACTCGCTGGCCGCCAGCCAGTGGTTTGCGGCCCAAAGCACCAGCGTCTGGCTGGGCTGGGGCATCGGCCTGTTTGTGCTGGGCTGGGCGATCCAGTTTTTGGGCCACTACTACGAAGGCAAAAAGCCCGCGTTTGTGGACGATTTGGTGGGCTTGCTGGTGGGCCCGCTGTTCCTGGTGGCCGAGACCGCCTTCCACTTCAACATGCGCACCGACGTGCGTGACGAAATCCGCCGCCGCCTGGGCTCCGTGCCGGCCCCCGCCGGTGTGGCGGCATGAGCTTTACTGCGGCGCTGCCCGCGCTGTTGCTGATCGCGCTGGCCCTGGTCATGTTTGGCCTGGGCCTGTCCCTCTCGCTGGGTGACTTCGGCCGTCTGCGCGAGAACCCCAAGGCCGTGGCCCTGGCCCTGGCCATCCAGATGTTTTTGTTGCCCGGTGTGGCCTACCTGCTCATCGTGGTCATGCGCGTGGAGCCGGTGTATGCCGTGGGCCTGATGCTGCTGGCGGCCTCGCCCGGTGGGGTGTCGGCCAACCTGTTCAGCCATTTGTTTGGCGGCAATGTGGCCATGAACATCTCGCTCACCGCCATCAACACCGTGCTCTCCATCATCAGCCTGCCGCTGATTGCCAACTGGGCGATTGCCACCTTTGTGCAGACCGGCCAGGTGGTGCCGCTGCAGTTTGGCAAGGTGTTCGAGGTGGTGGGGGTGATCCTGGTGCCCGTGGCCATTGGCATGGTGGTCAGCCGCCAGCGTCCGGCCTTTGCCCAGCGCATGGGCCAGCCCATGAAGGCCTTCAGCGCCCTGGTGCTGGCCACCTTCTCCATCATCGCCATCGCCAAGGAATGGACGGCGCTGACCGAATCTTTCAGCAGCCTGGGGCCGGTGGTGCTGGCCTTCAACCTGCTGAGCTTGTTCTCGGGCTACTACCTGGCCCGCTGGGCCGGGCTCGACAAGGCCGTGGCCACCGCCGTGAGTTTCGAGATCGGCATCCACAACTCCACCCTGGCGATCTATGTGGCGCTGTCGGTCCTGGCCAACTTCCAGCTCGCCTTGCCGGCGGCCATTTACTCGGTCAGCATGTACCTCACCGCCACGGCATTTGGTTTCCTGGTGCTGCGCCGCAAAACCCCGGCCTGAGCCCGCGCCGCGTGGGGCGGGTAAGCTCTTGGCTTCCCCGTTCCACCCATCCTCTCTCCATGCACGCTGGCGTTCTGTACGCGGCCCTGGCCTACACGGCCTGGGGCCTGTTCCCCATTTTTTTCAAGCAGCTGGCCTCGGTCAACGCTTTCGAGGTGGTGATGCACCGTACCGTCTGGTCGCTGGTGTTTTTGCTCGGTGTGTTGGCGGTGCGCAAGCACTGGGCCTGGCTGGGCACGGCGCTGCGCTCGCCGCGTGTGCTGGGCGCCTTTGTGCTCTCGGCCGCGCTGCTGGCCGTCAACTGGTGTACCTATGTGTGGGCCGTGCAAAACGGCCATGTGCTGGACGCCAGCCTGGGCTACTTCATCCTGCCGCTGGTCAATGTGGCGCTGGGGTTTGTGTTTTTGCACGAGCGCCCGCGCCGTGGCCAGTGGCTGGCCGTGGCGGTGGCCGCAGCCGGTGTGTTGTGGCTCACGGTGCAGGCCGGGCGCTTGCCCTGGGTGGCGCTGGTGCTGGCCATCACCTTTGGTTTTTACGGCCTGCTGCGCAAGGTGGGTACCCTGGGCGCGCTGGAAGGCCTGACGCTGGAAACCCTGGTGCTCAGTCCCGTGGCCGCGGGCTGCCTGCTGTGGTGGGGCTGGCAGGGGCAGGGTGCACTGGTGCAGGCAGACACCGCCACCATCGGCTGGCTGTTGCTGGGCGGGCCGCTCACCGCCATCCCGCTGCTGCTGTTTGCGGCGGGCGCGCGGCGCGTCAGCATGTCCACCATGGGCATCCTGCAGTACATCTCGCCCACGCTGCAGCTGCTCATCGGGGTGTGGCTGTACGGCGAGGCGTTTGAACCCGTGCGTGCCCTGGGCTTTGGGCTGATCTGGGCGGCGCTGGGGGTCTACAGCCTGGAGGGCTGGTGGAACAGCCGCCGCACTTGAGTATCAAAATGGCCTCTAGGGTCCGTGGATATTGCGCGAACAGCTACTGAATTAATAGCAAATTAAGGGGCGTCTGTGGGTGGCTGCCCGTACACGGTCTGCCATTGGCGGTGGATGTGTTCGGTGGTCGACGTCTCCTGCCCCAGCAGGCGTGCGCTTTCCAGCAGCGCGCCAATCACCCGGGGTTCGGGCGAATAGTGCAGCGCCTGCAGGGCGTCGGCATACAGCGCCGCGGCATTGTCGGGGGTGGGGCTGGTGGTGGTCACGCGGGCAAAGCGCACCATGTCGCGGAACAGCCAGGAGGTTTCAGCCTTGGTCAGGGTGTCCTCGCGGTAGGCCTGCGCCCGGTGCGTGGGTGGCATAAACAGCTGGCCCACGCGCCAGTAGTCCCAGCCCACATAGGCCACTGCAGCCAGCAGGCCGCTGGCAACCAGCAGGCTCAGCGGCAGCTGGGCCGCTGTTCGGGGCGCCGCGGGTGCGCCGCGCCGGGTGCGCCACAGCAGCCACAGGCACAACAACGTGGCCATTTGGAACGGCCCGTACCACAGCGGGTACTCCAGCAGGCTGTGCAGCACCACGGTGGCCAATCCCGCCCAGGCCATCTGCCGCGCGGGGTCGGTGTCGCGCCAGGGCGTGGCCCACAGCACCGCTGCCAGCGCGCCGCCACACAGCAACAGCGCGGCCGGCACACCCAGCTCCACCGCCAGGTGCAGCGGCAGGTTGTGGGCGTTGTCCAGCAACTCGCAAAAACGCTCGCCCTGGTAGGGCGTGATGAAGTGCGCAAACTTGAGCTCACCCCAGCCCCAGCCCCGCCAGGGTTGGTGGGCAATCAGCTCCAGCACATTGCTCCACAAAATGGTGCGGCTGCCGCAGCCGGAGCTCTCCTGAAACCGTTGCAGCGCCCCTGTGCCGACTTGCCCGGTCGTGGTCTCCAGGCCCCGCGGCAGCGCCCAGGCCGCCAGCAAATACAGGGCCACTGCCAGCAGGGTCCAGCCCCGCATGCTGCGCCGCCCATGGCGTCCCCATATCCAAGCCAGCACCAACAGGCCCAGCCATTGCAGCACGCCTGTGCGCGAGCTGCTGGCGGCGTTGCCCAGCGCCAGCACGGCAATGGCCAGCACCACACCCAGCCAGCGCAGGGCTCGTTGTCGGGATGCCTGGTGCGGGTGCTCGGCGGCCAGGTACAGCAGGGCCACCAGCCCCAGGGACGTGAGCGATGCAAACTGGTTGCGCTGGCGCAAGTTGGCATAGGCCTGCCCCGGCGTGGAGGCGCTGATCCAGCCGTGAAACACCAGCCCCTCGGCACCAAAGTACTGCAACACGCCGGCGCACGCACTTAGCAGCGCGGCCAGCAGCCAGCCCCATGCCAAGGTATGGGCCAGCGTGCGGGCACTGACACGTGGCCCATACCCCACCCAGGCCACCAGCAGCACCGCACCACAGCCCACCGACAGCAGGCGTTGCACCATCTCGGGGTTGGGGCCCCAGGTCACCGGGCTGAGCCAGGGCGCCACCATGGCCAACACGGCCACGGCGGTCCACAGGGCCAAGCCCTGCGCCCGCAAGGCGGGTGTGGAGTAAAGCCGCACTGTCACGGGGCCCAGCAGTTCTGCTCGGTGCGCACGTCGTTGTGCACCCAGTACTCATTGCCACCGGTGAGCGTGAACACGCCACCCAGACCGCCCGCCTGGGCCACGCGGTACCCCGCGCCCAGCGCCTGCGCACAGGCCGCATCAGCCGCGCTGCGGGTGTCGAATTGGCTGCCGCGCACATCGTCGGGCGTGGCACGCACATCCTGGTAGCCACTGCTGCCTTCGGTCACCTGCTTGGCGCAAGCCAGCGGGCGTGGGGTCACACAGCTTTGTGACTGCACACACTGAAAGCCGCAGTGATTCAGGTCTTTGGCCACCGCAGGAACCACCACCACACTCCCCGTGGGTGTGCCCGCAGGCAGCGCCGTGCCGGACGCCGTGTGCACCGCTGGCAGCGTGGCCAGCACCTGGGCATTCGCGGCGAGTTGGGCGGCCACATCGGTCGTCACCTTCAGCACTTCGCCCCGGCAAAAACGCCCTACCTGCACGGGCGAAGTGTCACTCACACAATCGTAAAAAATGCCGGTAGCACTGCGCACAACCGGCACATACCGCAGCTGCACCACGCGCCCATCGACCTTGGCGTCCAGCGTCACCAGCACGGTGCTGTCGGCTTGTAGTGCCCAGCTCTTCACGCCGCTTTGCGGTGGCACCGCGGGCAACTCCAGATCCCCGTGGGCCGCGGGTTGCCCTTGCTTGAGGTAGTGCGCTTGCAAGGGCCGCATCAGCGCAGCGGCATCACTGCCGGCCCAGGCCTCGTAGCGCTCCAGGGCGATACGCGCCGTCTCGTTCCCCAGGCGCGACCAACTGTAAAAAATCAGCAGTGGCAATGCCACCGCCAACAGCAAACCCCAAGCGCGCAAACGAGACATGGTGCCTGCTTTCTTCTGTTATTCGAGATGCTGCGCGAGGTGTTCACACAGCAGCGCCAGCCCCGCCTGGCTGACTTCGCCCATCAGGCAAATCTGCAGCCAGTTGCGCTGCAGCAGGTAGCCGCTGGCGTAGCTGCATTCCAGCCCCGCGTCCAAGAGGGCATCCCCCAGCGCCTGCGACGAAACCCCATCTGGCAGCGCCAAGGTAAACACCCCCGGCGAACGTGCTGCGCCCTGCACCACCAGGTGCACACCCAGCTGCAGCAAGCGCGGCTCCAGCCAGTCACCCCACATGGCGCGGGCTGCCCCACGTGGCGCTTGCGGGCGCCGCAAGGCGCTGGCCAGGGCCTCCAGCAGCAGCGATGAGCCGCTGTAGGGCTGCCCCTGCTTGCGGGCATAGCTGTGCAGGTCCAGGTAGGCGGGCAGGGGGCGGTGTGGCGCCGGTGTTGGCGGCTCCAGCAGCGCCGGGTTGTAGAACACCAGTGCCAGCCCGGTCAGTGCGCCCAGGCCTTTGCCGCTGACGGCGCTGGCCATGCGTGCCCGGCTCCAGTCGCAGGGCAGCACCCCCAGTGCGCTGATGCCGTCAACGTGTGTGAGCACCTGCCGCGCATCACACACCGCCTGTATCGCCTCCACCGGGTTCACCTGCCCGGTGGACGTTTCACAGTGCACACACCACAGCCAGCGGATGTCGGGGTCGTCGTGCAGGCGCTGCGCAATGGCATCGGGCTGGATGGCCTGGCCCCAGGGCAGCTGGTGCGCCACATGGGGTATGCCAAAGCCCTGCGCGTGTGCCAGCAGCCGCTCCCCAAACTCGCCGTTCGACACGATCAGGCCCTTGCTTCCGAGCCGGGCAATGTGTGCGGCCACCACATCGTTGGCCAGCGTGCCCGTGCCCACCAGCACCTCCACGGCCTGGGTCTGGGCCAGGGCGCGCAGCCGTTCTTTGGTCGCGTCCAGCAGCGTGGCATACCGCGCGCTGCGGTGTGAGTACACGGGGTGGCGCAATGCCGCCTCCACCTCCGGGTGCAGGGCCACCGGGCCAGGCAAAAAGCAATGGCGGGCACCCGCGGGCGCTGCCTCCATGGCGGCCCGCACAGGAAGCGTGCGCAGATTGCGGTTGGCCGTCGCCCGTGTCATGTACATCGGCTGGTAACGCGCCCCTTCGCTGCCTACCGGCTCGGCAAAAGGCTCAAAGCCCAACTTGGTGTACAGGGGGATGTTCTCCAGACGCCCCGATATCAGTGCGCGGTCAAAGCCCTGCGCCACGCAGTGCGCAAACAGGGCCCGGAACAACTCGCGCAGCACCCGGCTGTGCCGGTGGCTGGGTTCAATGGCCAGCAGCCGTATCTCGCACAGCGATTCGCCCGGCAGCACATGGGCATCCAGGTCCGGCAGCTTGGCATCCAGCGAAAAAGGGCGCTGGTTGCGCAAGGCCAGCATGCCCACAATGGCCTCGCCGTCCTTGGCAATGAAGTAAGTGTTCTCCCGGTGGAACTTGTCCACCAGCGCCCGGTCGGGGTTGCTCTGGTGCTGGGGAATTTCTTCCACAAAGGTGGCGTAGTTCAGCCGTGCAATCCGGTCAAACTCGTCCCCGGTGTCCGCAATCTTGAGCTGCAGCCCGCGTTCGCGCATTGGGCGACTCACAGCACCTTGTTGAACAGCGGGTGCAGCGTGCTGTGTTTGCCGTCAAACACCTCATGCCCTTCGTCGATCTGCAGCGTGATGCCCAGCGGCTTCTGCGCCAGCAGCGTGGCAAAGTGTGCGCCCACGGCGGCAGTCAGTGCGTCGCCCATCTGCTTCTGCAGTGCCGCGCTGCGCCCGCGCGCAATGCGCAGGTTCAGGTACACAAAGCCGTAGTCGCCCTTGCCATCGGCCACCGCGCTGTGCGCTGCCGGGTAGGCCAGCACACGCACGCCGCCGGTGGGAAACACCTGTTTGCCAGCCTCGTCGCGCTGCGCCAGCATGGTGTCAGCCATGGTGCGGCACAGGGCGGACATGTCGGTCTCGCGGTCCAGGTTGGCGGTGTACAGAATGACCAGGTGGGGCATGGCAGGTTTCCTTGAGGGGAGCTCGGTTTATACAAGAAACAGGCCGCTAGCCCACGTTCTGTATGCGCAAGAAGCTATTGTATTAATAGCAATTCGCGCCGTTCAAGCCGCCGTAGCCATGCGCAATCGCCGCGCAGCATCTTCGGCCCGTGCATCGTCAATCTCGCGCAGCACGCCCTCCATGTCCACATCGGCGTTGGCACGTTCGTAGTGACCGGTCAGCACGGTCTCGTTGCTCAGCAGGCCGCCTTGGTACAGGCTCCAGATTTCGGGGCCAAAGTCGGTCGTGAGCAACGCGGGCGCAAACTGGCCAAAGAAGTCGCGCAGGTTGGCCACGTCGCGCATCAGCATGCGCTGGGCGTGGTTGTTGCCCGCAGCGTCCACCGCTTGCGGCAGGTCGATGATCACCGGGAAGTCCTCGCCGTCGGCCGCACCCGAATGGGCCAGCAGGATGTTGAACTCCGACAAGTCCCCATGCACCACGCCCGCACACAGCATGCGCACCACCTCGGCCACCAGCGTGGCGTGGTGTTGCAGCGCCTGCTCCGGCGTGAAGGCCACATCGTTCAGGCGCGGGGCCGCGTCGCCGTTTGCATCGGTCACCAGCTCCATCAGCAGCACACCGTCGTGAAAATTGATCGGCTGGGGCACACGCACGCCGGCGGCGGCCAGGCGGTACAGCGCATCCACCTCGGCGCTTTGCCACGCGGCTTCCTGCTCTTGCCGGCCAAACTTGCTGCCCTTGGCCATGGCACGGGCCGAGCGCGAGTTCTTCACCTTGCGGTTCTCGGTGTAATCCACTGCCTGGCGAAAGCTGCGGTGTGTGGCCTCTTTGTAGATCTTGGCGCACAGCGTCTGTTCGCCCGCGCGCACCACAAACACCATGGCCTCTTTGCCACTCATGAGCTGGCGTACCACGGTGTCGATCAGGCCCTCTTCCACGAGGGACTGCAGTCTGGGGGGAGCTTTCATGGCCTGCCGTGCTTAGCGGCGTGGCAGGGACCAACCGGCCTTCTGGTTGTTTTTGTTGTTTTCGTAGTCCCAGATCGAGCCGCAGCGGTCGCAGCGGTAGCGGGTCACGGTGACGACCTGGCCGCCGCGCTCCTCTTTGCGGTTTTCGCCCTGCACCAGTTCGGCGTGGCCGGGGGCGCGGCGCCAGTTGCGCTGGATGCCGCGGCAGGGTTCGCACAGGGCGGCTTCGCGGGCTTCGGCTTCGGCTTTGTATCTATCGGTCATGGGGGAGAGTCTTTGGCAGCGCCGTCGGTTGTGTAGGTACCGATTGTCGCTGCCCGCGACTCAGAGTGCGCGTCCGTTGTGGTGGTGGACCGCAATGTCGTAGATATCCACCCCCTCCAGGCAGCGGATGTTCACCGCCGCCATCGCTGCGCCGTCCGGCCCTACGCCTTCGCCAAACGGGTGCATGCCGCAGGTCGGGCAAAAGTGGTGGCGGATCACGTGTTTGTGGAAGGTGTAGCTGCGCAGGTTCTCCGTGGGCGTCAGCAGCCGCAGCTGCGCGCGTGGCACAAACCACATCAGCGTGCCCTTGCGCTGGCAGATGGAGCAGTTGCAGTCGACGGCACCCGTCAGTTCGCCCTCCACTTCAAACGCGATCTGCCCGCAGTGGCAGCTTCCCTGGTAGGTCTGGTTCATTCCGGGTTCCTTTCAGGGTGCGATCACCATCCAGCCCACGCCAAAACGGTCTTCCAGCATGCCAAACGCCGGAGACCAAAAGGTGGCACCCAGCGGCATGGTCACCTTGCCGCCAGGTTGCAGCGCGGCAAAACGCTGCGCCGCCTCTTCGGGGTTGGCCACGCTGAGCGACAGGCAAAAGCCCTTGAAGCTGGGCTGCATGTCGCTGTTGCCGTCTGACACCATCAGCGCCAGCTCGCCAATGCGCAGGTTGGCGTGCATCACCTTGTGCTCAAACCCCGCCGGAATGGCGCCGGGCGGCGGCGGGTCCGGGGCGTCGTTCATGCGCATCAGAAACGTCACCTCTGCGCCCAAGGCCTCTTGGTAGAAGGCAATGGCCTCGTCACAGCGGCCGTTGAAAAACAGATAAGGCTCAACTTTCATGGGGACCTCCTTGGTGGACAGCAGGGCGACGGTGTCACTTGTGTACACCGTCCACAAAGAATAGCAAACATAATGGACACTGTCCACATTCGATCGCCACATGCCTGCCGCTACTCCACCGCCCGCCCGTGAAACCTACCGCCACGGCGACTTGCGCCGTGCCCTGCTCGAAGCCGGTATTGCGCTGGCCCGGGCGGGCGGCCCGGCCGCGGTCACGCTGCGCGAAACCACCCGCCGCGTGGGCGTGGCCCCCAACGCGGCCTACCGCCATTTCGCCAGCCAGCAAGACCTGTTGCTGGGCGTGCGCGCCAGCGCCTTGTCGGGGGTGGCGCGCTCCATGGAGGCGGCGCTGGCGGCCGTGCCCCCCGGTCTGTCACCTGCCGACCACGCCCGCGCCAGCGTGCGCGCCGTGGGCACCGGCTACCTGCGCTATGCCAGGGCCGAGCCGGGCCTGTTCCGCACCGCCTTTGCGCTGTCCGAAAAACTGCTCCAGGCCACCCCCGAGTGGCCCACCACCGGCGACAGCGGCCGCAACCCCCACGAGCTGCTGTGTGACGCGCTGGACCTGCTGGTGCAGGCCGGTGCCATGCCCGCGGCCCGCCGCCCCGGTGCCGAAGTGCTGGCCTGGTCTGCCGTGCACGGCCTGGCCATGCTGGTGATCGACGGCCCCCTGGCCACACCCGTGGGCCCGCACTACGAGATGTTTGGCCAGCGCCTGCTCAGCATGGTGGAGCAAGGGCTGTAGCCGTTCCCTGGTGCCCGATTCACCCCAAAAATGGGACAGTGAAAGCCAAGCTCCGGCCCTGGCAAAGTGCGCGCCCGCCCTTACCCTTGGTACATCGGCTCGCATACGGCGGCCCCCTCTGCATCAGGAGTTCCCGCATGCAAACCCTCGCACCTACCCGTTCCATCGTTCACCACACCCGCGGCAGCAGCCACGGCCCCATCACGCGCCTGGTCAGCCCCGGCGACCTGGGCGAAGTGCTCAAGCCCTTTATCTTTCTGGACCGCTTTGAAGTGGCCGCGGGCAGCCCACCGCCACGCTTTGGCATGCACCCGCACTCGGGCATTGCCACGCTCACCTACCTGATCAGCGGCCAGACCGCTTACGAAGACACCACCGGTGAACACGGCGCCCGCGGCGTGCTGCCCCATGGCGGCGTGGAATGGATGATGGCTGGCGGCGGTGTGTGGCACACCGGCACGCTGGACAACCACGCGCGCGTGCTGGGCTTCCAGCTCTGGGTGGCCATGCCGCCCGAACTTGAATTGGCCGAGGCGCACAGCCTCTACCTCGGCCCCCAGGACGTGCCGCAGGCGGGCCCGGCCCGCGTACTGCTGGGCAGCTATGGCGGCCAGACCAGCCCGATTCCCGCGCCGTCCAACATCAGCTACCTGGGCGTGCACCTGCAGGCCGGCGAGACCTGGCATTTTGAGCCGCCCGCCGGCCACACCGTGGCCTGGGCTGCCGTGGGCGAAGGCGTGCTGACCGCGCCCGCCGCACTGCGCACCGGTGACCTGGCCGTGTTTGAGGACGCCGGTGGCGCGATTGAATTTGAGGCGCAGACCGACACCGCCTTCGTGCTTGGCTCGGGCGTACCGCACCCGCACGCGCTGTTCACCGGGCCTTACTCCGTGCACACCAGCGAAGAAGCCTTGCACCGCGGCCAGGCCGGTATCCGCGAGCGCGCGCAGCTGCTGCGCCAGCAGGGGCGTCTGTAAGGCCGGTGGGCGCTGGTGTGGTTGGTGGTGCTGTGTAAAAATACAGTACCAACAACCTGCCCCTGCCCCGCCCCGTGGACCTGTTTGACAACCTGCCCCTAGCCTCTGAGGACCTGCGCACCGCCATCGCGCCCGGTGCCGTGCTGCTGCGCGGCTTGGGCCGGGCGGACGATGCGCAGATGCTGGCCGCGGCGGAGTCTGTCATTGCCCAGCTGCCGCTGCGCCACCTGCAAACGCCGGGTGGGCACACCATGTCCATCCAGACCACCCGCTGCGGCAGCATGGGCTGGGTGTCCGAGCCCGGTGGCTACCGCTACGCCCCGCGCAATCCCGGCACGCGCCAGCCCTGGCCCGACATCCCGCCCTGCCTGCACGACTTTGCCGTGCGCGCCGCTGCGCAGGCCGGCTACCCCGACTTTGTGCCCGACTCCTGCCTCATCAACCAGTACCTGCCCGGCAACAAACTCGGCCTGCACCAGGACCGCGACGAGCGCGACCTGCGCGCGCCCGTGGTGTCGCTCTCGCTGGGCCTGCCCGCCACGTTTTTGTTCGGCGGCTTGCAGCGCACCGGCCAAACCCAGCGTTACCGCTTGGCCCATGGCGACGTGGTGGTGTGGGGCGGCCCGGCGCGCCTGGCCTTCCACGGGGTGCTGCCCGTGGCCGATGGCCACCACCCGCTGGTGGGGCGGCGGCGCATCAACCTCACCTTTCGCAAGGTGGGCTGAGGCTCCAAATTTCAAGCCAAATAGGCCTCTAGCCCGCATGGGATATGCGTGAGCAGCTCCTGAATCAGGAGCGTTTGTGGGGTGGGTGCGTGTTCAGCGCGGCCGGCCCAGCGCCTGCAGCCGCGCATGCGCCTCGCTGTCCCACAGCGGCGGCAGCTGGTGCTTGGCGCGCAGGTAGTGCAGGCTGAACACATCGAGCCACGCTTCCAGCGCCTGTGCGGCCCGGGTCTCACCGGCCAGCTCCAGGCACAGCGCGCCCACTTCGCTGGTGCAAAAGTGGTCGTCGCGGCGGCTGCGGCGCAGGCGGTAGCGCGAGATCTGCTCGGGCTGCAGGCTCAGCACCGGAAAGCGGTCCAGATACGGGCTCTTGCGGAACATCTTGCGCGCCTCGGGCCAGGTGGCATCCAGCAGGATGAAGAGTGGCCGCTTGCGGGATGGCCCCCCCGCTGCGCCGCTCTGCGGGTCGCTGCCCCCCGAGGGGGCGGTGTCGGGCAACAGCGCATGCACCACCCGGCCCTCGGCCACAAACTCACCGGGAAACACCACATACGGCTGCCACTGCGGGTCGGCCAGCAGAGTCAGCAGGGCCGGGTCCACCTCGGTGCGGGTCCAGCCAAAGGCCCAGGTGTCGGTCACCACATCGGCAATCAGCCAGCCGGTGTTGCTGGGTTTGAGTGGCTCAATGTCCGCCATCAGCAGGCACACCCCGGCTTGGGTGGGCAGGTTTGGGCGCAGTGCGCAAATGCAGTGGCTGGGGTGGATGCGGCAGTGGGGGCAGCGCTCCCCCTTCATGCCGCCGCGGGCGAGAAAGGGCTTGCTGCTGCGCGCCAGCCGCTCCGCGCGCAGGCGGGCCACGGCATGGGGTGTGACGCCGCTGGCGATGTCAATGGTGTTCATGAATGTGTGTCTTGTGCCGTGGCTTCTGCCCCAGCGGAGGGTGCAGCAGCTTACGACAAAGGCTTGGGCACAAACCCGATCGTCAGCCCTTCGGGGGTGACGGTGATGCTGCCCGGCTGCATGCCCAAGCCATCGGGCAGGGTCAGGTCTTGCGGGCGCATGCGGTGCAGCACCACTTCCAGCAGCGCACCTTCGGCCAGGGCTGGCGCATAGGTATTGAGCAGCGCCACCACGCCAGGCTGCAGCGTGGGGAACTGCAGGCGCTTCAGGCGCAACTGGTGCGCGCGCACCGTGCGGTCGGTGGGCTCGTAGCGCAGTGCAAATTCCACATCCAGCGTGCCCTGGTGGCTGCGGTTGAGTGCGGGGCCTGCGGCCTCCACCGCCATCTCGGCGCCCAGCCGGTTGAGCGCAGGCAGCAGGTGCAGGGTGGGCAGCTGCACATCCAGATTCAGCAGCCCCGGCACCGGGTAACGCAGCGGAAAACGCTGGCCCACCGCCGCCTGCAGCGCCGCGGCAGACACCTTGTACTGTGGCAGACCGGCGGGCGCGTCGTCTGCCTCCGGTTCGGAAGCCTGCGCCCCTGCCAGCCGGGTGAGCGGCAGGCACAGGGCAAAGGTGAGAAGGGGGCGGCGGCGCATGCGGGTGAGGTGAGGGGGCGGCCCCATCGAAGCGCATGGTACGCCAAGCCCCGCGTCTTGTGCCCACAATACTGGGCAACACCAACCACTGAGGAGCACACCATGGGAAGCATCGTCACCTTCAACCGCCCGGATGGCAAAACCGTGCAAGGCTACCTGGCTGAGCCCGCTGCCGCCAACGCGCCTGCCATCGTCGTTATCCAGGAGTGGTGGGGCCTGAATGGGCAGATCAAGGGCGTGGCCGACCGCCTGGCCGCTGCCGGCTACCAGGCCCTGGTGCCCGACCTGTACCGCGGCAAAGCCACGGTGGAAGAGGAAGAAGCCCACCACCTCATGACCGGCCTGGATTTTGGCGACGCTGCGGGGCAGGACATCCGTGGTGCCGTGCAATTTTTGAAAGGCCGCGCACCCAAGGTCGGCCTCACCGGCTACTGCATGGGCGGCGCCCTGACCCTGCTGGCCGCCACCCAGGCGACCGAGCTGGACGCCGCCGTGGTCTGGTACGGCTGCCCGCCGCTGGACTACATCGACGCCAGCAAAATCAACATCCCCCTGCAAGGCCACTGGGCCACGCAAGACCAGTTCTTCAACATTGAAACGGTGGACGGCCTGGAAGCCAAGCTCACGGCTGCTGGCGTGCAGTATGAGTTTCACCGCTACCTGGCCCACCACGCCTTTGCCAACGAAACCGCCGTAGGCCCCGGCCGCATCGCCGCCACGCAGTACGACCCCGTGTGGGCCCAGCAGGCGTGGGACCGGGCGTTGCGCTTCTTTGGCAAACATTTGGGCTAAATGTGCCGCCAGTGCCCATGGAATATGCGCGGGCAGCTATCAAAAGCGAAGCAAATACGCGGCGCATTTACCCCATGGGCGTGCACAGCTCCACCAAAAAGCCGTTGATGTCGGCCACATAGGCCATCGTCTGGCCCCAGGGCATCACCTCCAGCGGGCGCATGGGTGTGGCCCCGGCGGCCACGGCGCGTTCCAGCGCGGCGGCTACATCGGGCGTACACAGCGCAATCTCAAAGCAGGGCGCGGTGGGGCTGGCGGCCTGCGGGTTCTTGCCCAGCTCTTGCATCAGCCGGTGGGCAGAAAACGCCAGCGCCGTGCTGCCGGTTTCCAGCTCGCCGTAGTCGCCGCTTTCATGCAGAAAGCGCGTGGCAAGCCCAAAGGCCGCCTCGTAAAACTTGAGCGTGGCGGGCACGTCTGGCACGTAGAGGATGGTGTAGCCGAGTTGCATGGCAAGGTTCCCTTTGGTTTGTCATACCCGCACGATACGCTGCGGGCCCCGTGGGTGCATGGGCCCACAATGCAGCACCCGCCCCATTTTTACCAAGAGAGTTTGTCATGAAGAAACCATTTGCCGCGCTGCTGCTCAGCAGCCTTGCGCTGGCCGCCAGCGCCGAGACGGTTGGCAGTGTCAGCACCACCTTCAAACTGCTGAGCCCCAACGACAAAGTGGTGGTCGACGTGTTTGACGACCCGGCCGTGAACGGCGTGGCCTGCTACCTGTCGCACGCCAAAACCGGCGGCTACGCTGGCGCGCTGGGCTTGGCAGAAGACACATCCGACGCCGCCGTGGCCTGCCGCCAGGTCGGCCCCATCAGCTTCAAAGAGAAGATCGACAAGCAAGACGAAGTCTTCAAGGCCAGCGCCTCCTTCCTGTTTAAACACGTGCGCGTGGTGCGCATGGTGGACGTGAAGCGCAACACCCTGGTCTATCTGGTGTACTCCGACAAGATCATCGACGGCAGCCCCAAGAACAGCGTGACGGCAGTGCCCGTGCCCGCGGAGCTGCCGATTCCGGTGAAGTGAGTTTTATAAGCAGAATGGGGCTGTAGCGCCCGTGGAATATGCGCGAACAGCTATCAATACATGAGCGATAAAGCGCACCAAACGTTCGAGTCACCCGAGCAGCTGCACGCCTGGCTGCAGGCCAACCACGCCAGCGAGACAGAGCTGTGGGTGCGCATCTACAAGAAGGGCACCGGCCTGCCCAGCGTGACGTGGGACGACTGCGTGGTGGCCGCTATTCGCTGGGGCTGGATCGACGGGCAGCGCAAGTCCTTGGACGACACCGCGTTCTTGCAACGCCTGACGCCACGCCGCGCACGATCCAACTGGTCGCAAAAGAACGTGCAGCATGCCGAGCAGCTGATCGCGCAAGGCCACATGCAGGCCGCTGGCCTGGCGCAGGTGGAGTCCGCGCGCGCCGATGGCCGCTGGGCCACCGCCTACGCCGGCAGCGCCACCATGGTGATGCCGGAGGACTTTTTGGCGGCGCTGCAGCAAGACCCCGCTGCCCTGGTTTTCTACGCCACCCTGAAGCGCCAGCAGTTGTTCACCATTTACCACCGGCTACATAGCGCCAAGCGGCCAGAGACGCGGCACAAGCGGATCGCGGAGATATTAGGGAAGTTGGGGCGGGGCGAAAGTCTTTAGCGTAGGGCAGAGCCATACGACTCAAAAAGTGAGGCGAATTTTCAAAGATGCGCCTCAGTCGGCAATCTAGGCAGCCCGACAAACAGCCCCAAGGGGCTGCGAGGGGCACATTTGAGCTTGCATTTGCGTGATTGCCCCACCAGACAGGCGCGTCCGAGTTTTGACAGTACTTATTCAGCGAAGCCTTAAAGCTCGGTGCCTTTTTGTAGCATCACCAGTGAGGTCGGGACTCGGACTTCCCATTCGTCGCCCATTACCGTTGGCAACGTTGGTTGATTGCCCTGCTGCGCGCGAATCTCAGCCGCAATATCTGCGTAGACGCCGCTGACTCCGCGCAGCTCCGGCGCATCGGTGCCGCTCCATATCTCGCCCGTGTCTAGGTAATGCACCAGTACCTGGTTGTATTCGGGACTTACCGGTACCACTACTCGCGCTGCCCCTGCCTGGAGAAAAGCGAGATGAGTAGGATCAGGGTTGTCGTAGGTGATTTTTTCACCCCAAGTTGATTTGCGACCCCAGAAGTAGGGATAGAAGGTGTAGGTCATGTTGGCCCACTCGAAGCTATTCTCGAAGAACTGGATGTACTGCCCTTCAATAATCGCTTGTGAAAAGTCGACCTGCGGAATAGCGTCTTCCAGAATCGATCCGAAGAGATCGAAGTGCTGGCCAGTTAGCATCGCGATCACGTTGCGCTTCAGCTCGGCACGTTCGATGTCTCGGTTCCTTGCGGGCGGAAATGCCTCTAAGGCACTGCTCTGGCGCACCCCGGCAGCCGCTACCTGATTGTTGAATGTGGCCTGCAAATTTTGAAAGCCTTCTTGCAGCGCCTTGAATGTCTTGATCTGCCAGCGCGTCATCGCCTGGTCGGTGCGTTGGCAGAAAATAGTCACATGAACACTTGCGGCTTTGGCCCCTGAGAAGGTGAATGAGATCGGCAACTCGCCGACAAACGCAGTAAGTTCAAAAACTCGCTTGTAACTCGTCATTTCACCAGCAGCCGACGCAACCGTCGCATAAAAGCGCATTGAGGAGCGATTAATGGCGTTGCGCGTGAAGACTACCTTGTAGGCGGAGTAGTCTGGCGCGATTGTGATCTTCTTCGAGGTAGTCTGGGACAGGGATGGGTCACCAGTAAAAGAAAAATTGTCTGCCTGCTGCACAAATTCGACTGGAGGCGGCTCCAAATCGGTCACGCCATACAGTGCGGCTAGGTGGAGGTAGTAATTCTCGCTGCCCGGGTCATCCGTGATGTCTGCGGCAGTCAGAGTCTGTAATCGTGGATCCGGTTTTGGCGCTGTGACGCCCTTGGGCAACCCACCGGCTTGCGCTTGCAGCAAGAAGACAGCAGGCTCCGGAATCACAAACTCTAAAAGTAAGCGCTGCCCATAGTTGACCAAGCGGGCTTGCATGACCTTATCCACCCAGCGATAAATGCCGACGATATGATCACCGCCCAAGGTGTTATCAAAGCCATGCTCATTGACTTCTTCGATTTCTTGCGTAAGCCTGCGCGAACGCTCAGTTCGCATCTTCTCCATAACCCGGTTGCGGGCACGGTCGGTTACTTCCTTAGAGTAGTCAGAGGCGGAAGTCTTGCTGGTCTCGGAACTAGTCGAGACCGAAGCGCTAGTACTAACGCCTACGCTCAACATCGTCCCGTAGGTCGCGCTGACATTGACGCCAGCTTCCAAGGAAGAGTCTGCCTTGATTACCGCGCTCGCCTCCTGTCCGAGCTGGAATCTCTCATTCGAGGAAAGGTCCCGCTCCGTCTCTGTCTCACTTTCCGTGATCGTGCTGTAGAACTCCTCAGATTTCTCGGTGCGCCGGTGGCTGCGGCTGCGTCGCTCAGACAGCATCACGTTTTCAATGTGTGTGATCTCTCCAAGCTCATATCGCTTCAGTTCCTCCTGCACCAGCATTAGGTCCCCCATTCCCAAGATGCGTGCATATCCCACACCTTCAGGAACGTCCAGCACGGGAGGGGCAGCGAACGCTATACGTCCCGGGAAAGATGGCAGTTTTGCAGGCAATGAGTTGACTGGGACAGATGCCTGTTGAGTGCGCATTTCCGGCGATGCAATGCGAGCGCTGATTACGCCGATCGCCTCCATCAGCGACTCCTCGTCGAGTTGAAGGCCAGCGCGGACAATCAAAGCCTTAGCGGTCGCATTTAGGGTGCGGAGACCCCTTCGAACCTCGGCGACCTTTGCCTTGCGTGCGGCGACGTTTTTCCGCGCATCTTCTTGCTTCACCAGAAGCAATTCCGGCGTGAGATCCCCTCCTTCCGACTCATCGTTGTCCAGAGAGTCGTTGTCATCCTGACTAGAGACAAGCAGACTATTCAGCGCAATCAGCGACTCGTGCGCGTCGGCAAGTTCGCGTTGTCTCAGCGCTAGGGCAGTACCAATTGTCGCGGTCTCCGGAACCTGCGGTTGCGACCTAGCCGGTGTGGCGTCGCGGCTAAGAAGCTGCGGGAGCTTGACAGTAATACTGCGCACAAAAGCTTTCACAAGACGTCCCCGATCGAGATGGGAAAGGGAAGCCGCGTCTTCAATAAGCTTTGTGATCCCAAGAAGCCGCCCGAAAGCCTCGTACATCGTACTGGATGAAGCGGTCAATTGGCGTAGCGCCAACATCGACTCCAAGAGTCGGAGGATGTCGTCGGCGAATTCGCCACTGGATGCGATGTCGTGCGAATCAACGTTCGCGCTGGCACGAATCACTTCTCGCACGCTGATCAATTCGTCGTCATCGAGTCCACTTACCGCCCTTGCCACGATCAAAATCGGTGAACGGAGCGTCTGTAGGTCGTCTACAAATCGTGCATCGCTTCGGTAGTTGTAAGCGATATTCGCCCGTTCCTTGGCGCTCTTCGCCTCATTGAGGCTGTTGGCGAACGCCGACTTTCCGAGTAGTTCAGAACCCATCACCAGCTGATGTGAGGGAACTGAGTAAGGTGGTCTAACAGCGACAAATCGAAAAAGCTCATTGCTCATGTGAGTACTCCCTTGGTAAAAATGGCTTAGCGGATAGGGGAAATAAGGGAAGGCAGTTACCGTCTTGTGATGTTGAATTCTTTATTGAGGAAACTACTAGTCGTCTGGTCGAGGCCGAAGTACGCCATCGTGGCACTGGCAGATTGTTTTACTGCCTCATTTATGACATCACGGGGCGCTGAGAACTCGAATGTGCTCAATCGTCCGATCGGCAACTCGAGGGTCTGATCCTGCTCCTGCTGTGTGCGAATCTGTCCCTTCTCTCCTCCAGCCAGAGCGGCATCAACCAGGCGACCCAAGAAATCGCCGAATGATTGGATAGGTGTCCAGCCATCGACGCCAAGTCTCACCCCAAGGACGTGGGGGCTGATTACGTCGTTGTCGTCAAAGGCATGAATGGGAAGGTTGTTTATCAGGCCCCCGTCCACCCACGTCCCAACTAAGTCATGATCGTCGGGAAAATCTCCCTTTCGGATTACGACAGGCTTGAAGAGTAGGGGGATGGACATCGAGATACGAACGGCATCTGCGACGCGAAAATCCGGCGTGTGCACTGCCGAAAAATAATGGGCCGTGCCTGTCTCTAAGCGCGTGCCGACGAGTTGGAGATCAACTTGGTGTGTTCCTAGGAATTGCGCGAAGGTCACGCCATGAGTTGCTGTCCTGCCAATAATTGTCTTTCGGGCGATCATGTCGTCGAAGAACCGACGCGCACCCGCCCCGGAGTACATGCCATAGTCAGTTAACAGACTGAGGACGTATCGTTCGCATATTTCTGGACTATCAATACTTGTCTGAAACGCAGTTGGAAACGACGCGATAGGAATTTTTATAAGGCTCAGAATCTGCTTAATTAAAGAGGCTGCAACGCGAACAGCGTGTGCAATTCCCTTTGCAACCTCGAAGCGCTTTCTTGCCTCCTCTCCATCGCGGCCAGCAAGGCTCGGCTCTTCAAACTCGGAAATAGCGCGAGATTTACCTATCCGAGGGCGATAAAACCGCGGAGGATCGTAGAACTTGAGGAGCTCGCTGGACGTAACTACTTGTAGGATTTCCTGCAACGAGTATCCGCAAGCTAGGAGTGTTGCGGTGATGGCTCCGGCAGAGGCTCCAGAGATCCGCGCAACCTTAGTCTTATCGAGAACTGCGCCCTGGGTAGTGCCATCATTCGCTGGCTTCAGGAGGCCTACCTTCGGGTCGGCCATAACACCAAGAGCTCCTAGATAGGCCGCGCCCTTGCCACCACCGCCCTCAAATGCCAAATGGTGGATCTGATCTTTTCTAAGTTTCATGCGGGAAGCCCAAGACTTGGTCTATCAAGAAATAGCTGAATATGCGCATACTGTTTGTGCGTACATCCAGAGGGTATGGGGGAGGGGCGGCCTCCACAATACGCACCCGGGCGTATACCCAGTACTTTTCATACACACTTGTGCGTATGAAAAGCAATATTTCTCGCTGAAGCCTCCTTGAAAACCTGATGCAGTGTGAAGTTGAGAAAATCCCCTCGAACACTGACCCTGCGCCACGCGGCGGATAGTCAGCAGTAGCTCGTCACTGTCTTCGTCTTTGGGTAGATAACCTGCAGCCCCATGCTGAGTGGAGTGCGAATCGAGTGCAGATCCAGCCGTGCGGTCATCATCACGACCTTGGTCGGCGATCGGGTTGCCGGGCTTGCAAACAAGGCCTGTATCACAGCCAAACCATCCAACTGCCGCAGCCCCAAGTCCAGCGGCACATTGGGCTGCAGGGAGCGTGTCATGGCCAGCGCCTGTTCACACTCCTGGTGCGCAGCCTGCGCGACTTCGTGGCGGAGCGCACGGCGGAGCTGGTTGGGGTGGATTCTGAATGAAACGAGCCTCTAGCCCGGTGGAATCTGCGCAAGGAGCTATCAAAACAAGAGCAATCTAGCGCCCTACTCGAAACCCCAGCCAAGCCTACTCAGCCTCAGCCCCCGCCCGGCCCCTGCAACTCCGCAAACTTGGCCGCCATCGTGGGGTTGCCGCGTGTGAGCTTCTTGATCGTCAGATCGTCGGCCTTGTCGTTGGCCAGGCGCAGGTTGTTGGCGGACTTGTGTAGCGCTTCCTTGGTTTTTTCCAGGTCTTTGATGGCTTCGTCGATGCGTTTGATGGCTTCTTCGAAGCCTTCGGAGGCCAGGCGCCAGTTGCGCCCAAATGCCGTTTTGAATTCGTCGAGCTGCGTCTCGAACTTGGTGATGTCCACGTTCTGCGAGCGCACCAGCGCCAGCTCGGACTTGTACTTCATCGAGTTCAACGCGGCATTGCGCAAGAGCGTGATCAGGGGCACAAAGAATTGCGGCCGCACCACATACATCTTTGGGTAGCGGTGCGACACATCGACGATGCCGCTGTTGTACAACTCGCTCTCAGGCTCCAGCAGGGACACCAGCACCGCGTACTCGCACGCCTTCTCGGTGCGGTCCTTGTCCAACTCTTTCAGAAAATCTTCGTTCCGCTTTTTGGTAGCTGTCTCGTCGCTCTCGTTCTTCATTTCAAACATGATGGAAACGATCTCGACTCCGGACTCATCCATGTCGCGAAAAATGTAGTCGCCCTTGCTGCCAGTGCGGGCGTCGTTGTCTTTCTCAAAATGCGCGCGCTGAAAGGCCGCCGCACGAATGCGGTTGAACTCAATCTCGCAGTGCTGCTCCAGCGTCTCGCCCACCATCTTGGTCGATAGCCGCGCCTTCATGTCCCGCAGGCGCTCGATCTCGCCCTCGCGGTCGCGCAGCTGCAAGGCGTATTGCTCCTTGATGGCTTTCTCTTCCAGCTGGTTTTTGACGGTGATGAGGCTGAGGTCATTCCTCAACGCATCACGCTCTTGGGCGACCACGCCCACGGCCTCGTTCACTGCCAACTGGCGCGCGGTGTCGCTGGCCGCCAGCTTGGCGTGCAGCGCCTGAATCTCGGCGTCCTTTTTGGCGGCTTCGGCTTGCAGCGCATTTGTCAGCTTGGCCTCGGCCAACTGGGCGGCCGCTTGCTGCGCGCTGCGGGCCCTCTCCAATTCGTTCTTCAGCTCGTTGGCCAGCGCATCGCGCTCTTTGCTTACCGTGCCCAATGCTTCCGCCACCGCAAGCTTGCGCGCCACCTCGCCCGCGTCGAGCTGGGCTTTGAGTGCCTGAATCTCGGTGTCTTTGGCAGCCGCAGTCTTTTGCAGCGCACTGGTCACATCGGCCTTGGCCAGGGCAATCGCGTCGCGCTTTTCCCGCTCGGCCAGCTCCAGGCGTTCATGCAACTGTTGCTCAAACGCGCCATCGCGCACCTGCTTGAGGATGTCGGCATACCCCGCCTCGTCGATCTTGAAGGCTTTGCTGCAGTGGGGGCAGATGATTTCATGCATGGGGAGTGGGCGCTCTTTTTTTGGGTTGGGCTGTTAGCAGCTTGAGCATACTGTCCTAGGTCACGAGAGCCGTGTGCAACAACAGAATTGCACGCGACACCCGAGAAGGGTTCTACAAGGTACTGGGTGAAAGAGGCAGCCAAAGCTAAGCGACCGCTGTCAAAGCCGTGTCCGCTGGTATTGCAGTTCAACTTGGGGCGCAGTCAGCGCAGCGGCGAGTACCAAAATTCCGCTGTACACCGCGCTAAATAAGCACGAGATGCTATGAAATACGTAGCGTCGAATCGCGTGGCGAGATGCTACACACGAGAATTTTGAGCAAATACACGCTGAAGCCAATGGCCCACCCTTTGCAAAGCGGATATGTAAAGGGGTGAAGGATAGAAAACCCACTGAGTGTGTGGATGCCCGCAAGAATCCGAAAACTCAAACAGTCACCGCTCAAATATCTCTTGCTCAATTCATCATTGCTGACTCAAAAAGCACTCGGATATCGAAAAGACCTTTGTTACGAGGTCCAGTTGCCGCCACTAGTTGCCCAGCAGCTGAAGAGGGGTTAACTATCCTTCAGAAAAAAGTATACGTTAGTAGGCGCGTTTAAGTTCTTTCTTTTCCAAAGAATTGAGTAAGTCCACGTCTGCCCAGTCCACTTGCGAGCGCTTCAGGTTGAGCGCTGTAACAAATGCCGACGTAGCCGCAGTCCCCGGTACGGGCTTGTTCAGAGCCTTAAAAACACCCTTCATCCAAATCGTCTTTTGTTGATCGGATACGAATGGACAAAAAAGAAGATCTAGAAGCATATGTGCTTTTTCACTGTTATGAAAGACATCAGCTAGATTGATGAGCTTTAGTCGAACTGCCTTAAGAAGAGTCTTTTTCAAAGATGCATAACGTTGCTCGTCGCGTATGTAAAAAAGGCAAGAAATGATTGTGAAGTATGTGAGCTTTTCATTGATGAACATCCTTTCGACGACATCAAGAGGCAGCAAATACTGAGGGCCAAGCTCTCTGGTCGCGAGGACGACGTTCAAATATTCAAGACGAACAAAGCCATCAACGCCTTCGGCGTAGCTAACTCCGCATTGATCAATCAGCATTGCTGCAAGGAGATCATAGATTCGCTGCGCAACCGTCTCGCTGTGGTGCTGCAGGTATCGCTTGCTAAACCGAATCAAAAGAATAATTGAAGTGCTCAGTTTATAAGATGCACTTACAGAAGGGGATACGCTGTAAAGGAAAAACAGCACATCGAGCAGTACCTCGATGGCGGCTAAGTATTTGATTTGTTCTTCAGGTGGAATTTCCTCTATTCCATTAGTAACGAGCTTTTTGACTCGCTCGGTTACTACAGATATCAAAAATGATGAAACGTCATCGTAGTTGGCTGCAGAGGAGGAGCAAAGTGACTTAATTGAATCTATATAACTTTTAGTCAAACTCCATTGAGAAAACACCTCCTTGGGGACAAGAGATTGACGATTTTCGGAGTTGAGAAACTTCTCGAAGAAAGTATTGGCTTGGTGACCAGCTTCAAAAATTAATCGAGACTTTAAAGTCAGAAATGGTCTCAATATGACATGTGATTTCGAAGTATTCGCATGCAGATTAAAACTAGTCAAGGCATCAGCATAAGCAGCATAGACTTTGCGGCCAACCTTCTCCTCCCTGGTAAAAATAAACACATCGTCAACATATCTACGGAACGTGTAGTCGACCCCAAACACTTCATCAAGATCGGATAGGCATTGGATGGTCCGACGGTCAATCTCCTGAAAAACCATCTCCGCAAAGATCCGACTGGTCTCTGGCCCGATTGGAATTCCGTTTGTTTCGTTATGATTTCCATGACGAACAACCTCATCAAACTCTTGTGCAAACGTGGAGCTAACTTGAACGTTCGCTTTAGTGAATGATTTGTCTTTGATGGCCCACGACAAGCTATGCGTGTAGATACTGTCAAAACACTTTGAAACATCCAATGTGGTCAACACTGAGAATTGTTTTTCTAAGGAGAAGTAGTCTCGTGAATTGAAAAATTTGTAAAGTCGGTCGTAGCCTCTATAGGCAAAGTACGAGGGCGTGTGCTTTACATATTTGTCCAATGCAGTCGTTGCAACAGAGCCATTCTTATATTGGTTAATGTTCTCCCAAGAGCTTTTGCTGTAGAAGCTGCCAGCAACACGACTTGGTGAGCGAATCGACGCTGGACTAATAGAGCAATAGTGCAGCATCAACTGCTCATACTTTTCATAGAAACGCCTCAATTGCCACTGTGAAGATGGATGGAGCAATGCCAGACGACGAAACTCTTTGGAGTCTTTTTTGACCTTATATAAATAGGGTTCTGTTGAGTGGACTGGCTTTGGTAGCTCCGTTCCGAATACCAACGCGCTGACTACAACTCTCAAGCACTCATCAGTGGTTTCGATTGAGCTGATCAAGTCATACAAACCGTCATTCGAAAAAATAATTGGGGTTTCGAATGGCAGGGTATCTGTAATTAGTACGCGGTTGTAATCTTTGCGTTTGATTAGATTTGTCTTCATGATTCTTATTTTTAGTTCACCCAGCAGCGCTGAATCTCGGAGATCCGAGTCGAGTGAAAGTGAGCGAAAACTTTATGTGCATGACCTCTGACAAAACTATAGGTAAGGAGTTGTTTTCTTTTGCTGGCACTTAGCGAAGTTGCACTGCTCGAGAACGTTCGGCCAGTTCTGGAAAGAATCGCATTTCTCAAAAACCGATCAAGTTCATGTAGTGCAGCGGCGGCGTCAGTCAGAAGTGGGTAACTATGAAAAATACCAGCCAGCTTTTTGTCGCCAGCTTTGGGGTTATGAACGCTGAAGTTTTGGGTCAAAAAAGCAATACGGTCGTGCAACAGCTCCCAATCGCCATTACGACTGAAGTCTAGAAATGATCTAACAATTCTGGTCTTGAGTTTTTTAACTTTGCTCAGCCCAATGTCCACAATCACATTGCGATGCTGATCACCGGCAGACACATTATTTCTTTGCTTAATCGGCTCGCTCACGATAAATCTATAGCCCAAATATTCAAATTCAAATAGTGAAACTTTGGGGTCGGTGGGCTTCGTCGGCTTAACACGGCCCTCTGCCTCGACTATTTGCCGTTTGTTGGGATTGAGTTCGAGCCCTTCTGGCAATGAATGCTTAACTTGCGTAATGAAGCGCTCTGCTTTTTCGCGAGTGGACGTAATGATCACGATGTCATCTACATAGCGAGAGTAATAAAAGGTCTCTTGATTTGAATGAATCGTTTTATCAAAATCTCGCATGAGGAGATTCGAAAGTATTGCGCTCAACGAAAGTCCCCTCGGAACGCCAGATCCACCCATGGCGGCGTGAGAGTTCAAGAGTGTCTCAATTAGGCTTTTACTTTGCGGACTGAGATGTCGTAATTGGTGGAGCGTTCTGATCACCTCAGATTTTTGGAAAGACTCATAAAAACTCCGCACGTCAAGCCTGTAAACCCGATAAGGCACTCCTTCGCTTAGAAGCAGGGCGAGATTTCTAACAATTTGGGATCGTCCTTCGGCAGAAGAGCTCGCAAAGCGTCTTAAATTTTGGGTGAGTTTTCGAGCAACTAACTCGTCCTCTAGTTTGGGTAGTTGATATACGCTTTTGTTAAAGAGCGGGAATGTTGCTAAAGGAGGACTTGGTGAATTGAAATTGCTTAATGCAGATACAAGTGCTTTATCTAAAAGTTCTTCGCGGAAGGCGTCTCTGGTTGCAACAGGCACGTGGTTGAAATCGCGCTTCTGGATGACGCGCGCCAGCGTCTTCTTACTGAATGATTGGTCGTACATGTTCAATGCCTTTTCCTATATCTGCGAAACAAACAAGCCGCCATCAAGTTCACGTTACGCTCGAAAGCCTAGATTGATTGGCGCTGCAATCGCAGCCCCAAACCCACCATTCCCACTTGTGGTTAGCACAAGCCTCTGCGTCGCCCGAGTCGCCGCCACATAAAACACCCGCGCCGCGTCCTTCTCATCCTCCCCCGCCGCAGGCATGTGCCCCACGCCGGGTAGCGCCACCACGGGGAATTCAAGGCCTTTGCTGACCTTCATGGTCATGACCTGAATGGCGTCTGCGCCAGGTTGGTAGTCGCCACTCTTTTTGCGCACGCTGTGCGGCAGCTTGCGTTGGGCCAATGCTTCGGCGCACAGGTCCATGGTTTTCCAGTCTGCGCACAGCACCGCCATGTCGCTCCAGGCAAAGCCTTCTTTGTGGGCGCTGGCCAGGTGGTCGGCAATGGCAAAAGCTTCGTCGCGCAGGGTGGGCAGCTTGATGACGATGGGCGCCTCGCCTTCACGCCCGCAGCTGATGGGTTTGAGCAATGGGATGCCGTCATCGTCTTTGTCGTCCGCCGTCAGCAGGTCCGCCGCCACCAGGCTGGCGGTGTGCAATATCTGGCGGGTGTTGCGGTAGTTGATCTTGAGGATGGTGGTGCGCCCCTGCGCCTGGATGCCCACGCGCTTGAAGCTGAACTGTTTGCTGCGCGCGCGCTCGTAAATGCTTTGCGCGTCGTCGTACAGCACCAGCAGGCTGTTGGTGGTGGGGTCCACCATTTGCGTCACCAGCTTGAGCCACTCGGGCGCAAAGTCGTGGCCCTCGTCGATCATCACCGCCTGGTATTGCCCGCCGGGGATCTGGCTGCGCTCTACGGCGCGGATGACGCGGTCCACCAGCTCTTCGGCATACCGCTGGCTGCTGGACTGCGCAGGCAGCGCTTGCCCGTAGGCCACCAGCTGGTCGCGGCACCATTTGTGAAAGTGCCGCACATGCACGCGGTCGCTCAGGCCTTTGGCCTCCATCACGCTGGCCAGCTTCACGCCCAGCGGCTCGTTAAAGCAGAGGATGAGGATGGGTTTGCTGGCGGGCGTGCACGCCTTGGCCAAATACTCGGCGCGGTAGCCCAGGATCATGGTCTTGCCCGAGCCCGCTACGCCGTGGATGACGCGGTGCCCGTCGCCCAGGCTGCGGGCCAGTTGCTCTTGCTGCAGGTCCATCACGCGCATGAGGTCGGGCAGCTGGGCGTCGGCGTCGTTGTCGTCAAACAGGTCGCCCGTGGTTTGCACGCGCACTTGGGGGAACATGATCCAGCGCACGCGGTCCAGCTGCGGCAGGGTGATGGCGCCGCCAAAGCGGTGCGGAAACATGTTCCACAGCCGCTCCTGAAACTCCTCGGGGTCGACGTGCTCCAGCATTTCGTCCTGGCAGATGACGTAGTTGGCGTCTATGGTTTCGCTCAGGCCCGAGGCTTCAAACTCGCCCCGCGTGATGCGCGTAAACACCACGCCGTGGCCCCATGGAAACGCCAGCTTGCCCTGGTGCGGGCCGCTGGCTTGCACCAGCGGAGCGTCGCGCTCCAGCGCGTTCACCACCTGGATGGCGCAGTGGCGGGCTTGTGCCAGCGGGTTTTTGACGGCCTTGGTCTGGCCGTTGTTGTCCAGTATTTCCCAGTACTGCCGGGTAGCCTTTTGCACGGATTGCAGCCGCCAGTCTTTGGTCTCCAGCACCAGCAGGCCGTGGCGTGGATGCAGCACTACAAAGTCGGGGTGGGTTTGTTTGGGGCCTATGGGCACGTTGTGCCAGAGCAGGTAGTCGGCATCGAGCTTTTGCTCCAGCCGCTCGGCCAGCCGTCGTTCGCCCGTGGAGTCAAACGCAGACGTGCCTATAGAAGGAATGAGAGTCGCCATTCAGAAATTTCCACCCTGGAGATTTGTATCGTTATGTAAGCATCATGCCCAAGCGGGCCCGGTTTGCCAAGCGCGGGGCGCCGAATCGGAGCAAAACAGAAAGCGCGTAAGCTCTTGGCCCAAAGGCTAAAAACAATGAATTCGGGAGTAACGGCGGTGAAGTGTTTTCTTTGGCTTGCAAATTGGCTTGCGCGTGTAGCGCTGGTGCTCTTGTGGCCGCTGGCTGGGGCGGCCCTCGCCATGCCGGTGGCGCTGCCGGGTCACGGCGCACAAGACGCCACAGCGCACCTGGAGCTGCTGGAGGACCCGAGCGCCAAGCTCACCCTGGCCCAGGCGCAGCAGGCCTTTGTGGATGGCAAGTTCACCAGCACGGCCGACAGCAAAGACGCCTTGGCGCTGGGGTTTACGCGCTCTGCATTTTGGTTGCGCCTGGAGCTTTCCAATACCGCGCCCGAGGCGGTGCACCAGTTGCTGGATGTGGTGAATGCGCGTATTTCGTATGTGACGCTGTACGCCCCCGGCCCCGATGGCAGCTATGTGGAAACCGCCACCGGTAGCGACATGCCGTTTGCCACCCGCGCGCTCGAGAACCGCAACTTTGTTTTTCCGCTGCAGGTGCCGGCCCGGGGCACGCTCACTTTGTACCTGCGGGTGCAGTCCACCATTGGCCTGATCGTGCCGGCGCGGCTGTGGGCCCAGGCCGACTTTGGGCACTACGAGCGCCACGACTACATGGTGCAGGCCATGTACTTTGGGGTGGCGCTGGCCATGGCCTTGTTCAACCTCATGCTGTTTGTGGCGCTGCGCGATCGGGCCTACGGTTTGTATGTGTGTTTTGTGGTGTTCTCGGTGCTGGCGCTGGGGCAGAAGACGGGCATGGCGTCCGAATTTTTGTGGCCGCAACACCTGACCTGGGCCAACCCCAACTACTACATGGCCACCTCGTGGGGGCTGCTGTGTTTCATGGCGTTCATGCGCAGCATGCTGGGCACGGCCCAGCACCTGCCGCGGGTCGACCTGGGTTTGCGGGCGGGCATGTGGCTGCATGGGCTCATGCCGGTGCTGTACTGGACCATGGTGCAGTCGGTGGCGCGCTTCACCATCTGGATGTACGTGGTTTCATGCCTGCTGCTGCTGGGTGTGGTGGCCTGGTGCATGGTCATGCGCATGCGAGCGGCGTACTTTTTTGGGGGCGCGTTTGCGGTGCTGATGGCGGGCTCGCTGGTGACGCTGCTGCGGGCGCTGGGCATCTTGCCCACCAATGTGCTCACGGTGGACGGCCTGCAGGCGGGCTCTACCCTGGAGATGCTGTTGCTCGCCTTTGCGCTGGCCGACCGCTTCAACCAAATGCGCCGCGAAAAGCTCAAGGCCCAGAGCGACCTGGTGCTGGCCAAGCAGAAGCTGGTGGAGACGCTGCAAGCCTCGGAGCGCGAGCTGGCCCAGCGGGTGGACGACCGCACGCGCGAACTGCAGGCGGTGAATGAAAAGCTGGAGGCACTCAGCATGGTGGATGGCCTCACCGGCATTGCCAACCGCCGCCAGTTTGACCAGGAGCTGCGCAAGGCCTGGGCGCGCCTGGAGCGCCTGGGCCAGCCGCTGGCGCTGGTGATGCTGGATGTGGACATGTTCAAGCGCTACAACGACCACTACGGTCACCAGGCGGGCGACGAGTGCCTGCGCAAGGTGGCACGGGCCATGGCCAGCGTGGGCCGCACCACCGATGTGCTGGCCCGCTACGGCGGCGAGGAGTTTGTGATGGTGGCCCCGGCATCCGACGGGCCCAGCGCCCTGCTGCTGGCGCAGCGCGCCTGCCAGGCCGTGCTGGCGCTGGGGGCAACGCATGCCCAGTCGCCCTTTGGGGTGGTGACGGTGAGCTGCGGCGCCGCCAGCGTGGTGCCCGGCGTTGGCGTCACGCCCCAAGACCTGCTGCGCCAGGCCGACGCTGCCCTCTACCAGGCCAAGGCCCAGGGGCGCAACCAGGCGGTGTTGGCGGGTTCTTGAGCCAAATATGCCTCTAGCGCCCGTGGATATTGCGCAAGCAGCTACCAAAAACATAGCAAACAACGGCAGGCGCAACTCCGCAAGAAATGTCAGACATACCTTCTTAGACTGCAGCCTGTGTTCAACCCCGCAGGCCACCGCACCATGTCTACGCCCCACATTTCCACCGAGTTTCCCCACCACTTTGCAGTCCAGCCCGAGGCCATCACCGTCGTCGGCATCGAGCTGCGCACCACCAACCCGGAGGCCATGCAGACCATTCCGCCGCACTGGCAGCGTTTTGGGCAAGAGGGTGTGCTGGAGCGCATCAGCGGCCGGCTCGATGGCGATGTGCTGGCCGTGTACACCCACTTTGCCCATGCGGGGCGCGACAACACCGGCCTGTATTCGCTGGTGATTGGGGCGCAGGTGGCGCCCGATGCGCCGGTGCCTGCGGGCATGGTGCGGGTGGTGGTGCCAGCATCGCGCCGCGCCATCTTTCCGGTGCTGCCAGCCAGTTTTGAGAGGGTGGGCCCGGCCTGGGGCGCTGTGTGGGCGCAGACCACGCTGCCCAAGACCTTTGTGGCGGAGTACGAGCGTTATGCCGCCAATGGCGACATCAGCATCTCCATCGGGCTGGAGCGACACTAAGGCATGAACAAAGCCCATGGCTGGACAGACTACGCGGAGCGCCTGAGCCGGGTGCAGGCCTACATCCACGACCACCTGGACCAGCCGCTGGACCTGGCCCGCCTGGCCGAGGTGGCCCACCTCTCGCCCTACCACTGGCACCGCGTGTACAACGCGCTCTATGGCGAGACCATTGCCGCCACGGTGCGCCGCCTGCGGCTGCACCGCGCCACGGGGTACCTGGCCAACACGGCGCTGCCCATCGAGCAGGTGGCGCGCAAGTGTGGCTACCCCAATGTGCAGTCGTTCACCCGTGCATTCAGCGGGCTGTATGGCACCAGCCCTTCGCGCTACCGGGCCGAGGGCGGGCACACGGTGTTTCGCCAGGGCCTGGCGCAGGCCCAGGCTGCAGGCCACACGGTGCAGGTGCGCCACGTGCCTGCGGTGCAGCTGGCGGGTGTGGCGCATGTGGGCTCATACATGCGCATGGGCAAGGCCTTTGGGCAGACGCATGCGTCCATGGCGGCACAGGGCCTGATGCGGCCCGACACGCGCTGGATGGCCGTGTACTACGACGACCCCTACGCCGTGCCCGAGGCGCAGCTGCACAGCCGCGCAGGCCTGAGCTTGCCGCCAGACCACCACGCTGCGGTGGCCGCGCCGCTGGAACCGTTCACCCTGGGCGGCGGCCCGTGCGCGGTATTGCGCCACCAGGGGCCCTACGCCACCATGCGCGCGGCCTACCAGTGGCTCTACGGCCAGTGGCTGGTCCAGTCCGGCCACGAGGCGGCCAACCTGCCCGTGTTCGAGGACTACCTGAACCACCCCGGCAACACCGCCCCCGCCGATCTGCTGACCGACATCTACCTGCCGTTGGCGGGGTGAGGCTGCGTCGGGTCTACAACCCCAGCTGCCCCTTCACCACCGCCAGCACCGTGCCACCGGCCGCCTTGGCGGCGTCTTTGGCAAAGTCCATAGCAATGCCTTTGAACAGCTTCTTGCGTTCGGCCGCATCCTTCACGTCCTTGGCTTTGTTGTAGCCCACGCGAAAAGCCGCCAGCTCCTTCTTGGCAAACAAGGACTCCAGCACCTGGAACAGGCCATCGGCCGAGACGCGGATGATCTCGGTGCTGAAGGGGTGGTCGAAGATGTGCTGGTGGATCTTCAGCTGGCCTTGCAACCAGTTCTTGGCCAGGGTGTCTTCGATGATCAGGCAGATCTTGTCGCCCTGCGGCTCCAGCGATGCATGGGCCAGCGCGGCCAGCAGGCGCCCGGCGGCCTGGTCTTCCACCCGGCCACCAAACTTGAGCGCGGCCTCGTAGCGCAGCTTTTTCACCTTGACCACCGGGGTCTTGAGCCGCTCGCTCACGGTCTGGTTGTTCAGCCGCGCCATGGGCCCCGAGCCGCCCAAGCCATGCTGGTCCAGCAGGTGCATCACCAGCGCATCAATGTCCGCCTTGGGCATGGCCCCCAGGCCGAACTTCAGGTAGTTGTCGAGGAATTCGGTTTCGAAAGAGGCCATGGTGGGTTTTAGCGGGTTTGGCGTTGGTACAGGATTTGGGTGCGCAGGTTCTCGGCGGCAGGAAGTGCTTGTTTGTGCTGTTCAGCGGCCATCTGTGCCGAGCAAATGCTTACCGGGGTCTTGTCTTGCACCGAACGCTCAATTTGGACGCCAGTTTTGGTGCGCTGGAATTTGGAGGTGTAGTCAAACAAGGCAGACCGAACTTTGCTGGCGGGTGGCAGCGACACAAACTTGATGCCGGGGGCGAGCGTAATGTCATAGGTCTCGTAGCTGGAAAAGCCGTGGCAGGAGTGGCGGCGGTTGGGTTCAATGCGGCCTTTGATGTCCGCAAACCCCATCACCGGCAAGGGTGTCGAGATGACGGGAGACAACACCATGGCACCCGAGGCGCCGCCCTCCAGGTAATTGGACACTTCATAGCTCAGGCGGAAGCTGTACTGGTCCGACAAACCATCGGTGTTGCCCTTGTACAGAGTACCTTTGCCTTTGAAACCGTAGGCGCTCAGGGCGCGTTTTACAAAGTCGCGCTCGGCGTCTTTGTCCAGGTCACGCATGTAGGCGCGGGCGTCTGCGGCGGACAAGCCGCGCAGAGCGACCTGCAACTCGCCTGTGGCACTGCCGTCCTTCTCAATGCGTTGCTTGATGGTTACGCGTTGTTCGGACTTCTCGTACTGCTGGTCCGGTGTTTTGGCGATGGCGTTGGCTCGGCCCACATGGAGGACGGGCTTGGCATAGCTGCCCCAAGGCAGGTAGCCAAAGGGCACTTCTTTGGCCGTGGCGTCCACGTACAGATTGAGGTCGGGCAAAAAGTTCATCACATGGTTGACCAGGGACACCACGGGAATCTTGGTCAGGTCATACAGACCACCGGAGTTGATCAGCACCTGCTCGCTGCGAATGTCGGCCGCGGACAGCAGGGCCTGCAGCAAGGTTGCATGGTCTTTGCAGTCGCCCATCTTGTTGTCCAGCACCACATCCAGGTCGCGCGGCACCACCGCACCCACGCCAATGCAGTTGCCACCGTAGGTGATGTTGCGAGAAACCCATTCGTACAGCAGGCGGGCACGCTCGGCGGGTTTTTTCTCGTCGCCCACGATGGATTGCATCAGCTCGCGTATGCGCGGAGTCGGCACTGCTTTGGGCAGGGCACGGTCGCCATAGGCTTTGGTAATCGCTTCATAGCTGTCAAAGGTGGACACCACGACGGACGGGCTCTCGTCGATGCGCCAGATGCCGTCATCACTTTCATCCCAGCGCAGTGGTACTGCATTGGTGTAGCGCCACTGCCAGGTGCGCATGTCGCCGTCATCCACCACTGGCATTTGCTGCACCTGGTGGGATTCGATGCCGAGCTTCAGCCCCTTGGGAGCGCGCAAGGTGATCTGTGCATCCTGGTACTCGCTGTAGGCCGAGAACGCCTGCGTCATCGAGAAGTGGCCGGGGAAGATGGGTTCCTTGTCTGCGATGGAATACCGAATGCCAACCGAGTCGCCAACCGCCAGATCCGGGAACACCACCGAGAGGCTGGTGCGGTCCGAGAACATGGGTGATGCGCCGCTGCGCCCTTGGTTGGTGGTTTTTTGGAAGTTGGTGGCGGGCACTTCGATCTTGCGGCCGTCTTTCTTCAGGGTGTAGGCCTCCAGAATCTCACCGGACTGGATGCTGGTGCTGAAGGAGAACGAATAGGACTTCATGCCCTCCAGTGCCCGCGATTGCAGGATTTCGTTCAGCGATTCAAAGGTTTGGGTGGAGCGACCATCCGCAGCCAAGTCGTATTGCAGAAGCCACTTCTTGGACACCACCGGTGCTTTGTCGTTGGATGCGTCTTGGGCCCACACGCCTTGCAAACCCGAAATGCCCAATGCTGCGGCCAGCGCCGCGTATCGCATGAATCTCATATTTATTACTCCCTTTGGTAAGTCAGACAACCCCGCGCGAAGGCCGTCCGTGGTCATCATATCCAAGGTATTTAACGGACCTGATGCACCACGTTGGCGAGCTTCTTCACCAGCCCCGGCATCTGCTCCACCGGCACTTGCGCATAACCCAGCAAAAAACCGCGCCAGGGCTGCACGCGGGTGCCTATGGCCTGCTCGCTGAGTGCCGGGGCCACCACACCTTGGGCCAGCAGCGCACGGCTCATGGCGGCGTCGTCGGCGTGCGGGTTGTGCAGGCGCAGCGCCAGGTGCATGCCGGCGGAGCCGCCGTACACATCGGCCACATCGCCCAACTGCTGCTCCAGCGCGGCCACCAGCGCGTCGCGGCGCTGGCGGTACAGGCGGCGCATGCGCCGCAGGTGCAGGCTGAACTGCCCGCTGTGCATGAACTCGGCCAGCGCCAGTTGGTCGGCCGCGCGCCCGCGGGGTGCGGTGCGCGCCAGCATGAGGCTGAGCGGCGCCACCAGCGTTGCGGGTACCACCACAAAGCCAATGCGCAGCGCGGGGAACATGGTTTTGCTGAAGGTGCCCAGGTAAAGCACCGGCGCATCGGCCGCCAGGCCCTGCATGCACGAGAGCGGCGGCCCGTCGTGGCGGAACTCGCTGTCGTAGTCGTCCTCGATGATGAGCGCGGCTGCACTGCGCGCCTGCGCAATGAGGGCCATGCGCCGCTCCAGGCTCAGCACGCTGCCGGTGGGGTACTGGTGCGAGGGCGTGACGTAAATCAGCTTGGGCGGGTGGCGCTGCCAGTCGGCCGCGGTGGGGGCGATGCCTTCGCTGTCCACCACCATGCCCATGGGTTTGAGCTGTGCGGCCTTGAAGGCGGCCAGCGCACCCTGGTAGCCGGGGCTCTCAATCCAGACCTTGTCGCCCGCATCGGCAAAGGCGCGGGCGCACAGGTCCAGGCTGCTCTGCGTGCCGTCGGTGATGATGACCTGGCTGGCGTCCAGCAGTGCGCCACGCGCCACGCGCAGGTGGCTGGCTATGGCCTCGCGCAGCGCGGCTTCGCCGGTGGGTTCGGCGTAGTTGAGCTGCGCGGTGCGCAGGCCGCGCCAGGCGCGGTCCAGCAGGCGGCGCCACAGCGTGACCGGAAACTCCTTCAGCGCGGGCACGCCGGGCGCAAACGCGGCCGGGGTCTCGGGCGCATCGCGGGTGGGCACGGCCAGGGCGCGTTTGGAGAGGCCCACGCGCAGTGGTGCGGCGTTGCGTGCGGGTGGCGGCACGGCGGCTGCCGCATCGGCCACCACGGTACCACGCCGATCGGGCAGCACAAAACCTTCGGTGGCGAGCTGGTCGTAGGCGTAAAGCACGGTGTTGCGTGACACGCCCAGCTCCTGCGCCAGCGTGCGTGTGGCGGGCAGGCGGGCGCCGCTGCCCAGCGTGCCGGTGCGGATGGCGCTGCGCAGGCATTCGTGCAGCTGGCGCTGGCGCGACCAGCGGGCATGCGCGGGCGTGGCGGTGTAGCGGGAGAACAGCAGTTGGTAGTCCACAGCAGGCCTTGAATCGTGGTTCTAGAAAATAGTGCAGAGGTGGATCTTAATTTGGAACCACAAGCGGCCTACATTGCAGCCATTCCTTCACTTGTGCTGCCATGACCACTTCTGCCTCCAAGCCCACCGCCCCCTCCGACCGCACCCGTGTGCGCCGCATTGCCGAAAACGCCCACTACGACGCCGCCACGCTGCACGCCATCCTGGACGCGGCCTATGTGTGCCACGTGGCCTTTGCCGATGAGAAGGGCACGCACTGCATTCCCACCGCCTGCTGGCGCGAAGGCGATCACCTCTACATCCATGGCTCCAACGGCGGGCGCCTCATCAAGCTGCTGGCCAAGGGCACCCAGGCTTGTGTGACGGTGACACACATCGACGGCCTGGTGCTGGCGCGTTCGGCCTTCCACCATTCGATGAACTACCGCTCGGCCATGGTGTACGGCCAGTTTGAAAAGGTGGACGACAAGCGCGCCGCACTGGATAGCTTCATGCGCCACCTGGCCCCCGGCCGCGAGCACGAGGTCCGCCCCGGCAACGACAAGGAGTTTGCCGCCACCACGGTGATGCGCATCCGCCTGGCCGAAGCCGCCTGCAAGGTGCGCACCGGCGGCCCGAACGACGAGGCCGAAGACATGGGCGTGGCCGCCTGGGCCGGTGTGCTGCCGCTGGTGCAGCAGCGCGGCACGCCCGTGGCCGACCCGCTGTGCACGGTGCCAGCACCGGCCTATGTGCAGCAGTGGGCGGCGTAGCGCTCAGGTCTGGCGTTTGCGGTAACGTGCGGGCGACTCGCCCACCAAGCGGCCAAACAGGCGGCTGAACGAAGCCACATCGGTGTAGCCCACGGCCTCGGTGATACGGGCCAGGCTGTGGGGCGTGCTGTGCAACAGCTGCTTGGCTTTTTCCACGCGTGCAGCTTGCAGCATGGCCAGGGGTGTCTGGCCGGTTTCTGCCTTCACCCGCCGCAACAGGGTGCTGGGGCTGACCAGAAAGGCCGCAGCCAACACGCCCAGCTGAAACGGCTGGGCCAGCCGGCTGTGCAGCCAAAGACTGACCTGCTGCGAAAACGAGGGCAGGCGCGGTGCCGGCATCAGCCGCACGTCCACAAACGGGGCCTGGCTCAGCCGCTCGGGTGGCAACAGGCTCACCCGTGCGGTGGCGGTGGCAATGTCGGCCCCCAGCGTGTGTTTGACGAGGTGGATGGCCAGGTCAAACGCCGAACTCACCGCGCCCGTGGTCACCACACCGGCATCGTCCAACAGCATGGCGGTGGCATCCACGGTGCTGCCGGGGTAACGCTGGCCCAGCACCTGGGTGAACAGCCATGCGGTGGTGACACGGCGCCCCTGCAACAACCCGGCTTCGCCCAGCAAAAAGGCCCCAATACACACCGAGGCCACCGGCGTGCCCGTGGCATACACCTTGCGCACGTAGGCGCACTCCGGTGCCAGCGGGGCCAGGGCGCGGTCCCAGTCCACGCGGTGGTTGATTTCCATGCCGGGCACGATGAGCACGTCATAGCGGCCCCGCGGTGCGCGTGTGCTGATGATGGTGCCACCCGCAATGGCCACGCTGCGCCCGCGCAGGCCCAGCACCTGCACGTCCAGCAGGGCATGCGCGCCGGGGCGGCGGGCCTCGGCCAGGTCCAATGCCAGGCGCAGCAGCTCGGCCATGCCAAACACCTGCGTGCCCATGCAGCCGGGGTAGGCCAGCACGCCGATGCGCCAGGTCTTTTGCTCGGTGGTGGTGGGCTGCATGCGGATATTGACACTAAAAATGCGAATAACCGCATGCTACTGCAAGGCCATGCAAACCAACAATGCAGCATCTTCACTCTGCATTGCTGCCATGACTTCTGTTCGTGTTGTACGTGTCCCCGTCCTGCCGCTGGGCATGGTCAATTGCCATTTGCTGCTGGGCCCAAAGGGCTGTGTGCTGGTGGATGCCGGGTTGCCCGGCTCCGAGGCCAAGGTGCGCCGCGTGTTGCGCCAGCACGGGCTGGACTATGCCGATATCCGGCTCATTGTCATCACCCACGCCCATATCGACCACGCGGGGGCCGCCCGCAAGCTGCGCAAGTTGTCGGGCGCCCCCATCGTGGCCCATGCGGGGGACCTGGACTACTACGAGCAAAAGAAGCCCATGACCTTTTGTGCAACCGACTGGTTCAGCCGCCTCTTCTTGCGCACCGGCCTGATCCTGCGGCCCTACGCGCCCTTCACGCCCGATGTGTTGCTGCAAGATGGCGAGAGCCTGGACCTGCAGCCCTATGGCCTGCCGGGGCGCGTGCAGCACACACCGGGGCACACGGCTGGCTCCATCTCCATCCAGATGGAGGGGGGTGACGCCATGGTGGGGGACTTGCTGGCCTCGGGGGTGATGCTGGGCGGTTTGCTGCGCACGGGCCGGGCCAAGCGGCCACCGTTTGAAGATGACCCGCACCAGGTCGCCGATGAACTGCAGCGCCTGGTCGATGCGGGGGCGCAGCGCTTCTACCTGGGCCATGGGGGGCCTTTGCCAGCCCGCGAAGTGCTGCGGCACACCCGGGCCTTGCGCGCACTGCCGCAGCGCCCACTGCACACCTGTTGCGACAGGCATCAAGCGCCGGTGGATGGATAAGTGGTACTAAACTGGTACTATTGATGGGTGAGCACCACACGCACCCCTGACAACTCCCCGCTCTACCTGCAACTGGCCCATCAGCTGGAGGCAGACATTCGCGCAGGCACCTACCGCGTGGACCAGGCACTGCCCTCCGAGCGGGTGTTGTCCGAGTCGCTGGGGGTGTCGCGCATCACGGCGCGCAAGGCCATTGACGTGCTGGTGGAGCAGGGCCTGGTGCAACGCCGCCACGGCTCGGGCAACTTCATTGCGCCGCGGCTGGAGCAGCCGGTGTCCAAACTGGCCAGCTTTTCGGAAGAGCTGCGCCAGCGCGGGTATGTGCCCAGCAGCCACTGGATCACGCGTGAGGTGGCCGCTGCCACGGCGGCAGAGCGCGAGGCACTGGTGCTGGCGCGCGGTGCCCGTGTGGCGCGGCTGGAGCGCCTGCGCCTGGCCGATGGCGTGCCCATGGCCTACGAGCGCAGCGCCGTGCTGCTCAGTGCCTGCCCGCGCCCGCAAGACCTGGACGGTTCGCTCTACCTGCACTTGGCACGCAGCGGCCTGGCTCCGGTGCGCGCGGTGCAGCACATCCGCGCCGTGAATGCCGAACCCGCCATGGCCGCGCAGCTGGGCATTGCCGCCGGTGCGGCCTTGCTGTGGGTCAACCGCACGGCCTATTGGCCCGACGGCGTGGCGGTGGAGTACACGCAGTCGTACTGCCGCAGCGACTACTACGACTTTGTGGCCGAGCTGAAAACCTGAGAACACTGACATGCCTACTCCTTCCAACACCCTGCACGGCCACATCCTCACCCCCACCGGTTTTGTGCACGGCACGCTGACGCTGGATGCGCAGGGGCGCATTGCTGGCATCACCGGCACACCGGTGGCGACCGCCGCAGTGCGCGACAGTGGCGTGCCCATCGTGCTGCCCGGCTTCATCGACCTGCATGTGCACGGCGGCGCGGGCCACGACATCATGGAGGGTGGCGACGCGGCCTTGCATGTGGCCACGCTGCACGCGCGCCACGGCACCACCAGCCTGCTGGCCACCACCATGACCGCACCGCAGGCCGACCTGGACGCGGCCTTTGCGGCCATGGGGCCACTGTGCGCGCAGCGCGCGCCCAACGCCGCGCGCGTGCTGGGTGTGCACCTGGAAGGCCCCTACATCAGCGAGGCCCGCCTGGGTGCGCAGCCGCCGTTTGCGCGGCCCGCCAGCTTGGGCGAGATTCACCGCCTGCACGCGATGGCGCCCATCCGCCTGATCACCCTGGCGCCCGAGGTGGGTGGCAACCATGACCTGATTGCCCAGCTGGTGGCCGAGGGCTTCAAGGTGCAACTGGGCCACACCACCGGCAGCTACGAGCAGGGTGTGGCCGCCCTGCGCTGCGGCGCTACCGGTTTCACGCATTTGTTCAACGCCATGTCGGCCCTGCACCACCGCGAGCCCGGCATGGTGGGTGCGGCGCTGGCGCATGCCGAGTTTGCCGAGGTCATCCCCGACCTGCTGCATGTGCACCCAGGCGCCATTCACACCGCGCTACGCGCCATCCCCAAGCTCTATTGCGTGACCGACTCCACCTCCGCCGCCGGCATGCCCGATGGCGACTACAAGCTGGGCCGCCACACGGTGACCAAATGCATGGGCGGCGTGCGCCTGGCCGATGGCACGCTGGCGGGCTCGGTGCTGAGCATGGACCAGGCGCTGCGCAACTTGGTGGACACGCTGGGGCTGGATTTGGCCGACGCGTCCAAACGGGTGTCAACCTACGCCGCCGACCACCTGGGCCTGCCAGACCGCGGCCGCCTGCAGGCCGGTGCCTGGGGCGATGTGGTGGTGCTGGACCGCGACCTAGCCTTGCAGGCGGTGCGGGTGGAAGGTCAAGAGGTGCTATTGAATTAGGAGCTGTTGGCGCAGTATCCATGGGCGCTAGAGGTCAATTTGACTATAAATCGCCTAGGTGTCCTGCGGCAGCGCTGCCAGCAGCACGGTGACCACCAGACCACCCTCGGCGTGGTTGTGCAAGCGGATCTCGCCGCCGTGGGCCTGGAAGATGTTGCGCGCAATGCCCAGGCCCAGGCCGGTGCCGGTGCGGTTTTGCTGCTGGCCGTGGGAGAGGCGCACATGCGGCTCAAATGCCGCCGACATGCTGGCCTGTGCGATGCCGGGGCCAAAGTCGCGCACCTCCACCAGCGCGCGGCTGCCTTGCAGGCTCAGGCGCACCTGCACCCGTTCACCATAGAGCACCGCGTTGTCCAGCAGGTTGCTGAAGGCGCGCTCCAGCGCCAGGGGTTTGCCCAGCACGCTCACGGCTTCGGCTGTGCATTCGATGCTGGCATCGGGGTGGATGGGGCGCTGGGCCAGGCGGGCGAGCAAGGTGTCTAGCCGCACCGGGGTGAGGTTCTCGTGGATGTCGGTGTCTTTCACGCTTTGCAGCGCGGCTTTCACCATCACGTCGAGGTCGTCCAGATCCTCGTGGAATTCGGCGCGCAGGGTGTCGTCGTCCAGCAGCTCGGTGCGCAGCTTGAGCCGCATGATGGGCGTCTTGAGCCCGTGCGAGATGCCCAGAAACAACCGTTCGCGGTCCACCAGGTAGCCCTGGATGCGGGCCTGCATTTCGTTGAAGGCGCGCGCCGTGCGGCGCAGTTCGGCGGTGCCGGTTTCGGGCACGCTCTCAGGCGCGGTGTCGCTGCCAAAGGCGTTGGCGGCAGACGCAATTTTGTTGAGCGGGCGAATCAGCCCACGCACCAGCAACACGCTGAGCACCAGCACGGTGAGCAAGGTCACCAATTGCATGGCCACGCGGTCCAGCGTGAGCGGGTTGGCGTTTTCCAGAAAATACGGGTCGGGCATGGGCGCGGCCAGGTACAGCCAGCGCCCCGGTTCAAACTCGGCCTGGATCACCAGCACCGGTGCGGGCCGCGGGCGCAGCAGCAGCGTGGCTTCCACCCACGATTCGGGCAGGTCGCGCACCATGCGGCCGTCGTCCGACACCTGCAGGCTGTCGGGCCAGGCAAAGGCCACTTCCGGGGCCTGCGTGGCGCTGAGGTTGTGCACCAGGTCTTCGCGCACCACGTCCACCACGGCGTCCACCAGCGCATTGCCGGTGACCGGGCTGATGGGCACCTGTGCCTTGTTCACATTCACAAAAAAACGCGTACCGCCCATGGTGCGCAGTTGCTCAATCAGGATGGGGCGGAACTGCGGCGGCAGGTCGCGGAAGAAACGGATGGAGCCGGCCGCATTGAGCGCAATGTGTTTGCCTGCGCTGAGTGCTTCGGTGCGGGCGCTTTCGCGCAGCTGGCGGGCCCACAACAAGGTGCCCACCAGTTGCGCACTGACCACGCCCAGCGCCATGACCACCACAATGCGGCCCAGCAGGCTGTCGGGCAGGTAGCGGCGCGACCAGCGTCGGCGGTCAGCTGTCGCCATGCTGGCTCACATCGGCCGAGAACACATAGCCGCTGCCACGCACGGTTTTGATGAGCACAGGCTGTTTGCCGTCGTCATGCAGGCGCTGGCGCAGGCGGCTGATCTGCACGTCCAGCGAGCGGTCCAGCGGCCCCAGGTCGCGGCCACGGGTTTGCTCCATGAGGCGGGCGCGGTCCAGCGTTTCGCCCGCGTGTTCGGCAAAGAAGCGCAGCAGGTTGAAGTCCATGCTGGTCAGCACCACGGGCTGGCGCTGCGGGTCGGTCAGCACACGCTCCACCACGTCCATGCTGAAGCCGGCAAATTTGAGAAAGCGCACCGGGGCACCGGGTGCGCCCAGCTGCATGCGGCGGTGGATGGCCTTGATGCGGGCCAGCAGCTCGCGCGGGTTGTAGGGCTTGGCAATGTAATCGTCGGCGCCCAGCTCCAGCCCGACGATGCGGTCGGTGTCGTCGGCACTGGCGGTAAGCATGATGATGGGCACAGGCGACTGGCTGCGCACGCTGCGGCACAGCGTGAAGCCATCGGTGTCGGGCAGCATCACGTCCAGGATGACCAGGCTCAGCTCGTCCTTGAAGCGCTCGAACTCGGCGTTGAAGCTGGCGCCGTCGTGCGCCACGCGCACCTCGTACTGGTGTTTCTCCAGGTAGGTCTTGAGCAGGTTGCGGGTTTTTTGGTCGTCATCAACAACGAGCAGGGTGCGGTTCATGGCGTGTCCGGTGGGTGGGGTTAGCGCTCGGCACCAGAGGCGCGGATGACGGCGGCCAGCCGGCGCTGGGCCTCTTGCGGCTCCATGCGTGCGTCGGTCAGAAAGCGCCACAGGGTTTGCGCCACGGCGTCCTTGATGGCTTCGTCGGCCGCCATGCGGTGGGCCAGGCTGGGCACACGCGCGCTGCGTGGGGCGGCAAAGGTCTCCCACGAATCGCGCGCGCAGCCGTCCAGCGAAGACACGTCCACATCGCGGCGTACCGGCACGGCGCCCTTGATGCGGTTGTAGGCCAGCTGGGTGGCGGGGCTTACCACCACCTCGGCCATTTTTTCCTGGGTGGCTTCACGCTGGCGTGCGCTGACCAGCATGGCCAGGGTGTCCACGCTGTAGAGGTGCATGCCCTCGGTGCCGGGCACCACCACACAGCCAAAGTCTTTGGTGGGGCTGGCGCCCCATGCCATCAGTTCGCCCTTGGCCCAGTCGCCCATGATCATCATGCCGGCGCTGTCGTTCATGAGCTCGCGGGCACCATCGGTCCAGGTTTTCTCTTGCGGGTTGTCGCCCGACAGGGTGCGCAGCCAGCGCAGGCGTTGCAGGGCGCGTTCCACGCGCGGGTCCATCCAGGCGCTGCCCTTGCGCTGCACGATCAGTTCGCGGTACAGCGTGGGGCCGGCTTCGCCGAGCAGCACGGTTTCGAACACGGTGGCCATTTGCCAGGGCTCGTCGCTCCAGACCAGCGGGCGCAGGCCCAGCGCCGTGAGCTTGCGGGCGGCGATTTCAAACTGGCCCCAGCTGCGCGGTGGCGTGAGGCCCAGGCGCGCAAACAGCTTGCGGTTGTAGAGCAGGGTGTTGATGCGCTGGATGCCCAGGGGCGCTGCGATCACGTCGCCCTTGTAGGTGACCAGGTCCAGCACGGTGGGGAACAGCACCTGCGCCCAGCGCTGGCGCTGGGCCACGCCATTGAGGGGCAACACCAGGCCCATGTCGGCCCAGTCGGTGAGCGTGGTGCCAATGAGTTGGGCCACGTCGGGCGGGTCGCCCAGCAGCACGCGGCTCTTGAGCACCTTGACCGCGGCCATGCCGCCGCCGCCGGGTATGGCGGCGTCTTTCCACACCACACCGGCGTTGGCGAGCTGGGCGCTGAGCTGGTCGGCCGCACGGCGCTCACTGGCAGACGTCCACCAGTGCAACACGTCCAGCGGCACGCCGGGGCCTTGCGCGTGGGCGGGCCCGGCAGCCCCCAGCCAGCACGACAGACCCCACACGAACCAGGCGAAAGCTTTCATTTGCTGTCGTTTTGTAATGTTATGTATGCCGGCCGCCTGAACCATTCCCCGGGGCCGCTGGCGCGGCCTTGCCCTGCGTAATAAAGCGTAAGCCAGAGTTGCGGTGCATGGGGGAAATATTCAATGAAATCAACGACTTAATTCTGTAATGCCACTGCGTTAGAGCGGTTTGATATTACAGGGGTCACAGCATAACCTCCGCCCCACTGAACGGCTACCGCGATGCACGGAGCCGGCAGTTTCATTCAACCGATGATCAGGAGATTCCATGTCCCAATCCCTTCGCATGGCCGCCGCTGCGGCAGCGCTGGTTTGCAGTAGCTTTGCAGGTGCCGGTACGCTCACCATTGAGAGCTGGCGTGTCGACGACAAAGGTTTGTGGGAAGACGTGCTGCTGCCCGCCTTCTACAAAGCCAACCCCGGCATTACCGTCAAGTTCGCGCCCACTGCGCCGCCCGAGTACAACTCGGCGCTGAACGCCCGCCTGACCGCTGGCACTGCCGGCGACCTGGTGACCTGCCGCCCGTTTGACGTGTCGCTGGACCTGTTCAAGAAGGGGCATCTGGACAAGCTCAATGGCAACCCCGCACTGAAGAACTTCCCGGAGTCTGCCCAGGTGGCCTGGCAGACCGATGACGGCAAAGACACCTACTGCGTGCCCATGGCGTCCGTGATCCACGGTTTCTTCTACAACAAGAAGGTGTTTGCCGAGCTGGGCCTGGCCGTGCCGGTGACCGAAGCCGACTTCTTTGCCGCCATGGACAAGATCAAGGCGCAAGGCAAGGTGGCGCCCATTGCCATGGGAACCGCCGACCAGTGGGAAACCCACCAGATCGTTTACACCGGCATTGGCCCCAACTACTGGAAGGGCGAAGAAGGCCGCAAGGCGCTGATCGCTGGCAAGAAGAAGTTCACCGACCCCGAGTTTGTGAAGACCTGGGACGTGATGGCCAAGTGGGCTGCCTACCTGCCCAAGGGTTACCAAGCGCAAACCTATGGTGATTCGCAGAACCTGTTTGGCACGGGCCGTGCCGCCATCTACCCCACAGGTTCGTGGGACATCTCGTACTTTGAGGGCAACAGCAAGGTGGAGTTTGGCGCGTTCAAGCCCCCCGTGGCCAAGGCGGGCGACCCTTGCTACATCTCGGACCACACCGACATCGCCATGGGCATCAACAGCAAGAGCAAGAACAAGGCTGACGCCCAAGTGTTCCTGAACTGGCTGGCGAGCAAAGAGTTTGCCGACCTGTACACCAACAAGGTGACCGGCTTCTTCTCGTTGTCCAAACACGCGATTGATGTGAAGAACCCCGTGGCCAAGGAAATGATCGGCTGGCGCAACCAGTGCAAGAGCACCATCCGCCTGAACGCCCAGATCATGAGCCGCGGCACGCCGAGCATGGAAAACGAGTTCTGGAACGTGAACTCGCAAGTCATGAACGGAAAGATGGCGCCCAAGGACGCTGCTGCGCAGATCCAGACCGGATTTGCCAAGTGGTACACACCGGCCAAATAAGCACCGGTATCTGAAAGAAGGGTGCGGGCCGGTGGCCTGCACCCTGGCGGCGCCAGTGCCTTGCGCCTCCTCTCCCTCTCGACTCTCTGACCAACAAGGTCTCTCATGAAACTCGGCTTTTCCTGGCGGGTGCTGGTGTTTATCGCCCCGGCACTGCTGATCTACGCCACCTTCAGCGCGCTGCCGCTGATCGACACGCTGCGCCTGGGGCTGTACAGCGCCGACGACACCGGCGTGCGCACCTTCTCGGGCCTGTCCAACTACATCACCATCCTCTCGGACCCGCAGTGGTCGGCGAGTTTCTGGAATGCGATGGGCAACAACCTGGAGTTCTTTGGCATCCACATGCTGGTGCAAAACCCCGTGGGGCTGCTGTTGGCGGCCTTGCTGTCCTTGCGCAATGTGCGTTTTGCCGCGGCCTACCGCACGGTGTTTTTTCTGCCCACGCTCCTGTCGGTGGTGATCATCGGGTTTGTGTGGCAGCTGATCCTGTCGCCCTTGTGGGGTGTCTCGGAGCGTCTGCTCACGGTGGTGGGCCTGGGCGACTGGTTCGCGCCCTGGCTGGGGCTGGAAGACACTGCGCTGATCACCGTGTCGTTGATGTCGGTGTGGCAGTTCATCGGCGTGCCCATGATGCTGATCTACGCCGCGCTGATCGCGATTCCCGAGGACATCATTGAAGCTGCCGTGGTGGAGGGCGCCTCGCCCTGGCGCATCTTCTGGCAAATCCGCCTGCCGCTGATCCTGCCCACGCTGGGGCTGGTGACCATCCTGACCTTTGTGGCCAACTTCAATGCGTTTGACCTGATCTACACGGTGAAGGGCGCGGTGGCTGGTCCCAACTACAGCACCGACATTCTCGGCACGCTGTTCTACCGCACGTTCTTTGGTTACCAGTCGCAAGTGGCCAGCGCCACCATGGGCGCAGCCGTGGCCACCCTGATGTTTCTGGTGATTCTGGTGGGCGTGGCCCTGTATTTCCTGGTGGTGCAGCGCCGGCTGCAGCGCTTTGCATTGTGAGATCCCACATGGCCACAACACACTCCTTCTCCAAAGCCCTGCCCGTGGCACCCAGCCGCGTGTTTGTGCACCTCACGCTCATCGCCTACCTGTTGCTGGCGCTCTTGCCCATCCTGTTGGTGTTCATGAACTCGTTCAAGAGCCGCGACGCCATTTTTGATGACCCGCTGGCCTGGCCCACGACCGAGACCTTCTCGCTGATTGGCTACACCAAGGTACTGGGCCGCTCCGATGTGCTCATGTACTTCGGCAACAGCTTCATCGTCACGGTGGCATCGCTGTTCTTCATCTTGTTGTTTGGTGCCATGGCGGCCTGGGGCCTGTCGGAATACCGTTTCAAGGGCAACCGCTGGCTCAAATTCTTTTTTGCCTTCGGCATCATGGTGCCGATCCGGCTGGGCACGGTGTCCATCCTGCAACTGATGGTGGAGCTGAACCTGGTGAACACCCTCACAGCGCTGGTGCTGGTGTATGTGGCGCAAGGCCTGCCGCTGGCCATCATGATCCTGTCGGAGTTCATGGGCCAGGTGCCCAGTGAGCTGAAGGATGCAGCGCGTTGCGACGGCATTGACGAGTTCCGCATCTTCTTCCAGGTGGTGGTGCCGTTGATCCGCCCCGCCATTGCCACGGTGGCGGTGTTCACCATGGTGCCGATCTGGAACGACCTGTGGTTTCCGCTGATCCTGGCACCGTCCGACAAGACCCAAACCATCACGCTCGGCATCCAGCAGTTTGTGGGGCAGTACGCCACCGACTGGAATGCCGTGCTGGCCTCGCTGTCCCTGGCCATCGTGCCAGTGGTCACGCTCTACGCCCTGTTCTCCCGTCAACTGATTCGCGGCATCACCGCGGGCGCCGTCAAATAAAGCACACACACCATGGCACGCGTTTCCCTCAAAAACATTTCAAAAAGCTACGGCAGCAACGACCCGGTGCTGCACAACATCAGCCTCGATATCGAACACGGCGAATTGGTGGTGTTGGTCGGCCCCAGCGGCTGCGGCAAGTCCACGCTGTTGCGCGTGCTCTGCGGGCTGGAAGACATCAGCAGTGGCGAGCTGCGTATTGGTGACGATGTGGTCAACGACCTTCCGCCAGCGGAGCGCGGCATTGCCATGGTGTTCCAGAGTTATGCGCTGTACCCGCATATGGACGTGTACCGCAACATGTCCTTCGGCCTGAAGATCCACGGTGCCACCAAGGCCGACATCGACAAAAAGGTGCGCGACGCCGCCAAGGTGCTGCACATCGACCACCTGCTGGACCGCCTGCCACGCGAGCTGTCGGGTGGTCAGCGCCAGCGTGTGGCGATTGGCCGCGCCATCGTGCGTGAGCCACGCCTGTTCCTGTTTGACGAACCCCTGTCGAATCTGGATGCTGCGCTGCGCGCCAAGACCCGCATCGAGCTGGCCCGCCTGCACCGCGACCTGGATGCCACCATGGTCTATGTGACGCATGACCAGGTGGAAGCCATGACGCTGGGCGACAAGATTGTGGTGCTGAGCGAAGGCCATGTGCAGCAGGCGGGCACACCCCTCACGCTGTACCAGCAGCCCGCCAACCGCTTTGTGGCGACCTTCATCGGCTCACCCACCATCAACCTGCTGCCTGCGCGTGTGATCGAGGTATCCGACCTGGGGGCGCGCTTGCAGCTGGGCAACGGCAGCAAGGTGCTGGCCACGGTAGATGCCTCGCAACTGCAGGTGGGCGAAACGGTGGAAGTGGGCCTGCGCCCCGAGCACTGCGAAGTACTGCCCGCGGGTGTGGCGCCGGGTGCGGACGACACGGCACTGGATGCCGAGATCACGCTGGTGGAGCACCTGGGCGAGTCCAACCTGCTGTACCTGAAGATGGACGACGGCCAGGAGCTGATCGTGCGTGGCGACGGCAACGCCGAAGTGCGCCTGGGTGACTCGGTCATCGTGCGCGCGGCGCCGTCGGCGCTGTATCTGTTCAAGGCCGATGGCACTGCCTGCACGCGCCTGCACCCGGGCAATATGCGCTCGGCCCACGCACTATGAGTGTGGTCTGGAACTTCAACGCACTGCCCGCGCACCTCCACTACGCCATCGGTGTGGATGGCGGTGGCACCAGCACGCGGGCGCGTGTGGTGCACCGCAGCGGTGTGGTGGTGGGCGAGGGCAAGGCTGGTGCTTCGGGCTTGATGCAAGGCACGCCCCAGGCCTGGCGCCATATTGCCCAGGCCATCACCCTGGCGGTGCAGGGCCGCCTGCAAGTCGACTGGCCCGTACCCACGCCTGCCAACTGTGCGCTGGGCCTGGGCCTGGCCGGCGCCAACAACGCGGACTGGTATGCCGAATGTTTGGCCGCCAACCCCGGTTACACCCGCCTGGTGTTGGCGTCAGATGCCGTCACCGCCCTGTTGGGTGCCCACCAGGGTGCGCCCGGTGCGTTGGTCATCATGGGCACCGGGGCCATTGGCCTGGCACTGCAAGCGAATGGCCGACACACGACCACCGGTGGCTGGGGTTTCCCGTGTGGTGACGAGGGCAGCGGCGCTGACCTGGGCTTGCAGGCTGTCAACCTCACGCAGCGCGCGGTGGACGGGCGCCATGCCTCCACGCCCTTGACCCGCGATGTCTATGAAACCTTGGGCGGCACGCCCGAGTCCCTGTTGGCCTGGTGTGGCGCAGCACGCCAGTTTGAGTACGCCACCCTGGCGCCCAAGGTGTTTGCGCACGCGGCGCACGATGCGGAGGCGGCCCGCTTGCTGGCACGCGCCGCACAAAGCCTGGAGGCGCTGGCGACCGCGTTGGACCCGGCGCACACCTTGCCGTTGGCGGTGGCGGGCAGCATTGCCCAGCGCCTGCTGCCCCAACTTTCCCCCGCCATTGCGCAGCGCGTGGTGCCCGCCCAAGGCGACGCCATGGATGGCGCGCTGGCCCTGTGTTTTCAATAAAGGATTGTTTGTGCGTACTTTGATGTTGGAAGAGGCGCTCGCCTCGGCGCGCCAGGTGGCGCTGCAACTGGCGGCGGACGAAGACCGCTACGCCGCCCTGGGTACCGCCCTGCGCGCGCTGCCGCCGCAAGGCGCGGTGACGATCGCGCGTGGCAGCTCGGACCACGCAGCGGCCTACTTCGCCTACCTGGTGATGTCACGCACCGGGCAGCTGGTCACCTCGCTGCCCATGTCGCTGTTGACGCTGTACAAGGCGCCCCTGGCCAAGCAGCGTTTGCTGGCGGTGTCCATCTCGCAATCGGGCCGCAGCCCGGACCTGATTGAACCGATGCAGATGTTTGAAGCGGCGGGCGCCACCACGGTGGCGCTGGTGAACGACACCACCTCGCCTTTGGCCGAGGCTGTGGACTGGGCGCTGCCGCTGCATGCCGGCCCCGAGAAAAGTGTGGCTGCCACCAAGAGTTTTATCTGCGGCCTGGTGGCCGGCGCGCGCCTGGCCGCGCACTGGGGCGAACACGCCGACCTGCTGCAAGGCCTGCAGACACTGCCCGCTGCGCTGGAAGACGCCTGCAAGCAGGACTGGAGCAGCGCCGTGGAGCCGCTGCGCACGGCCAGCAAGCTCATGGTGATTGGCCGCGGGCCGGGCTTGGCGATTGCGCAGGAGGCGGCGCTCAAGTTCAAGGAAACCTGCGCCATTCAGGCCGAGGCCTTCAGCGGGGCCGAAGTCAAACACGGCCCCATGGCGCTGGTGGACGAGAACTACCCCATGCTGGTGTTTGCGCTGCGCGGCCCCGCGCAGCAAAGCCTGATTGACCTGGCCACCGAGATGCGTGGCCGCGGCGCCCAGGTGCTGTTGGCCGCTCCGGCCGATGTGCCGGGCCGCGACCTGACGCTGAGCACGGCACCCCAGGAAGACCTGGACCCGATCACCGCCATCCAGAGTTTCTATCTATTGGTGGAAGCCGTGGCGCGCGCACGAGGTGCCAACCCAGACCAGCCACGCCATCTCTCCAAGGTCACTACCACCCGATAAACTGCGCGGCATGAATTGCCAGACGCTGTGGATTGATGGTGCCCCTGCCGTACGCCTGCGGGGGCCTGCGGGAGATTCGGTGACCGTGCTGTTGCGCGGTGCCCAAGTGATTTCGTGGGTGGATGCGGACGGCGTGGAGCGGCTGTACTGCAGCCCCACATCGCCGCTCAAAGGCCCGCAGGCCGTGCGGGGTGGCGTGCCGGTGATCTTTCCGCAGTTTTCGGAGCGCGGTTCCCTGAAGCGCCATGGCTTTGCGCGCACGCGCGAATGGACGCTGCTGCCCTCGGACATGGCCGCAGCCCATCCCAGTGTTGCGCTGCAACTGCACAACGCCGTGGGCGACGACCCCCTGTGGCCCCATGCCTGTGTCTGCACACTCACGGTGAGTCTGCTGCCCCAGGGCCTGCGCATGGCGTTGACCGTGGCGAACACCGGTAGCAGCACCTTCCCTTTCCATGCGGCCCTGCATACCTACCTGGCGGTGGGCGATGTGACACAGGCCGTGCTGACGGGGGTGTTGCCCGGAGGCGCCGCGCTGCCGCTGCGCGACCCGATCGACCAGATCTTTGAAGCCGTGGCGGGCCCCTTGCAGTTGCAGTGCCCGTTGGGCTCCCTGCAGCTGGCACACACGGGGTTTCGCGATGTGGTGGTGTGGAACCCGGGCCCGGACGTGGTGCTGGCCGATTTGCCGACGGGGGCTTACCGGGAATTCGTGTGTGTGGAGCCCGCTGCCGTGGGGGACGCTGTTGTGCTGGCACCCGCGGCCCATTGGGAGGGTGTCACGGTGATTTCCTACAATCGCGCTCTGTCCACCCCGGACCGATAACCTAAGCGAGCTCCCCATGGCCTCCAACAAGCCTTCTACACGCACTTCCCTGCGCCCCATTCCCAATTTTATCTTTGCCAGCCGCTGGCTGCAGCTGCCGCTGTACATCGGCCTGATCGCTGCGCAGGGCGTGTACGTCTTCCACTTCTGGGTGGAGCTGGTGCACCTGCTGGAAGCCGCCTTCGGCAGCCAGACCGCGCTGCAGGCGCTGATCTCCAGCATTGGGTACAAGTCCGATGTGCAGATCGTCTCGCTGAACGAGACCATCATCATGCTGGTGGTGCTGGCGCTGATTGACGTGGTGATGATCTCCAACCTGCTGATCATGGTCATCGTGGGCGGATACGAAACCTTTGTGAGCCGCATGGACCTGGATGGTCACCCCGACCAGCCGGAGTGGCTGAGCCATGTGAACGCCTCGGTACTGAAAGTGAAGCTGGCCACGGCCATCATTGGCATCAGCTCCATCCACCTGCTCAAGACCTTCATCAACGCCGCCAACTACGACGTCAAGGTGCTGATGTGGCAGACCATCATCCATGTGGTGTTCTTGTTGAGCGCACTGGCGATTGCCTACACCGACAAGCTGCTGACCAGCAGCCACCCCAACAAGCACTGAGTCCGGAACTCAGCCCGGCGGCAGGTGGTCGGCATCCGGCCGGCGCGCCGGGTCCACATGGGTCATGAGGTTGAGCACGCGGTGGCGTTGCAGCACCGCAGCACGGGCTGCCACGGCGATGTTGTGGCCTTCTTCCACCGTGAGGGTGGCGTCCACTTCAATGTGGGCATCGGCCACCACCATGTCGCCCATCTTGCGGGTGCGCACATCGTGCACCCCCGCCACACCGGGCGTGGCCAGCAGCGTGGCGCGTATGGCCTGCACCTCCGCTTCGTCCAGGCCACGGTCCATCAGGTCGTGCAGTGCGTCCCAGCCAAAACTCCAGCCCATCTTGCCCACCATCAGGCCCACGATGAGCGCGGCAATCGGGTCCAGCAGCGGAAAACCGAGCAGGTTGCCCGCCAGGCCCAGCCCCACCACCAATGAAGAGGCGGCGTCAGAGCGGGCGTGCCAGGCATTGGCCACCAGCATGCTGGATTTGACCATCTTGGCCACGCGCAGCATGTAGCGGAACAGCAGTTCTTTGGATACCAGCGCAACACCCGCAACCCACAGGGCCACCGGATGCACCACGGCAATGGTGCCCGGGTCTTGCAGCTTGACCAAGGCCGACCAGACCATGCCCACGCCCACGGCCAGCAGCAACAGGCCGAGCACCAGCGAGGCAGCGGTCTCAAACCGCTGGTGGCCGTAGGGGTGGTCTTCGTCTGCGTCTTTCTGGCTGTGGTGGTTGGCCAGCAGCACCACGCCATCGGCCACCAGGTCGGACAGCGAGTGGATGCCGTCGGCAATCAGCGCCTGGGATTTGGCCAGCACGCCCACCACGATTTGCAAGGTGCTGAGCACCAGGTTCACCCCTACGCTGACCCAGGTGCTGCGTGTGGCGGCTGCTGTACGTTCCGCCGCGCTGTGGGGGCTGTGCTCGGGGTCGTCAGTCTCGGTGAAGTTCATGGGGCCGTGCCTGTGAAGATCGCCGAGTCTGATGCCCCTGCCTTAAGGCAGGCTTAGCTCAGGTGCTTGCCGGCGATGCCGGCCAGCTCAAACATGGTGACCTGGGGCTTGCCAAACACTTCGAGCAGCTTGGCATCGGCGTTGATGCTGCGCTTGTCTTTGGCGTCCTGCAGGCCGTTGGCCTTGATGTAGTCCCACAGCTTTTTCATCACCTGCGGGCGGGCAATCGGCTCTGCACCAATCACCGCGGCCAGCGCGGCGCTGGGTTGTTTGCCGCTGGCAGCGGTGGTTTTGCGCGGTGCCTTGGGTTTGGCTTCCTTGGCCGCTGTCGCTTTCTTTGCGGGTGCTTTTTTGGCTGCGGCGCCCGTGGATGCTGCGCGAGTAGCTCCCGTTTTTGTAGCGCCTGCTGCTTTGGTGGCGGCCTTGTAGGCCGTCTTGCGCGGCGGGAACTTGCTGGGGGCGAACTCGAAGTTCACCTTGCCAGCTTCTGCGTCCCAGGCCAGCATGGCCTTGAAGGCACGGCGCGTGCGCATGGAGACAAACTTGTCCAGCAGGTCGGTCTTGCCGGTGGCCAGCAGCTTTTGCATCTGCTCGCGCTCGATGGGTTGCTGCAGGATGATCTGGCCGCTCTTGAAGTCGCAGCTCGGGGTGGGCTGGGCGTCGGTGGGCACCGATTTCTCGCACACATAGTTCTTGCCGTGCTCGAACACGCTGCCGCCGCACTTGGGGCAGGCGCCCAGCGCGGTCTGGGCGCTGAAGTCGATGATTTCGCCGCTCTCTTCGCCGGCCTTGTCGTCGCCAAAGTCGAACTCCAGCTTGTAGTTTTTGGCCTCTTCGTCGAACTTGATGACCATCTCGGCCGTGAACGGCCAGCCGGCCTTGGAGCGGAAGCCGTCCAGCGGACCGATCTTCTTGTCACGCAGGAACTGCTCCACTTCCACGGTCTCGAAGGTGCGTCCGGCGGGTGACTTGCCAAAGGAAAAGCCGCAGCCGTCCTCGGTGCCGGTCTGGCCGGTGCAGGTGAAGCGGCGGTAGTTTTCCTTGACGATGCCGCCGCAGTTGGGGCAGCGTGCCTCCAGCGTGGCGTAGTCGCCAGGGATGGTGTCGCGGTCGTACTCCTTGGCCTTTTTGACCATGCGCTCGGTCATGGCGGCGATCTCGGCCATGAAGGTCTCGCGGCGCAGCTTGCCCTGTTCCATCTGGGCCAGCTTGTATTCCCACTCACCCGTCAGTTCGGCCTTGGAGAGCTCTTCCACACCCAGGCCGCGCAAGAGCGTCATGAGCTGGAAGGCCTTGGCGGTAGGAATCAGCTCGCGGCCTTCGCGCAGCATGTACTTCTCGGCAATCAGGCCTTCGATGATGCTGGAGCGCGTGGCAGGTGTGCCCAGGCCTTTTTCGCCCATGGCCTCACGCAGCTCGTCGTCGTCCACGGTCTTGCCTGCGTTTTCCATGGCACCGAGCAAGGTGGCTTCGGAGTAGCGCGCGGGCGGCTTGGTTTTCAGTCCCTTGGGGTCCACCGGGTCACCCTTGACCTTTTCGCCGGGCGCCACGGGCACCAGGTTTTGGCCCTTGTCACCTTCCTTGGCGTCTTCCACTTCGGCAGCGGCTTCCTTGCCGTAGATGGCCAGCCAGCCCGGTTTGACCAACACTTTTCCTTCGGTCTTGAAGGCGTGCTGGGCAGCGGTGGTGATGCGGGTCGTGACTTGGTATTCGGCGCTGGGGAAGAAGATGGCCATGAAGCGGCGCACCACTAGGTCGTAAATCTTCTGCTCGGCCTCGCTCAGGCCACTGGGGGCTTGCAGCGTGGGGATGATGGCAAAGTGATCCGAGACCTTGGCGTTGTCGAACACGCGTTTGGTGGGTTTCACATAGCCACCCTTGACGGCCTGGGCTGCAAACGGGGCCAGGTGCTTCATGCCGCTGTCGGCCAGCATCTCCAGCGTCTGCTTGACGACCGGCACATAGTCTTCGGGCAGGTTGCGCGAATCGGTACGCGGGTAGGTCAGGGCCTTGTGGCGCTCGTACAGGCTTTGGGCGATGGAGAGCGTTGTCTTGGCGGAGAAGCCAAACTTGCCGTTGGCCTCACGCTGCAAACTGGTCAGGTCAAACAGCAGGGGCGACGCTTGCGTAGTGGGCTTGCTTTCCTCGGTCACGGTGGCTTGCTGGCCACGCACGGCGTCGGCAATGGCCTGCGCTTCACGCTGGCTCCAGACGCGGTCGGCCTTTTTCTCGGCGTCGTCCGCGTCGCGTTTGTGCGCGGGGTTGAACCACTTGGCGGCATAGTCGCCCGCCTCGGCGTGGAAGGATGCGTGGATTTCCCAGTAGTCGCGGCTGACAAACTTGCGGATCAGCTCTTCGCGCTCCACCACCACGCTCAAGGTCGGCGTTTGCACGCGGCCCACCGTGGTCAGGAAGAAACCACCGTCGCGGCTGTTGAACGCCGTCATGGCGCGTGTGCCGTTGATGCCCACCAGCCAGTCCGCCTCCGAGCGGCAGCGCGCGGCGTCGGCCAGAGGCTGCATCTGCGCATTGGTGCGCAACGCGCCAAAGCCATCGCGAATGGCTTGGGGTGTCATCGACTGCAGCCACAGGCGGCTGACGGGCTTGCCCAGCGGCTTGGCGCCACCGGCGTACTGCTCGATCAGGCGGAAGATCAACTCCCCTTCGCGGCCCGCGTCACAGGCGTTGACGATTTTGTCCACGTCCTTGCGTTTGGCCAGCTTGACCACCGCGTTCAGGCGTGTCTTGGTCTTGTCCACGGGCTTGAGGTCAAAGTGCGGCGGAATGACGGGCAGGTGGGCAAAGCTCCACTTGCCGCGTTTCACGTCAAATTCTTCGGGAGCCTGGATCTCGACCAGGTGGCCCACGGCGCTGGAGACGACGTAATCCTCGCTCTCGAAGTATTCGTCGTGTTTTTCGAACTTGCCTGCCGTGGGCGTGAGCGCGCGCACGATGTCTTGGGCGACCGACGGCTTTTCTGCAATGACCAAAGTTTTCATCTGACTACAATCCAGTTCTCGCGTGCGCGCAGGCGCGCACTTGCACACGCAGGCACGCACACATGCGCGCCCATACGATTCACCATACCAAATTTTCGACCCGTGGCAAAAACCCCAGTGATTTCCTCCACCCCTGCCAATAACCGACGCATCCAGGCGCGGCGCTCCGGGGTCCACGGCAAAGGCGTGTTTGCAGTGCAGGACATCGCCGAGGGCGAAACCATCATCGAGTACGTGGGCGAGGTCATCAGCTGGCAGGAGGCGCAAGACCGCCACCCTCACGACCCCAAAGACCCCAACCACACCTTCTACTTCTCGCTGGAAGACGGCAACGTGATCGACGCGCTGTATGGCGGCAACTCCTCGCGCTGGATCAACCATTCGTGCGACGGCAACTGCGAGGCCGACGAGGTGGAGGGCCGCGTGTTCATCAAAGCGCTGCGCAACATCAAGGCCGGTGAAGAGCTGAATTACGACTACGGCCTGATCATTGACGAGCGCTACACCAAGAAGCTCAAGGCTGAGTACCCCTGCTGGTGCGGCAGCAAGAACTGCCGAGGCACACTCCTGTCCCCCAAGAAATGACAGTACGCTGGCCTGCCGAAGCGATCTGGGAGGCTATCAGCCCCCTGTGGCCGACCTTTTCTGTGGAGATCCTGCCAGAGGTGGACTCCACCAACACCGAGCTGATGCGCCGCGCACGTGCGGGTCAGCTGGACCCGGTGCTGCTGGTGGCCGAGCGCCAGACCGCGGGCCGCGGCCGCCTGGGGCGCGACTGGAAAAGTGATGTGCAGGGTCTGGGTGGCACGCTGACATTCTCGCTGGGGGTGCCTCTGGCGCCCGCGGATTGGTCGGGCCTGTCCTTGGCCGTGGGGCTGGCCGTGGTGGAAAGCCTGCACCCGGAGCTGCGCCTGAAATGGCCCAACGACGTGTGGCTGCAGCAGCGCAAGCTGGCCGGCATCCTGATCGAAACCGCCAGTGTGGGCGATGTGCGTTTTGCCGTGATCGGCGTGGGCATCAATATCGCCCCCCGCGATGCCACCGACCTGCGCACCCCGCCTGCAGCCTTGCAGGAGCTGTGGCCCGAGGCCACGGCCCCGGATGTGCTGGCGCGTGTGGCCCTGCCGCTGGCCCGGGCGGTGCAGCGGTTTGCGGCGGAGGGTTTTGCACCTTTGCGCCCGGCTTTCCACTTGCGTGACCTGCTGTATGGCCAGCTGGTGGTGTGCAGCGATGGCGTGGGCGGCACCGCCCGCGGCGTGGATGCCAGCGGCGCGCTGCTGGTGCATACTGACCAGGGTTTGCTCAAAATTAACAGTGCGGAGGTCAGTGTGCGGCCTGCGCCCCCTGCCACGGTGCCCTGACCTTATGTTGCGTTTGCTAGTCCTGGTTTTGCTGCTGGCCAACGGCCTGTTCTTCGCCTGGAGCCATGGCCTGCTGCGTGCCTATGGGTTTGCCCCCGCGCCGGTCAACGAGCCGCAGCGCATGGCCCAGCAAATCAGGCCTGAGAGCATCAAGCTGCTCAGCGCCAGCGAGATCAAGCGCGTGGAGGCCCAGGTGCAGGCCGATCTGGCGCCCAAGGAGTGCCTGCAGGCCGGGCCTTTTGATGACGCCCAGGCGGCAACCTTGCGCAAGGCGCTGGAGTCTGCCCTGCCCTCGGGGTCCTGGCAGCTGGAGGAGGCCAAGGTGGCAGCCCAGTGGATCGTCTACATGGGCAAGTACGCCACGGCAGAGCTGCAGGCCAAGAAGCGGGCGGAGCTCCATGGCATGGGCATCAAGTCGGACAGTGTCAGCACCCCTGCGCTGGAGATCGGCCTGTCCTTGGGCGGTTTTGAGACCGAGGCTGCGGCCAAGGCCGAGCTGGCACGTCTGGCACCCAAGGGCATTCGTACTGCCAAGGTGGTGCAAGAGCGCGAAGCCGGCACTGCCAATGTGCTCAAGCTGCCTGCTCTGACCGAGATGTTGCGTGCCAAATTGGCAGACCTGAAGCCGGCTTTGGCCGGCAAGCCCCTGAAAAACTGCCCTTGACCGCGGCGTTGCGGCCCGCTTAGGCGCTGTCTGGCCGTTGGTGAAAGCGCAGCGTGAAGCTGGCACCCGGCATGGCGGCGCCGGGTTTGGCGTCTTCGACCGAAATGGTGGCGTGGTGCTGGCGGGCAATTTCCAGCACGATGGGCAGGCCCAGCCCGGAACCGTCGGCCTCGTTGCCCAGTGCGCGGTAAAACGGCTGGAACACCAGCTCGCGCTCCGCTACGGGGATGCCGGGGCCTGAGTCCTCCACTTGCAACACCAATGCCTTGCTGAACGGGTCCAGCAGCACGCGGGCGGTGATCACGCCCGGTTTTTCGGCGCTGCTAGGGGTGTAGTTGATGGCGTTGTCCACCAAATTGCGCACCATTTCCTTCAGCAGTGTCGGGTTGCCCGACAGGCTCACGCCATCGGTGCCGGGTTGCACGCCCTCAAACCCGAGGTCGATGTGTTTGTCCATGGCCCGTGGCACGCAGTCGCGCACCACGTCCATGGTCAGGCGTGCCAGATCGCAGGGCTGGTGACTGAGCACGGCGCCACTGCTCTCGGCGCGGGCCAGCGCCAGCAGCTGGTTCACGGTGTGGGTGGCGCGGATGCTGGAGCGGCCGATTTGTCGCAGGGACTGTTTGAGGTCTTCGGCGCTGGCGCCCTGGCGTTGGGCCAGGTCGGCTTGCATGCGCAGCCCGGCCAGCGGCGTTTTGAGCTGGTGCGCCGCGTCGGCCAGGAAGCGTTTTTGCGTGGCGATGGAGTCCTTCAGGCGCATCAGCAGGTCGTTCACCGAGGACACCAGTGGCACGACCTCCAGCGGCACGGCTTCCACATCCAGCGGGCTCAGGTCGTCGGGGCTGCGCGCACGGATGCGCTCCTCCAGGCTGTTGAGTGGCTTGATGGCCTGCACCAGCGCCAGCCAGACCAGCAGCACCGCCAGCGGCAGGATGACGAACTGCGGCAGCATCACGCCCTTGACGATCTCGGTGGCCAGCACCGAGCGTTTGTCCATGGTTTCGGCCACCTGCACCAGCGCGGGTTTGCCCTGGGGCAGGTCCAGCTTGACCCACATGTAGGCCACCTTCAGGTCCACGCCCTTGAACTCCACATCCCGCATGCGCACTTCGCCGGGCGGCAGCCGTTCGTCCTCAGGCGGGAGGGGCAGCTCTTTTTCGCCGCTCAGGTATTCGCCTTGGGTACCCAGTACCTGGTAATACACGGTGTCGGCATCGTCGGCACGCAACAGTTCCCGTGCGGGCAGCGGCAATACAAACTGGGCGTGACTTTTGTTGATGGTGATGAGCTGGGCCAATGCGCCCACGTTGTATTCCAGCGAGCGGTCAAACGGTTTGCCGGCAATGCCTTGGGCCACCAGCCAGGTCAGCACCAGGCTGACGGGCCACAGCAGCAGCAGGGGCGTGAGCATCCAGTCCAGGATTTCTCCGAACAGGCTGCGTTGCTCGCGCTGGAAAAGCTTCATCGGCAAGGTGTGTTTTTCAAGCCAAATAGGGGCTTAGGCGCCGTAGAGTATGCGCGAGCAGCTATGAAAACATAGCATTTATTCAGGGGGCGATCTTTTCCAGGCAATAACCCAGGCCCCGCACGGTGGCGATGCGGATGGGGCCCTTCTCGATCTTCTTGCGCAGGCGGTGGATGTAGACCTCGATGGCGTTGTTGCTCACTTCTTCGCCCCACTCGCACAGGCGCTCCACCAACTGGTCCTTGCTGACCAGGCGGCCGGCGCGCTGTAGCAGCACTTCCAGCAGGCCCAATTCACGGGCAGACAGCTCCACCATTTTGCCGTCGATGGTGGCCACGCGGCCGGCCTGGTCGTAGGTCAGCGGCCCGTGTTTGATGCTGGCGCTGGTGGCGCCCATGCCACGGCGCACCAGGGCACGCACACGGGCTTCCAGCTCTTGCAGGCTGAAGGGTTTGGCCATGTAGTCGTCAGCGCCGTAGTCCAGGCCCTTGACGCGCTCGTCCACGCTGTCGGCTGCGGTGAGGATGAGCACCGGCAGCGAAGAGCCGCGGGCGCGCAGTTTCTTCAGCACCTCCAGCCCGTGCATCTTGGGCAGGCCCAGGTCCAGGATCAGCAGATCGAACTCGGTGTTGGTCATCAGCGCGGCATCAGCTTCGGTGCCACTGGCCACGTGGTCCACAGCGGCGCCCGCACTGCGCAGGGCGCGCAGCAGGCCGTCGGCCAGGACCTGGTCGTCTTCGGCTATGAGTATTCGCATGGGTTGTCTCCTCGCTCGGGCAGCGCGTTGCTGCGGTGTTTTTGCCATTCTAGGCGCGCGCCCTGCACGCCCCCTGGCGTGGCAGTGGCGACGCCGCTACCGCCCGCTGTAGGCCTCCAGGCCCAGGGCCACCACGGTGGCGACTTCGGCGCTGACGGCTTGGCGCAGCTCGTCTTCGGCCTGGGCCACCGCTTCCCGGTAGGCCCCCAGCCAGGCCAGGCCGATGGCCGTGAACTGAACTTGCCGCGCGCGCGCATCGGCCGGGTCGTCTTTGCGCGTCACCATGCCCCAGGCCTCGCACTGGGTCACCAGCGTGCCCATGGCCTGCTTGCTCATGCCGGCACGCTGGGCCAGATCGGTCAGGCGCAAACCTTCTACTGCCAGGTGCCGCGTGATGTGGATGTGGGCCGCGCCCACCTGCCCGCGCTCGGCCAGATTGGACAGCCCCAGTGGCACACCGGGGTGGTGCGCCATCAGCTCCAGCACCCGTGCGTCAAAGCGCTCCAGCGCCAGGCGCAGCCAGTGGCCCAAGTGGTTTTGCCGCCAGGTGTCATTCGGGATGGGGAGGGAGTCAGGCACGGCTAAATGGTAATTCAAACTGACTAAAAAATGTGTTTGAGGTTTTTAATGTGCCGCTTAAACTACTGTTCAAGCATCCAGCCTGTTGTTAAATCCAGATGGCTGCGGCGCACCAACCCATTGATTTTCAAGGAGATTTCTCATGGACGCACCCGTCAAGAACCCCAACAACACCAATGGTGGCAACGCCGAAAAGGCCAAGGCCCTGCAGGTGGCCCTGGCCCAGATCGAAAAGCAGTTCGGCAAGGGCACCATCATGCGCTTGGGCGAGGGCGAGGTGATCGAGGACATCCAGGTCGTCTCCACCGGCTCCTTGGGGCTGGACATTGCGCTGGGCGTAGGTGGTCTGCCCCGGGGGCGTGTCGTCGAAATCTACGGTCCGGAGTCATCCGGCAAGACCACGCTGACGCTGCAGGTGATTGCCGAAATGCAAAAGCAGGGCGGCCAATGCGCCTTTGTGGACGCCGAGCACGCGCTGGACGTGCAGTACGCCCAAAAGCTGGGCGTGAACCTGCAAGACCTGCTGATCTCCCAGCCCGACACCGGTGAGCAGGCGCTGGAAATTGTGGACAGCCTGGTGCGCTCCGGCGCGGTCGATCTGATCATCGTGGACTCGGTGGCAGCGTTGACGCCCAAGGCCGAACTGGAAGGTGAAATGGGCGACAGCTTGCCCGGTCTGCAGGCCCGCCTGATGAGCCAGGCCCTGCGCAAGCTCACCGCCCATATCAAGAAGACCAACTGCATGGTCATCTTCATCAACCAGATTCGCATGAAGATTGGCGTGATGTTCGGCAGCCCCGAAACGACTACCGGCGGCAACGCGCTGAAGTTCTACGCCTCGGTGCGCCTGGACATCCGCCGCACCGGCACCATCAAGAAGGGCGAGGACGCGATCGGCAACGAAACCAAGGTCAAGGTGGTGAAGAACAAGGTGGCGCCCCCGTTCAAGACGGCCGAGTTCGACATCCTGTTCGGCGAGGGCATCAGCCGCCACGGTGAAATCATCGACATGGGCGTGACGGCCGGCATTCTGGAAAAGTCTGGTGCCTGGTACGCCTACCAGGGCGAAAAAATCGGTCAGGGCCGTGACAACGCGCGGGAGTTCCTGCGTGAAAACCCGGCACTGTCGGTAGAGATCGAAAACAAGGTGCGCGAAGGCCTGGGTATCCCCTTGCTGCCCGTGGCCGAACCCGAGGTCAAGGCCAAGGGGAAGAAGGGCGACAAGGCCGAAAAATCTGAGTAAATTGGTCTTTAACCCTTATGGATACTGCGCAAGCAGCTATGAAATCAGGAGCAAGACAAACACCATCCTTGACCGGCCGTGCCTTGCGCCTGCTCAGCACCCGGGAGCATTCCCGGGCCGAGCTAGAGCGTAAGCTGGCGCAGTACGAGGAAGAGCCCGGCGCTGTGGCCAAGGTGCTGGACGCTCTGCAGGCCAAGGGGTTTATCAACGAGGCGCGGGTGCTGGAGTCGGTGGTGCATCGGCGGGCCAGCAAGCTGGGTGCTTCGCGCATCAAGCAAGAGCTGCAAGCCAAAGGGCTGGAGCCGCAGGCCGTGGCCGAAGCGGTGCAGGCCCTGCGCGCCAGCGAACTGGAGCGCGCCCGCGAGATCTGGCGCAAGAAGTTTGGCCGCCAGCCCGCTGATGCGGCCGAGCGCGGCAAGCAGATGCGCTTTCTGGCCAGTCGCGGCTTTGGCGGCGACACCATCCACAAGGTGGTGTCGGGCGCGGACGAAGATTAGGGCAATTTGCCGCCGGGCCCCCCAAGGCAAATTGGTCCCCCTTGGGGGCCAGCGACCCGCGCAGCGGCGGAGCGTGGGGGCTTAACCTTCCAGGCCCAGCATCAATTGCAGGTTCTGCACGGCTGCGCCGCTGGCACCCTTGCCCAGGTTGTCGAGGCGAGCCACCAACACGGCATGGGCAAAGCCGTCTTTGGCCGCGTCATTGGCAAACACGCGCAATTCCAGTTGGTTGGTGTCGGCCAGCGCTGCAGCATCCAGTTTGAGGTCGGGTGTGACGGGCTCCACGGTCACCCAGGTGCTGCCCGCATAGTGCTGGGCCAGCGCCTTGTGCAGGTCTTGCGCGCTGGGCTGGCCAGGCAAGGTGTCCAGATGCAGGGGCAGTTGCACCAGCATGCCCTGTTTGAAATTGCCCACCGATGGCACAAACAGCGGGCGCCGTGTCAGGCCCCCGTACTGCATGATTTCAGGGATGTGCTTGTGCTTGAGGCCCAGGGCGTACAGCTCGTAGGGCGCGCCCGTGCCTTGCTCGTAGGCCTCGATCATGGTACGACCGCCACCCGAATAGCCACTCACCGAGGGCAGGCAAACGGGGAAATCGGCAGGCAGCAGGCCTGCATCGACCAGCGGGCGGATCAGTGCAATCGCTCCGGTGGCGTAACAGCCCGGGTTGCTCACGCGGCGGGCATTCGCCACGGCCTGGCGCTGGCCTGGGGCCAGTTCAGGAAAACCGTAAACCCAGCCCGCGGCGGTACGGTGCGCGGTGGAGGCGTCGATGATGCGCGGGCCGGGGCGGCCGGTTTCTTTCTCCAGGCCGTCCACCATGGCCACGGTTTCGAAGGCGGCGTCATCATGCAGGCACAGCACCACCAGGTCAGCCTGCGCCACCAGCGCGCGCTTGGCCTGCGGGTCTTTGCGCAGGGCCGGGTCTATGCTGAGAAGTTCGATCTGCGGCATGGCCTGCAGGCGCTCCCGAATTTGCAGTCCGGTGGTGCCAGCTTCGCCGTCAATAAAGATCTTTTTCATCCGATGTGCCATTCTTCAACAAAGGGGAAATGCAGGCCCCGCGGGGGTGGCCGAGCCTTGCAGGCTCACAGCGCTGTAAGCCTCGCACAAGTATTGTGCATCGCACCATGATACAGTCGCAGGCTGATGTGTCCAGTGCCATGCACTCGCAATTTCATGTTGCGGCATGGTGAAAATTGTCCAGTCCAGAGAGAGACGTCATGAAGATTCACGAGTACCAAGGCAAGGAAATCTTGCGCCAGTTCGGTGTGCCGGTGCCCCGCGGCATCCCCGCTTTCACAGTGCAAGAGGCGGTGGAAGCTGCCCAGAAACTTGGCGGCCCAGTTTGGGTTGTCAAGGCACAAATCCACGCAGGTGGACGCGGCAAGGGCGGTGGCGTGAAGGTGGCCAAGTCCATCGACGACGTCAAACGCTTGGCTGGCGAAATTTTGGGCATGCAGCTCAAGACGCACCAGACTGGCCCCGAAGGCCAAAAGGTACGCCGCCTCTACATCGAAGACGGCGCCGACATCAAGAATGAACTGTATGTGTCGCTGGTGACCGATCGCGCTACGCAGAAGGTAGCCCTGATCGCGTCGAGCGAAGGCGGCATGGACATCGAGGAAGTGGCCCATTCCACGCCTGAAAAGATCGTGACCGAAATGATCGATCCTCTGACCGGTATTACGACCGAGCAGAGCAAGAAAGTGGCCGCAGCCATTGGCCTGACCGGCGCTTCTATCGACCAGGCCGTAGACATCTTCGCCAAGATCTACAAGTGCTACATGGACACCGATGCGTCGCTGGTGGAAATCAACCCGCTGAACTGCGACTCCAAGGGCAATTTGATGGCCTTGGACGCCAAGTTCAACTTTGACCCCAACGCGCTGTTCCGCCACCCCGAAATCGTGGCCTACCGCGATCTGGACGAAGAAGACGCTGCCGAAGTGGAAGCTTCCAAGTTCGACCTGGCTTACATCAGCCTGGACGGCAACATCGGTTGCCTGGTGAACGGCGCTGGTTTGGCCATGGCCACCATGGACACCATCAAGCTGTATGGTGCTGAGCCTGCCAACTTCCTGGACGTGGGCGGCGGTGCGACCCCCGAGAAGGTGACCGAAGCCTTCAAGATCATGTTGAAGAACCCCAAGGTCGAGGCCATCATGGTCAACATCTTCGGCGGCATCATGAAGTGCGACACCATCGCCACCGGCGTGATCACCGCCTGCAAGGCCGTGAACCTGTCCGTGCCGCTGGTGGTGCGCATGAAGGGCACCAACGAAGACCTGGGCAAAAAGATGCTGGCCGAGTCCGGCTTGCCCATCATCAGCGCCGACAGCATGGCCGAAGCGGCCGAAAAAGTTGTCGCAGCCGTCAAAGCCCGCTAAGGAAATACCATGTCGATCTTTATCAACAAAGACACCAAAGTCATCACCCAGGGTATCACCGGCAAGACCGGCCAATTCCACACTGAAAAGTGCCAGGAATACGCAAACGGCAAAAACTGCTTTGTGGCTGGCGTGAACCCCAAGAAGGCTGGCGAGTCCATCTTCAACATCCCAATCTACGCCTCCGTCAAGGAAGCGGCCAGCGATACTGGCGCCACCGTGTCGGTGATCTATGTGCCGCCCGCTGGTGCTGCAGCTGCCATCTGGGAAGCGGTGGAAGCCGATCTGGATCTGGCCATCTGTATCACCGAAGGCATTCCCGTGCGCGACATGCTGGAAGTGCGCAACAAGATGAAGGCCAAGGAAGCTGCTGGTGGCAAGCGCACGCTGTTGCTCGGACCCAACTGCCCTGGCTTGATCACGCCTGACGAAATCAAGATCGGCATCATGCCCGGCCACATCCATCGCAAGGGCCGCATCGGAGTGGTGTCCCGTTCCGGTACGCTGACCTATGAAGCGGTGGCGCAACTGACCGAGATCGGTCTGGGCCAGTCCAGCGCGGTTGGCATTGGTGGTGACCCCATCAACGGCTTGAAGCACATCGACGTGATGAAGGCCTTCAATGACGATCCCGATACCGACGCCGTCATCATGATTGGTGAAATCGGCGGACCCGATGAAGCCGAAGCCGCCCGTTGGTGCAAGCTGAACATGAAGAAGCCGATCGTGGGATTTATCGCTGGTGTGACAGCGCCCCCAGGAAAGCGCATGGGCCACGCTGGTGCCTTGATCTCTGGTGGTGCAGACACCGCCGATGCCAAGCTGGCTGTCATGGAAGAGTGCGGCTTCAAGGTCACACGCAATCCCTCTGAAATGGCCAAACTGCTCAAGGCCATGCTGTAAGCGTGGTGCTACGGGCAAGGTTGGTACGCTGACCTTCACACAAGCCGGATGTCCTGAGTGACAATCCGGCTTTCGCATTTTGGGGTAACACACTCCGCACAAGGACTACCGTGGAAGAATTTCTCACAGCGCATTTCTGGATTGCCGTCGGTCAAATCATCATGATCGACATTTTGTTGGGTGGTGACAACGCCGTGGTGATTGCGCTCGCATGTCGCAAATTGCCTGCCCACCAGCGTCTCAAGGGCATTCTGTGGGGGACCGCCGGTGCGATTGTGTTGCGTGTGGTGCTGATTGCTTTTGCGCTGACCTTGTTGCAGATTCCGTACTTGAAGCTGGTTGGCGCAGCCTTGTTGCTGTGGATTGGTGTCAAGTTATTGGCACCCCATGATGAGGATGAGCATTCCAATATCCAGGGGAGCGACAAACTGTGGGCTGCGGTCAAAACTGTCATCGTGGCCGACTTGGTGATGAGTGTGGATAACGTGATTGCGATCGCTGGTGCAGCCACGGGGGCCGGTAGTGGTCACCAGTTGTCTTTGGTAATTTTTGGGTTGCTGGTGAGTATTCCCATCATCATCTGGGGCAGCCAGTTGGTCCTTAAATTGATGGACCGTTTTCCCTTCATCATTACGGTGGGTGGCATGCTTTTGGGTTGGATCGCGGGCACCATGGCCCATGGTGATCCGGCCATGAAAGAGGTTTTGCCACAAACGGCCGTGTGGAGCTATGGTCTGGGTGTTGCTGGCGCGGTGTTGGTGTATGCCTTGGGTTACGTTAGCCGCAAACGGGTGCCAAGCAGTACTTGAGGGCAGGCGCCGCCGCTCATCGCACTGGTGTTCCACTTGTCAAAAAAGCGCCGGGCAGCAGGCTTTATCGCCTTGTGAAAGGGCGTGCTGTCTGATACTGTTACAAATTAAGAGCCTCCCCGTCTGGGAAGGATGTGGCGTGTGTTCGGCTGATGAAATTGGCCTGACTCAGGGTGAGGGGGATGGGTGGCGAAACGTTCTTCAAAGTTGCAGGTGTTTTGGCGTACCGACTGGTTTGCCGGCATAGCCGTGGTGCTTGTGGCCATCGCTTTGCACGTGGCGACCGATTTTGTTGGAACCCTGGAGCGCCGTTTCTACGACTTCGCCAGTACCAGTACCGCGCGTCAGCCCTCTGACCGCATCGCAGTAATTGCCATCGATGACCAGAGCATTGCCAATATTGGGCGTTGGCCATGGCCAAGAGATGTGCATGCCAAACTGATTGATCAACTTGCGGCTGCAAAAGCCAAGACGATTGCGCACACCGCGTTCTTCATCGAGCCGCAGGTCGACCCAGGCTTGCAATACATCCGCAAAATGAAGACTGCTGTGAATGCACCCGCGGATGGTGGTGCTCCCAATGCACAGTTGGTACAACTTATCGCGGAAGCAGAGCAAGCCCTGGATACCGATGCCAAGCTGGTGGCCAGTGTGCAAGCAGCGGGCAATGTGATATTGCCTTCTGTGTACGTTCTGGGGGAGCCGCAAGGGCGTCCGGATGAACCTTTGCCGCCGTATGCGGCGAAAAGTGCCATCGATGAAAACAGAGGCTACTCCATCCTGGCGCAGCGTGGTCAGCAGCCGCTAGAAGCGCTGGGCAACGTTGCTGCAGGCATTGGCCACCTGAACCAGTTTCCAGATGTGGATGGGGCCGTGCGCCTTGAGCCCTTGCTGGTGAATTTCTACGGGAAGGCGATTCCGTCGATGGCGCTGTTGGCGGCCGTGAACAGTTTGAATTTGAATGCCGCAGATATCCGCTTGAATGCAGGCGAATCCGTGCAAGTCGGACGACTGCAGGTCAAAACAAATGATGTCGCCTTGATGTTGCCCCAGTTCTACAAGGGACGAGACGGCAAACCGGCGTTCGCGGTAGATTCTTTTTACGATGTCTTGACCGGGAAAATTCCGGCCAGCAAGTACACAGACAAAATTGTGATCATTGGCGCGACTGCCGCAGGTGTGGGCGTGCAGTTTCCAGTGCCAGGGTATTCATCGTTGTCACCTGCCGAGACAATCGCACACATCACTTCCAGCATTTTGAGCGAGCATTTTATTGTTCAGCCTGTTTGGGCGGTGTGGGCCAGCCTTGGGGCCTTTTTGTTGGTGGCGGCATATATTGTGTGGGCCTTGCCCAGGTTGGGGGCGGGTACCGCAGCCTCGTTAACACTTGGTGGCTTTGTCGCGCTGTTGCTGGTGGAGTTTGGGCTGTTATCGGGTGCGGCGACCTGGGTTCAATTGGTTTTCCCCGCTGCTGTGCTGGTGTTGGGCCACTTGGCATTAACGACCAAACGGTTTTTGATGACAGAGGCAGGCAAGGTCAAGGCGGACGAAGAATCGGCAGAAACCAACCGGATGATGGGCTTGGCGCTCCAGGGCCAGGGGCAGTTGGATATGGCATTCGATCGCTTTCGCCGCGTCCCCATGGGGGATGCTGTGATGGGCAATTTGTACAGTTTGGCGCTGGACTTTGAACGCAAACGCCAATTCAACAAAGCTGAGTCTGTGTACGAGCACATGGCGGCTTTTGATGCTGGTTATAAAGATATCAAGGCCAAACTGAGTCGGGCCAAAAACCTCTCGGAAACAGTCATTCTTGGCAGTGCTGGGCATCCGGGGGGCACCATGCTTTTGGATGGCGGCGCAGTAGAAAAACCCATGCTGGGGCGCTACCAAGTGGAAAAAGAACTTGGCAAGGGTGCCATGGGCGTGGTGTACCTCGGCAAAGATCCCAAGATTGGCCGGGTGGTGGCCATCAAAACCATGGCCCTGAGCCAGGAGTTTGCAGGCGAAGAGTTGGTGGATGCGCGTGAGCGGTTTTTCCGTGAGGCGGAGACAGCTGGACGTTTACAACACCAGAATATCGTTACGATTTTTGATGCCGGTGAAGAACATGATTTGGCTTATATCGCCATGGAGTTTCTGAAAGGGCGCGATCTGGTCGAATACTGCAAAGGCGGCAATCTATTGCCGGTTCCTTTGGTTGTCAGCATTGTTGCAAGAGTGGCAGAGGCTTTGGACTATGCCCACAGGCAGATGGTGGTCCACCGCGACATCAAGCCAGCCAACATCATGTACGAGCGTGAAAGTGACACGGTGAAGGTGACTGATTTCGGAATCGCTCGCATCACAGACTCCAGTAAGACCAAAACCGGCCTGGTTTTGGGGACGCCCAGTTTTATGTCGCCTGAGCAGTTGGCGGGGAAAAAAGTGGATGGACGCTCTGACTTGTACTCTTTGGGCGTGATGCTTTTTCAGTTGCTGACGGGGGTACTTCCCTTTCGCGGCGACTCCATGGCAGAGTTGATGTTCAAAATTGCAAATGAGGAAGCCCCCGATGTGCGGGTGGTTCGCCCAGAGTTGCCTGAAGCCTTGGCGAGCATAGTCGCTTTGATGTTGCACAAGCGGCCGGAGTTGCGTTACCAGGATGGTGCACAAGTTGCGCTGGATTTGCGTGGTGCCCTGTCTGCTTCTACCGTACCACCGGTTGTGCAAGGAACGCCGGTTGTTGGGGGCGGTTCTGCGAGCCCTACCGATTTTGCAGCAACGAATCCGAATGTAGCCGCTGCGTATGACCGCACCGTCGTGCAAACAGTAGCCCGCGTGGACGCGCGCCCATCGTCCGGCTCTACCGATATAGAAATTTGACAGCACCCATGATGTACCAGTTTTGCGCCCAAACAGACCCTGGTCGGACCCGAGATAACAACGAGGATTCGGTCGCTTTTGAGGAAGCTGCGAAGGTCGCGGTGTTGGCCGATGGCATGGGTGGATATAACGCCGGTGAAATTGCCAGTGGAATGGCCACGGCCTTCATCAAGTCGGAGCTCAGTCGCTGGTTGACGGTCGCGGGGGCCACCGCGCAGGCAAAAGAGGTGCGGCGGGCGATGGAAATATGTGTCGATAACGCCAACATGGCGATCTTCAACTCTGCCAACGCCAATGCGGCATATGCGGGTATGGGGACGACACTGGTGGTCGGGGTGTTTCGGGACGATCGCCTGCTGTTGGGGCACATCGGAGACTCGCGATGCTACCGTTTACGCGCCGGTGTCCTGAGTCAGATCACCAAGGATCACTCTTTGCTGCAGGAGCAAATTGATGCGGGCCTTATCTCCACCGAGCAAGCTGCGAACTCTTCCATCAAGAATTTGGTGACGCGCGCTTTGGGTGTTGAGGATGCAGTTGCACTGGATGTCAACGAGTACGTGGTCGAGCCAGGCGACTTGTATCTTATGTGCTCAGACGGCTTATCAGATATGGTCGCCGATGAACTAATCGCTAGAATCGTAAGCGAGAGCGTGGCCTTGGACCAAAAAGCAGATTTATTGATTGCTGCCGCCAACGAGAATGGCGGTCGAGACAATATTTCGGTGTTGATGGTCTCGGTAAGCGAGGCAGCGGAGCGGCGGGGTTTGTTTGCCAGGCTGCTAGGGAAGTAGAGTACTGGGATTTTCCACAAACCAATTACAGAAAAAGGAGTCGATCATGCCGAAGATGATCGTTTCGATCGATGAGGTCGTGATCAAGGAAGTTCAGCTTACGAAGGACCGCACTACCCTGGGGCGCCGTCCCTACAACGATATCGTTATCGATAACTTGGCTGTAAGTGGTGAGCATGCTGTATTGCTCATGACAGGTGGAGAGGTATTCCTGGAAGACCTCAATAGCACTAATGGTACCTACATCAATGGCAAGGCCGTGAAGAAGCAGCAATTGCAAAACGGTGACGGTATTGAAATTGGGAAGTACAAAATCAAGTTTGTTGGCGACGGTGCTGCTGAGAATTTTGACAAAACCATGGTGGTGCGTGCGCGCCCCATGGTCACGCCTTCAAGTGCTCCTGCATCGGGGTACCCCACTGTGGCTGGTGACTCGATGGGACTTGGTGCATTTCACGCGGCGATCAAAGTGTTGTCGGGTGCAGCTTCTGGCCGTGAGGTCCCTCTGACCAAGGTAGTTACCACGATTGGCAAGCCGGGTGTTGCGGTCGCTGCAATCACCCGTCGACAGCATGGCTACGTGGTGCATCATGTGGAGGGGGCTGGCAATCCCACCTTGAATGGAACGCCTATTGGCACAGACCCCATATCCCTGAAAAATGGTGATTTGGTGGAGCTGGCGGGAACCCAAATGCAGTTTGTGCAAACCTGATTGTTATCCGTCAGCAGGCCTGACCGCTTCCTCCCCTTGGTGTTGGCAGGCGTTTGCATGAATTCAATTGCAAAACACTGGCGGCGTATTGCGGTGACGCTGATCCCGGTGCTTCTGGCTTTGTTGCACGCCACGGGCGTGGCGCGTATGGGAGTTCTTCAGCGCCTGGACGACATCATCTACGATGCGCGTCTTCAAGCCACGATGCCGCGCACACTGGATGATCGAATCGTCATTATTGATATTGACGAAAAGAGCCTGGCTGAACTTGGTCGTTGGCCCTGGGGGCGCAACAAGCTGGCTGAATTGGTCGATACCTTGTTTTTGGACCAACACGTTGCCGTCCTTGGATTCGATGTTGTGTTTGCGGAGGCGGATGAAAGCTCGGGTCTGGCGCGGCTAAATCAGTTGGCCAAACAGGAGTTGAAAGACTATCCAGGTTTCTCCGAGCGTCTGAAGCAGTTGCAACCCGAGTTGGATTTTGACGCTGCGTTTGCAAGGGCCATTGCCAATCGTCCCGTTGTCATGGGGTACTACCTCACCAGTGACAAAGAGGGGCGCTCCAGCGGTGTGCTGCCTGTGCCTGTGCTGCCTGGGTCTGCGCTGCAGGGACGCCAAATCAAGGCCACCTCGTGGACGGGGTATGGCGCAAACATAGAGCAACTGGCGCTCTCGGCGCCTATGGCCGGCTTTTTCAATTCCATCACGGATGGTGATGGCGTTGTGCGCTCTCTTCCCCTGTTGGCGGAGCACAAAGGTGACTATTACGAGTCCATCGCACTTGCTATGTTTCGCGTTATTGCGGGTATGCCAACCGTGGCTCCGGGTTTTTCCAATGAACGTTTTATAGCCAAACCATACCAGGGCATGGATCGGGTGTTGCTGAAACAGGGCGACAAAGCACTGGCGATCCCTGTCGATGAGCGTGTTGCGACGTTGGTGCCCTATCGGGGATATGGGGGGGTGAGTGGTGGTTCTTTCCGCTACATATCCGCTACTGACGTTGTGAACAAACGGCTGCCCTCTGGCGCACTTAAGGACAAGGTGGTGCTGCTCGGCACGACTGCACCAGGGCTGCTGGATTTGCGGGTTACCCCAGTAGGAGAAACCTACCCAGGCGTAGAAACGCACGCCAATATTATTTCTTCGCTGCTTGACGGTTATGTGCTGGTGAGACCTGATTACGCCGTGGGGTATGAAGTGGTGGTGGTTTTGTTGTCGGGTCTGCTGTTGGCGTTTGGTCTGCCACTGCTGTCGGCGCCACGCGCTGTGTTGTTGAGCGTGGCCGTGCTTGGCCTGCTGGTTGCAATGAACTTATGGCTCTACCTGGGGTATGGGCTGGTCTTGCCCCTAGCCTCTGTACTTGCCATGGCAGTCACGGCCTTCGGCTTGAATATGAGTTATGGCTATTTTGTGGAAAGCCGCTCCAAGCGCGAATTGGCCAATTTGTTTGGAACCTATGTGCCGCCTGAATTGGTGGACGAAATGGTGAAGGACCCGGACAGCTACAGCATGCAGGCGACCAATCGTGAAATGACGGTGATGTTTTGCGATATGCGCGGCTTTACCAAAATGTCGGAGCAAATGGAGCCGATACAGTTGCAGGCCTTGTTGACGGGCGTATTCAGTCGCCTGACGATGTTGATTCGTGCCAACCGAGGCACGATTGATAAATATATGGGTGACTGTGTGATGGCCTTTTGGGGGGCGCCGGTGGAAACTGCAGAACACGCACATTTAGCAGTGAAATCCGCCATGGAAATGGCAAGTGCGGTTCGGGAAATCAATGCAGAGCACCGGGCAAACGGCTTGCCAGAGATTGGCATCGGTATTGGTCTCAACACTGGAAGCATGTGCGTGGGGGACATGGGCTCCAATATTCGAAGAAGCTACACCGTCATCGGCGACGCGGTAAATTTGGGTTCCAGATTGGAAGGACTTTCTAAGGTTTACGGTGTGGACATTGTGGTCAGCGAGAGTGCCAAAAAACTGGCATCGGACTTTGTATGGCAGGAGCTGGACAAGGTGCGCGTAAAAGGGAAAGAACAAACCGTGTCCATTTATGGGCCTTTGGTGCCTTTGGCACGCATCAACTCTGAGATTGCGGAAGAAGTGAAAACATGGGCCGCATTTTTGCGCGCGTATCGAGCTCAGAACTGGGACCAGGCAGACGTGTTGTTGATCAACTTAATGCGCATGAACGCAAAAAAATACCTTTACCAGCTGTACTCCGAGAGAGTAGCCTCCATGCGATTGCTGCCGTTTGACCCAGGCTGGGACGGCGCAACCAACTTCGAAACCAAATAGGGCGCCATCTGTGAAAGTCCGCGTATTGGGATGTTCGGGAGCGATCGCCAAGGACTGTAGAACTACGTCTTTTTTGATTGACGCTCAAATCCTGGTAGATGCTGGTACGGGTGTGGGTGACCTGACGCTGGCAGAAATGGCCGCCATCGAGGGTGTCTTCCTCTCCCATTCGCACCTGGACCATGTGGCGGCTTTGCCATTGATGGTGGACGCGGTGGCCGCGCAACGAAGTCATCCGCTCAATATTTATGCCCTGCCTGGCACTATCGCAGCCTTGAAAACCCATATTTTCAACGACGTGATCTGGCCTGATTTTTCGCGCATACCTCACGTCGATGCGCCCTTCATCCGATTCGTGGAAGTCTCGGTTGGGGAGCGGGTGCACTTGTTCGGAAAAACGGTCGAAGTGCTGCCGGCGACACACACTGTGCCGGCAGCTGGGTTTGCGGTGAATGCGGGTGGCGCAAACTGGGTCTTTACAGGGGATACCGAGCGGAATCCTGCTTTGTGGGCGCGAATCAATGGAATGCCCGTGGCCATGTTGGTGATTGAAACTGCATTCAGCAACCGAGAAAAAGACCTGGCCAAAAAAAGCCTGCATCTTTCTCCAAATTCATTGTTCCAAGAGTTGGATTGCATTGCCGAAGGCGTGCGATATCCTATTTTTATTACCCATACCAAGCCCGCGGAAACCGATCTGATCATGGCGGAAATTCAAGGCTTTGATCAGACACAGCCCTTTGGCCCGGATGTCATGTACGACATCCGTTGGTTGCACGCGGGGCAGGAGTTCGACATATGAGTTCAGTTATCCAGCCCGCCGGTGCGGAGCACGCATTTTTTGAATCGCAGAAGTTACCCTCTAAAAAAAGAGGCATGACCTTTGAGGCGCTCTTCTATCGGCAGTTGCATCAAGTGACCGCGCGTATCCATGAAACCGAAAACATCGAGCAGATCATGCTGGAAACCAGCCAAGAGATTTGCAAACTCCTCAATGCAGATCGCCTGACCTTGTATGCCGTAAGTGAAGATCAAACGTCTATCGTTTCCAAGATCAAGACGGGCCTGAACAGTAGTCGTGATTTGAAGTTGCCCATTTCCCCCCAGAGTCTGGCTGGGTACGCCGCGTATAGCAAGGCCGCATTGAACTTGGTGGACGTCTATGACGAAGACGCCTTGCGACGCATTCACCCGGCACTTTCTTTCTTGAAGGAAGTGGACAAACGCTCTGGGTACCGGACCAAACAAATGCTGGTGGCCCCCATCATGGACGGAAGCCACTTGCATGGGGTCTTGCAGGTCATCAATAACAAGAATGATGAGCCTTTTGGCGAGTTGGAAGTAGATGGTGTGACCGAGTTGTGCAAGACGCTTGCGACAGCGATTCGCCAGCGCCTGAAAAAGTCAAACGATAGCGGCGGCGTCAAAAAGGCCAGCAAGTTCGACCGCCTTGTCGCGGATGGGCTGTTGACCGAGCAAGAACTGCGGGACACTGTGGAGGACGCTCGTGCAGAGGGCCAGTCCAGCGAATCCGCATTGATGTCCAGTTTTGGTCTCAGCCCCGCTCTGTTGGGTGGTGCACTTGCCAAATTTTTTGGTGTGGCGTACGAGCCCTTCAATGCGGGCCGCATACGCTCCGAGATGCTACATGGTGCGCTTAAACGCGAGTTCATTGTGGAGCAGGGGTGGATCCCTTTGGAGGAGTCGCCAGAAGGGCTGGTGATCATGTGTTTGGACCCGGAGGCTGTCAAAGGCTCCCGGGTCGTGCCCCAGGTGTTTCCCCGGTCCAGCAAGTTTGCATACCGGGTCACGACCCAAACGGAGTTCAAAGACACACTGGCCCAGTTATTCGGCGCATCTGCGGACAGCAGCACCATTGACCAGTTGTTGGCGGACATGGACGGGGCACCGATTGATGACGGTTCCAATGACGACTCTTTGGAGTCCGCAGCAGCAGACAACGAACTGGTCAAGTTTGTGAACAAAGTGATCATCGATGCCTACAACCAAAAGGTATCGGATATACACATTGAACCCATGCCTGGCAAGCTCAAGACTGGCATTCGATTCCGTATTGATGGAAGTCTGGTCCCCTATGTGGAGGTGCCTGCGCACTTTCGCCAGGCAATGGTCACCCGCCTCAAAATCATGTGTGATTTGGATATTTCGGAGCGCCGCAAGCCGCAGGACGGGAAGATCAAATTCAAAAAGTACGGCCCGCTGGATATCGAGCTTCGCGTTGCGACCATTCCGTCTGCTGGTGGTGTGGAAGATGTGGTTATGCGGATATTGGCAGCAGGTGAGCCGATTCCCCTGGAGAAGTTGGGTCTGACGCCCCACAACAAAGCGCGTCTGGAGGCAACCGTCAGCAAACCCTATGGTTTGTTTTATGTGTGCGGTCCAACAGGGTCAGGAAAAACCACCACCCTGCATTCAATCTTGAAGTTTTTGAACACACCCGATACCAAAATCTGGACGGCAGAGGATCCGGTGGAAATTACACAGAAAGGCTTACGCCAAGTTCAGATTAACAAAAAAGCGGGTATTGATTTTGCGCTTGTAATGCGTGCCTTCTTGCGCGCGGACCCAGACATCATTATGGTGGGCGAGTCCCGTGACAAGGAAACTGTGTCCATGGGTGTTGAAGCGTCCTTGACCGGGCATATGGTGTTTTCAACCTTGCACACGAACTCGGCACCCGAGTCCATCACCCGCTTATTGGACATGGGCATGGATCCTTTCAACTTCGCGGATGCATTGCTGGGCATTCTCGCGCAGCGGCTTGCCAAGAAGCTGTGCGATTGCAAACAAGCCTATATCCCGGAAGCTGAGGAGCTTCGATTATTTGCTGCGGAATATGCGGAGGAACTTCGTCATTCCCAAGCCTGGAAGGCTGACTACGCCGGGGAGTCCAAAAAGATGGTGGACAAGTGGTTACAAACCTACGGAGAGGGCGGTCAGCTAAAACTCTACAAAGCCGTGGGTTGCGACAAATGCAATGGCTCCGGCTACAAGGGCCGCGTGGGCCTGCATGAACTCATGGTGGCGGATGACGCCGTCAAGAAGCTGATCCAGGAACGGGCCCGCGTCGCCGAACTGTTCTCTGCCGCCGTGGAGGGCGGCATGCGCACCCTGAAGATGGACGGCATGGAGAAGGTGATGATGGGCTTGACCGACCTGAAGATGGTTCGGCAGGTTTGCATCAAGTGACGAAAATGTCTTTGATTGGCTGTTTTGAATCCTGCTAACCTAGCCTAAGGGGACAAAAAAGGCAATATTTGTTCGTTTGTTTCCGATTTTGGGTTGGCATGAAGCCTGCTGATGGATAGGCCTTTCAATTTTTTGGAGTTTGTCATGAAGCGTTCTATGCAAAAGGGTTTCACCCTGATCGAATTGATGATCGTGGTTGCGATCATTGGTATCTTGGCTGCGGTAGCTTTGCCTGCTTATCAGGATTACACCGTGCGTGCCAAAGTGACAGAGGGTTTAACACTGGCGGGATCGGCAAAGACTGCGATTGCTGAAAATGCTGCCAATGGTGTGGCTTTTGCAAATGGTTGGGTTTCGCCTTCTCCTACCAAAAACGTGGCGAGTGTTGCAATCGATCAAACTTCAGGTCGAATTACTATCACCTATGACGCTACGATCGACAGCGGCCACACACTGACTTTGACTCCGTTGGACGGTACCGCTGCACTTGCCGGTACAGCCGCATCATCTACTATTCCTACTGCGGGATCCATTAAATGGGTTTGTGCTTCCGCGGGCTCTCCTACCGTCGCCAACGTCACTAACGGAACGCTTCTTTCCAAGTATGTTCCCGCAAACTGCCGCACTTAATTCGGTTGTAATTGTTTAAAAAGGCGCCAGTGGCGCCTTTTTTATTGCTATTCCATGCCTCTAAACATTCAAAAAACCGCTATTACTTTCCGATTCGCGTTCGCTACGCTTTGTTGGGTTCTGGCATGGTTGTTTCCCTATGCAGAAGGGGGGGTGCCAGATCTTCAGTCCCAGGTGTTTATGTTGCTTATGCTGGTGCTGGGTGCACTTGCGCTGGGCATGGCGCGTCTGCATTCATTGGTCTGGCTAGGCATGGGGTTGGCATCTTGGGTGTTGTGGTCCACAGTGAATCCTTATCTTGGGACCAAGCTGGCAGGTATTAGTGGTATGTGTCTGCTTGGTATTGCCTGTGCTGTGGGTGCTTCGCTCCGGTTACAACCTCGCAAGCAGGAGGTTTTTCTATACGCAGTGGTGCTGGCTGCCAGCATAAATGCTCTGCAAGGTCTGCTGCAGTGGTTTGATCTGACAGGTGAGTTGTACCGATGGATGTCTGTGCCAGAGCAGCGAGGGACGGCTTACGGCGCATTGCGCCAGCGCAATTTATTTGCTACTTTTCTATGTGTTGGCTTGCTGTGTACCCTATGGCTTGTCTATCTCCGCAAACTGACTAGCTCCATGGCTTGGTTAGTAGTGGCACTTCTTACGCAAGGGGTTGCTGCGTCTGGCTCGCGCACCGGGTTGCTTCAAGTCATAGTTATTGCTGTACTGGGTGTTTATTGGTGGCGCGCGCTTCCACGTATGCTTGCTTACCTGATGGTTGGGCAACTTCTGCTTCTCGCGGCTTGGTCAGCATGGTTGCCTATCGCAGCGCGTTTGCACGGCTTTGAATTTGTGACAGGTGTTGGACGGGTTGCACAAACTGCACAGGATACGCGACTTGTAATATGGCGCAACGCCATTAATCTCATCTTGGAGCGTCCTTGGTTCGGCTGGGGTTGGCGGGAATTGCCCTACGGACGGTACAACACCGTGATGGACCCGTATTACCACGGGCTGTTGGACCACGCTCACAATCTGCCGCTGCAGTTGGCAGTGGAGCTTGGCCTGCCCATCACCTGTCTATTGGGAATAGGGTCTCTTTACGGGCTCTACAAGGGAAAATTCTGGAGGTCCGACGGGCTCGACACGTATGGTCGCGCCGAACCTGGTACTGGCAGGCAGTTTGCCTGGGGGATTTTGGTGTTAATCGTGGGAGTGCACAGTATGCTCGAATATCCTCTATGGAGTTTCGGATTCCTGTTTTTGAGTGGCGTGGCAGTTGGATATTTGATGCCTATGGTACACATCAACCCAGCTCATCGTGTTGTCAATGGCCTTCACAAGGCCCTGTCTCTGGGGTGTGCGGCGGCCATTCTAGGCCTTGGATCCCTTGCATGGGTGCAGTACGAACGCCTTAAACCCATCTATAAAACGCCCTTTACTAACAATATTGAGCTAAAGCGCAGCTATCTGAACGTAGCCTTGGAAAGGGCCTCAGATGCTTGGCTGTTCCAGGGGGCTTTGGACTTCGCTACGCTCACCAACTACGACATAAACCCCAGCAACGCCATGCAGGTAAGGCACCTGGCGGAAAAGTTGCTTCATTTTTCACCGGAACCGGTGGTGGTCCTCCCTTTGCTGCAAAGTCTCTGGATCACTGGTGACTTTGACGCCCTTCGCTACCATGGCAACCGTTTTTGCCAAGCTTATCCCGAGTACCCACAGCTCTGGCGTCGGCGCGGGAGCATGAATCCCATGACGGTCTTTATGTTAAAAAATGTTGATCACTGCACGTCATGAAGCTATTAAATACTATTTTTAATAGCCAATTCGGTCCTGCCACTCCCAATGGGAACCTTGCATTGTGGCCGTATTTGTGGGCTGCCTCATTGGCGGTGGTCTGGTTATTGCCGGTGGGTGCTGTCCCATGGACTACCTATGCTGCGGATTTATGGATGGCGATCGTTGCCCTGTTTGGTGGGGTCACCGTGTTGCTCATAGCCCGGAAAGCGGTACCGTGGCATGCTACCGCCGTCGGATGTGCTTTTCTCGCTATGGTGCCTTGGCTTCAATGGTCAATTGGTCTGTTGCCCTATTTCGGTCAGGCATGGATAACATCTTTATATATATCTGGCTTTTGTTTGGCTATCTTGGTCGGAACTGCTTGGGAAAAACTTTATCCCGCGCAGTTCATGAATCTTTTTGCAGGCGCGGTGCTATTTGCAGCCATAGCGTCGGTAGGTTTGCAGCTCTACGCATGGAGTGGCTTGTCAGACGCTGGTGCTCTAGGCCCCTTGTTCGCAGGAGTCAGCAGAAGCCGACCATCAGGCGCGCTTGGACAGCCCAATCAGTTGGCTACTTTCCTATTGTGGGGACTTATTGCCAGCTTCTATTTTTACGACAAGAAAACAATAGGCGGGCGAGGCGTGCTTGCGGTTGCAGGATTCTTGTTGTTAGGGCTGGCACTGACTCAATCGCGTACGGGCATATTGTCCGCTGTATGCCTTTGGGCTTGGATTTGCTTCCATCGCAATATGTGGGAGAGAAAATTTCCGGCTCATGCAGTAACCGGCCTGTTAATCTATTTTCTGATCTGCCCTTACATACTGGAGAGAGCTGGTGACTTTCTGCTTTTGGACCGAGGTAGCACTCTGACCCGGCTCGAGCAGAAAAGTGAGGTTCGCTTGGAAGCTTGGCACATGTTGTCGCACGCTGCTTTGTTGGAGCCTTGGTGGGGATACGGATGGACCGAGACTTCCGCCGCGCAGATTAATATTTCTGACAAATTTAATACCTTGGGCGGACTATTTTCACATTCTCATAATTTATTTTTAGATATTATTTTGTGGATGGGCTTGCCATTGGGCTGTATCATAATACTCGCCCTTCTATGGATAATGATAAAAATCATGGCAGGCATACGCAATTCGGAGGAGGCTGCATTATCTCTCTGTCTCTTGGTTGTGGGAATTCATGCCATGCTGGAATTCCCACTTCAATACGCATATTTTCTCTTGCCGATTGGCTTGATATTAGGTGTTTTGAGTGTACGGATGAATTTTGCGCCAGTATGGAAAGGGAATCGCTGGATTGCCCCCGGGATTTTGATACTTCTCACCGTTGCGCTTGGCATTACGGTCAAAGATTATTCCAACGTCGAAAACAGTTACCTGCTGCTGCGTTTGGAGCAAGGGGTTCTAGGTCAAAATAGGCCCCCCTTGGGTGGGCCGCCTGAAGTGAAGGTTTTAACCCATTTGCGGGAATGGATTGTGGTGTCCCGTATTAAACCTCGGCCTCACATGACGGCTGGGGAATTGGCGCAATTGGAGGTAATGAACCGACGCTATCCCTCGCGCAGCTTTGCATACCAGTTGGCCAGCGCTTATGCTTTGAATAACCGGCCTCAAGAAGCCTTGGTGTGGCTAAATCGCATTTGCAAATTTACGGACACGCAGGACTGCATGCTGGTTGAAAAAGCTTGGAAAATGGCCGCACAGCAGGATCCTCGCTTTGCATCGGTTCTTTGGCCATAGGTATGGCACAACGAGTGGTATATATTGATTGGCGGCAGTAGGCCTCTCTGTATGCTGCCCGGCCACGCGAAACGGAGGTGACTCTGTCGCACACATCGTCTTGGCTTCTTCGTTTGTCTCCGCTTGTCCTATGGCGATCTGCGTCGCCGCAAATGAGTTTTCAGCGGTGTTCCCGATCTTGGCGAGAGTTAAGATTCTGGCAACGATGGCCGTTGACTGATATCCAGTGTAATCGTAGGAGCGAGTAGATTTTGTATTTAAAGCGTATTGCCTTAACTGCCATTACTTGCATCGCGATGCTTTTGGGGGGCTTCAGTCGATTGCAGGCAGAGGAGATTGATGCTGGCCGCAACACAGGCCTCCCCAACCTAGGCGACAGCACCTCCATCACCCCTGCCGCCGAACGCCGTCTGGGTGACCGCATTGCCCGGGAGCTCTACCGGGACCCCGATTACCTTGACGATGCGGTCATTGGCGATTATGTGCAAAGCATCTGGTTGCCACTGATGACGGCGGCTCGGGCTCGGGGGGAGTTGCCGCCGGAGTTGGACGCGCAGTACGCGTGGAAGGTGTTGCTGGGGCGTGACCGCTCGGTTAACGCCTTTGCCTTGCCGGGCGCCTATTTCGGCGTTCATCTGGGCCTGGTGGGCGTGGTGTCCAGCAAAGACGAGCTGGCTGCGGTTCTGGCCCATGAGCTGAGCCATGTGACGCAGCGCCACATTGCCCGTTTGATCACCCGCCAGAACGAGCAGACGCCCTGGCTCATTGGCGCGATGATTCTGGGGGCCATGGCGGCCAGCAAAAATCCGGGTGGTGCCAATGCCGTGATTGTGGGCGGTCAAGCGGTGGCTGCTCAAACGCAGCTCAATTTTTCGCGCGACATGGAGCGCGAGGCGGACCGGGTGGGTTTTGGCATCGCCGGTGAAGCGGGGTTTGCCCCCCAGGGTTTTGTGTCGATGTTCGAGAAGCTGCAGCAGTCCAACCGGCTCAACGACGCGGGCGGTTTTCCGTATTTGCGCAGCCACCCTCTGAGTACGGAGCGCATGGCCGATATGCAAGCACGTATTCCCAGCCAAGCCGCTGCCACGCACCCTGCACCGGCGGGCGAGCATGCCTTGATTGCCGCTCGTGCCCGCGTGTTGTCCAACCCCTCTGTGGACGCCCTGCGACACTGGGTGCAAGAGGCCGAGCCTGCGCAGCTGGCGCGCCAACCCGCGGCGCAGCAGGCCGGGGCTCTGTACGCCGCCACACTGGCTGCCTCGCGTTTGCGGTCCTTCGACCAAGCGGAAGCTGTGGGGCGGCGCTTGCGCAGTGCGGCGGGGGCCGACGCGTTGGTTGCGCGCCAAGTGCGCCTGTTGCTGGCCGAGATTGCGCTGGCCCGTGGCAAAGCGGCGCTGGCCCTGGTGGATCTGGGGCCGCAAGGGCCCAACCGCAGCCGTGCCGAACTCTTCTTGGCGGTCCAGGCCCAGCTGGCGCTGGGCCACGCCGATGGCGCGTCACAAAGCCTGCAAACCTGGGTTGCAGACAACCCCGCTGACGCGCAAGCTTGGCAATGGCTGGCCCGTAGCGCCGCTGCACAAGGGCGCACGGTCGCGTCCATCCGCGCCGAGGCTGAAGTGAATATTGCGCAGCTGGATTACGCGGCAGCCTTGGCCCGCCTCAAGGCCGCGCAAGACATGGCTCGCAATGACCCCAAAGCGGGCGACCACTTTGAAGCCTCCATTGTGGACACCCGGGCGCGCCAGGTGGAGCAATTACTTCGAGAACAGGCGCTCGAGCGCTGAATCAATGATCAAACCCAGCGCGGTGTAAATCAGCGAACCGATCAGGGCTGCCGTGAAGCCCTGCACGTGAAAGCCCTCCAACACACTGGCTGCAGACCAGAACATCAGGGCGTTGATGACAAACAGGAACAGGCCCAAGGTCAAGACGGTGAACGGCAGCGTCAGCACCACCAACAAGGGGCGCACCACCGTGTTCAGCAGACCAATCACAAATGCGGCGATTAACGCGGCGGTAAAGCTTTTCACTTCCACCCCGCTGTAAAGATGCGCAACGGCCAGCAAGGCGGTCGCGCTCAGAATCCATTTGATGAGTAGTTTCATGGTGCGTCAGCATAGCACCGGCCTCAGGCACAGCCCAGAGGCAGGGCCGCCGAACGGGTGTTGGCGGATTGCTCAGGCCTGCTGCGCAAGTGCAGCTTGGGCGCGCTTCTGGCTCCACCAGCCGGCACCCAGCACACCCAGCACAGCGACTGCATAGAGCGTCCAGCGTGCCGCCAGCTGCATGCTATCGGTGGTGTGGGCATCGCCAAACACTGGGCGCAGCAGCGCTTCACCCACGACCATCTTGGCCGCCGTGAAGGCCAGCACCGCGGCACCCAGCTGGATGATGACGGGGAAACGCTCGACCAAGCGCAGCACCACGCTGCTGCCGAACACCACAATCGGCACACTGATCAGCAGGCCAATTACCACCAGATCCATGGCACCGTGCGCAGCACCGGCCACGCCCAGCACGTTGTCGATGCCCATCAATGCGTCTGCCACCACAATGGTTTTCATGGCACCCCAAAAGGTGCTGGCGGACGGGCCATCGTGTTCACCGTCGCTTTGGTCTGCCAGCAGTTGGTAGGCAATCCACAGCAGCCCCAAGCCACCCAGCAGCATCAGCCCCGGCACTTTGAGCAACCAAACGACGCCCAAGGTCATGATCGAACGTACGATGATGGCACCCACGGTACCCCAGAGAATGGCTTTGCGTTTGAGTGGGGGCGGCAGGTTGCGCGCGGCCAGCGCAATGACGATGGCGTTGTCGCCAGCCAGGACGAGGTCGATCAACACAATGGCCAGCAGAGCAGACCACCAAGGGGCAGAGAGAAATTCCATGTCAAATCCAGGTTCAAGTCGATGGGGGGCACATCGCGGACTGGACCGGAGACAAGGATGGCGGACCACCAAGGCACTTCGATCCAGCCCGCGGTGGGCTGTAATCGAAGGTCTTGCTCGGCCAGGTGGTGCACCTGGCCCAACAAGCCGGAAGCAGAGCTTCGTATTGACGACTTGTTGATAAACGCTGCAAGGGCAGCGTCAGGGAGCTACTCCCCTTCGGCCGCGAAGTGTACGCGCAAGGTGCTAAAGGCCTGCAAATACCCGGGGTTTTTGGCCGATTGCGCTGCGGGCATGGAGCACACGCCATGCGCGGTATATGATCCGCCCCCTTCTACGGGAATCTATGGCAGGCATCCACATCACCGACATCGAGTCGGCCATCAACTACTGGCGCACGCGCGAGCCTTCGCCCGATGGGGTGGCCCTGCCCGCACCCACGCGTGCGTTGGCCGAGGTGTATGCACTGCTGGTTTACTACCACGAGACCGAGGCCGACGAGGCCACCATGCCGCCCAAGGCGCTGGCCGCCTGGTTGGCATGGTACGAAAGCACGCCCGATACGCCCTGTATTGCCATTTGCTCCACCAGCCAGGGGGACGACCTGTGCAAGGGCTGTGGCCGCACCTTTGATGAAGTGCAGCGCTGGCCCGAGATGGGGCCGGCCGCCAAGCGCGCCACCTGGCGACGCATCACGCTGGATGCGAGCGCCTGGCGGTTTAACAAGTACGCGGAGCGGGCGGCCGAAGGGCAGAGTGCCCCGGTTGCTGAACCACTACCAAAAGAGTAGCTGCTCGCGCAGTATGGGTGCGGGTTGGGGCCTTGTTTGGCTTGAAATGGCAGCGCCGGTGCTGCCGCCGCTCACTTCCAGCGGATCGGCTCGATGTCCACGGTGTTCACGCCGTCTCCCAGCATCAGCACGCCCTCTTGTACCGTCGCCTGCAGCTGCATGCTGCGCTGTGCCAGCTTGGCCAGTGCCTGCGAGGTGGCCGATGGAATGCGCCACACCTGCAGCTTGTCCAGGCGGCTCAGCTTGCTCTCCATGCCCTTCCACCAGATATCGGCAGAGTGGGCAAAGGGGTAGAGCAGCACTGCATCAGCCTTGTTGCAGGCCTTGCTAATGGGTTTGTCTTCCGGTTGGCCCACCTCGATCCACAGGCGCTTGTGGCCCGTGAAATCGGTCAACGACACATCCGGGTCTTCCACGTCCGACAAGCCCGCGCCAAAGGCCAGCGTGCCGTCGCCATTGCACACGGTTTGCAGCTTGTAGGCATTGAAGGCCAGCGCGGCCAGCCGCACCATCATGCGTTCATCGGTCTCGCTGGGGTGGCGTGCCAGCGTCAGGGCGTGGTCGGCGTAATAGCTGTTCTCGATGTCTGCAATCTGCAGGTTGGCCTTGTAGATGGTGGATTTGAGTGCCATCAGACGCGCTTTGCCAGCTCCGAGGCCTTGCCGGTGTAACTGCCCGGCGTCATGGCCAGCAGGCGGTCTTTTTCTGCCTGGGGAATCTCCAGCCCGGCGATGAAGCCTTGCATCAGCGCCTTGGTCATGGCCTCGCCGCGGGTGAACTTCTTGAGTTGCTCGTAGGGCTGGGGCAGACCGAAGCGGCGCATCACGGTCTGGATGGGCTCGGCCAGCACTTCCCACGATGCGTCCAGGTCGTCGGCAATCGCAGCTTCGTTGATTTCCAGCTTGTTCAGCCCGGTCATCAGCGAGCTGTAGGCCAGCACGGCATAGCCCAGGGCCACGCCCATGTTGCGCAGCACGGTGGAGTCGGTCAGGTCGCGCTGCCAGCGGCTGATGGGCAGCTTCTCGCTCAGGTGGCGCAGCACGGCGTTGGCCAGGCCCAGGTTGCCTTCGGCGTTTTCAAAGTCGATCGGGTTGACCTTGTGCGGCATGGTGCTGGAGCCCACTTCGCCGTCTTTGAGGCGTTGCTTGAAATAACCCAGGCTCACATAACCCCAGATGTCGCGGCTCAGGTCAATCAGGATGGTGTTGGTGCGTGCCACGGCGTCAAACAGCTCGGCCATGTAGTCGTGCGGCTCGATCTGGATGCTGTAGGGCTGGAAGGTCAGGCCCAGGCCCAGCGGCTCGGGGGTTTCGATGACCTTGCGGCTGAAGGCTTCCCAGTCGAACTCGGGCCAGGCCGAGAGGTGGGCGTTGTAGTTGCCCACGGCGCCGTTCATCTTGGCCAGGATCTTGACGCTGGCAATACGCTCGCAGGCGGCCTGCAGGCGCACCACCACGTTGGCCAGCTCCTTGCCCACGGTGGTGGGGCTGGCGGTCTGGCCGTGGGTGCGGCTCAGCATGGGCACGTCGGCGTAGGCATGTGCCATGTCGCGCAGCTTGAGCACGATCTTGTCCAGTGCGGGCAATACCACCACGTCGCGGGCCGAGCGCAGTTGCAGGCCGTGGCTGGTGTTGTTGATGTCTTCGCTGGTGCAGGCAAAGTGCACAAACTCGCCGGCCTTTTCCAGTTCGGGGCGCGCCTCGAACTTGGACTTGATCCAGTACTCCACCGCCTTGACATCATGGTTGGTGGTCTTTTCAATCGTCTTGATGGCCTCGCCATCGGCTTCCGAGAAGTTTTTGACCAGGCCCAGCAAGTAAGTACGTGCTCCGGGCGTCAGCGGTTTGAACTCGGCAAAGCCCGCATCGCTCAGGGAAATGAACCATGCCACCTCCACCTGTACGCGGCGGTGCATATAGCCCAATTCGCTGGTCAGCGGACGCAGGGTGGCAAGCTTGCCGGCGTAGCGGCCGTCAAGGGGGGAGAGGGCGGAGATGGCGGAGAAAGTCATCCCCGAATTGTAGGTTGTGCGCCACGCCCGACCCCATGGCCCGTTCAGGCCAACCCCGCTGGATAGAATCGGTCCTCAAGCAACTGCCAAGACCCCATGAAATTACTCGGATCCACTTCCAGCCCCTATGTTCGCAAAGTCCGCGTCGTGATGGCCGAGAAGAAACTCGATTACGCCTTTGTTCCCGAAGACGTGTGGGCGGCAGATACCAGCATCGCCGAGTCGAACCCGCTGGGCAAAGTGCCCTGCCTGATCATGGAAGGCGCAGAAGCCCTGTTTGATTCGCGCGTGATCGTCGAATACCTGGACACCCTGTCTCCCGTGGGCAAGCTGATTCCGTCGGTGGGCCGTGAGCGCGCCGAAATCAAGACCTGGGAAGCGCTGGCCGATGGCCTGATGGACGCCGCCATCCTGGCGCGCCTGGAGGCCACCTGGACGGGGCGCACCAAAGCCCAGCGCAGCCAGGCCTGGATCGACCGCCAGATGGCGAAGGTGACCGGCGCTCTCCAGGCCATGGATCGCGGCCTGGGTGAAAAACCGTTCTGTGGTGGCATTCACCTCAGCCTGGCGGATATTGCCGTGGGCTGTGCGCTGGCCTACCTGGACTTCCGTTTTCCCCAGATCGACTGGCGTGCGGACCATCCCAATCTGGGCAAATTGCTCGAAAAACTGTCGCAGCGCCCCAGCTTCGCCGACACAGTTCCGGCCTAGGATTGGTGCGGGCTGGAAGCCAAAAAGGGCTTGCAAGCCTTGTTTTACACGGCATTACATAAAAACACTGGTCAAAACCCGCGCCAGTGCTTACAGTCGGCCGACCATGGCGACTTACAAAACCGTTTACAAGTGCCGCGAATGCGGTGCCACCAGCTACCAGCCGGTGATTGACCGTGCCGCCAATGGCGCGCTCAAGCCCACCGGCGAGTACAAATGCACTGGCTGCCGCAATGTGTTCGCCAGCCTGCGAGCTTGGTGGGAACCGCGCCGCACGGTGGACTTTCCTGATTTCCAGGGCAGCAAATTTGGCAGCCAGGCCAACGCCACTGGGCGCTGACCCGCTCCTGCTGCCCTAGCTGTTGGCCCGTTTCTTGAGCCAGCGCATTACCCCGCCCACCACGGGCAATTTCTCGTACAACTCTTCCGCCGCATCCCAGTAGTCGCGGTGCAGCGTCACCAAGCCGGTGTCGTCAAACACCAGGTGCGAGCCGCCCAGAATCACCTGCTCCTCTGTCTGCTTGAAACGCCGGAAGCGGAAGCGAAATTCCCAGGTCAAAAAACACTGTGAACCCTGCACGATGCGCTCGCGCACCACAAAGCGCGGGTTTTCCAGCGCCTCGAACATGTGGGCAAATATGCGGGTGATGGCGGGCAAGCCGCTCACCGCGTTGAACGGGTCTTTGAAGCGTGCATGGGCCGCGTACAGCGCAGGCAGCGTGGCCAGGGCGGTGGGTGTCAGGGTCTCAAAGAAATCCACCACGCGGGTGACGGCGGCTTCGTTGGACAGGGGGGAGGCAGTCATAGGGTGGCGCGGCTCACTAGGTAAAAGTAGGCCCGGTGCGGCAACACGCGCAGGGCTTTCAGCCACAGCGTAAACCGTTTGGGGAAGTGGATCTCGAAGTGGCCCCGCGCCCATCCGGCCAGAATGGCCTGGGCCGCTTGCGCCGGGCTCAGCAGCGCAGGCATGGCGAAGTTGTTCTGCGCCGTCAGCGGGGTTTGCACAAAACCGGGGTTGATGAGTGACACGCCAATCCCTTGGTCATGCAGGTCCAGGTACAGCGTTTCCGCCAGGTTGATCAGTGCCGCCTTGGTCGGGCCATAGGCCAGGCTGTTGGGCAGGCCGCGGTAGCCCGCCACGCTGCCCACCAAGGCGATGTGGCCGGCGCGGCGCGCGCACATGGCGGGCAGCACGGCGCTTAGCACCTGCAGTGCACCGGTGTAATTCACTGCCAAGTGGCGCTGCATGTCGACCAGGTCCAGCGTTTGCGCACGCATGGGGGTGTAGTGGCCCGCGCAATAGACCACGCAGTCCAGCGGACCACGCGCCAGCAGCTGGGCCGCCGCCGCGTGCACGGCCGCGGCATCGGTGGCATCCAGCGGCAGCGCCGTGCTACCCGGGTGGGCGGCCACAAAGGCCTCCAGGTCGGCCACCTTGCGGGCCGACACCACCACGTGGGCGCCCAGCGCGTGCAGCGCTGCGGCCGTGGCTTGGCCGATGCCGCTGGAGGCACCCACCATCCAGACGGTTGTGCCGCGCCAGTCGCGCAGCGGTGGGTTCAGGGGCTGGAAGAAGGGCATGGGAACAATCTTTTTTTGCTCTATTTTTGATAGCTGCTCGCGCAATATCCATAAGGGCTAGGTGTCAATTTGGCTTAAAACTACGGGCGCTTGGCGAACGACAGCGTCACCTCGCCAAGCCGTACGCCGAACTTGCGCATGGTGGCCTTGTTCAGCATCACGGTGTCCGTCATCAGGTACATCCAGTCGTCGAATTGCACGTCATAGACGGAGCCATCCACCGGCAGGCGCAAGGTATAGGTCCAGTAAAACGCATTGCCACGTGCCTGGCCCTGGGCGGTGCCCACCACATCGTCGGCAGTGCCGGTGTAGTGGCCATCCGCCAGCTTCTTCAGGCGCCAGATACGCTTTTGTTTCGTGCCATCGGAGTAGCTGAAGTCTTCGTCCAGCACCCCCTCATCACCCTGCCAGCGGCAGCGCATCACCACGGTGAAACGTTTGACCACGGCGCCCGAACGGTCGGTGAACACGCCATAGGCGTCCAGCACACCGTTGAAATATTGCTGCAAGTCCAGCGCCGGTTGTTCCTGGCGGTATTGGTCAATGGTTTGGGTGCCGCAGCCGCCCAGCGCAAGGGCACTGGCTGCGGTGGCGGCGCTGAGGAGCAGGCGTCGTTTCATGGGGTCTTTCGGATGACGAGGGTGTAGAGCAATGCGGCCGCCGCGGCTTTGAGCACGCAGGGCAGCAGGCAGTAGGCGATGGTGAGGACCTGCAGCGCTTCGGGCGCGCGGGTGCCGGGTGTGTAGCCCAGCAGGCCCAGCAGCGGCAGCGCCACCCCGGCGGCCAACGCCAGGTTGAGCTTGGTGGCAAAGTTCCACCAGCCGAAGTAAGCGCCCTCGGTCCGCCCACGGTCGCCCGCTGCGGCAATGCAGCCGGCCAGCAGGGCGCCGGGCAGGGCGAGGTCGGTGCCCAAGGCGATGCCCGAGAGCACACACACCGCCACAAAACCCGGGGTGTCGTTCGCGCCTAACTGGGCTGCAAACACGAACACCACCATGGACAGCAGCATGCCTGCCAGCCAGGTGCGCGCCAGGCCCAGGTGTGGCACTGCGCGCAGCCACAGCGGCAGTGCCAGGGCGGCGCAGACAAAGTAGCTGCCCAGGAACACCGCTTCCGTACCCTTGGGGGCCTGCAGCCGGTCTTGCACAAAAAACAGGATCAGTGTGGCGGGCACGGCGCTGGCAATGCCGTTGACGACAAAGACCGCCAGCAGTGCGCGAAATGCGGGCCGAGTGAACGGCAGCCAGACGGATGCAGGCTGGCCCGCAAAGAAGCCCGCTTCGCTGGCAGCAGTGGTGCCGGCAGGCGGCTTGCGTGCCACCCGCCAAGCCGCCCAGCCGGCCCCAAGCGCTACAAAAAACAGAGCTGCTGTCGCAGATAGGCCGAGGGCTAGCGGCACAATTGATGCCAAAACGACACCGAGCAACCCCAGTCCTTCACGCCAGGCTACCACGCGGCTGCGCTGCACCTCATCCCCGCCCAGGCGCGCGCCCCAGGACTGGTGCAGGATGCTCAAGGCGCTGTAGGCCGCGTAGGTGACGACCAGGCAGGCCGTGGCCCACAGCACCAGTGCGCGGGGGCCGTGGAACGGCGGGAAGAACAGCAAGGCAAAGCCCGCACCCAGCACCGCACAGGCTAATGCGGCCCAGGCCAGCACGGCGCGCAACGACTGAGCAAACAGCCGGTCGCTCCAGCGGCCCAGCAGCGGGTCAATCAGTGCGTCCAACAGGCGTGCCGCCAGCAACACCGCGCCCAGCGTGGCCAGTGGTACGCCAAACGCGGTTGCGTAGTGGTTGGGCAGCGTCACATACAGGGGCAGCGCCACAAAGGCCAGCGGCAGCCCCATAAGGCCGTAGCGCCAACCGGCATGCCAGTCGAACACGGCTGCGGGGGATGGTGGCAGGTTCATGGATTCAGCCCCGCCAGCAATTCGCTGCGCAGGCGCGGTTCGCTGGTCCAGGGTGCAAGCCAGATGCCGAAGAAGCGTGGGCCAAAAGCCGGGTCGGCCACCGTGGCGCGCAGCGTGCCGTTGTAAACAAAGCGGGTCCCCGCCGCAGGGCTGTGCAAGCCGGTGATGCGGTCGCCTTCTTTCACATCGGGAAAGGCGTCCACCATCGCCTGCAGCCAGCTTTGTTCGGTGGCGGCGTCCAGCGGTCCGCCGCGGCGCATCTCTTGCACCGAGCGTTCGGCGATGGACTTGCCGCCAAGCGACCGCAGGTAGCGCAGCTCCAGCGCGATCGGGTAGGCCGCGTACTGCGCCGCCTCAAAACCGGGCGCCACCCACAGGTCGGCGTCGTACACGGACCAACCCAGAAACCGCATGCGTGTACTGCCCGCGCGCCGGGCTTGGGGTAGCTGGGCCTGCACCTCGGGTGGTGGGGCGATTTGTGCGAAGGCGCTGCCGGTGCTTGCCATGGCGGCCACCCCCGCGCCCAGCCGCAAGCCGCGGTGCAAGAGGTGGCGACGGCTGGGTGGAGGCTGCATGGCGGGGCCGTGTGTAGGCGTCAGGTCGCGCGTTTTTGCAGCGTGTACTGCACCACATCGATGTTGTGTTCGTCGAAGGCGGCTTCGCAATAGGCCAGGTAGAACTCCCAGATCCGCATGAAGCGTGGGTCGAAGCCAGCGGCCATCACACGCTCTCGCTCGGCCAAAAAGGCGTCACGCCAGCGGCGCAGGGTCTCGGCATAGTCGGGGCCAAAGGCGTATTCGTCCACCACCTCCAGGCCTGCTGCGCGGGCCTGCGCACGGAACTCCCGGGGGCAAGGCAGGCAGCCGCCGGGGAAGATGTATTGCTGGATGAAATCGGTGGAGGTGATGTAGCGGTCAAACAGCGCGTCGTCGATGACGATGCTTTGCACACACGCCCGGCCACCGGGCTTGAGCAGCTTGGCCACGCTGGCGAAATAGGTGGACCAGTACTCGCGGCCTACAGCCTCCACCATCTCGATGGAGCAGACCGCGTCAAAGGGTGCGTCCGCGATGTCGCGGTAGTCTTGCAGGCGCAGGTCGGCAGTGACCCTCACGCCTTGGGGCGGCCCGGCGTCGCTCGCGTTGGGGACTCCGAGACGTTGCATGCGTTCGCGTGCAAAGGCCAGCTGCTCGGTGCTCAGCGTCACACCCGTGATGGAGGCATTAAATTCGGTCGTGGCCATTTCTGCCAGCGCGCCCCAGCCGCAACCAATTTCCAGCACGCGGTCGCCGGGCTGGACGCCCGCCATGGACAGCGCGCGCCGCACCTTGGCCTTCTGTGCCTCGGCCATGGGCTGGTCGGTGTTGCCCGCGAAGAGGGCGGACGAGTAGTTCATGGTCTCGTCCAGCCACAGCGTGTAGAAGGTATTGCCCAGGTCGTAGTGGGCGTGGATGTTCTTCTGGCTGTTGGCCTTGGTGTTGCGGTTCAGCAGGTGTTTGATGCGGTAGAACAGCCGCCCGACCCAGGTCCCGTAGATCACGCCTTCCACCTCGGCGCGGTTCTTCACCAGCACGCGCAGCAGCTCGGTCAGGTTGGGGGTGCTCCAGTCGCCGGCAATAAAGGTTTCGGCAAAGCCAATGTCCCCGGACTTGATGGCTGCGCTGCAGACATTCCAGTTGTGCAGCTGGATGCTGGCGTGGGGCAAGGCTTCACCGCCAAAACGCTGGGTGCTGCCGTCCGGCAATTGCACGCTCAGGCTGCCGTGGCGCAGGCTTTGCAGGAGTCTGAATACAGTGCGTGCGGCAGCCGGAGTGCCACGCGGCAGCACAAATGTGGGGGTGCCAGAGGTAACGCTGTTGGTGTTCATGGGGCTTCTCACGCAGTCATGCAAAGGGGGTTAACGGCTGGTCAGGTTGGCAGGCGGCACAGGCTTGCGAAAGAACCGCACTTTCTTGCGCCAGAGTTTCAGCGCTTGCCAGTGGATGCGCGCGACCACGCCCAGCGTCATCGCCGGATGGGTCCACAGCGCACGCCGCACACTCTGCGTGTTCAGGGGCTCCAAGGTGCCGCTCACGCTGGTCTCGATGAGGGGGCCATGTGCATCGTCGTAGTCGATGCGCGCCACGGTGCGCTGCAAGTCGGGTGTGAGCATGAAGCGAAAGCGGTAGCCACCCTCCACCGGGCAAAACGGCGACACATGGAATACCTTGTCGGCCCGCAGCTCGGCGCCATAGCGGGGCTGGTCCAGCAGGTAGCAGTGGCGCTCGCCAAAGGTGTTGTTCACCTCCACCACCACCACGCGCAGGCTGCCGTCCGTGCGGTGGCAGTACCAAAAACTCACCGGTTTGAAGGTGAAGCCCAGCACGCGCGGGTAGCAGTGCAGCCAGATTTCTCCGTTGGCATCGGCAATGCCTTCGCCGTGCAGCAGGGCATCCAGCCAGGCCAGTGCGCCGCCTTGTTCGGGGCCGCGGCCATCGCCATGGTCGCGGTCATAAAAGCCCAATGCCGCCCAACGGTTGCGCGCCAGTGCGCCGGGGCCATGGGCCTGCAGGCTGCGCATCGGCAGCATCAAAAAATAAGTGCCGTAGGCGAAGGCATTGCGTACGGGGCGCAAGCGGGTATGGCGCACTTGGCCAAAGCCCAGCAGGGCCGTCGGAGGCGTTGGCTGGGGGGACGCAGTGCCACTCATGGCGTCAGGACTCCGCGGCCAGCACGGCCTGCAGGCGCTTGGCCACGTTCAAGCCCGATTTCAGGCCATCTTCGTGGAACCCGTAGCCGGTCCAGGCGCCGCAAAAATAGGTCCGGTTCTGGCCTTGCAAGGCGCCCACTTCGCCTTGCGCACGGATGGCGGCCAGGTCAAACACCGGGTGGGCATAGTCAAAGCTGCCATGCACATGCGCGGAGGCAATCTCGCGCACCGGGTTCAGCGACACCACCACGCTTTGCGCAAACGGCAGCGGCTGCAGCAGATTGAGCAAGTAGTGCAGGCAAACCCGCGTGGCATCTTGCGCGCTGTCCGCACTGCGTTCGTAGTTCCAAGCCGCCCAGGCGCGCCGCGATTGCGGGAGCACCGAGGTGTCGGTGTGCAACACGGCGCGATTGGCCTGGTACCGAATGGCGCCCAGCGTGGCGCGCTCGTGTGCCGTGGCATCGGCCAACAGCGCCAGGGATTGGTCGGAATGGCTGGCCAGTACCACCTTGTCAAAGTGTTCGGTTTGGCCCTTGGAGGTGATCAGCACCCCGTTGGGCGTGCGCTTGACGGACTGCACCGGCGTGGCCAGGCGCTTGTCGGCCACCTGCGCCACGATCTTCTCCACATAGTGCCTGGCACCGCCAGCCACGGTCCACCACTGCGGGCGGTTGCTGACCTGGATCAGGCCGTGGTTGTGGCAGAAGCGAATCATGGTGGCCACGGGAAACTGCAACATCTGGTCGGTGGGGCAGCTCCAGATGCAGCCCAGCATGGGCAAAAAATACCAGTCGCGGAACTCCGCGCTGAGCTGGTGCAGCCGCAGAAAGTCGGACAGCGGCTGTTGTAGCTCGGCTTCTGCATTGCGTTGCGCTATGTCGGTTGCCAGACGGTTGAAACGCAGCACATCGCGCAACATGCGCAGAAAACGCGGGTTGACCAGGTTGCTTCGCTGGGCAAACACGGTGTTAAGAGTGGAGCCGCTCCATTCCAGTGGCCCGTTGCCCTTGGCGCCGGGTACTTGCACCGAGAACGACATGTCGGATTTGGCCGTTTCGACGCCGAGCTCTGCCAGCAAGGCAATCAGGTGCGGGTAGGTGCGTTCGTTGAACACCAGGAAGCCGGTGTCTACGCCGTGGGTAACCAGGCCTTGCGGACCCGGCAGGGTCACATCCACCGTATGGGTGTGTCCGCCAAAGTAGTCGCCGGCTTCGAACAGGGTGATGTCGGCCTGCCCGCGCAAGGTGTGGGCGACGGCGAGGCCGGAGATGCCGGAACCAACGATGGCGATTTTCATGGAGCGAGGACTGGCTTTAGCAGCTTGAATACAGTGATGTAAACTATAAAGTAATTTTATGACTGCGTGGTAATTTTTTAATGCAGTGGGTTTTTTGCGTGTATTGCACGCCTAAAAACCTTGTCCCCTGCATGGAGGCGTCACGCCTCTGTCAACGCCCTGACACACAGCCCGTCTAGAATCCCGCGAAATTGGAACTGAAAGGTCGCCATGCTTTACCCTGAACTCTTCAAACAGCTTGAATCGGTCCGATGGGACATGGACAAGGACATTCCCTGGGCTGCATTTGAGGGAGACAAGCTCTCCGACGAGCAGGCCGCCACCATCAAAATGAACGCCATTACCGAGTGGGCGGCCCTGCCTGCCACCGAGATGTTCTTGCGCGACAACCGCGGTGACAGCGATTTTTCTGCCTTCATGTCGATCTGGTTCTTCGAGGAGCAGAAGCATTCCCTGGTGTTGATGGAATACCTGCGCCGTTTCCGCCCCGACATGGCGCCCACAGAAGAGGAACTGCATGCGGTGCGTTTTGAGTTCGACCCCGCGCCCGTGCTGGAGACTTTGATGCTGCACTTCTGCGGCGAAATCCGCCTCAATCACTGGTACCGCCGCGCCAGCGAATGGCACACCGAACCCGTCATCAAGGCGATTTACACCAAGCTCAGCCAGGACGAAGCCCGCCACGGCGGCGCCTACCTGCGCTACATGAAGCGTGCGATCAGCAACTTCGGTGTGGAGGCCAAAAGTGCGTTTGCCAAAGTGGGGGTGTTGATGGCATCGGCCCGCCGCACGGCCCAGGCCCTGCACCCCACCAACTTGCATGTGAACAAGGCGCTGTTTCCGCGCGATACCGTGCAAAGCCGCCTGCCCAACCCCGAATGGCTGGAGCACTGGCTGGACAAACAGATCAACTTCGATGCGGTGTGGGAGACCAAGGTGGTCGAGCGCATCCTGCACAACATGAGCCTGCTCATGGAACGCAGCTTCACCACAGTGCAAGAGCTCAACAAGTTCCGCAAAGAACTGGCCCGCGACCTGGGCGCCAGCCTGGACGGTGCCTCACCACGGGCGGTCTGAAGCCGGCGCTGCGGTGAGCGGCAGCAGCCGCTTCAGGTTGAGTTGCACCTTCACATCGCGGTGGGGCACGCTGGCCACAATGCGGTGCTCGCGCACACTGCTGTCGCGGATGGTGGGCTCCACCGTCGGCAGGCCGGCGCGATTGATCAGCACGGCCACGCGTGGCGTGGTGGTGTTGGCGCCGCGCTTGATCACCACCGCAACCTCGTTGGTCGCCAGGCGTACAAACGAGCCCGGCTGGTAAATCCCCACGGCCTTGATCAGGGCCGCACCAGCCTCGTCAATCGCTTTTTTCTCATCAAAGTAGCAGGCCTGCATGGCCGCCGCCGGGGAAATGGGCGCGCGCGCAGCACGCGGGGCCAGGCGTGCTGCAAACATGTCGGCGCGCTGGATCAGGCGGGCCATGCGCTGCGCACGGCTGCGCGCGGCCAGCGGGCCCGGGGACTGGGCGTGGTGGCCGCGCACAGCCTCCAGCCAGTCGTGTTCCCCAATGCCCATGCTGCGCAGCTGTTCGGCCGAGCGCTGGGCATGGCTGTCAATCGCGGCACGCTGGGGGGGCGTGGGTGGGTCCATCTGCATGGCCAGGCGGTCCTGCAGTTCGGTCATGGCGACGTTCATGGTCAGGGCGGCGCGCACCACCAGGTCCTGGTCTTCGGGGGGCCAGTTCAGCACGTCCTTGGCGGCCAGGCCGCACATCACACTCACCAGCATGGCGTGGGTGGCGCTGTACATATGGGTGTCGGTGGCCGACAGGTAGATCAGCGCAAACAGGGTGCCGTCGGGGTTGCTCTGGCTGTGGCGCTGCAGCTGGCGGGTCAGGCGAATCAGGCGGTCGGCAAACGAGGTGGGGTGGGTGTCACGCAGCAGGGTGTTGGCCACCTCTTGCAGGTCCAGCCAGTCCATGCGGTCGTCCTGCTCGGCCTGGCGCTCCGCACCGGTATCCCCAGAAATCTTGGCGCCGGCAATCTCACCCAGCGGTTTGTCCTCGCGCACCAGGTCATAAAGATGCTCCACGTAGGCACGGTGGTGCGCCTCGGCGTCGGTCACGTCGATGAACAGGCCACCGCCGCGCTGGGAGATTTCGTCCAGATCCCGGCGCGTGGGGATCACAAATGACTTTTTGGCCAGCAGGGTGCCATCCTTGTCCACCAAGGGGAAGGGCAAAGGTTGGCCGATGCGGATGGATTCGACGTTGACGGGAACTAGGTGCATAGAAGTCGGCGGATTATGCAATGCCGCCCAAGGGCGCAGCCCCGTGCTGCTAGCATTGCCCGCATGTCTTCTATCGACCCAACTCCGGCTTTTCTTCAAAAAATTGTGGACGCCAGCACCCTGGAGGCCGGTCTGGCCACGCTGCCGCGCCCCTGGGTGTTTACCAACGGCGTGTTTGACGTGCTGCACCGCGGCCATGTGATGTACCTGGCCCAGGCCCGTGCACTGGGCGGCAGTCTGATCGTGGCGCTCAACACCGATGCCTCGGTCAAGCGCCTGGGCAAGGGCGATGACCGCCCCCTCAACGCCGAGGCCGACCGCGCCATCGTCATGGCCAGCCAAGAGGCGGTGAGCCTGGTGACCTGGTTTGCCGAAGATACGCCGGTGGAGATCATCGCGCGCATACGTCCTGACATCCTGGTCAAGGGTGGTGACTACGACATGGCCAAGCTACCCGAGACCGCACTCGTCGAGTCATGGGGCGGCCGCGCGCTGGCGCTGCCCTTTGTGGCGGGCTACTCGACCACCAAGCTGGTGCAGCGCATCCGGGCCAGCTGACTCGCACCGTGGTGCACCAGCGGTTGCACACAAAATGCTATTGAATTAATAGCTGTTTGCGCAGTATCCATGCGGGCTAGAGCCCTAAAAGTCATAAAATCTTCGGCGCACCAAAGACGCTGGACCACAAGGCCAGCCCTGCGGCACGTTCGGCGGTGACCGACGTGACGTCCACCTGCGTGGGCTCTTCGTTAAGCCGGGCCCGGTGTTGCAGCCGCCGCAGTTCGCGGTAGGCCTGGGCCGCGTCGTCCCCCACTGGCGCTGGCAACAGGCCGCAGGCCTGGGCGCGTTGCAGCAGCGCGATGTTGCCCACATTGGGCAGCAGCTCGGCGTGGTGCTGGCCGTGCGCCAGCAGCAGGTACTGCACCGCAAACTCGATGTCCACCATGCCGCCCACGCTGTGTTTGACGTCGAACTGCCCGTCCTTGTCGGCATGCGCGCTGCGTACCTTGGATCGCATGGTCTCGATTTCCACCCGAAGGGCTGCGGCATCGCGCGGCGTGCGGATCACGTTGTCGCGCACCGTGTCAAAGCGCTGCTGCAGGCTGGCCGGGCCCAGCACACAGCGTGCACGTGTCATGGCCTGGTGCTCCCAGGTCCAGGCGGTGTTGCTGCCGCGTTGTTCCTGGTAGTTGGCATAGGCGGTGAAGCTGGTCACCAGCAGGCCCGAGTTGCCGTTGGGGCGCAGTGCGGTGTCGATCTCGTAGAGGTCGCCTTCGCCCGTCTTCACGGTCAGCCAGTTGATGAGTTTTCGCACCAGGGCGGCGTAAATTTCGCCAGCGCGTTCGTCCTCGTCGTCGTAGAGGAACACGATGTCCAGGTCACTGCCATAGCCCAGCTCTTTGCCGCCCAGCTTGCCGTAGGCAATGATGGCAAACTGCGGCGCGTCGCGGTGTCGGGTTTTCAGGCGGTTCCAGCACCAGCGGGTGGTGGTGCGCAGCACGGCCTCGGCCAGCGCGCTCAGGTCGTCGGCCACCTGCTCCACCGTCAGCCGGCCTTCCACGTCGCGCGTCAGGATGCGGAACACCTCCGCGTGGTGGGCGCGGCGCAGCAGGTTCAGCAGCGCCTCGTCATCGTCTTCGGCACTGCCTTGCAAGGCGCGCAGGCGGCGCTCCAGGTCGTCCTCAAAGGCGGCTGCATCAAAACGCTCTTCCAGAATCGCGTTGCTGGCCAGCTCATCAATCACGCCGGGGTGCTTGAGCAAGTAACGCGCCGGCCAGCGTGCAGCGCCCAGCATGCGCAGCAGGCGTTCGTGCACCTTGGGACGCTCCAGCAGCATGGCCAGGTAGCTCTCGCGGCGCAGCAGCGGCTCCATCCAGTCGGCCAGGCGCACGCAGGCCTCTTCAGTCACGCGGCCTTCGCGCAACCACAGGGCGGTGCGTTGCACCAGACGGCCCAGGCGCGCCCGCGATTCGTCCTTCAGTGCCTGCACCCGGGGGTGCTCGCGCCAGAGCGTGATGCGTTCCTTCAGGCGGCCTTCCAGGTGTTCCAGCACGGCGTCCAAGTCTGACGCTACCGCATTGCTGCCACCTTTGCTGCAGCCGCGGCATTCCGGCTGGCTGCCACCCAGCAGTGCGTCAAACTCCTGCGCCACCAGCTCGCGGTGTTTGTCCAGCTCCTGCAGCAGCGCGGTGCTGTCGGGCAAACCCAGCGTCTGGGCAATCCAGTGCAGGTCGGCTTCGTCGGTGGGCAGCACATGGGTTTGCTGGTCGTCCAGGTACTGGATGCGGTGCTCCACCTGGCGCAAAAATACGTAGGCCCGGGCCAGCGCGTCGGCCGTGTCCTGGGGCATGAGCCCGGCGCGCACCAGGCGCTGCAGCGCGCTCACCGTGGGGCGGGTGCGCAGCTCGGGGTACTGGCCACCACGCACCACCTGCAGCAGCTGTACGGTGAACTCGATCTCGCGGATGCCGCCGCGCGACAGCTTCACATCGTTGCTGCGCTCCGGGCGGCCTGCGCTGCGTTTGGCAGCGTGGTCGCGGATCTGGCGGTGCAGGCCGCGCAGGGAGTCAAACACGTTGTAGTCCAGGTAGCGGCGGAAGACAAACGGCACCACCACGCTGCGCAGCTGCTGCGCGCAGGCCGAGCCGATGGCTTGGGCGGGCGCGACCACCCGGCTTTTGAGCCAGGCAAAACGCTCCCACTCGCGCCCCTGCACATGGAAGTATTCTTCCAGCGCCCCCAGCGACACCGCAGGCGGGCCCGAGTTGCCATTGGGCCGCAGCGCCAGGTCCACGCGAAACACTATGCCGTGTTCGGTGGTGTCGCCGACCAAGGCGTAGACGGCTTTGACCATCTTGGCAAAAAACTCCTGGTTGGAAATGCGGCCGCGGCCCTCGGCATTCCCGGTGGTCTCGCCGTCCTGGTCGTAGACATAAATCAGGTCGATGTCGCTGGATACATTGAGCTCACGCGCGCCCAGTTTTCCCATGCCGATGATGCACAGCTGGCAAAAATCACCCTGCGGCGTGCGGGGGCTGCCATGCTGTTGCTCCAGTGCCGCGTAGCTGTGCTGGTAGGCCTGGTCCAGTGTCAGTTCGGCCAGTTCGGTCATCACGCGGGTCACCTCACCCAGCGAGGCTTGTTCGTCGCAGTCCAGATGCAGCAGGCGCTCCATCGCCAGTTGCCGGGTCATGCGCAAGGCTGCGCCCGTGTCCAGCCCTTGTGTCAGCAGCGCTTGCAGCAATGCTTGCAATTGGGGGCGGGTGAGCGCGCTGTTCTGGCACAGGGGCAATTGTTCGGCATAACGGCGGCGAATACGCTGGCCAAAGCGCGAACCCTCGGAGCGAGGTGGCTGCTCATTGCGGGTCATAATTCCTGACATAGTCCCGATAGCACGATGAATGATTTGACTCCCGCCCCTTCACTTTGGCTCAAAGCGTCTGCAATGACCGCAAAGTGGGCGCTGCGCTTGCTGCTAGTGGCGTGGCTGGTATTGGGTTTGGCATGGGCGGGACTGCATTTTTGGATTGTGCCCCGAATTGGCGAACTCCGCCCGTGGCTGGAGCAACAGGCCTCCGCGGCGCTGGGCACCACCGTGCAGATCGGCGGCATTGCCGCGGTTTCCAATGGCCTGATCCCTTCCATCGAACTGACCCAGGTGCGCTTGCTGGACCCGCAGGGTCGCGATGCCTTGGTGCTGCCGTCCGTCCAAGCGGCGCTCTCGCCCCATTCGCTGTTGCGCATGGGGGTGGAGCAGCTTTACATCGCCCGCCCCGTGCTCGACATCCGCCGCACACCAGACGGGCGTTTCTGGATTGCAGGCATGCCCTTGCCCGAGGGGGGGAGTGAGGAGAGCCCTGCGCTGGACTGGCTGTTGGCCCAATCGGAACTGGCCATTGTGGGCGGCACGGTGCAGTGGACTGACGAGCTGCGCGGCGCGCCGGTGCTGGCCCTGCAAGAGGTGAACCTGGTGCTGCGCAAGCGCCTGCTGACCCATGCGGTGCGGCTGGATGCCCAAGCCCCGAGCGCCTGGGGTGACCGCTTCACCTTGTCGGGCATCTTCCGCGAGCCCTTGTTGTCGGGTGGCTCGGGCCACTGGCAACGCTGGGATGGGCAGCTCTACGCCAGCTTTCCGCAGGTGGACCTGGCGCACCTGCGCCGGTATGTGGACCTGGGTGTGGATCTGGCACAGGGCCGGGGCGCGCTGCGCGCCTGGGTCGATGTGAAAAAGGGGCTGGCCACCGGTGCCACCGCCGATGTGCAGATGGCGGATGTGCAGCTCACCACCGGCGCGAATCTGCCGGCACTGGCGCTGCGCACCGTGTCGGGCCGCGTGGGCGCGCAGCGCCTGGAAGGCGGCTCGGAAGTATTTACCCAGGCCCTGCAGTTTGAAACCGAAGACGGTTTGCGCTGGCCCGGTGGCAATGTGTTGTTGCGCCGCTTTGAAGCCGCGGGCAACATCCCGGCGCGCGGCGAGGTGGTGGCCGACCGTCTGGACCTGGCGGCCATGGGCGAGATTGCACAGCGCCTGCCCTTGGGCGAGGCCGCGCACACTGCGCTGAAGCAGTTGGGGGCACGCGGGTTGGTGGAGCAATTGGATGGCACCTGGCGCGGCCCGCTGGAGCAACCAGACAGTTACGCGCTCAAAGGGCGGGTCAGCCAACTCACCATCCCGGCGCAGAACCTCAACAATGTGGCGCGCCCTGGTTTTCAGGGCCTGGACGTGGATTTCGACCTGAACCAGGGGGGCGGCAAGGTCCAGCTGGTTTTGGACAAGGGCGTGTTCGACGCCTACGGCATCCTGGAAGACGGGCCGGTGTTTTTTGAGCAACTGCGGGCCGATGTCGCATGGCAGCGGCAGGGTGAATCACTCACGGTGTCGGGCAGCAATGTGCGTTTTGCCAATGCCGATGCCCAGGGCGAGTTGTTGTTCAAGTGGCAGTCTGCGACCACCGGCCCCGGCGTGCTGGACCTGCAGGGCAGCCTGGGCCGGGCCGAGGGCACACGCGTGCACCGCTACCTGCCCATGGTGCTGGACACCGCGGTGCGCGACTACGTGCGTAGCGCGGTGCTGGCGGGCACGGCCACCGGGGTCAAGTTCAAGCTCAAGGGCGACTTGGCGCGTTTCCCGTTTGCCGATGCCAAACAAGGCGACTTCCGCATTTCTGCCAATGTGCAAAACGCCACCCTGGCCTATGTGCCGTCCTACCTGCTGCCCAAGGACAGCCTGCCCTGGCCGGCCCTGCAGCAGCTCCACGGGGAGCTGGTGATTGACCACGCCACCTTGCAGGCCAAGGTGGACCGGGGCGTGCTGGCGGGCACGGCCCTCCAGCTGGGCAATGCCGAGGGGCTGATGACCAACATCTACGAGGGCGCACAGCTGCAGGTGACGGCCGAGGCCAAAGGTCCCTTGGCCGATGTGCTGGGGGTGGTGAACCGCTCGCCCTTGGGGGGGCTGTTGGACCACGTGCTCGCCACTGCCAGCGCCACGGGCGTGGCGGACTACAAACTCAAGCTGGGGTTTCCTATTGCCGATGTCAACCGCGCCACGGTGGCCGGCTCCATCGTATTGGCCGGCAATGATTTGCAGATCACCGCCGACACGCCACGCCTGCAGCGCGCCCGCGGTACTGTGGCGTTCACCGAGTCCGGCTTCACGGTGGTCGGCGGTACGGCGCGTGCGGTAGGGGGCGATGTGCGGATGGAGGGTGGTCTGAGTTTGCAAACCGCCGCGCCAACCAATACGGCCCCGGCTGCGCGGGCGGTGGTGCCCGCCACCCTGCGCCTGCAAGGTACGGCCACCGCCGAAGGCCTGCGCCAGGCCAAGGAACTGGGGCCGCTGGCCCGCCTGGCCGACGATATGCGGGGGGCCACAGCCTACACCGTGGTGCTGGGGCTGCGTGGTGGCGCGCTGGAGTGGCAGCTCAACTCCAGCCTGGTGGGCATGGCGCTGGCTTTGCCTGCGCCGTTTGCCAAGCCGGCCGAGCAAGCCCTGCCTTTGCGGCTGGACAACACCGCCGTGCGTACCGCCGCCGGTGCCGCGCCGGTGCGTGCGCTGGAGCAACTGCGCCTGGAGCTGGGGCGGCTGGCTTCGGCCACCTACGTGCGGGATGTCTCGGGTCCACATGCGCGGGTGTTGCGTGGGGCCATTGCCCTGGGCCTGGCCGATGACGAGTCGGCCCCGCTACCAGAGGACGGGGTGGTGGCCAACGTCAGCATGGCTGTGCTGGACGCGGATGCCTGGAGCAAGGTGCTGGAGCGCGTCGCCGGTGACGGGCTGCCGGGGGGCAACCTGGCGGCGTCCGGGGCTTCGGCCGCCATGGGCTACCTGCCCACGGTGCTGGCGGTGCGCACCAAGGAGCTCACGGTGGCCGGGCGCAAGATGCACAACATGGTGGTGGGCGGTGGGCGCGATGGCATGGTCTGGCGGGCCAACCTGGATGCCACCGAGCTCAGTGGTTATCTGGAGTACCGCCAGCCCAGTGGCAGCAATGCCGGTCGCCTCTACGCCCGCCTGGCCCGCCTGGCGGTGGGGCAAAGCACGGCGCAGGATGTGGAGAACCTGCTCGATGACCAGCCGGTGACGATTCCGGCGCTGGACATCGAGGTGGACGACTTTGAGCTGCGTGGCAAAAAGCTGGGCCGGGTGGACCTGGAGGCCGTGAACCTGGGCGCGGCCGGTGCGCGCGAGTGGCGCCTGAACCGTTTCAACATCCAGACCCCGGAAGCCACCCTTACCGCCAGCGGTAACTGGGCCAACCTGGGCGGCGCAACGGCTGGCCGCAGCCTCAAGGAGCGGCGCCGCACCGTGCTGAATTTCAAGCTCGACATCCACAACGCTGGTGAACTGCTGACGCGGTTTGGCATGGCCGGTGTGGTGCGCAATGGCAAAGGCAAAGTGGAAGGCCAGGTGGCCTGGCTGGGCTCGCCCCTTTCGGTGGATTACGCCAGCATGGGCGGAACCTTCAATGTGAATGTGGAGACCGGCCAGTTCCTCAAGGCCGATCCCGGCATTGCCAAGCTGCTGGGGGTGCTGAGCCTGCAGTCGCTGCCGCGCCGCCTGACGCTGGATTTCCGCGACGTGTTCAGCGAGGGTTTTGCCTTCGACTTTTTCCGCGGTGACATTGCCATCGAGCAAGGCGTGGCACGCACCACCAACTTGCAGATGAAGGGGGTCAACGCGGCGGTACTGATGGAAGGCCAGGCCGACATTGCCAAGGAAACGCAAAAACTGCGCGTGGTAGTGGTGCCGGAAATCAACGCCGGCAGCGCCTCGCTGATTGCGGCGGCCATCAACCCGGTGGTGGGTCTGAGCACCTTTTTGGCCCAGCTGATTCTGCGTGGGCCGCTGGTCAACGCGGCCACCCAGGAATTCACCATCGACGGCACCTGGCTGGACCCCAAGGTCACCCAGGTCGAGCGTCGTTAACCCCTTTTTTTCAGGAGCCATTGCCATGCGTGTTGCCGCCCTCCAGATGGTGTCCACCGACCAGCTGTCAGACAACCTTCAGCAGGCCCAAACCCTGCTTGAGCAGGCCGCCCAAGCCGGTGCGGAGCTGGCCGTGCTGCCCGAATACTTTTGCCTGATCGGTCAGCGCGACGCGGACAAGCTGGCCATCCAGGAGCCGTTTGGCAGCGGTCCCATGCAAGACTTTTTGGCCGCCACGGCGCGCCGCCTGGGCCTGTGGATCGTGGCCGGCACGCTGCCGCTCACGGCGGACCAGAAGGACCGTGTGTTCAACAGCTCACTGGCCTACAACCCGCAGGGCGAATGCGTGGCGCGTTACGACAAGATCCACCTGTTCCGCTTTGACAACGGCAGCGAGAGCTACGACGAGTCGCGCGTGCTGGAGCGCGGCAGCACGCCCACCGTGTTTGCCCTGCCCTCGCGCGACGGCCACACCTGGCGCGTGGGCATGAGCATTTGTTACGACATGCGCTTTCCCGAGCTCTACCGCGCCTACGCCACGCAGGGGGTGGATTTGATTCTGGCGCCCAGCGCCTTCACCCACATCACGGGCCAGGCGCACTGGGAGGTGCTGTTGCGCGCCCGCGCCATTGAGAATCTGTCGTTTGTGGCCGCTGCCGCGCAGGGCGGGGTGCACCCTAGCGGGCGGCGCACCTGGGGCCAGTCACTGCTGGTGGACCCGTGGGGCCAGGTGTTGGCCCAGCAGGCGCAGGGCGCCGGTGTGGTGTGGGCCGACTGCGACGCGGCCCGCCTGCAGCAGCTGCGCAGCCAGCTGCCGTCGCTGCAGCACCGGGTGCTGGTGTGATTGCTATCAAAACAGGAGCTATTCGCGCATATTCCATGCGGGCTAGAGCTATAAAAGCCTTAAAAATCAGTCCTCTTTCGGGGGCGTCCGGTCATCGCTGTCCTGGGGCGGCAGTTCTCCCCGGTTGCGGCCGGCAAACATGGTCCACCAAATGATGGCAACGAAGATCAGTCCGGCCCCTAGGGCTTCGAGCAGCAGCAGTGTCATGGGGCGTTATCACTCGGTGGTGGCAGTGCTGCTGATTGTAGGAACGCTGGTGGGTTGTGGCAGCGTGCCCGTGCGAGCCCCCGTGACCAGTCCGGTTGCTGCACCCGCCCGCCCCGCACCTGCTGCTCCGGCAGAAGGAAGTCTGTCGCAGGCCCGTGGTACCTGGGTGCCGGTGCCCTGGTCCGAACTGCCCGGCTGGGGCAGTGACAACCTGTTTGAAGCCTGGAACGCCTGGCTCAAGAGCTGCGAGAAATCCGCCCCCCCCTGGGCCGCCCTGTGCCCCGAGGTGCGGCGCCTGAGCATTGGCAGCGCCCAGGAGCAACTGGCCTGGATGCAGGCACGCCTGCAGGCCTACCGCATCGAAGCGGCGCCGGGAGAGTCCACCGGCTTGCTGACCAGTTATTTCGAACCCGTGATCGAGGCCAGCCGGGTGCCTGCACCGGGGTTCACCGTGCCCCTCTATGGCCCACCGCCCGGCTTGGCCCAGCGCAAGCCCTGGTACACACGGCAGGAAATGGACACCCTGCCCGAAGCACAGGCCGTGCTCAAGGGCCGCGCCATTGCCTACATGGCAGACCCGGTCGACGCGTTGATCCTGCAGATCCAGGGCTCCGGCCGCGTGCGCATGGCGCAGGCCGATGGCAGCCAGCGCTGGGTGCGCCTGGCCTACGCCGGTACCAACGACCAGCCCTACCGCAGTGTGGGCCGCTGGCTGCTGGACCAGGGGCTGGTGAAAGACGCGTCCTGGCCCGGCATCAAAACCTGGTTGTCCCAAAACCCGGGGCGCCAGCAAGAGCTGCTGTGGAGCAACCCCCGCGTGGTGTTCTTCAAGGAAGAAACCCTGTCCGACCTGGAGTCGGCCTTCGGTCCGCGCGGTGCCCAGGGCGTGGCACTGACGCCGGGCCGCTCGATTGCGGTGGACCCCGGCAGCATTCCTTATGGCACCCCGGTCTGGCTGGTATCGCCCGGCCCCCAAACCAGCCTGCAAAAGCTGGTGCTGGCGCAGGACACGGGCAGTGCCATTACCGGTGCCGTGCGGGCCGATTACTTTGCCGGTTGGGGCTCCGAGGCGGGTGACCTCGCAGGCCGTTTGCGCCAGCCGCTGCAGATGTGGGCGATCTGGCCCAAATAGGCTGGATGGCGTTACCATGGCAGCACAGCAACCTTGAAGCCTTCCAAAGGACGAACCCCATGAGCAAAGAGATGCGCGAGATTGATGAGCGGACCAACCTGGCCGCCAACAGCATGTTTGAATTGCTGCTGTTTCGTTTGGGGGAGGCTGCCAACAGCGCCGACCGCCGCGAGCTGTTTGGCATCAATGTCTTCAAGGTACGCGAAATTCTGGTGATGCCCGAGATCACTGCCATGGTGAACTCGCCGCCTCAGGTGATGGGTGTGGCCAATATCCGAGGCCAGATGATCACCGTCATCAATCTGCCCATGGTGGTGGGCTGCAAGCCCACCAAAGGCCTGGGCATCTTGCTGGTGACCGAGTTCGCTCGCACTACGCAGGCGTTTGCGGTGGAAGAAGTCAACGAGATCGTGCGCCTGGAATGGAAGCACGTGCTGTCGGCCGAAAACTCGGGGGGTGGTCTGGTGACCAGCATTGCGCGTCTGGATGGTGCAGCCGAGAACACCCGCCTGGCCCAGGTGCTGGATGTGGAGCAGATCCTGCGCGATGTGATGCCCCAGGAGGTCAAGTCCGAAGAGGCGAAAACCGTTGCCAAGATTCGCCTGGAGCCCGGCCAGATCATCCTGGCGGCCGACGATTCTGCCGTGGCCCGCATGATGATTGAGAAGGGTTTCAAGTCCATGGACGTGCCTTATGTCATGACCAAAACCGGCAAAGAGGCCTGGGAGCGCCTGCAGGCCATGCACGCCACCGCGGTGGCGGAAGGCAAGTCCATCAAGGACAAGGTGGCCCTGGTGTTGACCGACCTGGAAATGCCCGAGATGGACGGCTTCACGCTGACGCGCAACATCAAACAGGATGGCCGTTTCAACCAGATCCCGGTCATCATCCACTCCTCACTCACCGGCACGACCAACGAGGGGCATGTGAAGAGTGTGGGCGCCGATGCCTATATCGCCAAGTTCGTGGAAGAAGAGCTGGCCGCCACCATCCGCGACGTGTTGCACCGCTAAGCTCTACGCTTGAGGCTCGGTTTCAGCGCTGGGCCGCCCCGAGCTGAAATGCGCCCCCTTTGGGAGGGCAGCGACCCGCATAGCGGCGGAGCGTGGGGCACCATCTCACATGCGGCATTGCACGAGCCGCGAACCGTGCTCCAGCACAAATTCGCGGAATGCACCGTTCACCCCACTCAGCGCTGAATCGCGCCGGTGCAGCAGGCACCAGTCCAGCATCTTGGGCATGTCTTCCATGTGCAGCACGGCGAGCTTGCCTGCCTCAATTTCCACCTGGAAGGTGTGCGCCGAGAGAAAGCTGATGCCCATGCCCGCCATCACCGCCTGCTTGATCGTTTCGTTGCCCGACAGCTCCATGGTCACCCGCACGGGCAAGGACTGCGCCTGCAGCAGGTGGTCAAAAAACTGCCGCGTCGCCGAACCCGGCTCGCGGAAGATAAATGGTTCGTCACGCAATGCGTCCCAGTGGATGCGACGCTTCTTGGCCAGCGGGTGGTCGGCCGCGGCCACCACGCAGTGCGGGTTTTGCGCAAAGGTTTCGGCCTCCACATCGGCCTCGGAGGGGGGGTAGCCTGCAATCGCCACGTCCAGCTGGTGGTCCTGCAGCATGGCCAGAATGGTTTCGCGCCGGTCGACCGTGAGCTTGAACTTCACGCCGGGCCAGTGTTCGGCAAACGCCATCAGCAGTGCCGGCGCAAAGTAGTGCGCCGAAGACACCACGCCCAGGTGCAGCAGGCCGCCATGGCCGCCTTCGGTGTTGTGGAAGGCTCCGATGGCGTCTTCCGCCATGGTCACCTGGTTCAGGATGCGCCGGGCCTGGCGCAGCATCTCTTCGCCGGCCTGGCTCAGGCTGACTTTTTTGCCAGCTTTTACCAACAGCTGCAGGCCCAGTTCAGCTTCGAGCTGCTGCACCTGCATGGACACGGCGGGCTGGGTCACGCTCATCTGCTCGGCCGCACGGGAGTAGCTCAGCTGCGTCGCCACGGCCTCAAACAGGCGCAACTGGCGCAGCGTGAGGTTTTTGAGCCGGTGGTCGCGTTTGCCGGCTTGCGGTTCTGACGCAGGCGGCGCCATAGTGCGGGATTTCCCTAGGGCTTTGTGTGCTGGCGCGGGGCTTGGAAGACGGGGTTTCATCGGTGTTTTCCCTAGGGATTCAGCGGCTGGCGGCCTGGTGCCCCCGTGGTGGCTGGCAGGGGCGGCTGGGGCTGGATCGCATTCTAGTGATCTATCAGGTTTTCTGATGAATTTCATAAAAAAGTCTGCGTTGTGCCTATAGCTCTGTTTGCCTACAGTCACTCCAATTCTTCGTAACTGCACCGCACATGACCACTCGCTCCCAACCCGTCCCGTTCCCCGTCTGGAACCAGGACCATGCCGCCAAGCTCGATCAGCCCAACCTGCTGCTGTACCGCTCCAACCTGCTGGGTTCCGACCTGCGCATCACCAACTACGGCGGTGGCAACACCTCCGCCAAGATCACCCAGAAGGACCCGCTGACCGGCCAGGACGTGTCGGTGCTGTGGGTCAAGGGCTCGGGCGGGGACGTGGGGTCCATGAAGCTCGATGGCTTCTCCACGCTCTACATGGACAAGCTCAATGCCCTGCAAGGCATTTACCGCGGCCCTGACTTTGAGGACGAAATGGTGGGCTACCTGCCGCACTGCACCTTCAACCTGAACCCGCGCGCTGCCAGCATCGACACGCCGCTGCACGCCTACCTGCCGTTTGCGCATGTGGACCACATGCACCCGGATTCGGTCATCGCCATTGCGGCCATGGCCCATAGCGAAGCCATTACCCAGGAAGCCTTTGGCGGCACCATTGGCTGGCTGCCCTGGCGCCGTCCCGGCTACGAGCTGGGCCTGCAACTGCAACGCTACGTAGCCGCCCACCCCGGCCTCAAGGGCCTGGTGCTTGGGGGCCACGGCCTCTTCACCTGGGGTGACGATGCCCGCAGCTGCTATGAGAACACCGTGGCCGCGATCGAACAAGCGCAAACCTGGCTCGCCGCGCAAGCCGAGGCCCGCAAGGCCGTGCCCTTTGGCGGCGCCAAGGTCACCGCGCTGGACGCTGTGGCGCAAGACGAGGTGCTGGCCCGTGTGCTGCCCGTGCTGCGTGGACAGGCCTCGCAAAGCGGCCACAAGCTCTTGCATGTGGACCGCCAGGCCGTGGTGATGGAATTTGTGAACAGCCAGCAGCTCGAAGCGCTGGTGGCGCTGGGCACCTCCTGCCCCGACCACTTTTTGCGTACCAAGATCAAGCCCCTGATCCTCGACGAAGCGGTCTACACCCTGGAAGGTGCCGAGCTGTCCAAGGCCATTGCCACCAAGCTGGCCGATTACCGCGCCGACTACACCGCCTACTACGAACGCTGCAAGCGCACCAACAGCCCGGCGTTGCGCGACCCGAATCCCGTCATCATCCTGCTGCCGCGCATCGGCATGGTGGCCATTGCCAAGGACAAGGCGACGGCGCGTATCGCTGGCGAGTTTTATGTCAACGCCATCAACGTGATGCGTGATGCCAACGCGATTGACACCTATGTGGGCCTGCCCGAGCAGGAGGCGTTTGACATCGAGTACTGGCTGCTCGAAGAAGCCAAGCTGCAGCGCATGCCCAAGGCCAAGCCCCTGGTCGGCAAGGTGGCCCTGGTCACCGGCGGCGCCGGCGGCATTGGCCGCGCGATTGTGGAGCGCCAGTTGCAGGAAGGCGTGTGCGCCGTGCTGCTGGACATTGACGCCGCCGCGCTGGACACCACGGTGGCCGAACTCTCCAAGAAGTTTGGCAAGGATGTGGTGCGCGGTGTGGTGTGTGATGTGACCAGCGAAGAGTCGGTGATTGCCGCCTATGCCCGCACCGCCATTGAATACGGGGGCGTGGACATTCTGGTCTCCAATGCGGGTATTGCTTCCGCATCGCCGCTGGAAGACACCACGCTGGCGCTGTGGAACCGCAACCAGAGCATCCTGGCCACGGGCTATTTCCTGGTGGGCCGCGAAGCCTTCCGCCTCATGAAGGCCCAGGCCGTGGGCGGCTCCATGGTCTTCATCGCCAGCAAAAACGGCATGGTGGCCAGCAACCAGGCCGTGGCTTACTGCGCGGCCAAGGCAGCCGAAATCCAGCTGTCGCGCAGCTTCGCGCTGGAAGGTGCACCGCTGGGCATCCGCTGCAATGTGGTGAATCCCGACGCGGTCATCCGTGGCAGCAAAATCTGGACCGGCACCTGGAGCCAGGAGCGTGCTGCGGCCAACAAGGTGAGCGAGGACGAACTCGAAGCCTTTTACCGCGACCGCTCCATGCTCAAGCGCAGCGTTTTCCCCGAAGACATTGCCGAGGCGACCTACTTTTTGGCCAGCGAACTCGCGGCCAAATCCACCGGCAACATCCTCAACGTGGACGCAGGCAACCTGGCTGCCTTCCCGCGCTAGCCCCTCACGTTTTCAAGAAGAACACCATGACACAACAGATCAACGCCCAGCTGCTGGCTGAGCACAATGCGCAGGCTGCAACCCGCGTGAACCTGGATTACGAGACCCTGGGCGAGCAACTGGCGCGCCGTGGCGTCGACATTGCGGTTCTCAAAACCGAAGTAGAGAAGTTTGCGGTGGCTGTGCCCAGTTGGGGCGTGGGGACTGGCGGCACCCGCTTTGCACGCTTCCCCGGCCTGGGCGAACCGCGCCACGTGTTCGACAAGATCCAGGACTGCGGCGTGATCCAGCAGCTGGTGCGCTGCACGCCCACCGTGTCGCCCCACTTCCCGTGGGACAAGGTGAGCGACTACCAAGAGCTGCGTCAGCATGCCGAGGCCAACGGCGTGGGCTTTGATGCCGTTAACTCCAACACCTTCTCGGACCAGAAGGACCAGCCGCTGTCGTACAAGTTCGGCAGCCTGACCCATGCCGATGCCGGCGTGCGCGCCCAAGCTGTGGCGCACAACCTGGAGTGCATCGAGATTGGCAAGCAATTGGGCAGCAAGGCGCTGACCGTGTGGATTGGTGACGGTGCCAACTTCCCCGGCCAAAGCCATTTCCGCCGCCAGTTCGAGCGTTACCTGGACAGCAACCGCCAGATCTACGACGCACTGCCGGCCGACTGGCGCATGTTCCTCGAGCACAAGATGTTCGAGCCCGCCTTCTACGCCACCGTGATCCAGGACTGGGGCTCCAGCCTGCTGGCCGCCCAAACCCTGGGCCCCAAGGCGCGCTGCCTGGTGGACCTGGGCCACCACGCGCCCAACACCAACATTGAGATGATCGTGGCGCGCCTGGTGCACGCCCAAAAGCTGGCCGGTTTCCACTTCAACGACAGCAAGTACGGCGACGACGACCTGGACAGCGGCAGCATCAACCCCTTCCAGCTGTTCCTGGTGTTCAACGAACTGGTGGACGCGGCACAAACCGGTGCTGCCGAGTTCGACCCGGCCTACATGCTGGACCAGTCGCACAACGTGACCGACCCCATCGAGAGCCTGATGACCAGCGCCGTGACTGTGCAGCGCTGTTATGCCCAGGCCCTGCTGGTGGACCGCAAGGCGCTGACCGCTTACCAGGACAGCAACGATGTGCTGATGGCTGCCCAGACCCTGAAGCAGGCCTTCCACACCGATGTGACGCCTCTGCTGCAAAAGATTCGCATCGACGCGGGCGGCGCTGCCGACCCGGTACAGGCCTACCGCGCCAGTGGTTACCGCAAGCAGATGGCGGCCATCCGCCCCGCCAGCGGCCCCAGCAGCGGCATCGTTTAAGCGCACCTGCATGGGCATGTGCACTCCCCCCATCGAACCCGGTTCACACCACCAAGTCCTGGTGTGTGCAGTCGGTATCGAGACCGGCCTTCGGGTCAATTTTTCCTACTAACAATTCCAGGAGACAACGCATGAAGAAACAACTCAAAACCCTGCTGACCATTGCCCTGAGCGCGGCACTGGTGAGCCCTGCTTTTGCGGCAGACAAGATCGCCCTGGTGGTGAAGAGCTTGGGCAACGGCTTCTTTGATGCTGCCAACCAGGGCGCGCAAGAAGCCGCCAAGGAACTCAAGAACGTCGAGATCATCTACACCGGTCCCGCCAAGGCAACGGCCGAAGGCCAGATCGAAATCGTCAACTCGCTGATCGCACAAAAGGTCTCCGCCATCGTGATCTCCGCCAACGATCCCGACGCCCTGGCCCCCGTGCTCAAGCGCGCCATGGACCGTGGCATCAAGGTCATCTCGTTTGACTCCGGCGTGCGCAAAGACGGCCGCCTGATGCACCTGAACCCCTCCAGCAACCCGCTAATCGGCGAAAAGCTGGTGAAGATGACGGCAGACGCCATCGGTGCCACCGGTGAAGTGGCCGTGTTGTCCGCCACTGCACAAGCCACCAACCAGAACATCTGGATCGACGAGGCCAAGAAAGTGCTGGCCCAGCCCGCCTACAAGGGCCTGAAGCTGGTCAGCGTTGTTTACGGTGATGACCAGACCGACAAGAGCTACCGCGAAGCCCAGGGCTTGTTCAAAAGCTACCCTAACCTGAAAGCCATCATCGCCCCCACCACCGTGGGTGTGGCGGCAGCGGCCAAGGCCGTGCAGGATGAAAAGAAAGTCGGCAAGATTTTCGTGACCGGTCTGGGCTTGCCCTCCGAGATGGCTGGCCACGTGAAGAGCGGTGCGGTCAAGTCCTTTGCCATCTGGAACCCCATTGACCTGGGCTACTCCTCCATCTACGCGGCCAGCCAGTTCATTTCTGGCAAGGTGACGGGCAAGGCCGGTGACAAGGTGTCTCTGGGCCGTGTCGGCACCGTGACGCTGGACGACAAGGGCGAAGCCGCCATGTCCGAGCCTTTCACGTACGATGCCTCCAACGTCGAGAAGTTCGCAAAGTTTTTCTAACACCCCCGTGGCTGTAGTGCTGCGCACTTTCGCCTCCCCCCTTGCAGGGGGCAACACCAGCAGCCCCGGCGGAGCCGGTTCTGCGGTGTTTCTGGTGAAGGTGCGCTCCGGCTGACGGAGTCGTTGCGCTGGCAAGTTCGTGGGCATCGCTCTCGGGTAGATGCCCCTATTTTTTGGAATGTTGGATTCTCATCATGTCTGATGTATTGCTGAGTCTGCGGACCATCCACAAGCGTTATGGCGCAACCCACGCGTTGCGCGGGGTGGACTTGGATTTGCGGGCCGGAGAAGTGCTGGCCCTGGTGGGCGAGAACGGCGCGGGCAAGTCCACGCTGGTCAAGATGCTCACCGGCGTGGTGCCGGTGGACGAAGGGGTGATCACGCTCAACGGCGTGGTCCAGAGTTTTGCCAACGCGCAGGCTTCGCAGGCCGCAGGCATCCTGGCCGTGCACCAGGAAACGGTGATGTTCGAAGAACTCAGCGTGGCCGAAAACATTTACGTGGGGCGCCACCTGATGCGTGGCCCCTTCATCGACTGGAAGTCCATGAACCAGCAGGCCCAGGCGGTGCTGGACCAGATCGGCGCCCGCTTCAAGGCCACGACACTGGTGAAGGATCTGAGCCTGGCCGAGCGGCACCTGGTGGAGATAGCGCGGGCCCTGTCGCAAAAGGCGCTGGTGGTCATTCTGGACGAACCCACCGCCGCCCTGTCGCAGGCCGAGATCCGAGACTTCTACGGCATCGTGCGCCAGCTGCGCGACCAGGGTGTGGGCGTGATCTTCATCACCCACAAATTCGACGAAATTTTTGCCGTGGCCGACCGCTATGTGGTGCTGCGCGACGGCGCTGCCGTGGGCAGCGGTGCGATTGCCGATGCGACCGAGCAGGAGTTGGTAAAACTGATGGCCGGGCGCGCCATTGACCAGATCTACCCGCACATTGCCTCCACCCCCGGTGAGGTGGTGATGACGGTGAAGAACCTGTCGCACCCGACTGAATTTAACAACGTGGCCTTTGAGCTGCGCCGCGGCGAGATTCTGGGCTTCTATGGCCTGGTGGGCTCGGGCCGCAGCGAGGCCATGCTGGCCATCATGGGCCTGAACCCCGCGGCGCGTGGCGAGTTTGTGGTGTGCGGCCAAACGCTGCATGCGCGCCGCCCCGGCGACGCGATTGCGGCTGGCATTGCCTATGTGCCCGAAGAGCGCCAGCGCCAGGGTGGCATCCTGGGCTTCTCGGTGGAGCACAACATCAGCCTGGCCGGTCTCTCCCGCTTTGCGCGCGGCGTGTGGCTTTCCAAGGTGCGTGAGTCGGCCCTGTGCCAGCGCATGATCGAACGCCTGCGCATCAAGACCCATTCTCCCGACACCTTGTTGTCGGGTCTGTCGGGTGGCAACCAGCAAAAAGTGGTGATTGCCAAGTGGCTGGGGCTGGACCCGCGTATCGTGATCCTGGACGAGCCCACCAAGGGCATCGACGTGGGTGCCAAGCAGGCGGTCTACCAGCTGATTGCCGAGATGGTGGAGCAGGGCCTGGCCGTGATCCTCGTGTCCAGCGAACTGCCCGAGGTGATGCATCTGGCGCACCGCACCATCGTGATGCGCCGCGGTGTGCAGGTGGCGGAATTTGACCGTGCGAATGCGCACGCAGAACAGATCGTGGCCGCGGCCTCGGGCCTGGGCACGGTGCCCGCGCCTCGTGCATCCGCACCCGCCACTGCGCAGGAGGCGCTTGCAGCATGACTTCCCTGAAATCGATCCGGCGCGAATGGCTGCTCCTGGCCATCATCGTGGCCATTGCATTGGCCGTGGGCGCCCGTGCACCGGTCTTCCTGACCTGGCGCAACGGCCTGGACATTGCCAACGATTCGGCCATCTTGGCCATCCTCGTCATGGGCCAGATGTTGGTGTTGCTCACGCGTGGTATTGACCTGTCGGTCGCATCCAACCTGGCGCTCACCGGCATGGTGTGCGCGCTGATCGGCAAGGCCTGGCCTGGGGCCTCGGTGCCCGTCTTGCTGGTCATTGCCCTGGGTGTCGGTGCCTTGTTGGGCGCCGTGAACGGCTGGCTCATCACCCGCTTTGAGTTGCCACCGATTGTGGTGACGCTGGGGACCTTGTCCGCCTACCGTGGCGCGATCTTTGTGGCCAGCAAGGGCGCTTGGGTGTCCGATCAGGACATCCACGAAGTCATCAAGGGGCTACCGCGTGAAGTGTGGCTGGGCTTGCCCGCATTGGTGTGGTTTGCCATTGCCGTGTTGGCACTGACCGCCGTGTTCCTGAAGCTGCGCCGCGAAGGCCGCGAGATCTACGCGCTGGGCGGCAACCCGCATGCGGCGGCTTATGTGGGTATCTCGGCCAACAAGCGACTCATGATGGTCTACACGCTGTCGGGCATGCTGGCCGGTCTGGCTGGGCTGCTGTGGGTGGGGCGTTACTCGATTGCCTATACCGAGCTGGCCGCAGGTTATGAGTTGACCGTGGTGGCCGCCTGCGTGATTGGCGGCGTGAGCATTGGCGGCGGCGTGGGCTCGGTGCTGGGTGCGGCACTCGGTGTCTTGTTCATCGGCGTGGTCAACGGTGCGCTTCCGGTGATCCAGGTCTCGCCGTTCTGGCAGCAGGCGATTGCCGGCGCCGTGATTTTGATTTCGGTGACGGTGAATGCCCGTGCCGAGCGGCGCGCAGGGCGCCAGATTCTGGAACACAAAGCAATGACAAGCACGACTGCCCAAGGAGCCGCAGCATGAAGGCCTGGAACACATGGGAGCGGGTGCTGCTGGCCCTGCTGGTCGTGCTGCTGGTGGTGTTTGGCATCGCGCAGCCGGGCTTCATGACGCCCGATGCGCTGGCCGACAGCACCTTCAACTTCAGCGAAAAAGGCATCCTCGCGCTGGCGCTGGCGCTGCTCATCATCACCGGTGAGATTGACCTGTCCATCGCCGCCATCCTGGCGCTCAGTTCGTTGGCCATGGGTTATGCGATGAAAGCTGGTGCGGGCCCGCTGGGCATGACACTGGCCGCCTTTGTGACCGGTGGTGTGGCGGGTGCCGTGAACGGTGTGCTCGTCACGCGCTACAAGCTGCCCTCCATCGTGGTGACCATCGGCACGCTGTCGCTGTACCGCGGCCTGGCCATGGTGGCGCTGGGCGACCAGGCCATCTCCGGCTACCCCGAGGTGTTCTCCACGCTGGGCAACAGCTATGTGGGCGAGGTGGTCGGCGTGCGCTGGCTCATCATCCCGATTGAGTTTGCCGTGTTGTTGGCCGCGGCCATCGTGGTGGGTGTGACGCTGCACCGCACCGTGCTGGGCCGCCGCCTGTACGCCATCGGCGCCAACCCCGTGGCAGCGCGCTTCTCGGGTATCGAGGCGGACCGTTACCGCATGGCGCTGTTTGTGTTTGCCGGGCTGATGGCGGCGTTGGCCGCGGTCATGCTGACCGGCCGCATTGGCAGCACCCGCCCCAACATCGCGATGGGCTGGGAGCTGGACGCGATCACCATGGTGATCCTGGGCGGCGTGGCGATTGAAGGCGGCCGCGGCAGCATCGTCGGCACCATGCTGGCGGTATTGCTGTTGGGCCTGTTCACCTTTGCCATGGGCATGGCCAACGTGACCGGCATTGTGATGAGCATGGTGATCGGTGCGCTGCTGATCGTCTCCATGGTCTTGCCACGGCTGCTCAAGCGCCAGGGAGCACACGCATGAGTGCCGCGGCATCTACCGAGAAATATGCGTTTCGCATGTTTCTGAACCCCGGCTGCGTGGCGGAATACAAAAAGCGCCATGACGAAATCTGGCCTGAGCTGTCCGCCTTGCTCAAGGACGCGGGTGTGAGCGACTACAGCATCTACCTGGACGAGGAGCACCACGTGCTGTTTGCTGTGCTGCGCCGCACGCTGGGCCACACCATGGACGCACTGCCCCGCCAACCGGTGATGCAGCGCTGGTGGGCCTACATGGCCGACCTCATGCGCGCCAACCCCGACGGTTCCCCGGTCGCCGAGCCGCTGCCGTGCCTGTTCCACATGGAGTGAGTGCCGTGGCTGTGAACGACGCACTGACGCTGGTGATTGACATCGGCAAAAGCCACGCCAAGCTGTTGATGGTGGATGCACGCGGCGCGGTGGTGGAGCGCCATGGGCGCGACAACGCCAGCGTGCCATCGCCTCTGGGCTACCCGGCGCTGGATGTGCAGGGGCTGGAAGACTGGATGGCGCAGACCTTGCGCACCTCCACCCACACCGCACGCTGCCACCGCGCGATTGCCTCCACCCACGGGGCCGCGCTGGTGGCGCTGGGCGACGACGGCCTGGCCTGGGCACCGGTGGACTACGAATTTGATGGCCTGACGCAGCACCCCTTGCTGGCCCAGGCCTTTGACGCCGCGGCCGATGGTTTTGCGCAAACCTTGTCGCCGGACCTGCCCGCGGGTCTGAATGCCGCGCGCCAGTTGTTCTATGTGCAAAACCTGCACCCCGAAGCCTGGCGGCGCACGCGCTGCCTGCTGCCCTATGCGCAGTACTGGGCCTGGCGCCTGTGCGGTGAACGGGCCAGCGAAGTCTCGTCGCTGGGTTGCCACACACATCTGTGGTGCCCGCAGGACGGTGGTTTCTCCGCACTGGCGCAAGCCAAGGGCTGGGCCGCGCTGTTTGCGCCGCTGCGGTCTGCCTGGGACGTGCTGGGCACGGTGAGCCCTGATATGGCCCAAGCCTGGGGCCTGCCCGCGCACTGCCAGGTGCATGTGGGCGTGCATGACAGCAATGCCTGCCTGGCGCGTTACCTCGATGCGTCGGCGGACCAGGCCTCGGCACTCACGGTGGTGTCCTCCGGCACCTGGACCGTGTTGATGGCGCCCGGCGCCCCCACCGCCAGCCTGCAGGCCGAGCGCGACATGCTGGCCAATGTGGATGTGCTGGGCCGTGCCACGCCCACGGCCCGTTTTATGGGTGGGCGCGAGTTTGCCGCGCTGCTGGACGGTGCCGCGCCCGATGCGGGCACCTGGGCCGATGTGCAGGCGCTGGTGGACTCCGCCACGCTGGCGACGCCCTCGTTTGCCGAACACGGCGGCCCGTTCATGGGGCGCCAGGGGCAGATCGTGCGCCATGGCCAGCCGCTGGCCGCAGCCCTGCCGCCTGGCCAGCGCGCCGCACTGGCTGCGCTGTACTGTGCGCAGACGACCGCTTGGTTGGTGGAGCGGCTGTGGGATGGCGTGGATTTGCCGCGCACCGTGGTGCTGGAAGGGCCTTTGGCGCACAACCCGCTGTACCTGGCATTGCTGCAGGCCTTGTTGCCAGAGGCGCGTTGTCTGGCCAGCCATGATGCGATGGAGGGCACGGCGCGGGGGGCTTGGTTGCTGTCGCGTTGGGGCAGCCCGGTGGCATCCGAATTGGCACCTGTGGAGGTTGCGCAGGTGTCCGGTTTGCAGGGTTACCACGCGCGCTGGGTGGCTGCGTTATCTGTTTGAGTGGCTTTGCTTTTTTAACACCCACTCCCCCAGCCCCTCGCCCCGTCGGCGAGGGGAGTCTTTAACAGCCGATCTGGTCGCCTCGCTCCGGCTACGGAGCTACTTGGTGAAGCTGCCAACAGGTGGGTACGCCACAGCCAGCGCATACGGTTGGGGCAACCTCACACGGGCTGGCGCGGAACCACTAGCGGGCGCAGCCGCCAGCGTTGGCAAACACGGCCCTCCGAAGTCCCACAACCGCAGGCACTGGCCGTGGCGCGAAGTAACGGTGGCGACCTCTCGCACGTAGCCCGCAGCCGACGAGACACCACAAAATCTGGCTGTTAAAAGCTCCCCTCGCCGACGGGGCGAGGGGCTGGGGGAGTGGGTGTCTAAAAAAGCGGTGCAACCGAGCCCAAAAACTAACGCAAAGAAACCCGAACCTGCACCTCAGTCCGCACGAGCCCACTCTGCTGTTGCCCACCGGTCAATCCACTGCCGCTGGACTCCGAGCGCTGCTCCGATTCCCCCACCGTAGTCCACGCATCCAGCGGCAGTGCCAACACACTGCTGGTGGCCGAGGTCGCAGTCGCCCCGGGCAGGGCTGAGCCAGACCGCAGCGCCTGCTGCGCCGCCAGTTCCAGCTCCACCAGCGTGCCGCCATCCCAGCGCGGCGTAGCGCTGAACCCCGTGCCGGCCTCCAGCAGCACCGTACCCACGCTGGTGACCACGCGGCCATTGCGCACAAAACCCTGCAGCAGGCGGATGGGCGTGGTGGTCTGCAGGCCCAGGCGCACGGGCCGACCATTCAGCACCAGCGCCTGCTGCGTGGCCGAGCCGCTGTTGCGCGACTGGTTCATCTGCACGCCACCCCGGTTGCCCAGCTCCACGCCAGCGCGCTGGCTGTCGTCGGACTGCACCTGGCGCACCTCGATGAGCAGGTTGCGCATCGGCAGGGGTGCTGGGTTTGCTATCAAATCAGGAGCTGCTTGCGCATATTCCATGAGGGCTAGAGGCAGAAATGATGCATAAATGAGGGCGTGGCGGCGGTTCATGGGCGGCTCCGGGGTGGTGTGGCGGTCGTGGGCTGGGGCTGCAAATGGCCCAGCGGCAGCGCGCTGCTGGCCTTCACTTCGCCCAGTGAGAAGCTGGTGTGCAGGTCTTTCACATTGGGCAGGTTGATCAGCACCTCGCGCGCAAACTGGCTGAAGGTGTGGAGGTCGCGGCTCACCACCTGCAGCTCGAAGGTGCCGGTGCCGCTGATGTAGTGGCAGCTGATGACCTCGGGGATTTGGCGGATCGCTTCTTCCAGCGCGTGCAGCACGTCGCCGCTGTTGCGGTTGGCGTCCAGCCGCACAAAGGCCAGCACGCCCAGGCCCATCTTCTGGCGGTTGATCTCGGCGCGGTAGCCGGTGATGAAGCCGCTTTCCTCCAGCGCCTTCACGCGGCGCCAGCAGGGGGCGGCGCTCAGGCCCACGCGGGTGGCGAGTTCGGCATTGCTGAGCCGGCCGTCGTTTTGCAGTTCGTTCAGGATGGCGAGGTCAAATCGGTCAAGTGTTTCCATAAATGCCATTATGGAGAAAGAATCGTTCTTTGAAAGTGCATATGAGGGCAAAGAACGCAAAGACATATCCGTCTTGCAGGCATACACTTTGCCGAACAAAAACACGGAGACAAGCACCATGAATGCACCCCTTAACCGCGACCTGCCCGAGCACATCCGCACGGCGCTGGCGACGGTCACCCTGGACGACAAATACGCGCTGGACTACGGCCGCGCCTTCATGAGCGGGGTGCAAGCCCTGGTCAAACTGCCCATGCTGCAGCGCGTGCGCGACCAGCGCCTGGGCAAGAACACCGCCGGTTTCATCAGCGGCTACCGCGGCTCGCCGCTGGGCACCTACGACCAGTCCCTGGTCAAGGCCGAGAAGTACCTCAAGGCCCACCACATCCACTTTCAGCCTGGCGTCAACGAAGAGCTGGCTGCCACGGCGCTGTGGGGTACGCAGCAGCTGGGCTTTGCCCCGCCCGGCAGTAACAAGTACGACGGCGTGTTCGGCATCTGGTACGGCAAGGGGCCGGGCGTGGACCGCTGCTCGGACGTCTTCAAGCACGCCAACATGGCGGGCACCACGCCCTGGGGCGGCGTGATTGCGGTGGCGGGTGACGACCACATCTCCAAGAGCAGCACCGCTGCGCACCAGAGCGACCACATTTTCAAGGCCTGCGGCACGCCCGTATTTTTCCCGGCCAATGTGCAAGAGATCCTGGACCTGGGCCTGCACGCCTTTGCCATGAGTCGCTTCTCCGGCGTGTGGGCGGGCATGAAGACGATCCAGGAGATCGTCGAATCCAGTTCCACTGTGATGATCGACCCCGATCGGGTCATCACCCGCGTGCCGGCGGACTTTGAAATTCCCCCCGGCGGCCTGCACATCCGCTGGCCCGACCACGCGCTGGAGCAGGAAGCCCGGCTGATGGACTACAAGTGGTACGCGGCGCTGGCCTACATTCGCGCCAACCGGCTCAACTACAACGTCATCGAAGGCAAGAACGACCGCTTCGGCATCATCGCCAGCGGCAAGGCCTACAACGACACGCGCCAGGCCTTGCTGGATTTGGGTCTGGACGATGCAACTTGCCGTACGCTGGGCATCCGCTTGCACAAGGTGGGTGTGGTGTGGCCGCTGGAGGCACAACTCACGCGCGAATTCGCCACCGGCCTGCAGGAGATTCTGGTGGTGGAAGAAAAACGCCAGGTCATCGAATACCAGCTAAAGGAAGAGCTGTACAACTGGCGCGCCGATGTGCGGCCCACGGTGCTGGGCAAGTTCAACGAGGTGGAGACGCCCGACCACTATGGCGCGGGCGGTGAATGGTCCATGCCCAACCCCATGGCTAACACGCTGTTGCGTGCCAACGCCGACCTCAACCCGGCCTTGATTGCGCGCGCCATCGCCCAACGCATCAAGAAGCTGGGGCTGGACGCGGATACGAGTGCGCGCATCGACGCACAAATGGCGATTCTGGAAGCCAAGGAACGCGCCATGCACGTGATCGAGCTGTCGGGCACCAAGGGGGCAGACCGCCAGCCCTGGTTCTGCTCGGGCTGCCCGCACAACACGTCCACCAAGGTGCCCGAAGGCTCGCGCGCCATGGCCGGCATTGGCTGCCACTTCATGACCATCTGGATGGACCGCAGTACCGACGGTTTCACGCAGATGGGCGGTGAGGGCGTGCCCTGGGTAGGCCAACAGCCCTTCACGAACGACAAGCACATCTTCGCCAACCTGGGTGATGGCACCTACTTCCACAGCGGCCTGCTGGCCGTGCGCCAGAGCATCGCGGCGGGGGTGAACATCACCTACAAGATTCTCTACAACGACGCCGTGGCCATGACCGGCGGCCAGCAGGTCGGTGAGCGGCCCGAAGGGCATTCCGTGGTGCAGATCGCCCAAAGCATGCGGGCCGAAGGTGCTGTGAAGATCACCATCGTGACCGACGAGCCAGAGAAATACGACGGTGTGCAGGGCCTGCCCGAAGGCATTGCCATCGAACACCGCGACGTGCTGGACCGCATCCAGCGCGAGTTCCGCGAGATCAAGGGCACCACGGTCATCATTTACGACCAAACCTGCGCCACCGAAAAACGCCGCCGCCGCAAGCGCGGAACGCTGGTGGATCCCGCCAAGCGCGTGGTCATCAACGAGCTCGTCTGCGAAGGCTGTGGCGACTGCGGCGTGCAGAGCAACTGCATGAGCGTGGAGCCACTGGAGACGGAGTTTGGCCGCAAGCGCCAGATCAACCAAAGCACGTGCAACAAGGACTTTTCCTGCGTCAAGGGCTTTTGCCCCAGCTTTGTCACGGTGGAAGGTGGCAGCTTGAAGAAGGCTGCCAAGCCCAAGGCGGGCGAGGCCACGCCAGCCTCCTGGCCAGCCCTGCCCGAGCCGCAGATTCCTGACGTGGCCACGGCCATCGGCGGCGTCTGGGGCACCATCGTTGCCGGCGTCGGCGGCACCGGCGTCATCACCATCGGCCAGCTGCTGGGCGTGGCGGCCCACCTGGAGGGCAAAGGCATCGTCACGCAGGACGCCGGTGGCCTGGCCCAAAAGGGCGGTGCCACCTGGAGCCATGTGCTCATCGGTGCCAGCCAGGACGCCATCCGCACCACCCGCGTGGGCACGGCCTCGGCCGACCTGGTGCTGGGCTGCGATCCCATCGTGGTGGCCGGCAAGGAAACTCTGGTGCGCATGCGCCCCGGCCGTACCCACGTGGCGCTCAACACCAACAGCGCGCCCACTGCAGCGTTTGTGAAAAACGCCAACTGGACCAACCCGGGTGAGCAGTGTGTGGCCGACATCGCCAAGACCGTGGGCGAGGGCAGCCTCGGTGTGTTCGATGCCGATGCCGCCGCCACCCATCTGCTGGGCGACAGCATTTACACCAACCCCATGATGTTGGGCTATGCGTGGCAAAAGGGCTGGATTCCGCTGGGTCTGTCTTCGCTGATGCGTGCCATCGAACTCAACGCCGTGGCCGTGGCCAACAACAAGGCCGCGTTTGAGTGGGGCCGCCGTGCCGCCGTGGACTGGCCGGCCGTGCAGCGCGCCATCAACCCCGGCCAGGTGATTGCCTTCACGCCGCGCCAGCACCAGTCGCTGGATGCCTTGGTGCACAAGCGCGTGGAGTTTTTGACCGGCTACCAGAACGCGGCTTATGCCCAGAGTTATGCCGATTTTGTGGCTAAGGTCCGCGCCGCAGAAACATCGGCGGTGGGCGGCGACAAGCAACCTCTGGCAGAGGCCGTGGCCCGCTACCTGTTCAAACTCATGGCCTACAAGGACGAGTACGAGGTGGCCCGCCTGCACACCGACACGGCCTTCCGCGCCAAGGTGGAAGGCCTGTTCGAGGGCGACTTCAAGCTGGCCTACCACCTGGCGCCGCCCCTGCTGGCCCGCAAGAACGACCGGGGCGAACTGCAGAAGATGCGCTTGGGCGGCTGGGTGCGTCCGGTATTCGGTGTGCTGGCGTCGCTGAAAGGTCTGCGCGGCACCGCGTTGGATGTGTTCGGCTACACCACCGAGCGCCGCGAGGAACGCGCACTGATTGCCGAGTACCGTGCCGCCATCGAATCGATGCTGCCCACGCTGGGCGCTGGCAACCGCGATGCCGCCGCCGCCTTTGCCCGTGTACCCGAGCAGATTCGCGGTTTTGGCCATGTCAAGGCACGCCATCTGACCGCCGCACGCCAGCAGTGGACCGTGTTGTTGGACCAGTACCGGAAGACCGCGGCTGTCAAGCAAACCCAGGCCGCCTAGGGCCTTGTCCGCCCGCATTGGGCGGGCCTTTCCCCCGCTTACAATGACCGGTTGCTCGCCTTGGGGCGAGCATGGCCGTGCGCGGCTGTCCCACGGGACGAAGCGCCTTTGTAATTTGCCCCATTTTGTGGAGTTAGCCTGTGTTCATTTCTTCTGCCTTTGCCCAAACTGCCCCCGCCGCTGCTGGTGGCGACATGCAATCCACCCTGATGAGCATGTTGCCTTTGGTGCTGATGTTTGTGGTGCTGTATTTCGTGATGATCCGCCCCCAAATGAAGAAGCAGAAAGAGCACCGCTCCATGCTGGATGCGCTGGCCAAGGGTGACGAAGTGGTCACCGCCGGCGGCGTGCTGGGCAAGGTTGCCAAGCTGGGCGATAGCTATGTCGGCCTGGAAGTGGCCAGCGGCGTGGAAGTGCAGATCCAGCGCAGTGCGGTGGTGCAAGTGCTGCCCAAGGGTTCCATCAAGTAATTTCTCTCAAAGCGACGCGCGATCATGAACCGTTACCCGGTATGGAAGTACGCGATCATCCTGATCGCGCTCGTGGTGGCAGGGCTGTACGCCTTGCCCAACCTGTTTGGTGAAGCGCCGGCCGTACAGGTGTCCCCCGCCAAGGCCATTGTGAAGCTGGACCCCACGTCCCTGGCCAAGGTGGAAGAAGTGCTGAAGGCGGCTGGCCTGAGTCCCGATGCCATCAGCCTGGAAAACGGCTCCATCAAGGCCCGCTTTGCTGACACCGATGCGCAGCTCAAGGCCAAAGACGCTTTGCAAAAAGCGCTGAACCCGGATGCGGCTGATCCTGCCTATGTGGTGGCGCTCAACCTGTTGTCACGCTCTCCGGCTTGGCTCACGTCCATGCGTGCCTCGCCCATGTATTTGGGACTGGATTTGCGCGGTGGTGTGCACTTCATGCTGCAGGTGGACATGCAAGCGGCCCTGGCCAAAAAGGCCGAGTCCCTGTCAGGTGACATTCGCAGCACTTTGCGCGAGAAGAATGTGCGCCACAGCGGTATCACCCGCAACGGGCAGACCATTGAAATCCGCTTCCGCGATGCGGCGACGGCCCAGGCCGCCAAGCGCATCATCCAGGACCAGTTTGCCGATCTGGATACGCTGGAAACAGCCGACGGCACCGATGTCAAGATGGTGGCGTCCATCAAGCCCGTGGCTGCGCGCACCGTGCAGGAACAGGCCCTCAAGCAGAACATTACGACCCTGCACAACCGCATCAACGAACTGGGTGTGGCCGAGCCGGTGATCCAGCAGCAGGGGCTGGATCGCATTGTGGTGCAGTTGCCCGGGGTGCAAGACACCGCCAAGGCCAAAGACATCCTGGGCCGCACTGCCACCCTGGAAATTCGCCTGGTGGATGAAGGGTCCGAGGCGCGTGCCGCCGAGTCCGGTGCCGGGCCGGTGCCCTTTGGTTCCGAGCGTTACCTGGAGCGCAGTGGCCAGGGCGTCATTGTTAAAAAACAGGTGATTCTGACGGGCGAAAACTTGACCGATGCCCAGCCTGGCTTTGATGGCCAGACCCAGGAGCCCACGGTCAACCTGTCGCTGGATGCCAAGGGCGCCCGCATCTTCCGCGATGTGACGCGCGAGAACATCAACAAGCGCATGGCCATCATCTTGTTCGAAAAGGGCAAGGGTGAAGTGGTGACGGCTCCGGTAATCCGTTCCGAGATTGGTGGGGGGCGCGTTCAGATTTCTGGGCGCATGACCACGGTGGAGGCGGCCGACACCGCCTTGCTGTTGCGTGCTGGCTCACTGGCCGCACCTATGGAGATCATCGAAGAGCGCACGATCGGCCCCAGCCTGGGTGCCGAGAACATTGCCAAAGGCTTTCACAGCGTGACCTGGGGTTTTGTTGCTGTGGCCGTCTTCATGTGTTTTTATTACATGTTGTTTGGCGTGATCTCCAGTATTGCGCTGGCGTTCAACTTGCTGCTGCTGGTGGCCGTATTGTCCATGCTGCAAGCGACGCTGACCCTGCCCGGTATGGCGGCCATGGCCCTGGTGCTGGGCATGGCCATTGACGCCAACGTGCTGATCAATGAACGGGTGCGGGAAGAGCTGCGCAACGGCGCTTCGCCCCAGGCCGCCATCCACGCCGGTTACGACCGCGCATGGGCCACCATCATCGACTCCAACGTCACGACACTGATCGCCGGTTTGGCCCTGTTGGCCTTTGGCTCTGGCCCGGTGCGGGGCTTTGCCGTGGTGCATTGCCTGGGCATTCTGACCAGCATGTTCTCGGGCGTCTTCTTCTCCCGTGGCGTGGTGAATTTGTGGTACGGTCGCCAAAAGAAGCTCAAAAGTGTGTCGATTGGCACCGTGTGGCGTCCTGATGCCGGTCATCAGGTGACGACCAACTAAAAGGTAAGAGCATGGAATTCTTCAAAATCCGCCGCGATATCCCCTTCATGCGCCATGCCTTGGTGCTGAATATGGTGTCGCTGGTGACATTTATTGCCGCCGTTTTCTTCCTGTTTTCGCGGGGTTTGCATCTGTCGGTGGAGTTCACCGGTGGCACGCTGATGGAGGTGAGCTACTCCCAGCCCGCCGACCTGAATGGCGTGCGCAGCACGCTGGACAAACTGGGGATCAAGGACGTTCAGGTCCAGAACTTTGGGACGGCACAGGATGTCCTGATCCGCATGCCGGTGCAAAAAGGCAGCACCTCGGGTCAGCAAAGCGATGCCGTCATGATCGCGCTCAAAGCGGCTGACGCGTCCGCCACGATGCGCCGCACCGAGTTTGTAGGCCCCCAAGTGGGCGACGAGCTGGCCGCTGACGGACTCAAGGCGCTGGCCTTCGTGGTGGTGGGCATCATGCTGTACTTGGCGATCCGTTTTGAATGGAAATTCGCAGTCGCCGCCATCATCGCCAACCTGCACGATGTGATCATCATCCTGGGCTTTTTTGCCTTCTTCCAGTGGGAGTTTTCGCTTCCTGTGCTGGCGGCGGTGCTGGCCGTGTTGGGCTACTCGGTGAACGAGTCGGTGGTGATTTTTGACCGAATCCGTGAGAATTTCCGTCGCTTTCGCAAGATGAATACCGAGGAGATCATCAACAATGCGATCACCTCGACCATCAGCCGCACCATCATCACCCACGCATCCACACAAATGATGGTCCTGTCCATGTTGCTGTTTGGTGGTGCGACCCTGCACTACTTTGCCTTGGCATTGACCATCGGCATTTTGTTCGGCATTTATTCCTCGGTCTTTGTGGCAGCCTCCATTGCCATGTGGTTGGGTATCCAGCGTGAAGACCTGGTCAAAGGTTCTCCCAAGAAGGACGTGGATCCCAACGACCCCAACGCTGGCGCAACGGTTTAAGCTACCACCATGGCTACCTCTCCCGCATTGCCCCCCCGCTTGCAGTTGGCCCGTGCCTTGCGCGAGCGTTTTCTGGCAGAAGCCGGCAAGGCAGCGCAGGAGATCGGCGGCGCGGTGCAGGAGCGCCTGACCACCCTGATGGATGAGTTGGTCAATGCCCGGGAAGCCCAGCTACGCCGGGATACCTGGATGGCCTACAAGCGCTGCCGACCATTGTGGGTCGACGGCACCATGAGGGCCTGGCGCGAATGCCTCGATCCCCCCAAGGAGAAAAAAGCGGCGGGCCTGGAGGCGGCGGGCTTGGAGCTGGTGGGTACCGAGGTGGTGGAAAACAAAATCTTGGCGTCCCGCCTGGTGCTGGCCGTCAATGAAAAAGTGCTGCCCCAGCTCGATGACGTGAGAGTGCGCATCCGTTTCCTGGAAAACCTGGAGGACCTGGAAGGCAATGACCTGCTGCGTCCCGAGGTGTTGGTGCTGCTGATGGTGGAGCAATGGGCGCAATCGGGTATGCCTGCAGAGTCTTGGCCCATGGTCAACGAAGTGGTGCAGCGTTTGTTGATTGAACGCCTGATCGTGGCGTACAAGAATGCTAACGACCTGCTCATCAGCAAAGGCGTCATGCCGACCATCGAGTTGAAAGACCGTGTGAAAGCGCCAGTGCGGGCACCGCAGCGCCCACGTACACCGCCTGCAGTCCCCGCCCCGGGGCAGCCGCCTGCGGAGATGCCACCCAGCGGTTATGGAGATGTGGGCCATGGCAGCAACGCCGGCGGAAGTCTCGCACAAGCGTATGCCCCGACCGGCCATGCCGGCATGGGCAGCGGAGCGGCCGCTAGCGGCCAGCGCGCGGCGGGCGGTGGCTTCTTCGGCGGGCGTCTGGGGTGGGGTGGTGGCACTGCCGCCGCGCCCGCTGCCTCTGGTAGTTCCGGTCCGCAAGGGGTGTCTTCCTCTTCGCCTACGCCGTTTTGGCGCCAGTCCTCGGGCTCCCACAGTATGCCCGGCCAGGCCTATGGCGCTGGAGAAGAGACCCGCATGCTGACAGCCGCAACCCCTATCGCACGGGCCCGTAGCCGTGCGCAGGGGGTGATCGGTCAAATTCGCCGCTTGTTTGTGAGCCACGGGGGCGGGGACTTCAGCGGGACGGCCCACCATGCACCATCTCCAGCCCTGGCCGCCGCTATTGCGCCAGGCGCAGCCCATATGGGGTACGCCCCCGGTGGCACCATGTATGAAGACTACAGCCCGGCTGGCGTCGCACGGGTGGCCAGCGACCTGCGCGAAAAGTCGAGCGAGCTCAAGAAAAAGGCGGAAACCAAGGGAGAAAAGGCCACCATTGAGATTGTGGCGCTGATGTTTCAGGCGATTCTGGCCGAAGAGCGCATTCCGCCTGGCATCCGCGTTTGGTTCGCGCGTTTGCAAATGCCGGTGCTGCGTGTGGCCCTGGAAGACCCCGATTTTTTCGGAACGGCGGACCACCCCGCGCGTCAGCTGATTGACCGCATGGGCTCCTGCGTCATGGGTTTTGATGCCTCGGGCGTGCAGGGCAGCGCGATGGAAACCGAGATCAAGCGCATCGTGCAGGTTATCGAGCAGTACCCCGAGACCGGCAAAAAGGTCTACCAGATTGTTTTCGAGGAGTTCCAGAAATTCCTCTCCAAGTTCCTTACCGAAAAAGGCCCCACCCAGAAGGTCGTGAGTGTGGCGCAGCAGGTGGAGCAAAAAGAGACCCTGGCCATCCAGTACACCATCGAGATGCGCAACATGTTGAAAGACATGCCGGTGCGCGAGGAGATCCGGGACTTTTTGTTCAAGGTCTGGGCCGAGGTGCTGGCCGTAGCTGCTGTGCGCAAGGGGCCGCAGCATGCCGATACCCTGGTGCTCAAGAAGTCTGCCACCGACCTGATCTGGGCGGCCAGCGCCAAGCCCAATCGCGCAGACCGCGCCAAAGTGATCCAGGACCTGCCCAATTTGTTGCTGCGCTTGCGCTCCGGCATGACGCTGCTGGCTATGGCGCCGAGTGAGCAGGAGAGCCAGGTAAAGCGTATCAGCGATACGCTGGCTGATGCCTTCATGTCCAAGACGCAGGCGATTCCGCAGGCCCAGATCGATGCCATGGCGCAAAGGCTGGGCAACTTGGAGGACTTTGTGTCGGAAGACGGCATGGGCGATCTGCCACTGGATGCCGAGAGTATTGAGATGATGCTGGGGATTGATGCCTCGGCCATCGAGGTGGTGGCCAATGGCGGCTCCAAGCCCACGGCGGCCATGTTGGCCTGGGCGCAGGAGTTGCAACTGGGCTCGTGGTTCACGCTGGACCATAACAACCAGATCACCCAGGTGCAGTTTGCCTGGCGCAGCGATCGCAAGCACCTGAACCTGTTTGCCTCCAGTTCGGGAAAGAGTTACCTGATCCAGGGTGGTCGACTCGCCGCCTACCTGCAGGCGGGCCTGCTATTGCCGCAAGAGGAAGAGGCGCTAACCGTGCGCGCGACACGTGACGCCTTGGCCAAGCTAGAAGCTAATCCCGAACGGCTGCTGGCTTGAGGGGTTCCCCGCCTGCTGCGGGGATCCATAACTAACAGACGTTCAGTGCGCCACCCGATCGTTGGCGTCGTCGCAGAGTTCGTCCAGTACCAAGGCATCGGGCTCCAGGCCAAAACTCCAGTACACCATGAGGATGATGACCTTGAGCTCATCCAAGGCCACCGGACCACCAGGGGCCGCCATGGCCCGGTCCAGCACCACTTCCCGCAGATGTGCCGGCAATACGCCCGCCGAGTCCAGAAAGCGGATAAACCCCAGGCACTGGGGGCCCAGGTGGTTTTGCTCGTAGGGTGGGTAAATCCGAACGCTGGTCGGCAAGGGTTGGCGCAGCCAAGGCTCGGCCGCCAATTTGGCGGACGCTTCCAGGGTCTCCGGGACCCGGGGGCGTGCGCTGTGGGCAGCGCTGTTAAGGCCCTGGAGCCAGGCCAGCGCATCCTCAATTTCATCGGATGCAAAGCCCACGGCACTGAGCTTGCGTTGCAGGTGAGCGGGTTCGGGGCAGCCCTCGTCCGCATAGTAGTTTTCGTAAACGAAAGCAAGCACTTCAAACATGGGAGCCAATATAGCGCAGAAAAAAGCGCTGCACGTTTGCGGTGCAAACTGCCCCGCTTTTCCGGCGTTTAGCCCCGGGCGAGGCGCTGGAACAGGCTGCCCGGCAGGCGGGCGATGTGGCCTTGCAGTTCCAGCCCCATGAGCAGGGCCTGCAGCGTGGGGGTGTCCAGCCCGGTGCGGGCCTGCAGTGCATCCAGTCCTGCCGGCTCAAAGGCCAGCGCGCCCAGCAAGGAGCGCTCTATGCCAGAAATGCCCTCAGGCTCCGTTGTTTCTGCGCGAGCAGCTCCGGAATCCATAGCAATTCCCGGATCGATTGGGAGTTCAAACTCTTCCAGGATGTCCTGGGCGCTCTCCACCAGCTTGGCCCCTTGCTTGATCAGCGCGTGGCAGCCGCGCGCTTGGGGGGCGTGGATGGAGCCCGGAATGGCAAAGACGTCTTTACCCTGCTCAACCGCCATGCGTGCAGTGATGAGGGAGCCAGACTTCAGTGCGGCCTCCACCACCAGGGTGGCGTGCGAAAGGCCCGAGATGATGCGATTGCGCTTGGGAAAGTTCGCCGATAGCGGTGGCGTCCCCAAGTGGTATTCGCTGATGAGCAGGCCATGCTGGGCAATCCGGTGCGCCAGCTGAAAATGGGCCTTGGGGTACACACGGTCCAGTCCGGTGCCCACGACGGCAATGGTCGCCAACTGGTCCTCGGCAGCGCCGTCCAGCGCGCCTTCGTGTGAGGCCCCATCGATGCCCAACGCGAGTCCGGACACCACCGTCAGGCCCGCCTGGGCCAGTATTTGTGAAAACTGCCGTGCATTTGCCACCCCTTGGGCTGTGGGGTTGCGGCTACCCACCACCGCAATGCGGGAGGCGGCACTGCGCGCCCAGCCTTGTTGCAGGTGGTGGGCCTCACCCATGGCGTACAGCAGCAGGGGTGGGTCTTCCGTATCCAGTAGCGCGGCGGGGTAGCAGGGATCGCCCAGCGTCAGCACATGGCGTTGTTGTGGATTGTGTGCCAGCCACTCCCACGTCGTGGTGACCAGGCTTGCCAGGTCGTCAGGCGTTTGCAGCAGGCTTTCTGCCTGCTTGGCGCTGACGCAAGTCTCCAGTTGCGCTGCGCTTTGCGCGAAGATCTGCTGGGGCAGTCCAAAGCGGGCGAGCAGTTTGCGCCCGCCACTGCTGCCCACCCCCGGGGTGAGGAGCAAACGCAGCCAGCCAGAAAGTTCGTCGCGCTCCACGTGCGAAGGCGCCCTTGCGGTGGTCGGTGCGCTGGGGTCAGCGCGGGTTGATCAGCCGGTCGCCCACGCGCACGCTGTCGGTGATTTCCAGAATCAGTGCGTAGGAGACGCGGTCAAAGGTGCGGAACACCATGAGCAAGCCGTTACGCTCGTTGGGCAGTTTCATGAGCGGTCGGGCCGGGTCGGTCTTGTCCATGATGCGCTGACCATCCTTGAGGATCGCCAGCACATGGCCGGCTTCCATGCCATCCTGGGTTCCGCGGTTGATGGCGACTACCTGGCTTTGGCCCGCGTTGATCACGGCACTGCCGTAGACCGACACAATGCGCGCGTCGACCACTTGTGAGGGGGCGTGGGGTGTGTAGGTTGACAAGGCACGAGCGGGCTCGGGCAGCATGCGGTCGCCCACCCGAATTTCCTCCTTGGCGGACACGATGTCGATGGTCGCAGGCACTACGGCACTCTCGGGCTGGCCTTTTTCGCCTTGTACCTCTCCAGTGGTCTCGCTGCGAATCAATTGGGCTTTCCCGATGTATTGCGCCTCGTAACCCAGTATTTCCCCCGTTCCGGGGTCCTTGAGCGGGGTGGCATTGCGGAACAGCCGGAACAGTTGCTGCTTGGCCTGGTCGTCCATGAGCGGTGCACCGTTGGAGCCGCGGGCGTAGGCCCGGTCGCCGCGGGTGAGCAGCACGCGTTCTTCCTGGGTGGCTACGATGCGCGGGGCTGCTTGCAGCTCGTTGGCATCCACGATCAAGGGCTCTGCCAAAAAGGCCTCAATAACCCGGCTTTTCAGGGCGGGCAGGGCCAGATCGGCCAGTGCTTCGTAACGGGTGCGTGGGGTGACGCGGATGGTGTCGGGTGCTGCACCGTCACCACTGCTGCCTGCCACACGCAGGGTGGCTTTGTCGCCCAGGCGCTCCAGCAGCAGCACCTGGCCGGGGTAAATGCGGTGCGGGTTTTTGATGTCGTTGAGGTTCATGCCCCACAACTCGGGCCAGCGCCAGGGGCTCTTGAGGAAGAGTTTGGAGATGTCCCACAGGGTGTCGCCGCTTTTGACGGTGTAGCTGTCCGGGGCGTTGGGGGCCAGTTCGCTCAGCGGCACGCCTTTTTGGGCGACTTCGTTGGCGGTTTGTTTCTGGGCCGCGGAAATTGGGAAGTTCTGCGCCCATGCGCCGGGGGCAGCCAAGGTGCCGGCCAGTGCGGCCAAAGCGGCTAGCGCCACGCGGGATTTCGCCATCAGGTGTGTCGTCATAGGGTGCGAATCGGTGAATGAACTTGATAAGTTACGCGCGATTTTGCGCTCAAGCCCTTGATTCGGCAACGTTTTTGGCCCGCTGGCAGTGCAAGCAATCGTAAAAGTGGCGAAAATAGCCACATCTTTTAGGCAGTTCCCATGGCTTTACTTCCCATTCTTTGTTACCCCGACCCCAAACTCCACACCGTGGCCAAGCCCGTTGCCGCGGTGGATGCGCGCATCCAGCAGCTGGCTGCTGACATGCTGGAAACCATGTACGAGGCCAAAGGCATTGGCCTGGCTGCCACCCAGATCAATGTGCATGAGCGCCTGATCGTCATCGATGTGTCAGAAGAGCGGGACCAGCCCATGGTGCTGATCAACCCCGAACTGGTCTGGACCAGCGCCACCACCCACCTGAATGAAGAAGGCTGTCTGTCGGTGCCCGGCATTTACGACGGGGTGACCCGTTTTGATGCGGTGCACGTGAAGGCACTGGACGAAAAAGGCAACAGCCGCGTGATCGAGGCCGATGGCTTGCTGGCCGTCTGCGTGCAGCATGAGATGGACCACCTGGTGGGCAAGGTGTTTGTGGAATACCTCTCACCGCTCAAGCGCAACCGCATCAAAACCAAAATGATCAAGGCCCAGCGCGAGGAATCGCGCTAAGTGGCCCACATCCCTGCACCCGTGGCGAGGCCGCTGCGGGTCATCTTTGCGGGTACGCCGGAATTCGCCCGCGTGGCGTTGGAGCGCCTGCATGCCGCGGGCCACACCATCGCCCTGGTGCTGAGCCAGCCCGACCGTCCGGCCGGGCGCGGCATGAAGCTGCAGGCGTCGGCGGTCAAGCAGTTCGCACAAGAACATGCCATTCCCGTGGCCCAGCCGCGCAGCCTGCGCCTGGATGGCAAGTACCCCGAAGACGCCGCTGCGGCGCGACAGGTGATTGCGGATGCCCAAGCCGATGTGATGGTGGTGGCTGCCTACGGACTTATCCTGCCGCAATGGGTGCTCGATGACATGGCCCCCACGTTCCCCGCTGCGCGTGGTTCGCTGCCCCCCGAGGGGGCCCTCGCGCCTAGGGGCGGCCCGTCGGCGCTCACGCCATCGCCCAAACTCGGCTGTCTGAATATTCACGGTTCGCTGCTGCCACGCTGGCGCGGCGCGGCACCGATTCATCGCGCCATCGAGGTGGGGGACACGGAGACCGGCGTCACCATCATGCAGATGGATGTGGGGCTGGACACGGGCGACATGCTGCTTAAACAGAGTCTGCCAATTGCAGACAGCGACACCACGGCCACACTGCACGACAAGGTGGCAGAGCTGGGCGCCATCATGGTGGTGCAGGCGCTGGAATTGGCGGCCCAAGGTGCGTTGCGGCCGGTGAAGCAGCCCGATGCCGGCGTGACCTATGCCCACAAAATCGAGAAACACGAGGCGCCCATCGACTGGCGCCTGGACGCCGCCACCATCGTGCGCCGCGTACGTGCCTTCAATCCGTTTCCGGGCGCCAGCACTGTGCTGAATGGCGAAGTGATCAAAGTGTGGGGCGCCCATGCGGGTGACGGCAGCAGTGCTGCAGAATATGGGCAAATAGTGTCTGTAGCCCCCGAAGGTATTGCGGTGGCAGCTATGAATTCAGTAGCAATGCTGACGGAGCTGCAACGCCCCGGTGGCAAGCGCCTGCCCGCCGCAGAGTTTCTGCGCGGCTGCCCGGTGCAAGTCGGCCAGCGCTTTGAGCTGCCAGCGGCGCCTGAGGCGTCCTGATGTTCTTCCTGCGCAGCAATTACACCCACCCCGAGTTCCGGCGCGGCTTCAATGACATGCTGGGCGTGTCGCCCGGCATTGCTGCCTGGGGCCTGATGACGGGCGTGGCCATGGTCAAGTCCGGCATGAGCACGGTGGAGGCGCTGTTCATGGCGCTCACCGTGTTTGCCGGTAGCTCGCAACTGGCGGCGGTGCCGCTGCTGATTGCCGGGGCGCCCATGTGGGTGATTCTGGTCACCGGCTTCTGCGTGAACCTGCGGTTTGTGGTGTTCAGCGCGCACATGCGGCCCTATCTCATGCACCTGCCGCGCTGGCAGCGGCTGGTCACCGGCTACCTGTCCGCCGACCTGACCTATGTGCTGTTTGTGAAGCAGTTCCAGCATCCGGCCACAGATGCAGCGGGCCGCACTGCGCAAATGGCCTACCTGGCCGGCAATGGCGGTATCAACTGGTTCAGCTGGACCGCCAGCAGTGTGCTGGGCGTAGTGCTGGCCAACTTCGTGCCTACCTCCTGGGGTCTGGGCTTTGCGGGCATTCTGGCGCTGGTGGGCATGATGGCCTCGCTGGCCACCAGTCGTTTGCGCTGGGTGTCGGCGGGCGTGGCGGGGGCTGCTGGTGTTGCTGCATTTGCGTTGCCGCTCAAGCTCAACATCCTGGTGGCGATTGCGGTCGCCGTCACCGTGTGCCTGCTGTTGGACAAGCGCCCCGATACCTCGCACCCAACGCACCACACCCCCAAGGACCCCGCTTGAGCCTGGACAGTTTTTTCGTCGGCAACACCGACGGCTGGACCCTGCTGACCACGGCGGGTCTTGCCTGCGTCACGGTGATTGCACGCTCCTTCTTTTTTATCACCGACAAAGACTGGTCGCTGCCCGCCTGGGCCCAGCGTGGCCTGCAGTACGCGCCGATTGCGGCGCTGTCGGCCGTCATCGTGCCGGAGATCGTCATGTCGCAAGGCCAGCTCATCCATACGCTCAAAGATGCCCGTCTGTATGCCGTGGCGGCGGGGCTGGCCTTCTTTGTCTGGCGGCGCGGTGCCGGCCAGGCGGTGCTGGGCACCATTGCCTCGGGCATGGCGGTGTACCTGCCTTTGCACATCGGCCTGGGCTGGTGACGCAGTTGGTTCCTCACGCGCTCCATTGCGTGGGCTTGGTTGCCTCCTGAGTGGGGTCATTGCCTTGGGGCGGCCCGGCGCGGATGTGTCGCGCCTTCGGTACGTCGCCGTTACGTGCCAGCCGCGCCTAGCGCACTTCTACAATGCCGGGTGTTGCCGCACCCTGCGCGCGCTTTCAAACTACCTGAGGTTTCCCCCATGCAAGTGATCCGTTTTTCTGACCTGATTGCCCAAGGCCAAGTCGCTGGCAAGCGCGTGTTCATCCGTGCCGACCTGAACGTGCCACAGGACGACGCAGGCAACATCACCGAAGACACCCGCGTGCGCGCCAGCGTGCCTGCCATCCAGATGGCGCTGGACGCCGGTGCCGCCGTCATGGTGACCAGCCACCTGGGCCGCCCCGCCGAAGGCGAATTCAAGCCCGAAGATTCCCTGGCCCCCGTGGCCAAGCGCATGGGCGAACTGATGGGCCGCGAGATCCCCGTGATCGTCGACTGGACCGAGGGCGTGGAGGTGAAGCCGGGCCAACTGGTGATGCTGGAGAACTGCCGCGTCAACAAGGGCGAGAAGAAGAATGACGAAGCGCTGGCCAAGAAAATGGCTGCGCTGTGCGACATCTTTGTGCACGACGCGTTTGGCACCGCCCACCGCGCCGAAGCCTCCACCTACGGCATCGCCCAGTTCGCCCCCATCGCCTGTGCCGGCCCGCTCTTGGCGGCCGAAATGGATGCCATCAGCAAGGCCCTGCTGGCCCCCAAACGTCCACTGGTCGCTATCGTCGCCGGTTCCAAAGTCTCCACCAAACTCACCATCCTCAAAAGTCTGGCCGAGAACGTGGACCAGCTCATCGTGGGCGGCGGCATTGCCAACACCTTCATGCTGGCCGCCGGCCTGAAGATCGGCAAGAGCCTGGCCGAACCCGATTTGCTGGACCAGGCCAAGGCTGTGATTGAGGCCATGAAAGCGCGCGGTGCGGCCGTGCCTATCCCCACCGATGTGGTGACCGCCAAGACCTTTGCTGCCGACGCACCCGCCACCATCAAGGCCGCCACCGACGTGGCCGACGATGACCTGATCCTGGACATCGGCCCGCAAACCGCCCAGGCCCTGGCCGACCAACTCAAGAAGGCCGGCACCATCGTCTGGAACGGCCCCGTGGGGGTGTTCGAGTTCGCCGCGTTCGAGAACGGCACCAAGGTGATCGCGCAGGCCATTGCTGAATCCAGCGCCTTCTCTATTGCCGGCGGCGGCGACACGCTGGCTGCGATTGCCAAGTACGGCATCGAGAAACAGGTGGGTTACATCAGTACGGGCGGCGGTGCCTTCCTGGAAGTACTGGAAGGCAAGACCTTGCCGGCGTTTGAGATTCTGACAAAACGCGCAGCCGCTTAAATTGCTATTGAATTGGTAGCTGCTCGCGCAGCACCCATAATGACTAAAGGCACTTTTGGCATCAAGCCGAAGGTGCCTTTGCTTTGGGCGGGTTAGAGTGGCGCCGGCGCGGTGTCCAGGCTGGCGCAGCACACCTGGCCGCGTCCACTGTCCTTGGCACGTTCCAGCTGTTGCGCCGCCAGCGCCAGCAGATCACTGGCCTGGCCACTGTGCGGGCTCACGCGGGTGCCCAGGCCCACACTGACCGAGACCAGCCCGCCACCCTGTGTGCCGCCCTGCGGCAGCCCCAACTGGCGCACGCGGCGCTCCATCTCCTGCGCCAGCGCCAACGCGTCTTCGTGGGAGGTGTCCGGCAGCAGGCAGGCAAATTCCTCCCCGCCAAAACGCGCCACCACATCGGCCGGACGGCGCAGCACCGATTTGAGCGTCACAGCAATCAGGCGCAGGCAGTCGTCACCGGCCTGGTGGCCGTGCCGCTCGTTGTAGGCCGCAAAGTGGTCCACATCGAGCAGCACCAGCGACAGCGACAGGCCGCTGCGCGCGGCACGCGCCCACTCGGTCGTCAGTTGCTGGTCAAAGTAGCGGCGGTTAAAGACCCCCGACAGGCCGTCCAGCAGCACCAGCTTCTTGAGCAGGTCGGACTGGAACTTGAGCGTCAGGTGGGTGTGCACGCGGGCGCGCACCACGGCCGGGTTCACCGGTTTGGAGATGAAGTCCACCGCGCCCAGACCCAAACCATGGGTTTCCTGGCCGGCGTCGGGCCGCGCGGTTACCAGGATGATGGGAATGTGCGCCGTTGCCTCTTGCGCCTGAAGCTGGCGGCACACGGCAAAACCGTCCATGCCGGGCATCAGCACGTCCAGCAGCACCAGGTCTGGCGGGTTGCTATGGCATACCGCCAGTGCCTGTTCGCCCGAGGTGGCCATGAACACCTGGTAGTCCCCGGCGAAGGCCTGTACCAATTGCTGGATGTTGTCGGGCTGGTCATCCACCACCAAGAGCTTGGGCTTGCCATGCGTGCTGTCCAGCAGCGCGGCTGCGTGGGTGGCGGGGGCATTCATGGGAGGCGTCGGGATGCGTGGATCGGGCGGGCGACCATTCAACCACAGGCCCTCGGTTTGCGCCCTCCGGGCTAACCCCGCCTGTGCTTTTCTTGTGCCTGCCATGTAACCAAGGTACAAACAAGCGTGTGAAAATAGGTAACTCACTCTAGGAGACAGTTCCATGCCCCGTCGCGCCACCAAAATTGTTGCCACCCTCGGACCCGCCTCCAGCGACCCCGCTTTGCTGGAGCAGATGATCCGTGCCGGCGTCAATGTGGTGCGTCTGAACTTCAGCCACGGCAAGGCCCAAGACCATATTGACCGCGCCCGCCTAGTGCGCGAAGCCGCCCAACGCGCTGGCCGCGAAGTGGCCATCATGGCCGACCTGCAGGGACCCAAGATCCGCGTGGGCAAGTTTGCCGAGGGCAAGGTGTTCCTGGAGCCTGGCCAAAAATTCGTTCTGGACGCAGCCCGTGTGGAACTGGGCGACATCGATGCTGTGGGCCTGGACTACAAGGCGCTGCCTTCCGAGGTGAAAGCCGGTGATGTGCTCTTGCTCAACGACGGGCTGATCGTCATCACGGTGGATGCCGTTAAGGGTGAGCAGGTGCACACCACCGTCAAGCTCGGTGGCGAGTTGTCCAACAACAAGGGCATCAACAAGCAGGGCGGCGGCCTGACCGCCCCGGCCCTGACCGGCAAGGACATGGAAGACATCCGCACCGCGATGAGCTTCCAGGCCGACTACGTGGCCGTGAGTTTCCCCAAGAATGCCACCGACATGGAAATGGCGCGTCAGCTGTGCAATGTGGCTGCCGCCGAGTACAACCACAAGCCGGGCCTGATTGCCAAGATCGAACGCGCTGAAGCCATTCCCAAGCTGCTGGAAATCTTGCTGGCTTCGGATGGCATCATGGTGGCCCGCGGCGACCTGGCTGTCGAGGTGGGTAACGCTGCCGTACCGGCGCTGCAAAAGCACATGATCAAGCTGGCCCGCGAGCACGACAAGGTCGTGATCACCGCCACGCAGATGATGGAGTCCATGATTACCAACCCCGTGCCAACGCGTGCCGAGGTGAGCGACGTGGCCAACGCCGTGCTGGATGGCACTGACGCCGTGATGCTGTCCGCCGAAACCGCGGCCGGCAAGTACCCGCTGGAAACCGTGGTCGAAATGGCGAAGATCTGTCTCGCCGCCGAAGGCAGCGAGCACGTCAAGCTGGACGCCGATTTCACCGGAAAAACCTTCACCCGCATCGACCAGTCCATCGCCATGGGCGCGCTGTTCACCGCCCACCACCTGGGTGCCAAGGCCATCGTGGCCATGACCGACAGCGGCAGCACCGCGCTGTGGATGAGCCGCCACCTGATCCATGTGCCGATCTACGCGCTGACGCCCAAGGTCACCACCCAGCGCAAGATGACGCTGTACCGCAATGTGCGCCCGCTCCTGATGGGCACCAGCGCGGACCGCGACACCGCGTTGATGGACGCTGAAAAGCACCTGAAGTCGCGCAGCATTGTGCAAAAGGGTGATATTTACGCCATCACCTGCGGCGAGCCTATGGGCGCTCCCGGCGGCACCAATATGCTGAAGATCTGCGCGGTGAACTAGCCAACGCCACGCCTGCCCCACGGTGAGGGGTGCGCGATGCACCCAAGGGCCTTCGGGCCCTTTTTTTGCGTGCTACCACGGGTTAACCCTCAAGGTTAGAATCCGACAACGGTAAAAAGTTACCAAGCGGTTACCAAGACTGCTGCTGCGAGTTTTTAACTTCCTGGGGATATCCATGGCACTCGTCTCGATGCGTGAGCTTCTTGATCACGCGGCAACGCACAACTACGCGATTCCCGCGTTCAACGTCAACAACCTGGAGCAAGTCCAGGCCATCATGGAGGCCGCCAAGGAGACCGGGGCTCCCGTGATCATGCAGGCCAGCGCCGGCGCCCGCAAATACGCGGGTGAACACTTCCTCAAGCACCTGATCCAGGCCGCGGTGGAAAGTTACCCGAGCATTCCCGTGGTGATGCACCAGGACCACGGCCAGAGCCCTGCGGTGTGCCAGGGCGCGATCGACCTGGGCTTCAGCTCGGTGATGATGGACGGTAGCCTGGAAGCCGACGGCAAGACCATTGCCAGCTACGAGTACAACGTCGAAGTGACCCGCAAAGTGGTCGACATGGCCCACAAGCTGGGTGTGACGGTGGAAGGCGAACTGGGCTGCCTGGGCTCCCTGGAGACCATGAAGGGCGACAAGGAAGACGGCCACGGCACCGATGCCACCATGACCCGTGAACAGCTGCTGACCGACCCCGAAGAAGCCGCCGATTTTGTGAAGCGCACCCAGCTGGATGCACTGGCGATTGCCATTGGCACCAGCCACGGCGCCTACAAGTTCACGCGCCAGCCCACCGGCGACATTCTGGCCATCGAGCGCATCAAGGAAATCCACGCCCGCATTCCCAACACTCACCTGGTGATGCACGGCTCCAGCGCCGTGCCACAGGAGTTGCTGGCTGCCATCAACCAGTACGGCGGCAAGATGGCCCAGACCTGGGGTGTGCCTGTGGAAGAGGTGCAGCGCGCCATTCCCTTTGGCGTGCGCAAGGTCAACATCGACACCGACATCCGCATGGCCATGACCGCTGCGGTGCGCAAGTTCCTGTTCGAGAACCCCGACAAGTTTGACGCCCGCGAATGGCTCAAGCCCGCGCGCGAAGCGGCCAAACAACTGTGCAAACAACGCTACATCGAGTTTGGCTGCGAAGGCCAGGCCGCTGGCATCAAGGGGCACAGCTTGCAGGTGGTGGCAGGGCAGTACGCCCGTGGTGAATTGGCCCAGGTGGTGCAGGACCTCGCCGTCGCCTGAGCGCTGCCGGGCCGCATGGCCGGCACGAACTTGCGATAATCCAAGGCTTCGCCTTCCATTCCGGGGGGCGAGGCCTTTTACTTTGTTGGACGCCATGACTTCAGCTTTGCACACCTCCGCCCTGTCCCTCCCCCTGCTTGCCCGTGGCAAGGTGCGCGACAACTACGCCGTGGGCGACGACCGCATCCTGATGGTCGCCAGCGACCGCCTCAGCGCGTTTGACGTGATCATGGGCGAGCCGATTCCCGGCAAGGGTGTGTTGCTGACCCAGATGGCCCTGTTCTGGTTCGAGAAGCTGGGCAAAAACGGCGCCAATATTTGCCCCAACCACCTGACCGGCGACGCCCCCGAGAGCGTGGTCTTGCCCTCCGAAGTGGAGCAGGTCACCGGCCGCTCCATGCTGGTCAAGCGCCTGAAGCCCCTGCCCGTGGAAGCCGTGGTGCGCGGCTACCTGGCCGGCAGCGGCTGGAAGGAATACCAGGAGAACAGTGCGGTCTGCGGCGTGAAGCTGCCCGCCGGCCTGAAGAACGCCAGCAAGCTGCCCGAACCCATCTACACCCCCGCCGCCAAGGCCGCCGTGGGTGACCACGACGAGAACATCACCTTCGAGAAAACCGTGGAGATGATTGGCCTGGACCTGGCCACCCGCATCCGCGACATCAGCATCCAGATTTACAAAGCTGCGGCCGAGATCGCGCTGACCAAGGGCATCATCATTGCCGACACCAAGTTCGAGTTTGGTCTGGACACCGACGGCACGCTGACGCTGATGGACGAGGTGCTGACGCCCGACTCCAGCCGTTTCTGGCCGCAAGAGAGCTACGCCGAAGGCACCAACCCGCCCAGCTACGACAAGCAGTTTGTGCGCGACTGGCTGGAGCAGGCCCTGGTGGACGGCAAACCCTGGGACAAAACCCCGCCTGCGCCACGTGTGCCCAACGAAGTGATTGCCAAAACCGCCGCTAAGTACCAGGAAGCGCTGACGCGCCTGACTGCATAATTTATAAGGAAATAGGGCTCTAGAGCCCGCCATTGCTGCGCAGGCAGCTATGGTTTTGATAGTGTCGGGTGCTTGCTGGGGTGTAACAACCCAGTACCACCACGGCACTGCGCTTCGCTCCAAAAATCGGTCTCCCAACCACAACGAGGAGACTGACATGGCGGCGAAGAAAATTCTGATGGTCTGCGGTGACTACTGCGAAGACTACGAAACCATGGTGCCCTTCCAGGCGCTGCTGGCCGTGGGCCACACGGTGCATGCCGTATGCCCCGATAAAAAGGTGGGTGACCACATCAAGACGGCCATCCACGACTTTGAGGGTGCGCAGACCTACAGCGAGAAGCCCGGCCACAACTTCACGCTGAACGCGAGCTTTGCCGACGTGAAGCCCGAGGCCTACGACGCGCTGGTGATCCCCGGTGGCCGCGGCCCCGAGTACCTGCGCACCTACCCCGCAGTGGTGGCTGCCGTGAAGCACTTTTTTGATGCCAACAAACCGGTGGCCGCCGTCTGCCACGGCGCGCAACTGCTGGCCGGTGCTGGCGTGCTGCAGGGCCGCACCTGCTCGGCCTACCCGGCCTGCCGGGTGGAGGTGGAGATGGCGGGCGGCACCTATGCCGACATCGCCATCGACGCTGCGGTGACCGATGGCAACCTGGTGTCTGCCCCCGCCTGGCCCGCACACCCGGCCTGGATTGCACAGTTTCTGGCGCTGCTGGGTACGCGTATTTCCCATTGACGGCACCGGGGGCGGCCCGCAGCATGCAGGCCAGCCCCTTGAGGAGACAGCCCATGTGCCAAGTGTTCATCAGTGCCGACCCCACGCTTTACGAGAGCCGCGCCCGCTCGGTGCGCCTGCATGGCGTGGCCACCAGCATCAAGCTGGAAAACCTGTTCTGGCGGGTGCTCGACGAAATCGCCACGCGCGACGGCATGGGCGTGCCCCAGCTCTGCACCAAGCTCTACGACGAGCTGGTGGCCGAGCGCGGCGAGGTGGACAACTTCGCCTCGTTCTTGCGGGTGTGCTGCGGCCGCTACCTGGCGCTGCAGCTCAGTGGCGGCATCCCGCAGGACGCCAGCATCCCGATTGCCAGCCTCAACGCCCAGCGTGTGCTGGCCACCGAGCGCCAGGCCGTGCGGCACGCCGGTTTGCACGTGCGTGCCGCCTGAGGGCGCACCTGCGCCAGGTGCTCAAGGCGCAGCTTCGACGGCGGTGACGATGTAGGCGCCCTCTTTGAGTTCGGCGCTAAAACGCACCTTGTCGCCGGCCTTGGCTTTCTCCAGCAGGGCCGGGTCGCGCACCTGGAACACCATGGTCATGGGCGGCATGTCCAGGTTCTTGATCTCGCCGTGTTGGATGGTAATCTTGCTGGCGGCCTTGTCGACCTTGCGGATTTCGCCACGGCTCATGTCACTGGTTTGCGCCCAGACGCTGCTCGCGCCAAGGGTACTGAGAAGCAAGGTGGCCAGCAGCTTGCGGGCGGTGTGTGCGTGGTTCATGGGGTGTCCTTATCGGTAACTTTGGTAAATCGACGTAGCGCCGCCCTTGGCGACCAGCAACACGTCATACGGGTCTTTGCGGCCCTGGTAGATGGCGCCGTCCATGCCGGGGGAGCCGACCGGCATGCCCGGCACGGCCAGGCCCAGGGCTTTGGGCTTCTCGCGCAGCAGGCGCTGAATCTCCTTGGCAGGCACATGCCCTTCGATGGCGTAGCCCGCCACCTCTGCGGTATGGCAGGAGCCCAGGGCATCAGGCATGCCCAGGCGCTTGCGGGCATCTGCATTGCCGGTCTGCTGCACGGTTACCTTAAAGCCAGCCTGCTCCAGGTGGACCACCCAGTCTTTGCAGCAGCCGCAGTTGGGGTCTTTCCAGACCTGGACGGCGGTGCGCTCCTTGGCCGCCCATGCGGGCAGCCCCAGCGGGACCAGCCCCATCGCCAGCACGCTGCGGCGTGAAAGAGTGGGCGCGCTCATGGCTTGCTACCCACGGCCACAGCGCCCTTCATGCCCGCCTCGTAATGGCCCGGGTGCAGGCAGGCAAAGTGCACGGTGCCTGCCTGGGTGAACTGCCAGACCACCTCGCCAGTTTTGCCGGCTGCCAGGCTCACCAGGTTGGGCTCGTCGTGCTCCATCTCGGGGAACTTCAGCATCTGCGCGTAGTGCGCCTTCAGGTCGGCTTCGGTGCCCAGGTTGAACTCGTGCTTGAGCTGGCCGGAGTTGGTGACCACAAAACGGATGGTTTCGCCGCGGCGCACCTTCACCGCGCTGGGCGTGAAGCGCATGGCATCGCTCATGTCGACGGCAATGGTGCGCGTGACTTTGGCTGCGACACCGGGCTTGCCGATGGCGTCCGTACCGTGGCCGCCGGCATGGCTTCCTGTGGCAAAAGCGCCGCTGGCGCCCGCCAATAGTGCGCAAGCAGCTATTAATTTGATAGTGTTTTTCATGGGTTTCCTTCTCGGGGTTAGTGGTGTTGGTGGCTGGCAGGTTTGCGCACCTGCACCTCGGTGGCGGGCGCTGCGGCGGCAGCTGGACTTTCGGCCTGGAAGCGCGCCGGGTCCGGCAGCGGGCCGGTCCATGCATAGGCCTGCGTGCCCGCAGGCTGGTGGTACCAGCCGGGGTCCTTGTAATCACCGGGCTTCTGGTCTTTGCGCACCTTGAGGACGCTGAACATGCCGCCCATCTCCACGCCGCCATAGGGGCCCTGGCCGGTCATCATGGGGGCGGTGTTGTCGGGGATGGGCATCTCCATCTCTCCCATGTCGGCCATGCCGCGCTCCCCCATCACCATGTAGTCCGGCACCGCTTTTTGCAGCTTGCCGACCAGGCCACGGTGGTCCACACCAATCAGGGTGGGCACGTTGTGGCCCATGGCGTTCATGGTGTGGTGGCTCTTGTGGCAGTGGAAGGCCCAGTCGCCTTCCTCGTCGGCCAGAAATTCAAACTGCCGCATCTGCCCCACCGCAATGTCGGTGGTGATTTCGGGCACCCGCGCCGCCAGCGGCCAGGGGCCACCGTCGCTGCCGGTCACCACAAACTCGTGGCCGTGCAGGTGGAGGGGGTGGTTGGTCATGGTCAGGTTGCCCACGCGGATGCGCACCTTGTCGTTGTGCCGCACGTTCAGTGTGTCGATGCCGGGGAAGACCCGGCTGTTCCAGCTCCACAGGTTGAAGTCCAGCATGGTCATGGTCTTGGGGGTCATGCTGCCGGGGTCGATGTCATAGGCGTTGAGGAGGAAACAGAAGTCGCGGTCGACCTCACTGATCAGTGGATTTTTGGTTTTCGGGTGCGTCACCCAGAAACCCATCATGCCCATGGCCATTTGTGTCATCTCGTCCGCATGCGGGTGGTACATAAAGGTGCCGGGGCGGCGCGCCACAAACTCGTAGACAAAGGTCTTGCCCACACCAATGGCGCGCTGCGTCAGGCCCGACACCCCGTCCATGCCATTGGGCAGGCGCTGGCCGTGCCAGTGCACGCTGGTGTGTTCGGGCAGCTTGTTGGTCACAAACACACGCACGCGGTCGCCCTCCACCACCTCGATGGTGGGGCCGGGGCTCTGGCCGTTGTAGCCCCACATATGGGCCTTGAAGCCTGGCGCCATTTCGCGCACCACCGGTTCGGCCACCAGGTGGAATTCCTTCACGCCCTGGTTCATGCGCCAGGGCAAGGTCCAGCCATTCAGGGTGACCACCGGGGTGTAGGGGCGGCCGGTGGCGGGGACCAGCGGGGGCTGGGTGTTGGGGGATGTCTGCAGCACCGGCTCGGGCAGTGCGGCCAGGGCCACGCGGCTCACCGAGGCGGCGGCTACGGCACCCACCGCGGTGGCGGCGGCGCCATTGAAAAAATTGCGTCGGTTCATGGGGTGTCCTTGGGTGGGGGCCATTCAGTGGCCTCCGGCTTGGGTGGGGCTGGCCGCAGGGGCGGCGCTATCGGTGGCGGAGCCAGGCAGGGCGTCCAGCGGGGCGCCGGCCAGCAGGGCTTGCAGGTCGGCATGGGCCAGCCAGAAGTCGCGCTGGGCGGCGACGCTGGCGCTGTGGGCCAGCGCTTGGGTCTGGCGGTCGGCCAGCACGTCAAACACACTGGTCAGCATGCCGTTGTAGCGCAACACCAGTTCGTCGTGGATGAACTGGCGCAGCGGCAGCACGTCCTGGGTCAGATGGGTGGCGATGTCCCAGCTGCTGCGGTAGCGGTGGTAGGCGCTGCGTGCCTGGCTGCGCAACTGCACGGCCTGGGCACGCACGCGGGCGGCGTCGCCCATCGCGTCCCACAGCGCGTCGGCGCTGTCGGGCACCGTGCTTTGCTGCTTGCGTTGCCACTGCTGGGTCGCCAGTTGCAGGTCGGCGCGGGCTTGAACGGCCCGGGCCTCCACATCGGGCAGGTCCAGTGCCTGCGTGGGCAGGGTCGGCAGGGCGGCTGGCAGGGTGAACTGGGTGGTTTCGCCCCACAGGCCCAGGGTCACGGTCAGCGCTTCGCGCGCGGCAAAGGCGGCCTGCTCGGCACGCACCAGCGCCAGTGCCGCGTCAGACAACACCGCCTGGCTTTGTGCTTGCGTGAGTTTGCTCACATTGCCGGCGCGCGCCATGCGCCGGGTCAGTTCGCCGCTGGCCTCGGCCGTGGCCTTGGCTTCGCGCAGCAGTTGCGCGGTGTGGGCGGCTGCCACGGCGTTCACCCAGGCCTTGAAGGCCTGGGCCGACAACACCGTGATGGCCTGCTGGGCGCGCAGCTTGGCCGGGGTCGTCGCACCCGTGGCATCGGTGATGGACAGCCCTTCGCTGCCCCATGCCGCCTGCAACCCAGGGTTGTGAAGCAAGGCGATACGCACCGCGGCATTGGCCGTCAGTGGCGTGGCCAGCAGGGTGGTCAGGGTGTTGTGCGGGTCGGCGGCGGGGTGGGGCAGCTGGACTGCCGCACCGTCGGTACCAACGGTTTTGCCCGCCATGCGGGCCTGCAGGGTTTCGATGCCGCCATCGGGGGGCGCGGCCCAGGCCAGGCTGCTGCAGAGCAGCAGCGCGGTGGCGCGGAGCAGGGGGCTCAGGCGGGCGTTCATGGTTGGGCCTTCTGGGCGGGCGGGGCAGATTTGCGCGCCTGCTCCTGCTCCCATTTCAGGAGGTCGGCGTGGCCGCGTTGGAACTGGCCCACTGCTGCGTTGGCGGCTTTCCAGTCCAGTACCGTGTCTTCCACGCCCCGGGGCAAGTCGGAAAACACCGAGCGGTAGGCCACGGCGGGCACCGGGGTGCTGGCCTGGCTGGCCTGCAGGGTGGGCGTGGAGTCCAGTCGCACATTGCCCGGGGCCTGGGCGTGGGCGGCCAATGTGGCGGCGCTGGCGAGCACGGCCACAGAGAGTGATCGGTACAGCCGCGAGCGGGCGTACCAGGGGGAGATAGGCATAAAAATTTCCTGACCAAAGGCGTGAACGGGGTGCTTGCGAGGCCCCTGCAGCACAGCGCTGCGGAGCCACCACGGCGGGTCCAGGCCCAGAGTCCAGACGGACTTCGGGCCTGGAGGTCAGGAAATGGGTGGTTTGTGTCCCAGCGCGAGGACGGCGCTGGTGAAATGCGCGTTAGCGGCTTGTGGCAGCCCATGTGGCAGGGCCTGTGTTGCCGACTGCGTGGCGGGCACAAGCAGTGCGACCGTGAAACAAGCCTGGCACGAGGCGCAGGTGGCGCAAGGGTCTGGCGTGTTGTGGGTTGGCGGTGTGGGCGCAGACTCCGCCTGCATCTCATGGCAGCTGGTGTGCGCTGCGGGGGGGCTGGCCGCCAGCTCCGCGCTGGTCGCGTGGGCTTGCGCCGCCATCTGGATCGCCATGGCGTCTCCCGACCAGGCGCGCAAAGGCACCAGGGCAATCAGGATCAGCAGGAGCACGAGGCGGCGCATGGTGTGTGGATGGTGGCGCAGGGAGAAAGTTCCCGGGAAGCCGAAATCAGTTCAGCGCCATGCTGAGCTTGCGCCGGTAGGCGGCCACCAGTTGGGCTTGTGGGTCGGTCTCGGCCACTGCCTTGCCCACCACCTCAATACCGCCAGCGGCCTTGCCCGCATCTGCAGGGTTGGCCTTGGGCTTGGGTGGGGTCAGCAGCTCCAGAATCGCCACAAAGGTCTTGCGCGGCACCGCCTCGCCCCAGGCCTTGTCACGCATGATGATTTCCAGCAGCTCTTCCATGGCACCGGTCCAGTCGCCACCCACCATCAACACACGGGCCTTGGCCAGGCGGGTTTCAAAGTCGCGCTTGTTGGTGGCAATCAGGGCGTCGAATTGTTCGGGCGTCCACAGGCCGCGGTCGTCGGTGACCACGAACTTGATGGCGTCCAGAAACTGGCCCAGTGCCTCGAAGCGCAGCTGGCGCGGAATCTCGGTGAGTTTGGGCGCCAACGCAGCCTCGGCGTCTTCGAGTAGGTCGTTCTCGATCAGCAGCTTGACGTAGTCGTAGCGGGCGTCGTCGTTGGTGGGGTCCACGCTCAGCGCTTCCAGCAATTTTTGCAGCGCGGCTTGCGGGTCGCCTGCGGCGGCCAGGGCATGGGCGTCTTCGGCGTCTGCCTCGGCTTCCAGCACGGCCTCGGAGGGCACATGTTTGTCCAGAAACTCCTTGATCTTGCTCTCCGGGATTGCCCCCATGAAACCGTCCGCTGGCTTGCCGTTGATCATCAGCACGCAGGTAGGAATGCTGCGGATGCCAAAGGCCTGGGCCAACTGCTGTTCCTGGTCGGAGTCGATCTTCACCAGCTTGAAGCGGCCGGCGTACTCTTCTTCCACCTTTTCCAGCAGCGGGCCAATCACTTTGCAGGGGCCGCACCAGGGGGCCCAGAAGTCCACCAGAACCGGGACTTGGTGGGAGGCGGCGACGACTTCGGCCTCAAAGTTTTCGATGGTGACGTTGATCATGGGGGCTAGCTCGGGGTGAAAAAGTAAAATTCAATTCTGGCCACGTGCGCAAACCCTGCGCCGCCAGTCCACCTGGCGCTCCGCAAAGCGCTTTCAGCACTATGAAAACCATTCAAATCGGCGTTGTCATGGGCTCCAGTTCCGACTGGGACACCATGCAGCACGCAGTCCAGATTCTCCAACAGTTTGGCATCCGCTTCGAAGCCCGGGTGGTTTCTGCCCATCGCATGCCCGACGACATGTTCGCCTATGCCGAAAGCGCGGTCGCGCGCGGCCTCAAGGCCATCATCGCGGGCGCCGGCGGTGCGGCCCACCTGCCAGGCATGCTGGCCGCCAAAACCACCTTGCCGGTGCTGGGCGTTCCGGTGCAGAGCAAGGCGCTGTCGGGCGTGGACTCGCTGCACAGCATTGTGCAGATGCCCAAGGGCGTTCCTGTGGCCACCTTTGCCATTGGCCCGGCCGGTGCCGCCAACGCGGCCCTGTTTGCGGTGGCCCTGCTGGCCAACGAAAACCCGGACCTGCGCATGGAGCTGGACGCCTTCCGCATCGACCAGACCGAGGCTGCCCGCGCCATGGTGCTGCCCATTACCGGAAGCGCAATCTAAATGGCTTCTGAGCGCGCAGCAACCGCTTTGGGCGGATCCAAAGAAATGACACTCGGTGTCATGGGCGGTGGCCAGCTGGGCCGCATGTTTGCCCACGCGGCCCAGCAGATGGGTTTTTTCACCGCGGTGCTGGACCCGGATACCCATAGCCCGGCCGGGCGCATCAGCCACCACCATATCCAGACCGCCTACACCGACCCCACGGGCCTGGCCCGGCTGGCCGAGGTATCGGCGGCCATCACCACCGAATTTGAAAACGTGCCGGCGCAGGCGCTGACGCAGCTGGCGCAGAGCCGTCCGGTCGCCCCCAGCGGTGCCGCCGTGGCCATTGCCCAGGACCGCGCGGCCGAGAAGGCGCACTTTGTGGCGTGCGGCGTGCCTTGTGCGCCTTATGCCGTCATTGAAACGGCAGAGCAACTGGCGGCCGTCGATGCGAATCTGCTTCCAGGAATTTTGAAGACCGCCCGCATGGGCTACGACGGCAAGGGCCAGGTGCGCGTGAAGACGCCCGCTGAACTGGCCGCCGCCTGGGCCGATCTGCAAGGCGTGCCCTGCGTGCTGGAGAAGATGCTGCCGCTGGCGCTGGAGTGCTCGGTCATCGTGGCGCGCGGCGCCGATGGCCGCTGTGTGAACCTGCCAGTGCAGCGCAACCTGCACCGCGACGGCATTTTGGCCGTGACCGAGGTGTATGAAGGAAATCTGCCTCCGGCCCTTGCAGCGCGTGCGGTAGCAGCTGCGAAATCGATAGCAGAAGGTGTGCAGTACGTGGGCGTGTTGTGCGTCGAGTTCTTTGTGCTCGACGAGTCCAACCCCGCCGCCGCCGGCCTGGGGGGCCTGGTGGTGAACGAGATGGCGCCGCGCCCGCACAACAGCGGCCACTACAGCATGGACGCCTGCGATGTGTCGCAGTTCGACCTGCAGGTGCGCACGCTGGCCGGCTTGCCGCTGGTGCAGCCGCGCCAGCACAGCCCGGCCCTCATGCTGAACCTGCTGGGCGACCTATGGCCCGAGGGCGGTGTGCCCGATTGGGCGGCCGTGCTGGCCCTGCCCGGCACCCACCTGCACCTGTACGGCAAGCTGGATGCTAAGCCGGGCCGCAAGATGGGCCACCTCAACATCACCGGCGCCACCGTGGACGGTGTGCGTGCCACCGCGCTGGAAGCCGCGCGCATCCTCGGCATCGCCGCGTTCTGAGCCGAGTGCCCATGATTCTTTCTGCTTGCCAGTTCGCTGACGGCGTGGAGATTGCTCCTGAATCCATAGCTGCTTGCGCAGATGCGGTGCGGGCTGGTGCGCTGATTGGCTTGCCAACGGAAACGGTCTATGGCCTGGGCGCGGATGCGTCTGACCCGGCCGCGGTGGGCAAAATTTTCACGGCCAAGGGCCGCCCGGCGGACCACCCGCTGATCGTGCACGTGGCCGCGTTTGACGGTGGCATGGGTGGTGTGGCGCATTACTGCGCGCGTGTGCCGGCCTTTGCGCAGCAGCTCATGGCGGCCTTCTGGCCTGGCCCGCTCACCCTGATCCTGCCGCGCCGTGAGGGCGTGGGCGCGGCGGCGGCGGGCGGACAAGACAGCATTGGCCTGCGTTGCCCCGCGCACCCGGTGGCGCAGGCGCTGCTGGCGACACTGCGCAAGCCGGCTGAGGGCGCGCGCGAGGTGTGGGGCATTGCCGCCCCCAGCGCCAACAAGTTTGGCCGCGTGAGCCCGACCACGGCCGCCCATGTGCTGAGCGAGTTTGGCGACGATTTGCTGATCCTGGACGGCGGACCTTGCGAGGTGGGCATTGAGTCCACCATCATCGACTGCACGCGTGGCGCGCCGGTGTTGCTGCGCCCAGGTTCCATCACCGCAGCGCAGGTGGCCGATGCCTGTGGCCGCCCGTTGCTATCGAAAGAGGAGCTGGATGCGCAGAACCAACCGGGGCCACGGGCCTCTGGGACCCTGGAGTCGCACTACGCACCCAGCGCCACCGTGCGCCTGATGGATGCCAAGGCCCTGCAGGCGGCGCTGGATTTGCTCAGTGCTACCCAGGCGCCCGATGCACGCCCCACCATTGCGCTCTACCACCGCAGTCCGCTGCAGGTGCGTTCGCCGCTGGTGGCGGTCCATCGCATGCCCAGCCATGCCCAGCCCGCTGCGCATGAGCTGTTTTCCAAGCTGCGCGAGATGGACGCCCAAGGCGTCAAGCTCATTTGGGTGGAAACCCCGCCCGACACGCTGGAGTGGGATGGCGTGCGCGACCGCCTGACCCGCGCGGCGGCCTGAGCCGCCGCTTTTCTTTTTACTGGTCGCGCCCGGCCCACTCCACCAGCGCGTCCACGGCGGGGCGAGCATCGTTGGCATTGGCGTGGTTGATAAAGGCCACCAGCACATACCGTTTGCCACTGGCCGCCAGCACATAACCTGCGCGCGCCACCACATTGCTCAGGCTGCCGGTCTTCAGGTGGGCACTGGTGGCGCCCTTGATGCGCCGCAGCGTGCCGTCCACCCCCGAGATGGGCAGTGAGGACATCAGCTCCGGCATCACCGGCGACACATAGGCGGCTTGCAGCAGGCGACCCAGTGCCTGCGCGGTGATGCGCTCCTGGCGCGACAGGCCCGAGCCGTTGTCCAGCACCGGCGGCTCCTCGGTGCCCAGGCGCTCGCGCCACCAGCGCAGCACCGCGGCGCGGCTGGTGGCCAGGCTGCCGGTGGGCAGCTCCGCAGGCTCGGCCCCGTTGGCGGGCAGCGGCGCAAAGGCCGCCCGGCCCAGGGTCAAAAACAGCTGCTGTGCCATCACGTTGTTGCTGTACTTGTTGATGTCACGCACCACTTCGCTCAGCGGTGCGGAGCTGCTCACAAACGCCGGCTTGCCCGCTGCAAGCGTGCTGGGCACGGTGCCCAGCCGCACGCTGCCCTGCAGGCTGCCGCCCAGGCTTTCCCACAGGCCCAGCACGGCGCGTTGGGCGTAGGTTTTGGGGTCGGCATAGGCCACCGGCCAGACCTTCTCGCCACAACTGGCCGGGTAGCTGCCCGCAAAGCGGATGCGCAGCGGGTCGGCAAAGTCGGCTTTCAGCGCGCCGCGGTAGTCGCCGCAGTCGCCTGCGCTCAGCGGCACGCTGGCGGGCAGGGCCACACCCGCCAGCGGCGGGTCGACCTGCACCTGGGCCACTTGGGCCGCACGGTCGGGGGTGAAGGTCATCACCACCGACTTGAAGTTGACCAGCAGCGCATCCGGCGCCGCGTTGTAGGGGCGCAGGGGCTCGCCGTCAAACTGGGCAGGGTCCACCTCGGGCAGGCTGAAGGCGCTGCGGTCCAGCACGATGTCGCCCGCAATCGTCTTGATACCCAGGCCCTGCACACGGCGCAGCAGCAGCCACAGGCGCTCCAGCACTAGCTTGGGGTCGCCCTGGCCTTTGATGTAGAGGTTGCCCTGCAGCACGCCGTTGCGCACGCTGCCCTCGGTGTAGACCGGTGTGGCCCACTGGTAGGCCGGGCCCAGCAGGTCCAGCGCCGCGGTGGTGGTGACCAGCTTCATGACCGAGGCCGGGTTCATGGATGCCGTGGTGCGGTGCGCCAAGCGGGGCAGCGCACCAGGGTTCTGGGCGTCCACCACCAAAAAAGCCACCGCATCGCGCGGCACCTTGGCGCGGGCCAGGGCGGCGTCCACTTCGGGGGGCAGGGGCAGGGGCTGGGCGGTGGCGGCCGCGCAGGCCAGCAGGCTGAAGGCCAGGCTGCGCAGAAGCGTTCGGGGGGACAGGTACATGGCCGGATTATCCGGGCTGCCCCGATAATCGGGGGATGCCCCGCTGGCCGCTACGCGCGCCAGCGCCCGGTCCAGTGGTCTAGGCTTGCTCCTGAAATAGGAGCTGCTTGCGCAGTATCCATGCGGACTAGAGGCCAATTTCGCTTAAAAATATGAACTTGCTGGCAATTGATTCCGGAACCGAGCACCTGTCCATCGCGGTCGGCCGTGGTGCGGCTGTGTGGCAGTACGCCGGGCCGGGTGGCGCGCGCGCGTCGACCGAGCTGATCGCCGGCGTGCTGGACCTGCTGGCCCAGGCGGAGCTGCCCATAGCGGCGCTCGATGCGATGGTGTTTGGCGCCGGCCCGGGCTCGTTCACCGGGCTGCGCACGGCCTGCTCGGTGGTGCAGGGCCTGGCCTTTGGCGCCCAGGTGCCGGTGCTGCCCATGGATTCGCTGCTGGCCGTGGCCGAGGACGCCCGCCTGTCGGCCGCGCCCGATGCGCCTGACGTGCAGGTGCTGGCGCTGCTGGACGCCCGCATGGACGAGGTGTACGCCGCGCATTGCGCCTATGCCAAGGGCCAGTGGCGCGTGCTGCAGCCCAGCCAACTGGTGCGCCCCGAGGCCCTGGCCTTGCCCGCTGTGGATGCCAGCCTGGGCCCGCTGCTGCTGGCGGGCAATGTGTTTGCCGTGTATGCCGACCGCCTGCCCGCCGCGCTGCTGCAGGGCGGCCCGGCGGTGCCTGCGCTGCCCACGGCGGCGGCCATGCTGCGCCTGGCGCCTGCGCTGCTGGCCCAGGGGCTGGCGGTGGATGCGGCCCAGGCCATGCCCAGCTATATCCGCGACAAGGTGGCCAAAACCACCGCCGAGCGCGTGGCCGAAAAAGCCGCTGCCGCGGCGCTTGCCTGAGTTTCTCCGCCATGTCGTCCCTCCTGCGCTCCGCCGAAGCCGCCTTTGAACCCTTGCTGGCCGACCGGCTGGACGAAGTGTTGCGCGTGGAGCAGCGCGCCTACGCCCACCCCTGGAGCCATGCCAATTTTCTGGACGCGCTGCACAGCGGTTACCAGGCCCAGATGCTGGTGGCCGACGGCTATGTGCTGGGTTACTTTGTGGCCATGAAGGGCGTGGATGAGGTGCACCTGCTCAACATCACCGTGGCGCCCGAATTCCAGGGCCAGGGCTGGGCCCGTGTCATGCTGGACGCACTGGCCGTATGGGCGCGTGGACAGGGTGTGCAGTGGCTGTGGCTGGAGGCACGCGTGAGCAACCTGCGTGCCCTGCATGTGTACGAGCAGTACGGTTACCGCCGCGTGGGCCAGCGCAAAGCCTATTACCCTGCGGGCAACGGCCAGCGCGAAGACGCGGTGGTCATGAGCCTGCCCCTGTACCCCTGACGAGACACCCTGCCCCATGGCCCTGACCCTTGACGAGCGCCAACGCGCCATGCTGCTGGAGATGGGCGTGCGCGTCTGGCTGCCCGGCACCGTGTTTGAGACCGAGCCGCCTTCGGTGGCCGTCCCCGCCGCCGCCCCGGCCACGGTGAGCCCGCCGGTCCACGCGGCAGTGCCATCCCCTGCCCCCCAAGCCACGCCGGCACCGGTGCGGGCGGTGCCGGTGGCCCGTGCACCAGCCGTTGCCGCGCGCGCTGTGGGCACGCCGCTGGACCTGGGCGCGCTGGACTGGGAGGCCCTGGCCGACACCGCCGCCAGTTGCCAGGCCTGTGGCCTGTGCGCCGGCCGCAAACACGCCACGCTGCAGCCCGCCCCCGGCCAGCGCGACTGGCTGGTGGTGGGTGACCCCCCCGAGGAAGACGAAGACCGCACCGCCCAGGCCTTTGTGGAAAGCCCGGGCCTGCTGCTGGACAACATGCTCAAGGCCGTGGGCGCCAGCCGCACGGGCGAGGGCGCAGCAGGCGCCTACGCGACCAATGTGGTGAAGTGCCGCCCCCCACACGGGCAAATTCCGCAGGCGGCGGACCTGGCCCAGTGCGCCCAGTACCTGCAGCGCGAAATTGCGCTGGTGCAGCCCAAAGTTATCTTGGTCATGGGGCGTTTTGCCATCCAGACCCTGCTGGCCGAACACGGTGCGCTGGCTACCCAGCCGCTGGGCAAGCTGCGTGGCACGGTCTACCAGTACCAGGGCATTCCGGTCATCGTGAGCTACCACCCCAAGCTGCTGCTGCGCAACAGTGCCGACAAGGCCAAGGCCTGGGCCGACCTGTGCCTGGCCATGGATGTTCGTGAGGCCTCCGTAAAATAGCCCTATGACTTTTCTAGACCAGTTGCGCACTGCTGAGCGCCAAAACAGTTCCTTGTTGTGCGTGGGCCTGGACCCCGAACCGACCAAGTTTCCTGCCCACCTGAAGGGGGATGCCAGCAAGATTTACGACTTTTGCGCGGCCATCGTCGACGCCACGGCCGACCTGGTGAACTCCTTCAAGCCGCAGATCGCCTACTTTGCTGCGCACCGCGCCGAAGACCAGCTCGAAAAGCTGATGGAGCACATGCGCCGCACCGCGCCCCAGGTGCCCGTCATCCTGGACGCCAAGCGTGGCGACATTGGCAGCACCGCCGAGCAGTACGCCAAGGAAGCCTTCGAGCGCTACGGCGCCGACGCCGTCACACTCTCGCCCTTCATGGGGTTTGATTCGGTGGCGCCTTACCTGAAGTACCACGGCAAGGGTGCCTTCCTGCTGTGCCGCACCTCCAACCCCGGCGGTGACGACTTCCAGCCGCAGCGCCTGCTCGATGTGCCCGGCCAGCCGCGTCTGTACGAACACATCGCCAGTTTGGCCCAGGGGCCCTGGAACCTGAACGGCCAACTGGGCCTGGTGGTGGGCGCCACCTACCCTGCCGAGATCGAGCGTGTGCGCGCCCTGGCGCCCACGCTGCCCCTGCTGATTCCCGGCGTGGGTGCCCAGGGGGGCGATGCGGTGGCCACGGTCAAGGCCGGTTGGCGCACTGCCGACGGACAGACCACCGGCCCCATTGTGGTGAACTCCTCGCGCGCCATCTTGTACGCATCCCATGGGCCTGACTTTGCCGCTGCGGCGCGCCAGGAAGCCCTGCGCACGCGTGATCTGCTGCAAGCCGCCACCCACTAGGCGCCGGACGACCGGCTGTCCCCGGCAGCGGTAATTGTTTGTAAGGGCGCTGGGCAGTGCGCAGGGTGGGCGATAACCTTCGCCGCCTACCCACTCCACTTTGGAGACTCCCATGCGCGACACCGTGGACGAAGCCGAGCGCGTCACGCCCCCCCTGACCCGCAGCTCCCCGCAGGAGTCTGCCGCCCTGACTGCTGTGGCTTTGGCCGCTGCGGCGGCACTGGCGGCTTGCGGTGGTGGTGGCGGAGATGGCGGTGACGCGACCGAGGCGCCCGTAGGCGGACGCACCATTTCCCTGCGGGCCTTGCCCGCCGCCATTGCCCTCAGTGGGGCCAGCATCAGTGCCGAGCAAGCCTCGCGTTTTTTGCAGCAGGCCCAGTTCTCGGCCAGCGATGCAGACATCGCCCAGGTGCGCAACCAGGGGTATGCGGCCTGGATCGAGGGGCAGGTGGCCCTGAACTTCGGCACCCGCGGCTGGGACTGGCTCAACAGCCAGGGTTATGGCGACGCCAACAACAGCAACAACTATTACGACCAGAGCTACCCGGCCGATTACATGGTCTGGAACCAGCTGCTGGCCAGCAGCGACCCCATGCGCAAACGCATGGGCCTGGCGCTCTCCGAGTTTTTTGTGGTGTCGCTCTCGGGTCTGGACTTCCGCTGGCGCAGCCACGCCATGGCGCACTACTGGGACACCTTGTGTGCCTATGCGTTTGGCAACTTCCGGGGCCTGCTGGAGGCGGTGACCCTGCATGTGGCCATGGGCTACTACCTCAACACCAAGGGCAACAAGAAGGAAAACGCTTCGGGCCGCCAGCCGGACGAAAACTACGCCCGCGAGGTGATGCAGCTGTTCACCGTGGGCCTGCACCTGCTCAACCCCGACGGCACGCAACAACTCGATGGCAATGGCAAACCGCAGGACACCTACACCGCCAGCGATGTGAGCAACCTGGCACGCGTGTTCACCGGCTACGACGTGGACATGAGCCAGAACGTCAACGTGACGGCCAATGGCAACACGGTGGGCAACACCGCGTTTGCCCGCCTGCCCATGGCGCTGACTGCCAGCAACCACTCCACCCTGGCGGCCACGTTTTTGGGCACCACCATCCCGGCCAACACGCCGGCGACCGCTGCGCTCAAGACGGCGCTGGACACCTTGTTCAACCACCAGAACACGGCCCCTTTCTTCTGCAAACAGATGATCCAGCGTCTGGTGACCAGCAACCCCAGCCCGGCCTATGTGGGCCGGGTGGCGGCGGTGTTTGCCGACAACGGCCAGGGCGTGCGCGGAGATCTGGCATTCGTGTTTGCCGCCATCGTGCTGGACGAGGAGGCGCGCAACGCCACCGGGCTGAGCGCGCTGGAGTATGGCAAGCTGCGCGAGCCCATGCTGCGCCTGGCGCAATGGGGGCGCACCTTCGGGGTGGGCTCTGCCAGTGGCGCCTGGAAGATTGGTGACCTGAGCAACGCCGGTACCCAGCTCAGCCAGAGCCCGCTGCGTGCGCCCTCGGTGTTCAACTATTTTCGCCCGGGGTATGTGCCGCCCGGCACCGGGCTGAGCGCCGGTGTGGTGGCGCCCGAGTTCCAGCTGGTGACGGAAAGCAGCGTGGGCGGCTACCTGAATTACATGATGGGCATCATCGACACTGGCTTCAACAGCCGCGACATCTATGCCGCCTACACCACCGAGCTCACTCTGGTGCTGGACCCTGCGGCTCTGGTGCGTCGGCTCAACCTGCTGTTGTGTGCGGGCCAGCTCTCGGCCAGCACCCAGATCGTCATCGTCAACGCCTTGCTGGGTGTCACCGTCAACTCCAACAGCGCGGCCACCCTGAAGCGTCAGCGCGTGTGTGCGGCGGTGCTGATGGTGATGGCCTGCCCTGAATACCTGATCCAGAAGTAGAGGGCCACCATGTCCATGCTGTCACCCGAATCCCAGACCCGGCGCGCCTTTTTGCGCCGCAGCGGCCAGCTGGCGCTTACCGGCACGGCGCTGCCGTTTGCGCTCAACCTGGCGGCCATTGGCGAGGCGGCCGCCTTCAATGCCCCGGCGGGCGACTACAAGGCGCTGGTGTGCGTCTTTTTGTTTGGTGGCAATGACTACGCCAACACCGTCCTGGCCTACGACGACCCGAGCTACAACCAGTACAGCGCCATCCGCGGTGGTGGCGCCGGGCAAACGGCGGGCGGCATTGCGCTGGCCAAGGCGGCACTCACGCCCACACGCCTGAACCCCATCACGCCACCGGTGGACGCGCTGGGCGCCACCAGCCGCGAGTACGCGCTGCACCCGGCCATGACCGGGCTGGCCAACCTGTTCAACACCGGCAAGGCGGCGGTGCAGCTCAATGTGGGGCCACTGGTAGTGCCGCTCACGCGCGCCCAGTACAACAACAGCAACCGCACGCTCTACCCGCGTCCGCCCCAACTGTTCTCGCACAATGACCAACAGTCGTTGTGGCAGTCATCCTCGCCCGAAGGTTCCACCGTGGGCTGGGGCGGCAATATGGGGGATGTGGTGCTGCAAAACAGCCTCAACAGCAACGCGCTGTTCAGCTGCATGTCGGTCTCTGGCAACGCGGTGTTCCTCTCGGGCGATACGGCCTTGCAGTACCAGGTCAGCACCTCGGGTGCCATCAAGATCCGGCCCGCCACCGACACCACGGTCTATGGCTCGTCCTCGGTGCGCAGCACCATCGACAGCCTGATCCGCCAGTCCCGCACCCACAAGCTGGAGAACGAATACAACGTGGTCACCGCCCGCGCCCTGGCGGCCGAGGCCTCGGTAACCAATGCGCTGGCCCTGAGTCCACCCGCCTTTGGCACGGCGCCCAATCTGCGTCCCTTCCAGGCCACGTTTGGCACCGACGCTTTGTCCACTCAGTTGCAGATGGTGGCGCGCCTGATCAAGGGGCGCAACGTGCTGGGCGCGCGGCGCCAGGTGTTTTTTGTGTCCATGGGCGGCTTTGACCTGCACGACAACCTGGTGGCGCAGCAGGCTACGCTGATGGGCCGCCTGAGCACGGCCATGACGGCGTTTTACCAGGCCACCGAGGAGATGGGCGTGGCCCAGCAGGTGACGGCGTTCACGGCATCGGATTTCGGCCGCACCCTGGCGTCCAACGGCGACGGCTCGGACCACGGCTGGGGCAGCCACCACATGGTGGTGGGCGGTGCGGTGAACGGCCAGCGTTTGTATGGGGTAGCCCCGCCCATCAGCGTGAGCGATACCAAGGACGCTGGCGGCAATTACCTGCCCGAGAATGCCTGGCACGTCGGCCAGGGGCGTTTGTTGCCGAGTACCTCGGTCGATCAGTACGCGGCCACACTGGCCAAGTGGTTTGGGGTGACGGATGCCGAGATGCCCGGCGTGTTGCCCAAGATCGTGAACTTCGGCACGGCAGCCAGCCGGCCAGACTACCCGACCGATCTGGGTTTCATGCAGTAGATGCTATTAAATTAATAGCTGTTTGCGCATATTCCACGGGCGCTAGAGCCCTGTTTTATGCCTGTTTCTTTAGATTGCGGGCTTGTCGATGCCCAGCTCGGCCAGTTCCGCATCGGTGAACACGCGGGAGCGGGTGTGGAAGGCCTTGCCTTCGGGCCCTTCGAGCGAGAAGGTGCCGCCGTGGCCTTCGATGACGTCGATGATGAGTTGGGTGTGTTTCCAGTATTGGTATTGGGCAAGGCCGATATAGAACGGGCTGCCGCCAATGTCGCCCAGGTACACATCACCTGCACCCATGGTGATTTCGCCGGGCAGGTAGCAGTTGGCTGCGCTGTTGTCGCAGCAACCACCACTCTGGTGAAACATTAAATCCGGGCCATGTTTGGTTTTGAGGAAGGCCACCAGTTCCAGGGCGGCTGGGGTGGCTATGACTTTGTCGACCATGCTTGTCTCCTTGTGGGAAGGACTACCGACCTTGCGATGTTGGCGCTCGCAACGCGGCAACCCGACAGGGCGTCCACCTCATGCTGGAGTACCAGAAATCGGCGGCCGCCCTGCCGGGTCACCGCGTTGGATCGTGGCGCGCCAGGTGGGTTCCGAAGGGCTGCCTTGTCTGTGCCTCCACGGTGCTAGCGCGGCAGCGGGCTGGGGCATCCCCCCGATTTCTGGTACCCCAGTATGAGGGGGGAGGTCCCAGCCCGTTGCTGTGCGGCTCGGCGCGACGTAACGCGACGCGAGGGATGCGCTTTAGAAGAAGCCCAGCTTGTTCTCGGAGTACGAAACCAGCAAGTTCTTGGTCTGCTGGTAGTGGTCCAGCATCATCTTGTGCGTCTCACGGCCGATGCCCGACTCCTTGTAGCCGCCAAACGCTGCGTGCGCTGGGTAGGCGTGGTAGCAGTTGGTCCACACGCGGCCGGCCTTGATAGCGCGGCCCATGCGGTAGGCCACGTTGCCGTTGCGGCTCCACACGCCGGCGCCCAGGCCGTAGAGCGTGTCATTGGCAATCGCCAGGGCTTCAGCTTCGTCCTTGAAGGTGGTAACAGCCAGCACGGGGCCGAAGATTTCTTCCTGGAAGATGCGCATCTTGTTGTGGCCCTTGAACAGGGTGGGCTGCACGTAGTAGCCGCCTTCCAGGTCGCCACCCAAGTGCGCTTGGCCACCACCGGCCAGCACTTGCGCGCCTTCCTGCTTGCCCAGGTCCAGGTAGGACAGGATCTTGGTGAGTTGCTCTTTGGAAGCCTGTGCGCCCATCATGCTGTCGGTGTCCAGCGGGTTCTTTTGCTGGATGGCGGCGATGCGCTTCAACACGCGCTCCATGAACTTGTCATAGATCGATTCCTGAATCAATGCGCGTGATGGGCAGGTGCAGACCTCGCCCTGGTTGAAGGCGAACAGCACCAGGCCTTCGATGGCCTTGTCCAGAAACGCGTCGTCCTTGTCCATGATGTCGGCAAAGAACACGTTGGGGCTCTTGCCGCCCAGTTCCAGCGTGGCAGGAATCAGGTTGTTGGCGGCGGCCTGCGCAATCACGCGGCCCGTGGTGGTGGAGCCGGTGAAGGCGATCTTGGCGATGCGCTTGCTGGTGGCCAGCGGCATGCCGGCTTCGCGGCCAAAGCCGTTCACGATGTTGAGCACACCGGGGGGCAGCAGGTCGGCAATCAGCTCGGCCAGGATCAGGATGGAGATGGGGGTGGACTCGGCGGGCTTGAGCACCACGCAGTTGCCGGCGCCAATCGCAGGGGCCAGTTTCCAGGCCGCCATCAGGATGGGGAAGTTCCACGGGATGATCTGGCCGACCACGCCCAGGGGTTCCTGGATGTGGTACGCCACCGTGTTCTCGTCGATGTTGGACAGGGCGCCTTCTTGTGCACGCACGCAGCCCGCAAAGTAGCGGAAGTGGTCCACGGTGAGCGGGATGTCGGCGTTCAGTGTTTCGCGAATGGCTTTGCCGTTGTCCACGGTTTCGGCGTAGGCCAGCAGCTCCAGGTTCTGCTCGATGCGGTCGGCAATCTTCAGCAAGATGTTGCTGCGGGTGGCGGCGTCGGTCTTGCCCCAGGCATCCGACGCGGCGTGGGCGGCGTCCAGTGCCAGCTCAATGTCTTCGGCGGTGGAGCGGGCGGCCTGGGTGTAGACCTTGCCACTCACCGGGGTGATGACGTCAAAGTACTGGCCCTTGACCGGGGCAACCCATTTGCCGCCGATGAAGTTGTTGTACTGCGCCTTGTAGGCAATCTTGGCGCCTGCTGCGCCGGGTGCTGCGTAAATAGCCATGGTTGTCGTCCTCTTGTGCTTGGTTTGCTTGCCTGCATCGGTCTGTCCGGCAGGTGCAGAGGTATCTCAAGACGCGTGCCATGCGGGCGATAACCGTGGGCCCTTGATTTCATTGGGTTTGTTGCATCGCAGCACTCCGTGCAAGCTGTCCGCAAGCCAGGGCTGTCACGATTCGCCACAGTGACAGGTGTCACAAAATGGAACAGTTGGACGTTTGCGCGGGTGTGTGCCATTGCCTCGCACACCACCGCCCCCCATACTGTGCCAAAGCGGGGCGACCACGACCCCGCGCAGGAGACAACGTGCGACAAACCTCCCCCGTGCTGGCCTTGCGACAGGCCCGTCAACAATTGCTGGAAACCGGCCAGTGCCCTGTAGGCGTGCTGGACGAACGACTGGCCCGCTCCTGGCACCGCAGCCTGGCCGCGGGCCTGGCACCCGCCGGCCGTGCCGCCACCGACCATGCGGGCAGTACCAGCCTGCGCCAGGCGCTGGCCAATAGCCACGCCTTGCTGGCCCACTCGCGCCCGGTCATGGAATATGTGTTTGAACAGGTGCGCCACAGCCAGAGCGTGGTGGTGCTGGCCGACCCGCACGGCATGCTCATGCACACGCTGGGGGACGTCAGCTTTGTAGGCAAGGCCGAGCGTGTGGCGCTGACCAGTGGTGCCTCCTGGCACGAAGCGCACCGTGGCACCAACGCCATTGGCACCGCACTGGCCGAGCGCAGTGCGGTTGAAATCCATGGTGGGGAACACTTCCTGGAGCGCAACGGTTTTCTCACCTGCGCGGCCTCACCCATCCTCTCGGCCACGGGCGAGCTCATGGGCGTGCTCGACATCTCGGGTGACCACCGCCATGGCCACGGCCACACGCTGGGCCTGGCCAGCACCGCCGCCCGCATGATCGAGAACCGGCTCATGCTGGCCACCTGCAAGCGCAACATCCGCCTGCACCTGCACGCCCAGCCCGAGGGCATTGGCAGCGTGGCCGAAGGCATCGTCGCGCTGTCGGACGACGGCTGGGTGGTGGGCGCCAACCGTGTGGGGCTGGCGCTGCTGCGGCTGAATACGGGCGACATTGGCGCCACTCCGCTGGAGCGTGTGCTCGATGTGCGGCTGGACGACCTGCTCTCGCGCCACAAGCGCCGCCCCCAGCAGGTGCAGCAGCTGCGCCTGCACAACGGCGCCGTGCTGTTTGCGCAGGTGCAGGTGGATGCCTCGGCGCTGCCGGTGACCGGCCTGTCCTCTTCGGCTCCGGCCTCTGCCAGCGCGCGTGATGCGCTGGCCGAGCTGGATACGGGCGACGCACGCTGGCGCAGCGCCGCCGACAAGGCGCGCCGCGTGGTGGCCAAACCGATTCCCGTGCTCATCCAGGGCGAGTCAGGCGTGGGCAAGGAGCTGTTTGCACGCGCCCTGCACGCCAGCGGCCCGCGCCGTGGTGCGCCTTTTGTGGCCATCAACTGTGGCGCCATTCCCGAGAGCCTGATCGAGTCCGAGCTGTTTGGCTATGTGGCGGGTGCCTTCACCGGCGCACGCAAAGAGGGCAGCCTGGGCCGCCTGCGCGAGGCCGAGGGCGGCACGCTGTTCCTGGACGAAATTGGCGACATGCCGCTGGCCATGCAGACCCGGCTGCTGCGTGTGCTGCAGGAGCGCACAGTCACGCCGGTGGGCGCGGGCAAGGCGGGACCGGTGGACTTCGCGCTGGTGTGCGCCACGCACAGCAAGCTGGCCGAGGCCGCAGAGCGCGGCACATTCCGCCAAGATTTGTACTACCGCATCAACGGCCTCACCGTGCTGCTGCCGGCGCTGCGCGAGCGCAGCGACTTCTGTGCACTGACCGAGCGCCTGCTGGCCGACCTGAGCCCGGAGCGCGAAGTGCAGCTGGCCCCCGAACTGCTGGCCCGCCTGAGCGCCTTTACGTGGCCCGGCAACCTGCGCCAGTACGCCAGCGTGCTGCGCACGGCTTGCGCCATGCTGCAGGATGGGGAAGACGCCTTGGACTGGGTGCATATGCCCGACGATCTGGTGGAGGCGCTGCAGCTGGGGGCTGCCGTGAAGACGGCACCCCTGGAGCCCGCTGTTGCGCAGGCCCCGCAAAGCCTGCAGGCCTTGGGCCACGCCGCCATCCAGCAGGCGCTGGAGGCCGCGCGTGGCAATGTGTCCCTGGCGGCCCGCCAGCTCGGCATCAGCCGGCAGACACTGTACCGCAAGCTACGCGCATAAATCACTACTGTTTTGATAGCTGTTCGCGCAAGCAAGACGTGGGCTAGGGGCTCATTTGGCGCTCAGTCTGGCTAGACCTTGGCGCCCGCCTTGATCAGCGCAGCCCGCACCGCTTGTTGATCGCCCAAGATGGCGAGGAGCAGCGCGTTGATGCTCTTTTGTCCAGGGTCGACCGCATTGGGGCTCGCGCCCGCCTTGAGCAGTGGGCCCACAGCAGCGCTGTTGTAGTGCTTGATGGCGTCGATCAAGGCCGCGTCGAGTTCCTTGCGCCCTGAGAAGGCGTTGGAGTCGAGCCGGAACTGGACTTGGCCTCCGCAATGGGCGCGCACGGCCTCACCCAAGGAGCCGACTCGGTCGCACGGGTCCATCAGATTCCCGGCTTGGGGGCTGGCGGCGCGCAGCGCCAGTTGCAAACCCATGTAGTTGCCATTCGACGCAACCGTCGTGTCATCCGAGAGCAGAAAGCGGGAGTGCCCATCGGCGTTCGCCGTTTGCACCACCAATTGCAAGCGCACATCTTGGTCGCCTGCCAGGCTCTGCGGCAGCGTGAGTTGAAGGGTGCCATCGCTGCGCAGGGCCACGGGGTCTTTTGCCAGATCGACCGCCCAGGGCAGCGGCTCGCTTTGCGCCAAGGTGGTGGTGCCGTCGCTGGCGGCCTGGCTCAGCACCAGACGAATGCTTTCCACCCGGCAGTTGTCAGCCGGTTTACAAGCACTCGCTGGCGCGAGCGCCAGCTGCTGAACGCGCATGCGCAACTCCCCGCGGGTCACTTGTGCCTGACCTTGCAGGTGCGCGCGCAAGTGGCCATCGTCGAGTAACCAGTTGCTTAGCAGTACCGCAAACTCCGGTGTGCGCACGCGGGTGCTCAGGCGCCAGGACGCATCGGTTTCGTCCACACCGCGCACGCGCTCCACCCCGGCTACCGCCGCATCATCGGCAGGTGCGCTGTCCTCCGACATGGTCATGACCGGCCAGTCCTCGGGCGGCGCATCTGGGGACCACATCGGCAGCAGCAAGCCCCACGCCACCCAGCCCACCACACCGAGCGACAGTGCGAGCGCGCCCCGCCGGACCCAGCGAAGGCCACTTCGGACGCGTGCTGGCGACGGAAGCCTAGACGCATAGTCCGGCTCAGGCAGTTCCGAAGTCGACGGGGCGTCAGCATCTGGGTGTAGCGATTCCGCGGCGTCGTCTTCGCTGTCCAAGCCAGTTTCGCGGGACGTTTCGGCTTGGGTCTCAATGTGAAAAGGCCATGCCGCGTCATCGCCCTGGAGTACCAGGGAAACGTACAAAAAGTCATCTTCTGAACCCAACAGATCGGTGGGAAGGGTGAATTCGGCCGTGACGGCCTGCACCATGAGCTCGCCGTCCACCAGCGTGGGGACCGGGGTGGCCATAAATTTGCGCTCCCAGACGCTCCCAAAGCTGCTCATGTCTTCGCTCGGCGAATCAATGGTCACCAGCAGTGTCCAGACCTGCGCCTTCATAGGCCGGGTCAGGTTGAAGGTCGCCATCGTGGGCACGCCATGGGGCACCGGGTCCTGCGAGAGGTGCAGCGTGACGCCAGTGCCGCGCAGGCGGCTGAGCCAGAGCAATAGGGTGCCTACGGCAAGCCCCACACCCGTGAGCACCGCCACGCCTTTGAACCATTCCGCAATGCCAGGCTCGGGCATGACCAGCCACCAGACCAGCGCATTCCAGGCGACGGCGATCACTGTCAACATCGCTGGGTTAGTGCCGGGCGAGGTTTTTTGGTGGGGCATCGTATTTTTCATGATGAAGCATTTTCACCGTACCCGCACCCCGCTCTCGCAGCACCAGCACGCGGTGCTGGAGCCGGCGGCGTTTGGCGATGCGGTTTAGTCGGCGGATGGGTTTGCTACTAAATCAGTAGCTGCTCGCGCATATTCAACGGTGGCTAGGTGCCAATTTGGCTTGTAAATATGCCCCGGCACCCGATTCAGAGCAAGGGCTTCAAATACCGCCCGGTATGGCTGTTGGGATTGGCTGCAATGTCTTCCGGCGTGCCCACGCCCACCACGGTGCCGCCCCCGGCGCCGCCCTCGGGGCCGATGTCGATCAGCCAGTCGGCAGTTTTGATCACGTCCAGGTTGTGCTCGATGATGACGATGGTGTTGCCGGCGTCGCGCAGCTGGTGCAGCACTTTCAGCAAGAGTGCAATGTCGGCAAAGTGCAGGCCGGTGGTGGGTTCGTCCAGGATGTAGAGCGTGCGGCCGGTGTCGCGTTTGCTCAGTTCCAGCGCCAGCTTCACGCGCTGCGCTTCGCCGCCACTCAGCGTGGTGGCGGCCTGGCCCAGGCGGATGTAGGACAGGCCCACGTCCAGCAGGGTTTGCAGCTTGCGCGCGATGGTGGGCACGGCCTGTAGAAACTCGTAGGCGGCTTCCACCGTCATGTCCAGAATCTGCGCGATGTTTTTGCCCTTGTAGAGCACTTCCAGCGTTTCGCGGTTGTAGCGCTGGCCCGCACACACGTCGCAGGGCACGTACACATCGGGCAGAAAGTGCATCTCCACCTTCACCATGCCGTCGCCCTGGCAGGCCTCGCAGCGGCCACCGGCCACGTTGAAGCTGAAACGTCCCGGCCCGTAGCCGCGTTCTCGCGCCGTGGGCACCTCGGCCATCAGCTCGCGGATGGGGGTGAACAGGCCGGTGTAGGTGGCGGGGTTGGAGCGCGGGGTGCGGCCAATCGGCGACTGGTCGACGTTGATGACCTTGTCGAAGTACTGGATGCCGTCGATGCTTTCGTGCGCTGCGGGTTCGTCGTGCGCACGGTAAAGCTGGCGCGCCACGGCGGCGTACAGGGTGTCGTTCACCAGCGTGCTCTTGCCCGAGCCGGAGACGCCGGTCACACAGGTGAGCAGGCCTACGGGGAAGTCCACGTCCACGCCCTTGAGGTTGTGGCCGCTGGCCCCGGTGATGCGGATGGCCTGCAGGTCGCCCTGGGTGGCGATGTGGTGCGCCTGGCGCTCGGCCCAGGCCAGCGCGGCCTTGCTGGGTGCGGCTTTGCCCACGCCTTTGGCCACCGGCTTGGCGGTTTCCACCACCGGCAGCCAAGGCGTGCGGCGCTTGGGGACTTCAATCTGCAGCGTCTTGGCCAGGTACTGGCCGGTCAGCGATTCGGTGTTCGCCTTCACCTCGTCAAACGTGCCTTGGGCAATCACGCGCCCGCCGTGCACGCCGGCACCCAGGCCCATGTCGATCACATGGTCGGCGGCGCGCATCATGTCTTCGTCGTGCTCCACCACCAGCACGCTGTTGCCAATGTCACGCAGGTGCTGCAGCGTGCCGATCAGGCGGTCGTTGTCGCGCTGGTGCAGGCCGATGCTGGGCTCGTCCAGCACGTACATCACGCCGGTCAGTCCGGAGCCAATTTGGGATGCGAGGCGGATGCGTTGCGATTCGCCGCCCGATAGGGTTTCGGCGCTGCGGTCCAGGCTCAGGTAATTCAGGCCCACGTCGTTGAGGAACTTCAGCCGCAGGCCGATTTCGCGGATCACCTTGGAAGCGATCTCGCCACGCGCACCGGGCATCTGCAGGGTGTTGAAGTATTCAAAACTCTCACGCAGCGTGGCGTGGCTGATCTCGTAAATGGCGCGGGCCTGGCTGCCTTCGCCCACCTTCACGTGGCGGGCTTCCTTGCGCAGGCGCGAGCCAAAGCAGTCGGGGCAGGGCTGGGTGCTGCGCAGGCGGCCCAGGTCTTCGCGCACCAGGGCCGAGTCGGTCTCGCGGTAGCGCCGCTGCATATTGGGGATGATGCCCTCGAAGGGGTGTTTCTTGCTCACCTTCTTGCCCTGCTGGGCACCGGAGTCCAGGATGTAGCTGAACTTGATTTCTTCTTCGCCCGAGCCATGCAGGATGGCCTGTTGCACGGCTTCGGGCAGGCTGTCGAAGCCGGCTTCGATGTCGAACGCGTAATGCTTGGCCAGGCTCTCCAGCATGCTGAAGTAGTAGCCGTTGCGCCGATCCCAGCCCTTGATGGCGCCGCTGGCCAGGCTCAGCGTGGGGAACGCGACCACGCGTGTGGGGTCGAAGAACTCGTGGTTACCGAGGCCGTCGCAGGTGGGGCAGGCGCCCACGGGCGAGTTGAAGGAGAACAGCCGCGGCTCCAGCTCGCTGATGGAGTAGCTGCAGACCGGGCAGGCAAACTTGGCGTTGAATAAGTGCTCTTTCGGCCCCTGGCCCCCGCCCTCATTGCGCGAAGCGCTATCAATTTCGGAGTCCTTTGAGGACTCCATCTCCAGCGCAATGGCCCGGCCATTGGCCAGGCGCAGCGCGGCTTCAAAACTTTCGGCCAGGCGTTGCTTCAGGTCGGCGCGCACCTTGATGCGGTCCACCACCACGTCGATGTCGTGCTTTTCGGTCTTCTTGAGCTTGGGCAGGTTGTCGGCCTCATAGGCCTCGCCGTTGATGCGAAAGCGCACATAGCCCTGCGCCTGCATGTCGGCAAACACGTCCAGAAACTCGCCTTTCTTCTCGCGCGCAAGCGGCGCCAGGATCATCAGGCGGGTGTCTTCCGGCAGGGCCAGCACGGCGTCCACCATCTGGCTCACAGTCTGGCTTTGCAGGGGCAGGTGGTGGTCGGGGCAGTAGGGCGTGCCGGCGCGGGCAAACAGCAGGCGCAGGTAGTCGTGGATCTCGGTCACCGTGCCCACGGTGGAGCGCGGGTTGTGGCTGGTGGCCTTCTGCTCGATGGAGATGGCCGGCGACAGGCCCTCGATCATGTCCACATCGGGCTTGTCCATGAGCTGCAAAAACTGACGTGCGTAGGTGCTCAGGCTTTCCACGTAGCGGCGCTGGCCCTCGGCATACAGCGTGTCAAACGCCAGGCTGGACTTGCCGGACCCACTCAACCCGGTGATCACCACGAGCTGGTTGCGTGGGATGTCCAGGTCGATGTTCTTGAGGTTGTGCGTGCGCGCGCCCCGCACACTGATGTTTTGCTGCTGCAGGGCCCGGGCAAGGTACTTGCCATCCTCCTGATGCACCAGGGTTTTGCCGTCGTCAGTAGGAGAGTTCAAGTTCGTGGCCGCCAAAAGAGTAACCCGCCATGATAGACAATGTCGGGTTGCGGTGTCACCCCCTTGGTTTCTGCCGCCTTTACTGCCTGAGAGTGACTGCCGTGTCCGCCCCCCCTGTTCCCGTTCCCGATACCACCATGACGCCGCTGGAGCGGCGCTCCAGTGCCTCGCTGGCACTGATTTTTGCCCTGCGCATGCTGGGACTGTTTTTGGTGCTGCCCGTGTTTGCCCTGGAAGCGCGCAAATACCCCGGCGGCGAGGACACGGCGCTGGTGGGTATGGCCATGGGCATTTACGGCCTGACCCAGGGCCTGCTGCAGATTCCCTTCGGTATCGCGTCCGACCGCTTTGGGCGCAAGCCGGTGATGGTGGTGGGGTTGGCCATTTTTGCGGCGGGCAGCGCCATTGCCGCCTGGGCGCCGACGCTGCATTGGCTGGTGGCCGGGCGTGCCTTGCAAGGCGCCGGGGCCATTTCGGCGGCCGTCACCGCCCTTTTGGCCGACCAGACCCGTGATGTGGTGCGGACCAAGGCCATGGCGCTGGTGGGGGCCAGTATTGGCCTGGTGTTTGCCGTCTCTCTGGTGCTCTCGCCTCTGCTGGCGGCCTATGTGGGCTTGCACGGCCTGTTTACCCTGACGGCGGTCCTGGCTGGGGGAGGCATTGCCGTGGTGCTGTGGTGGGTGCCGCCCGAGCCGGCAAAACATGTGGACCAGGCCCGCGCGGGCCTGCTGGCCGTGCTGCGCCAGCCCGCGCTGTTGCGCCTGAACTTCGGGGTTTTTGTGTTGCATGCCGTGCAGTTGGCCATGTGGGTGGCGCTGCCGGCCATGCTGGTGCAAGCCGGGCTGGTGCGTGACCTGCACTGGCAGGTGTACCTGCCTGCGGTGCTGGCATCGTTTGTGGTCATGGGGGCTGTCTTGTTCCCGCTGGAGAAGCGGGGCTATTTGCGCGCGGTGTTCCTGGTGGCGATTGGCCTGATCGGGGTCGTCCAGCTGGCGCTGCTCGTGCTCAGTGGCGCGCAGCCTGGCGTCTGGACGCTGGGGCTGCTGTTGCTGGTGTTTTTCTGCGGCTTCAATGTGCTGGAAGCCAGTCAACCGAGTTTGGCCTCGCGTGTGGCACCTGCCCAAGCACGGGGTGCGGCGCTGGGCGTGTACAACACGCTGCAGTCTTTGGGCTTTTTTGCCGGTGGCGCTGTGGGGGGCTGGCTTGTCCAGTCTGCTGGGCCGCAGGCCCTGTTTGGCGCCTGTGCGCTGGCGATGTTGGCTTGGCTGGTGGTGGCTTGGCCGATGCAGGCGCCGGCGCCCCGGGGCGCTGTAAACGCTGGATAATCAAAAGCAAAACCTCATCTGGAGAAAACCATGGCATCCGTCAATAAAGTCATCCTGGTCGGCAACTGCGGCCGCGACCCCGAAATCCGCTACCTGCCCTCTGGTCAGGCGGTGGCCAATGTGAGCGTGGCGACCAGTAGCCGCCGCAAGGACAAGAACACCGGCGAATCCATCGAAGACACCCAGTGGCACCGCGTGACCTTTTATGACCGTCTGGCCGAGATCGCTGGCGAATATGTGAAAAAAGGCCGCCCCATCTACGTGGAAGGCCGCCTGAAGTACGGCAAGTACACCGACCAGTCCGGGGTGGAAAAGAACACCGTAGACATTGTTGCCACCGAACTGCAATTGCTGGGCGGGCGTGAAGGCATGGGTGGTCCCGGTGGGGATGGTGATGAGGGTGGTGGCTACCAGCAAGCCCCGCGCCGCCCTGCGCCACCGCCCCGCGCCGCCGCACCCGCACCGGCGCCCCGTCAAGCCCCAGCACCACGTCCCGCCAGCGGCTTTGATGACATGGACGACGACATTCCGTTCTAAGGCTTGCGCGAAACAAAGAAAAAGCGACCCTCGGGTCGCTTTTTGCATGGGGCACGCGGGTTTAGAAGGTACGCCCTTTGGTAACAGTTTCGCGCACGATCTTCCAGCTGTCCCCCACACGGGTGAGGGACAAGGTTTTTTCCACACTGTCGCGGTAGTCCACCGAGCCGTATTCCTGTTTGAATGACACTTCGGCATTTTGGGCGTCGCAAGCCAGCGGTTTGATGTCGCTGATGGCGGCCTGAATGTCGCCTTGTTTGCCAATGCGCTTCTTGCGCAGGTTTTCCCAGGCGTTGCGGCTCAGGCCCATGGCGGGGACAAAGTGATCGGCGTAATGACCCAAATAGGTATTTGCGTCTTTGGAGTTCCAGGCAGCCAACCAGGTCTGGACTGCTGAGGGAATCTGGGTGCAGGCCTGGGCCACGGGGTCGGGTTTGGGCACAACAGGGGCGGGCGCTACCACCACGGGGGCGGGCAGCGGTGCCAATGGCGCCGGCTTGGGGCTGGCCATGGGCACCGGAGTTTTTTCAATGGAGGGCAAGGTGTGGCTACTGCATTCCATCAGGTCATCCCGGTCTTCGGTGCCGCCAGCAGTGCTGGGCAGGTCGGTCGACAGCGGGCGCAATTGCAGAGCCTGCAGCAGCGAGCCTGACGACGCCAGCACGCGTGCGTGGGAGAGTTGCAGGTCGTACTCGGCATTGGCCAGTGCGCGGCGTGCCTGGTAATACTCGTTTTCGGTGTCGAGCAGGTCCAGCAGCGAGCGTTGGCCAATGTCGAACTGCTGCTGGTAGGCCACACGGGCCTTGGCGGTGGACAACTCGTGCTGTTGCAGTAGTTTGATTTGCGAACCCAGGCGCACGGAGTCGTTGTAGGCAATCTGTCCGGTCTGCCACGTGTCGCGGCAAGCCTTGTCGCGCAGGTCGAAGGCAACATTGAGTTTGGAGGCGTATTGCTTGATCTTGGCGAGATCCGAGCCGCCACGGAACAGGTTGTAGCTGAGCACCAGCTCCAGTACGGAGTCCCGGTAGTCACCACTGACGCCACTTTGGTTGGTTTCGAAGCTCTGGCGAGCCCGGAATTCCAGGGTGGGATAGAGCGGCGACTTGCGCAGGTTCATGTCAGCGCGGAAGGCACGCAGGGTGGAGACTGACGCCAAGAAGTCCGGGTTCTGGGCAACAGCATTGCGCAGAAATTCGATGCCCTGAGGCATGGCGCCAATCAGGGGTTGGGGGGGGGTGAGGCTGGTGGCAGGAATGTCTCCCACCAGACGCTGGTAGCGGGCGGAGATGTCATGCAGGTTGCTGACTTCGGTGATCCAGTTGGACTCGGCCAGTGCCATGCGGCCTGAGGCTTGCTCGAGGTCGACGCGTCGGCCGACACCCGCCTGCACTTTCTGGTTCAGACGTTCGTAGACCTCACGGTGGGTGAGCAGGTTGTCTGCGGCCATCTCCACCAGCTCGCGGTAGCGAATGACATCCAGGTAGGCGCGGGCCGTTTCCAGTCCCACCTGGTTGCTGGCCGATTGCAGCTCGTAGTAGCTGGCTTGCTGGGCATGGCTCAGGCGACGCACTTCGTTCAGGGTGGCAAAGCCGTCGAACAGGGTTTGGCGCAGCTGGATGCTGGCCCGGTTGGCGCTGTAAGACTTGGCGTCGGCCAATGATGGTTTGACGGTTTCATTGGCCGACGTGCCCGCTTCCAGATCAATCCTGGGCAACCAGGCGCCTTCTGCTGACTTCCGCTCTTGCTGGGAGGCCTCGAAATTGTGAAAACGGTACTTCACTTCGGGGTTTTGCAGAATCGCGCGCTCCACAGCGTCTTTGAGCGTGGTCGGTGAGGGCACCGGGTTTGCCGTTTGGGCTTGGGCACCCCACGTGAGTGCAATAAGCGCAATGGCTTGGCTGATGGTGGTCAGTCTGGTCATGGGTAGAAACTTCTTGGGTTCCAAGCGTGCCATGCTTGTGTGGAGACAGATGCGCTATGCTAATCTTTTGTCAAGCGCTAGCCTCTGGATTATCGTGGAGGCCCTCCTTTTTGGGACACATGGTAGTCTCCATTTCACGGCGAGAACCCGGTCTAAATGCGATGAATGTCACGTTATCCGGATTTTTTCCAGCGAAGCACAGTCGCCCATGACTGGAGCCGTACACCCACGCACTGCTTCCATCGCTTCGTTGCGCGGGGTGCTGGCCGCTGTGTGCGGCATGGTGCTGGTGTGGATGGTAGGGACCGCCAATGGCGCTGCGGACTTTGACCGCCTGCTCTCCAGCCTGACTCAGCGTTGGGGCAGCGCACCCACTGCAAAGTTCAATGCCTGGCGGGCCATGGTGCAAGCCGGGACGACCAGTTCTGATCTCGATCGGATCAAGCGGGTGAACAGTTTTTTTAACCAGCAGCTGCAGTTTGCAGAGGACAGTCTGGTGTGGTCCCAGCCCGACTATTGGGCTACGCCCATCGAGTCGATTGGGCGAGGTGCGGGGGACTGTGAGGATTTCTCGATTGCCAAGTATTTCAGCCTGTTGCAGACCGGAGTGGCGCCCGACAAGCTGCGCCTGATTTATGTGCGCGCCAAAACCGGAGGCGCAGAGGGGGCCCCGACACAGGCCCATATGGTGCTGGCCTACTACGCCCAGCCCGATGCAGAGCCCTTGATCCTGGACAACCTGATTCCCGATATCCGACCCGCTTCGCGCAGACCGGATCTGGTACCGGTTTTCAGTTTCAACAGCGCCGGTGTGTTTGCAGGCATTGCGGGTGGAGAGTCTGCGGCGGTTGGTGGTACTGGGCGTTTGTCGCGTTGGGAAGATTTGTTGCGGCGTGCGAAGGCAGAAGGTTTTGAATAGGTCGTTGGCCAGAGGAGATAGTTATGTCGATGTACCGTCAGTTGTGGTTGGCCATTGTGGCCAGTATGTTGCTGGCCTTGGGCGGGAGTTTGCTGGCCTCGCTGCTCAGTGCGCGCGGCTATCTGGAGTCGCAGTTGTCTATCAAGAACACCGACAACGCGACGGCCCTGGCCCTGTCCCTGAGTCAGGGCAATCCGGATGCGGTGATCGCGGACTTGGTGGTGGCGTCCTTGTTTGACAGTGGTCACTACGAGTTGATTCGCATCAACGACCCTGCTGGGAAGGTGATCGCCGAACGCATCAGCGATGCCAAAGATGTGGGCGCGCCGACATGGTTTATCCGCGTGTTGCCGATCGCTGCCATTCCCGGGCAGGCGCAGATCAGCAGTGGATGGAAGCAGTTTGGCACGGTGACTTTGGTGAGCCATAGCCAGTTCGCTTACGGGGCGCTATGGAAAAGTGCCTACGAAATGGTGTTGGCATTGGCCGGGGCTGGCGCGGTTGGTGGGTGGCTCGGTTCCATGGTGTTGGGGCGCATTCGCAAGCCATTGGATACGGTGATTGATCAGGCCAAGGCCATTGCACAGCGCCGATTTGTAACAGTGGAGGAGCCCCAGGTTCCCGAACTCAAGCAGCTGGCCATCGCCATGAATGCGACGGTGGGGCGTCTCAAGAGCATGTTCGAAGAGGAGGCCTCGCGCCTGGAGGTGGTGCGGCAAGAAGCCAATTTCGATCCACTGACGGGCCTTGCCAATCGCTCGCATTTCCTCGCGCGTTTGCGTCAATGCATTGATGCCGAAGACTCCGTGGGAGGGGCATTGGTGTTGGTGCGTTTGGCCAATCTGGCAGACATCAACCGTCGCCTGGGACGCGGGGCTACCGACGACTTTTTGAAGACTGCCGGAGCCGTGATTGCTGCCTGTGCCGACGGTGCACCCAATGGGGTTGGGGCCAGACTCAACGGCGCGGATTTTGCGGTGTTATTGCCCGCGGAGCAGGCGAGTCTGGCCGTGGCGCAGCGCCTATTGCAGCAATTGGTGCAGGCATCGGCCCCCTTTGTGAATGGTCAGGCCAGTGCTTGGTTGGGCGTTGGGCAGTTTCTGCACGGCGAGGACATGGGCGGGCTGCTGGCACGCGTGGATTTGGCTTTGGCGACCGTGGAGGCTGAGCATTCCGACGGTGTGCGTGAGGCCTTGCAAGATGCAGCTGACGAAATGCCGCGCACGGCGGAGCAGTGGTCTGTGATGATTCTGCGTGCTCTGGAGCATGGTTGGGTGCGACTGATCTCGTTCCCTGTTGTCAACGCCGAGGGTAGTTTGTCGCACCGCGAGTGCCCTTTGCGGTTGATGTTCGACGAGAAAGGGGAGTGGCTCCCTGCCGGTCGGTTTTTGCCGGTTGCGGAACGATTGAAATTGACACCTGCCTTGGATTTGGCAGCGGTTGAGTTGGGCTTGAAAGAGCTTCGTGCCCAACCATCATTGGGTGGCTTGGCCATCAACCTGTCGGCCAGCTCTTTGCAGGATTTGCACTTTGGTTCGCGATTGCTGGCGCTTGTTGACGCGCACAAAGATGTTGCCGGGCGTCTATGGCTGGAGGTTTCAGAAGCGGGGGCTTTGCAGCACTTGTCTGCTTTCAAGGCGCTTTGTACAGAGTTGAAGGGCAGAGGGTGCCGTACTGGTTTGGAACACTATGGCCACCATTTCAGCCAGATCGGCCTGTTGCACGAGCTGGGCCTGGATTACCTCAAAGTTGACGCCAGTTTTGTGCGCGGCGTAGACACCAATGCAGGGAATGCGGCGTTTCTCAAGGGGCTGTGCAGCATTGCCCACAATATTGGCCTGCAGGTGTTGGCAGAGGGTGTCGCCACCAGCACAGAGTTGTCTGTGCTGCTGGGCTTGGGGTTTGATGGGGCAACAGGGCCCGGTGTGCACGAGATGGCGGGTCATTGATCCCGCCATCTGTACAGCTTAGTCAATCACCAGGGTGCCATTTTTGATCAAGGTCTGAAGCAGCAAGGCTTCGTTGCCTGCCGCAACGCCTGTCGCCGTGTATAGATTGACGCCCTCAATAATGATGCGCTGGTCTTCGGCCCCGGACGCATAGGTGCCGCCATTGAACCCACCATCCTTGCTGATGCGCAAGGTGGTGTTGCCGCCGGAGACATTGATGTCGATAAAGTTCAGCAGGTTGTCAATGACCACGTCGCCTACGCCACTTCCCGTGTTGCTTGATGTGGTGCGCTCTCCTTGCAAAAGGTCTCTCAGATCCAAAACGTCGCCCCCACCGGTTGCGACGCCAGAGCCGTTGTCAATGTTGCTGTAGCCATTGCCATAGTTGAAATCAGTGATGCGATCGATCGCAGGGTTGCCTGCCGTACCGCTGTCTGCGAGCTTCCAGGCGAAGGTGTCGGACCCGGAGCCGCCAGTGAGCGTATCGTTCCCCCCACCGCCAAGAATGTAGTCATTGCCTCCGCCGCTAGAAATGGTGTTGGCCGAGGAGTTGCCTTCAATCCGGTTGGCATTGCTATTGCCGGTTAGGTTAATGGCAGCGCCGTTGAATGCGGTCAAATTTTCCAGGTTGCTGCTGAGGTTGTATGTGCTACCGGTGTTGCCCGTTACATACGTTGCGTCCAGTTGCACAGTGTCGAAGCCCGCATTCGCGGCCTCTACGATGGAGTCCGATGTGTCAGAGAGCCGGTAAAAGTCATCTCCAAGTCCTCCGACCAAGGTGTCGGTACCAGCGCCACCAATCAAGAGGTCATTGCCATCTCCGCCGTTGAGTGCGTCATTGCCCGTGCCGCCATCGAGTGTGTCGGCTCCGGCCCCGCCGTTGAGGGTGTCATTACCCGCACCGCCAGTTAGGTAGTCGCGGCCAGCACCTCCCGTAATGGTGTTACTGCTAGCGTCGCCATCCAAGCGGGAGCCTGTGCGCAATTGCCATTGCCCCGTGCCACCGTCGTAAACCAAGTCTTGAATCTCAGCGTTGGCGATCGTGGGGGCACTTTCATTGGTGAACATCGCGATATTGGACAAGCTCATGACTTGCCAAGTACCAGAGCTGCTGGATTTGTACTCAATCCGCAGGCGTGCGTTACCGCCTTGTTCCCAATACAGCAATTCGATGTCTTGCAGCCCACCTTGCAGGTCGCCCAGTTGTACATTGTTAAAAATACGCGTGGTCGGACCTTGGTTGCCGTCATATTCCAACAGCGTCTGCCCCGCCACCCGGAAGCGGAAACCATCGTCTGCCGTGACGCGGAAGTCATAGGAGCCAGGTTGGGTGTAAATTTTTCCAGACAGACGAATTGCCGCATCGGTGGTCTGCCCCAGACCTGATGTGCCGTTGGAGTTGGATGCGCCTGTTTGCACCAGACCTGTGCCCAAGTCTTGATCCAAAAAGTTACTCAGTGCGCGGGCGGCAGAGTCTGGGTTGTTGTCTTTCGCTAACAGTGCACTACCTGCAGCAACGGTCTGGTTCGATCCTAGCGATGAGTTGACAGTCGGATTGAATCCGTAGTCGATACTGCGTGCCTTGAAGGAAACGTCGGCCACATTGTTGGTTGCAGTCGTTGCTGTTCCCACAATATTGCTACCCCCCCCGGCTACATTTCGTCCGTTGATGATCTGGTACAGATCTTCGACGGAGTTCAGGTTGCCTGTCTCACTGTGCACACCAAATGTCGCCGTGCCGTCGTCGCTGTGCTGACGCGTGGCGGCACCAGCTGTTCCGTTGTAGCCGTAATACTCACCGTTCAAGCCCGTTGCCGCACCTGTTAATGGCGTAATGATGGGGGCCGGGGCCGTCAGATCCTGAGAGCCCGTCACATTGATGGTCAACGCAGCTTGGTCAGTCCCTCCGTTGCCATCGCTAATGGTGTACGTGAATACGTCTTGAACGACCTGTCCGGCCGTCAAGTTTTGCACGATGGAACTGGAGTTATTCAATACATAGGTGTAACTGCCGTTTGCGTTCAGGGTCAGTGTTCCGTAAGTGCCCACCAAGCCGGTTCCTAGCGTGCCTGATGCGCCTGTTCCTGCTTCTGTGCCTGTGCGAATCGCCGTCACATTCAGCGCATTGTCTTCTGCATCTGTGTCGCGCGTTGCTGCATTTCCACCGCTGAGAATCACGCCGTTCGCTGCTGACACGGTTAGTGTCGTGGTCCCATCCTCGTTGACTGCATTTGTGTCGTCACGTGCGACGGGAGGGTCATTCACGGCGGTGACGTTGATTGTGGTGGTTGCTGTGTTGGAGTTGAGTGCCCCATCGGAAACAACCACGGTGATGGTGCGTGCGACGGTACTTGGATTCTCCGAAGTATTGTTGAATGTTATGGCCCCGATGGCAGCTTGGTAGTTACTCAGGGTGCTGGCACCCGTGAGTGTTACGACATTTCCCACAATGTTTGCTGTGATGCCTGCTGGCAATGTTCCTGCTGCAAGAACATCTCCTGATTGCGCATTGGTCAGTGTGATGGTCGCGCTGCTGATGTTGCTCGAATCGGAGTCGCTGATCAGTACATCAATATCACCAATCGCAACTGCCGCTCCATCCTCTGTGAATGTGGTCGTGTAGTTCGCGTTTGTCGCACCACTTGAGTTGTTGGCATCCAGATCCAGTTGTGGCGCATTGTTGAAGTCGGTGATGGAGCCCGAGCCGGTGTCGCCGGTGGAGACCAGGGGATTGGAAGAAGAGCCTGCGCCCAGGATGAGGGACTCGGTGGACTCGGTGAGAG
>MGPB01000033.1 GCA_001795455.1 Curvibacter sp. GWA2_63_95 | reverse complement strand
ATCTGCTCGATGGCGATTTCCAGCTCGTAGAGTTGGTCGTTGCGGGCCTCGTCCACACGCGGGGCCTGGCTGGTGGGGCCCACAAACATGCCGCTGAACAGGTAGCTCAAAGACGGGTGGTTGTGCCAGTAGAGCAGCAGGCTGGCCAGCAGCTCGGGCTTGCGCAAAAACGGGCTGTCGGCCGGTGTGGCGCCGCCCATCACAAAGTGGTTGCCGCCACCGGTGCCGGTGTGGCGGCCATCGGTCATGAACTTCTCGGCCGACAGGCGCGACTCGAATGCCGCGTTGTACAAAAACTCGGTGTTGGTGACCAGCTCTTTCCAGTTGGTGACCGGGTGGATGTTCACCTCGATGACGCCGGGGTCAGGGGTGACTTGCAAGAGCTTGAGGCGCGGGTCGCGTGGGGGGGGGTAGCCCTCCAGCACGATCTGCATCTTCAGTTCGGTGGCGGTGGCTTCGATGGCGGCCAGCAGGTCCAGATAGTCTTCCAGGCGCTCCAGCGGCGGCATGAAGATGTACATCACGCCGGACTTGGTGCCCACGGCCTCGGCCTTGGGGCCGCTGGCGCGGCGCGGGTCGCGCACTTCCACACACAGCGCGGTGCGGGTGATCCAGTGGGCAGATTCGAAACGGCTGGGGGCCTCGGCGTAGCGGGCGGGCTCGGGCTGGCGCGCGCTTTGGGCGGCCGTGGCGTCACCCGTGGGAACGCGGCCCTTGGCGGTTTGCATGGTGCGGCGGGCCTCCGCCGTGGCCAGGTTGCCGGCCAGGTAGGGCAGGCCGCTGGGCGACACGCTGCCGCTGGGGGTGGTGGCTGTGCCGGGCGCGCCACTTGCACCGGGGGCATACCGCGCAGCAAAACTGGTGTGGGGCGGCAGCTGGCCGCGCGCCACCGTGGGGTCGCGCTCCACCAGGTAGGGGAAGTCGCCCTCGCTGACCCAGGGCAGCGAGTCCAGCGGCAGGCGCAGGCCCATGGGCGAGTCACCGGGCATGAGGTACATGCGCTCGTCGCGGAAGAACCAGGGGCCGGTGGTCCACTCCGGGCCACCCAGGCCGGGGTTGCCGCTGGCGCCCACCTTCAGCGGCAGCACATAGCCCACCACGGAGTCCAGTTTTTGGGTGAAGACGCGGCGCAGGCGGGCTCGCTCCATCTCGTCGTCGAGCTTGGCGTTGAACGGGTCCACGTTGACCGGCAGGCGGCGTTCGCGCCACAGGTAGTACCAGGTGTCTTCGTACCCGGCCTGCACGTATTTGTCGGTCAGGCCCAGCTTGCCGGCCAGGGTGCGGATGAAGTAGCCCGCGTCTTCGGCCGAGTAGTGGGTGGGCGTGCGTTCGTCGGTGAACAGGGCGGGGTTGCCCCAGACCTTTTGCTTGTCGGCGCGCCAGTAGATGTTGAGTGCCCAGCGCGGCAGTTGCTCGCCGGGGTACCACTTGCCCTGGCCAAAGTGCAGAAAGCCGCCCTGGCCGTATTCGTCGCGCAGCTTGTGCACCAGCTCGGTGGCGAAGCCACGTTTGGTGGGGCCCAGGGCGTCGGTGTTCCACTCGGGCGCGTCGCGGTCGTTCACGGCCACAAAGGTGGGCTCGCCGCCCATGGTCAGGCGCACATCACCGGCCAGCAGGTCGGCGTCCACCTGGTCACCCAGATTCATGACGGCGGTCCACTGCTCGGGGGTGTAGGGCTTGGTGACGCGCGGCGATTCGTAGATGCGGGTGACCTGCATGTGGTGGCTGAATTCCACTTCGCTTTCGTCCACGCCGCCTTCAATAGGCGCCGCGCCGCTGGGTTGCGGGGTGCAGGCCAGGGGAATGTGGCCCTCACCGGCCAGCAGGCCGCTGGTGGCGTCCAGGCCAATCCAGCCGGCGCCGGGCAAATACACCTCGCACCAGGCGTGCAGGTCGGTGAAGTCGACTTCGGTGCCGCTGGGGCCGTCCAGCGATTTCACATCGGGGGCAAGCTGGATCAGGTAGCCCGAGACAAAGCGCGCAGCCAGGCCGCAGTTGCGCAGCAGTTGCACCAGCAGCCAGGCGGAGTCGCGACAGGAGCCGGAGCCCAGTGCCAGCGTTTCCTCCGGCGTTTGCACGCCGGGTTCCATGCGGATGGTGTAGTCCACCGACTTGTGCACCAGGGTGTTGAGGTCGACCAGGAACAGCACGCTGCGCCGCTTGGTGCGGTCGATCTTGTCGAGGTAGGCCTGCAGCAGCGGGGTCACCGGGTCTGCGGCCAGGTAGGGGGCAAGTTCCTGCTTGAGCTCGGGGGCGTAGGTGAAGGGGAACTCTTCGGCCTCGGGCTCCAAAAAGAAGTCGAACGGGTTGTAGACCGCCATCTCCACCACCAGGTCGACGGTGACCTTGAACTGGGTGGTCTTGTCAGGGAAGACCAGGCGGGCCTGGTAGTTGGCAAACGGGTCTTGCTGCCAGTTGATGAAGTGGGTGCTGGGCTCGACCTTGAGGGAGTAAGACACCACTTTGCTGCGGCAGTGGGGGGCGGGGCGCAGCCGGATGACCTGGGGACCGAGATTGACCAGACGGTCGTAGGTGTAATGGGTGACGTGGTTCAGCGCTGCGTGAATGGACATAGCCGGTCTCTCGGTAATCTCGCACTGGGTGCGGGTGCAGCGGTTGCCACACCAGCCCCATACTAACAATCGGGTTTGACGCAGGGCTTGAAGCAAGTCCCGCGCCATGCCCGGATGCCCGGTGGGCGCGGGTTAGCATGGGGCCATGTTCTCTGCCGCCCACCGCACCAGCGCGTGGCCCCGCACGGTGTTTGCGGCGCTGCTGGGTTGGGTGTTGGGGGCGGCATTGCAGCTGCAGCAGGCGACGCTGGGTTCGCTCTGGTTTTATATGCCTTTTATGCTGCTAGCCCCCGTCTTGTATGCGCAAGCAGCTCCTGAAAAGATAGCAAAAATCACCCGCAAACCCACCCCCTTGGGGCTGGTGTCGGCGCTGGTGCTGCTGGCCGGCATGGCGTTGGGCTGGGGCAGTACCGGGGCGCGGGCGGTGGTGTTTGCCAGCACGGCGCTGGCCCCCGCCCTGGAGGGGCGTGACCTGCGCGTGACCGGTGTGGTGGAGGGCCTGCCGCAGACCAGCGAAGCCGGGCTGCGTTTCACGCTGCGGGTGGAGCAGGCACTGCTGGAGGGGCTGGAGGTCACCGTGCCCGCGCGTATGGCCGTGGCCTGGTACGCCACGGGTTATGCGTTGGGGGGCGAGCAGACGGGCCTGCAGCGCGTGCCCGCCCCGTTGTCCGCAGGCGAGCGCTGGCAATTCACCCTGCGCGCGCGGGCACCCCATGGCAGCATGAACCCGCACGGGTTTGACTACGAGCTGTGGCTGTGGGGGCAGGGTGTGCAGGCCAGCGCCTATGTGCGCGCCGGGCCCAAAGATCCCGAACCGCTGCGCCTGGGCCAGACCGGCTGGGCCCCGGTGGCTCTGGCGCGCCAGGCGCTGCGCGACCATATGGTGGCCACGGTGCAAGACCGGCGTGCCGCCGGCCTGCTGGCCGCGCTGGTCGTGGGCGACCAGGCCGCCGTGGAGCGCAGCGACTGGGATGTGTTTCGTGCCACAGGGGTGGCCCACCTCATCAGCATCTCGGGCCTGCACATCACCATGTTTGCCTGGGGCGCGGCTTGGCTCTGCGGTGCGGCGTGGCGGCGCTCGCGGCGCCTGTGTCTGGCCTTGCCCGCGTCATCGGCAGCATTGCTGGGCGGGCTGGGGCTGGCCTGTGCTTATGCGGTACTGGCGGGCTGGGGTGTGCCCGCGCAGCGCACCTGCCTGATGCTGGCCACCATCGCCGTGCTGCGCCTGGCCGGTGCCCGCTGGCCCTGGCCGCTGGTGTGGATGCTGGCCTGCGCCGTGGTGGTGGCACTGGACCCGTGGGCGCTGTTGCAGCCGGGTTTCTGGCTCAGTTTTGTGGCGGTGGGGGTGCTGTTTGCTGCAGATTCAGGAGCTGCTCGCGCAGATTCCATGGGGGCTGGAGGCCTAATGCAGGGCCAATCTTCCGCCGGGCAGCCCCAAGGCTCTGAACCGCTTGGCGGTCAGCCCCGACAGGGAAGATTAGCCCCTTTGGGGGGCAGCGCACTACGCGCAGCGAGAAGCGTGGGGGCCATGTTCCGGGAGCAGTGGGTCATTACATTCGCCTTGGCGCCGCTGAGTTTGCTGCTGTTTGGCCAGCTCTCCGTTGTGGGCCTGGTGGCGAATCTGCTGGCCATTCCCTGGGTGACTTTGTTGCTCACGCCACTGGCGCTGCTGGGTGTGGTGTTGCCCGCGGTGTGGGGGCTGGCCGCGCAGGCGACCGATCTGCTGTGGTGGTGGTTGAGCATGCTGGCTGCCTGGCCTTGGGCCACCGTCAGTGGGCCATTGCCTCCCCTGGGGTGGGGTTTGTTGGCCGTGGCGGGCGGGCTGTTGTGTGCGCTGCCGCTGCCCTGGCATCTGCGCGCCCTGGGGCTGCCGCTGCTGGCACCTTTGCTGCTGTGGCACCCGGCCGTACCCGCCGCCGGAGAATTTGAGCTGTTGGCGGCTGACGTGGGACAGGGGAATGCGGTGCTGGTGCGCACCGCGCGCCACGCTTTGCTGTTTGACGCCGGCCCGCGCTACAGCCTGGAGAGTGATGCCGGCCACCGGGTGCTGGTGCCGCTGCTCAAAGCCTTGGACATCCGGCTGGACACCGTGGTGCTGAGCCACCGCGACTCCGACCACGTGGGGGGCGCGGCGGCCGTGCTGGCCATGCAGCCGCAGGCGGCCTTGCTGAGTTCCGTTGAGTCCGAGCACCCGCTGCAGCAACTGCGCACGGTGCAACGCTGCGAGGCGGGCCAGCGCTGGCTGTGGGATGGTGTGTCCTTTGAGGTCTTGCACCCGCAGGCGGCGGACTACGCGGTGCCCGCCAAGCCGAATGCCCTGTCGTGCGTGCTGCGCATTGGCACAGGTGCCCACAGTGCGCTGCTGGTGGGCGACATAGAGGCCGCGCAGGAGGCGCGCCTGGTGCAAACCTGGCAGGGCAAGGATCATCTGCGTGCGGCGGTGCTGCTGGTGCCGCACCACGGCAGCAAGACATCGAGCACGCCCGAGTTTCTGCAGGCCGTGGCGCCGCAGTGGGCGCTGGTGCAGGCGGGGTACCGCAACCGCTTTGGCCACCCGGCGCCGCCGGTGCTGGCGCGCTACACCGGGGCTGGCATCAATTTGGTGTCATCGCCCCAATGTGGTGCCATGCGCTGGCGCTCGGAGCAGCCCCAAAATGTGGCGTGCACACGGGAGGATGATCGCCGGTATTGGCACCATCTTGTGCCATAGTGGTGCACGCGCAAGTGAACGTGGCGGTGGCCCGAAGCTTGCATACGGTGCGATCAGAGAGGTCTTTTATGCGGAAATTCGACGAGATGTACACCCAGCTTCCCTACGAGTTTTTCACTCAGGGCAAGCAGATACGAGACCACTACAAAATTTACGACGAATGGCTGGCGCGCCAACCCGGCGACATGATGGCCAAACGCCGTGAAGAAGCGGAGATGATTTTCCGTCGCGTGGGCATCACCTTTGCCGTCTACGGCGAGAAGGACGAAGACGGCTCGGGCACCGAGCGCCTGATTCCGTTTGACCTGATTCCGCGCATCATCCCGGCCCACGAGTGGACCAGCATGGAGAAGGGCCTGACGCAGCGCGTCACCGCGCTCAACCGCTTCATCCACGACATCTACCACGACCAAGAGATTCTGAAAGCCGGCATCGTGCCGCGCGAGCAGATCGAGGGCAACGCCCAGTACCGTCCCGAGATGGTGGGCGTGGATGTGCCCAACGGCATCTACTCGCAAATCTCCGGCATCGACATCGTGCGCGCACCGGACGCCAAGGGCAATGGCGAGTACTACGTGCTGGAAGACAACCTGCGGGTGCCCAGCGGCGTGAGCTACATGCTGGAAGACCGCAAGATGATGATGCGGCTGTTCCCCGACCTGTTCAGCGCGCACCGCGTGGCGCCCATTGCGCACTACCCCGACTTGTTGCTGGAAACCCTGCGCGCCAGCAGCCCGGCCACCACGGCCGAGCCCACGGTGGTGGTGCTCACGCCCGGCATGTACAACAGCGCCTACTTCGAGCACGCCTTCCTGGCGCAGCAAATGGGCGTGGAGCTGGTCGAAGGGCAAGACCTGTTTGTGAAGGACAACTTCGTCTACATGCGCACCACACGCGGCCCGCGCCGGGTGGACGTGATCTACCGCCGCGTGGACGATGACTTTTTGGACCCCACGGTGTTCCGCCCCACGTCCACGCTGGGCTGTGCGGGCCTGCTGGGCGCCTACAAGGCGGGCAATGTGACCATCTGCAACGCGGTGGGCACCGGCATTGCGGATGACAAGTCCATCTACCCCTATGTGCCCAAGATGATCGAGTTCTACCTGGGCGAAAAGCCCATTTTGAACAACGTGCCCACCTACATGTGCCGCAACAAGGACGACCTGGCCTACACGCTGGCGAACCTGAAAGACCTGGTGGTGAAAGAGGTGCACGGTGCGGGTGGCTACGGCATGCTGGTGGGGCCCGCCGCCACCAAGGCCGAGATCGAAGACTTCCGCAAGGCGGTGGAGGCCAATCCGAGTGGCTACATCGCACAACCGACACTGAGTTTGTCCAGCTGCCCCACCTTTGTGGAGAGCGGCATTGCGCCGCGCCACATTGATCTGCGACCCTACGTGCTCTCAGGCAAGACGGTGCAGATGGTGCCCGGCGGGCTGACACGCGTGGCCTTGAAAGAGGGCTCGTTGGTGGTCAACTCCTCGCAAGGCGGGGGCACCAAAGACACCTGGATTCTGGAAGACGATGCGTCGGCTGCTGCTGCCACCACGCAGACCCAAAGCCAAACCCCAAAACAATAAGCGAACTGCGGAGGTACCACCCTATGTTGTCAAGAACCGCCGACCACCTGTTCTGGATGTCCCGCTACACCGAGCGGGCCGAGAACACCGCGCGCATGCTGGACGTGAACTACCAGACTTCGCTGTTGCCGCAGAGCCAAGCGGTGGCCCAAGTGGGCTGGCAAGGCCTGCTGTCCATCAGCGAACTGCTCTATACCTACCAAGAGAAATACGGCGACATCCAGGCCCGCGAGGTGATGGACTTCATGGTCAAGGACGAGAGCAATCCGTCTTCCATCATGTCCTGTCTGAGTGCCGCGCGTGAAAACGCGCGTGCGGTGCGCGGCGCCTTGACGACCGAGGTGTGGGAAACACAGAACACCACCTGGCTCGAAGTCAAACGCATGATCAAGACGGGCGAATTTGAAAAAGACCCGGCCCAGTTTTTTGAGTGGGTGAAGTTCCGCTCGCACCTGTCGCGTGGTGTGACCGTGGGCACCATGCTCATGGACGAGGCGCTGTTCTTCATGCGCATGGGGACGTTCCTGGAGCGGGCCGATAACACGGCGCGTCTGGTGGATGTGAAGTTCCACGCGGTGCAGAGCGACTTTTTTGGCGCCGCCAGCGAGAAGGACCAAGAGTACGACTTCTACCACTGGAGCGCGATCCTGCGCAGCGTCTCCGGCTTCGAGGTCTACCGCAAGGTCTACCGTGACGTGATCAAACCCGAGCGCGTGGCCGAGCTGCTGATTTTGAAGCCCGACATGCCGCGCTCGCTGCATGCCAGTCTCAACGAAGTGGTCAACAACCTGCGCCTGGTGGCCAGCGACCCCGGCAGCGAAACCCTGCGCCGCGCCGGCAAGCTGCGCGCCGAGCTGCAGTTTGGCCGTATCGACGAAATCCTGGCCACCGGCCTGCATGCCTACCTCACGCAGTTTTTGGACCGTGTGAACGACCTGGGCGCCCACATCAGCCGCGAGTACCTGGTGCCGGTAACCTGACGCGCTGCAGGCAGGGTAAACGCGGCCCCCCAACCAGCCCGGATTGCGCCTCACAGGGGCTGGTTTTCCGCATAATGTCTTCAACAAGGAGACAGCATGCGCGTAGCTGATATCGACCGGGAAATTGAAACCGCCAAGGCGGCGGGCACCCTGCGGGACATCGTGATCCAGCCTTGTCCGGCCTTGCTGACGGACCTGCGGGTGGAGTTCAACCGCGAAGATCCGGAGCCCGCCACCATTGCCAAAATTGCCTCGCGCGATGTGGCCATGGCGGCCGCGCTGATCCGGGTGGCCAACAGCCCCATTTATGCCCGCTCCCGCAGCGCCTCCACGGTGGCCGAGGCCGTGGCCCTGCTGGGTATTGCCCAGACCGTGTCCATCCTCACCGGCTTTTTGCTGCGCGAGACCATCACCGCCAAATCGCCGCTGCTGGAGCATTTTTGGGAAACCTCGACCCGCCGCGCCTACGCCATGGGTTACATCGCGCGCCAGATGTACGGCATCAACGCCGACATTGCCCACACCTGTGGCCTGTTTTGCCATGTGGGCCTGCCCATCATGCTGCAGGGCTTGCCGGGGTACGAGGCCACCTTGGCGCAGGCCATGCAAGACCAGCAACGCACTTTCACCCAGGTGGAGAACGATGCCCACCGGACCGACCACGCGGTGGTGGGGGCCATTGTGGCCAAGACCTGGCGCTTGCCACCGATCGTCGCCATCGCCGTGCGCCTGCACCACGACTTCACCGTGCTGCGGGACGACCACATCCCTGCCGAGGTGCGCACGCTGGTCGCCATGTCCCTGCTGGCCGAACATTTGGTGGCTCTGCACGAAGGGCAAACCGAGCATGTGGAATGGGACCAGTACGGTGCGGCCTGCCTGGCCCACTTGCATGTGAGCGAGGTGGAAATCGAACACTGGCTGGACGCGCTGCAGGCCCAGTTTGAAGGACCTGCGGGCTTTTGAACCCGGCTCCGGCCGCTACTGCGGCGCGATTTGGGCGTCCAGGCCCATGGCGCGCACTTTGTCGGCCACCCGTTCAGCCTCTGCCTCGGTCTCGAAAGGGCCCACCCGTACCCGGGTGCGGGTGCCCTGGCTGGTTCTGACCGTTTGGGTGCTGGCGGGCAGGTCGGCGTCCGTCAATTGGGTGAGGGCGTTGCGGGCATTGTTTTCTTGGGCAAACAGGCCCACATTCACCACATAACGCAGTGCCTGTGCTGCGGGTGCGCTGGCTGCCGCCGTGGCGGTGTTTGCCGCGCCAGCCCTGGCGGTGGCGGACTCTGCGGCCACCGGCCTGGAAAGAATGATGATCTTGCCCGGCGCCGAGCTGCTGGCGCGCGAGGCGACTGCGACTGCGGCGGGCGCAGGCGGCGTGGCGGTGGCTCGGGGGGCGGCAGACGCAGCGGCCCGAGGTGCCGAGGCGGCTTCCACCCGTGCGGGGGCGGTCACGCTGGCCGAGGCTTGCGTTAGCGGGGTAGGCGGAACCGCGGAGGCTGTGCCCAGGGGGGCAGGGGCTGGTGCCGAGGCCGTGGCTTCCGGTGTGGGGGCTGGTGGTACCGACACATCAATGGTGCGCCCCACTGCAATGTTGCGGGCATCGGCTGCCGTGGGGGTGGGGGCCGGCGCGGGTGCCCAGCCTTCAAATTGCACCCAGGCGTAGGCCAGCAGGGCCAGCACCAATGCGTTGGCGACCATCTGGGCGATCAGGCTTTGGCGGGTGGGCGCCTTGCGGCTCAGGAAGGTGCAGGCCTCGGCCACGGTGTGGGTGGCCTTGAGTGCCGCGGCCATGCGCTTGCGTGTGGCCGCATGCAAGACGGCATTGCCGCCCAAACCTGGCAGCAAGACCGACAGCAACACCAGTGCGCCCACCAGGGCCCACTGCGTGGTGTCCGAAAACTGGAACACCAGGCGCCCGATGCCAAAAATGCCCAGTGCCAAGCTCACCAGCACCCCGGCATACACCAGCGCGGCGTGCCAGAGCTGGCGAAAGGCCAGCCAGTTGAGGGTGTAGAGCGCAGCCGCACCGTTCCAGCTCAGGCCTGGGCGGTCGGCCGCTTCAAAACGTGCAAACAGCGGCAGGTAATAGGCACTGTTGACATCGCCCACCGCCGCACGGTACAGCGCGGTCGTGGAGTGTTCGTCCGTGTTGTCCAGGGCGGTGTCGGCGGGTGTAGGCATGGTTTATTTTGGCACGCCGGGTGGGGCGGGCAAAGCGGCGGCCACCTCTTGCCCCAGCTCGATCACCGCCAGCGCGTAGTAGCTGCTCCAGTTGTAGCGGGTGATGGCGTAGAAGTTGTCGGTGCCGGCGATGTACAGCGGTGCGTCGGCACCGTTTTGCAGTTCCACCAGCGCCAGCTTGCCCGTGTGTGCGGCCGCTGCCGTGTCCAGCAGCACGCCTTTGTCTTGCATGGCCTGTGCGCTGAAGGTGGGCAGGATGTCCGGCGCCAGCAGAGTGGCACGGTCCAGCCGGGCCAGGTCGAACTGCACCGGGTAGTGCGTGGGCTGGCCGGGCTGCCACTTGAAGGTGACGAAGTAATTGGCCACCGAGCCAATCACATCGGCCGCACTGTGGAACAGGTCGACACGGCTGTCGCCATCAAAGTCCACCGCGTACTTGGCCCAGCTCGACGGCATGAACTGTGGCAGGCCCATGGCACCGGCGTAGCTGCCCTTGAGGGCCAGCGGGTCGGTGTTGGTGCGGGCGGTGAGGCTGAGAAAAGCCTCCAGCTCGGAGAGGAAAAACTTGGCACGATCCGCTGCACGCGGGTGGGCGGCAGGAAAGTCAAAGGCCAGGGTGCTGAGCGCGTCGATGACCCGGTAGTTGCCCGTCTGCTGGCCGTAGATGGTTTCCACCCCGATGATGCCCACGATGATTTGCGCGGGCACGCCGGTTTCGCGTTCGGCACGTTCCAGGGTGGCGCGGTTGTCCTGCCAGAACTGCACGCCGGCCTTGATGCGGATGGGGTCGATAAAACGACTGCGGTAGACGGCCCAGTTCTTGGGGGTTCCCACCGTGGGCGGTGTGCTGGCGCGCTGGATGGCCGGCACCAGCCGGGCCTGGCCGATGGCCTGGCGCACCCAGGCCGGGTCCAGGTTGCGGCGCTGGGCCAGATCGTCGGCCACTTGCATGATCTCGGGGCGGGTGGCGTACAGCGGGCCGGTGGTGGCCACCTGGGCGGCGGCGGGTGCTTTGGGCCGGTGGGCCGGTTTGCCTGCAGATTTATGGCGTTTTTGGGTGCTAGCTCCCGCGGATATTGCGCAAGCAGCTATCAAAAGCGTAGCAATTAGGCGAATTGAAAAAGTCACAAGGTCCAATGTTCAGGTCAGGCGCGTGGGCCAGGGCAGTTGCCTGCATTCTCGCTGCAATGCAGCCAGGCTGGCGGGGGCTTGCGGCGCGTAGCGCCAGGCCTCCAGCCGCAGCAGCCAGGCGGCAATGGTGGTGGTGTCCGTTCGATCCGCGCCGTGGGCCTGCAGCCGTGCGGCCAGTTGGCGCGGGGTGTCTTGCGTGCCTACGGTCCACCCGGCTTGGCGCAGCCGGGCCTGGGCGCGGTGCAGCAGGCGCAGCCACGGGTCTTGGTGGTAACGCTCCCACAGCGTCCACACCGCGCCCATACTGCTGGCCAACACGACCAGGGCGATCAGCACATAGCTCAGGTCTTCCCAGCTGGGCGCGTCGAAGCCCAGATTGCGCAGCAGGTCCATTTGCTTGGACTGGCTGTAGTTCAGCACCCACTGGTTCCAGCGGTTGTTGGCCGCTTCCCACATGGCCCGCAGGTTGATGGCAAAGCCGGGGCTCACAGTGTTGAGTGCCTGGGTGAATACGTTTTGTGGCGGTTGCAGGCGGGTGAAGGTTCCGGTGCGCCCCGGTGCCACGGCCGAGGTGGGGTCCACCCGCACCCAGCCCTGGCCCGCGACCCAGACTTCGGCCCAGGCGTGGGCGTCGCTCTGGCGCACGGTCCAGAAGCCATCCACACTGTTGACCTGTCCGCCCTGGTAGCCAGTGACCACGCGGGCCGGCACGTCCAGCGCACGCATCAGCAGCACGAAGCTGGACGCAATGTGTTCACAAAATCCGGCTTTGCGGTCGAACCAGAACTCGTCCGCCGTGTGGGTGCCGTAGACGCCGGGCTCCAGCGTGTACTCGTAGCCACCAGTGCGCAGGCGTTGCATCACGGCGTCTACCAGCTGGGGCGTAGTGGCGCGTGCCAGTTCGGGGCTGCGGCGCATGTCGGCGGCCAATTGCAGGGTGCGCGGGTTGAAGCCGCTGGGCAGGTCCACATAGTCTTGCAGGCCCACGGCCAAGCGTGTGGGGCCGTGGCGGAACTGCGGGTAACTGGTGGCGCGGTAACGCACCAGGTCGGCCATGGGCTGGTCGGCCAGCCACTGCAGGTCACTTGCCATGGTGGGGGTGTAGCCCACGATCTCGGGTTTGGTGGGCGTGGCATCCAGCACCAGCAGCCAGGGGCGGTTGTTGGCGGCCAGCGTGACTTGGTAATTCACGGGTGGACCTTGCACCTGCACATCGGCCGCCAGCTGGTAGCGGCTGGGGAAGGTGGAGCGCAATGCGCGCCACTCACGCCCGTCAAAGCTGGAGAACACCGGGCCGCGGAAATACAGCTCGCCTTGCGCAGGCGGCGGTCCGTCAAAACGAATGCGCATGGCAATGCTGTCGTCCAGCGCCAGGCTGGCGATGGTGCCCACCTGCATCTGGCCCGAGAGGCCGCTGCGCCCGCTCATGGCGTCACCCGGCAGGCCCCACAGTGGCGCTATGCGCGGAAACAGCATGAACAACACCGCCATGATGGGGGCGCCCAGCAGTGCCATCCAACCTGCGGTTTTGGCAGCCTGCAGCAGTGGCGGGCGGCCCACCGGCATGTGGCTGTTGACCAGTGCGGTGAGCAGACCCAGCAGCGCCACCAGCATGGCCGCTGCGGTGAGCAGGCTTTGCGAGAAAAAGAAGTTGCTGAGCATGGTGAAGAAGCCCAGGAAGAAGATCACAAAGGCGTCGCGCCGGGCGCGCATCTCCAGCGTCTTCAGCGTCAGCAACACCACGATGAGCGTGACACCCGCATCGCGCCCTAGCAGGGTTTTGTAGCTCCACCAGGTGGCGGCGCTGGCCAGGGCCAGCAGGCCCAGCAACCACCAGCGCGCGGGCAGGGACTGGCCTTGCACTGCGATGTGTCCGCGCCACAGCAGCACCACGCCGGCCATGGCACTGCACCACAGCGGCAGGCGCTCCACCTGCGGCAGGATCACCCAGGCAATCACCGCCAGCAAAAACAGGGTGTCGCGCGCTTCGCGGGGCAGGTGGGTGAGGCGTTGCAGCATGGAACTCAATGGGGGGTGTTCAGGCCAAGGCCAGCGCCTGCAGGCAGTTCTTCTGGTGGGCGGGGCCGCTGTCGGGTGCGATCTGCTGGCTGCCCAGGCGCAGGCCATAACGCATGCCTTGTTTCTCGGCCAGCAGCACCCAGGCGCACAGGCGCGAGAGGGCGTGCTCGCGCGAGGCGCCCGCACCCTGGCCGGCGTGGGCCAGGTCTAACCACAGCTCAAAGCGCTGCGACTGCTGGGCGTCGCGGCTCACCAGTTCGTCGGCCTTGGCGACTTTTTTCCAGACCACCAGCTTGAGCGGGTCGCCACGCCGGTAGGCACGCACGCCGTCAAATTCGCCGGTGTGTTGTTTGTGGCTATTGGCCGCGCCACCAGCCTTCGGTTCGCCCGGAGGCAGGGGCGGCGGGTGGGCCTCGGGGGCCGGGTAGACCAGCACCTGCGCGGCCGGGCGCCACACCGTCCACACGCGGAAGGTGCCCAGCGGGAAACGGGTCTCAGCCGTCAGCGCCGGCAGGCGGTGCAGGCCGCGCTGGGTGGGGGTGAAGGCCACCTGCACCTTGGCACTGCCCTGGGCCGGCACATCGGTCCAGCTCCAATGCTGGGTGCCCAGCACGGCCAGGCCAATGCCGTAGCGCACGCGTCGGCTGTCGCTTTGCAGTTGTATGCCAATTGGCACGCTAGCCCCCATGAACTGTGCGTCAGGCGCTATCAAATGCATAGTGAGTCCGCGCAGGGTGCCATGGCACACATGCATGCCAATGACGGCGCTGCCGGTCAGCAAAAAGGTCAGCACATAGCCCAGGTTGAGCTGGTAGTTGATGCTGGCCACCAGCAGCACCAAGAGCGTGAGGCCCAGCATGAGGCCGGGGCGTGTGGGCAGGATGTAGACGTTGCGCTGCGTCAGCGTGGTGCTGTCCTTGAGCGGCAGGCGCGACTCGAACCAGGCGCGGAACCTGCGGCGCAACATGGTGAGGGGGTTCCACACCAGGGCACCCGTGGAGCCGGCTGTGCCGGGCCACAGGGTGCGCCCCCCTGGGGGGGAGGCGCCGGAGGCGCTTCGGGGGGGCGTCATCAGGGGAGAGGAACGGCTTGCAGCATGGCTTGCACTTGCTCCACCGCGCCACGGCCCGAATCTCCCACGGGAATCAGGCGGTGGGCAATGGTCTGTGGCAGCACCGCCTGCACATCGTCGGGCGCTACATAGTCGCGTCCGCTGAGCAGGGCCTGGGCTTTGGCGGCGCGCACTACGGCAATGCCGGCGCGTGGCGACAGGCCCTGCAAAAACCACTGGCCCGAGCGGGTGGCGGCAATCAGGTCCTGCACATAGTCCAGCAAAGGGCCTGCGGCATGCACGGCCAGCACAGTGGCTTGCAATTGGGCCAGCTCGCCGTCGGCCAGCAGGCTGGGCAACTCGTCGACCATGGCGCGCCGGTCGGCACCGGCCAGCAGCGCGCGCTCGGAAGCCCGATCGGGGTAGCCCAGCGAGATGCGCATCAAAAAGCGGTCCAGTTGTGATTCGGGCAGCGCGTAGGTGCCTAACTGGTCCAGCGGGTTTTGGGTGGCAATCACAAAGAAGGGCTGGGGCAGGGGGCGGGTTTCGCCTTCCACGGTGACCTGCTTTTCCTCCATGGCTTCCAGCAGCGCACTTTGCGTCTTGGGGCTGGCGCGGTTGATCTCGTCGGCCAACAGTACCTGCGCAAAGATGGGGCCGGGGTGGAACACAAAGGCCTCTTTGGCGCGCTCGTAAATTGACACGCCTGACAGGTCGCTGGGCATCAGGTCCGAGGTGAACTGCACGCGCGAAAACTGCAGGCCAAAACTGCGTGCCAGCGCGTGCGCCAGCGTGGTTTTGCCCACGCCCGGGACATCGTCAATCAACAGGTGGCCACCGGCCAGAAGGCAGGCGACGCAGTCCTGGATTTGCGCGGGTTTTCCCACAATCACCATGTTAAGCTGGGCCAGCAATGATTTAAGCTTGTGTTGTGCGTCCATGGCACGACGTTACCCGAAAATCCTGAATGACGAGCGCACTGGCAAACAAGACCGGATACTTTTCGCACCGCGATTGCCGCAAGCATGAGATGGGCGAGGGCCACCCCGAATGCCCCCAAAGACTGGATGCCATTGACGACCGCCTGCTGCTGAGCGGCGTGGCCGATGCGCTGGACTCGCGCGAAGCTCCCCAGGCCTCCATCACCGACCTTGAACTGGCCCATGGCCGCATGTATGTGGCCTCGTTGCGCGGCCTGACCGACAGCTTGCGCGAAGAGATGGCCGCCGGTGGCCCCACCCATGCGCAGATGGACCCCGATACCAGCCTCAATGTGCACACCTGGGATGCCGCCTTGCGCGCCGCCGGTGCTGCCGTGGCCGCCACCGATGCCGTGATGGCCGGTGAACTGGCCAATGCCTTTTGCGCCACCCGGCCGCCCGGCCACCATGCCTGCAAAGACAAGGCCATGGGCTTTTGTTTCATCAACAACGTGGCGGTAGCCGCGCGCCATGCGCTGGAGCGGCATGGCCTTAAACGTGTAGCCATCGTCGACTTTGATGTGCACCACGGCAATGGCACCGAAAACATCGTGACCGGTGACCAGCGCATTCTGATGGTGAGCTTTTTTCAGCACCCGTTTTACCCTGAGGGCGGCTCGCGCTCGCACGCCAGCAACCTAGTGAATGTGCCGGTGCCGGCCTACACCAAAGGGGCCGCGGTGCGCGAGCTGGTCGCTCAGCACTGGTTGCCGCGGCTGGAGGCCTACCGTCCCGAGATGGTATTTATCAGCGCGGGTTTTGATGCCCACCGCGACGATGAGATGGCCCAGATGGGTCTGGTAGAAAATGATTACGCGTGGATCACGGCGCAGATCAAGGCGGTGGCTGATCGCCATGCGCAGGGGCGCATCGTCTCCTGCCTGGAAGGCGGCTACCACCTGGAGGCCCTGGCCCGCAGCGTAGAGGCGCATGTGCGCGTACTGGCAGATTTGCAATGAACTCTCTGAAAAACCTTCCTGCTCCCAAACCCATTGATGATTTCGAAGCCTGGTTGAGCACCTTCACGCAGCCCACGGTGCTGCTGGAGCTCTTGGCGCTGGCGCTCAGCGTGGCAATGGCCTGGGGGCTGGTGGCGGCGCTGCGCCGTACCCTGGGCATGCACGAGGAGCGGTCCATTTGGTTTGGCAAGCGGGTGGTGGACGGTGTGCTCTTTCCGTTGGCCTTGCTGTGCCTGGGCTATGTGTCGCTGGAGCTGTTGGGCAATTTTGTGCCGGTGGCGGTGTTGCGTATTGCCATTCCGGTGCTGATGTCTCTGGTCGTGATCCGTGTGGGCGTCAAGGTGCTGCAGGCCACGTTTGCCGAGTCGCGCTGGGTCAAGCCGCTGGAGCAAACCATTTCCTGGGTCGCCTGGCTGGCCATGGTGCTGTGGGTCAGTGGCTTGCTGCCGGTCATCCTGAACGAGTTGGACCTCATCACCTGGAAGGTAGGGGGCACCACGTTATCGGTGCGTACGCTGATTGAGGGTCTGATTACCGCAGGCGCTGTGCTGATCATCACCCTGTGGATATCGGCCGGTATTGAAGCGCGCTTGTTGCGTTCCGCCACGGGTGGGGAGTTGTCGCTGCGCAAGGCAGTGAGCAACGCGGCGCGTGCGCTGCTGATGTTTGTCGGCCTGATGCTGGCACTGTCTGCTGTGGGCATCGACCTGACTGCCTTGTCGGTGTTGGGCGGTGCCGTCGGCGTGGGTATCGGTTTTGGCTTGCAGAAGTTGGCGGCCAACTATGTGAGCGGGTTTGTGATCCTGGCCGAGCGCAGCATGCGCATTGGCGATGTCGTGCGGGTGGACAACTTCGAAGGCACGATCACCGAGATCAACGCGCGTTACACCGTGGTGCGTTCCCAGACCGGGCGCGAGTCCATCGTGCCCAACGAGATGCTGATCACCCAGCGCGTGGAAAACATGTCGCTGGCCGACAGCCGGGTGAACCAGGTCATCAACATTGCGGTGGGCTACGAGAGCGATGTGGAGCAGGTCATGGCCTTGCTGCTGCAGGCCGCGCTGAGCCAGCCGCGCGTGTTGCGGGAGCCGGCGCCCGCCATCAGCCTGGCCAATTTTGGCGCTGACGGGCTGGAGTTCACGGTGGGCTACTGGATCAATGACCTGGAGAACGGCCAGGGCAATCTGCGTTCCGACATCAACCTGGCCATCTTGCGCGCCCTGCGTACGCATGGCATCGACATTCCCTACCCGCAACGGGTAGTGCATACACGCACAGCACCGTGAATTTGATGAGTTGCCTCTAAGTTAAGTCACCAAAGCGCCAAATGGCGAGGCTGGCGCCGCTATAATCGAAAAAAAGCACGATCGTTCTATTTTGTGATGGGGATGGCAGAGCGCAAGCGATAGTCAGGGGCAACTCGCCGTCCCGCATAGAATCGACCAATTGACGTGCACGTCAACTAAAACTGAGCATTTTTTAACCATCTGGAGTGGCAGCAATGAAAGTCCTGGTACCCGTCAAACGTGTGGTGGACTACAACGTGAAGGTCCGAGTGAAGTCGGATGGCACGGGTGTAGACATCGCCAACGTCAAGATGAGCATGAACCCCTTTGACGAAATTGCGGTGGAAGAAGCCGTGCGTTTGAAGGAAAAAGGCGTGGTCACCGAGGTGATCGCCGTGTCCTGCGGTGTGGCCCAGTGCCAGGAAACCTTGCGTACCGCCATGGCCATCGGCGCCGACCGCGGCATCCTGGTGGAAACCACCGAAGAACTGCAGCCCCTGGCCGTGGCCAAGCTGCTCAAGGCCCTGGTGGACAAAGAGCAGCCCGGCCTGGTGATTTTGGGCAAACAAGCCATTGACGATGATTGCAACCAGACCGGCCAGATGCTAGCGGCCCTGGCCGATTTGCCCCAAGCCACCTTCGCCTCCAAGGTGGAAGTGGTGGACGGCAAGGCCCATGTGACGCGTGAAGTGGACGGTGGCCTGGAAACCCTGGCCGTGACCCTGCCCGCCATCATCACCACGGACCTGCGTTTGAACGAACCCCGCTACGTGACCTTGCCCAACATCATGAAGGCCAAGAAGAAGCAGCTCGACACCTTCAAGCCCGAAGACCTCGGCGTGAACGTGGCCCCGCGCATCAAGACTTTGAGCGTGGCCGAACCCGCCAAGCGCAGCGCGGGTATCAAGGTGCCCGATGTCGCCACGCTGGTGGACAAACTGAAGAACGTTGCAAAGGTAATCTGACCATGACCGCACTCGTAATCGCCGAACACGACAACGCCTCCATCAAGGGCGCCACCCTGAACACCGTCACTGCAGCGGCCCAAGCCGGTGGTGACGTGCATGTGCTGGTGGCTGGCAGCAATGCCGCCGCTGCCGCTGCCGCCGCTGCGCAAATTGCCGGTGTGTCCAAGGTCATCCATGCCGACAGCGCCGATCTGGCTCACGGCCTGGCCGAAAACGTGGCAGCCCAGGTGCTGGCCATCGCTGGCAACTACAGCCACATCGTGTTCCCTGCCACCGCATCGGGCAAGAACATCGCCCCCCGTGTGGCTGCCAAGCTGGACGTAGGCCAGGTGTCCGACATCACCAAGGTCCTCAGCGCCGACACGTTTGAGCGCCCCATCTACGCTGGCAACGCCATTGCCACCGTGCAGGCCACCGATGCCGTGAAAGTGCTGACCGTGCGCACCACCGGTTTTGACCCTGCTGCCGCGACCGGTGGTTCCGCCGCAGTGGAAACCATGGCCGCCGCTGCTGCCAGTGCTGGTGTGGCCTTTGTGGGTTCCGAGATCGCCAAGAACGACCGCCCCGAGCTGACCGCTGCCAAGATCATCGTGTCGGGTGGCCGCGCGTTGGGTTCCAGCGAAAAATTCATGGAAGTCATGACGCCCTTGGCCGACAAGCTGGGTGCCGCCTTGGGTGCTTCGCGCGCTGCGGTGGATGCGGGCTACGCCCCCAACGATTGGCAAGTGGGCCAGACCGGCAAGATCGTCGCGCCCCAGCTGTATGTGGCCTGCGGTATCAGCGGTGCCATCCAGCACTTGGCCGGCATGAAGGACAGCAAGGTCATCGTGGCGATCAACAAGGACCCCGAAGCACCGATCTTCAGCGTGGCCGACTTTGGCCTGGAAGCCGACCTGTTTGTGGCGGTGCCCGAACTGATTGCGGCGCTCTGATGTCCGTGTGAAAAAGGGCATCGCGTGCGATGCCCTTTTTTTTGGCCTGCAGGCCTGCGTAACCCGCTTGTAACTAGAATTTTTGGAGACTCCCATGAGCTACGTCGCCCCCGTCAAGGACATGCTGTTCAACATCCAGCACCTGGCCAATATTGAACAGATCGCGCAACTCCCCGGTTTTGAAGATGCGGGCCTGGACACTGCCCAAGCGGTGTTGGAAGAGTCTGCCAAGTTCACCGAAGGCGTGCTCGCTCCGCTGAATTGGGAAGGTGACAAGAACCCGTCGAGCTGGAAAGACGGCGTGGTCACGGCCACCCCGGGCTTCAAGGAAGCCTTCAAGCAATTCACCGACGGCGGCTGGCAAGGCCTGCAGCACCCCACCGACTTCGGTGGCCAGGGCCTGCCCAAGACGATTGGCGCCGCCTGCGGGGAAATGGTCAACAGCGCCAACATGAGCTTTGCGCTGTGCCCGTTGCTGTCTGACGGTGCGATTGAGGCATTGCTGACCGCGGGCTCTGACGAACTCAAGGCGACATATCTCGAAAACCTGGTCAGCGGCAAATGGACCGGCACCATGAACCTGACCGAGCCACAAGCTGGCAGCGATCTGGCTGCGGTGCGCAGCCGCGCCGAGCCGCAGGCCGATGGCAGCTACAAGGTGTTCGGCACCAAGATTTTCATCACCTGGGGTGAGCACGATATGGCCGAGAACATCGTCCATCTGGTGTTGGCCCGCGTGACCGGCGCGCCCGAAGGCGTGAAGGGCATCAGCCTGTTTGTGGTGCCGAAGTTCATGGTGAACAAGGACGGAAGCCTGGGTGCGCGCAACGATGTGCACTGTGTCTCCATCGAACACAAGATGGGCATCAAGGCCAGCCCGACCGCCGTGCTGCAGTACGGCGACCATGGTGGCGCCATTGGCTACCTGGTGGGCCAGGAAAACCGCGGTCTGGAGTACATGTTCATCATGATGAACGCCGCGCGCTACGGCGTGGGTGTGCAGGGCATTGCGATTGCCGAGCGCGCCTACCAAAAGGCCGTGCAGTTCTCCAAAGACCGCGTGCAAAGCCGCCCGGTGGATGGCTCCATGCCTGCCGCTGCACCCATCATTCACCACCCCGATGTGCGCCGCATGCTGATGACCATGCGCGCCTACACCGAAGGCTGCCGTGCCCTGGCCAGCGTAGGCGCCAGCGCCTACGACGCGGCCCACCACCACCCCGATGCGGATACGCGCAAGCAGAACCAGGCCTTCTATGAGTACCTGGTGCCGCTGATCAAGGGCTACAGCACCGAGATGAGTCTGGAAGTCACATCCCTGGGCGTGCAGGTGCATGGTGGCATGGGTTTCATCGAAGAAACCGGTGCGGCCCAGTACTACCGCGACGCCAAGATTCTGACCATCTACGAAGGCACGACCGCCATCCAGGCCAATGACCTGGTGGGCCGCAAGACAGCGCGTGATGGTGGCCAAACTGCCAAGGGTATTGCCGCGCAGATCGAGAAGACCGAAGCCGAACTGGCTGCCAGCGGCTCGGCCCACGCATTGGCTGTGGCCCAGCGCCTGAAGGCCGCACGCCTGGCATTCATCGACGTGGTGGACTTTGTGGCCGGCAACACCAAAACCAGCCCCAACGCCGTGTTTGCGGGCAGCGTTCCCTACCTGATGCTGGCCGGCAACCTGATGGCAGGCTGGCAACTGGCCCGATCGCTGCTGGTGGCCGAGCAACAGATTGCTGCCGGTACCGATGTGCCTTTCATGCAAGCCAAGATCACCACCGCGCGCTTTTATGCCGACCACCTGCTGAGCAAGGCCGGCGGCCTGCGCGACAGCATTGTGGAAGGTGCTGACAGCGTGACGGCGTTGTCACTGGACGCGTTCTGAGCGGAGTTCGCGCTTTATTTGCTACTGAATTGCTAGCTGCTCGCGCAGTATCCACGGGGGCTAGCGCCTGATTTCATATAAAAATTGACCCGAGGAGACTCCATGTCCAGACTGCCTGCACCGCTAGACCGCTTGCCTTTCCCCGTGATCGGCTCGCCGCTGTTCATCATCAGCAACCCCAAGCTGGTGATCGCCCAGTGCATTGCCGGTGTGGTGGGTTCCATGCCTGCGCTGAACGCCCGCCCGGCCGAGCTGCTGGAAGACTGGCTCAAGGAAATTACCGAAACGCTGGCTGCGTATAACGCCGCCCACCCCGACAAGCCTGCTGCGCCCTTTGCCATCAACCAGATCGTGCACAAGAGCAACGACCGGCTGGAGCACGACATGGCGCTGTGCGTGAAGTACAAGGTGCCCATCATCATCACGTCCTTGGGCGCGCGCGAAGAGATCAACGCCGCGGCCCACAGCTACGGTGGCGTGGTGCTGCACGACATCATCAACAACAAGCATGCACACAAGGCGATCGAGAAGGGCGCGGACGGTCTGATCGCCGTGGCTGCAGGGGCTGGTGGCCATGCGGGCGTGAAGAGCCCGTTCGCACTGATCCAGGAAATCCGCCAGTGGTTTGACGGTCCGGTCGCACTCAGCGGCTCCATTTCCACTGGCGCCGCTGTGCTGTCGGCCCAGGCCATGGGGGCGGACTTTGCCTACATCGGCTCGGCCTTCATCGCCACCGAAGAGGCACGCGCTGCCCAGGAGTACAAGGACGCCATCGTGGCGAATGACTCCGATGAGATCGTCTACAGCAACCTGTTCACCGGCGTGCACGGCAACTACCTGGCACCCAGCATCCGAGCTGCGGGCCTGGATCCGGCCAACCTGCCCGAGAGCGACCCCAGCAAGATGAACTTTGGCGGTGCATCGGCCAAGGCCTGGAAGGACATCTGGGGCTGCGGCCAGGGCATTGGCGCCGTGACCAAAGTGCAGCCGGCGGGCGAGTATGTGGCCCAACTCAAACGGGAGTACGCCGCTGCCAAGGCCGAACTGCTGGCCCGCAACTACGCGTAAATTGCAAGGGGTTTAAGCCTGTAGCGCCCGCGCCATCTGCGCGAGGCGCTATTTTTTTGAGAGCGCCTGTTGCGCCTCAGGCTTGCAGGCGCAACCCGTCGTCGTTGTCGGCCATGAGCCGGTTCAGCGCACGCTCCACAATGGGTGCCTGCTCCAGCAGTTGCAGGTGGCCCAGGCGCAACATGTTGGCCACTTCGCGTTCGGAGCGCACAAAGGCGTCAAAGCCTTCCCGGTTGGTGAATAAAAAGCGTGTGCGCATGGGGCTGACCCAGCTCAGGCGGCAGCGGTGTGGCGCGGTGCCGGGCTCGGCCACTTCAAACCAGACGCCGCGCGTCAACAGCTGGGCGCTCGCATCGAAATCGTCCATAGCCGAGGGATCCTGCACCGTGAGCTGCGTGGCACGTCGCTGGTCCAGGGCTTCCATGGCGGCGTCGCCCGCGCTTTCTTCCAGTGCTGCGCTTTGGGTATCGATGGGGGGCGGCGCCTTCATGCGGATGGCCAGCATGTGGGTGCCGATCAGGCGGCGCGTGAAGGTGGCGCGCGGATCACCGTACCACTCCATAGCGTCCAGCTCTACGTTCAGCGTACGCACCAGTTCGGGCAATACCGCGACCAGCGCCTTGCGGTCTTCCGGGGTGGTCTTGGGCTGGGTGCTCCAAATCAATTGGTCCATGGTCTGCAGGGCGGCATTCCAGCGGCCGGGCTCGTCGTCTTCCCGCATCCACGCCGCAGCAATGACCTGGCGCCACTGGGTTGTCAGAAACGGCTTGAGGAAGGGCACCAGCGGCAGCTTGTCGGGCAGGGCGCTGATGCGGGCATGCACGATCTCGTCGGCATGGGCCAGCGCGGCGTTCAGGGCCTCCTGGTCGCGCTCCTGATTGGCGACAGGTTCGATCTGTTGCTGCGCCTGCTGTTCGCTCTCGAACAGGAATTCGGTGAATTCGGCCAGTAGCAGGCTGAACAGGGTGAGGTCGTCTTCAAACTCGTGCAGCACACGCTGCACCGTGTGTTCGATGCGCCGGTAGAGCGGGTCTTCTTCGCCCTTTTCCGGTGTCCACGCCACGGAGGATGAGGCCAGTGTGTCCACCAGCTTGCGTGCCGGGTGCTCGCTGCTCAGGAAGAAGTCGCGGTCCATCATGGCGGCGCGCAGCACCGGGATCTGCAGGCGGCCAATCACCACCTTCATTTGCATGGGAATGGCCTGGTCGGCAAACACGTAGTCAAACACCTCGGCCAGTGCGTCCACCGTGCCACGGTCCAGCTCGGGGGCTTGGCGGATGGCGTCCTGCTCGCGGATCTGGCGCAACACGTTCTGGTGGCCGTGCGGGCTGTCTTGCGGCTGCAAGAACTGAAACCGTGAGGCGTTGGGCCCGGCGTCTGCCTGCATTTGCCCCAGGTAATTGAGCAGGGCAGGGTCGGCCGGCGCCCTATGGCCTGCGGGCTGCAGGGCGTAGCCGCGGTCGCTGCTCTCCGCGTCGCCGTCGTCGTGCCGGGCGGTGCCTGCAGTCGGGTTGGGGGCGCCAGAACTTGTGGCACCCGTGGGGCCCGGTCCGGCCCCTACACCTAGGCGCTGCAAAAAAGCCTTGACCTGGGTGGCGATGTGCTGACCCGCGGGCGCAAGGCCGCTCCAGGCGCTGCGAGCGGGCTCTGCATCTGGGGCGGGTGTTGCGTGTGGTGTGAGCGGGGCCGGTGCGGATTGCAGGGGGGCCTGGCTGCTCTGGCCCGCATCACCCAAAGGGGCTGCACCGGACAGCGGTGCGTAGGCCGAGGACACCGATTTGCGGATGCGGTGTACGGCGTGGGCCTGGATGCCGGCTTGGGTGAGTGTCGCGCTCAGGTCGGTGTAGAGCGGTGCCAGGTCGATGGTGTGACCTGGCTCCAGCGCTTGCAGCAGGTGTTCGGTGGCCTGGGGTTCAAATTCGCCCTTGTCCCAGGCCCGCATGAAGGCCCCCAGCAGCACTACGGGACGGAAGGGATTGGACGAGAGGGACGGGGACTCGTTGCCAAACAGGGTGCCCAGCTTTTGCGTGAGAGGGGTGAGGCTGTTTTCGTAACGGGTGTTGAACTGTTGGGCCACGCGGTCCAGCAGAAGGATGCGGTGGACCTCGTCCACGTCGATCAGGCTCAGCGTCATGCCGTCCAGTGCGTGGTCGTTGGCCGGGGCGGGTTTGGCGCCCAGTTTTTCCATTTCGGGCCAAACGGTCTGGATGTCTTCCTGCAAACTTTGCTGCAGGGCATCGCGGTACAGGCGCTTGAATTTATCGGCTTGGCGGTCCAGCAGCACGGCTGCGGTGCGCAGGTTTTGGGATTGCAACAGTGGCAGCTTGCCGTCGGCCAAGTCCAGGAGGTGGGCCCGGATTTGTTTGAGCTGGGCGTCTTCGCGGTCTTCAAAATAGCCTAGCGTTTTCCCCATCATCGCGCGCACCAGCCGCAGCGCTTGCGCGCGCGACTCCGGGGTGCTATTGCTGGTGGAAAAGGGCTGAAATGCGCTCATGTACCGCTGAAAGGTGCCGCCGCCCCGTGAGGCTGGCGGCCCCTTCGTCCATCGACTGAATTTGTGATGCGGAATGATCGCATGGACCGTGGGCCATCCCTAGCCCTTGACAGGACCGGGTGCCCAGATTTACCCACTTGATACACAGTTTCTCGTAACGAGTTGTAAATTTCCCTCAAGGGGGTGGAAAAATCACTGTGGCCTGCCCAGGTGCCCACGCGGGTTGTTTGTCCATGGTGCTCAGGTAGCTTGTGGATTGCTCGAACTGCACCAGCCAGGCTTGCAATGCGGGCCAGTCCTGCTGGGCAAACCACAGCGCATCAGTGTGCGAAAACTGGCGCACAAAGGGGGCCAAGGCAGCATCGGCCAAACCAAAGTGCGGGCCCGAGAGAAAGGCTTGTGCCACCAATGTCGCGTTGAGGGTTTGCAAAAACACGGCACCTGCAGCCCGGTGGGCCCGTCCGTCGGGCAGGGCGTAGCGGTGGGGGTATTTGTAACGGTCCAGCGCGTGTTTGAAAGGACCGTCGTTTTCGGCAATCCAGGCGTGCGTGCGCTCCCACTGGGTCTCGGTGCGGGGCAGCCAGTGTTCCGGATCACGGGCCTGCAAGGCCCAGCGCATGATGTCCAGGCTTTGGTCGATGACCGTGCCATCAACCAGCACCAGGACCGGTACCGTGCCTTTGGGGGATGCCAGCAGCAGTTCTGCCGGTTTGTGGGCCAACACCACCTCGCGCAGCTCACAGGGTTGCTGGCTCACTGCCACCGCCATGCGGGCCCGCATGGCGTAGGGGCAACGCCGGAACGAATACAGCACCGGCAGTGGCATGCGGACCTCAGCCGGTCACTGGCTTGGGCAGCACGGCGCCTATGTGCACCTGCTGGCGCGTTTTGGCCAACTCCCACTGGCGTTGGCGTTCGCGGGCACTGGCTTTCTGGGTGTCGCTGGTGGTGGCGTGGCAGCGCGGGCAGCTGACGCCGGCCTCAAACAGGGGCGATGCGGTGGCGCCATCTTCCAGCGGCTGGCGGCAGGCCCGGCACAAGCCGTGCTGGCCGGGCACCAGGCCGTGCCCCACGGACACGCGCTCATCAAAGACAAAGCACTCACCTTGCCACAAACTCTTTGCCGGGGGGACGGTTTCCAGATACTTGAGGATGCCGCCTTCGAGGTGGTAGACCTCGTCGTAGCCCTGTGCCCGCATGTAGGCGGTGGATTTTTCGCAGCGGATGCCGCCGGTGCAAAACATCGCGACTTTCGGTTTTTTGCCATCTTGAGGACGTAGCCGCTCGGATTGCTGCACCCATCCGGGCAGTTCGGCAAACGTCTTGATGTGGGGATTGATGGCACCGCTGAAGGTGCCAATGTCCACCTCGTAGTCGTTGCGGGTGTCCACCACCACCACCTCGGGATCGGAGATCAGCGCATTCCAGTCTTCGGGTTTGACGTAGGTGCCCGCCATCTGCGTGGGGCTGATGCCATCCACCTGCATGGTGACGATTTCCTTCTTGAGGCGTACTTTCATGCGGTAGAACGGCGCCTTGCTGGCAAACGATTCCTTGTGCTGCAAATCGGCCAGCAGCGGGTCAGCCCGCAAGTAGGCGAGGACGGCATGTACATCGTCGGGCGCCCCGGCGATGGTGCTGTTGATACCCTCACGGGCCAGCAAAATCAGGCCCTTGACCTTGTGCGCCTCGCACAATGCCAGCAGCGCTGGCTTGCGCTCGGCGTAGTCGGGCAGGTCGACAAATTTGTAAAACGCAGCGGTCAGGTAGCGGGTGGGAGACATCGTGCAATTGTGCCTTGGGGCAGGGCGGTGTGTGGGCTTCAGCAGGGCCAGGTAGAGCCATGCTCAGGCACGAGCGCGCGCCAGTGCAGTTCGTGTTCGATGCGTCCGCGCAAAGTGTCTGCAGCTTCCATGTCGCCATGCACCACATAGACCTGGTCTGGCCGACTCGGGCTGCTACGCAGCCAGTCCAGCAGCTGGTTGGCATCGGCGTGGGCCGAAGCCGATTCCAGCTGCACGATTTCGGCGTGCACCTCCACCTCGCGGCCATGGATGCGCACGCTGTGGGCACCGCTGGCCAGCGTGGCGCCGCGCGTGCCGGGCGATTGGTAGCCCGTGAGGATGACCATGTTGCGGTGGTTGCCCGCGTGGTGGGCCAAGTGGTGCAACACCCGACCTCCGGTGGCCATGCCACTGGCCGACAGAATCACCATGGGGCCGTGGCGTGCGGCCAGCGCTTTGGACTCGTCGGTGCTGTTGACCATGGTGGCCGCATGGGTCATGGCATGCACCGCGTCGCGGCTCAGGCGGTGCTCTCCGGGATGCTGTTCAAACAGATGGGTGGTGTGCACCGCCATGGGGCTGTCCAGAAATACCGGCAGCCCGTGGGGCAAGGTGCCTTGGGCCTTGAGCTGGGCAATGGCATGCAGCAGGGCCTGTGCGCGACCGACCGCAAAGACGGGTACCACAGCCACACCCCCGCGCGCCGCCAGGCGCTGTAGCGCAGGCCCCAGTTCGGCCAGCAGATTGTCCTGGGGGTGGGTGCGGTCTCCGTAGGTGGATTCGATCAGCACCGTGTCCGCCTGCGGTGCGGGGGCCGGTGGATTCATCAGGGAGTCATCGGGTCGGCCCAGATCACCCGAGAACAGAATGCGGCGGCCCGCTACCTCCAGCAGGATGCTGGAGGCGCCCAGGATATGGCCGGCAGGCTGGAAGGTGGCGCGCCAGTTGGGAAGCGGCTGGAACGTACTTCCGTGGTGTACGGTCTTGATCAGTGGCAGGCAGTCCAACGCATCCTGACGGGTGTAGAGCGGCAGCGCGGGCGAGTGTTTGGAGAAGCCATGGCGGTTGGCAAAGGCGGCATCTTCTTCCTGGATATGGCCGCTATCGGGCAGCAGCACCCGGCACAAATCACGCGTGCCGGTTGAGGCGTAAATTGGCCCGCGGTAGCCTTCTTTGGCCAGCAGCGGCAGGTAGCCACTGTGGTCCAGGTGGGCATGGGTAAGCAATACCGCATCCACTTGGTCGGGGACGATGGGCAAGGGCGCCCAGTTGCGCAGGCGCAGCGGCTTGTAGCCCTGGAATAGGCCGCAGTCCACCAGCAGGCACTGGTCGCCGTGCCGTACCAGGTATTTGGAGCCGGTGACCGTGCCCGCTGCGCCGAGAAAGGTGATGGAAACGCCCATGGAGTCCTCCAGAAAAAAAGCCGCTGGGTCGTTTATAGACCGAGCGGCTTGCAGAAGGGACGGAGATGTCCCGATTTTCTTGACCTGTATCAGCTAAAGAAGCTCTTCAAGCGATCGGTCCAGCTGTCACCCGAGGGTGAGTGTTTGCTGCCGCCTTTCTTGAAGGACTCGTCCAGCTCCTTGAGCAACTTTCGCTGGTGCTCGCTGAGTTTGACCGGGGTTTCCACCGCAATGTGGCAGTACAGGTCGCCGGGGTAGCTGGAGCGCACGCCCTTGATGCCTTTGCCGCGCAGGCGGAACTGTTTGCCGGTCTGGGTGCCTTCGGGAATGTCGATGGCAGCTTTGCCGGCCAGCGTGGGCACATCAATTTCACCGCCCAGCGAGGCTGTGACGATGCTGATGGGCACCGAGCAATGCAGGTCGTCACCATCGCGCTCAAAGATGTCGTGTTTCTTCAGGCGAATCTCGATGTACAGGTCGCCAGGGGGACCACCATTGGTGCCCGGTTCACCATTGCCCGCGCTGCGGATGCGCATGCCACCGTCGATACCTGCGGGGATTTTGACTTCCAGCGTCTTCTGGCGTTTGATCTTGCCCTGGCCGCTGCAGGCAGTGCAGGGTTCGGGGATGACCTTGCCATTGCCGCGGCAGGTGGGGCAGTTTTGCTGCACGCTGAAGAAGCCCTGGCGCATTTGCACGGTGCCAGCGCCATTGCAGGTGCCGCAGGTTTTGACCTGGGTGCCGGGCTTGGCACCACTGCCTTTGCAGGTGTCGCAGCTGTCCCAGCTGGGAATTCGGATTTGCGCATCTTTGCCGCGGGCGGCTTCTTCCAGTGTCACTTCCATGGCGTAGCTCAGGTCGCTGCCACGGTAGACCTGGCGACCTCCGCGCGCACCGCCGCCACGCTGCTGGCCGAACATGTCGCCGAAAATGTCGCCAAAGGCCTCGGCAAACCCGCCGTAGCCTTCGCCGCCCCCACCGCCACCGCGGTTGGGATCCACGCCGGCGTGGCCGTACTGGTCGTAGGCGGCGCGTTTCTGCGCGTCCGACAGCATCTCGTAGGCTTCTTTGCCTTCCTTGAACTTCTCTTCGGCGGCCTTGGCCGCATCACCCTGGTTGCGGTCAGGGTGGTGCTTCATCGCCAGCTTGCGATAGGCCTTTTTGATCTCTTCTTCCGAAGCGGTTTTGGAAACGCCCAGAATTTCGTAATAGTCTCGTTTGGCCATGTGTGTCTCTGTGCCCGTTTACAACAGAAAAGCCGCGTTGAACCCCAACTGGCGTTCAACGCGGCATCTTTCAGCTGCGCGTGTCAGCGCAATCAGCCTTTTTTGACTTCCTTGACTTCGGCGTCCACGACGTTGTCGTCGTCTGCAGGCTTGGAGGCCTGTGCGCCTTGGTCCGCAGCGGGCTGCTCGCCACCTTCGGCAGCCTGCTTGGCTTGCATGTCGGCGTACATCTTTTCGCCCAGTTTCTGGCTGGCCGCCATCAGCGCGTCGCTCTTGGCCTTGATCGCGTCCTTGTCGTCGCCCTTGAGGGTGTCTTCCAGGTCCTTGATGGCGGCTTCGATCACACTCTTTTCAGCGGCTTCGAGCTTGTCGCCATATTCGGTCAGGCTCTTCTTGACGCTGTGGACATTGGCATCGGCTTCGTTTTTGGCCTGCACCAGTTCCAGTTTCTTCTTGTCGTCGGCGGCATTCAGCTCGGCGTCTTTCACCATTTGCTGGATTTCGTCTTCCGACAGACCCGAGTTGGCCTTGATGGTGATCTTGTTTTCCTTGCCGGTGCCCTTGTCCTTGGCACCCACGTGCAAGATGCCGTTGGCGTCGATGTCAAACGACACTTCGATCTGTGGCGTGCCACGGGCTGCGGGCGGGATGCCTTCGAGGTTGAACTCACCCAGCATCTTGTTCACGGCGGCGATTTCGCGCTCGCCCTGGAACACCTTGATCGTCACGGCCGGCTGGTTGTCTTCTGCGGTCGAGAAGGTCTGCGCGAACTTGGTCGGGATGGTGGTGTTCTTGGTGATCATCTTGGTCATCACACCGCCCAGGGTTTCAATGCCCAGGGACAAGGGTGTCACGTCCAGCAGCAGCACGTCCTTGCGATCGCCGCTCAAAACCTGGCCCTGAATGGCGGCGCCCACGGCCACAGCTTCGTCAGGGTTCACGTCCTTGCGGGGTTCCTTGCCGAACAGTTCCTTGACCTTTTCTTGCACCTTGGGCATGCGGGTCATGCCGCCGACCAGGATCACGTCATGGATCTCGGAGGCCGATACGCCTGCGTCTTTCAGCGCGGTGCGGATCGGGGCGATGGTGCGCTCGATCAGTTCTTCCACCAGGGCTTCCAGCTTGGCGCGGGTGAGCTTGATGTTCAGGTGCTTGGGGCCGGATGCATCCGCCGTGATGTAGGGCAGGTTGATGTCGGTCTGCGAGCTGCTGGAGAGTTCGATCTTGGCCTTTTCAGCGGCTTCTTTCAGACGTTGCAGGGCCAGCACGTCCTTGGACAGGTCGACGCCTTGCTCTTTCTTGAACTCGGAGATGATGAAGTCGATCACGCGCTGGTCGAAGTCTTCACCGCCCAGGAAGGTGTCGCCGTTGGTCGACAGCACTTCAAATTGTTTCTCGCCATCGACGTCAGCGATTTCAATGATGGACACGTCAAATGTGCCGCCACCCAAGTCGTACACGGCGATCTTGCGGTCGCCCTTTTCATTCTTGTCCATACCGAATGCCAGTGCAGCAGCGGTAGGTTCGTTGATGATGCGCTTGACGTCCAGACCAGCAATACGGCCAGCGTCCTTGGTGGCTTGGCGCTGTGCGTCATTGAAGTAGGCGGGCACGGTGATCACTGCCTCGGTCACTTCTTCGCCCAGGTAGTCTTCCGCCGTTTTCTTCATCTTGCGCAGAATGTCGGCGCTGACCTGCTGGGGAGCCATGCGGTTGCCACGCACTTCCACCCAGGCGTCGCCGTTATCGGCTGCAGCGATGGTGTAGGGCATCAGGTCGATGTCCTTCTGCACTTCTTTCTCGGAGAACTTGCGTCCGATCAGGCGTTTGACCGCGTACAGGGTGTTCTTGGGGTTGGTCACCGACTGGCGCTTGGCGGATGCACCCACCAGCACTTCGCCGTCTTCCTGGTACGCAATGATGGAGGGCGTGGTACGAGCACCTTCCGCGTTTTCGATCACTTTGGCCGTGTTGCCTTCCATGATGGCGACGCAGCTGTTGGTGGTACCCAAGTCAATGCCGATGATTCTTCCCATGATTTACTCCTGCTAACTTAAAAATTCAGATGTGGATAAGGTGTGGGCTACTGTCTGGCTTTCAAGAGCCCACATTCCTTAAAGTGGTATTTTTTAGGGTGCTTGCTTTATTTCGCAGCGGCCACGGTCACCAGTGCCGGGCGCAGCACGCGGTCGGCGATCGAATAGCCTTTTTGCAGTACGCTGACCACGGTGTTGGCTTCCTGGTCTGCAGGTACCACGCTGATCGCCTGGTGCTGGTGTGGGTCAAACTTGGTGCCCGCAGCGGGTGCAATGGCAATCACCTTGTTGCGCTCCAGCGCAGCCACCAACTGGCGCAGGGTGGCTTGGGCGCCTTCGCGGATTTGCTCGGGCGTGGCGTCCTTGATCACCAGTCCGGCTTCCAGGCTGTCCGCCACGGGCAGCAAGCTTTCGGCGAACGACTCGACGGCAAACTTGCGGGCTTTGGAGATTTCGTCTTCGGCGCGGCGGCGGGCGTTTTCGGCCTCGGCCTTGGCGCGCAGGAATTGGTCGGCCAGCTCGCTGCTCTTGGCTTGCAAGGTGGCCAGTTCGGCTTGCGCCTGGGTCAGGGCATCCGCCTCGTTGGCGGCCTGGGCTGCAACCATCTCCTCGGTGCTCTGGTAGTTGGCGGCCGTGGGGTTGGGGGTAGGGGAGGAGGAAGTGTCAGACATGCGTTTGGATCGAAGTTAGGCGGGTTTGCGCCCCAGTTGGTGTCCCGGGGCGCAGTTTCAAGGGGCTTTAGCCCGATACGCCGAGCAATTCCACATCAAACTTGAGTGTGGCATTGGGCGGAATCACACCACCGGCGCCGCGGGCGCCGTAGCCCAGTGCGGCGGGGATGATCAGGGTGCGGGCACCGCCCACTTTCATACCGGCTACGCCTTCGTCCCAGCCGCGGATCACCATACCGGCGCCCAAGCTGAACACAAAGGGGTCATTGCGGTCTTTGCTGGAGTCGAACTTGGCGCCCTGGACGCCGTCGTTGTAGAGCCAACCGGTGTAATGCACGGTCACGCTCTGGCCTTTGGTGGCCACAGCACCGGTGCCTTCGGTGGTGTCTTCAAATTGCAGGCCGCTGGCGGTGGTTTGCATGGGGAGTTCCTTGTTTGCTATAAAAAGAGTAGCTGCTGGCGCACATGGGACGTGCGCTGGAGGGCAGAAAAGCCCTAAATTATGCCGCAGACGAAAAAAAGACAGGCCAAGCCTGTCTGGTGGGTACTTGCCGTCGGCTTCTGCCGACCCGGTTTACTTGGCCTTTTTGGCCAGGCTGGTGGACCACTTGACGGCAAACGCCTGCAGGTCGCCCAGGCGTTTGAGCAGGTCGGCGCCGGCGGCGGTGACTACATAGCCGTCACTGCCGTGCGTCAGCAGGCCGGCTTCGCGCAATTCCTTGATCCGGGTGTTCAGGGTGTTGGGGGTGATACCGCCCACGCTGTCCTGCAGCAGGCGGAAGGTTTGTGCATGGCCGTCGCGCAAGGCCCACAAAACGCGAATCGCATACCGGGATTCCAGCAATCCCAACAGTTGTCCCACTGCGATCGATTCTTTTGCACTCATTACCTTGCCCTTTGTCTGTACCGTAACAGATTGCGCCCGTGGGGCCGCAACCGCTGAAATGAGCGGAAACTATAGCGCAGATTTTCGGCTGCTACAAGTTTCATAGCTGGTGACGCATGTTTTTCGGGCAATCCCTCCTAAAAACGCCACTATTGTTGTGCCGTCCGGGCAGTCTTGCAGCCCTTGCCAGTGCGCAGGGGAGGTGCTAACGTTCTTGGCAAGACCCCCTCTGGGGTGAGCATCTTGCGGAGACCGTCATGAATTTCAATTTCGAACAAGTCCACAACTATTACGAACGCCTGGTGTTCGAGGAGGTGGTACGCCGGGCCCAGGCGTTTCCCGATTTCAGCAACGACATGCTGGCCGATGTGGCGTGCGTGGCGCTGAACCGCCTGCCCGCGCGCTATGTACGCCACGATGTGGACATGATGTTCTACCTGACGGAGCAGGAGCGCCATGCCATTGAGCTCTCGCTCGAAGAAGTGTTGCAGTTCGCCTTTGGTTTTGTACAGGAACGCGCTCCCAAGTCCCCCCGCTAGGCCCTAAAAGCTGGCCAGTACCTTCTCCATCAGGGTGGGGGAGATGGCTGGTAGCGGACCAAACCATGCTTCAAACGCCGGGCGTGCCTGGTTGAGTAGCATGCCCAGACCGTTGACGGTGGCGTTCCCCCGGGCTTTGGCTGCCACCAGCAACGGCGTTTCCAAGGGAACATAAACGATGTCCGACACCAGCGCGGTGGCGGGTAGTACGTCCAGTCGCAAATCCAGTGCCTCTTGACCGTGCATTCCCTGGTTGGTGGTGTTCACCAGCAGGGCAACGCCTTCCAGCGCTGCATGGCGTTCTGCCCAGGGTACTGCACGCACCCGTGGGCCAAACTCCTGGGCCATGTCCATCGCCTTGGCATCACTGCGGTTGCTCAGGCGAATTTCGCTAGCCCCTTCGTCCAGCAGTCCCGCCATAACGGCGCGCGCCGCGCCACCGGCACCCACTACGCAGGCAGGGCCCGCATCGGCGCGCCAGCCGGGTTGCGCATCGCGCAGACTCTGGATAAAGCCATAGGCGTCAGTGTTGCGGCCGGTGAGCGCTCCGTCTGCCCCGACGACGATGGTGTTGGCCGCACCAATGCGCTGCGCCAGCGGTTCCAGATGGTCTACGATGGCCATGGCGGCCACCTTGTGCGGGATCGTCAGGTTGCAACCGGCAAAGCCCAGCACGGGCAGGGCACGCAGGGCCTGTTCAATCTTCTCGGGTTGCACCGGCAGCAGCACGTAGGCGCCGCGCAGGCCGTGCTCGGCAATCCAGTGGTTGTGCAGGAGGGGCGAGCGGGAGTGGGCGACGGGCCATCCCATCACACCGGCGAGTCGGTACGCTTGTTCGTTGGCCATGGGAGCAATACAGATTTATCTACTATCAAAAAAATAGCGCCCCGCGCACATTCCATGTGGGCTGGGGCGCTAAATGGCTTGCAAAAGCCGGATGGCTTTACAGCGTGTCGGTGAAGCTGCGCAGCTTGTCCGAGCGGCTGGGGTGCTTGAGCTTGCGCAGCGCCTTGGCTTCGATTTGGCGGATGCGTTCGCGGGTCACGTCGAACTGCTTGCCCACCTCCTCCAGCGTGTGGTCAGAGGTCATTTCGATACCGAAGCGCATGCGCAGCACCTTGGCTTCGCGCGGCGTCAAGCTGTCGAGGATGTCCTTGACCACATCACGCAAGCCGGCTTGCATGGCGGCTTCCATGGGCGCGGTGTTGGCGCTGTCCTCGATGAAGTCGCCCAAGTGGCTGTCGTCATCGTCACCGATCGGCGTTTCCATGGAGATCGGCTCTTTGGCGATCTTCATGATCTTGCGGATCTTGTCTTCCGGAATTTCCATCTTTGCGGCCAATACCGAGGCATCGGGCTCAAAGCCAAACTCCTGCAGGTGCTGACGGCTGATGCGGTTCATCTTGTTGATGGTTTCGATCATGTGCACCGGAATCCGGATGGTGCGTGCCTGGTCCGCGATGGAGCGCGTGATGGCCTGGCGGATCCACCAAGTGGCGTAGGTCGAGAACTTGTAGCCGCGGCGGTATTCAAACTTGTCCACTGCCTTCATCAGGCCGATGTTGCCTTCCTGGATCAGGTCCAGGAACTGCAGGCCGCGGTTGGTGTACTTCTTTGCAATGGAGATCACGAGGCGCAAGTTGGCCTCGATCATTTCCTTCTTGGCTGCACGCGACGAGTACTCGCCTTCGTTCATGCGCTTGTTGATGTCTTTCAGCTGGTCCAAGGGCACCACCACCTGGGCTTGCAGATCCATCAGCTTTTGCTGCAGGTCTTGCACCGGCGGAATGTTGCGGCCCATGACGGCTGCCCAGGGCTTGCCAGAGGCGGCCTGCTTCTCGATCCACTTGAGGTTCAGCAAGTTGGAAGCCACCTTGTTGCCCGCTTTGTCGCGACCGCTGAAATCGGCAATGAAGTGTTCTTGCGGGTAGCCGCACTTGTCCACAATGATGCGACGCAGCTCGCGTTCCTTCTTGCGCACATCGTCGACCTGGCTGCGCACCATGTCGCACAGCTTTTCAATCGCCTTGGCGGTGAAACGGATGGTCATGAGCTCTTCGCTCAGGGCCGTTTGCGCCTTTACGTAGGCGGGAGTGCCGTAGCCTTCCTTGTCGTATACCTTGTGCACCTTCTCAAAGAGCTCGCGCATCTTGTCGAAGCGCTCCAGCGCTTGCTTCTTCAACTCTTCGAGCTTCTTGGTCAGTGCCTTGGAGCCGCCCTTGCCGTCGTCATCGTCGGCTTCGTCGAATTCGTCGAAGTCTTCTTCGGCCACATAGTCGTCGGCTTCGTTGGGGTTGGAGAAGCCGTCCACGATAGTGGTGATGACGACCTTGCCTTCGCGGATGTCTTCACCCAGGCGCAGGATTTCCGCGATGGTGGCGGGGGAGGCGGAGATCGCTTCCATCATCGCCATCAGGCCGCCTTCGATGCGCTTGGCAATTTCAATTTCGCCTTCGCGTGTCAGCAGCTCAACCGTGCCCATTTCGCGCATGTACATGCGCACGGGGTCGGTGGTGCGGCCGAATTCGCTGTCCACCGTAGACAGGGCAGCTTCCGCTTCCTCTTCGGCTTCTTCCACCGTGGCTGCGGTGGACACGTTGTTGTTCAGCAGCAGGGTCTCTGCGTCCGGCGTTTGCTCGTACACCGCCACGCCCATGTCGTTCAACATGGAGATCACCACTTCCAGCGTTTCCGCATCGACCAGCTTGTCGGGCAAGTGGTCGGAGATTTCGCCGTGGGTCAGGTAGCCGCGGGTCTTGCCCAGTGTGATCAGGGCCTTGAGGCGCGCGCGGCGCTTGGCCATGTCTTCTTCGGAGAGGACGGTTTCATCCAGGCCGAATTCCTTCATCAAGGCGCGTTCTTTTGCCTTGCTGATCTTCATGCGCAGAGGCTTGACCTTTTCCCCCGGTGCGGCGGCGACTTCGGGCTCTCCGGCCAAATCGGCTTCGATGTCCGACATGTCCATGTCATCACCACTGGACTCGGTGGCAGCCTTGGGTTTGCGGCCGCGCTTGGCGCCAGTGGTGGCCTTGGCTGGGGCGCTGGATTCTGCCGCTGCGGCCTTGGCTGGACGGCCAGCTTTTTTCTTGGCGGGCGTATCTGCGGCGGCCAGGAGCGCGTCGGCAGCCTCTTTTAACTGGGCGGCTTTGGATTTTGGTGCGGGCACGGAGGAGGCTTTCTTATCGGTCTTCGGGGCGGACTTGCTGGCGGACTGGACAGGCTTGGCAGATTTTGAAGCGGGCATGCAAAAACCTCAGGTCAACAAAAAAACAGGCAAACAGATCAGGCGCCAGCTACGTCACGCGGTGGGCGAAGTAGGTGGCAAGACGGGGCGGTAATACCCCTGTGGCAAGATGGGAGGGCGATCATTTGGGGTGCAGTCCTTGCGGTGAGGTGGCCGGTTGTGACTTGGTGTCAACGTGTGGCCTAGCCCGGAGGTGCTGCTGTCGCTCTTGCCGAAATAATCCAGCATTATAGTTGTTAAATGTATTTATTCAATGGTGTTCTGCTTCTGGCTACCCTGCTCGCGGGCGGCCCATGGGCTTCTGCACAGCCCCAGGCGCCCACTTTGCAGGCGCTGACGGAGTCGCTCCCCCCGCTGAACTACGAACACGAGGGCAAGATCACCGGTTTTGCCAGCGAGTTGCTGGACCTGATGGCTGCCGAGGCTGGCATCCCCCTGCAAAAGCAGCTGCTTCCCTGGGTACGGGCCTATGACCGCGCCACCAAACCCGGTGACACGGTGTTGTACTCATTGGTGCGTACGCCGGAGCGGGAGTCCCTGTTCCGATGGGTGGGGCCCATCGGGCCGCGGCGCATCCTGTTCTACAAATGGGCAGACCGCAGCGACATCCAGCTCAAGTCGCTGGACGATGCCCGGGCCTACCGCATCGGTACCACGCTGGAGTCGGCAGCGACCAAAAACCTCATCAAGCAGGGCTTTGTGCCCATGCCCATGGACGGCGCCGTCTCGGGGCTGGAGCAGGGCGTGAACGACGAGCAGAACATGCGCAAGTTCATCGCCAAGCGTTTTGACCTGCTGGTGTCGCTGGACTGGGCCGCTGCCTACAACGCCAAAAATGTCGGCATTGACCCCGCGGACCTGGTGCCCGCGCTGGTGCTGGATGACAGCCTCAATTACTGGTACGGACTGAACCTGTCGGTAGACCCGGACGTCGCCAAGCGTCTGAATGCGGCCTTGCAGAAGCTGCGCAACGACGGACGCTACACCCAGTTGCGGCAAAAGTACCTGCTCAAGGCCGCCAAATAGCCCCACGGCTGCTGGTGCGCTGGCGGCGTTTAGCCTGCGGCCGCCGCGTTGGGCTGCACGGCCAGCTCCAGTTGCTTGCGGCGCAGTTGCAGCTCCCGGTAGCGCTGCAGGGCGCTGGTGTCATGGCTGGCGGCGGCAATGGCCTCGGTTTCCAGCTCTTTGATGCGGTCAATCAGCATGCGGTTGAGCAGGTCACGCAGCTCGGGGCCCGATTCCGCCAGCGGCTCGCTAGCCAGTGTGGGGCCCGCCATGAGGCGCAGCGCCAAGTCCTCGGCCTGGTGGCCCACGATGGCATCGCGCAGAGTGCCGCGCGACACCGGCCCGTGTTCGTGCAATTGGCCCTCCAGCCAGATGAACAGATCGCCGTGTGGCGAGGGCAGCTCGCACAGCAGGCCGTGGTCTTCGCTGGTCAACACCTCCCACAGTTCGCTGTGGCTTAGCAAAATGCGCGCGGCGTGGTCGGCGCGGCTGTCCAGTTTGGCGCGCGGGCCACTGGGGCGGGGCTCGCGGGCGCCAAAGCGGCTGCCGCCTTTGCCTTCCCACTTTCCCTCCCATTTGCCGCTGCGTGGCGTCCAGCCGTCCTTTTTCCAGTCGGTTTTCTTCTTCCACTCTTCCTGCGGAATCCAGGGCTCGGCCGGCTCTTCGTAGGCAAAGTGGCCGTCATCCGGCGCACCGTCGTACTGCGGGGGCGGTGCACTCTTGCGGCGCTGGGGCTCGGCGGCCGGTTTTCCGGTAGCGCTGCTGGCCCACAGTGCGCCCAGTTCGGCGCTGTTGAGTTGTACCAAGTGCGCGATTTCGGCCAGCAGCTGCAGCTTGAGTGCGCCGTCGGGCAACTGCGTCCACAGTGGCTTGGCGTTGCTGGACATATGGGCGCGGCCTTCGGCGGTCGTGAGGTCGCAACCCTCTTGGGCCGCCTCCACCAGAAACCGGCTCAGCGGCGTGGCCTTGGACACGTAGTCGGCAAACGCCTCATTGCCATGGGCGCGGATGAAGCTGTCGGGGTCGTGCTCAGCGGGCAGGAACAGAAACTTGATGCTGCGCACATCGGTGGCAAAGGGCAGGGCGCCGTCCAGCGCCTTGCGTGCGGCGCGGCGCCCTGCGGCGTCACCGTCAAAGCTGAAGACCACCGCATCGGTGAAGCGGAACAGCTTTTGCACATGCTCGTTGGTACAGGCCGTGCCCAGCGTGGCCACCGCGTTGGGAAAACCCAGCTGCGCCAGCGCCACCACGTCCATATACCCTTCGGTGACCAGCACGTAGCCAAACTCGCGCAGTGAGCTGCGGGCCTCGAACAGGCCATAGAGCTCGCGGCCCTTGCTGAAAACCGGGGTTTCCGGTGAATTGAGGTACTTGGGCTTTTCGTCGCCCAGCACGCGGCCGCCAAAACCAATGCACTCACCTTTGATGTTGCGGATGGGGAACATCACGCGGTCGCGGAAGCGGTCGTAGCGCTTTTCTTCACCACCGTTTTCGGCCTCGTGCAGGATGACCAGGCCGCTTTCCACCAGCAGCGGGTCGTCGTACTGCGGGAAGATGCTGGCCAGGCTGCGCCAGCCCTCGGGGGCGTAGCCCAGGCCAAACTGCTTGGCGATCTCGCCCGAGAGGCCGCGACCCTTCAGGTAATCAATAGCGCGCGGCGACTCCTTCAGTCCACGCTTGTAGGCGTCGCCGGCTTTCTCCAGCACGCTGGTCAGGGTGTTTTGTTTTTGGCGCTGCTCCTGGGCGCGGGCGCGGTCTTGCGGGCTGCCTTCTTCTTCCGGGATCACCATGCCGTACTGGCCGGCCAGGTCCTTCACCGCTTCAATAAAAGTCATACCGGCGTGGTCCATCAGAAAGCTGATGGCGTTGCCGTTTTTGCCGCAGCCAAAGCAGTGGTAGAACTGTTTGGCGGGGCTGACCGAGAACGAGGGCGATTTCTCGCCATGGAAGGGGCACAGGCCCATGAAATTGGCGCCGCCCTTTTTGAGCTGCACATAACGCCCCACGATCTCCACCACGTCCGTGCGCGCAAGCAGTTCCTGGATGAAGGTTTGGGGGATGGCCATGGGGTGATTGTAGGAACGTGGCCCCCACGTTCCGCCGCTACGCGGGTCGTTGCCCCCTAAAGAGGCTAATTGCCTAGCGGCGCTGGCCGCCAAGCGGTCCAGAACCGCTGGGGGCGGCCCGGCGCGGAATCGCAGGCTCGGTTCTGAATTTGCTATGGTTTATATAGCTGCTTGCGCAATATCTGTGGGGGCTAGGTGCCAATTTGGCTTGTAAAAATCAATCCCCCAGCACCACACCCTCACGCCGCGGATCGGCACCACCGAAATAACCGCCCGGCGTGCGCTGGATGGCTTGCAGCCCGCTAGGCATGGGAATTTCCACCACCGTGTGGCCACGTGCCTGTAGGGCATTGAGGGTGGCGGCATCAAAGCGCTTCTCCTCCAGCAGCGTGGGCCCGTTCAGCGAGGCGAAGTTGGGCAGGTCAATCGCCTGCTGGGTGCTCAGGCCCCAGTGCAGCACGCCGTACAGCGTCTTGGCCGTGAAGTGGATGATGAGCGCGCCGCCCGGGCTGCCACCGCTCATGACCAGTTGCCCGGTAGCCTTGTTGAACACCAGCGTGGGCGACATGCTGGAGCGTGGCCGCTTACCCGGCTCCACTCGGTTCGCTACGGGTCGGCCGTCGGTGCCTGTGGGGCTGAAGCTGAAGTCGGTGAGCTGGTTGTTCAGCAAAAAGCCACCGGCCAGGCCCACGCCGCGGTTCACCATCTGGCGCGAACCCCAGGCGTCTTCAATGGTGGTGGTCATGGCCAGTGCGTTGCCATAGGCGTCCACCACCGAGATGTGCGAAGTGCCGTACTCCAGTTGGTGGGGCATGGGCGCATAGGCCACGGGTGTGGCGCCCGGGTTGCCGGGTGGGGCCGTTTGCATGCTTTTGCCAGCTGGTCCCGTGTCGATGGCCTGAGCGCGGCGGGCCAGGTAGGCCGGATCCAGCAGGCTCAGCCAACTGCCCGCAGGCGCCTGCACAAAGGCCGGGTCGGCCACAAACTGTGCGCGGTCGGCAAAGGCGAGACGCGAGGCCTCGGTGTACAGGTGCAACCAGTCGGCGGTGGGCTGGCCTTGGGCCAGGGGCAGGCGGTCGGCCGGGGTGTTGTCCAGCAACCTGAGGATTTGGCCGATGGCAATGGCGCCCGAGCTGGGCGGTGGCATGCCGCAGATGCGGTAGTCCCGGGCAGCGGCGTTCACGGCGTAGTCAAAACACAGCGGCTCGCGCACCAGCGGCTGGTAGCCAGCCAGGTCTTGGGTATTCAAGGTGCCGGGGTTGCTGGGGTGGCCTTGCACCTTGCGGGCGATAGCCTGGGCCACCTCGCCTTGCAGCAAAGCCGCAGGCCCCTCGTTGGCGATGCGTTGCAGCACCGCAGCCAGCTCCGGGTTGCGCAGCACGTGGCCGGCAGGCCAGGGCTTGCCAGCCGTGTCGTAAAAATAGGCGGCGGCCACCGGGTCTTTCTTCAAGTGTGGCTCGCTGGCCAGCAGCGTGGCCATGCGCGGGCTGATGGCAAAGCCTTGCGTGGCCAGTGTGATGGCCGGGGTGAAGAGCTGGGCCCAGGGCAGGCGCCCGTGCTGCTGGTGAGCCCGGGCCAACATGGCCACCGCACCCGGCACGCCAACAGAACGACCGCCCACCACCGCATCTGCAAACTTGAGGGCTTGGCCACTGTCGTCCAGAAACAGCCTCGGTGTGGCACCGGCGGGGGCGGTCTCGCGGCCGTCAAAGGCCTGCGTTGTCTGGCCATCGAAGTGCAGCAGAAATGCGCCGCCACCAATGCCACTGCTTTGTGGCTCCACCAGGGCCAGCACCATTTGCACTGCAATGGCCGCGTCCACCGCGCTGCCACCGGCGCGCAGCACTTGATGGCCGGCGTCAGTTGCCAGCGGGTTGGCGGCGGCCACGGCGTAGCTGCGGGTGGCCCAGCCGGGTTTGGCAGTGCTGCCACTGGCGCCTTCGGGCTGTACGGGCACTGCGTACTGCCAGGCCGTGGGTGCGCTGGTGCAGCCCGCCAGGGCGGCAACCAGAAGAGCAAGGCCGACACGGGTGTTTGGGCGTGCGCGCAACATAGCGCTTACTTGGCCTTGGGCACCCGGCCCAGCAGATAAAACTCGGGGTTGGGCATCATGCTGGTGACATTGGCCATGCGGTTACTCAGGCCAAAAAACGCGGTGATACCGGTAATGTCCCAGATGTCCTCGTCATCAAAGCCGTGGGCGTGCAGCGCCGCAAAGTCGGCGTCTTCCACGGTGTGGCTCTCCAGGCAGACCTTCATCGCAAAGTCCAGCATGGCGCGTTGGCGGGGTGTGATGTCGGCCTTGCGGTAGTTCACTGCCACCTGGTCGGCCACCAGCGGTTTCTTCTCATAGATGCGCAAAATCGCGCCGTGCGCCACCACGCAATAGAGGCAGTGGTTGGCCGCGCTGGTGGTGGTGATGATCATCTCGCGCTCGCCCTTGGTGAGGCTGCTGTCCTCACGCAGCATCAGGGCATCGTGGTAGGCAAAGAAGGCGCGCCATTCGGCCGGGCGGCGGGCAAAGGCCAGAAACACGTTGGGCACAAATCCCGACTTCTCCTGTACCTCCAAAATCTTGGCGCGGATGTCCTCTGGCAGGGTGTTCAGATCGGGCAAGGGGTAACGCGTGCTGGCCATGGGGTGTCTCCTGTTTTTGTAAAAGCTATTGCGGCAATGTGATTAATCGAATGTACATATGGGGTGCACATTCCTACCATTCATCCTACTGCGAACCCCCTTCCACCACCGGAGCACACACCATGGCACAACTTCAAAAAACTCTGGGCCTCTCTATCTGGAGCAGTGGCCTCGTCGTCACCCTGGCCAACTTGGCGCAATGGCATGGCGGCTAACATCCAGGGCATCGCCACCTTGCCCTGATGGAGCCTCGCATGCCCCTGGACCCCAACCGCTTGCCCCCTTCGAACCAAGCTGAAGCCTTCGACAAAGGCCTGGCCATGCGCACGCAGGTGATGGGCGAGGCCTTTGTGGAGGCAGCCTTTGCCAACGCCACACCATTCACCGCCCCCATCCAAGAGCACATCACACGTGCCGCCTGGGGCGACGTGTGGCAGCGCCCGGGGCTGGATCTGAAAACCCGCAGCCTCATCACCGTGGCCATGCTCACGGCGCTGGGCAAACAGAACGAACTCAAGGGACACGTGCGCGGCGCGCTCAATAATGGCGCTACGGCGGCAGAGATTCAAGAGGTGCTGCTGCACGCCGCGGTGTACTGCGGCGTGCCCGCATCGGTGGAAGCGTTTCGCACTGCCAACGAGGTCGTGGGCGGGCAGGTCTGAGACCGCCCCCGGCAGCAGCCGGGGCTGCAGGGCGTTCATCGGCATCTCTGGGGTGGGAATGGCCCAGCGGCAAAGGCCGGGTACGAAAGTCACAGCATTGCCTGCCCCCAGGGTTTAGCAATGCGCCCATGTATGTCTTCGGCAGATGTCGACCCAAAGCGGAAATCGACAAGCTCAGACTCGTTGCTCGATAGGAGACATTTAGGACTGGCATGCCAAGCAGGTACGATGGACAGCCGATATGCGGCGTTACCAGTCTTTGGTGAAAGTCAGCTTACGGGTAGTCAGTCTGTGTGCCAGTAAGTGGGCAATCGTAGACTTCAAGTTTGCCGCGGAAGCTGCCGTTCGAGGTGATCTTTCGGTTTGAACGGAGCCTAGCCAAACTGAGCTAAGCTAGCCGTCGACTTTGTCGTTTTCACCATACCTGTACATCTATCTAGTTTCTTTTCGCAGGCGACTGATTCTCATGATGAATTCCAAAATTTCGGTGCCACGTAATCTGACTGGCTCCCGTGTTATCCCGCAAATCTGCGGGATATATCAATAGTTAGGCCTCGAATGCGGCATCTACTGAAGCTCAAATTGACAATCTATGCGCTGCTGGGACTGACCGTCCACGCCGCTTCGGCAGACAGCTCGCACTTTGTCTGCGTTATTACGAAAAAGCAGCACTATCGCGCTGACGACCCTACGTTGATCGACGGGCCAAACGGCACTCTGCCGGGTAGGCCTGGAACTCAGTTCACGGTAAACCGGATAACAGGCGAAATCGCTGGCTTTAACAGTCATCTTGGCACCTTCTCGAAGCCGGTCTTCATGGAAACAGCCAGCAGAGACAAGATCTTCTTTGTCTACTATGCGGAAGCCATTGACGGTATCGTCCCGGTCCTGAGCGTCAACATTTTTCCGAACGTTTCGGCCACCAAGAAGCCATTGACAGTTCTGCTTGGTCGGCTAGTTTTCGAGGGTGAATGCGAATGATTAAATGGCCCAACCTCGCATTCGTGTGGGACGGCTTTGCCGCCCAACATCTTGTACGTTGACCTGCCATTTAATTCCCACTTCGAAGTGGTGGAAAAGCCAGCAATTAGCCCATGACTGCAGCTCACTAAGATGAACAACTTGCCACGAAGCAACCCCTAGAACGTGGATGCCAATGTCCGTTCTGGCGCTGGCCGGGTAACAATGGCTAGGACAGCATTCAGTCTGCAGGCGCCTCTGCTCTGGGGTGGAAGCAGACCTTTAAAAATCACCCGTTTAGGGGATATTTTGAAGCTGACAAATCGGTATAAATCTGAACCGAAACACCTCTAAAACCCGAGCGGCACTGCAACTTGGGAGGCAATGGTCTGTAAAAGGACTGAGCCAGTGCTATTCATCAGCCAAAAATTTGGACAAGAGTGGCTGCAGCGCATCAATCAGAGGTTCTGGTGATGCAACCATTCCATTTGTAGACCAACAAGCCTGAAATTCAGAAATTTCAAGTCCGACGAGTTCGTTCTTTGCTAAAACTGTCGCTGCTTGCTGCAAATCGGCCACCGTCAGACCACCAGGTACTAGATATTCTGTTGGCACAGTGCCGGGCTCCAGAACATCGCAGTCAATGTGCACATACACCGGTCTGTCCCCGATGGCCTCAGCTAGTCGCTGGGCCAAATCGCTGCCTGCTTTCACCAGCATTAGTTGTTTGCTATCAATCAGTAATTGTTCACCAGCATCAATGTCACGCGCCCCGACCAGTACGACGTTGTGGAGCTTCAAACCTCCGGGTAAACCGGTATGCCAAAGACCGGCGGCGCCAGTCAGCACTAGACCGCCGAGATAACCAGATTCCGAGGTGCTTGGCAGGTTGCTGTCCGCATGTGCGTCAAACCACACAACGACCGCATCCGGACGATATCGCGACACCACGGGTAGCGTGCCCAAGGATGCGGCGCACCGTCCCAGTGTTGTTACAGGAATTTCACCGCGCTCGAAAGTCTGCGCCAGTGAAGACGATAGCGCAGTCAGTCCGGGGCGTGCAGCTTCCAGCTCAATATCCCATTTGGCAGACAACGGTGGCGCGGGAGTCCCCAGCGTATTTGGCGTCAATCCAATTCGCAGCGCCAAAGCCTCTCCTAAATGCTTTGAACCAAGCATGCCCAATGGGTTGCGGTCACCCACCCGCCCCAAGAACATGGTCAGAGATGCCGGTTTACTTGGATGCCTTTTTGCATGAATGTTGGAATTTTGCATATCTATTTTCAATGGTCGCGCAGGTATTATGCAAAGCAATATGCACGACCATTCGTCCCAAACTGCAAATACAACAAGAAGTTCTGCCATTCAATTGCATTACTTTCCCAGTGCCGCCAGCATGGCGCCGCATATTCTTTTGGAGGAGTTGGAAATCCCGTTCGAGTTGATAAAAATTGACAAAGACGGCGGCGGCCTTGATTCTGAAGCGTACCGCGCACTCAACCCTAACGGACTTATTCCGGTGCTGGTGGAAGGCGATCTGGTGTTGTACGAGACTGCTGCGATCTGCTTGCATCTGGCCGACACTCACCCAGATGCGGGATTGATGCCCAGAATGGGAAGCGTAGAGCGTGCACATGCATATAAGTGGCTCAGTTGGTTTTCGACTACTTTGCAGCAAGCGCTAATCGTGTACTTTTACCCAGAGCGCTGGGCCGATTCCGTTCATGCCATTGAGCAGATCAAATCACATGCACAGCAGCGTGTTCTGTTCTTGTTGGAACAAATTGAAATGCACCTTGCTACAACAGCGGCACCTTGGATGTTGGGCACGACGTTCAGCGTACTAGACGTGTACGGGATGATGCTGTGTCGTTGGACCCGCAATTTTGAAGGACGCAAGGCAAGGGATTTTTCGCACATTGGTCCATGGTTAGCGCGCGTTCTGGCTCGTCCGGCAGTACAGCGAGCATTTGACAAAGAGGAGTTGCCGCTGCCTTGGGTGTAGAAACTGCCAATGGCCACCTCAGCCTGATGCTTGTGACAACTTCCAATTTGGGGCTTGATTTGAATCGACCCGGTTCAAATTGACATTTTGAAACATTGTCGAGACCAGAAAGCAGTCACTCACCAACGCCGGCAACTGGCCCATTGCGTCACTTAAATGTGAGTACGCATGTCTGGCTTTCAGCTGCAAGCAGCGACTCAACCTGTGTCGCTGCCGAAGGTTCTAGTCCGGGGTAGTCAAAAGCGAGATAGTCAATCACAGCATCATGCTCCCATGGACCGAGTGAAGCCTTGTACTCCGCATATCGGTCTTGTATCTCACGCCACGTTGGGAAGCTCTCCTTCGAAAGGAGCATTTCCGTTTCTGTGTAAATGATGTGAAGTTCCATGCCTCGAACGTGATGGTGCAACCGATTGGTTGTAGTCCGAATCTACCACCCGATAGTAGACGTTGGGCAACGCCGGCTCCTGGCCCACTGCCGAATTTCAACAAATGACACCGCCTCAGTGGCCAGCCCTGCCGACCTGATCAACCCAGCTCACACCTGCTCAGTTCGTACCTTGGTGTCGGTTTGTAATGCATGGCACACACCGCTGGCGCTGGCGTGGGCGGACATGAGCAGCTGTGCCCAGTCTGCCTGTTCGGCCTGCCACACGCCCAGGCCGCGCTCGTAGGCCTCGGGCATCGAGGCTAACAGGCTGGCCACCCGCTGTGGCGCACGTTTGGCCATGGCCAGGGCGACCAGGCAGCCAGCGGGCACTTGCTCCGGGCCGGCATCACGTGCAATGCCTTTGGCCAGGGTGCCCAGGCTGCCAATCAGCAGGCCCACATCGCAACCCAGCGCCACCCAGGCGTCGCGCTGGGTGTGCCAGGGAGCTGCGGGCACAGCCAGATCCAGGCGCTGGGCGACATCACGCACCACATCGGCCCCGTGTTCTGGGCTTTGCGCCAGCGTGCCACCCAGTTGCACTGCCAGCGCATCCGTCGCGCTATGCGCCAGCCGTTGCAGCCCCCGCAACAGGGGGGCAGCTGCATCTGAGGCGCCCAGCGTCTGCAGGATGTGCGCGCAGCGTTGCACATCGCCGCGCAGCCGCTCCAGCACATCGCGCGTGATGAGCACCGTGGCCGTGTCCACCAAGTCTTGTTTGGTGCAGGCAAAGTGCACATAGGGCACCGCCTCGGGGTTGAACAGGCCTACCGTTTCCTTGAGGCTTTTGACCAGGGGTATGGCCAGGCTGCCCGCACGGCCGCTGTCGCGCACGATGCGGGGCGCATCAAACAGGTCGACCTTGCAGGTGCCAACGATAGACTGTGCGGCCGAGGCCGGAATCATGCCGCAATGGGCCTGCGCTTGGGCCAGCGCGGATTCCACGCGCAGCATGGCCGCCACAAAGCGCTGGGCGCCAAAGGCATCCAGCACCTCGGGCGGGTGCAAGAAGTCGTCAAACACACTGCTCATGGCATTCAGCGCACGGCTTGTTTCAGGCGCAGCTGGTTGGGCAGGGGCACGGAACGGCGCAGCACGTCTTCACCCAGCCACAGCGCAGCACGGCGTGCGCGTGCGGCCACGGTCTCCAGCGGCATCTGCTGGTAGTCGTCGTTGAACACTTCAAAGCTGTAGTCGCCGCGGTAGCCCAGCTGGTGCAGCTTGAGTACCAGCTCGGCCAGGGCCTCGCTGTGCACGCCTTCGCCGGGGAACACGCGGAAGGTGCGTGCTGTGGTGATGCGCTCTTCCACGGTCTTGATTTCGTTCCACATGAAATCGGCCAGCTGCACCAGGAAGATCTTGCTGGGGTCCAGAATCTCCAGATCCTCCAGCGGCGTCTTGGTGGCGAACATATGGAAGGAGTCAAAGCCCAGGCCCAGGTTGGGCATGTCGGCCTGCATGATGAGGTCCCAGGCCTGCGGAAACTCGTTGATGGTGCGGCCCCAGGACAGCGCCTCAAACGCGATCTTGATGTTCATGGGGATGGCCAGCATCGCCAGCTTGCGCAGGTCTTTGACCAAGGCGTCGGTGTCGCCGGTGGCGTGGGTGGACGTGCTGGAGCAGGCCAGCATGACACGGCAGTCCAGTGCGGCGCACATCTCCATCATGCTCTTGGCGATGTCCATCTTGTACGCGTGCAGGTGGCCACTCAGGCCCTCAAAGTCGCGCAGCACCTGAAAACCGGTGACGCGCAGGCCGCTGTCTTTCACTTCCTGCACGGCGGCTTGCCAGCCATCGGGGTGGCCCACCAGATCACGCGCCAGCAGCATCACCTGGGTGAAGCCGGCGGCCTTCATGGCGGAGAGCTTGGCCTTGAGTGGACCCGCCAGCGAGATGGTGTCCATCCCGAAGTCGTCAAATTTGCCTTCGAATTGGCTCATGGTGGTCTAGCTCCGCACGTGGTGAACCAGCTCGAACATGGCGTTGCCCATGGTGGGGCGGGTGAGCGCGCCCTTGTCGTCCTGCGTCGGGTCTTTGGACGGCACAAAGTCCACGCCGCGCGCGCGCAGTGCGGCGACGGTGGCTTTCACATCGGGGGTGCCCAGGCCCACGCGCTGGAAACATTCATCGTCCTCCACATCCAGCACGCCGGGTTCGGGCTCGATGAGCTGCAGATAGAAGGTCTTGCAGGGGCTTTGCAGAATACGCCCCTTGGGCAAGATGCCAAAGCGGGTTTCGGGCTCCAGCGCAGTAAAGCCAAACAGGGCACCATAAAACTCGGTCCAGTCGTCCACGCGGTCGTTGCCGATGTACTGCACCACCCCAAAGAAGTGCAGGCCGGTGATGGCGGGCGGGTTTTTTTCTACCGCGGGCACGGGGGTGAAGTCCACGTCGTAGATGGAGAACTCGCGGTGGCGGTCGACAAAGTAGATGCGGCTGTTGCCCACGCCATGCACGGCCGGGATGTGCAGCTCCATCACCTCTACCTGCACCGGCACGGCCCAGGCACCACGCTCCAGCGCGCGGCGGTAGGCGGCGGTGGCGTCCTGCACGCGCAAGGCGATGGCGGCAATCACCGGTTTCTCGGTCAGCGCCGCGCCGCGGCCGTGGGCGTTGACGATGACGTTGATGTCGCCCTGGCGGTACAACAGCACCTCGCGCGAGCGATGGCGCGCAATCGGGCGAAAACCCATGGCCTCCAGCACCTGACCCAGGGCCTGTGGCTTGGAGGTGGTGTACTCGATGAATTCGATGCCTTCCAGCCCCAGGGGGTTGGGGCCTTCGTCGATGTGTTCGCGGTCAGCGCCGCTGGGGCGTGTGGAGGTGTCGGCCATAAAGTCTCCCGTGGACAAAAAAAATTAAACAGTGGTCGCAGCCGTGGTGTGCGCGCCACCCAAAAACAAGCGCTCGATGTTGGGGTCTGCCAGCAATTCCGATGCCGGCTTTTGCAGCACCAGGCGGCCCGACTCCAACGCAATGGCTTCGTCCGAAATCTTCAGCGCGCTCTTCACGTTCTGCTCCACCATGAGCACCGTCGTTCCCTGGTCGGCCAGTTTGCGCAAGAGTTTGAACACATCGGCCACCACCATGGGCGAGAGGCCGATGGAGGGCTCGTCGATCAGGATGACCTTGGGGCGCAGCAGCAGTGCGCGGCCAATCTCCAGCTGCTTTTGCTCGCCACCCGACAAGGCTGATGCCGCCGAGTGCAGGCGCTCCTTCACGCGCGGAAAGAACTCCAGCACCTCGGGAATGCGCTCGTGGGTGGTCTTCATGCCCAGCGTAATGCCGCCCAGCTCCAGGTTCTCCCACACGCTGAGTTGGCCAAACAGGTTGCGCCCCTGCGGCACAAAGGCAATGCCCTGGGCCAGCAGCGCCTTCTGGCTGGCGCCGGCCACGCTCACGCCGTCCAGCAATATGTCGCCCTGGCGTGGTTTGAGCAGGCCAAACAAAGTTTTGAGCACCGTGGACTTGCCCGCGCCATTGGGGCCCAGCAGCAGGGTGATGGTGCCACGCTTGGCTTTGAACGACAGGTTGTTCAGGATCATGAAATCCTTGTAGCCCGCCACCACGTCCTTGAATTCAATGCAGGTGTCTGTGGTCATGCTTCAGCTCCCGAGGTAGGCGTCCAGCACCTGTTTGTTGCTGCGGATTTCTTCCGGTGTACCGATGGCCAGCACCTGGCCTTCCACCATCACCATGATGCGGTGGCACAGGTCCATCACAAAGTCCATGTTGTGCTCGATGACGACGAAGGAGCTCTTCTTGCCGAACTTCGGGTTGCGGTTGAGCTCCTTCAGCAAAGTGCTGATGCCACCCACCAGACTGGGGTTCACACCTGCGCAGGGTTCGTCCAGCAACACCAGGTCGGGCTCGCTCATGAAGGCCATGGCAATGTCCACCAGCTTTTGCTGGCCATAGCTCAGCTCGCCAGCCTTTTTGTCGGCCACATGGCGGATGCGGAACTGGTCGATCAGCGCATCGGCCTTGGCGCCCAGGCCCGAATCGCTGGGGGCAAACATGCGGCTCAGCATGCTGCCTTGGTGTTCCTGCGCGGCCACGATGAGGTTGTCGCGCACGGTCATCTTGCCAAACACCTGCAGGGTTTGGAAGGTGCGGCCCACACCCAGGCGGTTGAGCTCCAGTGGACCGGCGTGGGTCACGTCTTTGCCCTTGAGTTCGATTTTTCCGGCGTCCGGCGTGATCTGGCCCAGCATGCTGTTGAACAGCGTGGTCTTGCCCGAGCCGTTGGGCCCGATCACGCCGAAGATTTCTCCGGGCATGACTTCGAAGGACACACCGCCTACCGCCTGGATGGCGCCATAGGCCTTTTTGATATTGCTGACTTTGAGGACAGGCTGGCTCATCACTTGGCTCCCTGTTGTTGGGCGGCGGCCGCGCGTGCGGCGCTGGCTTCGCGCGCCTGGCGCTTGGCCTTGATGCGGTCGGGAATGCTCAGCAGTCCATCGGGCAGCCAGATCATCAACAGCACCACGGCAGCGCCAAAGACAAACAGGTACCAGGCCTGCGCAAAGCGCAACCACTCCGGCAGGATCACGCCCACCGCGGAGCCCAGCAGCGGACCCAAAAAGTAACCCGGGCCACCGACGACGACCATCAGGTACATCATGATGGACGCACCCACGGTGAAGGGTGCGGGCTCGATGAACTGCACCAGCGAGGCAAACAGCGCACCGGCAATGCCCGCATACACCGCACCAATCGCAAAGCTCAGCAAGGTGTAGCTGCGGGTGTTGATGCCCAGGCTCTCGGCACGGATCGGGTTGTCGCGCAGCGCGGTAAACGCCTTGCCCCAGGGGCTGCGCAGCAGGCCCCACTGCAGCGCGCCCAGCAGCAGCGCCGTGGCCAGCACAAAGTAGTAGTAGGCGAGGTTGCCTTCGAGCGAGAAGCCCAACAGGCTGGGGCGGGCAATGTTGTTGATGCCGAAGGTGCCCCCGGTCAGCCACTCTTCATTGCGCATGACCAGCCACACCGCGGTGTTGAAGCCCAGGGTGGCAAAGGCCAGGTAAATGGTCTGCACCCGCAGCGCCGGAAATCCCAGCGCAATGCCGACAAAAAAGCAGATGAATGCGGCGGCTGGCAGGCCCAGCCAGAAGCTGATGCCGGCTTTCATCAGGATGGCCACGGTGTAGGCCCCGATACCGAAGAAGGCCGCATGGCCCAGGGACTTTTGCCCGGCGTAACCCACGGTGAGGTTCAGGCCCATGGTGGCGATGACAAACACCAGCCAGTAGGACAGCAGGTAGATGCCGTAATTCTTGAGAAAAGGCGGTGCAGACAGCAGCAGTACTGCGCAAGCAGCTATCAAAATGAGAGTGATTTTTTTCATGGTGGTGTCCAGCGGTACTCAGACTTTGCGCTCCACTTTTTTGCCCAGCAGGCCTTGCGGCTTGAACAAAATCACGACCATGAAGATCACCAGCGCGACTGCGTCCTTGTAGGCCGGGGAGATATAGGCCGCGGCCAGGTTCTCGCACACGCCCACAATCAGCCCGCCCAAGAGCGCTCCGCGCGAGTTGTTGAAGCCGCCGATGATGGCCGCGAAGAAGGCCTTGTTGCCCAGCGACTCGCCCATGTCGAACTTGGCCAGATACGTGGGCGTGACCAGGAGGGCTGCTGCCACCGCCAGCACGGCGTTGATGGCAAAGGCGTAGAAGATCATGCGCGGCACGTTGATGCCCAGCACCGAGGCGCTCTCGGTGTTTTGCGCCACGGCCTGCATGGCGCGGCCGGTCACGGTTTTGGTCATGAAGGCCTGGGTGGCAAACACCAGCACCAGCGCAATGCTGAAGGTGCCCACATCGGCCAGGGTGATGGTCACGCCGGCGATGTTGAACAGCTTGTCGGCAAACAGGCTGGGGAAGGGGTGGGCCTCGGCGCTGTAACCGGCGCGCAAGCCGTTGCGCATGGCAATCGACAGGCCGATGGTGGCCACGACGATGGGCATCATGCCGTACTTGAACAGCGGGTCCACCAGACCGCGCTTGAACACCCAACCCAGCAGAAACACCGCCAGCACCACGGACATGGAAAAGCTCACTGCCATGGGTGCGCCCAGGCTCAAAAAGCCCAGCATCATGAAAGCCGGCAGCATTACAAACTCGCCCTGGGCGAAGTTGATGGTGCCGCTGGCCTGCCACAGCAAGGTAAAACCCAGCGCGGCCAGGCCGTAGATGGCCCCGGTGGCCATGCCACTGAAGAGCAGTTGGAGGAAGTCGGTCATGGGAGGTCCCGCGGTGTGACGTGGAAAACGCAGGCCCGGCAGCGGTGCATGGCGGCCGGGCCGGGCAGGTTTACTTCTTGGCAGGCGCCGCTGGCTTGGCCGCAGGGGCTGCAGCGGGCTTGTTCACCGCAATCGGGTTGAGCGGGGGTAGGGTGGCCACCACCACTTGCTGGCCGTTCTTCACCTCCACCAGAAAGCTCTCGCGGTCCAGGTCACCGTTTTGGTCAAAGGCCACGTTCATCAGGATGCCGGGCTCCTTGTCGGTGGTCACCACCAGGCTGTGCAGCGCGTTGGCCACGGCCTTGCGGTCCAGCTTGCCCACCTTTTCGATGGCGGCCTTGAGCACGTAGACGCCGGAGTAACCCTTCATGCCGTTGTGGTCGGACACGTATTTGTAGTCACGCTCGAACTTGGCGCGGAAGGCGCGGATCGCGGGTAGGGGGGCGTCTACCGTCAGGCCCACGTGGGCCACGGCGCCGTTGGCGGCTTCGCCGGCCAGCTCAATCACCTTTTGGCCGGTGAGGGTCGTTTCTCCAATGACGGGTTTGTTCCAGCCCTGCTTGCGCAGCTCGCGCAGCATGCGGGCAGACTCTTCTTCGTTGGAGTAGACGAACACGCCGTCGGCGCCGCTTTGCTTGGCCTTGAGCACGGCGGCAGAAAAGTCCACCTGGCCCGAGTCGGTGGAGATCTCGGCCACCACCTTGGTGGACGACTTGTCCAGCGCCTTCTTGATCATGTCCAGGCCGCCCTTGCCGAAGTCGTTGTTCACGTAGACCACGGCCAAGGTCTTGAGCTTGGCGGTGTCGCTGATGTAGCGGCCCACCTTGGGCATGGCAGTGGCCTGGGTGAAGCTGGTGCGGAAGATGTAGGGGTTGCCCTGCAGGGTGATGCTGGCCGCCTCACCGCCCGTGAAGTTGGGGATTTCGGCTTTGCGGCTTTCCGCCATGGACACCATGATGGAGCCCGAGAACACGGGGCCGAAGATGGCAAACACCTCGTCGTCCACGGCCTTCTGGGTCAGGCCCTTGGCCACGCCAGGGTTGGACTGGGTGTCGGAGGTGATGGTCTGGATCTTCTTGCCCAAGATGCCGCCTGCGGCGTTGATTTCCTTCACGGCCAGTTCCACGCCGTTCTTGAAGTTGGTGCCGGCGGTGGCGCCACCACCGGAGAGCTCCACAATGTTGGCGATCTTGATGGTTTCTTGGGCAAAAGTGGCTGTAGAGCACACCAATGCTGCGCAAGCAGCTATCAATTTGAGAGTGTTTCGTTTTTGCATGTCGTTGTCTCCTCGTTTGAATCAATAAAAGGCCAGGGTGAAGGGGCGGGGTGAACAGGTCAGAGCAGCGCGGGGATCAGCCGGTGTGGCTCGCGCCCGCGGATCTCGCTGCGCAGCGTGTGGGGGTAGATCTGCTCGCGCAGAAAGGTGGCATCGTCGCGCACCAGCTGGGCAGCCTGGTGCAGGCCAAAAAACTCCAGATACGGCACGGTTTGCTGGATCAGCATCTCAAACCCGGGTTGTGCCTGCAGGCCACGGGCCCGCGCTGCGCGCACCCAGCGGCTGGGCTGGTGCTTCATCACAATGTCCATCACAGCCGCATGGGGCTCCATGCGCTGCACGTCGCAGGGCAGAGCATCGTCGGGGTGCAAGCCCAGCGGGCTGGCATTGATCACCAGGTCAAACCCGGCAGGGTCGTTGGTGGTTACGGCCGCAACCGGCGCAGGGGTAGCGGCGGCAATGCGCCTGGCCAACGCCAGGGCTTTGCCGGGTGCAGGGTCATAGAGGCAGACCTGGGCGGCTGCATGAGGCGCAGCGCTGGCCAGTTCCGTGGCGATGGCCGCGGCGGCCCCTCCGGCGCCCAGCACCAGCACGCGCCGACCGCTGTAGGCCATGCCAAAGTAATCCAGCGCGGCGCGCAGGCCCTGGCCGTCAAACAGCTCACCTTCCAAATGTCCGTCCGCATGGCGGCGCACAGCATTCACTGCGCCGGCCATGTGGGCGCTGGGGCTGCTGCGGTGCATCGCGTCGGCCAGCGCACTCTTGTGGGGAATGGTGGCACACAGGCCCCGCACGTTGGGAGCCAGGAACGCAGACTTCACAAACGCCAGCAGGTGTAGGGGGGCAATTTCCACGGGCACCATCACGGCGTTCAGCCCTGCGCGGGCAAACACGGCATTGAACAGGGCTGGCGCCTGCACCTGGGCCACCGGGTAGCCGACGATCAGGTAAACGTCAGTGGTGCCTGAAAGCGTGGGGAAGGCGGCGGAGTGCATGGTTTGTTCGTTTGTCGATCAATATCGCGATTTCGCAGCGAACTTTAGCCAAGCATCTCGCGTATCAAAAGGATAATCTCGTAAATATGTTCGATCATCGAACGTATTTGTACGATGATCGATCGTAATGCGGGTTATTACTAGGCCTTTCGCCATTCCTTGCCGCCAGAATTTGCCCATGCCACGCACTGCCACCCCACCTGCCGCCCAGACCGAACCTGAAACACCGGGGCTGGACAAAAAAGACTGGATCGCGGGTCTGGAAAAAGGGCTGTCCATCATTGAGACCTTTGACGACGCCCACCCCCGCATGACCGCCAGCCAGGCCGGTGAGCGCTGTGGCATGACACGCACCGCTGCGCGGCGTTACCTGCTGACCCTGCAATACCTCGGTTATGTGGCCACCGACGGCAAGTTGTTCTGGCTGACGCCCCGCGTGCTGCGGCTGGGCCAGTCCTACCTGGAATCGGCACGGCTGCCGCGCATCGTGCAGCCGTTTTTGCAACGCGTGACGGCGGGCACGCAGGAGATTGCCTACGTGTGTGTGATGGACGGCGATGACATTGTGTATATCGCCCGCAACGGCACCAACCGCAGCATGAATACGGGCTACGTGCTGGGTGCACGGGTGCCCGCGCAGGTGACGGCGGCGGGCATGCTGCTGCTGTCCATGCGCGAGCCGGAGTGGCTGGAGCGTTGGCTCACCACCCGGGACCTGCGCGCCTATACCTCGCACACCATTGCCAGCAAAGACCGCTTGCGCGTAGAGTTGGCGCGCATCCGCCAGCAGGGCTGGGCCATCTCGGAGCAACAGCTGGAGCTGAACCACCGCGGTGTGGCGGTGCCGCTGATGGACCGGCACAGTGTGCTGGTGGGGGCGCTGAATGTGACCATGCCCATGGGAAATGAGTCCACCGACGACGCCGTGGCCCGCGTACTGCCTGTGTTGCAGGAAACCGCGCGCGCCATGCGCAATCTGATTTGAAGCAAGGAGACCAACGAATGAGCAAAGGCTATTGGGTGGCACGTGTGGATGTGACCGACACGGAGCAGTACAAAACCTATATCACCGCCAATGCGGTGGCATTTGCCAAATACGGGGCGCGTTTTCTGGTGCGCTCGGGGGCGTTTGAGGCCGTGGAGGGCACGGCACGCAGCCGCAATGTGGTGATTGAGTTTCCCAGTTACCAAGCGGCGCAGAATTGCTGGAATTCGGCCGAGTACCAGGCGGCGCGTGATTGCCGGGTGGGTGCGGCTACGGCGGATGTGATTGTGATTGAGGGGTACGACGGACCTCAGCCGGGCTGATTCTTTTTTGGGCCTGGGCCGTTTTTTTAACACCCACTCCCCCCCCAGCCAAGGAGCAAGGGGCCACCCAGCCTCACCCCACCAACACCTTTCCCGCAGTCCCCTGCACACATTGGCTCAGCCGCGCCAGTTCCGGCAGGGGCAGCTTGGCTACTTGCCAGTACAGCGGGATGTCCAGGGGGCGGTCTGGTAGCAGCTCCACCAGGCGGCCCGTGGCCAGGTGTTCCTGCACCAGCGCCAACGGATTCATGCCCCAACCAATGCCTGCCAGTGCCACGTCGATAAACGCCTGCGACGAAGGTAGGCGGTGGGCGGGCAGCACCATGTCCTTGCGGGTCAGGCGGCGCACCCATTGCTCCTGCAGGCGGTCGTTGCGGTCAAACACCAGGCTGGGCGCGTGGGCCAGGGTGTCGGCACTCACGCCTGTGGGAAACCACCGCTGCATAAAGGCGGGGGACGCGGTGGCGCAATAACGCAGGGTGCCTAGTTTGCGGCTGCGGCAGCCCTGCACTGCCTTGGCCAGCGAGGTGACGGCGGCCAGCACCTGGCCGCGGCGCAGCCACTCGCTGGTCTTGTCCTGGTCGTCCAGCGTCACGTCCAACAGGGTGGCACTGTCGGAGCAAAACGCCTGCATGGCGTGCACAAACCAGGTGGCCATGCTGTCGGCATTGATGGCGATTCGGATGGTGGCTACGGGTGTGGTCACCATGTCATGGCGCAGGGCTGGCATGGTGCGGTGCAGCTCGCTCTCCAGCAGTGCCACCGTGTCGGCATGGCGGCACAGGTGCACACCGGCTTCGGTGGGGGTGCAGGGCTGGCCGCGCACCACCAGTACCGTGCCCACCCGCTCTTCGGCCAGGCGGATACGCTGGGACACGGCAGAGGGGGTGAGGTGCAGCGCACGTGCCGCGCGCTCGAAGCTGCCTTCGCGTACAACGGCAGCCACGGTGGCCAGCAAAGCAGTATCAAGCATGGGTCTTTGGTTAAGCGTTACTGTTTCTACATTAGCAGATTTCAGTAGCTAAAGCACTGTTTGGTGTGGATACTCTGGGCATGTTTTCTTCATTCAGTCCTCCTGTTTTTCTGACCGGCTTCACGCTCAGCCTGTCCCTCATCATGGCCATTGGGGCGCAAAACATGCATGTGTTGCGCCAGGGGCTGCGGCGTGAGCATGTGGCTGCCGTGGTGGCCGTGTGTGCGCTGTTGGACATTGCCTTGATGGCCGTGGGCGTCAGTGGGCTGGCAGCCTCCCTGGGGCAGTACCCGCGGGTGTTGGACGCCCTGGGGCTCGTGGGGGCGCTGGTGTTGGCCGTGTATGGCGCGCAGGCCCTGCGCCGGGCGGTGCGGCCCGGTACCCTGCAAGCCACAGCCAGCGGCGTTGCGGTGCCAGTGGGTCGCATGGTGGCGCAGACCTTGTCCCTGAGCTTGCTCAACCCCCATGTGTACCTGGATACGGTGGTACTGGTGGGGGCCGTGGGGGCGCAGCAGCCTGTGGGGACGCACGGTGCCTTCTTGCTGGGGGCGGGGGGCGGGAGCGTGCTGTGGTTTGTGGCGCTGGGCTTTGGTGCCCGCATGCTCACCCCCTTGTTTGCCAAGCCCCTGGCTTGGCGCCTGCTGGACCTGCTGGTGGCGGGCATGATGTGGAGCATTGCCGCCGGGCTGCTGGTGCGCAGCCTGCATCTGTGATGTCTCAGCCGCCGGCCATGAGCTTGTGTACGAGGTCGGCGGTGGTGGAGGCCTTGTACTTGCGCATGAGCCGGGCACGGTAGATCTCCACCGTGCGGTGGCTGATCTCCAGCGTTTTTCCAATGTGTTTGGAGGTCAGGCCCTGCATCAGGTGGGCCGCCACCTCGCGCTCGCGTGGCGTGAGTTCTGCTTTCACCGGGCGGCGTGCGCTCAGGTCCTCAAAACTCCAAATGCCGGCTTCGTGCGGCGCATCGCGGTTCAACGCACGTCCGGTGACGTGGCACCAAAAAGTCTCGCCCTTGAAGCGGCCGTCCAGCCGTTTCATGATGCGGTCGTCGGCATAGGTGCCACTGCGGTTGAGGATGGGGCTGATGCGGGCGCCGGTGCGTTCGTATTCATCGGCGCTGGGGTAGAGCACCTGGAACGACTGTCCGATGAGTTGGGTCCGGTCAGCCCCGAACATCTCGCATAAGCGTTGGTTGCAGTCCACCATGGTGCGGTTGCGTGACAAAGCCAGGCCCACAGGAGCCAGATCGAAAGCGAGTCGGTAGTCGAAGTCCATAGGGTTGGGCTTTACGGGGAACTACGTAGGGTCATACGTAGTATCGTACGGCAGTCGCTTCTTTTTATGGAGACCCTGCTGTGAACAAAATCTACCCTAGTGCTGCCAAGGCACTTGAAGGCATCGTGAAAGACGGCCAGCTGCTGGCCGTGGGCGGCTTTGGCCTGTGTGGCATTCCCGAGGCGCTGATTGATGCGCTGAAAGACAGTGGCGCCAAGAACTTGACCGCCATTTCCAACAATGCCGGTGTAGACGGTTTCGGCCTGGGCAAGCTTTTGGAGACACGCCAGATCAAGAAGATGATTTCTTCCTATGTGGGCGAGAACAAGGAGTTTGAGCGCCAGTACCTGGCGAGCGAACTGGAACTGGAATTCACCCCCCAAGGCACGCTGGCCGAGAAGCTGCGCGCTGGTGGTGCCGGCATTCCGGCTTTTTTCACCAAGACTGGTGTGGGCACCATCGTGGCCGAGGGAAAAGAGCTGCGCGAATTTGACGGGGAGACCTATGTGATGGAGCGCGCCCTGGTGCCCGACGTGGCACTGGTGAAGGCACACCGGGCCGACAAGTCCGGCAACCTGCAGTTCCGCTTTACCGCGCGTAACTTCAACCCTGCGGTGGCCATGGCCGGCAAGATCACTGTGGTGGAGGTGGAAGAGATTGTGGAGACCGGCGAGATTGCACCCGACCAGGTGCACCTGCCCGGCATTTATGTGCACCGCATCGTGCTGAACGCCACACCGGAAAAACGCATCGAAAAACGAACCATCACTGAAAAGGGAGGGGTGTAACCATGGCCTGGAACCAAGACCAAATGGCGGCCCGCGCGGCCCACGAGCTGGAAGACGGCTTTTATGTGAACCTGGGCATTGGCATTCCCACGCTGGTGGCCAACCACGTGCCCGCGGACAAGGAAGTGTGGCTGCAGAGCGAGAACGGCATGCTGGGCATTGGCCCATTCCCTACCGAAGACGAGGTAGACGCCGACCTGATCAACGCGGGCAAGCAGACGGTGACAACCATCAAGGGCAGCAGCATTTTTGGCAGCCACGAGAGTTTTGCCATGATCCGCGGCGGCAAGATCAACCTGTCCATCCTGGGGGCCATGCAGGTCAGCGCCAAGGGCGACCTGGCCAACTGGATGATTCCCGGCAAGATGGTCAAAGGCATGGGCGGCGCCATGGACCTGGTGGCGGGCGTGAAGCGCGTGATCGTGCTTATGGAGCATGTGGCCAAGAAGAAGGACGGCTCCACCGACCTGAAGATCTTGCCCCAGTGCACCTTGCCGCTGACGGGCGTGGGCGTGGTGGACCGCATCATCACCGATCTGGCCGTGATGGACGTGACGCCCGAAGGCCTCAAGGTGGTGGAGCTGGCGCCCGGTGTGACACGTGAGGAGCTGCAGGAGAAAACAGGGGTTCCCCTGCTCTGAGCAGCGCCTGACAGCGGGTAAGATACTTTCGCCATTTCAAACCCGGGGAAAACATGTCCAGAGCTCTCAAATTCCTGATGTTCATTTACTTCGTGGTGTTCTTCACCACGGGGGCCTTTATGGTGCTGATCGTCAACGCAGATGAGAGCTCGCAGCCCTGGATCACCTTGCTGGTGCGCAACCACAGCATCGTGTATGCATGGCATCTGGTGTGCTGGATGATTTTGGGCATGTTCACCAACTACTACTGGGACCTGTTCAACATGGGCAAGGGCATCGAGTCCATGCAACCGCTGCGCATTGTGCTGCCATTGCTGGTATCGCCTTTTGTGTTCATGCCCACCTACAACCTGTGGCTGGCCTCCAGCTCGCAAAGCTATATGCTGTTTGCGGTGATTGCCATCCAGAGTGGGTTCTTCTGGCAGGCCTTGTTGGCCAAAGTGGCTCCTCTGGACAAGCCGGCCAGCATTCCCTGGTCGGTGAACAACGGTGCCAACCGCACCAACCGTATGGCGGCAACGTCCAATGGTCCGGAACTGGGCTGATTGGAGTTTGAGCAAATAAAAAAATCGGGGCCCAGGCCCCGATTTTTTATGGCCGCTTGCCAGCCCCGGTCTCAATGCGCAGCCGCTGCCGCGTCGGCCGCTGCGCCACCTCCGGCGCCGGCACGTTGGGGGCGTGACAGCCACACTAGCGGAATTAGCGCCACAAAAATCAGAGCCGAGGCGTAAAACACATCGTTGGCGGCCAGCGTGGCGGCTTGCTGGTCGATCATCCGGTTGATCTGGCTGAGGGCTTGTTCCGTGCTCAGCCCTGATGCGTTCAGGCCGGCCAGTGCGCTGTTGGAGGCAGTGCTGCCGCGGTTGACCAACTCTGTCAGCTGGGCATGGTGCAGGGTGGTACGGTCCTGCCACAGGGTGACGGAGATCGAAGTTCCGAAAGAACCAAATAGCACCCGGCAGAAGCTGCTCAGGCCCGAGGCCGAGGCAATCTTCTCGCCCGGCAGTCCACCCAGAATGATGCTGGTCAGCGGGATGAAGAACAGCGCCAGCGCAATGCCCTGGATCAGCGTGGGGATCATCATGGTGTTGAAATCCGACAGCGTGCTGAAATGCGAGCGCATCCAAAGCACCAGGGCAAACACCAAAAAGGCAATGGTCGCAAGTCGGCGGGTGTCGAACTTGGTGATGTTCTTGCCAATCACCGGGGACAGGATGATGGCAAAGATCCCCACGGGGGCCATCAGCATGCCCGCCTGCGTGGCGGTGTAACCCATGAAGCTCTGGAGCCATAGCGGCAGCAGCACGATGTTGCCCATGAACAGGCCGTAGGCGATCGACATGGCCACGGTGCCGGTCAGGAAGTTGCGCACCTTGAACAGCTTGAGGTCCACCACCGGATGCTTGTCCGTCAGCTCCCACGCGATCAGAAAGGCAAAGGCCACCACGGACAGTACCGTCAGGGCAATGATTTCGTTGGAGTGAAACCAGTCCAGCTCTTTGCCTCGGTCCAGCATCATCTGGATGGCAGTCACTGCAATCACCAGCAGGGCCAGGCCTACGGTGTCAATGGGCAGTTTGCGGGTGGGCGTTTCGCGTTTGTGGAAGATGCTCCAGGTGATGAAACCTGCGACCAGGCCGATAGGCACGTTGATGAAGAAGATCCATCCCCAGTGGGCGTTGTCAGTGATCCAGCCGCCCAGCAATGGGCCCATCACCGGTGCGACCAGCGTGGTCATGGCCCAGAGCGCCATGGCCAATCCGGCCAGGGCCGGCGGGTAGCTGGAGAGCAGCAGCGTCTGGGCCAGCGGCATCATGGGGCCGGCCACAAAGCCTTGCAGCGCGCGCGCACCGATCAGAAAGGGCATGTTGGGGGCAATGCCACACAGCCAGCTGGACAGCACAAACAGCAGCACGCTGGTGATGAACAGACGCACTTGGCCGAAGCGTTGCGACAGCCAGCCGGTCAGGGGAAGGGCAATGGCGTTGGCCACACCGAAGCTGGTGATGACCCAGGTGCCCTGGTTGGAGCTGACACCGAGATCGCCGGCAATGGCCGGCAGGGACACGTTGGCAATCGACGAGTCCAGCACGTTCATGAAGGTGGCGGCGGACAGGGCAATCGTGCCCCACAGGCGCGCCGAACCCTGCAAGGGCGCGGGCGCAACGTAGGCGGCAGGGGTGCTCATGGGGTTTACACGCCGGTACCGGGTTTGGCCGCCGCATGGACATTGGCTTTGACGCCCCGGCCCAGGTTGGAGGCAATGACCTTGCGCACCTCCGCGTTGGCCTGTTGGTCCAGCACGGTGTACACATCGGTCTGTGTGACAGAGGCGGTGCGCGGGGCATCGGCCAGCGACTTGCCGCTCTGGTCGGTCACGTCCACCGTGGCTTCCATGGACAGTCCCACGCGCAGCGGGTTTTGGGCCAATTGCTCGGCGTCCAGCGTCACACGCACCGGCACACGTTGCACCACCTTGATCCAGTTGCCCGTGGCGTTTTGTGCGGGCAGCAGCGAGAACGCTGCGCCGGTACCGACGCCCAGGCCGGCCACCGTGCCCTTGTATTCCATCTTCTTGCCATAAAGGTCGGCGGTGAGTGTGACGGGCTGGCCGATGCGGATGTTGCGCAGTTGCACTTCCTTGAAGTTGGCATCCACCCACACCTGGTTCAGCGGGATGATGGACATCAGCGGAGCACCCGCGGCCACGCGCTGGCCGAGTTGCACTGTGCGTTTGGCCACATAGCCATCGACGGGGGCCGGCAGTTCGGCGCGGTGCAGGGCCAAAAAGGCTTCACGCACCTTGGCCGATGCGGCCACCACGCTAGGGTGGCCTTCCACACTGGTGCCGTCGGTTAGCGTCTGGTTGCTGGAGAGCTGTTCGCGCGCGGCCGCCACGCCAGCCTGGGCCGCGGCCAGGGCGTTCTGGGCGGTGCTGAGCTGCGACTTGGCGTGGTTGAGTTCCTCCTTGGACACCGCACCGTTGCCGGCCAGAGCCTGGCGACGGTTCAGGTCGTCGGTGGCACGGGCAATCTCGGTCTGGGCCTTGGCAATGTCGGATTCGCGCAGGGTTACCTGGGCCGAGAGGCTGCCATTGTTGGCGTACAGCGTGCGCACCTGGCGCACGGCTTGGGCCAGGTTGGCTTCGGCCTGGTCGAGGGCAACCCTGGCGTCGGCCGGGTCCAGCTTCACCAGCGCCTGACCGGCTTTCACGAAGTCGGTGTCGTCGGCCATGATGGCGGTGACGGTGCCACCGACCTGGGGGGTGATCTGGATGACGTTGCCCTGCACATAAGCGTTGTCGGTTTCTTCGGAGTGGCGCGCGCCGTAGTACTCAAAGCCCCCGTAGACCAGGCCCAGCAGGACGACGATGGAGAGGGCGGTCAGGGCTTTTTTGCGTGCGGGGTTGCCGGCAGGGGTAGCGACGGAGGTGGAAGGTGTGCTCATGGTGCTGTCTTTCAATCAGGTTCGGTCGGTGTCTGAGGGGCTTAGTGGGCGGCGGTGTTGCCGGCCTGCGCGGTGCTGATGTCTGTCTCGTTGAAGCCACCACCCAGCGCGCGGATGAGTTGGATTTGCGTGTCCACACTGCGGGCCGCCAGGTCCACGCCCAATTTGCGCTGGGTCAGGACGGCGGTTTCTGCGGTGAGCACGTTGAGGTAGTTGCCCAAGCCGGCCTCAAAGCGTTGCACGGCAATGGCGTAGGCCGATTCGGCAGACTGTTGCGCCGCTTTCTGCTCCCGCTGCTGGCGGGAGATGGCTTGGGTGGAGGCGAGCTGGTCGGCCACGTCCCGCACCGCGTCGACGACGGCGGCGTTGTAGGTCTCGATAGCGGCGTCCAGGTCGGCGGTCTTGCCCTTGAGGTTGGCGCGCAAGCGGCCACCTTCAAACAGGGGCAGGCGAATGGCCGGGCCCACGCCCCATTGCGCGCTGCTGCTTTGCACCAGCTTGTCAAAACCGATGCTCGAAAACCCGGCGAAGGCGGTCAGGTTGATGTTGGGGTAGAACAGGGTCTTGGCGTTGTCCACGTCGCGGGTGGCCGCTTCCACACGCCAACGGGCAGCCACCACATCGGCGCGGCGGCCCAGCAGGTCCAGCGGCACGGTTTGCACTTTGGTCTGCGCATTTGCTATGGAATTGATAGCTGCTTGCGCAGGTTTTAAAAGCGCTAGCGGGCTGTTTTGTTGTGAAGTCAAGGCGCTGAGCGTGTTGAGCAACAAGGCTTCCTGCTCTCTGAGGACCTCGATCTGGAAGCGGGCATCCGGCAAACCACTCTCGCTTTGCTGGAGTTCAAGCTGGGTATCAAGGCCGGCTTGCAGGCGGTCCTGTACCAACTGCTTGGTTTGTTCGCGTTGGGTCAGGGTGCGCTGTGCGACTTCAAGTTGGGCTTGTACCCGCATCCATTGAAAGTAGCTGCGCGCCACATTGCTGGCCAGCAGCATGCGGGCAGCCTGGGCATCGGCCTGGGCGGCACGGCTTTGGCCGATGGCCGCATCGAGCGCTGCACGGTTCTTGCCGAACAGGTCCAGTTCCCAATTGCCGGAGGCTTGCAGGGTGGCAATGTCGCGCTCGCTGCCTGCAATCGGGGCGGGCACCAGGCCGTTGCGGGTGTAGAGCTGGCGGGTGGCATCCAGGCTGGCATTCAGTTGGGGGGCGCCTGCAGCGTCCGCGTTGTCGATGGACGCCATCACGCGCTGCACGCGGGCCTGGGCCACGCGCAGGCTGGGGTTGTTGGCCAAGGCCTTGTCCACCAGTTGGTTCAGTTGTTCATCGCCGTAGACTTTCCACCATTGGCTGTTCAGGGCGACGCTGTCGGCCGGAATGGCTTGGGTGGACAGGCCGGCTTGCTGGGCTGCAACGGGCTTGGCCTGGGAAAAGATGCCGGAAAAATTGGCGCAGGCGCTCAGTGAGGCGAGTGCAGCCGCACTCAGGGCAAAGCGGCTCCAGCGCAGTGCCCGGGATGAGGCGGTGGTGGAATTAAACATGGGGCGTTTCGGTTTCTGTGTCGGGGATCGCGGGGGCGGCCTGGCTGGCAGCCTTGATGCGTTGGGCGTTGTCAAGAATGCGGCTCAGAAAGCCTTGGAGTGCTTCAAACTCTGCGCGACTAAAGCCCTCAAGATGGGCGTTTTGTACGTCGCTCAAGATGCGCGGGATATCGCCTGCAGCGGTCTTGCCAGCCGCGGTGAGTTCGAGGTTGACGACGCGGCGGTCTTGTTCGGAGCGCACCCGTTGGCACAGGCCTTTGGCCTCCATGCGGTCGAGCAGGCGGGTGGTCGCGCCGTTGTCGATCTCGCAGGCGCGGGCGAGTTCGGCCACTGTAGAGGCCTTCTTGGTGTAGAGCTTGAAGAGCGGAATCCACTGCGCATTGGTGAGCTCGGTGTGGGCGAGTTCCCGGTCAACGGCCTGGGCCACGTGATTGAGGATGCTGCGCATCAAGTACCCCACGCTGGCCTCCGGCTGGTAGTTGTCGGGGCTGTAAAACGGAGTCGTTGGTTTGGACATGGCGCAAATATTAATTGCCTAAGCAAATATTGTCAAGGCTGATATTGCATAGGCTGTTATTGTTTCGGCAAAGGCTTGGACGCAAAAAAGCCCGCCGAAGCGGGCTGATGTGGGGTGCTGTGTGGCTTTATTTCAGGATGTCGCCCAAGCAGAGGTACTTCACCTCGATGTAGTCGTCCATGCCGAAGTGCGAGCCTTCGCGGCCCAAGCCGGATTGCTTGACCCCGCCGAAGGGCACGTGTTCGGTGGCCAGAATGCCCACGTTCACGCCCACCATGCCGTACTCCAGCGCTTCGCCCACGCGGTAGATGCGGCCGATGTCGCGGCTGTAGAAGTAGCTGGCCAGGCCGAACTCGGTGGCGTTGGCCGCGTCAATGGCTTCCTGCTCGGTGGTGAACTTGAACACTGGCGCGAAGGGGCCAAAGGTCTCTTCACGGGCGCACAGCATGTCGGCGGTGGCGCCGGACACCACGGTGGGCTCGAAGAACTGGCCTTGCAGGGCGTTGCCGCCGGTTTCCACCTTGCCGCCTTTGGCCACGGCGTCGGCCACATGGCGCTTCACCTTGGCCACAGCGGCGTCCTCGATCAGCGGGCCCTGCAGCACGCCGTCTTCAAAGCCGTTGCCCACCTTCATGGCTTTCACCCGGGCAGCGAACTTGGCCACGAACTGGTCGTACACACCGGCCTGCACGTAGAAGCGGTTGGCGCAGACGCAGGTCTGGCCGGCGTTGCGGTATTTGCTGGCCAAGGCGCCTTCCACGGCGGAGTCCACATCGGCGTCGTCGAACACGATGAAGGGGGCATTGCCGCCCAACTCCAGCGACAGTTTTTTGACCGTGGGCGCGCTTTGCGCCATCAGGATGCGGCCGACTTCAGTGGAACCGGTGAAGCTCAGGTGGCGCACCACATCGCTGGCGCAGATGACCTTGCCCACGGCAATGGATTGGTCGCTGTCGGCGGTGATCATGTTGAGCACACCGGCCGGGATGCCGGCGCGGATGGCCAGTTCGGCGGCTGCCAAAGCAGTCAGGGGTGTGAGTTCCGCGGGTTTGATGATGACCGGGCAACCGGCTGCCAAGGCAGGCGCCACCTTGCGGGTGATCATGGCCAGCGGGAAGTTCCAAGGCGTGATGGCCGCGCACACGCCAATGGGCTGTTTGATCACCATCAGACGGCGGTTGTTGTCGAACTGGGGCAGGGTCTCGCCGTTGACGCGCTTGGCTTCTTCGGCAAACCACTCCACAAAGCTGGCGCCATAGGCAATCTCGCCCTTGGCTTCGGCAAAGGGTTTGCCTTGCTCGGCGGTCATGATGCGGGCCAGGTCTTCCTGGTTGGCCATGAGCAAGTCAAACCACTTGCGCAGGATGATGCTGCGCTCCTTGGCGGTTTTGCCTTTCCAGGCAGGCCAGGCGGCGTTGGCGGCGGCAATGGCGGCGTCGGTCTCTTTGGGTCCGAGGTTGGCCACATCGGCCAGGTGCTGGCCGTTGGACGGATCGGTCACCGCAAAGCGGCTGGCGCCTTTGACCCATTGGCCGTTGATCAGGGCGTCGGTCTTGAGCAGGCTGGGGTCTTTGAGCAGGGAAAGCGGCGATGTGGACATGGTGTCTCCTCGATATTTAAACAAAACTGGCTGCTGGCGCCCATGGAATATGCGCAAGCAGCTATGAAAAACGTAGCAATTACGGCTGCGGCATCTGCACTCAGCGCACCGGCACTCCGGGCAGCACACACAGCATCTCGTACAACAGGTTGGCCCCCAGCAGGGCGGTGTTGCCCGTGGTGTCGTAGGGCGGTGATACCTCCACCAAGTCTGCCCCAACGATAGTAAGCCCACGGCAACCCCGGATGATTTCAAGCGCCTGTGGCACGGTCAGCCCGCCGATCTCCGGCGTTCCGGTGCCGCCGGCGTAGGCCGGGTCGATACCGTCAATGTCAAAGCTCAGGTAGCACGGAGTGTTGCCCACGCGCTGGCGCACTTGCTCCATCACCGGTGCCAACGACTGGTGCCACACCTCGTGGGCAGGCACCAGCGTAAAGCCCTGGCGGCGCGGCCAGTCGAAGTCGTCGGCCGCATAACCGGTGCCGCGCAATCCGATTTGGGTGACCTTGTTGCAGTCCAGTAGGCCTTCTTCCACCGCGCGGCGGAACGGTGTGCCATGCGCGATACGCTCGCCGAACATGTCTTCATTCACGTCCGCATGCGCATCCACATGCACCATCGCCACCGGGCCGTGCTTGGCGGCCATGGCCCGCAAAATAGGCAATGCAATGGTGTGGTCACCGCCCAGGGTGAGCGGTATGCAGCCATGGCCCAGCACATCGGCGTAGTAGGCGGTGATGATGTCTACCGACTTGAGCAAAGAGTAAGTGTTGATGGGCACATCGCCCAGATCCGCCACCTGCAGGACATCAAATGGAGCGGCGCCGGTGGCCATGTTGTAGGGGCGCAGCAGACAGGACTCGGCACGGATCTGGCGCGGGCCGAAGCGCGCACCCGGGCGGTGGCTGGTGCCTATGTCCAGTGGTACACCGATGAAGGCGGCATCCAACCCTTGGGCGGATGTGGCGACCGGCAGGCGCATCATGCTGGCGATGCCGCCGAAGCGCGGCATGGCATTGCCGGAGAGCGGTTGGTTCAAATCCATAGGGACAGGGTTCAGGGTCAGGCTTTGCGGCCGCGCAGCCACTCCAGCACCAGCAACATGGTGGTGGTGAACAGGATCAGCAAGGTGGCCACGGCCGCAATCGTGGGCGAGATGTTTTCGCGGATACCGGTAAACATCTGGCGCGGCAGGGTAGTTTGCTCCGCACCCGCGAGGAACAGGGTGACCACCACTTCGTCAAACGAGGTGGCAAAGGCGAACAGTGCGCCGGAAATCACGCCCGGGGCAATCACCGGCAGGGTAACGCGCATGAAGGTGTTGAACGGTGTTTCGCCCAGGCTCAGCGAGGCACGCACCAGGTTGTGGTTGAAGTTGGCCAGTGTGGCCAGCACGGTGGTCAGCACAAAGGGCGCACCCATGGCCGCGTGCACTGCAATCAGGCCCACATAGCTGTCGCTCAGGCCCAAGGGGGCGAAGTACAGGTAGGTCGCCACGCCGATCACGATCACCGGGACGACCATGGGGGCGATCAGGAAGGCCATCAACAAGCCCTTGAAACGGAACTCGGTGCGGGTCAGACCCACAGCGGCCAAGGTACCCAGTACGGTGGCAATCACAGTGGCGGCAGGCGCCACGATGAAGCTGTTGCGCATGGCGTTGGACCACTCGGGCGCGGTGAACAGGTGGCTGTACCACTTGGTAGACCAGCCTGGGATGGGGTAGGTCAAGAATGAGCTGCTGGAAAACGACAGCGGAATGATGGCCAGGATGGGCGCCAGCAAGTAGCCCAGCACCAGCACACACACAATGCGCAGCAGCCACCAACCGGCCTTGTCGGCCAGCGTGAAATAGAGGGGGAATTCAGGCAGTTTGAACATGGGTGTCTTTCTTATGCCAAGGCCAAGTCGGATTTGCCGATGCGGCGGTACACGGCATACAACACCAGGGTGGTGGCGAGCAGCAAGGCACCCAAGGCGCAGGCCATGCCCCAGTTGACTTCGACGTTGGTATAGCGGGCGATGTAGTAGCTCAGCATCTGGTCATCCGCGCCACCCAGCAGGGCCGGCGTGATGTAGTAACCAATGGCCAGAATGAACACCAGCAGCGCACCGGCACCCACACCAGGGAAGGTTTGCGGCACGTAGACCCGCACGAAGGCGGCCAGCGGAGCACTGCCCAGCGATACGGCAGCGCGCACATAGGTGGGCGGCACGCTCTTCATCACGCTGTACAGCGGCAGGATCATGAACGGCAGCAGGATGTGCACCATGGAAATGATCACGCCGGTGCGGTTGAACAGCAGCGCCAGTGGCTCGCTGATCACACCGATGCCCAGCAGCGCACCGTTGACCAGACCTTCTGATTGCAGCAACACGATCCACGCCGCCACCCGCACCAGGATGGAGGTCCAGAAAGGTACCAGCACCAGAATCATCAGCACGTTGGCTTTGCGCTCCGGCAAGGTGGAGAGCCAGTAGGCCAGTGGATAAGCCAGCACCAGGCACAGCAGGGTGACGATAAAGCTGATCTGGAAGGTGCGCACCAGAATGCCACCGTAGGCGCGCTGGTCTTCGGGCATGCGTTCGATATGGCCGTTGGCGTCGCGTTTCAGGTCCACCGAGGCCAGCAGGTAGTCGGGTGTCCAGCGGGCGCCGTTTTTGGCAATGGCCTGCCAGAACTCAGGCTCGGCCCAGCGGGCGTCTTTGTCCAGCAACTGCTGGCGGACGGATGCAGCATCCCCTTCGATGGGCAAGGCCTTGTAGGCACCCATGATCAGCGAGCGGGCGCCGGGGGCTTCGGTATTCAGGCGGCGCGCCAAGGCGCCTGCATCTGCCGTGTCCGGCAGGTGCGATAAATCTTGAACCAAGGCGGCATAGGCGGCGGCTTGGGGTTGGGACGTGCGGTCCCAGCCGGCCAAGGCTTCTACCGTAGTGGGCAGGGCCTTGGCGACTTCGGGGTTTTCCACCGCGCGCATCAACAGAGCGGCAATGGGAACCAGCAGGGTCAGGAGCAAAAACACCAGCAAGGGCAGTGTCAGGCTGAAAGCCCGCCATTTGCGGCGGGACTCCGCACGGGAGAGTGCCGCACGGAGATCGCCCGGGGGCTGGATGGCACTGGCTTGCATGGACATGGGTTCAGGCTCCTGACGGTCTACGGATTACTGGGTGGCCCAGGCAGCAAAACGCTTTTCCAGAGCTTCGCCCTGGTCAGCCCAGAAGGTGGTGTTGAACTGCAAGGCTTCCTTGGCGTTCTTCTCGGAAGTCGGCAGGTCACCCAACACCTTGGCGCTGAGCTTGGACAAAGCCTTCTTGTTGGTCGGGCCGTAAGCGATGTTTTGGGCGTAGACGGCTTGGTTCTCAGGCTTCATGGCGAAGTTCAGGAACTTGTAGGCAGCGTCTTTCTTGGCAGTGCCTTTGGGGATGACCCAATAGTCCAGGTCATAAATGCCACCGGGCCAGTAAATCTGCAGGTTGCGGCCTTCGCGGTTGGCAGCATCAATGCGGCCGTTGTACACGGTGGACAAGACCACATCGCCAGCCACCAGGAACTGGGGCGCTTGGGCGCCGGCTTCCCACCATTGGATGTTGGGCTTGAGGGCGGTCAGTTTTTTGAAGGCGCGCTCTGCGCCGTCTTTGGTGGCCAGCACCTTGTAGACGTCAGCAGGCTTCACACCATCGGCCAGCAAGGCGAATTCGAGGTTGTAGCGGGCGCCTTTGCGCATGCCGCGCTTGCCGGGGATCTTGGTGGTGTCGAAGAAGTCAGCCCAGCTGGTAGGGGCTTTCTTGAGCTTGTCGCCGTTATAGGCCATCACGGTGGACCAGACAAAAATGCCCACGCCACATTCGGTCACAGCAGAGGGCAGCAGGTCGGCCTTGGGGGCGATTTTGCTGTAGTCGAGTTTTTCGAACAGGCCTTCGTCGCAGCCGCGGGCCACGTCGGGGGATTCCACTTCCACCAAGTCCCAAGTCACGTTCTTGGTTTCCACCATGGCCTTGATTTTGGCTTGTTCACCGTTGTATTCCACTGCAGTGACCTTGATGCCATCTTTGGCAACTGGCTCGTAGTACGCGGCCTTTTGGGCGTTGGCGTTAGCACCACCGAAGTTCACCACGGTAATGGCGTCTTGGGCATGGACATTCATCGCGAAGCAGGCAGCAACAGATGCCAATGCGATCAGGCTTTTTTTCATGGAGCAATTTCCTTTGGAGGTTGAGGAAGGGACAGGGAGAAAAACTTCAGAGCGCGTAGAGGCGCGTAAACGGAGTCGGGAACTCGAGGTGCACCGTGCTGCCCATGGCGGGCGGTGTAAGGGCGCATGCGTGGGTGAGCGGCAGCTTCACGGTGGCTTGTGCTTGACCGGTACCCAGTTCGCATTGCAAGCGCACGTGGTCGCCGTAGTACACGATGCCGGCCACCTGTGCTGCCACCGTATTGAGAGCGGCCGGAGCTTGCACGTGCAGTGCAATCCGCTCGGGCCGCACACAGGCTTCCACTGCGGCGCCTGTAGCTGCATTGTTGACATTGATGCCCGGCAGCGTCTGGCCTTGGCCGAGAACGATGCAAGGAGCGTCTGCAGTACCACCCAAGGTGCCGCGTAGCACCGTGCTGTCGCCTACAAAGCCGGCCACAAAGCGGTTGCTGGGAGTTTCGTACAGGCTCTGGGCATCGGCCAGCTGCTGGATCACGCCTTCGTTGAACACCGCCACCCGGTCGCTCATGGTCAGGGCTTCACCCTGGTCATGAGTCACATACACAAAGGTCACACCCAGCTGGCGGTGCAGCTCTTTGAGTTCCAGCTGCATGTGTTCGCGCAACTGCTTGTCCAGCGCGCCCAAGGGCTCGTCCATCAGCACCAGTTGGGGCTCGAACACCAGCGCCCGTGCCAAAGCCACGCGCTGCTGTTGACCGCCCGAGAGGCGGGCGGGCAGGCGCTCGCCCATGCCGGTCAGGCGCACCATGTCCAGTGCCTTTTGCACCCGCTTGGTTTGCTCGTCTTTGGGTACTTTGCGCACGGTGAGCGGATAAGCCACGTTCTGTGCCACGGTCATGTGGGGGAACAGCGCGTAGTTTTGGAACACCATGCCGAAGTTGCGCTTGTGCGGCGGGGTGCGGGTGATCTGCTTGCCGTCGAGCAGGATGTCGCCTGCTGTGGGGGACTCGAACCCGGCCAGCATCATCAGGGTGGTGGTCTTGCCGGAGCCCGAGGGTCCGAGCAGGCTGAGGAATTCACCGCGCTGGATATCGAGGTTCAGCTCCCGCACCACCAGCTGCTCGCCGTCGTACGTTTTTTGTACGCCGCTAAAGCGCACCAAGGGTTCAGTAGAGGACATGTGTTTTTTGAGGAGCAGATTCAAAAGAGGCGATCAGGCCATGGCAGCAAAGCTGTCGGCCAGAATGGCCAGACCTTCTTCGAGCAGGGCGTCCGGCGCGGTCAGGGGCACCAGGATGCGGATGACGTTGCCGTAGGTGCCGCAGGACAGCAGGATCAGCCCGCGGCGTGCAGCCTCTGTGACCACCTTCTTGGTCAATACGGCGTCAGGGCGGTGTACATCGCCACCTTCAAACAACTCGATGGCGACCATGGCGCCCAAGCCGCGCACGTCGCCGATAGCGGGCACCTTGGTGGCAATCGCCTTGAGCTTCTCCACCAGGAAGGTGCCCATGTCTTTGCTGCGCTGCAGGAGTTTTTCTTCTTCAAAGGCCTTGATCACCGCCAGTGCAGCGGCGCAAGCCACGGGGCTGCCGGCATAGGTGCCGCCCAAACCACCTGCGGCTGGCGCGTCAATCACGTCAGCACGGCCGACCACACCGGAGAGTGGGAAGCCACCGGCCAGGGACTTGGCGGTGGTAATCAAATCAGGAGCCACAGGCCATTGCTCGCAGGCAAACCAGGTACCGGTGCGGCCCGCGCCGGTTTGCACTTCGTCGGCAATCAACAAAATGCCGTACTTGTCGGCCATTGCCTTGAGGCCGGAGATGAACTCGGGAGGGGCCACGTAGAAACCGCCTTCGCCCTGCACCGGTTCCACAATGAAGGCAGCGACCCGTTCCGGTTCCACATCGTTCTTGAAAATCAGTTCCACCGAGTGCAGGGCATCTGCCACGCTTACACCATGCAGTTCATTGGGGAACAGGGCGTGGAACACTTCGCCGGGGAAGGGGCCGAAGCCCAGCTTGTAGGGCGCCACTTTGCCGGTGAGGCCCAGTGTGAAATTGGTACGACCGTGGTAGCCACCGGTGAAGGCGATCACGCCGGGGCGCTTGGTGTAAGCGCGGGCGATCTTGATGGCGTTTTCCACGGCTTCGGCGCCGGTGGTCAGCAGCAGGCTCTTTTTGGCAAAGTTGCCGGGCGCCATTTCGTTCAAGCGCTCGCACACTTCCACATAAGGCTCATACGCCACTACCTGGAAACAGGTATGGGTATAGAGGTCGAGCTGGGCTTTGACCGCTTCGATCACCTGGGGGTGCAGGTGGCCGGTGTTGAGCACGGCAATGCCGCCAGCAAAGTCGATGAAGCGGCGGCCTTCGACATCCCAAAACTCGGAGTTCTTCGCGTTTTTGATAAAAATTTCATGGGCCTGACCGACTCCGCGAGCGACGGCTGATTGGCGGCGGGCATACAGGGCTGCGTTGTGAAGTTTGCGATCGGCTTGCATAAAGAGGTCCGGTGTTGTTGAACAGGTGGCGGAACTATAGAAACGGTTTGCACAATCCACCATGTACAGTGATATGAAAGTTTCGAGACACTGTGCAGGTCTAGAATCCTGTACAGGGTTTCCCTAGTTTGGTGCGCAAGCCGCATGGTCAGTTCGTCGTTTTGTCCCCCGATGCTCACACTCAGTACGGAAATTTCAACACCTTTGGTCAGCCAGATCGTGGACGGGTTGCGCGGCCTGATTGCAGGGCAAGTGCTCAAGCCCGGTAGCAAACTGCCATCTATCCGAGCATTTGCTGCGTCCCACAATGTGAGTGTGTTTACAGTGGTGGAGGCCTACGATCGCTTGGTCGCGCAAGGCTGGCTGGTGTCCCGCGCGCATGCTGGTTTTTTTGTCAAACGCCGTGACGATTTAGCCGGCATGGCTGGTGGAGCTATCCTGTTGCCACCAGAGACGCCCCGTTTTGATGCGCGTTGGTATCTCAAGCAGATATTCGAGAACCGAAATTTGCCACTCAAGCCAGGGTGTGGGTGGTTGCCGCATGATTGGTTGTTTGGTGACGCGGTGCGCCGCAGCATGCGCCAGCTCTCCACGGATGGGCCTGAACTTGACGGCTATGGTCTTCCGTATGGACATATGGCCCTGCGCATGATCATTGCAGAGTCGTTGGGAGAGCAGCACATTTCTGTTGAGGCCAGCCAGGTGCTGATGACCCATGGCTCCAGCCAGGCGTTGGATCTGGTCGCCCGTTGCCTGCTCAAGCCTGGCGACACGGTGCTGGTGGACGACCCCGGTTACCCCAACTTGATGTACATGCTGCGCTTTTTGGGTGTGCAACTGTTAGGGGTGCCGCGCACGCCCACGGGCTACGACTTGCCTGCGCTGGAGGCCCTGCTGCAGACCCACCAGCCCAAAGCATTTTTCACGCAACCTCGCTTGCAGAGTCCTTCCTGCTCCGTCGCTTCCACCGCACAGCTCCATCGTCTGCTGCAGTTGGCAGATCAGCATGACTTTGTGCTGGTGGAAAACGATATTTATGCGGACATGGATGTCTCCGTACGTGCCACGCTGGCAAGTCTGGATCAGTTGCGGCGCGTGATCTATGTGGGTAGTTATTCCAAAACCATTTCTCCAAATTTGCGTGTAGGCTACCTTTTGGCCCGCGCGGATCTATTGGCGAATTTCGTGCAACTGAAGATGATTGCCGGCCTCACCTCGTCTGAGATTGCTGAGCGCGTGACCTTTGGTGTCATCACAGACGGGCGCTGGCGCAAGCACTTGAAGTCCTTGCGAGACCGGTTGGGCGATGCCCAACGCAAGGTCGGAAGGCGGCTCGACAGTCTGGGCTTTGAGCTCTTTCATGAGCCTGAAGCTGGCATGTACTTGTGGGCCCGCCACCCTGATTTACCCGACAGCGCGGAGCTCTCCCATGCGGGAACCGGGGAGGGCATCATGTTGGGGCCCGGGCAGTTGTTCTTGGTAGACCCTCGCACGACGGGCTGGTTGCGTTTCAACGTGGCCTTTTGCGAGGACGAGCGTTTGTGGCGCTTTCTGGAACAGCGTATCGAGATGGCCCAGCGCGTCGCGCAGGACTGAGCGCTCAGAGCAACCCGCGCTTAGCCAAGTTGCGCATCAGGTGCGAAGCGCCGAAAGTCCAGGGTGGGCAGTGGTCGGTGTGCTGCATGCGGTTGCGCAGCGTGCCGAGCTTGGCGCTGGTGATGGTCACCACATCGCCCAGCTTGTGGGTGAAGCCGCTGCCAGGGGCGTCGCGGTCTTGCACGGGGGCGAACAGCGTGCCCAAAAACAGCATGGCGCCATCGGGGTACTGGTGATGGGGGCCCATGAGCTGGCCGGCCAGTGCCAGCGGGTCGCGGCTGATGCGGGCCATGGAGGAGTAGCCGTCCATCACAAACCCGTCTTCACCTTCCACCCGCAAGCTCAGCTCCGCTTGGCGCACGTCGTCGATGCTGAAGCTGGCATCAAACAGGCGAATGAAGGGGCCAATGGCGGCCGAGGCATTGTTGTCCTTGGCCTTGCCCAGCAAGAGTGCAGAGCGGCCTTCCACATCGCGCAGGTTCACGTCATTGCCCAGGGTGGCGCCCACCACCTGGCCACGTGAATTGATGGCCAGTACCACTTCGGGCTCGGGGTTGTTCCAGTGCGATGCCGGGTGCAGACCGGCGTCGGCGCCACTGCCCACCGCCGCCAGCACCGGAGCCTTGGTAAAGATTTCTGCGTCCGGCCCAATGCCCACCTCCAGGTACTGGCTCCACACACCTTGCGTAATCAGCACCTGTTTCAGTGCCATGGCCTGTTCGGAACCAGGCGTCAGCTTGGAGAGGTCGTCGCCAATCAGTGCCTGAATTTCGGTGCGGATGGCGGCCGCTGCAGCCGGGTTGCCGCGCGCCTTTTCCTCAATGACCCGTTCCAGCATGGAGGTGGCGAAAGTTACACCGGCTGCCTTGATGGCCTGCAGGTCACACGGCGCCAGCAACCAGGGGCGGTCTTGTTTGCCTGGGTAGGCGCTGCTGTTGGCCAGCAACTCTTCAAGGGTACAAAGCACGTCGCCCTTGGCGGCACGCAGGGCCGCGGCGGGGTCGGGGGCTTCGCAGACATCGCGCACGGTGGGGTAGCTGGCGCTGATGTCTACCACCATGCCGTCGCGCAGTGCCACCACACTGGGGCCTTGCGCATCAGGTCGCCAGATGCGACCCACCAGCGCACCGTGGGTGCCATCGTGGGGGAGGGTGTTGTCAGGGGTGAGTTGCATGGTGGGGTTATCCGGTTACATAGCCCATGGTCTGGGGCAGCCAAAGCACGATTTGGGGGAAGCAGGTGATCGCCAGCAGCAGGCACAGCAGCATCACCAAAAAGGGCCAGCCTTCTTTCATCATCTCGCCAATCGGGATACCAGTGAGCGCCTTGGTGACGAAGAGCAGCATGCCAAAGGGCGGGTGGATCAGGCCAATCATCATGTTGAGCACCACCAGCACACCAAAGTGCACCAGGTCCACGCCCAGCAACTTGGCCGCAGGCAAGAGCATGGGCACAAACACCAGCAGCAGTACCGACACATCCAGAAAGCATCCCAGCACCAGGAACATGACGTTCACCAGCAGCAGGAACTGGATTTTGGTGAGGTGCATGCTGTCCACCCACATCGCCATGCTTTGCGGCACACCTTCGGCGGTGAAGGCGTAGTTCAGCATGAATGAGCCGGCCAGAATGATGGTGATGACCGCACTGCCACGGGTGGATTCCAGCACCACGCCCCAGAAGCTGCGCCACGTGAGTGCCCGGAAGAAGACGGTCGACAAAATCAGTGCGTGCAAGGCTGCAACCGCCGCTGCCTCGGTGGGGGTGAAGGCGCCCGAGTAAATGCCACCGAGCAAGACGATGGGCATGGACAGGGGCAGCGCGCCGCGGAAGATCAGGCCGGCCCATTCCGAGCGTGGTACAGGCTCGTCGCGTGGCATATTGCGTTTGACCGCAATGATGTGCACCACGCCCATCATGAGCCCCGCCATCAGGAGGCCGGGAACTACGCCGCCCAGGAACAGTGCGCCCACCGATGCGCCTGACACCAGCGCGTAAATCACCATGGGAATGCTGGGCGGAATGATGGGGCCCAGCGTGGCGCTGGCCACCACCACGGCGCCGGCAAAGCCACGGGTGTATTCGGGCTTCTTCAGCATCTGGCGGATGGTGACCAGACCGGGGCCTGCCGCATCGGCAATCGCGCTGCCACTCATGCCCGAGAAAATCACGCTGACCAGAATGTCCACCTGTGCGAGGCCGCCACGCATGCGGCCCACCAGAATGCGGCAGAAGTCAAAAATGCGCTCACTCACAGTGCCGGCATTCATGATGTTGGCGGCAAAGACGAACAGCGGCACGGCCAGCAGCACATAGCTGTTGTACAGGCCATTGCCCACCTGTTCGGCCACCAGGCCAATGTCTTGGCCTTTGACCAGCAGGTAGGCCACACCGGACACCAGCATGGAAAAACCGATCGGCATACGCAGCAGCAGGCCTGCCACCATCACGGCAACAAGAATCCAGATTCCAGAGGTCATAGTCGTAGTTCCGCTTCCAGGCCAATGCCACGCACGGCGTTCCAGATGGCCCAGGCGCTGCGGATGACCAAGGCGATCAGCAGCAGCACAAACGGCAAGAAAATCCACATGAATGGCAGACCCAACACGGGCGAGCCTTCGCGGGCCATGAAGCGCACGTAGTCCCAACTGGCGGGTATGGCGACCAGGGCCAGGCCACCGATCATCAGGTTGCCGACGATGCGCATGGCTTGGCGGGTGCGGGTGTTGACGCTGTTCCACACCAGATCAAACACCACATGTTCCCGCTCGGGTACCACGGCGGCGGCGGCCCACAGGATCACCCACACATACAAAATCACGGCCGCCTCATCGGTCCATGGCAGCGGCTTGTTGAAGCCAAACCGCGCCACGATCTGGATGATGAAGACGACAAACAGGGTCAGAAAAAGGCCGCCGCCCAAAAGGTTGGCGGCCTGTTGCAATCGACGCAGCATGTTGTGTGCGTCTTACTTGGTCGCGTTGATGCGGTCCAGCATTCCCTTGGGCCAGACCTTGGCGTAGTCGGATGCCTGGTAGGTGGTCTGTACCGATTTGCGGAATGCGTCTACATCGGGGGTGATGACCTGCAGGCCTTCTTTCTTGAAGAACTCGACCAGCTGGCCTTCTTCCTTGATGCGGTTTTCGTTGTTGTAGGCCGCAGCGGCCTGCGCGGCGGCTGTCACCTTCTGCTTTTGTGCGGCAGTGAGTGCGTTGAAGCTCTTGTTGGAGATGGCAATGAAGATGCCATCCACCAGGTGGCTGGTCAACACGATTTGCTTGGTCACCTCGTAGAACTTGGCGGCGCGCACGGAGGGCAGGGGGTTGTCCTGGCCGTCGATGGTGCCGGTCTTCAGGCCCATATAGACCTCGCCAAAGGCCAGCGGGGTTGCGGTCGCGCCCAGGGCTTCACCCAGGAACAGCCACTCCTTGGAGCCGGGCATGCGCAGCTTCACGCCTTTCAGGTCGGCCGGGGTCTTGACCGGTTTGGCCTCACGCATGTTGACCTGGCGGGTGCCCAGGTACACGGTGGCCAGGGGTGTGACTTCCATCTTTTCGGACACCAGCTTGAACAGCTCGGCGCCGATGGGGCCATTGAAAATCTTTTGCTGCTGATCGGGGTCACGCACCACGTAGCCTGCCGTGAAGATGGAGAACTCTGGCACCAGCTTGGCAATGTCAAATGCCGAGATGCTGGACAGCTCCAGGTTGCCACGCGCCATGGCGGCGGGCTCCGTCCCTTGTTTGAACAGCGTGGCGTTCAGGTTGATCTGCACATCAAATTCGCCGGGCGCCGTTTTTTCCAGCTGCTCCTTGAACACAGTCCACATCTTGGCGTGCCAGTCGTCCGGCACCGCTGGGGTGGAAATGCGCAACACCGTTTTGGATTGCGCCATGGCGGGCAGGGCGCTGGCGCCCAGGGCGGCAGCGGCACCCAGCAGGGTGCGGCGGTTCAGGTGGGAAATGGTCATGGTTGTGTCTCCTTTAGTTATTGCAATATCAACTCACAGGTGGCTCAAAGCGCTACCGATGGCACGATAACCGCTGCGCACGGTTTCCAGCTCGGTGTTATCCAAGGGGCTCAGCGGCGCGCGCATGGTGAGCCACGCATCATCGCCGGTTTGTTCTGCCAGCATGGCCTTGTACACCCCCACAAAGGGCATGCCAGGCTTGATGGAGAGCAGCTTGAGCAGGTCCAGAATCAGCTGGGCATCCGCGGGCGCCACTTTATCCGGTGCGCTCATCACACGCTTCATCAGGCGCGGTGCAATATTGGCCAGCCCGTTGATGGAGCCGGAGCCGCCTTCACACATCACAGGGGCCACATCGGGCTCGGCACCCACCAGGATGGCCAGTTGCGGGAAAGCACGCGCCAGCGCCAGCGAGTGTGCGCGGTCGCCGCTGCTGTCCTTCACGCCCACCACCTGGCCGGGGTGTCGGCGCACCAGTTCGGCGATGGCGGCGTGGGAGAAACCAAAGGAGCTCATGGCAGGGAAGTGGTAGAGCAGCAGCTTCAAGCCATCGTCACCAATGCCGCGCACCACCTGCGACACGGCCTCGATGATGCCCGCGTCGCGCGGCTGGTTGAAGAAGAAGGGGGGCATCAGCATCTGCCGGTGCACACCCAAGCGGCTGGCGTGCTGGCCCAGTTCAATCGCTTCGCCCAAGGCCAGCGCCGTGGTGGTGACGATGATCTGGTCGGCGCGAATGCCTGCGCCCAACAGGGATTCGAGCAAGCCCTTGCGCTCCGCCATGGTGAAGGCCGGGCCCTCGCCGGTGGTGCCAAACAGGGTCACGCCGTCGCAGCCTGCGGCCAGCATGCGCTGGGCATGGGCCAGGGCGCGGGGGGTATCGAGTGCGCCGGTGGCGGTAACGGGTAGCAAGAGGGCAGGCCAGAGGCCGTGGACATCGGGGTTCAAACGTTTCTCCTTGGGGGGTGGGGGGTGTTCCATTCGCTGCGCACTTGATCCAGCGGTGCATTCATCACGCGGCTGCGTGCACTGCTGATGTGGTCTTCGAGCAGCTCCACGGCCAGTGCGGCGTTGCGCTGGCGCAGGGCTTCAATAAATCGCAGGTGCTCCTGCATCGCCGGTATCAGGCGGCTGGGTGTGATCACGCTGTGCTCCAGCTTGATCAGGCGCACACGCAGGCTGTTCACGCGGTACTGCTCGGAAATGATGTCGTTGCCCAGCGCATCGACCATGCGGTCGTGCAGGCCCCAGTCCACGGCCTGGGCATCGTCCAGCAGGGCCACGTCATTCAGAGCATCGGGAGCTTCGGCGCGCTGCAGGATGTCGCGGTGGCTGGCCTCGATGGCGGCCAGCTCGGTCTCGCTGGCGCTGCGCACAAAGTTCAGCACGGCCTCACGCTCAATCATGGAGCGCACCTGGAAGGCATTGCGGATCAGTTTCAGGTCCACATGCGCCACCTGCAGGCCGCGCTGGGGCACGGTTTTTACCAGCCCGGCTGCCTCCAGGCGCGGAATCATCTCGCGCACCGCGCCCAAGGGCATGTCCAGCAGTGCCATCAGCTCGCGTTGCGAGATGAATTGCCCGGCGCGGATGCCGCCCGTAAAAATTTGTTGCGTGAACCCTTGGTAGGCCCGCGCACGCTGGCTGGTGGTGTCGTCGGGGGCGGTGGCTGCAGCCTGTGTCATGACTAACATGTTAGTTAAATTTCAACACGTGCATCATGGTGTTTACCCTTGCTTGGGGCCTTGCGGGGCGCGGGCGGGCGATCGGCGCGGGGCGGCGATAATAGAAGGCTCTATTGACCCCACGCGCGAAGAAAACCTGACATGACCCAGCCCGTAATGAGTGTTGCCGACATTCGCAAAACCTTCCTCGACTTCTTTGCCTCCAAGGGCCACACCGTGGTGGCGTCCAGCCCGCTGGTGCCGGGCAACGACCCCACGCTGATGTTCACCAACTCCGGCATGGTGCAGTTCAAGGACGTGTTTCTGGGTACCGACAAGCGCTCGTATGTGCGCGCTGCGTCCGTACAGGCCTGCCTGCGTGCTGGCGGCAAACACAACGATCTGGAAAACGTGGGTTACACCGCCCGCCACCACACCTTCTTCGAGATGCTGGGCAACTGGAGCTTTGGCGACTACTTCAAGAAGGAGAGCCTGAACTGGGCTTGGGAGTTGTTGACCACGGTTTACAAGTTGCCCGCAGAAAAGCTGTATGCCACGGTGTACCTTGAGGACGACGAGGCCTATGCCATCTGGGAAGATATCTTTGTCAAGTCCGGCTGGACGCCTGAGCGCGTCAAGCAAGAGGGGCGCATCATCCGCATTGGCGACAACAAGGGCGGCCGCTACAAGAGCGACAACTTCTGGATGATGGCCGACACCGGCCCCTGCGGCCCCTGCAGCGAGATCTTCTACGACCACGGCGCCCACATCCCCGGCGGCCCTCCCGGCAGCCCGGACGAAGATGGCGACCGTTTCATCGAGATCTGGAACAACGTGTTCATGCAGTTCAACATGGACGAAACCGGCGCCGTCACTCCCTTGCCCGCACCCTGCGTGGACACCGGCATGGGCCTGGAGCGCCTGGCGGCCATCCTGCAGCACGTGCACAGCAACTACGAGATCGACCTGTTCGATGCGCTCATCAAGGCGGCGTCGCGCGAGACGGGTTGTACCGACCTGGGCAACAAGAGCTTGCGCGTGATTGCCGACCACATCCGCGCCACCGCTTTCCTGGTGAGTGACGGTGTCATCCCCAGCAACGAAGGCCGCGGCTACGTGCAGCGCCGCATCGTGCGCCGCGCCATCCGTCACGGCTACAAGCTGGGCCAGAAGACCCCGTTCTTCCACAAGCTGGTCAAGGACCTGGTGCAGGTCATGGGCGCGGCCTACCCCAACATGGCGTCGCAAGAAGCCCGCATCACCGAAGTGCTGCGTGTGGAAGAAGAACGCTTCTTCGAAACGCTGGCCACTGGCATGCAGATCCTGGACGAGGCTTTGGCTGGCGGCGTGAAAGTGCTGCCTGGTGATGTGGCCTTCAAGCTGCACGACACCTACGGGTTCCCGCTCGACCTGTCGGCCGACGTATGCCGCGAAAACGGGGTCGAAGTGGACAGCGCTGGCTTCACCGCCGCCATGGAAGCGCAAAAGGCTAAGGGCCGCGCCGCCGGCAAATTCAAGATGGACAAGGCGCTGGAGTACACCGGCGCAGGCAACACCTTCGTGGGCTACGAGCACTTGACCCAAGCTGCAAAAATCGTAGCGCTCTACGCAGACGGTACGCCGGTTAGCGAGCTAAAAGCCGGTCAAGACGGCGTGCTGGTGCTGGATACCACGCCGTTCTACTCCGAAAGCGGCGGCCAGGTTGGTGACGAAGGCGCGGTGTTTTCGGACGCCGGCCTGTTTGAGGTGGGCGACACCCAAAAAATCAAGGCCGACGTGTTCGGCCACCACGGCACGCTGAAGACCGGCAGCCTCAAGGTAGGCGATAGCGTCACCGCGCATGTGGACGCCGCCAAGCGCGCCGCCACCGTGCGCAACCACAGCGCCACCCACCTGATGCACAAAGCCCTGCGCGAAGTGCTGGGTGAGCATGTGCAGCAAAAGGGCAGCCTGGTGAATGCCGAGCGCACCCGTTTTGACTTTGCGCACAACGCCCCCGTGACCGATGCGCAGATTCGCCAGATCGAAACCATCGTTAACGCCGAGGTGCTGGCCAACGCCGCTGCCCAAGCGCGTGTCATGGACATCGAGTCGGCCCAGAAGACTGGCGCCATGATGTTGTTCGGCGAGAAATATGGCGAGACCGTGCGCGTGCTCGACATCGGCTCCAGCCGCGAACTCTGCGGCGGCACCCACGTGCAGCGCACCGGTGACATTGGCCTGTTCAAGGTGGTGGGCGAGAGCGGTGTGGCCGCAGGCGTGCGCCGTGTGGAGGCCGTGACCGGCGCCAACGCACTGGCCTACCTGCAAGACCTGGAAGACACCGTGGGCGCAGCCGCCGCCACGCTCAAGGCGCCCGTGGCGGAGCTGGGCGGTCGCCTGGGCCAGGTGCTGGACCAGATGAAGGCGCTGGAAAAAGAAGTGGCCGCCTTGAAGGGCAAGCTGGCGTCTGCCCAGGGCGACGAACTGGTTGGCAGCGCGTTGGACGTGAATGGCGTGAAGGTGCTGGCCGCCAAGCTGGACGGTGCCGATGCCAAGACCCTGCGCGACACCATGGACAAGCTCAAGGACAAGCTCAAGACCGCCGTCATCGTGCTGGGCGCGGTGGATGGCGACAAGGTGCAAATCGCCGCGGGTGTGACCAACGACACCACGGGCAAGGTCAAGGCCGGTGAGCTGGCCAACTTTGTAGCCGCGCAAGTGGGTGGCAAGGGCGGCGGCAAGGCCGACATGGCCATGGCCGGTGGTACCGAGCCCGCCAAGCTGGCAGGCGCGCTGGCCAGTGTGCAGGCCTGGGTGACTGCCAAGCTGTGACCGGGTGCCTGTTGCTATCAAAAGGGGAGCTGCTCGCGCATATTGCATGCGGGCTAGGGCCATATTTGATGCATAAATGCCAATGAGGCGCCGACAGGTGCTGGGCCTGCTGGGCGCAGCCAGTCTCGTGTCGGCGGCAGTGCCCGCTACGGCCAATTCCGGCTACGACGTGCAGCCCTGGGGGCCCAAACAGGCGGCGCCCGTGGGCGACCTGGTGGATCTGGAAGGGCAACACTGGAGTCTGCCTGCCCTGCGGGGCCGTGTGGTGCTGCTCAATTTCTGGGCCGGCTGGTGTGAGCCGTGCCGCGCCGAGATGCCCGCGCTGCAAACCCTGGCCGCCCGGGAGTCCGAGCGCATGGTGGTGCTGGCCATCAACCTGAAGGAGTCGTTCGACGCGATTGCCCGCTTTGTCCAAAGCACGGGCCTGGTGTTGCCCGTGGTGCGCGATGTGCAGGGCGATATCGCCAAAGCCTGGGGCATCCGCATTTACCCCTCCACGGTGCTGATCGACACCGAAGGCCTGGTGCGCGGGGTGGTGCGCGGTGCGCTGGACTGGGCCGGACCCGAGGGTGACCGCCTCTGGCAGCCCCTGTTGCCGCCTCAGCGCGCGCGCAAGCGCTGAGCCAAGGCCACTACGTCTGGCGCCTGCACAGGGCGGGCGTCTGCGGTACTGCTGGACTGGATGAGCCGGCGCAGCGTCTCCAGGTGGGGCATCACGGTGCCAAAAAACCGGGGCTGCTCGCCCTGAGCAATCAGGATGGTGGGAAAGTTCTCCACCTCGATCGGGTCTACCAGGTCGGCCTCGTCCTCAATGTCCACCCACACAAAATGCGCGCCCGGAAACTCGGCCTGTAGCTGGGCAAACAGCGGCTGGTACTCGGTGCAGGTGCCGCACCATTGGGCGCACAGGCAGGCCACCAGCAGGCTGGGGAGGGCAGTATCGGGCAGTACGGAGGCGTGGGGCATATCGGTCGCGCTAATGACTCAAATCAATATCGATATAACAAGTCGCGGGGGTATGGAGTTTTACAATATAGGGTTTCGCCCTAGCCGAAAGTGGCCGCGGGCATTTCCCACTGACTGAACCTCACCCAAGGCCCCCATGAGTGCATTTCTGGAAGAAACAGTTTTAAGCGTACACCACTGGACAGACCGTTTGTTCAGCTTCACCACCACTCGGGACCCGGCCCTGCGTTTTTCCAACGGTCACTTCACCATGATTGGCCTGCGCCAGGAGAATGGCAAGCCGCTGCTGCGCGCCTATTCCATCGTCAGTGCCAACTACGAAGAGCACCTGGAGTTCCTGAGCATCAAGGTGCAAGACGGCCCGCTGACCTCCAAGCTGCAGCACATCCAGGTAGGCGACAAGATTGTGGTGGGCCGCAAGCCCACCGGCACCCTGCTGATCGACTACCTCTTGCCCGGCAAGAACCTGTATTTGTTGGGCAGCGGCACCGGCTTGGCACCGTTCTTGAGTGTGGCGCGCGACCCCGAGACCTACGAGAAGTTTGAAAAAGTCATCGTGGTGCACGGCGTGCGTGAGGTCAAAGAACTGGCGTACTACGACTACTTCAAGAACGAGTTGCCCAAGCACGAGTTCCTGGGCGAAATGGTCACGAACCAGATGCTGTACTACCCCACGGTGACCCGCGAGGCCTTCGAGCACCAAGGCCGTATCACCACGCTGATCGAGTCCAACAAGCTGCCCGCCGACCTGGGCCTGCCCCCGCTGGACCCGGCGACGGACCGCATCATGATCTGCGGCAGCCCCGGCCTGAACAAAGACATGCGCGAAATCCTGGACGCCAAAGGCTTCAAGGAAGGCAACACCACCACCCCAGGCGACTACGTGGTGGAACGCGCCTTCGTGGAGCAGTAATGCTGGAAGGCCTGGTCGCCGGAACATTGGTGGGCCTGGCCGAGACCCGGCAGGGCAAAAACGGCAGCACGTTCGCACTGGCCAAAGTCAAAGCCACTGCGGGCGATGGCGAGAGCCTGATCGTGAACGTGATTGCCTTTGCAGCAGAGGCCAGCGCCGCACTGATGGCGCTGGATGATGGCGATGCGGTGGCACTGGCCGGCGCCTTGACGCCCAAGGTGTGGACCGACAAACAAGGTAACACCCGCCCCGCGCTGGACATGGTGGCCACCCAGGTGCTAACGGCCTACCACGCAGCGCGCAAGCAGCAGGTGCTGGGTGGCGCTGGTGATACGCCCCTCAGTCCTTGAGTTTCACCCCTAGCGCCAGCAGTTTTTTGGCATATGAATCCCGGCGCTTGGCCGCCTTGGCCGCCGTCTCCACCGCCGCCTGAATCGCCTTGGGCCCCTTGCTGGCCACCACTTTGATCAAGCCGAACTTGTGCGCAGCCTCCGCTTCTGCCCTGCGGTAAGTGGCGATGAGATCGGCGTGGGCGGGGGATGGGTTCACTTTGGTCTCGTATTTTTTAAAGTGCTATTTTCTGCGGTTTCTTGTGGCGCGATGGCGCAAGCTTTGCGCCGTGCTATTTGGGCGAAAGTTCCATAATTTTGTCGGTACCCCGTGAAGCCTCTCCGCTGCGCAGAGCAAATAGCTGTTGGAACCAATGCAAGGCATCGTCGACGTAGGTAAATACGACAGGAACTACCAGCAGGCTCAGCACGGTGGACGTTAGCAGGCCACCGATCACCACGATGGCCATGGGCTGGCGAAAGCTTGGCTCTGCGCCCAGACCCAGGGCGTTGGGCAGCATGCCGGCACCCATGGCAATCGTGGTCATGACGATGGGCCTTGCGCGCTTGTGGCAGGCGTCCATCAGGGCGTCCAGGCGGGTCATGCCGCGGTCACGGCGCGCCATGATGGCGTATTCCACCAGCAGGATGGAGTTCTTTGTCACGATACCCATCAGCATCAGCACGCCGATGATGGCAGGCATGGAAAACGCCTGGTTGCACACCCACAGAGCGACCAGCGCCCCGCCCAGCCCCAGCGGCAGCGCCGAGAGTATGGTGGCCGGCTGCAGGAAATCGTGAAAGAGCAGGACCAGCACCGCATAGATGCAGAAAATCCCCACGGCCATGGCGAGGCCAAAACTTTGGAACAACTCACCAGTCCGTTGGGCCTCGCCTGCCTCAATCTGCCGCACACCCGATGGCAGGGTCTTGAGCGATGACAGCTGCGCCGCCTCGTTCTGCACATCGCCGAAGGCCCGGCCAGCCAGCTCCACGCTCAGCGTGACATTGCGAGAGCGGTCCAGTCGGTCGATTTGCGAGGGCCCACTGCCCATGGTGATATCGGCCACGGACGCCAGGCTGACAGCGCCCTGGCCGCCCTGCACGCGCAGTTGGCCGATGGCGTCGATGTTGTTGCGGATGGCCGGATCCATGCGCACGCGTATCGCCACCTGCCTTTCGGGCAGGTTCAGCTTGGGCAAAGCCGTGGCGTAGTCCCCGTAGGTGGCCATGCGCACTACGTCGCCAATGGCTTCGGTCGTGACACCCAACGCAGCCGCACGTTCGTAGTTGGGCCGCACCTGGACCTCGGGCCGCTGGATGGCCGATGAGGACGACACGTTGCCTATGCCGCTCAGGGTACGCAACTGTGCTTCGACCTGCTCCGCAGTGCGCGTTAGTGTGCTGGCATCGTCGCCAGCCAGCGTGATGGTCAGCGTCTCGCCGCTGCCGCCGGCACCTACCGCCACGCGGGTGCCGGGCAATGCGCGCAGCGCGTCACGTATGTGCGACTCAATGGCCGACTGCTTGAACTTCCGGTCACCGCGCGGCACCAGGTCCACGATCAGGGTGGAACTCGCAACGTCGACGGTGGCGCTTGCGCTCATGCCGCCACCCGTGCTGGCCGTGCCCGCTGCCGTAAACACGCTGGCCACGCCTGGGATGCCTGTCACCAGCTGCGACGCCCTCTGGCTCATGGCCGAGGTTTCGTCCAGCGTGCTGCCGGGCGGCAGGGTCAGTGTGACGCGGGTCTGTGCCTTGTCCTGGGCCGGAATGAAACCGGTCGGCAAGAAGGGAATCAGAAGCAGCGCACCGACAAAAAATACACCCGTGATGGCAACCGTGGTTTTGCGCCGCGACAGCGCGCTGCGTGCCCAGCGCAAGTAGCGCGTCATGAAGGGGCCGTCCAGACTGGCGTCGTGCGCGCCTGGTTTTTTGGGCTTGAGCAGGTAGGCCGCCATCATGGGCGTGATCAGGCGGGCGACCAGCAGCGAAGCCAACACAGCCACCGAGGCCACGATGCCGAACTGGCGAAAGATCAGGCCGGGTATGCCACCCATGAAAGCCGTGGGCAGGAACACTGCCACCAACGTGAAGGTGGTCGCAATCACGGCCAGGCCAATCTCGTCGGCCGCTTCCATCGCCGCCTGGAAAGGCGTCTTGCCCATGTGCAGGTGGCGCTCGATATTTTCGATTTCCACGATGGCATCGTCTACCAGCATGCCCACCACCAGCGAGAGCGACAGCAGGGTGATCGTGTTCAACGAATAGCCCAACAGGTACATCGCGCCAAAGGTCGGAATGATGGACAGCGGCAACGCAGTCGCCGCGATCAGGGTGGCGCGCCCATCGCGCAAAAACCACCATACCACCAGGATGGCCAGCACGGCGCCTTCCAGCAGCAGGTGCATGGAGCCTTCGTAGTTATCCTGGATGGGGGTGACGCCATTGCTGGCTTCGGCGATGCGGACGTCGGTGTGCAGTGCTGCGAAGCGTTGCACCGCCTCGCGTACGTCGTCAGCCACCTGCACGTCGGAGAAGCCCTTAGACCGGGTGATCTGAAAGCCAATGACGGGCTTGCCATCCCGGAATGCCAGGGTGGAGCGCTCGGCGGCAGAGTCGCTGATGCGCGCAATTTGGTCCAGCCGCACATAGCGTCCGTCGGCCAGCGACACCGTGATGGCCGCAACTTCCGCCGGGGTGCCGACGGTGGCGATGGTGCGGGTGGACTGTCGCTGCCCGCCCACGCGTGCCTCGCCACCCGATGACTCAGACTGGATGGCTTTGAGTCGCGACGAAACCGCCGAGGGCGTCACGCCCAGGCCGGCCATCAGGGTCGGGTCCAGGTCCACATGCACTTCGCGGTCAATGCCACCCACACGTGCCACTGTGCCCACACCCTGCACGGCGCGCATGGCTTTCGCAATGTCGTTGTCGACAAACCATGAAAGGTCTTTTTCGTCGCGCTGGGCGGACTCGGCCGTGAAGGTCAGGATGGCCGAACCGGAGGTCGTCAGCTTCGACACATTGGGTGCGCTCATGCTGGCCGGCAGTTCAGCGCGCGCGCTGTCCACCGCGTTGCGCACTTCGCTGAGCGCCTGCTCGCTGTTTTTGTCCAGCTTGAAGCTCACGGCAATACTGACCGCACCCTGGGTGATGGTGGTGGTGACATGGTCCAGCAGCGTCAGAGAAGCGAGCTTGTCCTCGATCTTGCGGGCGACCTCGGTCTCCAGTTGCGCTGGCGCGGCGCCTTCCAGGCTGGCCGACACGTTGATGGTCGGCAGGTCCATGTCGGGGAAGTCCTGAATTTGCAGGCGCTGCAGGCCGATCAGCCCGAGCACCGTCAGCAACAGAAAGACCAGGACGGCGGGGACCGGGTTTCGTATCGACCAGGATGAGATGTTCATTGGCCCACCCCCACTGTTGCGCTTGGGCCTGAAACCACGGTGACCTGCATGCCGTCCGACAGGAAGGCGCCTCCCTTGGCGACCACCCGTGTCGCGGCGTCAAGGCCGGAGACCACTTCCACCCGGGCGCCCTGACGGCGGCCGCTGGTCACCGGCTGGCTGCTGACCTTGTTGTCGGCGCCGACGGTGTAGACGTAGGAGCGTCCGTCGCGCATCACCAGCGCCGACTCGGGTAGCGTCAGGGCTGTTTGCTGTTGCAGGGCAATCGTGCCTTCGGCAAATACGCCGGCCCTCACGTCGCTTCTGGCGCTTGCAGCGTCCAGGCTCACATAGGCAATACCGCGGCCGGTGGTGGTGCTCAGTGTGGGCGACACGAGGCGGACCTTGCCGGCCACCAACTGGCTACCAGGCAACTGCACCTGGGCCGTTTGCCCCGCGCGAACCTGCGTCAACTGGCGCGCGTCGAGTTCGGCGCGCCATTCGATGCGGCCTTGGCGGATCAGGCGCATGAGTTCCGTTCCGACAGAGGCGACGTTGCCCACCACACCGGATCTGGACGACACCACGCCAGCATCGGGCGCAGTGACCTGCGTCTGTGAGAGCTTCAGGTTGGCACTTTGCAGGTCGGCCTGAGCGGACGCCAGTGATGCACGTGCCGTTGCCTCGTTGGCCTGGTATTCGTCCAGCTTCTGCGGCGCCAATGCACCCGCCACGTCAACCCCCTGGGCGCGCTTGAGGTTGCCGGCGGCCTGCTGCAGGCTGGCCTGTGCTTGCGCAACCAGCGCCTGCTGCTTGGCAAGTTCCGCGCGCACCGTAGCGTCGGCCAGGCGAGCCAGCAACTGGCCCCGGACCACGCGGTCGCCCACACTCACCAGCAATGCATCGACACGCAAGCCACCGGTCTCTGGGCTCACAACGATCTCTTCCCAGGGGGCCACGGCGCCGCTGGCACGCAACTCCTGCGGCCATTCGCTAGATTGGGGTGTTGTGAGCTCCACCGTGAGTGCGGAGGCTGTTGTGGCTGGCGTTGCGGCGGTGCCCGCGGGTTTGAACAGAACCACGGCAAGGCCGAGGGCCACGATGCAGGCTGCGGCAATGGAAAGTCGTTGATGGTTTTTTGTCATGGTGGGTGGTCCTCAAGGAGCGAGACTGGCAGGTGGTGTGGCGGGTGTGTCGGCGTCCCAGCCGCCGCCCAGTGCCTTGTACAGGGCAACCCATTGAACGACGTTGTCGCGCTGAAGTCCGATCAGCTCGATCTGTGCACTCAAGGCCTGACGGCGGGCCTCTTCAAAAGCGAGCAGGCTGGTGGCGCCAGCGCGGCGCTCCGCCTCGGCACCGGCCAGGTAACGGCGGTACTCCCGGGCGGCGCTGTCAGCCTGGATGGCGCGCTGGCTGGAGTTGTCGAGCTGCACCAGCGTTTTTTCCACTTCGGTCACGGCGTTGCGCACGGTATCGCGCCATTGCGCGTAGGCAATTTCGTAGCTGGCGCGTGCACTGTCCACCGCAGCCAGGCGGGCGCCACCATCCAGCAAGGGCAGCGACAGCGAAGGGCCGAAGGACCAGGTGCTCGCAGAGCTTCCATCGCCGGTAGAAAAACCGATGGAGCCGGCCAGGCGCAGGCTGGGGTAACGGTTGGCTTCGGCCACACCGATGGCGGCACTGGCGGCAGCCAAGTCGCGTTCGCGCGAGGTCACGTCGGGCCGCTGGCGCACGACTTCAGCGGGCACTGCTTTCACCGTCAGCGTGGTTGCAACTGGGAGGGCAGTGCTGCCGCCCAACAACTGGCGCAAAGCAGCGTCCTGCAGGCCCGTCAGGTTGCCGAGCGACTTCACCAGCAGTTCGCACTGCGAGCGCTGCTGCAGCAGCGTGGATGTCGTGCTGGCCTGCGCTGCCCGGGCCAGGGCTGCGTCATTGCCTGCACTCAGGCCGGCGCGCACCAGCGACTCGGTGGCCTTGGCGGTTTCGGTGGTGGAGTTGAGTTCCTGCGCATACGTGTCAACCAGTTGGCCGCAGGCCCGGTACTGCACATAGGTGGTTGCCACCTCGGCGGCGAGCGAAATGCGGGCATCGTGCCAATCGTTGCTGCGCGCCTGTATCTGGGCGTCACCTGCTTCCACATTGCGTCGGACCTTGCCAAACAGATCGAGTTCCCAGGAGGCATCCATGCTGGCGGCACGTGTGGTGCTGGCCGCGGCGCCAATCTGACCTGCACGGCTGGCCGAGGCATTGGCGCTGAGGGACGGCACACCGCCGGAACGCGACGAGGCAAGCGTGGCGCGTGCCAGCGCAATGTTTGCCCAAGCAACGGCCAGCGTGGGGCTATCGGCTTCGGCGGCTTGCTGCAGCGTCAGCAGCACAGGATCGTTGAACTGCTGCCACCAGTCCCCAAGCTTCTGCAGGCTACCGCCGTGCGGCATGGGCGCAGCCCATTGGGACGGCACCGCTTCTGCGGGCGCACGGTAATCCGGCCCCACCGTGGCGCAGCCGGCGAGCAGGGCCACCGCTGCAGCGGCCATTGCTATGCCCATTGCGCGGCGAGCGTTGATTGAAATTCTGGGCATGGAGATGGAAGTAGAAGGGGAGATGGAAAGGGATTTGCAGTCAGTGCCTTGATGGTAGGAAGACAGGCTGTCCCCAGCGCCATCGAAGTGTTAAGTTAGGTTAAATCCGGCTTGCCGTTAACCCGCAGATACCCTGAGGGTGGATACTTGCGCTTGATGATCAACGTACTACTGGTGGACGACGATATAGAGCTGATGGCCATGCTGTCGCAGTACCTCATGCGCGAGGGCTTTGGCGTGGCGACGGTGCAGGATGGCCAGGCGGCCGTGCGCGAGGCCATGACCGGACGCCATGACATCGTGGTGCTGGATGTCATGATGCCTCGCATGTCCGGCATGGAAGCCTTGCGGCGCATTCGCGGCAGCACACAAGTGCCAATCCTGATGCTGACGGCCCGTGGCGACAATGTGGACCGCATCGTCGGGCTGGACATGGGGGCCGACGACTATGTGTCCAAGCCCTGCACACCGGCAGAACTCGTGGCACGGTTGCGCGCCATTTTGCGGCGCAGCGAGCGCCGGGAAAAAGGGGCCGCAGCACAACCGCAAGGACCCATCGGGGCCGGGCACCTGGTTCTGACGCCGGACAACCGCAGTGCCGCCTGGCACGGCAAGGCGTTGGAACTGACAGGCACGCAATATTCGCTGCTGGAAGTCCTGGCCAGGCATGCCGGCACACTGGTGAGCAAGGAAGAAATTTCTCTGCAGGCTTTCGGCAAACCGTTGACGCCCTTTGACCGCCGTATCGATGTCCACATCAGCAGCATTCGCCACAAGCTTGGCGCACGGCCGGACGGGCAACCGTGGATACAAAGTGTGCGTGGCAAGGGTTATCAGTTGCTGGGGCCCTGAACATGCCGCAAAAGCCCTTCAGGTTCGGTATCTTCTGGAAATTGTTGCTGGTCTTGTGGCTCAGCATGGTGCTGTCTGTGCTGGCCGCCATCGTCTACCTGCGCTGGTCGATGGGCCCCATGGCGGTACCGCCGCCGGAACTGATGACCCTGGGGTTCGTTCCATTGGTGCCCTTGGTGACGGGCTCACTGGCCATGCTGGTTGTGGGGGCAGCCGTCGCCTGGTATCTGGCCGGACCTATAGGGCACATGCGCCAGGGTCTGCGGCGCGCAGCGCTGGGGCGCTTTGACACGCGCGTGCTACCCCTGCTGGGCGGCCGCCGCGACGAACTCGCCGAACTGGCGGAAGACTTTGACCGCATGGCCGCCCAGCTGCAGCAGCTGACCACCGCGCGCCAGCAGTTGCTGCATGACGTATCGCACGAGCTGCGCTCTCCGCTGGCCCGCATGCAGGCCGCTATCGGACTGTCGCGCCAGGACCCTGCGCAGGCTACTGCACTGCTGGAGCGCATCGAACGGGAAAGCGACCGTTTGGATACCTTGATTGAACAGCTCCTGACCTTGCACCGGCTGGAGGCTGCGGCAGAAAGCTGGCCCTTGGAAACCCTGGACCTTTTTGACCTGCTACGCGCCGTGGCGGACGACGCCGACTTCGAAGCCCGTGCGCAGTTACGTCAGGTGCAATTCCATGCGGAAGGAAGCTTTGTTTCAAAGGTGCATGGCGAGCTGTTGTACCGGGCCTTTGAAAACGTGGTCCGCAATGCGGTGAAATACACCGCGCCCGGCACCGGCGTTGACATCGTGGCGCAGGTTGTTGCCGGCGGAGATCGACTCGTGGTCACGGTGTCGGACCGCGGGCCGGGCGTGCCAGAAGAGTCGCGGGAGCGAATGTTTGAGCCGTTTGTCCGGCTCGAAGGGGCTGAGTCGGTTCGAGGCGCGGGCCTGGGCCTGGCCATCGCCCAGCGCGCGGTTGAAATGACAGGCGGGTGCATTGCGGCCTCAGGCAGGCCGGGAGGTGGCCTGACCATGGCGATTCACATCCCCAAAGCGCCAACCACTGCCCTCGCGCCCTGATCTCTGACTGCGGGGTGGCACTGCACCATGAATCCTTTGGGTCGATTCCAGCCTTGGGTCAATTCCGCAAACCCAAGCCCCTCACCCCACCACCCGTGTCCCCAGCTTATAAGCCGGCAACCCCGCCAGCATGCGTTTGCCATAACTCGTCTGCGTCAGGCGCTTGTCGTAACAAATGACCTGGGCACGGTCTTCTTCGGTGCGGATGGCGCGGCCGGTCCATTGCAGCAGCTTTACCCCTGTGGCGGGGATTACCAGTTCGTTGAACGGGTCGCGGCCCACGCTGCGCAGCCATTCGGCGCGGGCCTCGTCCACGGGGTCGCTGGGCGGGGCGAAGGGCAGCTTGGCGATGAACACGGTCTCACACAGCGCACCGGGCAGGTCCAGCCCTTCGCCAAAGCTTTGCAGGCCAAACAGCACGGACGGCAAGCCACTCTCCACGCGCTCGGCGTGGGCGGCCAGCAGGCGGGTGCGGGACTGCGTGCCTTGCACCAGCACCATGTCCATCAAATGGCCGGGCAGGGCCTCGGTGGCGGCGCGCATCTGCGCGCGGCTGGTGAACAAGACTAGGGCGCCGCGTTTCACTTGTTCAATGTCGTCCATCAGCGCACGCACCATCTCGGCGGTGTAGGCGTCGGCGTGTTTGGGGTCAGCCTGGGTGTGCACCACGGTCAGGCTGCCCTGGGCGCTGTAGTTGAAAGGGCTGGCCACTTCCAGCGCGGTCACGTAATCTTTGTTGGACAGGCCCGCTTCCTTGAGGAAGTAATCAAAGCTGCCACAGCTGGTGAGCGACGCGCTGGTGACGATAGCGCCGCGCACCTGACTCCACAAAAACTGGCGCAGCAGGTCGCCCGGCACGATGGGGCAAGCGTGGGCTGTCATCGTCAGGTAGCCGTTTTCGCTCTCGGCCTGCAGCCATTTGGCCAGCGGCTGCTCGCCATGCTCCAGCAGCAGCTGTGCGGTACTCACCAGGCTACCCAGGCGCGGTGCCAGGCCGCCCAGCTGCGCATAGAGCTGGGCGCACAACACGGCCTGGCTGGGGTCATCTTTGGCGATGGCTTTCACGTCCACGCCCAAGGCTTCCAGCGCCTTGGACAGGCCATTGGCCTGCGCGTGGATTTGCGTGACCGGGTCGTGCAGCGCATCGGGCAGTACGCCATTGGCAAAGCGCAGCGTGCCGTCATTGCCTTCGCCACGTGCGTTCTGGCCGGTGTGGGCCCACACCAGGTCCATGGCCATGCGCGCCAGCGTGGTGAGCGCACCCTTGAGTTGGCTGGTTACGGTTTGCACGTCTTCGCCCACATGCAGGGCCAGCTTGCCGGCCACCTCGTTCATGGCCTTGGGTAGCTTGTCCAGCCAGCGCAGGTTGCTCAGGTCCATGGCGTTGGAGAACTGGTCCAAGGCCACCGCTGGCAGGTGGTGGCCTTCGTCAAACACCACCAGGCAGTTGTCCAGGTCGGGCAGGGTCTTCATGCCCAGGCTGGCCAGCACCAGGTCGTGGTTGGCCACGATGACATTGGCCTCGGCCAGCTTGGTGCGCGCGTTGTAGTAGCTGCACTCCTTGTAGCGCGGGCAGTGGCGCGCGGTACAGGTGTGGCGCTCGGCGGCCACCGCCGACCAGTCGCGCGGGTCCGGCGTATCGGGCAGGGTGTCGCGGTCGCCATCCCAGCTCACCACGGCCAGCTTGTGCGCCATGCTCTCGTAGAGCGACTGGCGGCGTTCTTCGATGGCCTCTTGCGACAACGCGCTCACTTTGGGCTGCGGCAGGTCGTCGTCAAACATGTCGTCCTCAGCCGCACCGCTGCCCACCAGGCGCTCCAGCTTGACCTTGCAGACGTAGCGCCCGCGGCCCTTGGCCAGTGCGTAGGCAAAGGGCTGGTCCATGCTGCGCGCCAGGGCGGGCAGGTCCTTGGTCATCAGCTGCTCTTGCAGGGCCACGGTGGCGGTGCTGATGATGACGCGGGTCTTGCGCTCCAGCGCCATGGCGATGGCGGTGCTGGCATAGGCCGCGCTCTTGCCCACGCCAGTGCCGGCCTGGATGACCGCAATGGCCTTGGTGGGGGCCGGGTGCTCGCCGATGTCGGCCTGCGCCAGCGTGGCGGCCACGGTCTCGGCCATCTGGTGCTGGCCGGGGCGGCGGCGAAAGCCGGACGTGCTGCCCACCACTTGCTCAAAGGCGTGCAGGGCGTGCTGGGCCAGGGCGGCGCTGGCGGGCGGCAGGGAGGAAAAGTCAGACAACGGGAAGGACCTTCAGCGCGGGGGAGGGCTGAATATACAGGCAGCAGGGATAATCGGGTCTGCGCCACCCGGGGTACTTTCTGTTACGCCGTACGCGCCGCCTTTTCATCCACCCGGAGATCTCTGTATGACCCCCGTTACTTCTTCTGCCCCCGTGGCCTCCGCTGCGGCTTCGCGCCGTAAATTTATGGCCAATTCGGCTGTAGCCCTTGTAGGTACTGCGCTACCTGCTATCAATTTTGCACAATCGGCCAGCACGGCCGAGCGCCAGTTCAGCCCCAAGCCCGGCGTGTGGCGCACCTTTGAAGTGACCACCCGCGTGGACATTGCCAAGCCCCAGGGAGCCACGCGCCTGTGGTTGCCGATTCCTTCCGTCAACAGCGACTGGCAGAAATCGCTGGAAAGCAGCTACCAAACCAATGGCACGGCGCGTCTGGAAGACGACAACACCTATGGCGCACGCATGGTGTTTGTGGAGTTTGCCGCCGACCAGGCCAAGCCTTTTGTGGAGCTGACCAGCCGCATCCAGACGCAAAACCGCGCCCAGGACTGGACGCAAAAGTCTGTCCCGGCCGAAGACGCCGCCAGCCTCAAGTACTGGACCCAACCGACCAGCCTGCTGCCCACCGACGGCATCGTGCGCACCACGGCGCTGGAAGCCACCCGCGGCGCCAAGACCGATGTGGAGAAGGCCCAAAAGCTGTTCGACTGGATCGTGTCCAACACCTACCGCGAGCCCACCGTGCGCGGCTGTGGTGAAGGCGACATCAAGACCATGCTGGAAACCAACAACCTGGGCGGCAAGTGCGCCGACCTGAACGCGCTGTTTGTGGGCCTGTGCCGCGCTGTGGGCATTCCGGCGCGCGACGTGTACGGCCTGCGTGTGGCGCCAAGCGCCTTTGGCTACCGCGAGCTGGGTGGCAACTCTGCCAGCCTCAAGGGCGCGCAGCACTGCCGTGCCGAGGTCTACCTCAAAGGCCATGGGTGGGTGGGCATGGACCCGGCCGACGTGGCCAAGGTGATGCGCCAAGAAACCCCCGCGTGGATCAAGTCCGCCAGCAATCCGCTGGTGGCCCCGGTGAACAAGGGCCTGTTTGGCGGCTGGGAGGGCAACTGGATGGCCTACAACGTGGCGCACGATGTGACCCTGCCGCAATCCACCGGCCCCAAGCTGGGCTTCTTCATGTACCCCGCGGCCGAGACGGCGGCAGGTCGCCTGGACTCGTACGCGCCGGACGACTTCAAGTACCAGATCAGCGCACGCGAAATCACCGCGTAACATCCGCACTGCCTATGCCCCATCCCCATGCCCTGATTGATTTTGCAGACCCCCAGCAGCCCGGTGCAACAGCTTTGCCACTGGCCTTTGGGGAGCCCGATCAGGTGCTGGTGGCGCATGCCGTGGATGAGGTGGCTGCTGTGCTGGCGCAGGTGGATGCGCTGAGCCGCCAGGGGCACTGGTGTGTGGGGTATGTGCGCTACGAGGCGGCACCAGCGTTTGACGCCGCGCTGCAGGTGCACGCAGCCGATGGGCCCTTGGTCTGGTTTGGGGTGCATGCGCAGCCCTTGCCAGAGGTTGCCAGCGAAACCCTCCCCGAGCCTACTGTCGCCTGGAATGCCGCCGTGGCGCGCCCGGTGTTTGACCTGAACATGGCCGACATCCACCGCGCGATTGCGGCTGGCGAGCTGTACCAGGTCAACTACACCGCGCCACTGCAGGCGCAGTTTGCGGGCAGCGCGCTGGCTTACTTTCAGGCGCTTCGCCGTGCCCAGCCGCGTGCCTACAGCGCGTTCATTGATGCGGGGGGGGAGCAGGTGCTGTCGGTCTCGCCTGAGCTGTTTTTTGACTGGAACGGCGAGCGTATCCTCAGCCGCCCCATGAAGGGCACGGCTGCCCGCGGCGCCACCCCGGCAGACGACGCTGCCAACGCCACGCAGCTGCGCAACACCCCCAAAGAGCGGGCCGAGAACGTGATGATCGTGGATCTGATCCGCAACGACCTGTCACGCATTGCGCAGCCGCACAGTGTGAAAGTGCCGCGCCTGTTCCACCTGGAGGCACTGCCCACGGTGTGGCAAATGACCTCGGACGTGGAAGCGACCACGCGCCCCGGCACCACGCTGCTGGACGTGTTCACCGCGCTGTTCCCGTGCGGCTCCATCACCGGCGCGCCCAAGGTGCAGGCCATGCGCATGATCAAAACCCTGGAGCCCGAAGCGCGTGGTGTGTACTGCGGTGCGGTGGGTGTGGTGCGGCCCGGTGGCCACGCCACCTTCAATGTGGCGATCCGCACCGTCACCGTGCAGGGCGACAAGGCGCGCTGCGGCATTGGCAGCGGCATTACCTTTGACGCGCAGGCCGACGGCGAGTGGGCCGAGTGGCGCAGCAAGCGCATGTTTCTGGAGCGCGCCAGCCAGCCCTTTGAACTGCTGGAAACGCTGGCGCTGCACGATGGCGTGTTGCCCCATGTGGACATGCACCTGGACCGCATGGCCACGGCGGCGCAGCACTTCGGCACGCCGTGGGACCGGGCGCGTGCGCTGCAGGCACTGCACGCGCTGGCGGCTACGCACCCGCAGGGCCGCTACCGCGTGCGCCTGCTGCTACCGGCGAGCGGGCATTTCCAGGCCCAGGCCTTTGCCTTGGCCGCCACGCCGCAGCCCGTGTGCTTGCAGCTCGCGCATGCGCCCTTGGCCGATGCACATGGCGAGTTTGTGCGGTTCAAGACCACACGCCGCGCACACTACGATGCTTTCACGCCCACCGATCCCGGCGTGTTTGACACCGTGCTGTTCAATGCCGAGGGTGAAGTGACCGAGTGCACCCGCGGCAACCTCGCCGTGCTGCTGGACGGCCGCTGGGTCACGCCGCCGCTGTCTTGTGGCCTATTGCCCGGCATTGGCCGCGCGGTGCACCTGCAAAGCGGCCGCCTGACGGAGGCGGTTGTGCGGGTGCAAGACCTGCCACGTGCGCAGGGCCTGGCGTTTATCAACAGTTTGCGAGGGTGGCTGGATGCGCGCTTGGTCTGACTGCTGGAAGGTGATGGCGCTGGTGCTGCTGTTCGCCCCATGCGCCTGGGCGCAAAAAACACCCGAAGCGCCCGCTCTCTCGGTGCCCCGTATTGCGGGGCGGCTCACCGCAGCCGAGGTGGGGCTGGTCATCAACACTGCCGACCCCTATTCGGTGGAGGTGGGCGAGTACTACGCAGCCCGGCGCGGCATAGCGCCCGAGCACATCGTGCGGGTGGCGCTGCCCGTGCGCAACAGCCTCAATGTGCTGGAATTTGGCGCGCTCTACAGCCAGGTGCGTGACCAGATGCCACCCCAGGTGCAGGCCTTGGCGCTGGCCTGGACGCAGCCGTTTGCGGTGGAGTGCAACTCCATCACCTCGGCCCTGAGCCTGGGGTTTGAGCCCGAGGCCTGCCGCAAAACCTGCGCACCCAGCCGGGCCTCGCCGTACTTCAATACACGCACGCACAAGCCCTTCACCGAGCTGGGCATCCGCCCGTCCATGCTGCTGGCCTCGCGCTCGGTGGCCAGCGCCAAGGCGCTGATTGACCGGGGTGTGGCGGCCGATGACAAATTGGGCAAGCTGGGGGCACCCTCGGCCATTGCGGTGTTTGTGAACACGCAGGACCGGGCGCGCAATGTGCGGGCCGCCCTGTTTCCGCCCGCGGGGCGCATGGGGCAAAGCGGTGTGGCCGTGGTGCGGCGCGAGCAGGCCGACCCTGAGCCCTTGCGCCGCGTGGTGCTCTACCAGACCGGCCTGACCCGGCAACACCCGATTGATACGCGGCAGTGGCTGCCCGGTGCGCTGGCCGACCACCTCACCTCCACCGGCGGGCAACTGATGGATGGCAACGGCCAGATGAGCGTGCTGGAGTGGCTGGAGGCGGGCGCCACCGCCAGCTACGGCACGGTGAGCGAGCCCTGCAACCACCTGCAAAAGTTTCCGCATCCCCAGGTCCTCTTGCTGCACTACCTGCAGGGAGCCACTGCGCTGGAGGCTTACTGGAAAAGTGTGGCCTGGCCGGGGCAGGGTGTGTTTGTGGGCGAGCCGCTGGCCGCTCCGTTTGTGGTGCGCTAGGCGCGCACCTTGGCCATGCTGTCCAGCCCCTCCCGCTCGCTCACCGATTTGATGCGCGCTCCGGCGTCTGCTGCACCCGTGGTTTGCGCCGTGTTGGTGCTGAACGTGATGGTGTTTGTGGCCATGTTGCTGGCCGGTGCAGGCTGGTGGCATGCGGCGCAAGGTGTGCCGCTGGCCTGGGGGGCCAACTTTGGCCCGGCCACGCAAGACGGCCAGTGGTGGCGCCTGGGCACGGCCATGTTTGTGCACTTTGGGGTGATGCACCTGGCGCTGAACATGTGGGCGCTGTGGGACGTGGGCCGCCTCATGGAGGGCCTGCTGGGCCGCTGGCGTTTTGCCGCGCTGTACCTGGGCAGCGGGGTGCTGGGCAATGCCGTGTCGCTGGTGGTACAGGGCAACCAGGCGGTGTCGGGCGGGGCCTCGGGGGCGGTGTTCAGCCTGTATGGCGCCTTGCTGGTGTTTTTGTGGCGTGAGCGGCGGCAGGTCGACCGGTCGGAGTTTCGCTGGCTGTTTGGTGGCGCGCTCTTTTTTACCGCGCTGATGCTGGGCTTGGGGCTGGTACTGCCCGGCATTGACAACGCCGCACATGCCGGCGGCCTGCTGGCGGGGGGCTTGTTGGGCAGCTTGTTGGCGCGCCCGTGGACACCGCAGAGCCCGCCAGTGCGCGGCTGGCGGCGTGCCTGTGCTGCGGGTCTGGCACTGCTGGTGGTGGTGCTGTGGCGCACTTTGCCGGCACCGCCCTACCTGATGGGCGAAGAACTCAAGGCGCGGGCTGGCATTGCCCGGTTTCTGCAAGACGACCAGCGCATCAGCCAGCGCTGGGGCAGCCTGGTGCAGGGCGGCCCAGACACCGGGCTGAGTTTTGAGCAACTGGCTGGCCGTGTGGACGAAGTGGCCGATGGGTACGAGCGCAGTTTTGACCACCTGGTGGCCGCCACCCCGGCGGGCCAGGCCCCCTCGGCGGCAACCCTGGAGGCCTTGCAAGCCTATGCGGTGCAGCGCGCCGAGGCGGCGCGCACCTTGTCCGAGGGCCTGCGCCGTGGGGATCCCCAGGCCCTGGCGCAGGCGCTGCGGCCCGCCTCGGCGCCAGTGCCAGCGCCATAGGCTGCCCGGGGCCGCGTTTTTGCTACTGAATTAGGAGCTGCTTGCGCAGTATCCACGGCCTCTACAGGCATTCTTCTTATAAATCTTGGAGCGTCAGCAGCTGGCGCTGGCTGGCAAAGCTGCGGCCCTTGCCCGTGACCGGGTCGGTGAACGCAATGTGCTGCGCCAGCAGTTGCAGGGGGCGGCTGTAGTCGGTGGCGTCTTCGGGCGTGAGGGTGGGGTAGATGCCGTCAAACAACAGCGGCAGGCCCAGCGCGGCCATGTGCACACGCAGTTGGTGGCGCTGGCCGGTGAGTGGGCGCAGCTGGTAGCGCGCCCAGGCGCCGTGGGTCTCCAGCACGTCGATGTCGGTGATGGCATTGACCGGCCCGGGCACCTCGGCCTGTTGCATGAAGTGTGCGCCTTCGCCAATACGGCTTTCGCGGTGCACAGGCCAGGGCAGGGCGGGGTTGCTGGGGGCAATGCATTGGTAGGTTTTGTCCACCACGCGGTCGCGAAACAGCGCCTGGTAGGCATTGCGTGTGGCCGGGTTCACCGAAAACAGCACCAGGCCCGCCGTGTCGCGGTCGATGCGGTGGATGGGGGAGAGGGCCTCGAGCCCCAGCTGCGCCTTGAGCCGCACCAGCACAGTCTCTTGCACGTATTTGCCCGAGGGAATCACGGGCAGAAAGTGGGGCTTGTCCGCCACCAGCAGGTGCTCGTCCTGCCACAGCACCGTGGCCTCGAAGGGAATGCGTGGCTCGGTGGGCACGCTGCGGTAGTAGTACAGGCGCCGGCCCGGCCTCGGCACATCGTGGGCGCGGGCCGTGTGGCCCTCGGCATCCACCACCTCGCCAGCATCCAGCCGGGTGTGCCAGTCTGCAGCGGTGACGGAGGGGAAGCGCTGCTGCAAAAAATCAACCAGCGTGGGCCAGGGCCCGGCGGGCAGCACCACGCAGCTGGGGCTTACGCCGTTGCGCGCGGGCGGGGCGTTGGGCCGGTGGCGGGCCATGCCAGCGGGCCTAGATGCGTTCGAACACCACGTCCCACACGCCATGGCCCAGCTTGATGCCGCGGTTCTCAAACTTGGTGAGCGGGCGGTAGTGGGGTTTGGGTGCGTAGCCAGCCAGTTCGGGGTGGTCGGGCAGGGCGCGGTTCTTGAGCTTGGGCTCGGCGCTCAGCACTTCCAGAATTTGCTCGGCATAGGGCTGCCAGTCCGTGGCGGCGTGCAGGTAGCCGCCCACCTTCAGGCGCGCGGCCAGCTTGGCCACCAGCGGGCTTTGGATCAGGCGGCGCTTGTTGTGTTTGGTTTTGTGCCAGGGGTCGGGGAAGAAGATGTGCACGCCATCCAGGCTGCCCAGTGGCAGCATGTGGTCAATCACCTCCACCGCGTCGTGGTTGCAGATGCGGATGTTGGGGATGTTGTGTTCGCCAATGCGCTTGAGCAGCGCGCCCACACCGGCCTCATGCACCTCGCAGCACAAAAAGTTGGTGCCCGGCAGCGTCAGCGCAATTTGCGCCGTGGCCTCGCCCATGCCAAAACCAATTTCCAGCACCACCGGGCGCTGCACGTTGGTTGGGGCATCGTTTTGGCCGCCAGCCCCCGCTGCACCTGCGAAAGCAGCTTCGAAATTGATAGCGCCTGGCTGGTAGGGCAGCAGGAATTTGGGCCCCAACTCCTCCCGCGCCTTGATCTGCCCGCTGCCCATGCGGCCCGCGCGCTTCACAAAACTCTTGACGGTGCGCATGAAGGGCTTGGCGCCTTCATCGGCAGGGTTCTCGGGCGGGGTGGTGTCGGGTGTGGAGGTGGTCATGGTCAGCAGTCGCGGCAAAAAGGCCGGGCCTGCATTGTATGCAGGGGCGATGGGCAGGCGGTTTTGTGGGGCGGGAAGGGCGGGGTTTGGGCCAGCTGCAGTCACCGGCGAATGGCAGCTATCTGGAACCCAGAATTTCAAGGAAGGCGTATCCCAACTGGCGTTTGACCACCCGAAACGGGTGTTCAGCACACGCGGAGACTGTCCGGTGCGTCCCCGCGTCGTCTGTCTTTCTCGGCATTGTGTTGCGCGGCGCAACTATGTGGTTGTATTATGCAACTTTTAGAGAATGCGTTGACCGTGAATACTGATCTGTCCGTCATTGAAGGAATACGTGCCGTGTCCCGCGCGATGGTTCGTGAACTGGGATTCATGGGTGAAGATTTCGCCGGAACCAATCTTTCGCCATCCGCTGTACATGCGTTGATCGAGATTGAGAAAGGTGGTGTCACAGCGCGGGACCTCGGCGCGCTCCTTCGCCTGGAAAAATCAAGCGTCAGTCGAATGTTGCGCAAGTTGGTGGAATCCGGCGACGTGCAAGAGGCGGCGGGAGAAAGCGACACTCGCGTCAAGGTGCTGTCCCTGACCGCAGTCGGTGAAAAGCGGGTTGCGGCTATCCACGCATTTGCCCACGCGAAGGTGGTCGATGCGCTTGGTCGCCTGAAACCGGGCCAAGAGCGGACTGTGCTGGAAGGTATGCGCCTGTACACCCAAGCACTCGCCCCTACGGCTGACAGCGCCTATCCCGCTCCGGGTGTGGAACTTGTGCGCGGCTACACACCGGGCCTGATCGCACGCATCACGGAAATGCACGCGCTTTACTACGCGCGTGAGTGGGGCCTTGGCCAGGGTTTCGAGTCGGTTGTAGCAAAGGGCCTGGCGGATTTTTGTTATCGACTGGAGAACCCACAGAACGCCCTCTGGACGGCACGGCAAGACGGCGTAATCCTCGGATCGGTCGCCATTGACGGCGAGGACATTGGTGCGAATACCGCGCACCTGCGCTGGTTCATTCTGGATGATGTGGGGCGTGGCAGCGGGGCAGGGAAAAAGCTGCTGGACGCTGCGATGGCGTTCGTGGACGAGAGAGGTTTTGCCGAAACCCATCTATGGACGTTCTCGGGATTGGACGCGGCGCGTCATCTTTATGAATCGAGGGGTTTTGTGCTGGCAGAGGAATGGCTCGGTTCGCAATGGGGCAAGGAAGTCTTGGAGCAGCGCTTTGTACGACGCCGTCCATGACCAAGGCTCCTTTGCACATCGACCTTCGATGGCTTGTGAATCCCTGTGCACAGCCGCGGCCTGAATCCCAATGTCTTTGAATGACCGCTCAGTGACAACGCCAACTCCGGAGATAGCCCCCACATGACATACCGCTGGTCTGAATCCACCGACGCCCTGGACTGGGACGAACTTGCTGCGCTCTACCGTGCTGCGCCCTTGGGCAACAAGACGCCACAGGGGCTCAAGGTGGCGTTTGGCAACAGCATGTTTTGCTGTTTTGTGTACGACGGCGGTGCGCTCGTTGGCGCAGGGCGTGTGCTGGCAGATGGTGTGGACTGCGCCTACCTGTGTGATGTGGCTTTGCTGCCCAGCCACCAGGGCACGGGGCTGGGGCAGCAGCTCGTGGCGCGGCTGGTGGAATTGTCGCGTGGGCACGGCAAAATCATTTTGTATGCCGTGCCGGGCAAGGAGCCGTTCTACCGCAAGTTCGGCTTTCGCCGCATGCGCACGGCCATGGCGATTTTTCAGGACCCCGAGGCTGCGGCCGCACGGGGTTATACCGACGAAACCTAGAGGACTTCCAAATGTACAAACTGCATTGCTTCGCCCAGTCGGGCAATAGTTTCAAGGTGGCTTTTTTGCTGCGCGCCCTGAACCAGCCCTATGAACCGGTGTTTCTGGATTTCATGAACGGCGCTTCGCGCGACCCAGCCTGGCGCGAGTCCACCAACCCCATGGGAGAGGCCCCGATCCTGGAAGACGGTGCACGCCGCATCACGCAGTCTGGTGCCATCCTGACCTACCTGGCCGAGAAGCACGGGGCCTTTGGCGGCAATACACCCGAGGAGAAACTGGAAGTGCTGCGCTGGCTGCTGTTTGACAACCACAAGTTCACCAGTTATTTCGCAAGTTATCGCTTCAGCAAATCGTTCGGCCCGGTGGCCCCCGAGCCGGCCGTGATGGCGTGGCTCAAGGGGCGGCTGGAAGCGGCCTTCGACATCGCCAACAAGCATCTGGCCCACACGCCTTTTATGGTGGGCAGCGCGCCCACCATTGCCGATTTCTCGATGTGCGGCTATGCGTTTTACCCTGAGGAAGAAAACGGCCTGGACCTGCACACCCGCTACCCCCATGTGGGTGCGTGGGCGCAGCGCATGAAGGCGCTGCCCGGTTGGGCGGCCCCTTACGACCTGATGCCTGGTGAGCGCATTACGCCCAAGTGGTGAGGCGGCTGCGCAACCAGTGCGCAGTCCAGCGCGCAAGCGCCTCGGCAACAGCGCCTGTTTGCGGTGGCAGGCCCAGGGTGTGCACGGCGCGGTTCAGCGTGTCCAGCGGGTGTGAGGTGTCCAGCGCCTGTGCGCCGTTTTGCTTGCTGAGCTTTTCGCCGTTGGGGCCCAGCACCAGCGGGGTGTGCAGGTAGTGGGGGGTGGGCAGGCCCAGGGCGCGCTGCAGGCCGATTTGCCGCGCGGTGTTGTCGGCCAGGTCTTCGCCGCGCACCACATGGCTAATGCCTTGCGCCGCGTCGTCCACCACCACGGCCAGCTGGTAGGCCCACAGTCCATCGGCCCGCTTGAGCACAAAGTCGCCCACCGCCTGCGCCACGTCCTGACTTTGCGGGCCCAGGCGGCGATCCGTCCAGTGCAGTGTTGTGCTTTCTGGCGCTATGGTTTCAGGAGCTGTTGGCGCAGCATCTATGCGGGCTATAGGCCAATTTGACTTAAAAATGGCAGTGTCGGTGCGCAGGCGCCAGGCGCGGCCGGGCTTGCCGTGCAGGCCGCCGCGCTCGGGCCTGCAGGTGCCGGGGTAGACCAGTTCGCCATGGCGTGGCTTGCCGTCGCCCCGTGCGGCCAGTGCCTGTTCAATGTCTTTGCGCGAGCAGGCGCAGGGGTACGCCAGTTCAGCGCTCACCAGTTGATCCAGCGCCTGCTGGTAGCGCGCGCCGCGCTGGCTTTGCCACTCGGGCGGCGCATCGGGGTGCAGGCCGCAGGCGGCCAGCTGTTGCAGGATGGTGTGGTCGGCACCAGGCACACAGCGGGGCGTGTCCACATCTTCGATGCGCACCAGCCACTGCCCGCCGTGGGCGCGTGCGTCCAGCCAACTGGCCAGCGCAGCCACCAGCGAGCCCGCATGCAGCGGGCCCGTGGGGGAGGGGGCAAAGCGACCTCTGTACATGGGGATAAAAAAATGGCGTGAGCGCCGCCGGGCCGCCCCGAGGCGCGAAGGCCCCCTTGGGGGGGGCAGCGACCCGCGCAGCGGCGGAGCGTGGGGGCTAGATTGCCAGTGCCAGCTCCAAACCGGACACAAACGCGTCTTCCACGCGGTGGCCCAGGCACCAGTCGCCACACACACCCAAGCCGGCCTTGGCGTCCAGCAGGTGGCTGTGGCCCAGGGGCTGTTCGGTCTTGGCGTACATCCAGCGGTGCACATCGGCGTGGGCCGGTTCGGCGCGGATGCCGGTGATCTCGGCGAAGGCCTTGATCAGCTTGGCCTGCACGCGGGCCGGGTTGTCGTTCAGGTGCTCTTGCGACCACGCCGCGCTGGCCTGCACGGTCCAGCGCTCCACGCGGCCGCGGCCGGGTTTGCTGGATTCACGCGTGAGCCAGGCAATGCGGTGGTGGGTGCTGCGTGCGGCGTTCCACTGCGGGCCCAGCGTGGTGAGGCCGGGTTGCACGGCTTGGGGGAATGCCAGCATCAGCGTCCAGCACGGGGCCACCGACACCTTGGCCGTCTTTTTGGCCAGCGCGTCGCCCTTGGGGGTGGTGGCCAGCAGGGCCTGGGCTTGCGGGTGCGGGATGGCCAGCACCACGGTATCAAAGCCGCTGTAGACGTGGCTGCTGTCGTCGGCACCGGTGGTGTGCAATTCCCATTGTTGTTTGTTCAGGGCATCGGGGGCGATGCGCATGACCCGGGTGTTGAGCTCCACACGACCGGCGTCTGCCAGCGGTTGGGCCCAGGCGCGCACCAGGGCGTTCATGCCGGGCGATGGCACCCAGTGCGGCTCGCGTGCGGGCAGGCCGGCAGCGGCCACGCGGCCATGCGAGTCGAGCACGCGCACGGTGTTGGCGCTCCAGGGGCGGCACAGGCCGGCCGTGGTTTGCAGGGCCAGCGCAAAACGTTCGTCGCGCACCGTGAAGTACTGCGCGCCGTGGTCAAAGGTGCCAAAGTCGCTGTCGCGTGTGGACATGCGACCGCCCAGCCCTCGGCTTTTTTCAAACACCGTCACCCGGTGGCCCGCCTGCACCAGCGTGCGTGCGCAGGTGATGGCGGCCATGCCGGCGCCCACGATGGCGATGTTTTTGGGTTGGGTCATGGGCGCAATCTCCAATAGTTGTAGTGGTCTCTTTATACACGCTGGCCGGGCCCTGCGGGCTTACGCGCTGCGGTGTTCTTCGAGCAGCGCGTTGCGCGTGGCCGGGCTTTCCAGCTGGCTCAGCCACCATTGCAGGGCGCGGCCTTGCTGGGTGGTTTTGCTCAGGCGCCAGGCGTAGTGCAGGGGCACCTGGCGCTGGGCGCGTTCGGTGCGCTTGACGACCAGGCGGCCGGTATCGATGTAGCTGTCGGCCATGCAGCGTGGCAGGTTGCCGCCGCCCAGGCCACGCAGTTGCGCGTCCAGCTTGGCCTGCATGGTGGGCACGGTGAACACGTCTTGCCCGCTCAGCAGGCCAAAGGTTTGGCCCGCACCGCGGCTGATGGAGTCGGCCACGGCCACGGCACGGTGTTTCTGGATCACCTCGTCGCTGAGCGGTTCCGGTGCGTTGGCCAGCGGGTGGTGCGGCGCCACGGCATAGACAAAGGTGATGTGGCCCAGTGGCTTGCTGTGCACACCGGCCGTGCGCGCCGAGTCCGGGCCCACACCAATGGCCAGGTCGGCCTGGCCGCGGGTCAGGGCTTCGAGCGTGCCCGACAGGGTTTCTTCACGCAGGCGGATGCGCGTGGGGGGCGACTGGCTGAAAAAACTCTCGCACAGCTCCATCATGGTGGGCTTGGAAATGACGGTGTCGATGGCGATGGTGAGCTGCGGCTCCCAGCCCGTGGCCACACGTTTGACGCGATTCGCCACCGCGTCAATTTCTTCCAGCAGGCGCGCGCCTTCGCGCAGCAGCTCGGCCCCGGCCTCGGTGAGTTTGGCCTGGCGGGAGCTGCGGTCGTACAGCAGCACGTCCAGCGCGTCTTCGATTTGCCGCACGCGGTAGGTCAGCGCGCTGGGCACCATGCCCATTTCACGCGCCGCGGCGGCAAAACTGCCCGCCACCGCAATGGTCTGCAGCATGGAGAGTGCGTCGGGCGTCAAAAAGTCGCGGGCGTTTTGCATGAAGCGGGCGTTTAAGTTGAATTGGTTTGAATGATGCCATCAAACAGCATGGATGGAAAAGGCCTTGTCGGAGCCTAAAGTTCAACCCATCAACAAGACACATCCAGAAAGGACATCGCTATGTTGACCTTACGCAAATCCCAGGACCGCGGCCATGCCGACCATGGCTGGCTCAAGTCGTTCCACAGCTTTTCGTTCGCCGGTTATTACGACCCTGCCCACATGGGCTGGGGCAATCTGCGCGTCATCAACGAAGACCGCATTGCCCCCGGCACCGGCTTTGGCACCCACGGCCACCGCGACATGGAAATCATCAGCTACGTGATGTCGGGCAACCTGGCGCACAAGGACAGCATGGGCAACATCAAGGGCATTCCGCCCGGTGATGTGCAGCGCATGAGCGCGGGCAGCGGCGTGCAGCACAGCGAGTTCAACCACGCCCAGGGCGAGACCACACACTTCTTCCAGATCTGGATTGAACCCAATGTGCGCGGCATTCCGCCCAGCTATGAGCAGAAGAGTTTTGATTCTGCCGGGAAGCAAGGACGGCTGCAGCTGGTAGCCTCCCCCGACGGCGCTGAGGACAGTGTGTTGATCCACGCCGATGCCAAACTCTACAGCGGCCTGTTTGACGGCGAACAAGCCGCCGAACTGACCCTGGACCCCACCCGCAAGGCCTATGTGCAGGTACTGCGCGGCGGGGTGGATGTGAATGGCACCGCACTCAGCACCGGCGATGCCGCGCTGCTGGAGGGCGAAAGCCGCCTCACCCTGGCCCAGGGCAGCGGCGCCGAGGTGCTGGTGTTTGACCTGCAAGCCTGATTTTTAGTTTTTTAACCAACGAAGGAGATCCCCATGTTTGACAAATTCCAAAATCCCCTGGCCCTAGTGGCCCGCGTTCTGCTGGCAGCCCTGTTTGTGCCCGCCGGCATCAGCAAGATTGCCGGTTTTGCCGGTACCGTGGGCTACATCGGCTCGGTCGGCCTGCCGCTGCCTATCGTCGGCGCGGTGCTGGCGATCGTGGCCGAGGCGGGCGGCGGCATCGCGCTGTTGCTGGGCTTCCAGACCCGCATTGCAGCGCTGGTGCTGGCGGCGTTCACGGTGGTTGCCGGGGTGTTCTTCCACGCTTTCTGGGCCGCCGCCCCAGAGGCCGCACAAATGCAGCAAATCATGTTCATGAAGAACATCGCCATCGCCGGTGGTTTGCTCATGCTGACCGCTTTTGGCCCCGGTGCCCTGAGCCTGGACGCCAAACGCGCTAACTGATCTCCCTTGGACCCGCTGGTGGCGGGTCTTTTTGTTCGCCTTAACCTTCACCTTTTTCAAGGAGCTTTGACATGGCAAAAGTAGCAGTGGTATTCCATTCCGGTTACGGTCACACCCAGCGCATGGCGCAGTCGGTGGCGCAGGGCGCGGGTGCGGACCTGATCACCATCGACGCCGAAGGCAATGTGCCCGAAGCGGCCTGGGACACTTTGGCCGCGGCTGACGCGATCATCTTCGGCTCGCCCACCTACATGGGCAGCGTGAGCTGGCAGTTCAAGAAGTTTGCCGACGCTTCCAGCAAGCCCTGGTATGTGCAGGCCTGGAAAGACAAGGTGTTTGGTGGCTTCACCAACAGCGCCAACGTGGACGGCGACAAGCACTCCACCTTGCATTACTTCATGACCCTGGCCATGCAGCACGGCGGCTTGTGGGCCGGCACGGGCATGGCCTACAACAACCACAAGGGTTCGCAACGCGCCGATGTGAATTACATGGCGTCCAACGCCGGCCCCATTGCCCAGACCCCGGGCGACGCCAGCGCCGACGAGATGAACGCCGGTGACCTGGAAACCGCACGCAAGTACGGCGAGCGTATTGCCGCACTGGCGGGCAAGCGCGCCTGAGCGGGCGACGGCTCCCAGTAAAACCCAGGCAGTGTGCTGCGGCACCTGCCTGGGTTTTTTTTGCATCCGGCTTGCTAAGATGGCGCCGGCACTTTTGCCGACAACCCGAGGTCTATGCTTTTATGCAACACCGTCGTGCTATCTCTTTGCTAGCTGCTTGCGCAATATCCATGGGCGCTGCAGCCCCTTTTTATGCCCAAGCGCAGACCGACGTATCGGCCTTTAGCGCCCTGTCCACCATGCCTGTGGCCTCGGTGGTGGGGGCCAGTGCAGGGGCGGTGGTGGCGGTGCCGGTGGCCTTGTCCACGGCCGGTGCGGTGTTGGTGGTCAAGGGGGTGGAAGCCTCGGCCAAGGGCACGGTGTATTTGCTGGAGCGGGTGTCTGACGGCGCACGTGTCAGCGTGGAGGCGTCGGGCAAGGCGGCCAGCGGTGTGTCCACCGCCGTCGGTACCGTGGTGACCGTGAGTGTGATTGGTGCCGGTGTGGTGTTGTCGGTGGCGGGCACCGTGATTGCGTTTATTCCCAATGAAATTGGCAAGGCGCTGCTGCACAACGAGCGCGTGAGCCGATGAATCGCCAGGGTTTTGGCGCGGCTGCTGCAGCCCTGCTGTGCTTGGCGCTGCTGGCCCCGGCGCATGCCGGACGCCCTTGCAACGAGCCCCAGGCCCTGAAGGCCGAAACGCTGGAGCGCGCAATGGGCTTGGCCCTCAGCACGCTGAACACGCTGGATGCCAGTGGCGCCAAGGTGGTGGTGATGGCGCGCGCCGGTCAAGACCTCAGCAAATACGGCATCCGTTATTCGCATCTGGGCTTTGTCTACCAGCAGCCCGACGGGCAGGGCGGCCAGGTGTGGCGCGTGTTGCACAAGCTCAACCAGTGCGGCACGGCCGAATCCGCCATCTACCGCCAGGGTCTGGGCGACTTTTTCATGGATGACCTGTGGCGCTACGAGGCGGCCTGGCTGGTGCCTACCGAGGCGGTGCAAAAGCGTCTGCTGGCCTTGTTGTTGGACGAAAAACAGGTCCTGCAGTTGCACCACAAGCCCTACAACATGGTGAGCTACCCGTGGGCGCAGAAATACCAGCAATCCAACCAGTGGGCGATTGAAACATTGGCTCTGGCGGTGACCGCGGACAGCAAGGCCCCGGTGCTGGACCGGCCCCAGGCCCAGGCCTGGCTCAAGCAGCAGGACTACCAACCCAGCACGCTGACCATCACGGCGCTGACACGCCTGGGCGCGCGCATGACCAAGGCCAACGTGGCGTTTGACGACCACCCCGATGTGAAGCGGTATGCGGACAAGATCGAGACCGTGACGGTGGATTCGGTGTTTGACTGGATGCCCCGGGCCGGGCTGGTGGACAAGCCGCTGGTGACCCAGCGCTAGCGGCTTCAGGAGGCCGAAGGTTCGGCCTGCAGACCCACGGTGTGCAGGTCGGCGCCCAGGGCGCGGCGCTCGTCAAACACAAAACAGCCGCCGTGGTAGTGGCTGCCATCGGTTTCCTCAAAGTACTTGAGGATGCCGCCTTCGAGCTGGTAGACGTGCTCCAGCCCCTCTTCACGCATCAGGATGGCGGCTTTTTCGCAGCGGATGCCGCCAGTGCAAAAGCTCACCACGGTTTTGTCTTTCAGGTCGTCCAGGTGGCTGCGCAGCGCATCGGGAAACTCGGTGAACTTGGTGATGCGCCAGTCAATGGCGCCGTCGAACGTGCCTTCGTCCACCTCAAAGTCATTGCGGGTGTCCAGCGTCACCACCGGCCGGCCGTTGTCGTCAAAGCCCTGGTCCAGCCAGCGCTTGACGGTGGCAGGCGCCACGGCGGGGGCGCGGCCATCGGCGGGTTTGATGGTGGGGTGGTTCATGCGGATGATTTCACCCTTGACCTTGACCAGCATCTTCTTGAAGGGCTGCGTGTCAGACCAGCTCTCTTTGGGCGCGATGTCGGCAAAGCGGGGATCGGTGTGCAACTGGGTCACAAAGCCGCGCACATCATCGGCCGGGCCGGCCAGGAACATGTTGATGCCCTCTTCGGCCAGCAGGATGGTGCCTTTGAGCTGGCGGTCCAGTGCGCGTTGCAGCAGCAGCTCGCGCAGCGCAGGCGCATCGCTGATGGGGACAAATTTGTAGGTGGAGATGTTCAGGATGGTGTTCACCCCCTGATTTTAAGATTGTCAGGCGCGGCCCAATTGCTGCAGCAGCCACAGGCGTGCGCCCTCGGGGTCGACAAACACCCGGGCGTCTACCACGCCGTCCAGCAGGGTCTCAAAACGGGGTGTGAGCAAGCTGGCGCCTTCCACCGTGGGGGCAATCACAAACGCAACGGCCCGCAGGCGTGAGTCAGCCGGGCGAGACGCGTAGTCCTGGCGGGCACTGGTGTACAGCGCTTCGCTGTAGACCAGGGTGTCATGCAAGATGTTGCAGATGGCCCAGGGGCCGGCCGCATTCAGGGCCGGGGCATATTGCCGCATTTGTTGGGCGGTCTGGCTGCGCATTTCGGCATTCCAGTCGCCGCGCATGTGGACCGTCAGGATGGCGTCGGACAGTTCTACCAGGGCAGTACCGTGCGGTCGAAAGGCGGATGTCGCCATGTTTCTTGCTCCAAATCGGGTCGAGGCGGGTGTTCCCGCTTATTTTGCCTCCTGCGGCCCGATTGTGGCGCAAGGCCTGCCCCGGAGACCGGCTTGCTGCGGTGGCAAAACTACAATCAAGCCATGTTTGTACACCTGCGCCTGCACACCGAATTTTCCGTGGTGGATTCCACCAACCGCATTGACGAGGTGGTCAAGGCCGCAGCCAAGGATGGCCAGCCGGCCATGGCCATTACTGACCTGAACAACCTGTTCGGCGCCATCAAGTTTTACAAGGAAGGCCGGGGCAAAGGCGTCAAGCCGCTGATTGGGGCCGAAGTCATCATCGAAGGCCTGGGCGGCGACCCCGCTGCACTGTCGCGCATCATTGTGCTGGTGCAGAACAAGCAGGGTTACCTGAACATCTCGGAGCTGATTGCGCGCGCGTTTACGCAAAACGTGGTGAAGAACCAGGCCGTGGTCAAGATGGCCTGGTTGAAAGAACTCAATGAGGGCCTGATCTGCCTGGCCGGTGCGCAGGCCGGCCCGGTGGGCCAGGCGCTGGTGCAGGGTGACACGGCCCGCGCCTACGAGGCCGCCATGCAACTGGCCGGTGTGTTCCCGCACCGCTTTTACCTGGAGGTGCAGCGTGCAGGCCGCACCGATGACGAGGCCCACGTGGTGGCCACGGTGCAGCTGGCCGCCCGCATGATGCTGCCGGTGGTGGCCACACACCCGATCCAGTTCACCGAGCCCGACGACTTTGAGGCGCACGAGGCGCGTGTGTGTATTGCCGATGGCGAGATCCTGAGCAACCCCAAACGGGTGCGCCGCTTCACACGCGAACAGTATTTCAAGAGCGCGGCGCAGATGGAGGCGCTGTTTGCCGACATCCCCTCGGCCATTGCCAACACGCTGGAGATTGCCAAACGCTGCAGCCTGACGCTGGTGCTGGGCAAGCCGCAGCTACCGGTGTTCCCCACGCCAGAGGTCAATGGCCAGCGCATGTCGCCAGAGGAGTATTTCCGCTACGCGTCCTTTGAAGGGCTGAAGGAGCGCATGTTGCACCTCTACCCCAAGGCGGACGCACGCGAGGCGCAGATGCCGCGGTATGTGGAGCGCCTGGAGTTCGAGCTGGCCACTATTTTGAAGATGGGGTTTCCGGGTTACTTTCTGATCGTGGGCGACTTCATCAACTGGGCCAAGAACAACGGCTGCCCGGTGGGGCCGGGCCGGGGCTCGGGTGCCGGCAGTTTGGTGGCGTATGCGCTCAAGATCACCGACCTGGACCCGCTGCAATACAACCTGCTGTTCGAGCGCTTTTTGAACCCCGAGCGGGTGTCCATGCCCGACTTCGACATCGACTTTTGCCAGACCAACCGCAACCTGGTGATCGACTATGTGAAGGACAAATACGGCAAAGACGCCGTGAGCCAGATTGCCACCTTCGGCACCATGGCCGCACGTGGCGTGGTGCGCGACGTGGGACGGGTGCTGGACATGAGCTACACCTTTTGCGATGGCATCAGCAAGCTCATTCCCAACAAGCCGGGCACCAACGTCACGCTGCAGCTGCCGCCCGCGGATGGCAAGAAGAACGACAAGTACGTCTACGCCACCGAGGCGGAGCCGATTCTGGCCGAGCGCGAAGAGAAAGAAGAAGACGTCAAGACCCTGCTGGAGCTGGCCCGCAAGTTGGAGGGCATGACCCGCAACATCGGCATGCACGCCGGGGGCGTGCTGATTGCCCCCGGCAAGCTGACCGATTTTTGCCCGCTCTACCAGCAGCCCGGCAGCGAGTCGGCCGTGAGCCAGTACGACAAGGACGACGTGGAGGCGATTGGCCTGGTGAAGTTCGACTTCTTGGGCTTGGCCACACTCACCATCCTGGAGATCGCGCGCGAGTTCATCATGAAGCGCCACCCCGGCCAGGAAAACTTTGCCTACGAGAACCTGCCGCTCAACGATGCCAAGGTCTACCGCCTGTTCTCCGAGGGCAAGACCGAGGCCGTGTTCCAGTTTGAAAGTGTGGGCATGCAGCGCATGCTGGTGGATGCCAAGCCCAGCCGCCTGGAAGACCTGATTGCGCTGAACGCGCTGTACCGACCGGGCCCCATGGACCTGATCCCCAGCTTTGTGGCGCGCAAACACGGCAAAGAGGTGATTGAGTACCCGCACCCGCTGGTGGCCGAGATGCTGTCCGAGACCTACGGCATCATGGTCTACCAGGAGCAGGTGATGCAGACCGCCCAGATTTTGGGTGGCTACTCGCTGGGCGGCGCCGACATGCTGCGCCGCGCCATGGGCAAGAAGAAGGCCGAGGAGATGGCCGAGCACCGTGCCATCTTCCGCGCCGGTGCGGCCAAGAACGACATCAGCGAGGAAAAGGCCGACGAGGTTTTTGACTTGATGGAGAAGTTTGCAGGCTACGGCTTCAACAAGTCGCACGCCGCTGCTTACTCGCTCTTGGCCTACCACACGGCCTGGATCAAGGTGCACTACGCGGCCGAGTTCTTCTGCGCCAACATGACGGTGGAAATGGACGACACCGACAAGTTGAAGGTGCTGTTCGAGGATGCCGAAAAGATGGGGTTGAGCTTTGAGCCGCCCAACATCAACCGCGGTGTGTACCGCTTTGAGCCCATCTCGAACAAGGAAATCCGCTACGGCCTGGGCGCCATCAAGGGCACGGGTGAGCAGGCCATCCAGGCCATCGTGGCCGCGCGTGAAGGCCGTGGCCCCACCGAAGAGGCGGGCCCCTTCAAGAGCCTGTTTGACTTTGCCCGCCGTGTCGACCGCAGCCGCCTGAACAAGCGTTGCGTGGAAGCGCTCATCAAGGCCGGTGCCTTCGACTCCATCCACCTGAACCGTGCTTCCCTGGTGGAAAGCATGGACCGCGCGTTCGACTTTGCGGCCGCCAGTGCCGCCAATGCCAACCAGCACGGCCTGTTTGACATGGGTGGCGAGGACACGCATGGGTCCAGCACGCAAGAGCCCGATCTGGTGGAGGTGTTGCCCTGGGGCGTGCGCGAGCAGCTGACGCAAGAGAAGTCTGCGGTCGGCTTTTACCTCTCGGGCCACCTGTTTGACGAGATGGCGCTGGAAGTGCGCCGCTTTGCCAAACGCCCGATTGAAGAGGTGCTGGAGACCCGCGACCCCCAGGTGCTGGCCGGCATCATCAGCGGCTTCAAGGTCATCAACGGCAACCGCGGCAAGGTGGGCATCTTCACGCTGGACGACAAGTCCGCCGCCATCGAGACCACCGCCGATGAAACCCTGCTCACCACCTACAGCGAGCTGCTGCGGGACGACACCCTGGTGATTGTGAGTGGCCGCCTGCAACAGGGGCGCAATGGTTTTGCGGCGCGTTTTGTCCTGCAGCAGGTGTGGAGCCTGGAGCAGGCGCGTTGCCGCTTTGGCAAGTTTCTGCGGGTGGCGGTGCAGCTCGACGGGCAGCAGCGTGCGCCGGATTTACACGCCCTGGTGCGCGAGTTTCCGGCGGTGCGCGAGATGTCGGAGCAGGGCGAGCTGGTGCGTGGCCTGCCAGTGCGTCTGCAGCTGCAGTGCCTGACGCCCACTGGCGAGGTGGACGGTGCTGCCGTGGACCTGCATCTGGACGAGCGTGCCAAGTTCTTCCCCAGCGATGCGGCCCTGGCCAGCTGGCGTGCCCAGGCCTACCAGGGCAAAGCTGCCATCGTCTACGATTTATAAGCCTTTTTGGCCTCTAGCCCTCGTGGGTATTGCGCGAGCAGCTATTAAAATAATAGCGCTCTGCGAGGTCTTATGGGCCCAGCAGCGTTTGCGGCGACAGCACGATCACCAGCGGTGACCAGACCTTGCCGTTGTCCAGGGGCAGCTTCTCGGTCTTGTCGATGGCGTTGAGGGCCGCGTTGTCCCAGGCGTTGTTGCCGCTGCGCTTGCTGATGCGGCGGCTCAGGATGTCGCCGCTGGGGCTCAGCGAGACTTCAATTTCGGTGACGGGGTTGCCCGAAATGATGTCGGTGTAGGTGACATTGGGTTTGATACGCGCTGCCACCCGCCCAAAGTAGCTGGCACCGGGGCCTGCGCTTTTGGCCGCAGTGCCCGTGCCGCCTGAGCCTGTGGTTTCGCCGCCGGCCAGCGCGGCCATGCGTTTGAGCTGGTCGTCGCGGTTCTTTTGCGCCGCCAGTTCCGCGGCCTTGGCGGCTTTTTGCTTGGCCAGTGCCTCGGCTTTGGTCTTGTCGGTTTTCTCCGCTTTGGCTAGCTTCTCTGCTTTTTCGCGTGCGGCTTTGGCTTCCTGTTCCTTGCGCAGCTTCTCTGCGGCCAGCTTGTCGGCGGCTTGTTTCTCGCGTTGCAGTTTGTCTTGCTGCGCTTTGCGCTCCTGCTCCAGCTTGGCCTGTTGCAGTTCTTTCTCTTTCTGCAACTTGGCTTTTTCTTTTTCCTTGGCCAAGGCGATGTCTGCGGCCTTGGGCGCGTCTACCACGGGCGGTGCCGGTGGTGGCGCGGGGCGGGCGGGCAATGGGGGCTCTGGCTCGGGCTGTGGTGCTTCGGGTTCTGGCTCAGGGGCTAATGGCGCGGCTTCTTGCGGTACGCTGGCCCAGAGTTCTGCTTCCACGGCTACCGGGGGCGTCTCCCGCTTCCAGGCCACGCCGATGGCCAGCACGGCCACCAGCGCCAGGTGGGCCACCAAGGCCAGCAACACGGCGCGTACCAAACCCGGTGTGGCGGGTGGCGCAAATTCCAGGTGGTGGCGGGTGGCGCTCATGGGCGGTCAGTTGGCCAGTTGCACCGACAGGCCCACGCGCTGGATGCCCGCGCGTTGCAGCGTGTCCATGACCTGGACCACACTTTCGTATTTCACGGCCTTGTCGGCACTGATGACTACGGCCGAGTTGGGGGCGGCGCCATCCTTGGTGGCCTGTGCATTGCCCTGCGCACGTTTGACGGCGGCAGCCACGTCCTTCAGGACGATGGACGTTGTCTGCTCTTTCACCTTCATCTCCAGCTTGTCGTCTTTGCCGATGACGATCTGGATGATCTGGTCGGGTTGGCGCGACGCCTTGCCCACGCTGGGCAGGTCGATCATGCTGGGGGTGATCAGCGGGGCGGTGACCATGAAGATGATCAGCAGCACCAGCATCACGTCGATGAAAGGCACCATGTTGATCTCGTTGATGGTGCGGCGGCCTCGGCCGCGTCCGGCTACTGCGGGCATGGGGGTGTTCCTGGCGGTGGCTTAGCGGGTAGCCGGGGCAGAGGCCTGTGCGCTCACGTTGCGCTGCAGGATGTTGGAGAACTCTTCGATGAAGGTCTCTTGCTGGATGGCAATGCGGTCCAGGTCCCGCGCGAAGCGGTTGTAGGCCACCACGGCGGGGATGGCGGCAAACAGGCCAATGGCGGTGGCCACCAGCGCCTCGGCAATGCCGGGGGCCACTGTGGACAGGGTGACCTGCTGCAGCGAGGCCAGGCCCGTGAAGGCGTGCATGATGCCCCACACGGTGCCAAACAGGCCTACGTAAGGCGACACCGAGCCTACCGAGGCCAGAAAGGAGAGGTTGCTTTCCACCACGTCCATCTCACGCTGGAAGCTCGCACGCATGGCGCGGCGGGCGCCGTCCATCAGTGTGCCCACGTCGGCCACGCGGCGCTCACGCAGCTTTTGAAACTCGCGCATGCCGCTGGCAAAAATGCGTTCCATGGGGCCGCACTGTTGCGCATTTTTGCTGGCTGCGCTGAACAGGTCGTTGAGGCTGGAGCCCGACCAGAACTCGCGCTCGAAGGCCTCGTTTTGGGCCTTCACACGGTTCAGCGAAAACAGCTTGCGGAAGATGGCAGCCCAGCTGGCAATGGACACCAGCATCAGCAACAACATGACGGCCTGCACCACGATGCTGGCGTTGAGGACCAAATGGAGGATGGAGAGGTCTTGGTTCATCAGGATGGTTCAGGTGGTCAGGTGGAGAGCATCGCACGCAAGCGTGCAATCGCTGTTTCCAATTGTTTCATGGAGCTGGCGGTGGAGAAACGCACAAACTGGGCGGTTTGCGCGGTGCCAAAGTCCCGCCCTGGGGTGATGGCCACGTGAGCGCGGTTCATCACCTCGAAGGCGAAGTCCCAGCTGTCCTTGATGCCCAGCTTTGTGCAAAGTTCCGAGCAATCGGCCCAGGCGTAAAACGCGCCATCGGGCATCACCGGCACGGTCAGCCCCAGGGCATTGAGCGCGGGGATGAAGTAGTCACGCCGGGCTTTGAACTCGGCACGACGCTGTTCGTACAGCGCAATGCTGGCGTCTTCAAAACAGGCCAGCGCCGCGTGCTGTGCAATGGTGCTGGGGCAGATGAACAGGTTTTGCGCCAGTCGCTCCACCACGGGCACCAGCACCTCTGGCACCACCATCCAGCCCAGGCGCCAGCCGGTCATGTTGAAGTACTTGCTGAAGCTGTTGATGCTGATGAGGGCGTCGTCCAGCGCCAAGGCGGTTTGGCCAAACTGGGCGTCATGGCTGAGCGCCAGGTAAATCTCGTCCACCAGCGTGATGCCGCCACGTGCCTGCACCACCTGGTGGATACGGCGCAGTTCGTCAGGGTGGATGGAGGTCCCCGTGGGGTTGCTGGGAGAGGCCAGCAGCACGCCGCGCGTGCGCGGGCCCCAGGCTGCTTCGACCTTGGCGGCACTGAGCTGGAAGCGCTCAGCGGCCGTGGTGGGGACCAGCACCGCCTTGCCCTCAGCCGCACTCACAAAGTGGCGGTTGCAGGGGTAGCTGGGGTCGGGCATCAAAATTTCGTCGCCCGACTCGATCAGGGCCATGCAAGCCAGGTGCAGCGCCGCCGACGCACCGGCGGTCACCACAATGCGGCTGGCCGGCACCTGCACGCCAAAGCGGCTGGCATACCAGGCGCTGATGCGCTCGCGCAGCTGCGGCAGGCCCAAGGCGGGGGTGTACTGGGAGTGGCCGTTGCGTACCGCGCGCTCGGCTGCCTCTTGCACCAGCGGTGGGGCCGTGAAGTCGGGCTCGCCGATGTTCAGAAACACCATGGGCGCGTCGGTGTGCGCCACCTGGGCCCCCAGGGCGGAAGCAGCCTTGGCTACCTCCATCACATAAAACGGTTCGATGTTTTGTGCGCGGGAAGAAATCTGCATGGGCTTGCGGACGTCAGGCCTTGCGGGGTTTCTTGGCCTTGTCGGCTTCCACCTCGGCGGCGCGCAGGCTGGGCGCCACGCCGTTGAGCACGCCGTTCACGTACTTGTGGCCATCGGTACCGCCAAACTCCTTGGCCAGCTCCACACACTCGTTGAGCACCACGCGCCAGGGCACATCCAGGCAGTGCTGAAACTCATACACACCGATCCACATCACGGCGTGTTCCACGGGCGAAATCTCGCTCCAGGGGCGGTCCAGCAGCGGAGCGATCAGCGCATCGATGGCTTCGCCTTGCGCCACACAGCCGTGCAGCAAGGCGTCAAAGTGGGCTGCGTCCGCCTTGTTGAATCCCGCCAGGTCGCGCGTGAACGGGTCGATGTCGTCCACGGCATTGCGGCCCACCAGGCTTTGGTAGAGGCCTTGCAGGGCAAACTCGCGGGCCCGCGTGCGGTTGGATTTTCCGGCGGCCTTGCGGGCACCCGTGGCTGTGAGCCCGGTGCGGGACTGGCGGGGCGGGCGCTTGGTGGCAGAGGAAGGGGTGTCGCTCATCAAATACTTTCCAGAAGGTTGGCCATTTCGACGGCTACACGGGCCGCATCGCGGCCTTTTTCGTCCTGGCGGGCAATCGCCTGGGGCATGTCTTCGGTGGTCAGGATGGCATTGGCGATGGGCAACTGGTAGTCCAGCGCCACGCGCGTGACAGCGGAGCCGGACTCGTTGGCCACGAGTTCGAAATGGTAGGTCTCGCCGCGGATGATGCAGCCCAGGGCCACCAGCGCGTCGTACTTGCCTTTTTCGGCCATGGCCTGCAGGGCCACGGGCACCTCCAGCGCGCCGGGCACGGTCACGTGGTCAATGTCTTTGTCGGCCACGCCCAGGGCGAGCAGTTCGGATTTGCAGGCGGCGGCCAGCGCGTCGGTCACGCTGGCGTTGAAGCGCGCCTGCACGATGCCGATGGAGAGTTTTTTGCCGTTCAAGCGGTCTTCGGTGGTGGTGCCTTTGTCTGCGCCAAACATAGTCAGAGTCCTTTCAAGTTGCGGACAGCGCTGAAGATCTGTCCCGCAAGGTTATGTGGTTGTTTACTTGCAGATGTACCCGGTGATTTCCAGGCCATAGCCGGTCACGCTGGGCATGCGGCGCGGGCTGCCCATCAGTTGCACCTTGTGCACGCCACATTGCAGCAGGATCTGGGCGCCGATGCCGTAGGTACGCAGGTCGATGCGGCCGCGCTCGGGCGCTTGCGATGCACGGGCGGTACCTTCAAACTGGGCCAGCAGCTGTTCGCCGGTTTCGCCGCAGTTCAGCAGTACCAGCACGCCTTTGCCCTCTTTGGCAATGTGGGCCAGCGCGGTGTCCAGGCTCCAGCTGTGCATGGAGCGGTTGATTTCCAGCGCGTCCAGCACCGACAGCGGTTCGTGCACACGGGCCGGCACCACGGTGTCGGCGGTCCAGCTGCCCTTGACCAGCGCCAGGTGCACGCCCTGGCCGGTGGTGTCGCGGAAGGCGTGGGCACTGAACTCGCCGTAAGCCGTTTGCATGGGGCGCACGCCCAGCTTTTCGATCAGCGATTCGTTGCGGCTGCGGTGTTCGATCAGGTCGGCAATGGTGCCGATTTTCAGTCCGTGCTCGGCGGCAAACAGCTGCAAGTCGGGCAGGCGGGCCATGGTGCCGTCGTCCTTCATGATCTCGCAGATCACGGCAGCGGGCGTGCAGCCGGCCATGGCGGACAGGTCGCAACCGGCTTCGGTGTGGCCAGCGCGCATGAGCACGCCGCCGTCGACTGCTTGCAAGGGGAAGATGTGGCCGGGTTGCACCAGGTCGTTGGCCACGGCGTTTTTGGCGACGGCGGCCTGCACCGTGCGGGCGCGGTCAGCGGCGGAGATGCCGGTGGTCACGCCTTCGGCGGCTTCAATGGATACGGTGAACGCGGTGCTGTGTTTGGTGCCATTGCGCGTGGCCATGGGGGGCAGCTTGAGCAACTCGCAGCGTTCGCGGGTCAGGGTCAGACAGATCAGGCCGCGGCCAAATTTGGCCATGAAGTTGATGGCCTCGGGGGTGACGTGGTCGGCCGCCAGGACCAGATCGCCTTCGTTTTCACGGTCTTCCTCGTCCACCAGGATGACCATGCGGCCTGCGCGCATGTCGGCGACGATGTCTTCAACCGGGGAAATGGGGACGGGGGAGAAGGCGGTCATGCGCAAGGTACTTTCAAAAGAGCGGTCCAACAAGGCCGTGCCGATGGCAGGCGTACCTCTCGATTATCGCCGCAAACCCCAAGCCAAGACCCTGCAGAGGGTTTCAGCGCCGGGCCGCCCCACGCGGCTTTGAACCGCCTGGCGCTCAGCCCCGCAAAGGAAACGCGCCCCTGGGGTAGCGCCCCGCGCAGCGGTGGAGCGGGGGGCTTAGTCCACCGATGCGCTCCAGCGGTCACCCCAGCCTTTGTCCAGCGCACGGCGGTCCCGCTTGGTGGGGCGGCCGTGTTCGATGGTGTGGGCCGGTTCGGCGGCCAGGCGCTTGTGTTCGGCCATGTTGGCTCGTTTGGCAATGCTCTCGGGCGTCTCTTCGTACAGCTGTTGCGCCACAGAGGCTGGGCCGCGCTGGTCACTGACCCCTTTGACGACCACGGTGCGTGGCACTTTGGCTTGCCAGATGGTCAACACATCCCCCACCCGGATGTCCTTGGAGGGTTTGATGTCGTGTTGCGCCATCTGCACGTGGCCCTTGTTCACCTCGTCGGTGGCCAGGGAGCGGGTTTTGAAAAAGCGCGCGGCCCAAAGCCATTTGTCGATGCGAGTGCTGTCCATGCGGTTTCAGGTGGGCGAAGTGTGGAGGGGCAATCGTACACAGGCATCCAGACCCACGCACAGGCCCTGTTCGTACAGGTTGGTGAGGGTGATGTTGCCGCCCAGCGCCTTGACCATTTCGCGCGTGATGGTCAGGCCCAGGCCGGAGCCCGAGTGGGCGTGGCCCGCAGCAAAGGGCTGGAACAGGCGCAGGCGCAGTTCGTCGGAAATGCCGGGGCCGCTGTCCTCAATGTGAAGCTCGGCCATGCCATCCTGCGGCAGCAGGCGTACGCTGAGGCGGCCACCCCGCGGGCTCAGGCGGATGGCGTTGTGCAGCAGGTTGCGCGCCATTTCCCGCAACATCCATTCGTGGGCATGTACCAGGCTGGCTTCGGTGCGGATGTCAAAGTCCAGGTCTTTTTCGGCAATCAGGGCCGACACGTCCAGGGCCACCGCACGCAGCGGCTCGGCCCAATCCATCGTAGAAAAATCCTGCTGCTGCTTGACCTGCTCCACCTTGGCCAGCGAGAGCATCTGGTTGGCCAACTGGGTGGCACGGTCCACCGTGGTCTGGATCTCTTGCAAGGCTTCCGTGGGCGGCACGTCTCCGCGCAGCGCGGATTGCACCTGCACCTTGAGCACGGCCAGCGGCGTGCGCAGCTGGTGGGCCGCGTCACGCACAAAACGTTTTTGGTGGTCCAGCAGGTGCTGCAGGCGCTGCATGACCTGGTTGGTGGCCTCGGTCAGCGGGCGTATTTCCAGTGGCAGGTGGGCTGCGTTGAGTGGCGTCAGGTCGTCCTCGGGGCGCTGTTGCAGCTCGCTGCTCATGCGGCGCACCGGGCGCGTGACACGCTGCACCACCACCAGCACCACGGCGGTGATCACGGTGATCAGGATCGCCTGGCGCTGCAGCGTGTCGATCAGGATCTGCCGGGCCAGCGTGCGGCGCAGCTCCAGCGTTTCGGCCACTTGCACCATGGCCATGGTGCGTTCGCGCCGTGTGGCCACGGGCTGCAGCAGCACGGCCACGCGCACCGGGTCGCCCCGGAAGCTGTCGTCGTAAAAGTCCACCAGGGCGGCGTAGGGCCCTTGGTTGGGCAGGGTACCGCGCCAGGCCGGCAGGTCTTCGGCGCCGTCCACCCACTGACCACTGGCATCGGAGATGCGGTAGCTCATGCGGCTGCGGTTGTCGGCTTCAAAGGCCTCCAGCGCCGAGTAGGGCACTTGCGCGCGCAGCCGCGCCTGCGGGCCGTCGCCTTCAATGTCCAGCAACTCGCCAATCGCCTTGGCCGAAGCCAGCAGTGTGCGGTCGTAGGCGGTGTTGACCGCGCCCAGCGCCTGGCGGTACAGGCTGACGGTGTCCACCACCACAAACAGCACGATGGGCAGCAGGATGCCCAGCAGCAGGCTGCGCCGCAACGACAAGGGGGCGTGGTGGCTGGGCGTCATGTCAGCCTTCGGCCTTGAGCAAATAGCCCAGGCCGCGCAGGGTGACCAGGGCCACGCCAGTGGCGGACAGCTTTTTGCGCAGGCGGTACACCACCACCTCAATGGCTTCAAACTGCACGTCCGCCTCGCCCGGAAACACCACTTCAAACAGGCGCTCCTTGCTCACCGCGTGGCCCGGCCGGGCCATCAGGGCTGCCACCAGAGCCAGCTCGCGCGGGCTCAGGTCCATGATCTGTTGACGGTGGTAGAGCGCACCGCTGCTTTTGTCCAGCCGCAAAGCGCCCAGTTGCAGGTCCGGGCTGGCGCCGGGGCTGCTGCTGCCGTGGCGGCGGTAGAGGGCGCGCACCCGGGCTTCCAGCTCGTCCAGGTCAAAGGGCTTGGGCAGGTAGTCGTCGGCGCCGGCGTTCAGCCCCAGCACCTTGTCGCCCACGGTGCCGCGGGCGGTGAGGATCAGCACCGGCGTGCCCAGGCCTTCGGCCCGCGCCGCTTTCAGGATGTCCAGGCCGTCGACCCCCGGCAGGCTCAAGTCCAGCACCACCACATCGGGTTCGGCGCTGCGCCAGTGGTCCAGCGCCAGGCGGCCATCGCTGCAGACATCCACCCGCATTTGCGCACGCACCAGGCTGCGTTGCAAGGTGGTATGCAGGGCGGGGTCGTCTTCGATGAGCAACAAGTGCATGGGGTTTTCCCTAGGCGTTTGGACAGCCGTTTGACAGGCTGGGCTCGCATCATAGGGCCTGCATTCAACACTAGGAGACATCCCATGCGTCGCGATACCTTTCTGAAGTCCATGGCCGTTTTGGCTGCAGCGGGTGCTTTGCCCCTGTCGGCCCGTGCCGCTGCCAACCTGAAGATGATGATCCCCGCCAACCCCGGTGGCGGCTGGGACGGCACAGGCCGCGCCTTGGGCAAAGCCCTGATTGATGCCAAAGCGGCAGACACCGTGCAGTACGAAAACAAGGGCGGTGCCGCCGGCGTGATCGGCCTGGCCCAGTTTGTCAACGCCGCCAAGGGTGACCCCAATGCCATGTTGATCACCGGCGCCGTGATGGTGGGCGGCATCATCACCGGCAAGCCCGCCGTGTCCCTGGACAAGGCCACGCCCATTGCACGTATCACTAGCGAATACAACGTGTTCGTGGTGCCTGCCGACTCCCCCCTCAAGACCATGAAAGATGTGGTCGCCCAGATGCAGAAAGACCCCGGCAGCGTGAAGTGGGGCGGCGGTTCGCGTGGTTCCACAGAGCACATCTGTGCCTCCATGCTGGCCACCAAGGTCAACGTGGACCCCAAGAAGGTGAACTACGTGGCCTTCCGTGGCGGCGGCGAAGCCACCGCAGCCATTTTGGGTGGCAACGTCACCGTGGGTGGCAGCGGCTACAGCGAGTTTGCCGAGTACATCACCGCGGGCAAGATGCGCGCGATTGGCGTGACATCCGAAAAACGCTTGCCCGGCATTCCCAGCATCCCGACGATGAAGGAGCAGGGCTTTGATGTAGTGCTGGGCAACTGGCGTGCTGTCTACGGTGCCCCCGGCATCACGGCCGAACAGCGCGCTGCGTTGACCGAGATGGTGGTCAAGGCCACCAAGTCCAAATCCTGGGCCGAGGCCTTGGAAAAGAACGGCTGGACTCCCGCCGTGCTGACCGGCAAGGCGTTTGATGACTTTGTGGACAACGAGTTCTCCAGCCTGCGCGGTGTGATGCACCTGGCCGGCATGTTGTGATGCGTGCGGTGATCAAAGTGCGCCAGCAAACGGCGCTGGCTCTGGGGGTGCTCTTGATTGCACTCGGGCTGGCTGCCGGGGCCTGGGTTATCCCCTCCGAGGCAGGGTACGCGGGCGTGGGCCCGGATTTCTTGCCTTGGGTCGTATCCTTGGCGTTGTTGCTGTGCGGCGGCTTTCTGTTGTGGGAGTCCCGCACCGGTGGCTTTCGGGACCTGGACGCTGACGAAGACGAATCGCTACCTTACTGGCTAGGTTTTGTCTGGATGTCGGCAGGCCTGCTGGTTAATGGCGCCTTGATCACCACCATCGGCTTTATCTTCAGCTGCACCTTGTGTTTTGTGCTCGCCTCCCGCGGCGTGCGCATGTCGCAGGGGCAGCCTGCCGGGGGCGCACGCTCTTGGCTGCTGGACGCGGTGGTGGGAGTTCTCATTTCCGCACCGGTGTACTGGATGTTTACCAAGTTTCTGGCTATCAGCTTGCCAGGTTTGACGCAAAGCGGGTGGCTGTGATGGATATCTGGAACCAACTCCTTCAGGGTTTTATGACGGCGGGTACGCCCGTCAATTTGTTGTGGGCCTTTGTGGGCTGCGCGCTGGGTACCGCGGTGGGCGTGTTGCCCGGCATTGGCCCGGCCACTGCCGTGGCCATGTTGCTGCCCATCACCACCCAGGTGGAAGCCACGGCCTCCATGATCTTTTTTGCTGGCATTTATTACGGCGCGATGTACGGTGGCTCCACCACCTCCATCCTGCTCAACACCCCCGGTGAAACCTCCAGCATGGTTACTGCCATGGAGGGCAACAAGATGGCCAAAAGCGGGCGCGCGGGCGCTGCACTGGCCTCGGCTGCCATCGGCTCCTTTGTGGCTGGCACCATTGCCACCATCGTTGTCACGCTGTTTGCGCCGCTGGTGGCCGAATACGCGGTCAAGCTGGGCCCGCCCGAATACTTTTGCCTGATGCTGCTTGCCTTCACCACGGTGAGCGCAGTGCTGGGCCAGAGCACGTTGCGCGGGCTGACGGCTTTGTTCATCGGTCTGGCGATTGGCCTGATTGGCATGGACCAGATCACTGGCCAGGCACGCTACACCGGGAACATGCCTGAGCTGCTGGACGGTGTGGAAATCGTGTTGGTGGCGGTGGGCCTGTTTGCGGTGGCCGAGGCGCTGCATGCCGTGCTGTTTGAAGGCAAGGTGGTGGAGACCGAAAACAAGATGAGTCGCGTCACCATGACGGCCTCGGACTGGAAACGCTCCATCCCCGCGTGGATCCGCGGCAGCGCAATTGGTGCGCCGTTTGGCTGCATCCCCGCCGGTGGTACCGAGATCCCGACCTTCCTGAGTTACGCCACCGAGAAAAAACTTGCCAAACCCGAGCACCGGGCCGAGTTCGGCACCAAGGGCGCCATTGAAGGTGTGGCTGGTCCCGAGGCCGCCAACAATGCCACTGTGACCACGGCGTTGATCCCGCTGCTGACACTGGGTATTCCGGTGTCCAACACCACCGCGGTGTTGCTGGGCGCGTTCCAGAACTACGGCATCCAGCCCGGCCCGCAGCTGTTCAGCAGCTCGTCGGCCCTGGTGTGGGCGCTGATCGCTTCGCTCTACATTGGCAACATCATGCTGCTGGTGCTGAACCTGCCCATGGTGGGCCTGTGGGTCAAGCTGCTCAAGGTGCCCAAGGCCCAGCTCTACGCCGGCATCCTGATTTTTGCCACCGTGGGCACCTATGGCATGCGTCAAAGCGCGTTTGACCTGTTCCTGCTTTATGCCGTGGGCGTGCTGGGTCTCGTGATGCGCCGTTTCAACTTCCCCACCGCACCGGTGATTGTGGGCATGATCCTGGGCCCTCTGGCCGAGGCCCAGCTGCGCAACGCCATGTCGATTGGTGAGGGCAGTGCCATGGTGTTCCTGCAGCGCCCCATGTCGGTGACGCTGCTGGTGGTGGTGGCTGCGGTGCTGGTCCTGCCACGGGTCTTCAAGCGAATTTCCCGCAAAAACATCGAAGCGATTGGGTAAGCCGGATTTGGCATGAAATAGGCCTCTAGCCCGCGTGGATATTGCGCGAACAGCTCCTGAATTCATAGCAATTCAGGAGCTGTTCCTGCGTTAACATTGCCGCATGCCCATCTCTGACTCCCTGCCGCGCGACGCCCAGAGCATCCTGGAACTGGCAGCGCGCTCCATGTTTGCGCTGTTCTCCAGTGCGAGCGAAGGCATGATGCTGGTGGACCGCCAGGCCCGCGTGGTGTGGATCAACGAGCAGTACAAACGCTTTTTGCCGGCCCTGGGTTTTGAGCGTGAAGAAGACTTTGTGGGCCACCCCGTTTCCATGGTGGTGCACAACACGCAGATGCACCAGGTGCTGGAGACCGGCAAGCCCATCCTCATTGACCTGCTGACCAACCGCGCGGGCACCTTTGTGGTCAGCCGCATTCCGCTGCGCGACGCGGCGGGGCAGGTCATCGGTGCCTTGGGCATTGTGTTGTTTGACCATGCCGAAACCACGCTGCAGCCGCTGATCGACAAGTTCTCGCTGCTGCAGCGCGACCTGGACGACGCCCGGCGCGAGCTGGCCACCCAGCGTCTGCAGGCCCCGGGCCAGCGCCAGTCCAAATACACCTTTGCCAGTTTTGTGGGGCTGAGTCCGGCGGCGGTGGAGGTCAAGCGCCATGCGCGCCGTGCCGCGCTCTCCAGCAGCCCGGTGCTGCTGCTGGGCGAAACCGGCACCGGCAAGGAGCTGCTGGCCCATGCCATCCACGCTGCGTCCAGCCGGGCGCGCGGCCCTTTCATCAGCGTCAACATTGCGGCCGTGCCCGAAACCTTGCTGGAGGCCGAGTTTTTTGGCTATGCGCCCGGCGCCTTCACCGGGGCCGACCGCAAGGGCCGCGACGGCAAATTCCGCCTGGCCGATGGCGGCACGCTGTTTTTGGACGAGATTGGCGACATGCCGCAGGCCCTGCAAAGCAAGCTGCTGCGCGCGCTGCAAGAGGGCGAGATCGAGCCGCTGGGCTCCAACAAGCTGCTGCCTGTGAACGTACGTGTGATTGCCGCCACTTCGCGCGACCTGGCGGGCCTGGTGCGTGCGGGTACCTTCCGCGAAGATTTGTTCTACCGCCTGAATGTGCTGCCGATCCGTGTGCCGCCGCTGCGCGAGCGGCGGGCGGATATTGCGGCGCTGCTGGAGGTGCTGGGCGAAGACGTGGCGCTGCGTAGCGGCCTGCCGCCGCCTGAACTCACGCCCGAGGCACTGGCCTTGCTGGAAGCCCAGCCCTGGCCCGGCAATATCCGTGAGTTGCGCAATGTGCTGGAGCAGGCGGTGATGCGCAGCGAAACTGCCCGTGTGGAGGCCCATGTGTTTGCAGCGGTGCTGACTGAGTCCGGCGTGCAGCCTTTGCAGGCCGCATTGCGCATCCCCCCGGGCCCTGAGCCGGCTGCCAGCGTGCCGCCCGTGGTGCGACCTTTATCCGAGCAAATCGCTGCGCTGGAGGCACAGGCCATACGCGACGCTATGTTGGCCCTTGGCGGCAACAAAGTGGCGGTGGCCAAGGCCTTGGGCATCTCGCGTGCCACGCTGTACGCACGTTTAGAACTGTCTGAATATTAGGCATGTGACTAAATTTCAGACGATAAAATGTCTGAATATCGGGCATTTTGTGGCGATTTATTGGTGTTGTTGTGATTTTTTTGAATGAAATCAATCACTTGCGTTTTGGCACGTTATGTGCAAATTGAACAATATCAAGCTACAACAACAGGAGACAGACATGCACCACCCCCGCTGGGCCGCCCGTGCCACGCTCATCGCAGCCAGCCTGTGCGCCGGCCTGATTTCTGGTGCTGCCTTTGCGCAGTCCAAAGAAATCAAGATCGCCCACATCTACAGCAAGACCGGTCCGCTGGAAGCTTATGGCAAGCAAACCCAGACCGGTTTCATGATGGGCCTGGACTACGCCACCGGCGGCACCATGACGGTTGCTGGCAAAAAGATTGTCGTGATTGAAAAAGACGACCAGGGCAAACCGGACCAGGGCAAGAGCCTGCTGGCCGCTGCGTATGGCGACGACAAGGTGGACCTGGCCGTGGGCCCCACCGCATCGCCCGTGGCGCTGGCCATGCTGCCCGTGGCCGAGGAATACAAAAAGATTCTGCTGGTCGAGCCCGCCGTGGCCGACTCCATCACCGGTGACAAGTGGAACAAGTACATCTTCCGCACTGGCCGCAACAGCAGCCAGGACGCGATTGCCAACGCCGTGGCGCTGGACAAGGCTGGTGTGACCATTGCCACCATGGCGCAGGACAGCGCCTTTGGCCGCGACGGCGTGAAGGCCTTCAAGGAAGCCATCAAGAAGGCCAAGCTGGTCCACGAGGAATACCTGCCGCCCGCCACCACCGACTTCACGGCCGGTGGCCAGCGCCTGATCGACAAACTCAAGGACCAGCCCGGCCGCAAGGTGATCTTCATCATCTGGGCCGGTGGCAACCCCTTCAAGATCGCGGACATGGACCTCAAGCGCCACGGCATCGAGATTGCCACGGGCGGCAACATCCTGCCAGCCATGGTGGCCTACAAGCAGTTCCCCGGTATGGAGGGCGCCGCTTATTACTACTTTGGCATGCCCAAGAACCCGGTGAACGAAGCCATGGTGTCGCGCCACTACAGCCAGTTCAAGGCTCCGCCCGACTTCTTCACCGCCGGTGGTTTCTCGGCCGCCATGGCCGTGGTCACCGCGCTGAAAGCCAGCAATGGCGACACCAGTGCCAATACGCTGATCAAGACCATGGAAGGCATGAGTTTTGACACGCCCAAGGGCAAGATGACCTTCCGCAAGGAAGACCACCAAGCCATGCAAAGCATGTATCACTTCAAGATCAAGGTGGACCCGGCCTTTGCCTGGGGTGTGCCCGAGCTGATCCGCGAGATCAAGGCCGAAGAAATGACCGTTCCGGTTCGTAACCAGCGTTGATGTTCCGGCGGCACCGTTGCGGTGCCGCCTCTCTTCACCCCGACCAGCGGGGACCCTATGCTTGAAACCAAAGACCTCACGATCCGCTTTGGCGGCCACGTGGCGGTGAATGCTGTCAGCTGCAATTTCCTGCCTGGCACCTTGACCGCCATCGTCGGCCCCAATGGCGCGGGCAAGACCACGTACTTCAACCTGATCTCGGGCCAGCTGCAGGCCACGCAGGGCAGGGTGTATCTCAATGGGGTCAACCTGTCGTCCCTGAGCCCCTCGGCACGCACGCGGGCCGGGCTGGGGCGGGCGTTTCAACTCACCAACCTGTTCCCCAACCTCAGCGTACTGGAGAACGTGCGCCTGGCGGTGCAAGCGACGCAGGAAGGCAAACACCTGCGTGGCCTGAACCTCTGGAGCATCTGGAGCGACCACCGTGCCTTGACCGAGCGTGCATTGGAGATATTGCAAAACGTGGCCCTGCGCGACAAACAGGATGCCACCGTGGCCAGCCTGCCGCATGGTGACCAGCGCAAGCTCGAAGTGGCACTGCTGATGGCGCTGGACCCCGATGTCTACATGTTCGATGAACCCACGGCCGGCATGAGTGCCGATGAGGCGCCTGTGATCCTCAATCTGATCCGTGCACTCAAGCAAGACCCGACCAAAATCATTTTGCTGGTAGAGCACAAGATGGACGTGGTGCGCGAACTGGCGGACCGCATCATCGTGCTGCACAACGGCACACTGGTGGCCGATGGCGACCCGGCGGACGTCATTGCCTCGCCCGTGGTGCAACAGGCTTACCTGGGCGTTGCGCCTGCCGACAAGGAGGCCGCATGAGCGCCGCCGCCAATAATTTGCTCACCCTCGAAGGCGTGCACACCCATATCGGCGCGTACCACATCCTGCACGGGGTCGACCTGCAGGTGCCGCGCGGCCAGCTCACCATGCTGCTGGGTCGCAACGGCGCGGGCAAAACCACCACGCTGCGCACCATCATGGGCCTGTGGCATGCGAGCCAGGGCCGTGTGGTGTTTGACGGCAAAGACATCACCGCCACCGAGACTCCGCAGATTGCGAGCCTGGACATTGCCTATGTGCCCGAAAACATGGGCATCTTTGCCGACCTGACGGTGCAGGAGAACATGCTGCTGGCCGCGCGCAAAGCCAAGCGTGCGCAGCACATCGATGGCGAGCGCCTGAAGTGGATCTTCTCGCTGTTCCCCGCGGTAGAGAAATTCTGGAACCACCCCGCGGGCAAGCTCTCGGGCGGGCAAAAGCAGATGCTGGCCGTGGCGCGTGCGATTGTGGAACCGCGCAAGCTGCTCATCGTGGACGAGCCCAGCAAGGGCCTGGCGCCCGCCATCATCAACAACATGATCGACGCGTTTGCCCAGCTCAAGCAGACCGGCACCACCATCTTGCTGGTGGAACAGAACATCAGCTTCGCCAAACGCCTGGGCGACCAGGTGGCCGTGATGGACGATGGCCGCGTAGTGCACGCGGGCGCCATGCAGGCCCTGGCCGAAGACGAAGCGCTGCAGCGCACGCTGCTGGGGTTGTCACTATGAAAAAGTTGGATTTCGACTGGAAGCCGTTGGCCCTGGTGCCATTGCTGGCCGTGCTGGCCCTGCCCCTGGTGGGCTCGCCCAGCACCTGGCTCACGCTGACCGTGGCCGGGCTGGCCATGGGCATGATCGTTTTCATCATCGCCTCGGGCCTCACGCTGGTGTTCGGCCTCATGGACGTGCTGAACTTTGGCCATGGCGTGTTCATTGCGCTGGGCGCCTTTGTGGCCACCACGGTAATGGGGTCCATGGGAGACTGGACCGGCTCCACGGAGCTGTGGCGCAACCTGGTGGCGGTGTTCCCGGCCATGCTGGTAGCCATGGCGGTAGCCGGTGCGCTGGGCCTGGCGTTTGAGCGTTTCATCGTGCGGCCCGTGTATGGCCAGCACCTGAAGCAAATCCTCATCACCATGGGCGGCATGATCATTGGTGAAGAACTCATCAAGGTGGTCTGGGGCCCCGCGCAGATTCCGCTGCCGCTGCCGGAAGGCATGCGCGGTGCGGTGCTGCTGGGCGATGCGGCCATCGAGAAATACCGCCTCATGGCCGTGGTGGTGGGGCTGGTGGTGTTTGCCGCGCTGGCCTGGGTGCTGGGCCGGACCAAGATCGGTCTGCTGATCCGCGCGGGTGTGCAGGACCGTGAGATGGTGGAGAGCCTGGGCTACCGCATCAAGCGCCTCTTCATTGGCGTGTTTGTGGTGGGCAGCGCGCTGGCCGGCCTTGGCGGCGTGATGTGGGGCCTCTACCAGCAGACCGTGACACCGCAAATGGGCGCGCAGGTTAATGTGTTGATCTTCATCGTCATCATCATCGGCGGCCTGGGTTCCACTGGCGGGGCGCTGATCGGTGCCTTGCTGGTGGGTCTGATGGCCAACTACACCGGTTTTCTGGTCCCCAAAGTGGCGCTGTTTTCCAACATCGCGCTCATGGTGGCCATCCTCCTGTGGCGCCCACAAGGCGTCTACCCCGTGGCAAACCGCTGAAGGAAACACCATGCTCACTCGCATTCTTTCCAACGACCTGCCACGCAGCCGCTGGCTTGCCTTGATCCTGACCGTGCTGGTGCTCGCACTGGCGCTCACACCGTTTATCTTCCCCGGCGTCAAGGCGCTCAACGTGGCGGCCAAGGTGCTGGTCTTTATCGTGTTGGTGGCCAGCTTTGACCTGCTGCTGGGTTACACCGGCATCGTGAGCTTTGCGCACACCATGTTCTTTGGCATCGGGGCCTACGGCATTGCCATTGCCACCACACGCCTGGGCGCCACCTGGAGTGCGCTGGGCGTGGGCGTAGGGGGGGCGCTGGTCGTATCGCTGTTGCTGGCTTGGCTCATCGGCCTGTTTTCGCTGCGTGTGCGTGCCATTTTCTTCGCCATGATCACGCTGGCGGTAGCCTCGGCTTTCCTCACCTTGGCTTCGCAGCTGCATGAATTCACCGGCGGCGAAGATGGCCTGACCTTCAAGGTGCCGGCGGTGCTGTCGCCCAGCTTTGAGTTCAGCGAAACCCCGTTCCTGGGCGCCTCGCTCGATGGCCGCTTGCTGTGCTTTTACCTGCTGTTCGCAGTGGCCACAGTGCTGTTCCTCGCGCTGCTGCGCATCGTGAATTCCCCGTTTGGCCGCGTGCTGCAGGCCATCCGCGAAAACGAGTTCCGCGCCGAAGCGATTGGTTACCGCGTGGTGGTGTACCGCACCATCTCCAGCATCCTCTCGGCAGTGTTTGCCACGTTGGCCGGTGCCATGCTGGCGCTCTGGCTGCGCTACAACGGGCCGGACACCTCGCTGTCGTTTGAAATCATGATGGATGTGTTGCTCATCGTGGTGATCGGCGGCATGGGCACGCTGTATGGCTCCATCGTCGGCGCAGTCCTCTTTCTGGTGGCGCAAAGTTATCTGCAGGACCTGCTGCGCGTGGGCAGCGAGGCGGCAGCCAGCTTGCCGTGGTTGTCCGCACTGCTGTCGCCTGACCGCTGGTTGCTCTGGCTGGGCGTGCTGTTTGTGCTGTCGGTCTATTACTTTCCGACCGGCGTGGTGGGGCGCTTGCGGGCCGCCAGCCTGGGGAGCAAGGCATGAACACCGCAACACCCACCTCCCACTACCTGCGCTGCGCGGGTTACGAAGTGCACTACACCGAGTGGGGCGCAGCCGATGCCCCGGTGGTGATCGCTTGGCACGGCCTCGCGCGCACGGGCCGCGACATGGACGAGCTGGCCCAACACCTGAGTCCACGATACCGCGTCATCTGCCCCGACACCCCGGGACGCGGCCTGAGCCAGTGGAGCCGCAAGCCGGCCGAGGAGTACTGCCTGCGGTTTTACGCCCGCCTGGCCGCGGATCTGTTGGACGCGCTGAAGATTGAGCGTGTACATTGGGTGGGCACCTCCATGGGCGGGGCCATTGGCACGGTGTGCGCCAGCGGGCTGTTTGAGCCGCAGCTGCAAGGCCGCATCCAGAGCCTCACGCTCAACGACAACGCACCCGAGTTGGCCCGTGCAGCACTGGACCGCATCCGTGCCTACGCGGGCAAGCCACCGGCGTTTGACACCGTGCTGGAGCTGGAAGCTTTCTTCCGGCAGGTCTACCAACCCTACGGCTGGTTGAGCGATGCGCAGTGGCGCCGCCTGACCGAAACCTCCACGCGCCGCCTGCCCGATGGCCGCGTGACGCCGCACTACGACCCGGCCATGGTGCAGCAGTTCACCGCGCACCCGGACGACTACCGCATCTGGGAGCACTACGACCGGATTCAGGTACCCGTGCTGTGCCTGCGCGGCGCGGAGTCCGATCTGGTGCTGCGCGAAACCGTGCAGGCCATGGCCACGCGGGGGCCTGGTGCTGCCGGGCGCTTGCAACTGGTGGAGGTGGCGGGCTGCGGCCATGCGCCAGCGCTGAATGTGCCGGCGCAGCTCACGCTGGTGTCCGATTTCATCGATGCGGCGCAGGCCGCAGCAGTCGGAATCTAAGCAAAATAGGGCGATAGCCCGCGTGGATATTGCGCGAACAGCTCCTGAAATAGGAGCGCTTTGGCTTAGCCCCCGACCGCCAGTACCACGGCCGCATCGTCAAACACCGCCACCGCGGCCTGGCCCACCTTGAGTTGCAGGCCTGGTGCGGCAAAACCCACCATCTGCAGGCCACAGGCCAGCGTCAGGACAATTTCATCCCCCGCCGTGGAGCGCGCCAGCCGCGCGACCGTGCCATGCAACCGGTTCACAGTGGCCACACCCGTGGCCGGTGCGGTCACCACGGTCACCGCCGTGGCCTTGGCCAAGGCCAATACCTCGCCGCCCACCGCCAGGCCCAGTAGCTCCGTACTTTCGCGGGTAACACGCGAGACCACCGTGCTGCCATCGCTCAGGCCCAGGCGCACCTGCATGGCGCGCCCGGCGCGCTGCAGTGCCAGCACCTGGCAGGGCAACTGGTTGCGCATGCTGGTGCGCAGGCCCAAGCCCGCCAGGCGCGGCGCCACGCCGTCCGCCGGGGCATGGCGCAGGGCCACCTGGGCCAACGCCTGGCGGCGCAGGGCGGCCAGGGTGTCGGCGGCTTCCAGCAGCTGCAGGCCGGTGGCTGTGAGCTGCGCGCCACCGCCACCGCTACCGCCCACGGTGCGCTCCACCAGTGGGGCGCCGGCCAGGTTGGTCAGCGTGTCGATGGCCTGCCAGGCGGCCTTGTAACTCACATCCGCGCCGCGCGCGGCTTCAGAAATGGAGCCGACTTGGCCGATACGGCGCAAGATGTCCAGCCGCTTGTCTGCCGCCTCGTGGCCCAGTGCGCCAGCGAGTCCAGCGCCGGTCAAAGAAGGGGGAGATGTCATGTGGGCTATGCTACGCTATCCTTTTTTGGAATAACGATGTTTCCATGAACTTCCGGCAAAAAATTCTGCATGGGGCCCGTGTGCTGGCCCTGCTGGCCCCATTCGCCAGCGGCGCCCTGCATGCCGAAGAAGTGATCGTGGCGGTGGCTGCGAACTTCAGCGCGCCAGTGCAAAAAATTGCCGCAGCTTTTGCCACCACAACCGGCCATAAGGCTACGGTGGTGGTGGGCTCCACGGGCAAGTTGTATGCGCAGATCAAGAACGGCGCGCCGTTCCAGGTCTTGTTGTCTGCCGACGACGAAGCCCCCACGCGCCTGGGCAAAGAAGGCTCCGCCGTGGCCGCCTCGCAGTTCACCTATGCCACGGGCCGCCTGGTACTCTGGAGCCGCCAAGCCGGAGTGGTGGACGACAAAGGCGAGGTGCTGCGCGGCGGGCGTTTTGATCACCTGGCCCTGGCTGACCCCAAACTGGCTCCCTACGGCGCGGCTGCAGTGGAGGTGATGACCAAGCTGGGCCTCGCGGCCAGCCTGCAACCGAAGCTGGTGCAGGGCGAAAGCATTGGGCAGGCTTACCAGTTTGCGGTTACCGGTAACGCCGCGCTGGGTTTTGTGGCGCTGTCGCAGGTGATGGTGGACGGCAAGATCGCCCAAGGCTCGGCCTGGGTGGTGCCTGCCGCCATGCACAGCCCCTTGCGGCAGGATGCCATCGTGCTGAACACAGGCAAAGACAAGGCTGCTGCTACGGCTTTCATGGCCTTTTTGCGCAGCGACGCCGCCAAGGCCGTGATCCGCAGCTTTGGCTACGAAGTCTGAGTTCACAAGCCCCCATGCCCCTCAGTCCCGACGACCTTGGCGCCATCTGGCTCACATTGCGTTTGGCCAGCGTGACGACGCTGCTGCTCCTGGTGCTGGCCACGCCGCTGGCCTGGTGGTTGGCGCACACCGCTTCGCGCTGGCGCGGGCCGGTGGGTGCCGTGGTGGCGCTGCCACTGGTGCTGCCGCCCACGGTGCTGGGCTTTTATTTGCTGGTGAGCCTGGGGCCACAAGGGCCCTTGGGCCAGCTCACCCAAGCGCTGGGCTGGGGGCTGTTGCCCTTTACCTTTGCCGGGCTGGTGCTGGGCTCTGTGGTGTATTCGCTGCCGTTTGCGGTGCAGCCTTTGCAGCACGCGTTTGAGTCCATGGGCCGCCGCCCCATGGAGGTGGCGGCCACTTTGCGAGCCAGCCCGCTGGATGCATTCCTGACCGTGGCCGTGCCGCTGGCGCGCCCGGGTTTTGTCACCGCAGCGGTGCTGAGTTTTGCGCACACGGTGGGTGAGTTTGGGGTGGTGCTGATGCTGGGCGGCAATATCCCGGGGAAAACCCGCGTCGTCTCCACGCAAATCTACGGCCATGTGGAGGCCCTGCAGTACACCCAGGCGCACTGGCTCTCTGGCGGCATGGTGGCGTTTTCATTTGTGGTGCTGCTGGGGCTGGGTTGGCTCAACCCGCGTGGCAGCAGGCTGCGCCCATGAGTACGGGCAGTCACTATATCCGTCTGCGCCTGCCGCGCCCCAGCTTCACGCTGGATGTGGATCTGGCCTTGCCCGCGCGTGGCATCACCGTGTTGTTTGGTGCTTCGGGTTCGGGCAAGACCACCGTGCTGCGCTGTGTGGCCGGGCTGGAGCAGGCGGCGCAAGCCCATATCCGCATCCACGGCCAGCTGTGGCAAGACGACACGAGCGGCATTGCGCTGCCCGCCTGGCGCCGCCCGGTGGGTTATGTGTTCCAGGAGGCCAGCCTGTTGGCGCACCTGGATGTGCGCGGCAACCTGGCCTACGCCCAAAAGCGTGCGGCCAAAGCCACGGGTGCCCGCCAGGCCCTGCTGGCACTGGACACCGCGATTGATTTGCTGGGCCTGGCGCCGCTACTCACGCGCGCCACTGCCGATTTGTCCGGCGGAGAGCGCCAACGGGTGGCGATTGCCCGCGCGCTGGCCACCCAGCCCGAGCTGCTGCTGCTGGATGAACCCCTCGCCGCGCTGGACCCGGCACGCAGGCAAGAGGTGCTGCCCTGGCTGGAGCGGCTGCGCGACGAGCTGCACATCCCCATGCTCTACGTCACACACTCGGTGGACGAGGTGGTGCGCCTGGCCGATACCCTAGTGGTGTTGGCGCAGGGGCGGGTGCAGGCCAGCGGCCCGGCAGCGCAGGTGCTGTCCCAGGTGGCCGTGCCGCTGCGCCTGGGCGACGAAGCCTCGACCCTGCTGCATGCCCAGGTGGCCGAGCAGGATGCCCGCTGGCACCTGGCCCGGCTGGCGTTTGCCGGGGGCAGCCTGTGGCTGGCGGACGCCGGGCTGGCCGTAGGCACGGCGGTGCGTTTGCGTGTGCTGGCGCGCGATGTGAGCCTTGCCACCCAAGAGCCTGCGCACACCAGCATCCAGAACGTGCTGCCCTGCACCGTGCTGGCCATTGCTGACGACAGCCACCCCGCCCAGGCCTTGGTGCAGTTGGGTTGCGGCCCGGACCGCCTGCTGGCGCGGGTGACCCGGCGCTCCGTGCACACACTGGGCTTGGCGGTGGGGCAGCCGGTGTGGGCCCAAGTCAAGGCGTTGGCCCTGGCCAACTAATTAAGTAAGAAAAATTTATTAAAAAACGAACGCAAATTCACCCGTTTGGGGGAGTGACAGCGGCGGTGGATGGGACTACGCTGGGACCTATCTTTTTGATGCACTGCAGCACCATTTCCTCCACTTCCTATGCCCGTTTGCGCGCCACCCGACTCCTCGGTGCCTGTGATGCAGGTGCTGCACCAGGCCCAGCTGGCGCTCAAGCACGGCGATGTGACGCACAGCCTGGTGCTGGCCAAGGCTGCGCTGGCGCGGGCCCAGTCGGCGCACGACCTGCCGACTGAGGCACGGGCTTTGCTGGCCTTGTCGCAGGCGGACCGCATGGTGTCGCGCTTTCGGCGGGCGCAAGAAACCGCCCAGCGTGCGGCCACCCTGTTCCAGATGTGCGAAGACACCCGTGGCGAAGCCGAAGCGCTGGCCACCCTGTCGCACACCCTCAGTGTGATGGGCCACAGCGAAGAGGGCGTGGAGGCTGCGCTGCTGGGGCTCAAGCTCAATGCCGATGCGCCGGCACTCTCCCAGGCGCTCTCTTACAACTACCTGGGCGTGGCCTACGCCCATGGTGGCAGTTTTGACCGGGCCGATGCCGCCTACCGCACAGCCATTGGGCTGCTGGAGGACAGCGGCCACTGGATGGAGGCCTACCTGCCGCGCGTGAACCAGCGTGCCATGGAGGTGAGCCGCTGCTTTTTTGACCGCTACTACCAGGGCCACCTCTCCGGACTGGAGCGCCTGGCCGACCTGCGCCACACCAGTGCGCGCTCGGCCCAGGTGGCCCCCAATTTGCTGGTGTTTCAGGGGGCCTACCTCAAGACGCAGGCGATGCTGGGTTTGGGTGATGGTTTTGAAGCCTGCTGGCTGGGTGACCTGGCGGTGGCCCAAAGCCATGCCGACTTCGCCCAGGCCGCCGAAACCCGGGGCGACCCCAACCCCTCGGTCACCTTGATGGAGCTGTGGCTGCGTGCCGAAATTGCCTGGGCCGCGCAAGACTGGCCCTTGGCCGAGTACCACTGCCACCGCATGATGCAGCTGGCCATGTCCATCGACCACGAACACATGGTTGGCATTTCTTATCTGCTGCTGGCCCAGATTCTCACGGCACAGGGCAAAGAGCGCGCCTCGCAAGCCCAGCTGCGCGCACTCAAGCAGCGTGAAACCGATCTGCGCCATGCCGCCTTGCAGCAGCGCGAGGAGCGCATCGAGTGGCAGTTGCAAGCCCGTGCCAGCCGTGCCACCGCCCGCCGCCTGGCCCAGCACGCCCAGCAACTGGAGCAACTGGCCATGGAAGACGCGCTCACCGGCCTGTTCAACCGACGCTACCTGGAGCGCAGGGTGCCCGAACTGCTGCGCAAGGGCGTCGACCGGGGCCTGTCACCGGCCATGGCCTTTGTGGATGTGGATTACTTCAAGCGCATTAACGACCAGTACTCCCACCAGGTGGGCGACGCCGTGCTGCAGGAGCTGGGCCATATTCTGCGCAGCTTTGTGCGCGAAGGCGATGTACCCGTGCGCTTGGGCGGCGATGAGTTTGTGGTGGCCTTTGCGCATGTCGACGAGGCAGCCGCCCACGGGCTGGCCCAGCGCATCCAGGATGCCGTGGAAACCCACCCCTGGGCCCGCCTGCGCCCCGGGTTGTGTGTGAGTGTGAGTGTGGGCGTGGCCGGTGCCCAGAGCGGTGACAGCCTGCAGAGCTGGCTGCACCGCTGCGACCTGGGCATGTACGTCGAGAAAGACACCAGGCATAAAATCCTGGGTTAGCCCCCACCGCTGCTGCGCCAGCAGCTCCTGATTTGATCGCGTTTCAGCTCTTGGCGCCCGCCATCAGTGCGGCAAAGCCTACAAACACCCCACCCGTCAGCCGGTTAAACGCGCGCATCACACTGGCCCGCTGCAGGTAGCGCGCCAATTGCTTGCCGCTGGCGGCGTACACAAAGTACCAGCCCACCTCCACCACCGCAAAGGTGCCCAGCAAAATGCCAAACTGCGGCAACTGGGGCAGCGCCGGGTTCAGGAACTGGGGAAAGAAGGCCGCCGCAAACAAAATCGCCTTGGGGTTGCTGGCGGCCACCAGCGCACCCTGGCGGTACAGTGCCCAACTGCTCAGCGCAGCGCCCAGGTTGCCGCCCTGGGCCGAAGCATCGGCCGGGTCGCTCTCTTGCACCGGGCTGCGCCACACCTGCACGCCTAGGTAGGCCAGGTAGGCCGCACCGGCCAGGCGCAGCGCGTCGAACACCGCGGGAAACGCCTGCAGCAGCGCACCCAGCCCGGCGGCCGACAGGCTCAGCATCAGCATCAGCGAGGTCATGCAACCCGCCATGCTGGTCACCGCGCCACGCAGGCCCTGGCGCGCACCGGTGCTCATCACCAGCAGCATATTGGGGCCCGGCGTGGCCGACACCACAAACGTCATCATCACAAACAGCCACCAGGTATGCAGGCTCATGGGTTCAATCCTTGGGTTGAGTGGTTTAGTAATGGGGCGGCAAATCGTCGCGCAGATTGCGCGCGGTGGCCGGTTCGCTGGCTTGCTGGCGCAGGTGCGTCAGCTCCCGTACCAGCAGGTCAATTTGCTCCTGCTGGCGAACAATGATTTTGTCGAGCTGGTCCAGCGCATCTTCGGCAAAGCTGGCCTTGATCTCCAGCTCGGTGAGGCGCTGCTCGGTACGTTCAGTGGTATCCATAGAACCCTATTGGACACCATGCGGGGCCTGTTTTTAGCCGGCGCTCTGCGCCGCGGCCAGCGCCAGTGGCAAATACTGGGCCAGCTTCTTGTTCTTGATGTCGTCCAGCGACATGAGCTTGAGGTGCCTGCGCCCCTTGCCAGATCCTTCCAGGTGGCCATGTGCATCGTCAATGCGCGCTCCATGGCTGAACTCCACCGACACATGTTCCTTGTACGCAAACACACCGCAGAACGGCACCCCGGACGCAAACAGAATCCCGCCGTACTTCACTTCTTCCGCGATGGGCTTGAAGCTCTTGTTGACCAAGGCGCGCACCGCTTCTACGACGGCGTAACGTTCTTCGCTTACGAGGCGGATGTCTTTTAGCAGGGTTGGGACGGATTTCGTCGGCATGGCGGTATAGAGGGGGCATTCAGACTGAAAGTAGACGTTAGGCCATGAGGAAAATTATTCATGGGGCATCTTCATTTGAAGACGTCATGAAAGTGACTAGCGGCGAATGGGCAATGTCCTTCGCCCACAAAATTTCTGCCTCGAGACGTCGCTTTTCTGACTGGAGAGATTTGATTTTCTCTTCGGGTATCAAACGGACTTCCTTGAGCGCCCCCGATTTACCGTGAGTTTTTTCGAGCATTTGAATCTCAGCCTCGATTGATGCAATACGCTCATAAACCGGTTGGAGTCCAGCTTCCATAGGTTGAATCGTTGTTGCATCTACCAAAGTTGCGCAAAGTGCTGCAGCAATCAAAGCGATAAGACGTAGATACATGCGCGGGTTCGGAGTGTGAAATCGAGGTAATTCTGATTGCTTCCCTGCTATTTGGCTATCCCCCGTTCAGGTGATTCTGCGGATGACTGCTTCCGCCGATTGACTGAGGCGCCTGCAGACTGATTGAAGTCGGTCAAATCGAACTCTTGCGCGAGCTACTGCATCTTTTCAGCCAGCATTTTGGCGTAAGCAGGATTCGGGACAATCCCCAAACCTACCGCTAGATTTAACAACCTCTTAGCCTCGTTGAAATCACCTAAATAGAACTTGATAACTGACCAGTTTTCTGGGGTTTGCGGAAATTTCGGATCGAGCTCGTAAGCCTGCCCAAATAAAGCATCCGCTATCGAATATTCAATGAGGCCATTCTCTTCATTTGAAATAAGGTAGCCGGCAAACATTCCATGTGCAGAGGCTAATTCATTGATGATCTTGGAATTTTTCGGATCAAACCCATTCGCCATTTCTAGAAAGCGAATCGATTCTTTTAAATTGACTCGCGTATCTCCCTCTCCTCGAATGGCACGTTGACCCATGATGAGTCCAAATCCAAAATATGCGCCTGCATTGTTCCGGTCAAACATCCAAGACTGATTGAATCGTTTTATCGCTGTATCTAAGTCACCTTGGTTGTAGTACCGCCACCCAAGGCGCTCCACTTGCTTGCTGGTGATTTCATTGCTTTCGATTTCTGGAGTGTGCCGACCTCCATACATCGGAAGTTCGTTCATGGGGCGCTCGGCCACAGCCGCAGTTGACGCTATTAGAAAGGCAATGTGAAGAAGAAATTTCATCGTTCTGAAAAGTAGGAAGCTTCCCAAACCAGTTAGGGGTTACTTGTGATCAATCGTTCAGGTTTAAATTTCACCCGCCCATGAGCGGCTAGCTGAGCGCTTCTGATTCTGACTGCGAAGTGAAGGTTTAAATATCCCCCATTCGGGTGAACTTCTGAATGTCGGCTTCCGTCGCTCACCAGAGGCGCCTGCAGACTGAAAGCGGCCGGTCGCGGAAATTGACGAACAGGCAAATATGGGCCCGAAGCGGGTATTGCCAATCTACCCACAAACCATCTATCAACCCATGTGAGTCCTTGTATGCGATGAAGTTGTTCAACCGAGTGTGGTCAACTTCAAAAGAGACTCCATGTCCGCGTCACATATTGAATACTTATTCAGCGCTAGCAAACGATTCTTGAAATGCAAGATACTTTTCCTCCGTTAAAACAATTTTCCAAATAATTAGAAATTTCTTTCCATGCTTGCCCATGTTTTTCACATAGAAAGGGAAAAGCATACTTGCGAAATACGAAAGCAAAAGCACCATTGCAAAACAATAGACACAAATAATAGATAGCATCACCAACAGCACCGCAGCTCGAATTTGAAAATCGCTGCATTGATGAAAGTATTTGCACCATTGAAAAAGAGCAAGAAATAGCGGGAAAACAAATAAACTAAACCACAATAATTTCACAGCCAGTCGAGTCGTAAGCATTAACTACCTTTCCAAACTAGAAATCCATACGCTCATGTTCGCGGAATGCATCCTACTGCCGCGTAGCTGAGGCGCCTGCAGACTGATTGCGGGCATTCAATTTCTACATAACGGCGCGCGGATAAACCGCCGAAAAGCAGAGAAAGATTCTCTAGATGCAAAGAAGGCAATTGCAATGAGGGCTAAGCCGCTAAGGCTAAACAGAATCGCCATAAGCCAAATTTGGAAAATAAGCATTACTCCAGCAAATGCAAGTAGTAATACTCCAACGACAGTGATGCCCTGTCTGTCTTTGGCTTGGTCTCCAAATTGGCTATGCATTGCTTGGATAACGATTAGCAGCGTGCCTTCGTATGAAGGTAATGAGCCGTCGCGCGTACAGACAATAGCAACACGGACGGAATTGCACAATAAAACAAGACTATCCAGACATAGCTAAAAAAGGCGTTGGCAACACTAAAGCTGTTCTGATGAGTTGGGTCCAGTGCAAATGTAGCAATTGCAAATAGCGGGGCAACAACTACAGACACAGCAACGCCCCTTATCGCACCTTGAAGGGTGGTCGAAATCAAAGCGGCAGGAATAAGGCAAAGCAAAGCCAAAAATGCGGGCGCATCTATGGGGCTTGGCAGTAGTGCAGTCCAGTCCGGAAGCCGTACTGTCTTCGAGAAGTTAAAAATATCGGGCCAAATCACAATGACCGAAGACAAAAGCAACAGGCTTGCGACCATTGATATTCGATTGCGATTCATGAGAGGGCTAATTGATGACGGCATGAGTGATTTTCACCACATGGAGGCACTATGGGTATCCCCCATTCGGGTGAATTTCTGAAGGTCGGCTTCCGCCGCTTTGCTGCCTTCTGAATTGAACTCAGTCCCTACGCAAACCCACCCGCTCACCCGCAGAGCTGGGGCTAGGGGCCTCCGCCGATTTCTGGGCGTTTGACAGTATGAGGCGGGGGGCCCTAGCCCCAGCTCTGCCCACCCACGCTGTGGCCAGCAAGGCAAATACGCTATCAATTTGGTAGCTGCTCGCGCATATTCCACGAGGGCTAGAGGCCAAAAATACTACTATTTAGCCCACCAGCAACCCCAAACCAAGCAGCCTACTGCTTCGCCCCCAGTGCCACCGCCGCCGCACGCGATGTCTGCAGTTCGGCCGCATCTGGGGCTTCCAACGTAGGCCAGCCTTGCAGATGCTTTTGTGCCAGATTGCACAGGGCGGTGATCCATTCCGGGTCGTCGTTGAGGCAGGGGATGTAGTGGAACTCTTTGCCGCCGGCGTGCAAGAACGCCTCGCGGCCTTCCATGTTGATTTCTTCCAGCGTCTCCAGGCAATCGCTGGTGAAGCCGGGGCAGATCACGTCCACACGTTTTACTCCCGCCTTGCCCATGGCAATGAGGCTGGGTTCAGTGTAGGGCTCCAGCCATTTGGCGCGGCCCAGGCGGGACTGGAAGGTGACCTGGTACTGGTCTTTGTTCAGGCCCAGCGCCTTACCCAACAGGCGTGCGGTCTTGAAGCACTCGCAGTGGTACATGTCCCCCAGGTGCAGCGTGCGTTCGGGCACGCCGTGGAAGCTCATCACCAGTTTGTCGGGGCGGCCGTTCGCCTTCCAGTAGCGCTGCACGCTGGCGGCCAGGGCGCTGATATAGCCCGCGTCGTCGTGGTAGCGGTTGATGAAGCGCAGCTCGGGGATGGCGCGGGTCTTGGCGGTCCATGCATATACCGCGTCGCACACACTGGCGGTGGTGGTGCCGCTGTACTGCGGGTAGGCGGGAAGCACCAGCACGCGGGTCACGCCTTCGGCCTTCATGGCGTCCAGCTGCGAGGCGATGGAGGTGCTGCCGTAGCGCATGGCCCAGCGTACTTTGACCTGGTGGTTGCGCTGGCCCAGCCAGCCTTGCAGCAGCTTGGCCTGCTTTTCGGTCCACACCTTGAGCGGGGAGCCCTCGGGCGTCCACACGCTGGCGTATTTGGCGGCCGACTTGGCAGGGCGCGTGCGCAGGATGATGCCGTGCAGGATCAGCAGCCACAGCAGGCGTGGGATTTCGACCACACGCGGGTCGCCCAAAAATTCTGCCAGGTAGCGGCGCACGGCGGGGGCGGTGGGTTCGTCGGGCGTGCCCAGGTTGCACAGCAGCACGGCGGTGCGGGGCACCTGGCCGTGGGTGAACGGGGGCTCGGGCTGGAAGGGGGATTGGAAAAGCATGCGGTATTCTCCCGCACCTATGCTGCAACTCTCCACCATCAAGGCCATTACCCTGGACCTGGACGACACCTTGTGGCCCATCTGGCCGTGTATCGAGCGGGCTGAAAAAGTGTTGCATGCCTGGTTGCTGCAATACGCACCAGCCACCGCCACCCTGTATGCCGACCCACACGCCCGGCGTACCCTGCGCGAAGACACCGAGCGGCAATGGGCTGCCCAGGCACACGACCTGAGCGTGTTGCGCCGCGAGTCGATTCGCCTGGCGCTGCAGCGCGCGGGCGATGACACCGACCTGGCCGACCCGGCCTTCGACGTGTTTTTTGCCGAGCGCATGCGCGTGGAGCTGTTTAACGACGCACTGGAAACGCTGGACTGGATGGCGCAGCGCTGGCCGCTGTACGCGGTGTCCAACGGCAATGCCGATGTGAACCAGGTGGGGCTGGGGGCCTACTTCACGGGCGCCGTGAGTGCGCGCGATGCGGGGGTGGGCAAGCCGGATCCGAAGATATTTTTGACCGCGGCGCAGGCCTTGCAGGTGGCACCCCAGCAGATCTTGCACGTGGGGGATGACGCCGCGCTGGATGTGCTGGGCGCGCTGGATGTGGGCATGCAGGCGGTGTGGGTGAACCGCGCCGAGCACCTGTGGAGCCACGCGCAGCACCCGCATGCCACGGTGGCCAGCCTGACCGAGCTGCGCGACCTGCTCAGCGCGGGCTGAAACCCGGCCTGCGCCAGGCCGTCAGGGCGCTGGTTGGAAGCGCAGGCTGCTCTTGGTGTGCGCCCGCACATCGTCCTCGCGCAGGTGCTGCGGCACATAAGCACCGGCGATGTACTGCTGGGCCTGGTCGGCATAGTGCGTGTCAAACAGCACACCGCTTTGGCCCACCGGGTTGATGCCCACGGCGCGGCTGGCATCGGCAAAGTCGATCACCCGGCGCGTGGACGGCCCATAGCTCACTGCCCAGGGCGCAGGGCCCACGGGGTTGGACAGGTTGTTGGGCGTCTCGCGCCCACCCGGGGCCGGGAAGGGGCCCACATTGAACAGCAGGTGCAGCGGCTTTTGCCGGCCCAGCGGGTGGCCGTGGGTGACGGTGTGGGTCACACCCCAACGCCAGTCCAGCAGGCTGGTGCCGTAGAGGCCCTGCAGGTGCTTGAGCGTGTTGGCCCAGGCGATGCGCACGGTCTCAAAATGGCTCTCTGGCGCCTTGGTGTTTTTGTTGTCCCACCAGGGGGATTGGGGATCGGCCATCAGCAAGGGAAGGGCGGCATCCAGCGCGCGGGTGTTCAGCAGGTTCTTGAACTGCACCTCGCCCAGCTCGTCCTCCATCGCGGCTTTGGCCAGCTCGTACAGCATCTGGCTGAACAGTGTGGCGGCAATGCTGTCGGTGCTGTAGTTGCCGTCCCATTTCTCCAGCGGTTCCATGAAGGCTTTTTCGTTGGGGTCTGTTACCACCGCATGCATCACGGGCAGCAGGTTTTGCAGGACGCGGTGGCCATAGCCGTTGCGGGTGTCCAGTTGCAGCGTTTGTGCGGCTTGGGTGTCCCACAGGGTTTGGGGGTTGGAGAGCACTGCGTCCAGGCGGCGGGCGCGGTCGGGCAGGTTGTAGTAGCCGGGCACAGGCACGCCGCTGCTGGGCTGGGGCTGGTGGTTGGCCGACATGATGTAACCACGCGCGGGGTTTTCTTCCTGGGGGTTGAACACGAAAGCGTAGAAGCCCGGTTTCTCGGCCTCGCCCTTGGCCGCGTCCAGGATGAAGGTGGGGTTCACCCCCAGCGGGCGTTGCGGCAGCTTGGCCGAGGCCCACCAGCCGATGTCGCCCTTGGCATTGGCCCACACCACGTTCAGGCCGGGCGCGTGGATCTTGCTGGCGGCCTCGCGCGCCTTGTCGCGGGTGTCGGCGCGGTTGAGTTCGTAGAAGGCCTGCAATGCCGGGTTTTCGGTTTCCAGAAAGGTCCACCACATGGCAATCGGGGTGTCGCCCAGGCTGTCCTTGAAGGCGTCGTTGATGATGGGGCCGTGCGGCGAGCCGCGCAGGGCCAGTTGCACCGGCGCAGCGCCCTTGACCGAGATGGTCTCCGACCGGGTGCTGAGGTTCACCCACTGGCCGTTGTGCCATACCTGCTGCGGATTGGCGGGGTTGGTCTTTTCGGCGATCAAGTCCATGTCGTCGTTCTGGAACATGGTCAGGCTCCAGCCAAAGTCCATGTTGTGGCCCAGCAGCGCAAAGGGGCTCAGGGCCTGGAAGTGGCCGTAGAGCTCGAAGTCGGGCGCGCTCAGGTGGGCTTCGTACCAGACGCTGGGGGTGGAAAAGCCAATGTGCGGATCGCCAGCCAGCAGGGGCTTGCCACTGGCCGTGCGCTTGCCCGAGATGGCCCAGGCATTGCTGCCCTCAAACAGGGGCACACCGGCCAGGTCCATCGCGTCCTGGCTGATGGCGGCGATGCGGTTCAGGCTGTTCCAGTCGCGGCTGGTGAGCTGTGCCAAGGGGGTGACCACGCCTTCGGGGTGCCAGTTGATGTCAAACGCGCGCAGGTAGTCGGCGCCGAGTTTGTCGCGGATAAAGGTCATGGCCGGTTCGGTGCGAAACGCCGCGGCAAAGCTGTAGGCCAGGTAGCCCGACACCGCCAAGGTGTCCTCGGGGGTGAAGGGCTGGTGGGGAATGCCCAGAATGTCGAACTCGATGGGCGCGCGGTGCGTGTCCTGGTACTGGTTGATGCCGTCCAGGTAGGCCAACAGGGCCTGGTTGGCCGGGGTGGTCATGTCCATCTTGGCCGCGGTGGCCTTGGCGTGTGCGCGTATGCCCAGGGTGCGGAACAGGGTGTCCACCTCCACCAGCTTGGGGCCCAAAATGTCGGCCAGCTCGCCCTTGGCCAGGCGGCGCACCATTTCCATCTGGAACAAGCGGTGCTGGGCATGCACATAGCCCAGCGCGCGGTAGAGGTCGGCCTGGTTCTCGGCGCGGATGTGGGGCACGCCCCGTTCGTCAAACTGCACCTGCACCGGGGCGCCGAGCTTCTGGATGGCCAGTGTGCCGCTGCGCACGGGCTGCTTTTGGTACAGGTACCAGCCGCCCAAGGCCAACGCGGCAAGCAGGAGCAAGGCGATCAGGCCGCCAACAATTTTCAGGACAAGCTTCATGGCGGCTATGGTGCCACCAAAACTGCCCGCCACGCCTTAAAAAATCCAGGGATTGCGGGTGCGCACGCGGGCACCCAGGCTGCGCAGCATTTGCGTCATCCCCAAGTGGGCGCGGTCAAAGTGCGGCAGGTCCGGGGGCACGGCACGCAGGTAGTGCGTGGCGGTGCGCCGTGCGGCTGCATCGGGCTGGGGCGGCGGTGGCAGTTGGCCAAAGTCGTACACCGCGCTCTGCAGCGGCAGGCATTGCCAGTCCTGCCAGCCCGCCAGCGCGGGTAGCAGCTCGGTTTCAAAGCGCGGGAGGTCCAGCGCCGGGTCAATCAGCCCCAGCGTCAGGTAGGCGTTGCGCAGTGCAGCCGTGTCTTTGGGGCGGCGCAGTGCGGCCTTCCAGACTATGGCGGCCTGCTCACAAAACAGCGGCGACAGCGTGCGCGTACAACCGAAGTCCAACAGGCCCAGCCGGCCCTCGTCCATGAACAGGTAGTTGCCCGCATGCGGGTCGGCCTGCAGCCGCTGCAGGCCCCAGGCGCACTGCATGAAGGTGTCAAACAGCAGCTGGCCGTAGTGGTCGCGCTGGGCTTGGCTGGGCTGGGTGGCCAGCCACTCGGCCAGGTGCAAGCCGTGCAGGCGCTGCATGGTCAGCAGGCGCGGCGTAGTGCGGTCCATGTACGGCTGGGGCAGCACCAGCTGCGGATGTTGCAGGTGCCGGGCAAACCACTGCAGCTGGCCAGCCTCGTGCAGATAGTCCAGCTCCTGCGTCAGCGTCTGGGCGATGTTGTCCATCACACGGGCCTGGATGTCGGCGTTGGGCAGTGCCTCGGGCCCCAGGCTGATGCCCTTGAGCAGCAGGCGCAGCAGGGCCAGGTCGCTCTGGATGGTGGCGGCCATACCGGGGTATTGCAGCTTCACGGCCACGGCCTCACCGCTGTGCAGCGTGGCGGCATGCACCTGGCCCAGGCTGGCGGCGGCAAAGGCCTGCAGGTCGAAGTCGGCAAACAGCGCCTCGGGGCTGTCGCCCAGCTCCTGGCGCAGCAGCTTGAGCACCAATGCGCGGTTCAGTGGGGTGACTTGGTAGTGGGCCCGGGCCAGCTGTTGGCGCACGCCTTCGGGCAGCAGGCCCAACTCCATGCTCAGTAGTTGCGAAGCTTTGAGCGCCGTGCCTTTGAGCTGGTTGAGCGCGGTGAAGGCGATGCGGCCCATCTTGGCCTCGTGCTCCACACGCGCAGTTTCCTTGTCAGTCGCACTGGTGCCGCGTTGTACCAGCCGCGTGGCCGAGCGTGCCAGCTGTGTGGCCCCGGCCTGTGCTGCGGCCGCGCCCACAATGGCGCCGCGCGCGAGCTTACTGGTGCGCGGTGCGTGCGGCATGCAGGGACTGGCTGAGCATTTTGGGGACGATGAGCCGGTGCACCGGTCCCACGATGGCCATGTAGGCGCGGCCCAGCGCGTTGTGGTTGTGCACTACGGTGCTGACCGACACCAGGGGCTGGCCGTCTTGCTGGTGCTTAAAGACCGATAGCTCTACACGCAAGTGCTTGTCGTCATCGAAGAGGATGACCTCGGGCGCAGACAGGTAGTCCACGCTGAAGATGCCCGCACGGTCGCCCACGGAGTAGCTGGCGGCGGGCTTGGCGTCTTGTGCCTGCATCTTCACCTCCAGGCCACCCAGGTGTTTGAGCCCCACCAGCCGCACGGCCTGGTTGCGCACCGACATCAGAAAGCTCATCCAGCCCGGGCTGTAGCCCATCACGGCCAGGTAGGTTTCCATGGCGCTGCTGCCGGGCTGTGGGTCAGCAAAGGTGTAGCAGTCGGCAAAGTCGGCACCTGCGGTGCGCAGGGCAATCTGGCTGTGTGCGGGCAGCGGGGTTTCGGTGATGGTGGCGGCGTTCATGGGGTCTTGGGAGTTTGTAATGTTTGGCGGGCGCGTTGCATCAGGTCCAGCCAGCCGCCGCCGGGTTGCAGCAGGCGCGCAAGCTGGCTGCGCAGCAAAAAGCCACCCAGCTCCAGCAGGCGGTCCACCAAGCCGCTGCGCAGGGCCAGGGTCAGCACGCCCAGGCTCAGGTCGGTCATGCGGGTGGTGTCGGCAAAACCGTCCGACGTGTCGCGCAGCCAGAAGCCCAGCACCGCGTAGACATAGTCCGCCATCAGGCTGGAGAGGCTGCCCTGAAAGCCGCAGGGCGGTATCTCGCCGCTGGCCTGCGTGGCTTCCAGCATCTCGGCAAACGCGGCCTGCAGCAGCGCCTTGCCGGGCAGGGTTCCGCTCAGCATCGCCAGGGGTGCTTTGTTGAGCAGTTGGTGCGCCAGGGCTACAAACTCGCGGTCGGGCAGCAGGGTTTCCAGCAGGTGGTCCACCAGCAGCTGCATGCGTTCTTGCAGCACAAATTTGTCCAGTCCTTTGGTCTTGCGCATGGCCGCCAGGGCGTCTTCCACGGCCTGTTCAAAGTAGGCCAGCACCAGTTTTTCCTTGCTGGGGAAGTACTTGTAGATGGTGGCATCGCCCATGTCGGCGGCGCGGGCGATCTGCTTCATGGTGGTGCCGTCAAACCCGTGCTGGGTCATCAGGTCCACCGCTGTGCGGATCAGCAGGCGGTGGCTTTGGGCTTGTTGGGCTTTGGTGGTGCGCATGGGGGAGTGTGGGCGTTTAGAGGGTGCCGTCCCAGCGGGCATCGGCGCGCAGGGCAGAGTAGGTCCAGATGCCACCGGCCAGGTCGGCCAGGCCAAACAGGATGATCATGGGGTTGCCCAGCCCGGCGAGGGCAAAGGCCGTGAACGCCACGAAGACGATAAAGCGTGTGTAGACGGACGCGACGAGGAAGGGCTTGAACTCATGGCTGGCGGCCACCCAGGCGTACACGCCGATCATGAAGGCCACCAGCCCCACCACGCGAATCCACACGTCGGGCGTGGGCGGTATCTGCAGCAGGGACAGCAGCAGGTTGGGCACGGTGATGAGCACGGCACCGGCCAAAAACAGGTAGACGGCGAAAACTTTGGCGCTGAAGGCGGAGCTGGACATGGAGGCTTCCTTTTTAGAGCGAGAGCCAACCGTAGCCAGTGGCAATGAGCAGGGGCCCGGTAGGCAGTGCGGCCCAGAACGGGGACTTGGGAAAGGCCGCGGCACCCAGCACACCGGTGAACAGCAGATAGCCGCCCACGATCTTCAGCAGTGCCAAGTCTCCCGTGGCCACTGCATGCAAGGCTGCGTGGCCGGCCAGCACCAGCAGCGGACCCAAGATCAGGAACCAGAAGGCGGTGCGACGTTCTTCCGTCGCACCGAACTGGCCGATGAAGCCACCGGCCCACGCCGCCCGCAGCGGGGCGTGGTACTTGCGCAGGCCATAGGCGATGTGCCCCAGACCGAGGAGGACCAAGAACCAAGCGGCAGTATGTGCCATGCAATGCCTTTATGAAAACTAGCTTTTCATAAATGTAGCATTAATGAGTATTTAAGGATAGTTGGTTTTATAAAGGTCTGCGATGGCCACGCCACTGCGCACCGCGCCCTCCAGCGTGGCGGGGTAGGGGCCGTCCACATAGTCGCCACAGGCCCACAGGCCGGGCGCGATGGCCTGGCGGGGGCGCACCAGTCCCGGCGTGCAGGCGAAGGTGGCGCGTTTTTCCACCACGGTTTGCAGCGGCGTGAGCGCCAAGCCCAGCTGCGCCTGCGCTTGGGCCAGCACTTGGGTTTGCAGGGTGTCGCGGTCGCCCTCGCTGGCGCTGACCACAAAGGCCAGCAAGCCCTGCGGGCCACCGAGCTGGCCGCGGTCGAATACAAACTGGGCCGGGTAGGCGCTGTCGCTGCGCAGCGCCAGCATGGGCTGGGTCAGGCGCGCGTTGGGCGCGTGGGTGTAGACGGTGGCAATGGCTTCAAACTGCAAGGCCTGCGCCGTAGCGGCCCAGGCCTGCATCGCGTTTGCTATGGTTTCAGGAGCTGCTTGCGCAGACTCCATAAGGGTTACGGCCGCATTGGATGATGAAGTCGCCCACAGCACGGCATCAAAGGGCTGGCCGTTCACCCGCCAACCGTTGCCTGTGGCTTGGGGGCTGATCTGCTCCACGCGCGTGCCCAGCTGCACCACGCCGCCCTGCGCCTGCAGCCAGTCGGCCGCTGCCTGCGGGAACAGCGTGGCCAGGTCGGCGCGCGGCAAAAGCAGGTTGGAACTGCCGCGCCCGCCAAACAGGGAGTCGCGCAGCACGGTCAGAAACACCTGGCCGCTGGCGCGTGCGGCCGGCGTGTTGAGGGCCGATACACACAGCGGGTCGATCATGGTGGCCAGCACGGTGGGCGTGAGCGTGCGGCACAGGTCGGCCACACTGGTCTGCGGCGCGCAGGCAAAGCCGCCCAGCTGCCAGCCAGTGGCGGCGCGCAGCAGGCTTCCTTTGTCGGCCCAGGTCCAGCCCTTGGCGCGCGCAATGCCGGCCAGCGCATCCAGCGGGCTGGGCCAGTCGGGCAGGGCCAAGCCGTCGCCGTCGGGGAACAGGAGCGTGAGCGGCAGGCGCAGCAGTGTTTGCTGCGGGTCCACACCCACGGTGCGCATGAGTTTCAGGGTTTCGCTGTAGGCGCCAATCAGGATGTGCTGGCCGTTGTCCAGCACCACGGGGGTGCCGTCTGGCAAAGTGCCATTTAAGGCTCTAGCCCGCCCCCCGACTGCGCGGGCTGCTTCGAAAACGGTAGCGTGGTGGCCGGCTTGGGTTGCCGTTACGGCAGCCGCCATGCCGGCCCAGCCGGCGCCGACGATGGCTACGTGCATAGGCCAGCCGAAGCAGGTTTGGCCGCCGGGCCGCCCCAAGGCCAAACGCAGCCCCCTTGGGGGGCAGGGAGCCACACGCAGTAGGCGACCGTAGGGGCCATGTTCATAGACGGCCGAGGGCTTGCACCTTCCACGCCAGCCAGAGCTTGCGCAGCGGCGTGAGTGCGATGCGCTGGTGCAGCACCTGGAAGTTGTCGGCCTCGATCTCGCGTAGCAGGGCGCGGTAGATGCTGGCCATCATCAGGCCGGGCTTTTGCGTGCGGCGGTCGGCGGCGGGGAGCAAGGCCAGGGCTTCGTCATACAGGCCCTGCGCGCGGGCGGCCTGAAATTTCATGAGCGCGGTGAAGCGGTCCGAATACGTGCGTTTCAGGATTTCATGCGCCTTCACATCAAACTGCTGCAGCTCGTTGACGGGCAGGTAGATGCGCCCGCGCATGGCGTCTTCGCCCACGTCGCGGATGATGTTGGTGAGCTGCAGGGCTTGGCCCAGCTTGTGGGCGTAGGCGGTGGTGTGCGGGTCGGTCTGGCCGAAGATGCGCGCCGCCACCTCGCCCACCACGCCGGCCACCAGGTGGCAGTAGCGCTGCAGGCCGGGGTAGTCCAGGTAGCGGGTTTGCTCCAGGTCCATCTGGCAGCCCTCGATCACGCCCAGCAGGTGGCGCGCCTCGATGCCGTAGACCGTGGTGTGCGGCATCAGCGCCTTCATCACCGGGTGGCTGGGTTGGCCGGCAAAGGCCTTGCCGACCTCGGTTTGCCACCAGGCCAGTTTGGTCGCAGCCACACCGGCGTCCACCATCTCATCCACCACGTCATCCACCTCGCGGCAAAACGCATAAAACGCGGTGATGGCGGCGCGCCGCGGTGCGGGCAGAAACAGGAAGGCGTAATAGAAGCTGCTGCCGCTGGCGGCGGCTTTGTCCTGGACGTATTGCTCTGGGGTCATGGCGGGGATTGTTACATCCCGCGGCCGCTTATTTGAATTCAGCGGGCTTGAAGAAGTACTCGTCCGGAATGGCCTGGAAGGCCTCGGTCAGCAGTGGGGTGTCCAGGGTGATGGTGTCGCGCTGAGAGAGCTTGGCTCGCAGCAGAGCGCGGCGCACCGAGGGGTCGGCGTTGAGCAGCTTCTGGAAGGAGCCGTCGGCAAAGGCGCGCTTGAGGCCCAGCAGAATGCTGGCGTGCAGCTCGGTCTGGTCCGGCCGCACATAGAACAGGCGGGCAAAGCGATACACCAGCAGCGTGTGGGCGTCCACCACCATCGAGGGCGCGAAGTCGCCGTACTGTTCAGAGAAGCCGTACACCTCGTTCAGGCCCAGGGGCAAAAAGTCGAAGCGCCTAGCCTCTAGCATGGGAAACAGCGATTCCAGCGTGGGCCCGGTGACGACCGCGATGCCGGCGGCCTGCATGATGGCGTTGTTGGACCAGCCAATGCCCTGGCCGGCACGGAAGCGTTGCAGGTGTGTGAGGCTGTGGACTCTGGCGAATTCCTCCTCCAGGCTGTGGTGGATCAGGCTGATGCGGTAGCCCAGCAGGCCGCGGTCGATGGGGAAGTAGACGGCGCTGAAGGTTTTTTCAAATTCAGCGCCCGAGCCAAAGTCGCACACGCTGACCTCGCCCCGGCGCAGCAGGGCGCGGGCACGCTCGTCGTTCACCGCCATGGGGTGCAGGCTCAGGCTGTAGGGCTTGCCGGACTTGGCCAACGCCAGTTCCAGCATGCGGTAGCCCAGGTTGTCCGCACCGTTGCCATTGAGGTTGGGGTAGACCACGGCACTGCCTTGGGCGCGGCCCGTGGGCAGGACGCCCAGCGCCACGCCAGCTCCGGCAAGGCGGAGCAGGCTGCGGCGGTTCCAACGGGGCTCTTTTTTTATTGCGTCTGGCGCAGGCAAAGGCATGGCGCCCATTGGAGCACGCTTACATGCGCGCAGCGCGCCACAGCAGTAGGGGAAAGTCCCAAGCCCGCAGCACCGGGCGCTGCGAGAGGGTGGTGTAGTGCAGCGCGGCGATCTTGTCCAGAATGCGCAGCCCGCCTTGCACCACCAGGCGCAGCTCCCAGCCCGCACGGCCTGGCAGGCGGTGTACCAGTTGCGAGCCTTTTAGCATGCTAGCCCTTGCTGCATCTGCGCAAGCAGCTATTAATTTGGTAGCGTTTTCGGTCTGGCGCTGGGCCAGGATGTCGGATTGGGGGACCCCAAACCGGGTGCGGGCGGCGTGGCTCAGGTAGTAGCGGCCGCGCGGAATGTCCACACTCAGGTCTTGCCAGAAGTTGATGAGCTGCAGCGCGGTGCAGATCGCGTCACTCTCGGCCAACGCCTGCGCGCTGTGCACGCCATACAGGTGCAACAGCAGGCGGCCCACGGGGTTGGCGGAGCGGCGGCAGTAGTCCCACAGCTCGGCGTCGTCGGCGTAGCCCGCGCCGTCGCGGGTTTTCTCGATGTCTTGCACGAAGGCGTCCAGCAGGTCGTGCAGCAGCTGCACCGGCAACCGGTGCGTGGCGATTGCAGCCTGCAGGGGGCCAAATACCTGGGGCCAGCCGGCAAATGCCGTGCCACCGTCGGCGGCCTGCTGCAGGGCCTGGCGGTAGGCCTGCAGGCTGGCCAGGCGCTGGGCTGGGGTGGCGTCGCCTTCGTCGGCGATGTCGTCCGCGGTGCGGGCAAAGTGGTAGATGGCGGCAATGGGTGCGCGCAGGTGGGCCGGGCACAGCCAGGAGGCTACGGGGAAGTTTTCGTAATGCGTGATGGGGGCGGCTGCGGTGGGCGCAGCGGGCAGGGGGCTTGGCATGGGCGCCATTGTGCCTTTCGGCCTATTTGCTGGGCCGCGCCTTGACAAAAAACAGTGCGTACCCTAAATTACTAACCATTCGGTCATTAGTGGTGCTGGGCGACGTGTCTGGCACCGTTTGTTTTTCTTTATTGCCTCCCCACCACCATGTCCACCAGAACTTTTTACACCGCAGGCGCTGTGCTCGCTGCCGCGCTGCTTGCCACCGCCTGCTCCAAGCCCGCCCCCTCCGAGGAGCCGGTGCGCGCGGTCAAGGTCAGCACGGTGGGCGCGTCCAGCATCCAGTCCGGCTCCGAGTTTTCAGGCGAGGTGCGGCCCCGCATTGAGTCGCGCCTGGGCTTTCGCGTGGCGGGCAAACTGGTGCGCCGCCCCGTGGAACTCGGGCAAATGGTGAAAGCCGGTCAGGTGCTGGCCCAGTTGGACCCGCAGGACTACAAACTGGCCACTGAAGCTGCCCGCGCCCAGGTAGCCGCTGCTGCCACCAACCGCGACCTGGCTGCTGCCGACTTCAAGCGCTTCAAGGAGCTGCGCGACCAGAACTTCATCAGCGGTGCCGAACTGGAGCGCCGCGAAGCTACCCTCAAAGCCGCCCAGGCCCAGCTGGACCAGGCGCAGGCCCAACTCAACAGCCAGGGCAACCAGGCGTCTTACACCACCCTGGTGGCCGACATGGCGGGCGTGGTGACCGCCATCAACGCCGAACCCGGCCAGGTGGTGAGCGCCGGCACGCCGGTGGTGCAGATTGCCCAGGATGGTCCGCGCGACGTGGTGTTCTCGGTGCCCGAAGACAAGGTGGTCATGATCAAGGCGGGCTCTGCTGTGGATGTGAAGGTGTGGGCCAGCAAGACCACCGTAAAAGGCGTGGTGCGCGAAGTGGCGGCCAGTGCCGACCCGGTGACGCGCACCTTTGTGGTGAAGGTGGCGCTGGATGCCAAGGATTCCCTGGCGCTGGGTACCACGGTGTCGGTGGTGCCGCAGGCGTTTGACCGCAGCGGCGTGCAAGTCATCAAGCTGCCCACCAGCGCGCTGGTGCAGAGCGGCAAGTCCACCGCCGTGTGGGTGCTGGACAGTGCCAGCATGACCGTGAAGCTGCAACCCATCACCGTGGCCACGGCCGATGGCAACGAGGCCGTGGTGGCCGATGGTTTGCAGCCCGGCATGCAGGTGGTGATTGCGGGTGTGCATGTGCTGTCGCCCGGCCAAAAGGTCTCCATTTACAAGGAAAAAATGCCTCTAGCCCCCGTGGGTGCTGCGCAAGCAGCTCCTGAAATCGTAGCGCCTGCGGTGGCCAAGGCCACCAGCGACACGGCTGCGAAGTGAGGCTGGCATGAACCTCGACGAACCCAAAGCCGGTTTTAACCTGTCCAAGTGGGCCCTGGACCACGCGGCGCTCACGCGCTACCTGATGATCGTGCTGCTCTTGCTGGGCGTGGCGTCCTACTTCCAGCTGGGGCAGGACGAAGACCCGCCGTTCACTTTCCGCGCCATGGTGGTGCGCACCTACTGGCCCGGCGCCACGGCGCAGCAGGTGGCTGAGCAGGTCACCGACAAGATCGAGCGCACCCTGCAAGAGGTGCCTTACGCCGACAAGATTCGCAGCTATTCCAAGCCCGGCGAGTCGCAGATCATTTTCCAGATCAAGGACTCCAGCAAACCGTCGGATGTGCCCAATGTCTGGTACAGCGTGCGCAAAAAGGTGGGTGATATCCGCGGCACCTTGCCCGGTGGCGTGGTCGGCCCGTTTTTTAACGATGACTTTGGCGACGTGTATGGCGTGATCTACGCGCTGGAGGCCGATGGCTTCAACTACGCCGAACTCAAGACCTTTGCCGACGACGTGCGCCAGCGCCTGCTGCGCGTGCCCGATGTGGCCAAGGTGGAGTTGTTTGGTGCGCAGGACGAGAAGCTGTACATCGAAATTTCGCAAAAACGCCTGGCCCAGTTGGGGCTGGACCTGAACCAGGTGCTGGCGCAACTGGGCCAGCAAAACGCAGTGGAATCCGCCGGTGCAGTGCAAACCCCGCTGGACGTGGTGCAGGTGCGCGTGGGCGGCCAGTTCAACCGGGTGGAAGAGCTGCAGGCGATGCCAATCCGCGGCGCCTCGGGCAACCAGTTGCAGCTCAAGGACATTGCGACCATCGCCAAAGGGTATGTGGACCCGCCGGCGGTGAAGGTGCACCACCAGGGCAAGGAAGTGATTGCGCTGGGCGTTTCCATGACCAAGGGCGGCGACATCATTGCGCTGGGCCATTCGCTGGAATCGGTGTTCAAGGGCATCGAGAAGGATTTGCCGGCCGGTATCAAGCTGGTGCAGCTGCAGGACCAGCCCAAGTCGGTCACCTCTTCGGTGAGCGAGTTTGTGAAGGTGCTGATCGAGGCCGTGGTGATTGTGCTGGCGGTGAGTTTTATTGCGCTGGGCCTGCACAAGCGCCCCGGCAAGAACCCTCTGTGGAAGCGCTGGATTCTGGACATCCGCCCCGGCCTTGTGGTGGGTATCACCATCCCGCTGGTGCTGGCGGTGACATTCCTCGGTATGTATTACTGGGGTATTGGCCTGCACAAAATTTCGCTGGGCTCGCTCATCATTGCGCTGGGCTTGCTGGTGGACGACGCCATCATTGCGGTGGAAATGATGGTGCGCAAGATGGAGGAGGGCTACGACAAGGTGCGCGCCGCCACCTTCGCCTACGAAGTTACCGCCATGCCCATGCTGACGGGCACCTTGATTACCGCGGTGGGCTTTTTGCCCATTGGCCTGGCCAAGTCCACCACCGGTGAATACACCTTTGCCATTTTTGCGGTGACGGTGCTGGCGCTGATCCTGAGCTGGTTTGTGTCGGTGTACTTTGTGCCTTACCTGGGCACGCTGCTGCTCAAGGAGCACAAGCACCATGCGGGCGAGGAGTCGGTCCACGCCGAGCACTTTGACACGCCGTTCTACAACATCTTCCGCAAAACGGTGAACTGGTGTGTGCAGCACCGCTGGATGACCATTGGTGCCACCATTTTGGTGTTCGCCTTGGGCATCGTCGGCATGGGCAAGGTGCAGCAGCAGTTCTTCCCGGACTCCAGCCGCCCCGAGGTGCTGGTGGATATCTGGTTCCCCGAGGGCACGTCCTTCGCGGCCAACCAGGAAGTCACCCAGCGTGTGGAGCAGCGCCTGATGCAGGAAGAGGGCGTCAACACCGTGAGCACCTGGATCGGCTCTGGCGTGCCGCGTTTCTATTTGCCGCTGGACCAGGTGTTCCCCCAGTCCAACGTGTCGCAGTTCATCGTCATCCCCAAAGACCTGAAGGTGCGTGAAACCCTGCGCGTGAAGCTGCCTGCGCTGCTGGCGAGCGAGTTCCCCGAGGTGCGTGGCCGCGTCAAGCTGCTGCCCAACGGCCCGCCTGTGCCGTACCCCGTGCAGTTCCGCGTCGTCGGCCCCGACCCGATTGCGCTGCGCGAGCGCGCTGATGAGGTGAAGGCCGTGGTGCGCACCAGCCCCAATATGCGCGGTGTGAACGACAACTGGAACGAGTCGGTCAAGGTGCTGCGTCTGGAAGTGGACCAGGCCAAGGCCCGCGCACTGGGCGTGACCAGCCAGTCCATCGCCCAAGCGTCCAAAACCGTGTTGGCTGGCACCACCGTGGGCCAGTACCGCGAAGGTGACAAGCTGATCGACATTGTGCTGCGCCAGCCGCTGGACGAGCGCAACGCCATTACCGACATTGCCAACGCCTACCTGCCCACGGCCAGTGGCAAGTCCATTCCGCTCACGCAGATCGCCAAACCGGTGTTCACCTGGGAGCCCGGTGTGATGTGGCGCGAGAACCGCGACTACGCCATCACGGTGCAGGGCGACATTGTGGAAGGCCTGCAGGGCGCCACCGTGACCGCTGAGCTGATGCCCCAGCTCAAGGTGCTGGAGGCCAAGTGGCAGAAGGCGGACATGCAGGGTTACCGCATCGAGGTGGCGGGGGCCGTGGAGGAAAGCTCCAAGGGCTCCGCGTCCATCGTGGCGGGAGTTCCCGTCATGCTGTTCCTGACCTTTACGCTGCTGATGCTGCAGCTACAAAGCTTCAGCCGCGCGCTGCTGGTGTTCATCACCGGGCCGCTGGGCATTGCCGGTGTGGCGGGGGCGCTGATCCTGCTAGGCCGTCCATTTGGTTTTGTGGCGCTGCTGGGTGTGATCGCCCTGATGGGCATGATCCAGCGCAATTCGGTGATCCTGATCGACCAGATCGAACAGGACCGCGCCAATGGCATCCCGGCCTGGGATGCGATTGTGGAGTCCGCCGTGCGGCGTCTGCGCCCCATCGTGCTGACGGCTGCCGCTGCGGTGTTGGCCATGATTCCGCTGTCGCGCTCGGTGTTCTGGGGGCCCATGGCCGTGGCCATCATGGGTGGGCTGATCGTGGCGACCGTGCTGACGCTGCTGGCCTTGCCCGCTATGTACGCCGCATGGTTTCGGGTCAAGAAGGAGCCTTCCGCAGCGACTTGAGGAGAGTCGGTCTTTCCGCAGGTTAAAATAGCGGGCTGACCGATTTCAAATGGGTGGTCCAGGCCTTGTGGGTATGTCCCGCAAGTGCATCAGGCCTCCCATTTCTGTTTTTTGCGCGGGTGGCGAAATTGGTAGACGCACCAGGTTTAGGTCCTGACGCTGGCAACAGTGTGGGGGTTCGAGTCCCCCCCCGCGCACCAACCTTTAACAGGCACCTTTGACCGGTGCCGCAGGTGAAAGTCCTGCCAAAACCACAATTAGGAGTTAGCCATGGCCGTTACTGTAGAAACTCTGGAAAAGCTGGAGCGCAAGATCACGTTGACACTGCCTGTGGGCGTGATCCAGACTGAAGTGGACAGCCGTCTGCGCAAGCTGGCCCGTACCGTGAAGATGGACGGCTTCCGTCCCGGCAAAGTGCCCATGAATGTGGTGACACAGCGCTACGGTTACTCCGTGCACTACGAAGTGATGAACGACAAAGTGGGCGAGGCTTTCGCCACTGCCGCCAACGAAGCCAAGCTGCGCGTGGCGGGTCAGCCCAAAATCACCGAGAGCGAAACCGCTGCTGAAGGCCAAATGGCATTCGATGCCATTTTCGAAGTGTTCCCCGAAGTCAAGATCGGTGACCTGGCTACCGCCGAAGTCGAAAAGCTGGCTGCTGACGTGACCGACGAAGCCATCGACAAGACCATCGAGATTCTGCGCAAGCAGCGCCGTACCTTTGCCCAGCGCGCCCAAGGCACTGCTGCGCAAGACACTGACCGTGTCACTGTGGACTTCGAAGGCAAGATCGACGGTGAACCCTTTGCCGGTGGCAAGGCCGACGACTTCCAGTTCATCCTGGGCGACGGCCAGATGCTGAAAGAATTTGAAGACGCAACACGTGGCATGAAGACTGGCGAAAGCAAGACTTTCCCCTTGGCTTTCCCCGCTGATTACCATGGCAAGGATGTGGCCGGCAAGACTGCTGATTTCATGGTTACCCTGAAGAAGCTGGAAGCTGCCAATTTGCCCGCCGTGGACGGTGAGCTGGCCAAGTCCCTCGGTATTGCCGAAGGCACTGTGGAAGCGCTGCGTGCAGACATCCGCAAGAACCTGGAGCGCGAAGTCAAGTTCCGTTTGCTGGCCCGCAACAAGCAAGCGGCCATGGACGCCTTGGTGTCCAAAGCTGAGCTGGACTTGCCCAAGTCGAGCGTGCAGGCAGAACTGGATCGCATGGTCGAAAACGCCCGTGCGGATCTGAAGCAACGCGGCATTAAAGATGCTGACAAGGCACCGATTCCTGACGACATCTTCCGCCCCCAAGCTGAGCGCCGCGTGCGCCTGGGCCTGGTAGTGGCTGAGCTGGTGCGTGCCAATGACCTAGCTGCCAAGCCTGAGCAGATCAAGGCCCACGTGGACGAGTTGGCTGCGAGCTACGAAAAGCCTGCTGATGTGGTGCGTTGGTACTTTGGTGACAACCGCCGTATGGCTGAAGTGGAAGCGATCGTGATTGAGAACAACGTGACCGATTTCGTGTTGGCCAAGGCCAAAGTCACTGCCAAGGCGGTGTCCTTTGACGAACTGATGGCGCAAAACTGATCGGCCATGCGATTGGCGTGCCTGGCGCGCTAAATTGAAAATGGGGCTTGCGCAGGACTTGCAGTCCGGCGGTCAAGCCCCATTTGCATGGCGGGTTCGGTTTTTTCGGTACAGTTACACCATTCAATTTGGAGAGCTTATGAACGTGAAATATGGAATGTCCGGCGCAATGGAAACGCAGGCTTTGGGCATGGTTCCCATGGTCATCGAGCAGTCAGGCCGCGGCGAGCGCTCCTACGACATTTATTCACGCCTGCTCAAAGAGCGCGTGATTTTCCTGGTCGGTCCGGTCAATGACCAGACCGCCAACCTGGTGGTCGCGCAGTTGCTGTTCCTGGAAAGCGAAAATCCTGACAAGGACATCTCGTTCTACATCAACTCTCCTGGTGGCTCGGTCAGCGCCGGCATGGCGATTTTCGACACCATGAACTTCATCAAGCCTGATGTCTCCACCTTGTGCACCGGCATGGCCGCCAGCATGGGCGCGTTCCTGCTGGCTGCTGGAGCCAAGGGCAAGCGTTTCTCGCTGCCCAACTCCAAGGTCATGATTCACCAGCCTTTGGGTGGCACGCAAGGCCAGGCCACGGAGATCGAGATCCACGCTCGCGAAATCCTCAAGACCCGCGAGCAGCTCAACAAGATCTTGGCTGAGCGTACGGGTCAGCCGCTGGAAAAGATCGAGCGTGATACTGAGCGCGATTACTACCTGTCTGCCGATGAAGCCAAAGAATACGGCTTGGTGGACCAAGTGATCACCAAGCGCCCCTGATAGTGCGGCTTTAGCCCCCTCCGACGGTGTCTTTCTGCTCGAAAGGCACCGTTTTTATTTGGTTATCATTGCTTAACTTAGCGAAAAAGGCAGACTTCACATGGCCGAGAAAAAAGGCGCAACCGGCGAAAAAACCTTGTACTGCTCTTTTTGCGGCAAGAGCCAGCATGAGGTGAAAAAGCTGATCGCCGGCCCGTCGGTGTTTGTGTGCGATGAGTGCATTGAACTCTGTAACGAGATCATTCGCGACGAGCTCCCCGCCACCACCGAAGGCAAGGATGCGCGCAGCGATCTGCCCACCCCTGCCGACATCAAGGCCAATCTGGACAATTACGTGATCGGCCAGGAGCCCGCCAAGCGCACACTGGCGGTTGCGGTGTACAACCATTACAAGCGTCTCAAGCACAAGGAAAAAGCCAAGAAGGACGACGTCGAGCTGGCCAAGAGCAATATCTTGCTGATTGGTCCCACCGGCTCTGGCAAGACCCTGCTGGCCCAAACGCTGGCGCGCATGCTCGATGTGCCGTTTGTGATGGCAGATGCCACCACGCTAACCGAAGCGGGTTATGTGGGCGAAGATGTGGAGAACATCGTTCTCAAGTTGCTGCAAAGCTGCAACTACGATGTGGAGCGGGCCCAGCGCGGCATTGTTTACATCGACGAAATTGACAAAATTTCGCGCAAGTCGGACAACCCCTCCATCACGCGTGATGTGTCGGGCGAAGGCGTGCAGCAGGCTTTGCTAAAGCTCATTGAAGGCACCATGGCCAGCGTGCCGCCCCAGGGGGGGCGCAAGCATCCCAACCAGGACTTTGTGCAGATCGACACCACGAACATCCTGTTTATCTGCGGTGGCGCCTTTGCGGGCCTGGAGAAGGTCATTGAGCGTCGCACCGAGTCTTCGGGTATCGGCTTTGGAGCCGCCGTCAAGAGCAAGCAGCAGCGCGCCTTGACCGAGGTCTTCAAGGAAGTGGAGCCAGAGGATTTGATCAAGTTCGGTTTGATTCCCGAATTGGTCGGTCGCATGCCCGTGGTCGCGACTCTGGCCGAGCTGACCGAAGATGCGTTGGTGCAAATCTTGACCGAACCCAAGAATGCCTTGGTCAAGCAATACGCCAAGCTTTTGGCCATGGAAGGCGCTGAGCTGGAAATCCGCCCCGCTGGCCTCAAGGCGATTGCCAAGCGTGCTTTGGCACGCAAGACCGGCGCACGTGGGTTGCGCTCCATTTTGGAACAGTCCCTGATTGACACCATGTACGAGTTGCCCAATGCGGGCAACGTGGAAAAAGTGGTGGTGGATGAGTCCACCATCGAAGAGAACCAGCCTCCCTTGCTGGTGTACCGCGAGTCGGCCAAGAAGGCGTAATGCATTTCCGCCCAAGGGTCCAATTAACAGGGCTTTTGGGTGAGTACACCTGAAATCGCAGGCCATGCTGCCAACCATAATGGCAGTGCGCTTGAATTTCAGGCAACTCGGTCCATATTCAACAGGTAACGAAAAGGTTCCCCATGTCTGGCCACACACCCCTGCCTGCTACCCCCATTGATTTGCCACTGTTGCCGCTGCGTGACGTGGTTGTTTTTCCCCACATGGTGATCCCGCTGTTTGTGGGGCGCCCCAAGAGCATCAAGGCGCTGGAAGCCGCGATGGAAGCCGATCGTCGCATCATGCTTGTCGCCCAGAAGGCTGCGGCCAAAGATGATCCTGTCGTGTCGGACATGTTCGATGTGGGCTGCGTGTCCACCATCCTGCAAATGCTGAAGCTGCCGGATGGTACGGTGAAGGTGTTGGTGGAAGGCCATCAGCGCGCCACCGTGAACGAAATTGTTGAGGGTGAGCAGCACTTCTCCGCCAACGTCACCCCCATCGAAGCCGCTGACGAAAACACGGATGACGCCCGCAAGGCCGCCAGCGAAGTGGAGGCTCTGCGCCGTGCGGTGATGCAGCAGTTTGACCAGTACGTCAAGCTGAACAAGAAGATTCCGCCCGAGATCCTGACCTCCATCTCCAGCATTGACGATGCCGGCCGTCTGGCCGATACGATTGCCGCGCATTTGCCCCTGAAGTTGGACAGCAAGCAGACCGTGCTGAGCCTGCCGCTGGTCAAAGACCGTCTGGAAAACTTGTTCGAGCAAATCGAGCGCGAAGTCGACATCCTGAATGTGGACAAGAAAATTCGTGGTCGCGTGAAGCGCCAGATGGAGAAGAACCAGCGCGATTTCTATTTGAATGAGCAAGTCAAGGCTATCCAGAAGGAGTTGGGCGAGGGCGAGGATGGCGCTGACATCGAGGAGATCGAGAAGAAGATCAAGGCAGCCAAGATGCCCAAGGAGGCCTTGAAGAAGGCCGAGGCTGAACTGAAGAAGCTGAAGTTGATGTCGCCCATGTCGGCCGAGGCCACCGTGGTGCGCAACTACATCGAGGTGCTGACGGGTCTGCCCTGGACCACCAAAACCAAGATCAAGCACAACCTGGTGAATGCCGAGAATGTGCTGAACGAAGACCACTACGGCCTGGACAAAGTCAAGGACCGCATCCTGGAATACCTTGCAGTGCAACAACGCGTGGACAAGGTCAAGGCGCCCATCCTGTGCCTGGTAGGCCCTCCTGGCGTGGGTAAGACGTCTCTGGGTCAATCCATTGCCAAAGCCACCGGCCGCAAGTACGTGCGCATGGCCCTGGGTGGCATGCGGGACGAGGCCGAGATCCGTGGCCACCGCCGTACCTACATCGGTGCCATGCCTGGCAAAGTGTTGCAAAGCCTGTCCAAGGTTGGTACCCGCAATCCGCTTTTCCTGCTGGATGAAATCGACAAACTGGGCACGGACTTTCGAGGTGACCCCAGCAGCGCGCTGCTGGAGGTGCTGGACCCCGAGCAGAACAACAAGTTTGGCGACCACTATGTCGAGGTCGATTACGACCTCAGCGATGTGATGTTTGTGGCGACATCCAATTCGATGAACATTCCTCCGGCCCTGTTGGACCGCATGGAAGTGATCCGTCTGTCGGGATATACCGAAGACGAGAAGACCAATATCGCCATCACTTACCTGCTGCCCAAGCAGATGAAGAACAATGGTGTGAAGACGGCGGAGCTGGCAGTGTCGGAAGACGCGGTACGCGATATCGTGCGCTATTACACGCGGGAAGCCGGTGTGCGTTCGCTGGAGCGTGAACTCTCCAAGATTTGCCGTAAGGTGGTCAAGGGCTTGTTGCTCAAAAAGCTGACGCCTCAGGTGCTGGTGACGGTGGACAACTTGAACGATTTCCTAGGCGTGCGCAAGTACACCTACGGCCGTGCTGAAGAGCAGAACCAGGTCGGCCAAGTGGTTGGTCTTGCCTGGACGGAAGTCGGTGGTGATTTGCTGACCATTGAAGCCGCTTTGACGCCCGGCAAAGGTGTGATCACGCGTACTGGTTCGCTGGGCGATGTGATGAAAGAGTCGGTTGAGGCTGCCCGTACCGTGGTGCGTAGCCGTTCACGTCGTTTGGGCATCAAGGATGAAGTGTTCGAGAAGAAGGACATCCACATCCACGTGCCCGATGGTGCAACTCCCAAAGATGGGCCCAGCGCAGGTGCTGCGATGGCGACTGCGTTTGTGTCGGCTTTGACCGGAATTCCAGTGCGTGGGGACGTGGCGATGACCGGCGAAATCACCTTGCGGGGCGAGATCACCGAAATCGGCGGACTCAAGGAAAAGCTGCTGGCCGCGCTACGTGGTGGCATCAAGACAGTGTTGATTCCTGAGCAGAACGCCAAGGACCTGCAGGACATTCCTGAGAACGTGAAGAACGGTCTCGAGATTGTGCCGGTGCGTTGGATAGACCAGGTGTTGGAGCTGGCGCTGGAAAGCCATCCCATTCCCCTGACGGACGAAGAGGTGCTGCCCGCGACGGCTGTGGCTGCCATTGCGCCTGCCGTGCAATTGGATGATTCCGTCAAACACTAAGTGCTGACATTTTTTGAGTCGTAGTGGACTTAGGCTAAGAAAGTAGGCTATAATTTGAGGCTTGAAACGCGGGAATAGCTCAGTTGGTAGAGCGATACCTTGCCAAGGTATAGGTCGAGAGTTCGAGCCTCTTTTCCCGCTCCAATTTCGTACTGGAGTGTCGTTTCTAGTGCAGTGTCAGTTTATGCGGGAATAGCTCAGTTGGTAGAGCGATACCTTGCCAAGGTATAGGTCGAGAGTTCGAGCCTCTTTTCCCGCTCCAATTCAAAAAATGGAAGTCTTGACTTCCATTTTTTTATTCAAAGTGGCGCGGTAGCAAAGCGGTTATGCCCCGGATTGCAAATCCGGTTAGTCCGGTTCGACTCCGGACCGCGCCTCCAGATTTTTCTGGTCACAAACGCCTCGTCGGCCTCGGTTGGCGGGGCGTTTTTGTTTGACAATAGACCCACGTGCCTGAGTGGTGAAATAGGTAGACACATCGGACTTAAAATCCGCCGCTTCGTGAATAACGGGCGTACCGGTTCGATTCCGGTCTCAGGCACCAACCACTACTGCTATGTCGAACTACAACGCCCCTTTTGAAATCCATGTCCATGGTCAGGTGATGCTGCGTGCAGACGTGACCTTCGCCCAGTTGCAAGATGCGTTGAAGCCGATGTGGAAATACGCTGGCGCCAAGTCGCTGACGGACGGCGCCAAAAGCAGCTACGAGGATGAACCGGGCATCCAGCTTGATGCGCATGACCATGTGCTGCAGATGTGCTGGACCGTGGCCGGGGATGAAGACTTCCGCCAGACACTGGACGAAGTTTGTATGAACCTCAATGAGTTGGCCGATGCGGGGGCCGCGATTGAGGTCACTTTCTATGACTCCGAGTTCGACGAGGATGAGCCGTCTTCCAGTGCCGCGTCACGGGACGATTTCGTGGTCCTGTTCGTCGGCCCTAACCCGGCCTCCATCATGCAAGTCCAGCGCGATCTGTTGGTGCAGGATGTCATCAACCTGATGGAGCGCCACTTTGATGGCTCTGAGTTGGGCGGTGTGGTAGCGGAAGTCGACAAGCTGTTTACCCAGCGCTTTGATGCGCTCGTCAGCTCGTTGGAGATTGGCAAGCCCCCACGGGGATCGGGGGGCGGTTTTGGCGGTGGCCACGGCAGCGGACGCAAGCCACGGCATTTGCACTGACCCCTTTTTTTGCGTGTTTGGGCACGCTGGCACGTATACTGAATTCACCGTTGGCCATGTAGCCTGAGATCCCTAGATTTCCGTGTCGTTGCGCGTTTCCAAAAAGACATCCATGCTTAAAAAAATTAGCGTTCAGCAATTGACAGTTGGCATGCACCTCAAGGAGTTTTGTGGTTCGTGGATGGAGCATCCGTTCTGGCGCACTGGCTTCGTCATCACGGACCCCAAGGACATCACCACGATCTTGGCCAGCAGTATCAAAGAAGTCTGGATTGATAGCAGCAAGGGCCTGGATGTGGCCGATGGGCAGTTTGTGGTCACCGAATCTGAGTCGGAAGAACTGGTGGAAGAGGAGTTGCGCCAAGCGGTGTCAGCCCAGCGCGAAGTAGCACCGGTTTCGATGAGCGTTGAATTGCAACGTGCTGCCAAGATTTGCTACCAATCCAAACAGGCCGTCATGTCCATGTTCCAGGAGGCCCGCATGGGCAACACTGTGGATGCGGGCAGTGCCAAGCAGATGGTGGAAGAAATCACGGACTCGGTGACGCGCAACCCGGGTGCTTTGATCAGTTTGGCCCGACTCAAGACGGCAGACGACTACACCTATATGCATTCTGTCGCCGTGTGCGCCATGATGGTGGCGCTGGCCAAGCAACTGGGCTTGGACGATGACCAAACCCGTCTGGCTGGCTTGGCCGGCCTTATGCATGATTTGGGCAAGGCAGCCATGCCCATGGACGTGCTGAACAAACCGGGCAAGTTGACTGATGCCGAGTTCGCGATCATCAAAACCCACCCCCAAGAAGGTTTCCGGCTGCTCAAGACGGGTAAGGATGTGGACCCGGTGGTGCTGGATGTGTGCCTGCACCACCACGAAAAAACCGATGGCTCTGGCTACCCGGAGGGTTTGAAGGCTGACCAGATCAGTCTGTTCGCCAAGATGGGGGCGGTTTGCGATGTGTACGACGCTATTACCTCCAACCGCCCTTATAAAACTGGCTGGGACCCGGCCGAATCGTTGCGCAAGATGGCCGAATGGGCCAATGGACATTTCGACGGCAAAGTCTTTCAAGCCTTTGTCAAAAGTCTGGGGATTTACCCGATTGGATCACTGGTGCGACTGAGTTCGGGGCGCTTGGGCGTGGTGGTGGAGCAGACAACAAAGTCGCTGACGACGCCCTGTGTGAAGGTGTTTTTTTCCACCAAATCCAATATGCGGATCGTCCCCGAGATGGTGGATTTGTCCAAGCCCAGCGTGAACGACAAAATCGCCAGCCGCGAAGATCCGGCCAAATGGCGCTTTACCGATTTGAACGAGTTATGGTCCGGCTTGCCCAATGCGCCTTGGTAAGGATGCGGATTTTGAATGAAATAGGTCGCTAGCCCTCGTGAATGCTGCGTGAGTAGCTATCAAAAAAAGAGCAAGTGTTCGGGCACTTGCTCTTTTTTTGTTTTAGCAGCCTCGGGTGATGGGCATCTCAACCGGTTTGGGATTGAGTGCGTATTTTCCCAGTTCCAGTTTGGCAATGGCGTTGCGGTGCACCTCATCCGGGCCGTCAGCAAAGCGCAGCGTGCGGGCTTGGGCGTAGCTGTAGGCCAAGGGAAAGTCGTCGCACATGCCGCCGCCACCGTGTACTTGTATTGCCCAGTCGATGACTTCGCAGGCCATGCTGGGAGCCACGACCTTGATCATCGCAATTTCATTTCTGGCAAATTTATTGCCACCCATGTCCATCATCCAGGCCGCCTTGAGCGTAAGCAGGCGCGCCATGTCGATTTTGCAGCGGGCTTCGGCAATGCGTTCTTGTGTCACCGTCTGTGCAGCAATCGGTTTGCCAAATGCAATACGGCTGGAGGCGCGTTTGCACATCAGCGCCAGCGCACGCTCGGCCAGGCCGATCATGCGCATGCAGTGGTGGATGCGCCCGGGGCCGAGGCGACCCTGGGCAATCTCGAAGCCGCGACCTTCGCCCAACAGGATGTTGGAAGCCGGCACGCGCACGTTTTCAAACAGCATCTCCATGTGGCCATGGGGTGCGTCGTCGTAGCCAAACACATTGAGCGGGCGCACTAAGGTGATGCCTTGGGTGTCGGCCGGCACCAATACCATACTTTGCTGGGAATGGCGAGGCGCCTCGGGATCGGTCTTGCCCATGGTGATGTAGACGGAGCAGCGTGGGTCACCGGCACCGGAAATCCACCACTTGCGGCCGTTGATCACATACTCATCACCTTGGCGCTCAATACGCGTTTCGATGTTGGTCGCATCGCTGGACGCCACATCCGGTTCAGTCATGGCAAAAGCCGAGCGGATCTTGCCCTCCAGCAGGGGCTTGAGCCAGCGCGCCTTGTTCTCGTCCGAGCCATAACGGGCGATGGTTTCCATATTGCCGGTGTCGGGGGCCGAGCAGTTGAACACTTCGCTGGACCACAGGACGTGGCCCATGATCTCGGCCAATGGGGCGTATTCCTGGTTCGTCAAACCTGCGCCGTGGTAGCCCGACGCCTCGGCGCTGTCCACCGGCAAGAACAGGTTCCACAGCCCTGCAGCTTGGGCCTTGGGTTTGAGGTTTTCGATGGTTTGCAGCGGGGTCCAGCGCTTGCCGGCCGCGGTGTTGGCCTCGATCTCTGCGTGATACGCGCCCTCGGAGGGGTAGATGTGTTCGTCCATGAACTTGAGCAGGCGGGTCTGCAAGTCTTTGGTCTTGGGGGAGTAGTCAAAATCCATGGAGTCTCCGGGGGGGTAGATGTGTGTGTGGTGTAGAAAGCTTCAGGCCTGGCGGGCAAACTTCCATGCCATCTGGGCCAGTGGGCGGGCACCTGCAGCGGAGCTCACGGCCTGTGCGCTGGAGGCCGTGCCAGCCTCTACGCGCTTGGCAATACCTTGCAAGATGGCCGCGATGCGGAACATGTTGTAGGCCATATAGAAGTTCCAGTCCGCCTTGAGCTGCGCGGGCTCGGCCAGGCCAGTGCGGTCGCAGTACATGCGGATGTAGTCGTCTTCGCTGGGGATGCCCAGCGCAGCAAAGTCCAACCCGCCAATGCCGCGGAAGGCGCCGGGCGGAATGTGCCAGGCCATGCAGTGGTAGCTGAAGTCGGCCAGTGGGTGCCCCAGCGTAGATAGCTCCCAGTCCAGCACGGCACGTACCTTGGCCTCGCTGCTGTCAAACATCAGGTTGTCCAGGCGGTAGTCACCGTGCACGATGCTGACCATGCTGTCATCGCGTGCCATGGCGGGAATGTTCTTGGGTAGCCATTCCATGAGCTGGTCCATCTCGGGGATGGGCTGTGTGATGGAGGCCACGTACTGTTTGCTCCAGCGACCAATCTGCCGCTCGAAGTAATTGCCGGGCTTGCCATAACCCGCCAGTCCGCGTTCCGCAAACTTGACCGTGTGCAGGGCGGAGATCACGCGGTTCATCTCGTTGTAGATGGCGCCACGTTGTTCGGTCGTCATGCCGGGCAGGGACTGGTCCCACAACACGCGGCCCTGCATGAACTCCATCACGTAGAACGCACGTCCGATGACGGATTCGTCTTCACACAGACAGTGCATCTGCGGCACCGGCACATCGGTGCCATGCAGGCCCTGCATCACCGCAAACTCGCGCTCCACTGCATGGGCCGATGGCAGCAGCTTGGCTACCGGGCCGGGCTTGGCGCGCATCACATAACTTTTGCCGGGTGTGTTGAGCTTGTAGGTGGGGTTGGATTGGCCGCCCTTGAACATCTCCACTTCCAATGGTCCGGCATAGCCTGGCAGGTGGCCTTGCAGCCAGCTGTCCAGGGCTGCCACGTCAAATACGTGTTGGCCGGAGACGGAACGGGTGCCGATAAAGTGGTCAAAGTCGCTCATGCAGATGGCGTCGTGTAAAGGTCGAAAACTAGTTGTCCGCGTCAATGATGCGCATGAGCGCGGCGCGATCGCGTATCACCAGGCCGCCGGGTTCGATGCGAATGGCATCCTCGCGCTCCATGGCCTTGAGCTCCTGATTCACGCGCTGGCGCGACGCACCCAGTAGCTGCGCCAGTTCTTCCTGTGCCAGTTGCAGGCCAATACGCACCTCGCTGCCATCGCTGAGCGAGGGCACACCGTAGCTGCGTACCAGGTGTAGCAGTTGCTTGGCCAGGCGCGCGCGCAGGGGCAGGGTATTCAGGTCTTCCACCAAGCCGTAGAGCTGGCGAATGCGCCGTGCGTGCAGGCGCAGCATGGCTTCGTACAGCTCCACATGGTTGGCCAGGATTTTGCGGAAATCCGCCTTGGCCACGCAGAGGATGGTGGTGTCCCCGTGCGCATAGGCGTCGTGGGTGCGACGGTCCCCATCGAAGATCGCCACATCGCCAAACCAGATGCCCGGCTCCACATAGGTCAGCGTGATCTGCTTGCCCGAGATCGAGGTGGAGCTCACGCGCACCGCACCCTTGGCGCAGGCAATCCATTCTTCGGGCGGCTCGCCGCGCGCTGCAATCAGCTCGCCGTCTTTGTAACGTTTGACGTAGGCGCATCGAAGAATGTCGTGTTTGAGAGAAGGCGAGAGGGATGAAAACCAGCGCCCCGCGTTGATTGCAGTGCGTTCATCAATGGTAAGAATGGGGTCGTCCATGGCCTGTCTTTTGGGTGACTTGCTGAAGGGAAATCTCGCCCACATTGTCACCCCCGGGACCTCGCTGGGTGCATGCGGGTGTCGCCAGTGCGTCTGGTGCCGGTACTACTCTTCTTCGTGCAGCAGGCTCAGGCCAATGGCGCCGCGCCGCCGCAGCCATGGGCTGGGGCGGTAGCGTGGGTCGCCGTAGACGGTTTGCATGTTGAACAACACTTCCAGCACATTGGTGGGGCCACACAAATTGCCCAGTGCCAAGGGGCCCATGGGATAACCCAAGCCCAGTGTTACTGCGGTCTCCAGATCCCTGGGGCTGCAAATGCCTTGTTGACACATATCCGCCGCAATGTTGACGATGTTGGCCACCACGCGCTGGGTCACAAAGCCGCCGCTGTCGCGCACCACACTCACGGCTTTGCCATCGCGCGCAAACAGCGCATGGGCAGCATCGCGCATGTCGGTGCGCGTGGCCGGGTTGGTTGCCAGCACGCGGCGCTTGGTGCCTGCATCGTCCAGCAGCATGTCGATGCCCACCGTGCGCGCCGGGTCCAGCCGCTCCACCACGGCCACGGTGGTGATGTCAAAGCCCAATGGCGCCACCAGCGTCAGCGCCAGTGGGGAAGGGGATTGCCCGGTCTCGATCTTTGCGCCCAGGTTCTTCAACAGCATCAGCAGTTCCATGCGCCGGGATGCACGGGGCGACAACCACACGGGGGGCATCTCGTCGACCACGGGCACGGGCGGTTCGGCGGGCAGCGTGGCGTGGTCGTCGGCGTATTGGTAGAACCCTTCGCCAGCCTTGCGCCCGGTCAGGCCCCCGGCCAGGCGCTGGGCGGTGATCACGCTGGGACGGTAGCGCGGCTCCTCGTAGTACTGCTGGTAGATGGATTCCATCACCGGGTGCGACACATCCAGCCCCGTCAGGTCCATCAACTCAAATGGCCCCAGCTTGAAGCCGACCTGGTCGCGCAAGATGCGGTCGATGGTGGCGAAGTCCGCTACACCTTCCGACACGATCCGCAGGGCCTCGGTGCCATAGCCACGCCCAGCATGGTTGACGATGAAGCCTGGTGTGTCTTGTGCCAGTACCGGTGTGTGGCCCAGATCCTTCGCGTATTGCTGCAAGGCCTGCACCACTGCGTGCGCAGTCTTGAGGCCCGGGATCACCTCCACCACTTTCATCAGTGGCACCGGGTTGAAGAAGTGAAATCCGGCCAACTGCGCCGGACGTTGCAGACCCGCTCCCAGTGCAGTAATGGACAGGGACGAGGTGTTGCTGGCCAATATGGCGGTAGGGGGTAGGCAGGATTCCAGGGTTTGTAGCAGTAGGGTTTTGACATCCTGCTGTTCCACCACGGCTTCCACCACCAGTGTGCAAAGCGACAGCGCTTGCAGAGTCGCAACCGGGCGGATGCGGGCCGTGAAGATGTCCACATCACTCGCAGCGATGCGGCCCTTGTTTGCCAGGGTGCGCCATTGCATTTGCAAGGTGGTACAGGCAGCTTGTGCGGTGCCTGGGGCTGTGTCAAACAGCCAGACGGTGCTGCCGGCCTCGGCTGCTATTTGGGCAATGCCGCGCCCCATGGCGCCGGCACCGACGATGCCAATGTGTTCAAAGTATGGATTCATGCCCGAATTATCTGGCGCAGCAGCCCAGGTGTCAGGGGTGTTGCCGGTGGCTCGGCCCCTTTTTCAGGCCGTTGGGGTGTGCGAGAATCGATTGCATCAATGAAGCCGGTCTTTCAATTCAACCATTCCGCCCTTGGGGTGGTGCTCCTGTGTGCCGCCATGGGCAGCAGTGCATTGACCCTGGGCCGCGCCCGGGGTGCTGCCTTGTTGGGGCAGCCCTTGCAGATCACCGTGCCAGTGCAGATTGCCGCGGATGAAGATGCCAGCGGCGTGTGTTTTGAGGCCGATGTGTTTTACGGTGAGGTGCGCCAAGAGTCCACCCGGGTGTCCATCACCCCTGAGCGAAATGCCGCAGGTAAGCCGACGGCTGTGCGTATCCAGGCTCGCATGCCGGTCGATGAGCCTGTGGTGTCGGTGTACCTTCGGTCGGCCTGTGGAGTTTCCACATCCCGCCGTTACGTGCTGTTGGCCGACTTGGTCTCCGAGCTCAGCCCGGCACTGGTTCCCAGCGCACAGGTCCAGCCCGCACGTCCGTCAGCGGTGGTGTCATCCGGGGAGCGTGCCCCATCCAGCACCCCGGCTGCGGTAGATACGGGGAATATGGCTCCCACCGCAACGTTGGTGGTCAAACCAGCACCGACGCCTGCGGCACCTGCCAAAAGAACAGCTCCGCGCACCGATGCCGCCCAACCCAGCGGCAAGACGCCAACCGCCAGTCGGCCACGCCTCAAACTGGCACCGCTGGATTTGTCGCAGGATTGGGATCCGGCGCTCAAGTCGTCTTCTGAGTTGTTGGTGCCGCCGGTGGAGGATTTGCAAAAACGCCTTGCGGCAGCGGCACTCTGGAAAACCCTAAACCTCACCCCAGAAGAGGTCTTGCAAGATGCTGCGCGTTTACAAGGGCTTGAGCAAAGCGTAGGCAAGCTCTCTGAGCAAACTGCACAAAACCAACGCCAGATGCAGACGCTGCTGGCGCGCCTGGAAAAGTCAGAATCCGAACGCTATTCCAATCCGCTGGTCTATGCCCTGGTCGCCGGATTGCTGGCCTTGGCTGGTGGCATGGTGTGGTTGTGGCTCCGCTTGCGCAATGCTGGCGATTCTCCTTGGTGGCGTGGGCAGGGCGAATCGCAGTCGACACCTGTGGAGCGCGAAACTACGGCTCCAGACACCCCTGCAGTCAGTCTTCCCGCCGTTTCTGCGCCTGTGCTTGCCACGGCGGCCCGCGCTAAGCCAGTGCCAGCGGATACCCGCAAGCCCTTGAAAGATGTGGACATCGATTTGCATCTGGATGAGCTGTCGCCGCCAACTCCGGTGGTGGTGCCGACGGCATCGGCGCCGCTTTCTTCCCGCATGATGGGGCTGCGCGATTTTTCGCCCAGCATGTCCGGCTCACTGCGTTCCATCAACACCCAGGAGGTGCTGGACGTACGCCAACAGGCCGATTTTTTTATGACGCTGGGGCAGTACGATGATGCCATCGCCCTGCTGGAGCACAACATTGCCGACCACGCGGAGTCCAACCCGCTGGTGTATCTGGATCTGCTCAAGGCCCTGCATACTCTGAGTCGCAAGGAGGCGTTTGACCGCTACCGCGACGAGTTCAATGCCTTGTTCACGGGTGAGGTGCCGCCCTATACCCAGTTCAATCAGCCCGGTCAGGGCCTGGATGCCTATCCCGAGTTGTGCGCCCACATCGCCTCGGTGTGGCCCAGCAAGGCCGCGCTGGAATTCATTGAAAAATGCCTGGTGCGTGCCCCTAATGCGGCCGCCGACGTGCGTTTCGATTTGGAGGCCTTCCGCGAGTTGCTGCTCTTGCATGCGTTGCTGACACGCTTGTCAGGGGAGGCGACCAGCGGTCTGGCACCGTTCAGTGCCGCCAAATCGGTGGAATCGTCGCTTCAGCCTTCTGCAGACACGGGGGCGGTTCCGGTGGAGGCAGCTTTGCCCTCCATGGACATTGACTTGGATTTGTCCGAGTCCGTGCCCGCGTCGGACAATCTCATCGAGTTCGACGCCTCAGGCCTGTCCCTCACACCACCGTTGACCTCGCGTCGCTAGAGCGGCGGCGTGGCCCGAGGTTCAGCGCCGCACCTGAAGCGCGCCGGGATTGATGATGTTGGATGGTGTGCCCTTGATGAAATTCACGACATTGTCGAACGCCGCACCGAAGTACATCTCATAGCTATCCTGCTCCACATAGCCGATGTGGGGCGTGCAAATGCAGTTCTCCAGACGCAGCAGTGCGTGGCCTTGCAAGATGGGTTCGGTTTCAAACACATCCACTGCGGCCAGGCCCGGGCGACCACGGTTCAGGGCACCGATCAGGGCGTCTGTTTCAATCAACTCAGCCCGTGAGGTGTTGACCAACAGGGCCGTATTCTTCATGCAAGCCAGGTCGGCGCTGGTGACGATGGAGCGAGTGTTGTCATTGAGTCGCAAATGCAGGGTCAGCACATCGCTGCGCGAGAAGAAGTCTTCCCGGTCTGTGGCGCTTTGGTAGCCATCTTGCACGGCTTTTTGGCGCGAACCTTCGCTGCCCCAGACCAGAACGTGCATGCCGAAGGCGCGGCCATAACCCGCTACCAATTGGCCAATGCGGCCATAGCCCCACACCCCCAGGGTTTTGCCGTGCAGCACGTTACCTAGCCCGAAATTCGCGGGCATGGAGCCCGCCTTGAGTCCGGACTGCTGCCAGGCACCATGCTTGAGGTTGCCAATGTACTGGGGCAGGCGGCGCATGGCCGCCAGAATCAAGGCCCATGTCAATTCCGCAGGGGCGACAGGGGAGCCCACGCCCTCTGCCACGGCAATGCCACGCTCGGTGCAGGCTTGCACATCGATGTGTGCGCCAGCGCGACCGGTTTGGGCGATGAGTTTGAGACGAGGGAGCTTCTCGATGAGGGCGCGGGTGATTTGGGTGCGCTCGCGGATGAGGACGATGACGTCGGCATCCTTGAGCCGGATGGACAATTGACCCATGCCTTTGACGGTATTGGTGTACACCTTGGCCGGGAAGGCATCCAGCTTGGCGGAGCATTGCAGCTTGCGCACGGCATCCTGATAGTCATCCAGAATCACAATATTCATGCCTGCCATTGTGCCTTGGGATGCTGGCTGCCCGGGCGGGCGCAGGGCAAATTTGCCCTGCTTTTGTTACGCAGTTTCGCAGGCAGCCAGACGGTCCAGCTCGGCGCAGACGTCGGCCATGCGCCCCGAGATGACCATGCGACCGACCTCGGAGCGGGATTGTCCGCTTTCCAGGACGCGAACCACCCGCAAGGGCTTGGATTTACAGGAATTTTGGCCTCTAGCCCCCGTGGAATCTGCGCGCATAGCTATCAAATGAGGAGCATTGCAATGCTCGGTAGATCGGGCTGAGGCGTAGCGGGGGGCACGCTGGGGCGGACTCGGCAGCAGCCATGTCAGCAGTAGTCGCAAGGGGGCCAGAAAGTCGGGTTTCATCACGAGGGCGGTATTCATGGTGGGTGCTTTCTGTCTGCGTTACATCAACATGGTGTTACGAATCAGGCCTACGGCCAGGCCTTCGATTTCGAAAGGTTCACCGGGCTCAACCACGATGGTCTGGTAGTCGGGGTTTTCGGGGTGCAGCTCGATCAGGTGCTTGTTGCGGCGAAAGCGCTTGACGGTGACTTCTTCACCCAGGCGGGCGACGACGATCTGGCCGTTTTTGGCATCTTTGGTGGCTTGTACGGCCAGCAGGTCGCCGTCCATGATGCCGGCGTCGCGCATGGACATGCCGCGCACCTTGAGCAGGTAGTCGGGCTGGCGCTGAAACAGGCTGTTTTCGACGTAGTAGGTTTGGTCCACATGCTCTTGGGCCAGGATGGGCGAACCGGCGGCCACACGGCCAATCAGGGGCAAGGCCAATTGGGCCAGGCCTGGCAAGGGCAGGGCGAACTGTTTCATGCGCGACTCTTGCATGGAGCGCAGCACCTCGCCCTTGAGACGGATGCCGCGGGAAGTGCCACTGACCAGTTCGATCACGCCTTTGCGGGCCAAGGCCTGCAAATGCTCTTCGGCTGCGTTGGCGGACTTGAAGCCCAGCTCGGTGGCGATTTCCGCCCGGGTGGGGGGGGCGCCGGTGCGCGCAATGGCGCCCTGGATCAGATCCAGAATTTGCTGTTGGCGGGCGGTGAGTTTGGGACTTTCAAGCATACTGACTCCTTCGTGGTGGGTCGGCGCTGGCTGTGTGTCTGTACACACTGTTTTCTCATCCAGTAACTGTATTTTTAACCAGTTTTTTGATTAATGCAAGTGGGGCAGTGATATATGGGTAAAAAAGTGGTGGTTTTGGGCACGGGCGGCACGATTGCAGGCCGATCGGAACGGGGATCGGACAATGTGGGCTACAAGGCCGGGCAGGTGGGCGTGCAGTCATTGCTGCAGGATATTGCCCCGCTGCAAGCTGCGCTGCAGGGCCGCACGCTGGTGGCCGAGCAGGTGGCGCAGGTGGACAGCAAGGACATGGGCTTTGCCGTGTGGGCGGTGTTGGCGCAGCGTTGCGCCCAGCACCTGCAGGACGCCGAGGTGGATGCCGTGCTGATCACCCATGGCACTGACACGCTGGAAGAAACCGCTTTCTTCCTGGAGCAAGTGCTGCCGCCAGCGCTATTGCAGGCCAAGCCTTTGGTGCTGACCTGTGCCATGCGCCCGGCGTCAGCGCTGACGCCTGATGGTCCGCAAAACGTGCTGGACGCAGTGGCTGTGGCGCTGGATGGCACGGCGCGGGGGGTGCTGGTCGTGTGCGCGGGCGCTGTGCACAGCGCCCGCTTGGTGCAGAAGAGCCATACCTACCGCGTGGACGCGTTTGACTCGGGGGATGCCGGGCCGCTGGCTGTGGTGGAGGAGGGGCGGGTGCGTTGGTTTGGCGTGTCAGCCTCCACAACCCCGTCGCATGCGGTGGACTTGCAGGCCTGGGCCAAGGTGGCTTGGCCGCGGGTGGAGATTGTGATGAATTACGTGGGGGCGTCGGGGGCCATGGTGCGCAGCCTGGCCCGGCCGGACGACACCGTTGCACCATTGCGCGGCCTGGTGGTGGCCGGAACCGGCAATGGCACGCTGCATGTGGACCTGGAGGCCGCTTTGCTGGAAGTACAGGCGCAGGGTGTGCAGGTGGTACGCGCTAGCCGCTGCGCGCGTGGCCAGGTGGTGCAGGGCGAGGCGACTGCCGCTCTGCCGCATTCCCGGGGCCTGTCTCCGGTCAAGGCACGGATTGCGTTGACGTTGCAGTTGATGGCGTAAAAAAAGCCGCTGACGCGGCTTTTTTTGGGGGGGAGGCAGGTCGCTTACGCAGACAGTGCTTCCATCACCCGTTGGGTAATGGCATCTACATCGCCCATGCCGCTGATGGCGCGGTATTGGGGGGCGGCAGTGGGATCTTTTTGGGCCCAGCCGGAGTAGTACGCCACCAGCGGGCGGGTCTGGGCGCTGTAGACGTCCAGGCGTTTCTTGACGGTTTCTTCTTTGTCGTCGTCACGCTGAATCAGCGGTTCGCCGGTCACGTCGTCCTTGCCTTCTGCCTTGGGCGGGTTGAACTTGACGTGGTAGGTGCGGCCCGAGGCAGGGTGAGAGCGGCGGCCGCTCATTCGCTCAATGATGGCGTCGAAGGGCACATCGATTTCGACCACGTAGTCCAGCGCCACACCGGCGGCCTTCATGGCGTCGGCCTGGGGGATGGTGCGGGGGAAACCATCGAACAAAAAGCCCTTGGCGCAATCGGGCTGGGCGATACGTTCCTTGACCAGGTTGATGATCAGGTCGTCACTGACCAGGCCACCGGATTTCATGACGGCATCGGCCTGCAGGCCCAGTGGGGTGCCGGCCTTGACGGCGGCACGCAGCATGTCGCCAGTGGAGATTTGCGGAATTCCGTACTTTTGACAAATGAAGGTGGCTTGCGTGCCTTTGCCAGCGCCAGGTGCGCCCAACAGAATCAGTCTCATGGATAACCTCGGGTAAAACAAAACTTTGGCGCTTGTTCGGCACCTTGCTGGTGCATTTTTTTTGTGCGCGTGTAGCGCTGGAGAATAGCACGGGCTGTCCCGTGCTTAACTTACAGCTTGGGAGCCAACCCTGCGAGGATGGCACGTACGCGTGCCAGGTCTTCGGGGGTGTCTACGCCAGGGCCTGGAGCGTGCTCGCTGACATGCACCACGATGCGGTGGCCATGCCACAGCGCGCGCAGTTGCTCCAGCGCTTCCACCACCTCAATGGGGGCCTGGGGCAAGCGCGGAAACTCGCGCAGAAAACCCACGCGGTACGCGTAGATGCCAATATGGCGCAAGGGCGCCGGCGAGGGCAGGCTGCCGATGCCATTGGCAAAACCATCGCGCCACCAACTGATGGGCGCACGGCTGAAGTACAGGGCAAGGTGGGCTGCGTCATGCACCACTTTCACCACATTGGGGTTGGCAAAGTCGGCCACCTCGGTGATGGCGTGGGCGGCCGTGGCCATGCTGGCCTGCGGGGTCGTTTGCAGCAGGGCTGCCACTGCCTGCACCAGGTCGGGGCTCATCAGGGGTTCATCCCCCTGCACGTTGACCACGATGTCCTCGTCGGCCAGGCCCAGAATGTCGCAGGCTTCGGCCAGGCGGTCGCTACCGGAGGGGTGGTCCTGGCGTGTCAGGATGGCTTGCACACCATGGGCGGCGCAGGCCTGCACGATGGAGTCGCTGTCGGCGGCCACTACCACGCGGTTGGCCTGGGGGACGCCTTCACTGACCCGTTGGGCTACCCGCACCACCATCGGAATGCCCCCCAGGTCTGCCAGAGGCTTGTTGGGCAGACGGGTGGAGGCCAGGCGGGCCGGAATCAGAACCGTGAAGCTCACAGGCCGAGCTCCGCGTCACTCAGAACACGTGCCTCGTTTTCCAGCAGGATGGGAATGCCATCGCGCACCGGGTAGGCCAGGCGCGCGCTGCGGGAGATGAGTTCCTGCTGGTCGCGGTTGTATTCCAGGGGGCCCTTGGTGACGGGGCAAACGAGCAATTCGAGAAGTCTGGTGTCCATGTCAGGATGATAGCGGGGCAGGGCGAAGGGGTTGCAGGCAGCGGTCCAGCGCGGCATAGAACTCGGGCGGTGCGGTTTGCACCAGCGGGACAGCACGGGCCAGGGGCACATGCTGCCACAGCTTGGATGCGTCTTTTTCGGTACAAATAAGGGTGTAGCCCTCGTGGATATTACGCGACCAGCTATCAAAATCATAGTGATCTGGCAGCGCCATGGTACTTTCCAACGTCACTCCGCGCGCGCGTAGCAGCGCAAAAAACGCCTCGGGTTGGGCGATGCCCGCCACTGCACGCACAGGGCCGGCCCCTGGTGCACGCAGCGCGGTCAACGGTTGGATATCTCCCTCGGCACCCACGGTGTGATCGGCCAGCTGGCGCTGTGCCGCATAACCCGTCAGGGCACTAGGGCCGGTTTTCAGCACCAGCAAATGTCCGCTGCGCTGGCCTACTGCGGGCAACGCGCGCAGCGGCCAAGGCTCGCGCAGCGGGCCGGCCGGCAACAGCCAGCCATTGCCCGTGCCGCGGCTGTCGAAGACGCAGACCTCCACGTCGCGGTACAGCGCGTAGTGCTGCATGCCGTCGTCGCAAACGATGATCTGGGTGTGAGGATGGTCTTGCAGCAGGGCCCGTGCGGTAGCCGCGCGCTGGCGGCCCACGTACACCGGAGCCCCGGTCTTGCGCTGCAGCAGCAAGGGTTCATCACCCACCTCGGCCGGCGTGGCGCCATCGTGCACCGCCAGAATGGCATCACCCTGGCGGCCATAGCCACGCGAAACAATGCCCACCCGCCAACCCTGCGCCTGCAAATGTGCCACCACGCCAATGACCGTGGGGGTCTTGCCGGCCCCACCTGCCACCACATTGCCCACCACTACCACGGGCACAGGCAGGCGCTGGGTGGCCAGCCACTGTTGGCGGTACAGCCAGCGTCGCAAGGCAATCAGGGTGCCATAAAGAAACGCCATGGGCTGCAGAGCCCAGGCCAGCGCACCGCGGCCTGTCCAGGCCCGCAGCAAGGCCTGTTGCAGGCCGGGGTGCATGGCTTACTGACCGCCCGCCTGGGCGGAAGATTGGGTGGCGAAGGTGATCTGGTTCAGCCCGGCACGGCGGGCGGCCTCCATCACGGTCACCACGGCTTGGTGCTTGGCACTGGCGTCGGCGCTGATGATGACCACGGTGTCTTTGCCTGCTTTTGCATTGTCGGTCAGGGCGATGGCCAGGCTGTCCAGGTTGCGGCCCGCGATGGCGTTTCGGTTGATGCTGTAGCTGCCATCGGCACTTACTGCCACGATGAGTTCCTTGGGGTAGTCGCGCTGGGCATCGGTGTCGGCTACGGGCAGCTTGAGCTGCAGCTCGGTGAACTTGCTGTAGGTGGTGGACAGCATCAGGAAGATGAGCACGACCAAGAGCACGTCGATAAACGGGATCAGATTGATTTCGGGCTCTTCGTGACGACGGGGACGGAAGTTCATGGGTTGGCGGCTCCTGCGGGCATGCCCGGCTTACTTGCGCATGGCCTTGAGGTGGCGGCTCAAGTGATCGGCAGCCAGCTCCAAGGTCAAGAGGTAGCCATCGACGCGGGCTCGGAAGTAGCGCCAAAAAATCAGCGAAGGGATGGCCACAATCAGGCCGAAGGCCGTGTTGTAAAGCGCAATCGAAATGCCGTGTGCCAGCTGGGCCGGGTTGCCGCCTGTGCTGCCGCCGGGCGCCTGCGAGCCGAAGATCTCGATCATGCCCACCACGGTGCCGAACAAGCCCATGAGGGGGGCGGCTGAGGCGATGGTGCCCAGGGCGCTCAGGTATTGTTCGAGGCGCTGCGAGACCCGGCGGCCTGCGCCTTCCATGGTGGCGCGTACATCGTCTTCGGAAATCTGCGGGTCGGCGTTGACAGCGCGCAAACCGCTGGCCAGCACTTCGCCCAGGGCCGAATTCTTTTCGAGCTGGGTGACAACGTCGGGAGCCGGGACGCTGGTGCGGGTGACGCTGAGCACTTCTTCCAGCAAGCGGGGGGGGGCCACCTTGGCCACTTTGAGGCTGAGAAATCGCTCAATCACGATGGCCAGGGCCAGGATGGAGCAGGCAATCAAGGGCCAGATCGGCCAGCCTGCGGCTTGTATGATGGAAAACAAGAGTGAAACCCCACGCAGAGTAAAAGCTGGCTGATTATGGCGTACCCCAGTGCGCCCATTTTTCACAAAATGTGTGGATAAGTGTGTGGGCAACTGCACTTGGGATACCTCTCGGGCCCGTCTGCATGCGGGTGCCAACAGTTTGATGACAAATACAGCAGTGAAAAATCCAATCAATTCAATGACTTGCTACGCACGCCCATGCGTTGGCGTGTGCCGGTGGCGTGTGTATGGCAGCGTTTGAGTCTGCGCCCCCCGTGCGGCGGGTGTGGCCGGTGTCGGCCTTGTGCCGCGCGCTGGCTGACACCCTGGATGCGCGCTTCAATCCGGTACGCGTCACCGGGGAACTGGCCAGCTTCATGCGGGCCAGTAGTGGCCACTGCTACTTCACCCTGAAAGATGCACAAGCCCAGCTGCGTTGCGCCATGTTCAAGCGAGCAGCGTCACAGCTGGACTTTGCACCACGCGAAGGTGAATTGGTGGAGCTGACCGGACGGTTGGACATCTACGGCCCGCGCGGCGATTTGCAGCTGATTGTGGAAAGCATGACGCGCCAGGGTCAGGGCAATCTGTTTGAGCAGTTCATGCGCCTCAAGGCGGAGCTGGAGGCCGAGGGTTTGTTTGACGCCGCACGCAAGCGCCCCTTGCCAGCAGTGCCACGCACGATTGGCCTGGTGACGTCGCTGGGGGCTGCGGCCCTGCACGATGTGGTGACCGCCCTGCGCCGACGTGCGCCCCACGTGCAGGTGGTGCTGGCGCCAGCCTTGGTGCAGGGTGAGGGCGCGGCCCCCGCGCTGGTGCAGGCCCTGGCGTCGCTGTACCGCTACCGCGATGCGCAGTCGCAGGGGGTGGATGCCATTTTGTTGGTGCGAGGTGGCGGCTCCATGGAGGATTTGTGGGCTTTCAACGACGCGACCCTGGCCCGTACTATTGCCGCCAGCCCAGTGCCAGTGGTCAGCGGCGTGGGGCACGAAACCGACTTCACGATTGCTGATTTTGTGGCTGACGTGCGGGCTCCCACGCCCACGGCGGCGGCCGAAATGGTGAGCCCGGCCACGCAGCAGTTACAGGACTTGGTGGACGGCCAGCAAGACCGCCTGCAAGCGGCCCTGATGCGTGTGGTGGACCGGCAGGCGCAGCGTCTGGATGGTGTTGCGGCGCGCCTGGGGCGGCCTTCGTCCATCGTGGCTCAGCGCAGTGCCGGTTTGGTGTATCTGCGCCAGCGCATGCTGCACGCCATGGCCTCCGATGTGCAGTGGCGGCGCTCTGCCTGGCAGCACATGCAACAAGGCCTGTTGCCCAGCTTAGCACGGGCACACCAGGCCCAGCAGCAGCGCACCGCAAGCGCGGGCTTGCGCTTGGAGCTACTGGACCCCAGCCTGGTTTTGCGCCGGGGTTATGCCTGGCTCAGCGACGCATCCGGGCATGCGGTGACCCGCGCCGCCCAACTTCAGGCAGGTGCGTCCGTGCGGGCCACCCTTGCCGACGGTGCGGTTGATCTTGTTGTCACCCAACAGGTTTCCAATTAGTTTCTACAATTCCGTTTTCTTGCTAACCAACTCAGAGGACTCCATGGAACATACCTTGCCCGCCTTGCCCTACGCGATCGACGCTTTGGCTCCCGCCTACTCCAAAGAAACCTTGGAGTTCCACCATGGCAAGCACCACAATGCCTACGTGGTGAACCTGAACAACCTGCAAAAGGGCACCGAGTTCGAGAGCATGACGCTCGAAGAAATCATCAAGAAGTCCAGCGGCGGCATCTACAACAACTCCGCCCAAATCTGGAACCACACCTTTTTCTGGAACTGCATGAAGCCCAACGGTGGCGGCGAACCTACCGGTGCGTTGGCAACTGCCATCAATGCCAAGTGGGGCAGCTATGCGGCCTTCAAGGAAGCGTTTGTGAAGTCGGCCGTTGGCAACTTTGGTTCCGGCTGGACCTGGCTGGTAAAGAAGCCTGATGGCTCAGTAGACATCGTGAACACTGGCGCGGCCGGCACGCCCCTGACTACCGCTGACACAGCACTCTTGACCGTGGACGTGTGGGAACACGCGTACTACATCGATTACCGCAATATGCGCCCCAAGTTTGTCGAAACCTTTCTCGACAAGTTGGTGAACTGGGAATTTGCGACACAGAACTTCGCCTGAAGCGCGTTTTGTCTTAGCCGAAAGGCCAACAGGGTGACCTGTTGGCCTTTTTTACGTTGGGGTCATACTTTCATCTCGAAATTTTTTTCGCCAGAATGAAGTTAAATTTCGTATCGTGAGAATGCATTGCAAAAAACAGGGTTTGGGTCAGACCACTGAAAGCACAATCACGCACTATCCGGTGAATAAAGTCGGTGGGGAGTGCAGACCCACGGCGCCACACCTTTCTATTTTTTGGAGACAAGAGATGAGTACCCAGCAACCCACCATCATCTACACCCTGACCGATGAGGCGCCTCGCCTGGCCACGGCGTCGTTTTTGCCCATCATTCGCACCTTTGCGGCGCCTGCGGGCATCAATGTGACCGAAAGCGATATCTCGGTGGCTGCCCGGGTGCTGGGGGAGTTCCCAGAATGTTTGCCCGAAGCCCAAAGACTGACCAACACCTTGGCCGAGCTGGGCAAAAAGACGCTGCAGCCGGATGCCAACATCATCAAATTGCCCAATATCAGCGCCTCGGTGGGCCAGCTGCAGGCTTGTATCAAGGAGCTGCAGTCCAAGGGCTACGCCATCCCTGACTACCCCGAAGCCCCTCAAACCGACGAAGAAAAAAGCATTCGCGCCCGTTATGCCCGCTGCATCGGCTCGGCTGTGAATCCCGTGCTGCGCGAAGGCAACTCGGACCGCCGTGCGCCCAAGGCCGTGAAGGAGTACGCCCGCAAGAATCCTCACAGCATGGCCGAGTGGAGCCAAGCTTCGCGTTCGCACGTGTCGCACATGCATGCCGGCGATTTCTACCACGGTGAAAAATCCATCACTCTGGACCGTGCCCGTGAAGTGAAGATGGAGCTGATTACCAAGAGTGGCCAGACCATCGTGCTCAAGCCCAAGGTGTCGCTGCTGGACCGGGAAATCATTGACAGCATGTTCATGAGCAAGAAGGCCTTGCTGGAGTTTTACGAGAAGGAAATCGAAGACGCACGCAAGACCGGCGTGATGTTCTCACTGCACGTCAAGGCGACCATGATGAAGGTGTCTCACCCCATCGTGTTTGGCCATTGCGTCAAGATCTTTTACAAGGAAGCGTTTGAAAAACACGGGGCCTTGTTCAAGGAGCTGGGCGTCAACGTCAACAACGGTATGGCCGACTTGTACGGCAAGATTGCTACCCTGCCGCAAAGCAAACAGGACGAGATCAAGCGCGACCTGCACGCTTGCCACGAGCACCGCCCCGAGCTGGCCATGGTGGATTCGGCCAAGGGCATCACCAACTTCCACTCGCCCAACGACATCATCGTGGACGCGTCCATGCCCGCCATGATCCGTAACGGCGGCAAGATGTGGGACGCCAACGGCCGCCTCAAGGACGTGAAGGCGGTGATGCCTGAGTCGACCTTTGCCCGCATTTACCAGGAGATCATCAACTTCTGCAAATGGCATGGCAACTTTGATCCCAAGACCATGGGCACTGTGCCCAATGTGGGTCTGATGGCCCAGCAGGCCGAGGAGTACGGCTCGCACGACAAGACTTTCGAAATTTCGGAAGATGGCGTGGCCAACATCACCGACTTGGCTACGGGTGAAGTGCTGCTGAGCCAGAACGTGGAAGCGGGCGATATCTGGCGCATGTGCCAGGTTAAGGACGCTGCGATCCGCGACTGGGTCAAGTTGGCCGTCAACCGTGCGCGCAACTCCGGTATGCCAGTGGTGTTCTGGCTGGATTCGTACCGCCCGCACGAGGCGCAACTGATCACCAAGGTGAAGATGTACCTGCACGAGCACAACACCGTGGGGCTGGACATCCAGATCATGAGCCAGGTGCGTGCGATGCGTTACACATTGGAGCGTGTGATCCGCGGCCAGGACACCATCAGTGCCACCGGCAACATCCTGCGCGACTACCTGACCGACCTGTTCCCCATCATGGAACTTGGCACTTCGGCCAAGATGCTGTCCATCGTGCCGCTGATGGCCGGTGGTGGCATGTACGAAACCGGCGCCGGCGGCTCTGCGCCCAAGCATGTGCAGCAGTTGGTGGAAGAAAACCACTTGCGCTGGGATTCACTGGGTGAATTCCTGGCCCTGGCCGTGTCGCTGGAAGACCTGGGGCTGAAGACTGGCAATGCCAAAGCCAAAGTGCTGGCAAAGACCTTGGACGCTGCGACAGGCAAACTGTTGGACAACAACAAGAATCCTTCGCCCAAGACCGGCCAGCTTGATAACCGTGGTAGCCAGTTCTACCTGGCCCTGTATTGGGCGCAGGAACTGGTGGCGCAGACCGAAGATCCTGCGCTGGCGAAGCTGTTTGCTCCTCTGGCCAAGCAACTGGCAGACAACGAGCAAACCATTGTGGCGGAGTTGGCTGCGGTGCAGGGGAAGTCGGCGGACATCGGCGGCTACTACCTGCCAGACACCAGCAAGCTGGATGCCGTGATGCGCCCCAGCCAGACACTGAATGCTGCTTTGAAATCGGTCAAGGCCTGATGCCGTGTGCGGGCCTCCCAAGGCCTGCCACCAAATAGTGCAAAGCCCCAGCAGACGCGCGTCTGCTGGGGCTTTGCACTATGGGGGCGGAGCGCGCCTGTTACTCAGTTGCGCTTGTCAAATGGTGCGCCACCCAGCTTGCTTCCCGCCTTGAAACCACGTTTTGCAAACCAACCCTGGTTCATTTCCAGCACGTAGCGCACCGGTTTGCTGGCGCAATGGGTATCGGTCGTTTGTGGCTTCATGTCTGCCAGGTTGACGATGGTGCCGTCGTCAGCAACAAAGGCGGCAGTCAGGGGCAACAACGTGTTCTTCATCCAGAAGCACAAGCCAGATGGGCGTTCAAAGACAAACAACATGCCCTCGTGGTGTGGCATATCTTTGCGGAACATCAGGCCGATGCTGCGCTGGTCGGGCGTTTGTGCCACTTGTGCGTCGATGCGATGCATCCCGGCTGTGAGCTGAACGCGGGGCAAATCCATTTGGGGAGCCTCTTGCGCGAGTACGGCCCCGGCTGTTGCCATACACAGTGTGAGGAGGTAGTGGCCGAGAGATTTCATGTGGTGTCAGTGTTCGAGTGGGTGGGCGAATACGATTTGAATTGTGCGCCATGCGCAGAGGCATATGGCCAGGCATTTACAACTAAAATTCCATGGTTCCAGTCTGGGTGCTGCGCGTTGTCATGCGGGCTCAGGCATCACATTGTTACCGTACTGAACACGGAGTCCTGTTTCTATGTACCAGCACATCAAGGTGCCTGAGCAAGGCAAAAAAATCACCGTCAATGCCGACATGACATTGAATGTGCCGGATCAACCCATCATTCCCTATATCGAAGGTGACGGCACCGGACTCGACATCACACCGGTAATGCTCAAGGTCGTTGATGCGGCGGTCGCAAAAGCCTATGGTGGCCAGCGCAAGATTCAGTGGATGGAAGTGTATGCCGGTGAGAAATCCACCAGAATTTATGGCCCCGATGTTTGGTTGCCCCAAGAGACTCTGGATGTGGTGCGTGAGTACGTGGTGTCCATCAAAGGGCCGCTCACAACTCCGGTGGGCGGTGGTATTCGCTCGTTGAACGTCGCGCTGCGCCAGGAGCTCGATCTGTATGTGTGTCTGCGTCCCATCCAGTATTTCAAGGGTGTGCCCAGTCCGCTGAAGGAGCCCGAGAAGACCAATATGGTTATCTTCCGCGAAAACTCGGAAGACATTTATGCGGGTATCGAGTTTGAAGCTGAGTCGGACAAGGCCAAGAAGCTGATCAAGTTTTTGCAAGACGAATTCGGTGTCAAGAAGATCCGCTTCCCCAATACTTCCGGAATCGGTATCAAACCGGTATCGCGCGAGGGAACCGAACGCTTGGTGCGCAAGGCCATCCAATACGCCATCGACAACGACAAGCCCAATGTGACGATCGTGCACAAGGGCAACATCATGAAATTCACCGAGGGTGGTTTCCGGGACTGGGCCTATGCGTTGGCGCAAAAAGAATTTGGTGCCGAATTGATTGATGGTGGCCCATGGTGCAGGTTCAAGAACCCCAAGACCGGCAAGGACATCATCATCAAAGACAGTATTGCGGATGCCTTTTTGCAGCAAATTCTGTTGCGCCCGGTGGAGTACAGCGTCGTGGCGACTCTCAACCTCAATGGGGATTACATCTCTGACGCATTGGCTGCCCAAGTCGGTGGCATTGGCATTGCCCCTGGTGCCAATTTGTCCGACACCGTGGCCATGTTTGAAGCGACCCATGGCACCGCCCCCAAGTATGCGGGTAAGGACTATGTGAACCCTGGGTCCGAGATTCTGTCGGCTGAAATGATGCTGCGCCACATGGGCTGGAAAGAGGCAGCGGACCTGATCATCCGTTCGATTGAAAAGTCGATTGCCAGCAAGAAAGTGACCTACGACTTTGCCCGCCTGATGGATGGCGCCAAGCAGGTCAGCTGCTCCGGCTTTGGCCAAGTCATGATCGACAATATGTGAGTTTTGTGGTGCGGCACTGTCTGCTGTGCCACTCCAATCGTTCAAACCGCTGTGGGGCATGGCCTTGCAGCGGTTTTTTCTTGGTCGGGCTTGAAACCCCTGCGTTTGCCACCAACTCCAGACAACATCGCCAGCGTGCACGCAAGCAAGCGCCCGATAAAATCCAACGCATGGCTACCAACAAACCAACCCAACCCACGATTTCGCCGCCCTCCACTGGGGAGGGAGATGGCTCCGTCGTGATGGAACGACTGACGCAGAAGGTGCAACCACCCTCCATGTACCAGGTGGTGATGCTCAATGACGATTACACCCCCATGGAGTTCGTGGTGGTGGTGATTCAGGAGTTTTTTGGCAAGGATCTGGAGGCCGCGACACAAATCATGCTCAAGATCCACTTGGATGGACGGGGGGTCTGTGGTGTCTATTCCAAAGACATTGCGGCAACCAAGGTGGATCAGGTGATGGAAGCGGCACACAAGGCCGGCCATCCTCTGCAGTGCGTGAGCGAACCGGTGGATTTGTAGGGTATTTGCGGCGTGAGCGCTTCGGGCGACGTAAAACGCATTACAGTTATTCAACACAGCAAGGCAAAAAGGAATTCATATGATTGCCCAAGAATTGGAAGTCAGCCTGCATATGGCGTTTGTCGAAGCGCGGCAGCAGCGACATGAGTTCATTACCGTAGAGCACTTGCTGTTGGCCCTGCTTGACAACCCCAGCGCTGCCGAAGTGCTGCGGGCCTGCGCAGCCAACATCGATGATTTGCGCAAATCCCTGAGCAACTTCATCAAGGACAACACGCCCCAGGTGGCGGGCAGCGATGAAGTTGATACCCAGCCGACCTTGGGCTTTCAGCGCGTGATTCAGCGTGCCATCATGCATGTGCAGAGCACTGGCAGTGGCAAGAAAGAGGTCACGGGCGCCAATGTGCTGGTGGCCATCTTCGGCGAGAAGGATTCGCATGCGGTCTACTACCTGCACCAGCAGGGCGTGACACGCCTGGATGTGGTCAACTTCATTGCCCATGGCATCAAGAAGAGTGACCCGCCAGAAGCCGCCAAGTCCAGCGAGAACCCTGCGGAAGCAGAAGAGGGTGGTTCTGAAAAGAACGAGAAAGCCTCCCCGCTGGAGCAGTACACCCAGAACCTGAACCAGCTTGCCAAGGAAGGCAAGATCGATCCGCTGATTGGCCGTGAGTACGAGGTCGAGCGGGTGATCCAGATCCTGTGCCGCCGTCGCAAGAACAACCCCTTGCTGGTGGGCGAAGCCGGCGTGGGCAAAACGGCCATTGCCGAGGGCTTGGCGTGGCGCATCTCCCAGAACGACGTGCCGGAAATTCTGGCTGATTCCGTTGTCTACTCGTTGGACATGGGCGCCTTGCTGGCAGGCACCAAGTACCGCGGTGATTTTGAGCAACGACTCAAGGGCGTCTTGAAGGCACTGAAGGACAAACCCAATGCAGTGTTGTTCATTGACGAAATTCACACACTCATCGGTGCCGGTGCCGCATCGGGCGGTACGCTGGACGCCTCCAACCTGCTCAAGCCGAGCCTGAGCTCGGGCCAACTCAAGTGCATTGGTGCAACGACATTCACGGAGTACCGCGGTATCTTCGAGAAGGATGCTGCACTGTCCCGCCGTTTCCAGAAGGTGGATGTGGTGGAGCCCACCATTGACCAGACCGTGGAAATTCTCAAAGGGTTGAAGTCGCGTTTTGAAGAACACCACAATGTCAAGTACGCCCTGGCTGCATTGCAGGCTGCGGCGGAACTGAGCGCGAAATACATCAACGACCGCCACTTGCCGGACAAGGCGATTGACGTGATTGACGAGGCGGGCGCTGCCCAGCGAATCCTTGCCCCCAGCAAACGCAAGAAAACCATCAGCAAGACCGAGGTGGAGGAGATTGTGGCGAAGATCGCACGCATTCCTCCCGCCAATGTGTCCAACGATGACCGCAGCAAGCTCAAGACGCTGGAGCGTGACTTGAAGAGCGTGGTGTTTGGTCAGGACAAGGCGTTGGATATTCTGGCCTCTGCGGTCAAGATGGCGCGCTCGGGTCTGGGCAAGGGTGACAAGCCTATTGGCTCCTTCCTGTTCAGCGGCCCCACGGGGGTGGGCAAGACCGAGGCTGCCAAACAGTTGGCCTACATCATGGGTATTGACCTGATTCGCTTTGACATGAGCGAGTACATGGAGCGCCATGCGGTGAGCCGTCTGATTGGCGCGCCTCCCGGTTATGTGGGCTTTGACCAGGGCGGTTTGTTGACGGAGGCTGTGACCAAGAAGCCACATGCCGTGTTGCTGCTGGATGAGATTGAAAAGGCCCATCCGGACATCTTCAATGTGCTGTTGCAGGTCATGGACCATGGCTCATTGACCGACAACAATGGCCGCAAGGCGGACTTCCGCAACATCATCATCATCATGACGACCAATGCGGGCGCCGAGACCATGAACAAGGCGACCATTGGTTTCACCAACCCCCGAGAAGCGGGTGACGAGATGGTGGACATCAAGCGACTGTTCACGCCGGAGTTCCGTAACCGTCTGGACGCCATTGTGGGCTTCAAGGCCTTGGACGAGGTCGTGATCCTGCGCGTGGTGGACAAGTTCTTGTTGCAACTGGAAACCCAGCTGGCCGAGAAGAAGGTGGATGTCACCTTCACCGACAAGCTGCGCAAGCACTTGGCCAAGAAGGGCTTCGATCCATTGATGGGCGCACGTCCGATGCAGCGTCTGATTCAGGACACGATTCGCCGTGCCTTGGCAGATGAGTTGCTCTTCGGTCGTCTGGTCGATGGTGGTCGACTCACCGTGGACTTGGATGATGCTGTGGCGGACAAGACGGAAGTGATTCTGGATATACAGCCGCTTCCCAAGAAGGAAGGCAAGTCAAAGCCAGAAGAGGCTACGGCGGGCTGAGAACTTTGCGACAGGCAAAATAAAAAGGGGCGCTTGAAGCGCCCCTTTTTATTTTGCCGTTAGCCATTTCAGTTGGTGTTGAGTTGGGCTCGGATCGCCTCTATACGCTGGCGGTTTACACCAAAGTCTTTGCGCCCGATGCGGCTCGCAGAGCGCACCTGAATTTTCTGTTGCGCGGCATCCAACCAAAACTCGACATCGTCGGTAAAGCGCAGCAGCTGGGTCGTACTTTGGGCATACAAATAGTCATCGGTTTGCGACACGATCACTGTACCTGACTGAGCTTGCAGCACGCCCACCAGTTTGGCCATGGCCGCTTTGGCATCACCCTGGTAATCCAGGGGCGCAATTGCTGCGTACTGGGCTTGTGGATGATTTGGGTAAAGGTCGGCCTGGCTGCTCACACTGTTGGGTGTGTGGGCCGGTGGTTTCAGTCGACCGTCTTTGACTCCCAAATCGGAGGGCTGTGTCCCTTTGAGCCAGCCCAACTGGCCTGCCAGAAAGAGCAGCGCGGCAATGACTACGGCCACCAAAGCAATGAACCAAACGACTTTCATGGCGAACCTCCTCTAGGCAAGTGTGTTGTGGTTGCACCCTGCCATTGGGACAAGGTGCAACCAAACCCAAGCTTACTTGAAGCCGACGCGGTCCAGCATCTGCTGAACCTTGACTTGGTTCATCCCCACCACACTGATGGGAATGGTTTCGCTCTTGAATGAACCACCGCCCATTGCCTGCAGTGCGGGGTTATTGGACTTCACGCCTTTTGCCGTGGGCCATTCATTGTTGCCATTGGCAAAGTGCTCTTGGGCAGAGGGGCTGGCCAGGTACTCCAGAAACTTGACCGCATTGGCCACGTTCTTGGAATTCTTGGCGACTGCGCCGCCTGCAATGTTCATGTGGGTGCCCCAGGACGCTTGATTGGGGAATACGACGCCGACACGCTCTACAACCGCCTTGTCGGCGGGAGCCTCAGAGCGCATCAAGCGCGCCAGGTAGTAAGAGTTGGTCACGGCAATACCGCACTCTCCGCTGGCCACCGCCTTGATTTGGTCCGTGTCGCCACCTTTGGGCGCACGTGCCATGTTGTCGACCATGCCCTTGAGCCATTGTTCGGCGGCGGCGTCGCCCAAATGCTCGGTCACGGAGCCAAACAGTGACAGGTTGTATGGATGTGAACCGGAGCGGATGCACAGCTTGCCTTTGTTCTTGGCGTCACCCAACTCTTCGTAGGTGTCCACGTCTTCTTTTTTGACCTTGACCTTGTCGTACACAATCACGCGTGCGCGGGTGGAGAAGCCATACCAGGGCGTGCCACCGTCGGCGGCGGTTTTTCCGCGCAGCTGTGCAGGAATTGCGTCTTCGAGCAGCTTGGATTTGATCGGCTGGAACAGACCATCCACTTCACCGCGCCACAGGCGGCTCGCATCCACCAGCAAGATAATGTCAGCCGGAGATGCAGTACCTTCGGCCTTCAAGCGCGCCAAAATACCGGCATCATCGGCGTCCACACGGTTGAGTTTGATGCCTGTGGCCTTGGTGAAGTTGGTATACAGGGCTTCATCTGTGGGGTAATGGCGTGCTGAATAAATGTTCAGCGTTTGCTCTTGCGCCATGGCGCCCGTTGCGTAAACGGCCATCAGTGCGGCCAAGGTAATGCGAGAAATTTTCATGGTGTGTCGCTTGGATGTTGTGAGAACCAGTCGCATCATAGAGCAAACACGAATCATTCGTAATAAAGGTAGATTGATGCTGATCACGGAGTGGATAAAAAGAGGATGGATGACGTCTGTCGTCTCGGGGAGCGTCTGGGTTTTGGTGGGCTGCGCATCGGTGCCGGTAACAGAGGCTCCCGTGGTTGATGTCGTTCCGTCTGTGCCTGTACCCCCCGTCTTGGTGGTGAAGCCTCCGCCAAAGATAGGGCTGGCACTGGGTGGAGGGGCTGCGCGCGGTTTTGCGCATGTCGGCGTGATTCAGGTGCTTGAAGAGAACGGCATCCGCCCAACCCTGGTGACAGGCACCTCTGCAGGTAGTTTGGTTGCGGCCATTTATGCCAGTGGCAAGACTGGGGCGCAACTGCAGCGTGTAGCGGAAACAATGGAGGAGGCCGCCATTGCGGACTGGACCCTGCCGATCTTCAGTCGGGGCATGCTGCGGGGGGAGGCACTTGCGCGCTACGTGAATACCCAGGTGGGCTCGCGCCGGATCGAAGACATGCCTCTGCCTCTGGGCATCATTGCGACGGACCTGAATACCGGCAAGGACGTTATCTTCCAGCGCGGCGACACTGGCACAGCGGTTCGGGCTTCCAGTGCTGTGCCAGCAGTGTTTCAGCCCGTCAAGATTTCGGGGCGTGAATATGTGGATGGCGGACTGGTGTCGCCCGTTCCCGTGGGGGCTGCGCGCAAGATGGGGGCAGATTTTGTGATTGCGGTGGACATTTCCAGCCCACCCGAAGGTAGCTTGACGGGGGGAACGCTGGAAATTCTGCTGCAGACCTTCTCCATCATGGGCAAGAGCATCAACACCTTTGAACTGCGCGATGCCGACGTGGTGGTACGTCCCGCCCTGCAGGGTATTGCCAGTTCCGATTTCAGTGCCCGCAAGCGCTCGATCGACGCTGGCCGCCAAGCCATGCTGCGCGCGATTCCCGAACTCAAGGCGGCATTGGCCGCCCGCATGCGTTGAGCGAAGGGGGGGGGGACTGGCGGGGCCAAAAAAAAGGCCCCGTTTTGCAACGAGGCCTTGAAGGGATCCCTGAACCTGAAGGTTTCGAAAGGACCCGAGGAGACAACCGGTGGAAACAAACTTTGTTTCCGATGATTGAATTATCTCAGGGTTTTCCCTTGGTAGCTAGGGAAAAGGCTCAAATTGTTGAAAAAACTTCGAGCCCTGGCCTGAATTAACGCTTTTTGGCGGCGGCCTTGGTGGCGTTGGTCGCGGTAGCGGCCACAGCGTTGAAGTTGGCTTCGGCCACATCAGTCGCTTGCTTCACAGCTTTTTGCACGGATTCCAGGGCGTTGTTGGCAGCAGCCACCGAGCTCTTCAGAATCGCCACAGCGGCTTCGGAGCCGGCAGGTGCGTTCTTGGCAGCGCTGTCGACCAGGCCGGCAAACTTCTTCTGGGCTTCGGCAGCCTGGCCTTCGACTGTCTTGGTCAGCTCGGCGCTGGCGCCGGAAGCGATGTCGTACAGGTGGCGGCTGTAAGCAGCCGTCTTTTCAGCCAAGGGCTGCAGCAGGCTGGATTGCAGGGCCAGCAGCTCTTGGGCGTCTTTCACGCTCAGGATGGACTGGGTGTGGCCAGCGACTTCGGACAGGGCAGCCTTGGAAGCAGTCAGGTTCAGTTCAACGATTTTTTCCACGCCTTCGAAGGCCTTGTTGGTCAGGCCAAACAGGGTTTCGATGTTGGCTTTGTGGGAAGCGATTACTTGTTCAACGGTCAGCATGTTCATTCTCCAGTAGTTAAGGTGAAAATCACTATCTGCTCCGTAACCTGGCCCC
>MGPB01000032.1 GCA_001795455.1 Curvibacter sp. GWA2_63_95 | reverse complement strand
GCGACTGGGCCACCACGCTGCGCGTGGGCCCGCTGAAGATGGACGTGGGTGTGGCTGCATTGGTGCAATGGGGCAGCACCCCGTGGATTGCAAGGCAGCTGCACGGCCACACCCTGCCCACACGCCTGGGCCAAGTGCGGCTGGCGTGGGACGAGGCCAGCCAGCAACTCCAGCTGCACTGCCAGCCCTGCACGCTACGCAGCAGCAGCTGGGGCGGTGAACCGATCCGCCTGCAAGACGCGCGCATGACCGTGCGCCGCAACGCCACCGAGCTACGCGGCACGCTGCAGAGCGGTGCCGTCACCGCCACTTGGCATGGCACGCTGCGCCCCACCGGCATCACGCTGCACATTGCTGTGCCCAGTACCCCGGTGGCCAATGGCTACGCCCTGTTCGCCAGCGCCATCCCCGAGGTCGCCACCGCGCAGATCGACGGCACGTTTGCGCTGAAGGCAACGCTGGAGCTGCCCAGCAAACAACTCCGCGTGCAGCCACGGCTGGACGGCATGGCCGTCAGCGGCCTGGGCACTGAAGCCTGGGCACAAGCCCAAAGCCAGTGCAGCCGCGGCCTGCCCGCCGTCATGGTGCGAGCCCATGTGCGTAACGACAGCCTGCTGGCCCACGCCGTGCTGGCCGCCGAAGACCAACGCTTTTATGAACACCCTGGCTACGACCTGGTGGAGATGAGCAAAGCCCTGCGCAGCAACCAGGCCGAAGACGCCACCTTGCGCGGCGCCAGCACGCTGTCACAGCAAGTGGCCAAACTGCTGGTCACGGGCGGCGTACGCTCCCCCGTGCGCAAGCTGCGCGAACTGCTTTATGCGGTGGAGATGGAGCAGACCTTGGGCAAGGCCCGCATTCTGCAGCTCTACCTGAGCCACGCACCCTGGGGTGCCACCGTGTGCGGCGCCCAGGCCGCGGCCCACACCTACTTTGGCAAACGCGCCGACCAGCTCACCGCTGCCCAGGCCGTCTGGCTGGCCGCCATGCTGCACAACCCCGCCCTGGAAGCCCAGCGCTGGAAGGCGCGCGGCAACATCAACCTGGAGCGTGCGCAGTGGGTGGCGGCTGGCTTGCGGCCGCTGCGCCGGGCAGAACGCACCCAGCTGCTGGCCGATCTGGCCGTTATGGGGCCAACCGAGCGCACCGCCAGCCACCTCGCTGCACTATCAAAACAGTAGCTGCTCGCGCATATTCCATAAGCGCTGGAGGCCGATATGATGCCTAACCATGCACACCGACCTGCTCACCCTGTATCCCGCCCTGGAACCTTTGGCCCCGGCGCTGGCAGCGCTGCAAACGCAGGCGGTGTTGGTGCCGGCCGGTACGCAGCTGTTTGCGCAGGGCGCGCCGTGCCAGGGCTTCCCCTTGGTGCTGACAGGGGAGGTGCGGGTGGCCTGCCATGCGGAGGATGGGCGCAGCCTGGAGTTGTACCGGGTGCGCCCCGGCGAGTTGTGCCTGGTCAGCAGTGCCAGCCTGTTTCGCGGGCTGCCGCTGGGCGCACAAGGGGTGAGCACCCAGGCCAGCACGCTGCTGATGATTCCGCCTCCACTGTTTGAAGAATGGCTGGACACGCCTGCGTTTCGCAAGCTGGTGCTGGGCCTGTTTGCCGAACGCATGGCCGAGCTGACCAGCCTGGTGGATGCGGTGGCCTTCCAGAAGCTGGACCAGCGGCTGGCGGCGGCGCTGCTGGGGCGGGGGCAAGACTTGTACCTCTCGCACCAGACCCTGGCCGATGCGCTGGGCACCGTGCGCGAGATGGTGACGCGCCTGCTGCACCGCTTTGAGCGGGAGGGCTGGCTGACGCTGGGGCGGGAGCATATCCACATCCTGAACAGCCAGGCGCTGCGGGCCGTGGCGGGTGGGCAAGCGTCCAACACGCCCCATACCCCTGGGTGACTTAAGTCACAGACACAGGCGCGCGGAAGGCGTCCAATCACGCCATCACAACCAAGGAGTGATTCCATGCAAGCAAACGTTGGCGGCATTGACCGCATCATCCGCATAGGCGCTGGCGCTGTTCTCGTAGGCCTGGCCGCCACGGGCACCGTGGGCTGGTGGGGTTGGCTGGGCGCCGTGCCCCTGGCCACCGGCCTGATGGGCTGGTGCCCGCCGTATGCCATCTTTGGATTCAGCACCTGCAAGATGAAGCGCTGATCGCTATCAAATAGATAGCTGCTAGCGCAATATCCATAAGCGCTAGCAGTCAATTTGACACCTAAACGCCAGGCAAGCGCCAGCCTGCCTGCACCAAAGCCGCGCGCACCGGTTTGCGGCCTTGGTGTGCTGCACTGCACAAAGCAGGTGCATTTTGTACACAATTACTTAAAAACATTGTGTACAAAGCTGGCACAGGCTTTGCGTAGGGTTTGGCATGAACGCCACACCCCCCGTGCAGGCCGCGGCCATTGAGCTGGTTGGACTGAGCAAACGCTACGCCCAGGGCAAGCCTGCCGTGGACAACATCAACCTGCGTATTGCCAGCGGCAGTTATTGCTGCCTGCTGGGCCCCTCGGGCTGCGGCAAGAGCACCACGCTGCGCATGATTGCGGGGCATGAGTCCGCCACCGGCGGCGACATCCTGCTGGAGAACCGCAACATCACCGACCTGCCCGCCGCCGAGCGGGGCACGGCCATGATGTTCCAGAGCTTTGCACTGTTCCCCCACCTGAGCGCGCTGGACAACGTGGCCTTCAGCCTGAAGATGAAAGGCGTGGACAAGCTGGCGCGCCATGCCAAGGCACAGGACCTGCTGCAGCGCGTGGCCATGGGCCACCTGGCCGACCGCAAACCGGCTGAACTGTCCGGCGGCCAGCAACAGCGCGTGGCGCTGGCGCGTGCCCTGATTACCCAGCCGCGCGTACTGCTGCTGGACGAACCGCTCTCCGCGCTGGACCCGTTTTTGCGCATCCAGATGCGTGCCGAGCTGCGCCGCTGGCAAAAAGAGCTGGGGTTGACCTTCATCCACGTCACCCACAGCCAGGAAGAAGCCATGGCCCTGGCCGACACCATGGTGGTGATGAACCACGGCGTGATCGAGCAGGTGGGCAGCCCACACGAGATCTACAACCGGCCCGCCAGTGAGTTTGTGGCGCGCTTCATGGGCGGCCACAACGTGCTGGAAACCCCGGCCGGCAAGGTGGGGGTACGCACCGACCAGATGCAGGTCACCCCCGCCACCAGCGCCAACACCGATGCCCCGCACACCAAGCGCGCCGTCATCACCGACGTGGAGTACCAGGGCACCTATGTGCTGCTGGGCCTGCAAAACCCTGGCGTGGCCCACACCGCACACACCACGGCCGAGCTCTCGGTGATGGTGTCCGAAGCCACCTTTGCCCAGCGGCCCTACGCCGTGGGCGAGACCGTGCAGCTGAGCTGGGCGCCAGCCGCCGCACACCCGCTGGCGTCCTGAAACGCACGCCGCGCCGCACCTGAGTTCTCCCTGTCTTCGCAAGAAGTTTTTAACCCCCTCCCGACTTTCTTTAAGGAGTTTTCCCATGGCTGACGATCTGAAAGACACCCTCCCCACTGCCGCGCCCATGCAACGCCGCAGCCTGCTCAAAGGCACCGCCGGTATCTTGGCCGCGGGCGTGTTCCCTGCCGTGCACTCGGCCGACCCCATCGTGCTGCGCTACCTGGGCACTGCGGTGAACCAGGACAAGGCGATTGCGGAAAAGTTTGAAAAAGACACCGGCATCAAGATCCAGTACGTGGCCGTCACCACCGACGACGTGACCAAACGCGCCGTCACTGCGCCCAACAGCTTTGACCTGATCGACTCCGAGTACTTCTCGCTGAAAAACATCGTGCCTACCGGCAACCTCAAGGGCATCGACACCAAGAAGATCAAGAACGCCGACAAGATCACCAGCTTGTTCACCACCGGCATGGTGGCCGGCAAGGCCGTGGGCGACCAGGGCACCGCACCCAAGAAGGTGATCTACCTCGAAGGCGAAAAGAGCAAGGTGTTCGCCAAGAGCCCCACCCAGTACATGAGCCTGATTCCCACCGTGTACAACGCCGACACGCTGGGCATCCGCCCCGACCTGATCAAGCGCCCCATCTCGTCGTGGGCCGAGCTGCTGAACCCCGAATTCAAGGGCAAGGCCGCGATCCTGAACATCCCCTCCATCGGCATCATGGACGCCGCCATGGTGGTGGAGGCCATGGGCATCTACAAGTACCCCGACAAGGGCAACATGACCAAGAAGGAAATTGATCTGACCATCAAGACCCTGATTGAAGCCAAGAAGGCCGGCCAGTTCCGCAGCCTGTGGAAAGACTTCAACGAGTCCGTCAATTTGATGGCCTCGGGTGAAGTGGTGATCCAGTCCATGTGGTCGCCTGCCGTCACGGCCGTGCGCACCAAGGGCATTGCCTGCAACTTCCAGCCGCTGAAGGAAGGCTATCGCGCCTGGGCATCCGGCTTCGGCTTGCCTGCCACTTTGTCTGGCAAAAAGCTGGATGGTGCCTACGAGTTCATCAACTGGTTCCTGGACGGCTGGGCTGGTGCCTACCTGAACCGCCAGGGCTACTACAGCGCCGTGCTGGAAACCGCCAAGTCCAAGATGGAAGCCTACGAGTGGGCCTACTGGATGGAAGGCAAGCCCGCCACGCAGGACATCAAGAGCCCGAATGGCGATGTGCTGGCCAAGAAGGGCGAAAGCCGCGACGGTGGCAGCTACGAGCAACGCATGGGCGGCATCGCCTGCTGGAACGCCGTGATGGACGAGAACGCCTACATGGTCCAGAAGTGGAATGAGTTTGTGGCTGCTTGATAGCCCTGCACAGGAAGTGAAAACACCATGAGCGCACCTTCAGCACCCTCACTTCCGACGGCATCTGCCCCGGGCCGCACGCTTGCGGCCTGGTGGCAGGCCTTGCCGCTCACCACGGTGTTTGCGCTCTTCTTTTTGATTCCATTGGCGCTGGTGCTGATGGTGAGTTTCTGGGACTACAACCAGTACGAGATGCTGCCCGGGTTCACCGTCAAGAACTACGTGGCCATCTTCGACGGCTGCCTGTCGCGCAATGAGTACGGCGACCTGTGTGTCACCGTCAAGACCTACCTGTCCACCTTCAAGTTCAGCTTGCTGGTGTGGTTGCTCACGCTGGTCATTGGGTTTACGGTGTCGTACTTCCTGGCCTTCCACGTCAAATCCAGCGGCGTGCAGGTGGTGCTGTTTGTTTTGTGCACCATCCCGTTCTGGACGTCCAACGTGATTCGCATGATTGCCTGGGTGCCGCTCTTGGGGCGCAACGGCCTGGTCAACGATGCGCTCATGACCATGGGCATGGTCAAGCAGCCCGTGGAGTGGCTGCTGTTCTCCGACTTCTCGGTGGTGCTGGCCTTTGTGCACCTGTTCACCACCTTCATGATCGTGCCCATCTTCAACAGCATGATGCGCATCGACCGCAGCCTGATCGAGGCTGCCAGCGACAGCGGTGCCACCGCCTGGCAAACGCTGTGGAACGTGATCGTGCCGCTGTGCCGCACCGGCATCATCATTGGCTCCATCTTCGTCATCACCATCGTCATGGGTGACTTCGTGACCATCGGCGTGATGGGCGGGCAGCAAATTGCCTCGGTGGGCAAGATCATCCAGGTGCAGACGTCCTACCTGCAGTTCCCGCTGGCCGCGGCCAATGCGGTGGTGCTCTTGAGCATCGTGCTCATGATCATTTGGGCGCTGACGCGCATGGTCGATATCCGCAAGGAGCTCTGAGATGCAAACCAAAGATCGCTCCGCCGCCTTCTGGCTCCTGGCTCTGTTCTTCGCGGCCTATGTATTGTTTCTCTACGGCCCCATGCTGGTCATTGTGGTGCTCAGCTTTCAGGGGCCCGAGGGCGGGTTGACCTTTCCCATGCGCGGCCTGTCGCTGCACTGGTTCCACAAGCTGGCCGAGGGCCTGGGCGTGGTGGACATTGGTGCTGCGCTCTACCGCTCGCTGGGTCTGGGCCTCACCGTCATGGCCTTCACCATCGTGTTTTCGGTACTTGCCGGTCTGGCGTTTCGCAAGAAGCTGCGCGGCGGCCACATCCTCTTCTTCACCGTAGTGGCCAGCCTCATCATGCCGTCCATCATCGTGTCGCTGGGCATTGGCCTGGAGTTCCGCCTGCTCGATGGCGGCATCAAGAAGACACTGGAGGCACTGGGCATGGACGGTGTGCTGGAGAACTACGGCACCGCGCTGGGCATCTACACCTCGGCCCTGGGCGCGCACCTGACCTGGACGCTGCCCTTTGGCCTGCTCATCATGTTTGCCATCTTCAACCGCTTCAACCCCGCCTATGAAGAGGCCGCACGTGATTTGGGCGCCACGCCCTGGCAAGGCTTTCGCCATGTGGTGTTGCCGCTGATTGCGCCGTCTGTGGTGGGCATTGGCATGTTTGGCTTCACGCTGAGCTGGGACGAGATCGCCCGCACCTCGCAAGCGATTGGTGATGTCAACACGCTGCCCCTCGAATTACAAGGCCTCACCACCACGGTCACCACCCCCTCCATCTACGCCCTGGGCACGGTCACCATGGTGGTATCGTTTCTGGTGATGGGACTGGCCGTGGGCCTGTCCAAACTGCTGGCCAAGAAGCCAGCCAACCGGCGGACTGCATGACTGATTTTGTCGCTCTGACAGAAAACGAGATTTACGAGCGCATGGTGGCCACCATTCTGGACCACCGCCTGCCCCCAGGCACCAAACTCATTGAGGAAAAGCTTGCCACTGCATTCGGCGTGTCGCGCACCCGCATTCGCCCCGTACTGGTAAGGCTGGCCAACGAGCAGATCGTCACGCTCACGCCCAACCGCGGTGCCACCGTAGCCCAGCCCACCGAGAAAGAAGCACGCGAGGTGTTTGAGGTGCGCCGCATGATTGAGCCCACGCTCATCGAATGTTTTATCGCCAGCGCCACAGCCGATGACATTGCCGTGCTGACCCAGTGCATCAACGACGAAGAAGCCGCACGCGCAACAGGTGACATGCGCCGCGCCATCCGCCTTTCGGGTGACTTCCATCTGCACATCGCCAATGCGTCGGACCACCAGACGCTGGGCCGCATCCTGCGCGAGCTGGTGTCACGCACTTCGCTGATTTTGATGACCTACAGCGACAACCATTTGCAGGCGCGGGCAGAGGCCACCTCCTGTGGCTGCCAGGAGCACCGTGCGTTGCTGGATGCCATTCGCCTGCGCGACGCACGCGAGGCCGCGCGCCTGATGCGGGAGCATTTGGCACAGCTCGAAGCCCAGCTGCGCTTCACCGCGGCCGAAGAAGCCGCGCCAGATCTCGCCTCCCTGTTTGGCAACACCCCTGCGGGCCCTTGATGCAGCGCATGCGCCATTTGCTGGTCATCAATCCCAACACCTCGGTGCATGTGAGTGCCCTGCTGCAGTCACATGCGCAGGCTATGGCTGGCCCGCAGGTGAGGGTGCGTACTGTGACTGCACGGTTTGGTGCTCCCTACATTGCGTGTGAGGCCAGTTACGCCGTGGCTGCGCATGCTTTGCTGGACCGGTGGGCCAGTGCCCTGCAGGACGGGGAGCCAAGGCCTGATGCGGTGTTGATCGGCTGTTTTGGCGACCCCGGGCTGCTGGCCTTGCGCCAGGGCAGCCAGGCGCCGGTGACGGGCCTGGCCGAGGCCTCGTTCCATGAAGCCGCCCAACATGGCCCCTTTGCCATCGTGACCGGGGGAGCGCCCTGGAAACCCATGCTGGAGCGACTTGCCTACACGCTGGGCCATGCACCTGCGCTGGCCGGCATCCACACCGTGGTGCCCAGTGGGGCCGAGCTGGCCAGCAACCCCGAGGCCGCCATTGCCCTGCTGGCCCAGGCCTGCCGCGCGGCGGCCGAGCGCTGGCAGGTGGGCTCTGTGGTGCTGGGTGGCGCAGGGCTGGCTGGCATGGCAGCCGCGGTGCAGGCACATGTGCCCGTGCCGGTGATTGACAGCGTGCAAGCCGGCACCCGCCAGGCCCTGGCGCAAGCCGCGACGGGCTTGTCCCGCAACGGCTTTGCCATCGCGTGGGAAGGGGTGGGCGAAGCGCTTGCTGCCCTGGGCGAACGTAAGCAGTTGCTGCAGGTGTAAACCCTTGTAAGGGGGGTCATCCACGGCCCTGGGCTGGCGTTGTGGATGCATAAACCGCCACGTTTGGCGGTAGGGGCTGCGGCCCCCGTGATCGCATGACTACCAACACCGCTTCTGCAAACACCTTGCGTGCTTCGCTCGCCGCCCTGGGCCTGTTGGCCTTGGTGCACTCCGCCCACGCGAACGACTGGACACCCCTGCTGGGGGGCGGTGCCGGTGCTGCGGCGGGTGCAGCGATTGGCCAAAGCATGGGTGGCAAACAAGGGGCCGTGGTAGGCGGTGCACTGGGTGGCGCCGCGGGCGCGGCGGTCAGCACCCGTGGCTCCGGCCAAACCGGTGCGGTGATTGGCAGCGCCGTAGGCGGGGCCGCCGGTGCGGCCGTGGGTCACTCCGTGGGTGGGCGCACCGGAGCCGTGGTGGGCGCGGGAGTGGGGGGTGCAGCGGGTGCTGGCGTGGGCCGCAGCGTGACCCAACAGCCTGCGCAATCACGGGTCTACGGCCCCAACCCCTATTACCAGCGCGCAGGCTATCGCGACGATGACTACCGCCATGGCTTCAAACCCCACAAGGGCAAAGGCCACGGGCACCACCATGGTCACGGCCATGGGCATGACCGCCATGACGACTGAGCAAGTCCTGCCTAGCCGCGCAAGGTCTGGCCAAAAAAGGCCAGCGTGCGTTCCCAGGCCAATTGGGCCGCGGCCGCATCAAAACGCGGGGTGGTGTCGTTATTGAATCCGTGTTGGGTGCCCGGATACACATGGGCGGTGTAGCGTGCACCCGCAGCTTTCAGCGCCGCTTCGTACGCGGGCCAGGCGGCGTTGATGCGCTCGTCCACAGCCGCAAAGTGAATCAACAGGGGGGCTTTGACCTTGGCCGCCTCTTCGGGTGCCGGGTGGTTGCCATAAAAGGGCACTGCGGCGGCAAGGTTGGGCAGGCGCGTGGAAAGAAAGTGAACCATACCGCCCCCGTAACAAAAGCCCACGGTACCGAATTTGCCGTTGCCTTGCGGCACGGTTTGCAGCCAACCTGCGGCGGCCACAAAGTCTTCGCGGGTTTTGGTTTGATCCAGCTGGGCAAACAGGGTGCGGGCCTTGTCTTCATCCCCAGGGTAGCCACCCAGGGGCGTGAGGGCATCGGGCGCCAGCACCCGATACCCTTCCAGCGCCAGGCGGCGGGCAATGTCCTCGATGTGCGGATTCAGGCCCCGGTTTTCGTGCACCACCAGAATACTGGGCAGTTTGCCGTCTGCTTTGGCGGGTTGGGCCAGATACCCCTTGATACTGCCGTAACCGGCCGGTGAGGGAATATCAACCATGCGGGTGCTGATGCGCGCATCGTCTTTGGCGACGACCTGCCCCATGGCGAAGTTGGGGCTCAGGGCTGCCAACAAACCCACCGCGGTGGCGCCACCCACTGCGAATTTCTGGGCTTTTTCCAGAAAGCCGCGTCGGTCCACCAGACCGTGCACATAGGCATCAAACAGGATCAGCAGCTCTTGGTCGAAGTCTTGTGCGGTCTTGCGTTGCATGGCGGCCTCCAAAAAAGAGGCAGCTTAGCGTTTAGTGGTTCAGCTTGCAGTAACTGGGCTGGACGCAGGGTTTTCGCCCAGAGCCACTTCGCCCCCCAAAGCCTCCAGCAAATCCGGGATCAGCTGCACCAATTCACCCGTGGCAATTGCCACGTCGGCGTCAAAGTTGTCGTCCTTGCCATCACCGGCGGCTTTGGAGGCTTCTTCGAACACGGTGTCCAGAAATGCAATCTTTTTGATCTGCAGCGCCTCGGTCAGCACAAAGGACACCCGCTCGTTCCAGGTCATGGCCAGGCGCGTTGGCATCTTGCCCAGCGCGATGTGTTGTGCCACTTCATCCGTGTCCAGCGCATGGCGGGTGTAGCGCACCACGGCCTTGGATTCGTCCGCTGCCTTGAGCTCGCATTCGCGGTCCACACTGAAATCGGGGGGTGCCTCTTGGGTACCCAGCCAGCTTGCCATGGCCGCCGCTGGAGACACCTGGGTGTTGATGAGTTGCACGGCCAAACCGTCCACCGCCTTGATGAGCGCGGTCATCACCTCATCGGCCTTGGCCTGGCTGCCAGCGTCCAGCACCAAGCGGCCGGCTTTGGGGTCTACCCACACCAGCACACTGGACTGTTTGGTAAAGGCCATGGGTAGCAGGGCCAAGCGTGCATCGTCACGAATCTCACGCGCTTCTTTCTTGCCGGGTTTGCGGCCTGTGGTGGCTTCAATATGCTGCAGCTGTTCCTGCACCTTGCGTTTGACCACCGAACCGGGCACGCTTTTGACCTCGATCATGAGCTTGAGCAGCCACTGGCCACCAATGATCTCCACCAGCGGACCATGGGCCTGACCGCGCGGTTCGGCCCAACCCACTGACTTTTCCTGGCTGGCGCCACATTCCACAAACCGCGCGCCATCCAGCGCCTCTTCCAATTGCGCTTGCGTGGTCGACCAGGCCGACACCAAGCGGTACACCATCATGTTTTTGAACACGTTTACCCTTTTCTTCCAGAACCGGGCATTGTGATGCAACTTTACAAAGTCTTATCCCAACGCAATCGTCCGCGTTACATGCGCGCCGCACACTTGTTCCCAACCTGATGGCGATATCCGCTACGGGTTCAAGACCTAAGGAGCTCCCCATGAAGACACATTTCAAAACCCTGATCATTGCTTCCATGCTGGCTGGTGCTGGTGTTTCGGCCTTTGCCTACAAAGACGGCGACGCGATGATGGACGGCAAGCCACGCGCCGAACACCGCCGCATGGACCCGGCCAAGATGGAGGAAATGCACGCCAAGCGCAGTGCCGACCTGAAAGCCAAACTGAAGATCACCGCGGCCCAAGAGGGTGCCTGGACCGCCTTCACCACAGCCATGAAACCACCGGCCCGCAATGCGCAGCAACGCCCCGACCACGCCGAAATGGAGAAACTGAGCACGCCCGAGCGCCTGGACAAAATGCGCGCCCTGCGTACGCAACACATGGGCGATATGCAGGCGGCCATGGCCAAGCGCGATGATGCGACCAAAGCACTCTATGCGGCATTGAGCCCCGAGCAGAAGAAACTGTTTGACGCCGAACACAGCCGCAAGGGCAGCCAGCACGGCAGCAAACACCACTAAGCTCAGGCCAGCAAAGCCTTGAGGTCACCGCTGGCAATCAGGGCTTGCAGATCGCTGGCTCCGCCCACCAAGGTACCTTTGACAAACACCATGGGAAATGTGGGCCAGCCGGTCCACATTTTCAAGGCATTGCGGCGGCGCCATTGGTTGAGATAGTTGCCGTATTCCAGGTAGGTATGGGAAATTTGCGCCGCGTCCAACGCGGCGCGCGCTTTTTTGGGCATGGGGTTCAAACCCATGCCCACCACGACCACGGCATTGCGGGCCACGGCGGCCTGCACTTCCTGCACGATGTCGGCATGGTGTGTCGCTATGCGTGCACGCACAGCGGGGTGGATGTGGGATTCGTCGAGTACGGAACGGGGCATGGGATCTCCTGGGGCTAGGGCGCCCGGATTATGCGGTGAGCACAGGTGCTTGATGGATATCAATATCTGCGCCATGCTAGCGGCCTACACTGTGACCCCACCCATCGCATGCCCTCTTCCCCCTTTACCCCTCCTGCTGTTCGCACCATCGGTTTGATGCGCCCCATGGCCTGGCTCGCTCTCGCTTGGCGTGATATGGCGCGCGCTGGCTGGTCCAGTTTTGCCCATGGCATTGCACTGGCAGTGTTGGGCGCTGCCATTGTGGCCATGGCCCACCACCGTTTTTGGCTGCTGGCAGGTGCGCTGTCCGGTTTTCTGGTGGTGGCCCCGGTGCTGGCTACCAGCCTCTACGCTCTGAGCCGTGCGCTGGAACGCAAGGAAACCGCAGATTGGAGCGTGGTCTTCAAAACCTGGCTGAATTGGCAAAACAGCCATTTCAATAAATGGGGCAACGACTACTGGTGCATGGTGCAGTTTGGTGCCCTGCTGGCATTGGCGGCCACGGGCTGGGTGCTGACCTCTGCCGCCCTGATTACCTTGCTGGCCCCGGTGCCCATCAACACCCCGCTGGAGTTTGTGCACCACGTGGTGTTGGCTCCCAACAGCTGGTTGTTTGAACTGTGGCTGGCCTTGGGTGGCGTACTGGCGGCACCCCTGTTTGCCTCCAGTGTGGTGTCCATGCCTTTGTTGCTGGACCGCCGCATTTCTCTGTGGCAGGCAGTGCTGACCAGCTGGCGCACCGTTCTGGCCAACCCCGTGCCCATGGCTTTTTGGGCAGCATTGATCATGATTTTTACGCTGCTGGGCCTGGGCTCGCTGTTGCTGGGCCTGATTCCGGTGATTCCCATGCTGGGCCACGCCAGCTGGCATGCCTACCGGGACTTGGTCGACGCATCGGCATTGCCGGCGCGTGAAGCGTATTCCGAGCCCTACCAGCCACGGGACAAGCACTGATGTTCGGGTTCTCTGAAGAGCAAATTGCCAGCTTTGGCCTGAGCTTCGGTGTTGCCGGGTTCATGCTCTACATGCTGTTCATCATTGGGCAGCTGGCGTGGGAGTCAAAGGCCGGCAAGTTCGGCACCTTTGTGCTGTTCCTGGGCCTGGCCTTTGGCATGGTGGGTTTTGCGGCCAAGTTTGTCATCCAGTGGCTGCTGACGCCCTGAGCCCTGCCCACTCAGCCCAGCGGGCGAATCCCGATCAGGATGCCGTGCAGGTAAAACGCAAACAACGCCCACGCCAACACCCCCACCACCAGCGCGGCCACTGTACCTGGCAAGGTACCTGCCGCATAGACCACGCCCTGGGCCCGGTCACGTCGGCGTGAGGCCACAAAACACAGCACCGCCCACACCAGAAAGCTGCCAAACAACAGGACGTGGGCCACGGTACCCGTCGTCAGCACATGTGCCAAAGCCCAGGTTTTGACCGACAACACCATGGGGTGGTGTACACGCGCCTTGATGGCATTGCCCGGCACATAGGCCGCGGCCAGCAAGACAAAGGCCAAGAGGGTCAACAGCGCCGCCAGGTGGCGCATGCCGGTAGCTGGCATCCAGAGCACGGTGGGCGTTTCGCGGGCGACACCAAATCCCCAGACGATCAGGCCAAAACCCAGCAACGACAAAACCGTATACGCCCCCTTGTACGCTTTCTCGCCCCACTGGCTGCGCAGGCGCGTGCGGGCGCTGTCTGCCACGATGCGGATAGAGTGCGCACCCAGAAAAATGAGCAACCCGGCAATCAGATAAGGCATGGCAGTGATCTCCAGATCAGGCGCCCAGCACCCGGTTTTTGCCAGCGCGTTTGGCCAGGTACATGGCCTGGTCTGCGCGTTTGATGGCGTCGGATGGTTCTTCGTTGGCGGCCAACTGGGCCACCCCGGCGCTGAAGGTGATCAATACTTTCTCGGTACCGGCAAGAAAGAACTTTTTGGTCAACTCCCGCTGCAGGCGGGTCATGGCGTCTATGCCTTTGTCCAGGGGCGTGTCTGGCAACAGGATGACGAATTCTTCGCCGCCATAACGCGCCAAGGTGTCTTGTGGGCGCATGCATTCGCGCGCCACTGTGGCAAGGTGGGTGAGCGCAATGTCACCAGTAGCGTGACCCATGGTGTCGTTGAGTTTTTTGAAATTGTCGATGTCAAGCAAGGCGACGCTCAGGGGTACATCTTTGCGCCGCACGTTCGACACTTCGCGGTTCAGTGCTTCGTCCAGGCCTTTGCGGTTCAAGGCGCCAGTCAGTGGATCGTGGCGGGCCTGGGAACTCACACGGTCAAGTTCCTGGTTCAAACGGGCCAGCTGGGCATCGGTTTCTGTGGCGCGTTCGCGCATGTTTTGCAGTTGCTCGCGCGAGGCTTGGCTCTCCTGGGCCAGGGCGCGTGTGGTCCCCACAACGTCTTTGAGCACTGGGGCAATCTCGGCGATCGACTTGGCTTGTTCAATCAGCTTCGCACTCTCTTCCAGCTTCTGTTGGAAGTTGCCAGTGGACTGCGTCATTTGCGAGAGCCGCTCCACAAACGTGGCCAGCATGCTGCGCATCTCGTTTTGCGCTTGCAGGGTCCTGGCTTTGGCGTCTTTTTGTTTGAAGATGACGTCTTTCAGGCGACGCTCCACGTCGTCCAGGCGACGCAGTGTCAAAGGTGGTGTGGATGCTTCCATCAACGCATCCATCTGGCCTTTGAGCCACTGTTCTTCCAGGCTCAGCTCGCCGATGTTTTCAAACACCAGGTGCAAAAGTTTGAGCAAGGTGGCACGCACTTCGGCCTGGTCTTCCGCTGCAAACGAGAGGCGGTGGCTGTAGTTCACCAGCATGAGTTTGGCAATGGCCACATCGGTACCGGGCTGGCGCAATGCCTTGACCAGGGTATCCGTCTGCTCGTTGAAACGCACATCGTCGTTGCCCAGCGCAGGCTGGGCGTATTCGATCAGCTTGCCGATCTGTGCCAAAAAATCTGTGGTGAGCGCAGCTGGTGCCACGCCGTTAGCAACCGGGTCGGCCACCGGACTGGCCACGCCACCACCCACGGCCCCCTCCGGGGCGTTGACAGGCACGAAGCCGCCATAGGCCATCAGCGCAGATTTCACACCATCCCAGCTCAGCCGGTCGATGGAGTAATCGAGCAAACCCTTCTGTTTTTGTTGCCCTGGCGTTTTGACGGGCAACGATTGGGCGATGTCTCGCAGGATGTCCGCCGGAAAATGCGGCACATGGGGAATGCCCGCGATCTCGTTGTAGATGGAGAGGTAATTGGCAGGGGTGGGAACCAGCTTGCGCGCGGTCAGCTGCTTGAGGGTTTCGCGGGCAATTTCAAAAGGTTTTTTGTCAGCCATGGCAGCACAGGTTCTACACAATGTTCAGGAAAGCACGTACAGCATCCACCGTGCGCCGGGGGTCCTCTTCGTGGGGCACATGCCCCAGATCGTCAAACACCACCAAGCTGGCATTTGGCAAGTCGCGCACAAACTTCTGGGCATTGTCCAGCGGAATCAACCGGTCTTGTGCACCCCAAATCACCAAGCTGGGTATTTTGAGGGTTTTGAGTCCATCTGTGTCGCCTGACAGACCCTGCTGAAACCGGTCGCGCAGCGCAGCCCGGTTGCCAGAGCGCAGTGTCAACTCGTAGTAACGGTCCACCAGGGCTGGCGTCACCTTGGCCGCGTCGCCATACACATTGCGCAGACTGCTCTGAATCACCCCCCGCGGCAATACGTACTCCATCACATGGCCCATCCCCGGCAAACGGGCCAGTTGGAAACCGATGGGCACGGATTGCGACACCAAGGGGTAGCCTGCCGAATCCACCAAAATCAGCTGGCTTACCCGCTGGGGCTGCGCCACCGCCGTAGCCCAGGCGATATGGCCCCCCAGCGAATTGCCAGCCAGTACGAAGGTGCGCACCCCCATGGCATCGAGCACCTGGGTGACGAACTGCACATAGGCAGCGATTGAATAGTCATGGGCCGGGTGGGGGCCGGTCAGGCCGAAACCAGGAAGATCAAAACGGATCACGCGGCGCTGGCCTTGCAGCGCGGCAGTCCAGCCATCCCAAGTGTGCAGGCTGGCAGAAGTCCCGTGCAGCAACACTATCGGATGGGGATCTTTGCGCGGCCCCTCATCACGCACATGCACCCGCATGCCAGCCACGTCCAGCCAGGTCGAGGGTGGTTGGGCCCAACGGACAGCCAGTTTGTCCACGCTGCGGTCCGGTGCCCAAGTAGCCAAGACACCCGCCACCAAAAACACCGCACAGCTGACAAGCACAACCAACACCAAACGCGAAAGGTATTTCATGGGAGCAACTGTACTCTTTCGTTCCCACCTTCGCGGACTCTAATAACCCTGTGCATAAATTTCTAATAAGCAACAAGTTATCCACAGTTTTTTTGAAAAAGGCAAAGTTACCCCCAATCGGGTAGCAAAACCAAAGCGCAGTCGCCCACATGGGTTCACACAATCTAAGTGCATGATTTTTATAAGGAAAAATGGCTTGTCCACACAAACTGGCTTTGCTTACCTACTACTACTATCTTTAAATAATGAATTTAGTTAAATAGCAGCGGACTTCTTTGGCGAGAAAGTGCACTCTTTTTTCTTTACTGAAAAAAGTTGTGTACATCTGCAAAACCAGGGCACCAAACCGTCGAAACAGCCCTGTCGATCAAGTAAGATTTGCCAGCTTTCGTTTCCCCCTCCGCAAAAACCGTCTTCATGCCAGCTCCTTCCGCAGGTTCAACCTCCATTTCCAAGCCCGCCAGCTTTGAAATCAAAAGCGCGCAGCTCCCTCTGGTAGCGCTGCTTTTGAAATCGGACAACTGGGTGCAGGTAGGGGTCGAATTGCAGCAGCAATACGGCAAAGACGGCGAAAGTGCTGATTTTTTTGACCACGATGCGCTGGTCATCGACTTTTCCCATCTGCCTGCAGACACCCCGGTGCAAGACATGGTGCCTTTGCTGAAGGTTTTGCGCTCGTGCAACCTGGTTCCGGTGGCTGTGCGCAGCGCCAGTGCCGCGTGGACGGCGGCGGCCCTGGCCGTGGGCCTGGTAGAAGCGTCGCCTGAAGTGGTGCGCGTGAAACAGGCCGAACCGCCTGCCAAGGTGACGGTGCAAGAAGTGGTCAAAGAGGTGGTGCGCGAAGTACCCGGTCCGGCCACCCTGGTCATTGACAAGCCCTTGCGTTCAGGCCAAAAGGTCTATGCCCGCGGTGGTGACCTGGTGGTGTTGGCCATGGTCAACCAGGGGGCGGAGATTGCGGCCGATGGCAATATTCACGTGTACGCACCACTGCGCGGCAAGGCCATGGCCGGTGCACGCGGCAACACCCAGGCGCGCATTTTTTCGCTGTGCCTGGAACCCGAGTTGGTGTCCATTGCGGGCGTGTACCGCACCAGTGAAAACGCCTTTCCCAAAGAGGTGCATGGCAAGGCGGCCCAGGTGCGGCTGAGCAGCGATGGACAGGAAAAATTGCTCATAGAGCCGCTGAAGGCCTGAGCGCATTTCAAACTTTTATCCCGAAAGCATTTCACCCATGGCAAAAATCATCGTGGTTACCTCTGGCAAGGGCGGCGTGGGCAAAACCACCACCAGCGCCAGCTTTGCAACCGGTCTGGCCCTGCGTGGCCACAAAACTGCCGTCATCGACTTTGACGTGGGCCTGCGCAACCTGGACCTGATCATGGGTTGTGAACGCCGCGTGGTGTACGACCTGATCAACGTCATTCAGGGCGAGGCCAACCTGAACCAGGCCCTCATCAAGGACAAACAATGCGACAACCTGTATGTGCTGGCCGCTTCGCAGACGCGTGACAAGGATGCGCTGACGCAAGACGGTGTGGAAAAAGTCTTGGCGGACCTGTCGGCCATGGACTTTGAGTTCATCGTGTGTGACTCACCCGCCGGCATTGAAACTGGCGCGCTGATGGCGATGCATTTTGCCGATGAAGCGCTGGTGGTGACCAACCCCGAAGTTTCGTCCGTGCGTGACTCGGACCGCATTTTGGGCATGCTGGCCAGCAAGACCAAGCGTGCCATGACTGGTGCAGAGCCGATCAAGGAACATTTGCTGATCACCCGCTACAACCCGGCGCGTGTGGACCAGGGCCAGATGTTGTCGCTGGAGGACATCCAGGACATTTTGCGCATCAAGCTGATCGGCGTGATTCCCGAGAGTGAATCGGTGCTGCAGGCCTCCAACCAGGGTGTGCCAGCGGTGCACATGCAGGGCAGTGATGTGTCCGAGGCCTACAAAGATGTGATCGACCGTTTCCTTGGGACTGACAAACCCCTGCGCTTTATCGAAGCCCCCAAGCAGGGCTTGCTCAAGCGTCTGTTTGGAGGCAAATAAGCCATGGCTTCTTTACTGTCTTTTTTCCTGGGTGAGAAGAAAAGCACGGCCAGCGTTGCCAAAGAACGCCTGTCGATTCTTCTGGCCCACGAGCGTTCAGGGCGCAACGCTCTGCAACCCGAAAAGCTCATGGAACTGCAGCGTGAGCTGGTGGCGGTGATCAGCAAATACGTCAAAATCAATCCGTCTGACATCAAGGTTATCCAGGGTCGCCAGGACAATCTGGAGACACTGGAAGTCAAGATTGAGTTGCCTGACGCGCGCTAATGCGTGTTTGCGTTTGCTATTGTATTGATAGCTATTGGCGCAGCATCCATGTGGACTGCAAGCCTTTTTGGCTTGTAATCAGGCCTGTACCAGGCGCAGCAGCGTGATCTCGGAAGGTGCGCCAAAGCGCTTCGGTGGACCCCAATAGCCGGTGCCCCGGCTGGTATAGACCCACAGATTGCCCAGACGGTTCAGCCCTGCGGTGAAGGGCTGCTGAAAACGCACAAAGTAGCCCCAGGGCCAAAACTGGCCACCGTGGGTGTGGCCCGAGAGCTGCAAATCAAAACCTGCCTGCTCTGCTGCCACCGCGCTGCGTGGCTGGTGGGCCAGCAGCAGCTTGAAAACAGCCTGGTCTGGCGCTTGGGCCAGGGCAGCGTGGGGGTCGCTGCGGTGGCTTTCATCAAAGTGGTGCGCCGTGTAGTCGGCCACACCGGCCACCACCAGCATGGCGTGTTCCGGGTCTTGTGTGCCACTGCTGTGGTGAATCACCACGTGTTCATTCATCAGCACCTGCACGCCGAGCCCACGCAGCGCATCGATCCAACCATGCGCACCCGAGTAGTACTCGTGGTTGCCGGTCACAAAAAAGGTGCCGTGGGTGGACTGCAATTGGGCCAGGGGTGCAATGTGCCGCCCCAGTTCCTTCACACTGCCGTCCACCAAATCGCCGGTGATAGCCACCATGTGTGCGCCCAGGCTGTTGACCCGGTCCACGATGCGTTGCAGGTAGTGTGTCTTGATGGTCGGCCCCACATGGATATCGCTGATCTGCGCCATGGTGAAACCATGCAGTGCAGTGGGCAGGTTGGCAATCTTCACATCCACCCGCACCACCGCCGCGGTGCGGCGTGCGTTCCAGAAACCCAGCATGGTCATGAGCCATGCGAGCAAAGGCACGGCCTGTGCGCTGGTGTGGCGCAAGGTGTCAAGGCGCAGCTCCAGACCCGAGGCCTGCACTCCCCATGCACCCAGCAACAGCACGTCACGCAAGAGTGTGAGCACCAGCAGTGAGGAAAACAGGCCCATGCAGAGCAGACCCGTCCACACGATGGCACTGCTCCACGGACCCCGTTTGCCGCTGCGCCCCATCAAGCCGCGTGGTACCAGCAAGGCAGACACCAGCAAAACACCGCCCAGGATCAAGGCTGCTGTGTCAGGAAGATCGGGCAACAGGCGCCAGGCAATCAGCCCGTGGAAGAGCAGGGAAATCAGGGTAACCGGGGCAAGTGCCATGGGGTGCGCCGCACCGGGGATCGGTGTGTGGCAGAGTGGAAAGCTACTTAGGTGGTGGGATACGGCGGGGCTTCAAGGGCCGTGGAACGCAATATTCTTTTCACGTGTGGTCAAGGAACAAGGAGGTTTGGCCCATTGCCCCCTCCGCCCCAAACCGCCGCTCACTGAAGTGCACACCGCCAGATTCCACCCGCAGCACACTGCAGGCCCGTGTGCCATAAGCGGGGGTGGCGATAAACACCGCCGAGAGCGCACGCTCCAATTCCAGAGGGACCCCGGTATGCGGCAATTCACCGTCTTCTGCCAGGGTACGTGACTGCAGCAAGGGCCAGAGGTGCTCATCACGCGTTGCACCGCGCGCCACACACGCCGCCAAGCCGGTGCTGAGCTGACGTAACTTGGGCCAGGGGGTGTGGAAATCCGCATTGGAAACGGCACCCATGCCAGGTTGCAGGGTCACGATGCGGGCGCCGCGGCTTTCCAGGCCCAAGAGGGTGTGGCCGTCAAACACCAGCAAGTTAAAGGGGTTGTAGGCGCTGGCGTGGGCTTGCAGGGTGCGCAAGTACGCGCCGGCATCCAGTGGGCTTTGCAGAAAATCGGTAACCAGTTGGCCCCGCGTGGGCGCGTCCTTGCGGGCTGGTACCGCACTGCGGTAGTTGGTGAGGGCGGCGAGGCGGCCGCCGGGGCCCACTCCCAGCCAGGTGCCCCCCGCGTGTACATCGCGCCCGGCCAGAATGGATGCACCAACCCAGTGGTGCAGGGGTTCGGCCGGGCGGGCATAGAACTCGTCGCGGTTGCCGAGCAGCAGCAGCGGGGTGGCACTGCCCGGCTGCCAGTTCCAGGCGATCAGGCACATGGGCCAGACCTCAGGGGGCAGAGGTCAGGGACAAAGCGGTGCGGTCCACCACGCGGCGCAGCACAAAGCTGCTGTGGACGCCGGTCACACCCTCAATGCGGGTGAGCTTGTTGAGCAGCAGGGACTGGTAGTGGTCCATGTCACGTACCGCCACCTTGATCTGGTAGTCCGCGTCCTGCCCGGTGATGAGCAGGCATTCCAGCACTTCAGGCAGCACGGCGACACTGGCTTCAAAGTTGGCAAAGCGCTCGGGGGTGTGGCGGTCCATGGAAATGTGAACAATGGCCAGCAGCGCGAGGCCGAGCTTTTTGGCGTCCAGCAGGGCGCGGTAGCCGACGATGAGGCCCGATTCTTCGAGTGCACGCACGCGGCGCAGGCAGGGCGAGGGGGAGAGTCCGATGCGATCGGCCAGGTCCTGGTTGTTGATGCGGCCGTCGGTCTGCAGGATGTCCAAAATTTGCTGGTCGTAGCGGTCCAGTTTCATGTAAATGCCCAGATAAGTGGTGGTTTGAGCAGAGTATGCCAAAAACAGCGCTAACACGCGCAACAACGCAATAGCCTGCCGGCGTGCACGGCCTACACTGGAGGCCTCTGTCACCCACAGCCCAGCAGCACCAAGGTCTACCTACCCCACGCCGCGCAGGCCGCCCCACAAGGGCAGCTTCAGCACCCCAACAGCCCCAGGCCCACCAAAACCTGGGGCTTTTTGGCTTCTAGCCCCCGTGGAATGTGCGCCAATAGCTATTAAAACAATAGCAAAAGGGCCCCGTAGGGCCCTGGTCCAGGGGCTGCTGGCCCTCAGTGTCGCAGGCCTTCGGCCTGCATGGCCGCCACCACGGCGGGGCGGGCGGCCACGCGGGCGCGGTAGGCCAGCAGTGTGTCCAGGCCGGCAAGGTCCACCCCCACCAGACGTGCCCAATTGCTCACGGTGAACAGGTAGGCATCGGCCACGGTGAAGGTGTTGCCCATCAGGTAGTCCTTGCCCGCCAACTCGCCGTTGACCCAGCCCAAGCGCGACAGCAGCTGGGTTTTGGTGGCGGTTTTGACCTCCTCGGGGGTGGCAGGGTTGAACAGGGGCGAGAAGTTCTTGTGCAGCTCGGTACCAATGAAGGTGAGCCACTCCTGCAGCTTGTAGCGTTCGAAAGTGCCGTGGGCCGGGGCCAGGTGTTTGTCTGGCACCAGGTCGGCCAGGTACTGCACGATGGCCGGGCCTTCGTGCAGGGTGCGGCCGTCGTCCAGCACCAAAAAGGGCACATAGCCCAGCGGGTTGATGGTGTAGAAATCGGTGCCGTCGGGGGTTTTGTGGGTCTTGGTGGGGGTGAGGATGCCCTCGTAGGCCAAGCCCGCTTCGTGCAACACGATGTGGGGCGACAGCGAGCAGGCGCCGGGGGAGTAATAAAGCTTCATGCGAGTCCTTGTGCGGTGCTGGAAAGCCACCCCGGCACGCTGCCGGGAGCCAGCGTGCATGCTACTGCGTGGCTCAGGCCCGCGCGGCCATGCGGATCATGTTGGCGGCCTTTTCGGCAATCATGATGGTGGGGGCGTTGGTGTTGCCGGTCACCAGGTCCGGCATGATGGACGCGTCCACCACGCGCAGGCGCTGCAGGCCGTGCACACGCAGCTCGGCATCCACCACGGCCATGGGATCGCTGGCCGGGCCCATCTTGCAGGTGCCAATGGGGTGGTACTCGGTGTCGGAGTGATCGCGCAAAAATTGCTTGATTTGGGCGATGTTGTTGCGCTCGATGGGGTAGAGCATCTGGCCACGGCAGGCCTGCAGGGCCGGTGCCTGCATGATGTCAAAGCCCATTTGGGTGCCACGCACCAGCGTGTCCAAATCATCGGGGTCCTGCAGGTAGGCAGGGTCGATCAGCGGGGCATCGGTGGGTTTGGCGCTTTGCAAGGTGACGCTGCCACGGCTTTTGGGCCGCATGAGCGTGACGTGCAAGGTGTAGCCGTGGCCCAGGTGGGCCTTGCGCGTGTGGTCGTCCACGATGCCGGTGCAGAACGCGAGCTGGATGTCGGGCGCTTCCACATCCGGGCGGGTTTTCATGAAGGCCTGCGATTCGGCCACATTGGTGGTGATCCAGCCGGTGCGCTGCTTGCGCCACTCGAACACCGACTTCACCATGTTGAGCGCACCCTTGGCCGAGAAGCCAAGCGTCGCATCCTGTTGCTGCGTGCGGTAGATCAACACCGTGGTCACATGGTCCTGCAGGTTTTGGCCCACGCCGGGCAGCACGTGGCGAACCGGAATGCCGTGTGCCCGCAGGTGCTCGGCCGGGCCCACGCCCGAGAGCATGAGGATGTGCGGCGAACCAAAGGCACCGCTGCTGAGCACCACTTCGCGCCGGGCGCGCACCTCCAGCGTCTGGCCCTGATGCAGGTATTGAACGCCCACGGCGCGCTGGTCGCCGTCGCCACCTTCCAGCAGCACCTTGCAGGTGTGGGCGTGGGTGAGGATGGTGAGATTGGGCCGGTTGCGGTGGGGGGTGATGTAGGCCTTGGCCGCACTCCAGCGTTCGCCGTCTTTTTGGGTCACCTGGGCGGGCGCACAGCCCCACTGTTGGGCACCGTTGTAGTCAGGCGTGCGCGGCAGGCCCTGGCTTTCGCAGGCGTCCAGAAAGGCCTGGTTGAGCGGGCTGGGGCTGCGCAGGTAGCTCACGTTGAGCGGACCGCCGGTGCCGCGGAAGTCGTTGGCACCAAAACACTGGTTGTGCTCGGACTGCTTGAACAGCGGCAGCACATCGCGGTAGCTCCAGCCGGGGTTGCCCAGGCCGGCCCAGCGGTCGTAGTCGTAGGCATTGCCACGGGTGTAGACCATGGCATTGAGCGAGCTGCTGCCGCCCATGACCTTGCCACGCGGTGCAAAGCCGCGCCGCCCGCCCAGGCCGGGCTGGGGCACGCTCTCGAAGTTCCAGTTGAAGATGCCCAGTGGCGCCGTGGCGGCAAAGCCCAGTGGCGCGTGGATGAAGGCGCTGGTGTCCGGGCCACCGGCTTCGAGCAGGCAGACGGAGACCGCCGGGTTCTCGCTCAGGCGGCTGGCCACCACACAACCGGCGGAACCGCCGCCGACAACGATGTAATCAAATTCTTGGGAAGACATGGGGTTCACTCTTGGTAACTCGGGTCAATGCGGTTGAGCTTGCGGATCAGGGCAGGCCAGACAAAGGAGCCACCCAGTCCACCGGTTTGCACCCGCATGGCTTCGCTCACGCCTTGCACAATCTGCGGGTTCACGTGTGTGAGCTCTCCACCGGCTTGGGCGCCGATCTGGATCTGGCAGGTGGCCTCGAAGGTGTACATGCTCAAAAACGCGTCGGCAATGGTTTTGCCCACCACCAGCAGGCCATGGTTGCGCAGCACCAGAAAGTTGGCTTGGCCCAGGTCGGCCTGCAGGCGCGGCTTTTCTTCGTCGCGGAAGGCCACGCCTTCGTAGGCGTGGTACGCCAGCGAGGCCAGCACAAAGGTGGACTGCTGGCTCAGCGGCAAGATGCCGGCCTTTTGCGCGCTCACGGCCACGCCCGCACGGGTGTGGGTGTGCAGCACGCAGCCGGCGTTTTCGCGCGCCTCGTGCACGGCGCTGTGGATCACAAAACCGGCAGGGTTGACGGGGTAGGGCGAGTCGATCAGCTTGTTGCACTGCTGGTCCACCTTGACCAGGCTGCTGGCGGTGATCTCGTCAAACATCAGCCCATAGGGGTTGATGAGAAAGTGGTGTTCGGGCCCGGGAATGCGGGCGCTGATGTGGGTAAAAACCAGATCGCTCCAGCCATAGTGCGCTACCAGCCGGTAGCAGGCGGCCAGGTCCACGCGCAGCTTCCATTCTTCGGCGCTGACCTGCGATTGCACAGACGGTGTTCCCATGCGGTGTCTCCTGCGGTTGGGGGAGTGGCCACATTAACCGCCACGCACGCCGGAAACTGTCGTCCGGGGGGCAATTTAGGGAAAGCTCTAGGGCGAAATGGGGGCGGGACTCCAAAACCGCATGCCGTGGCGTTGAGCGCCGTCTCAGTTCAGGCGTGCCTGGCGAAATTCGCTGGGGCTTTGCCCAGTGCGCTCGCGGAACACGCGGCTGAAGTGCGAGAGGTTGTTGAAACCCCAATGCAGCGCAATGTCGGTGATGGGGCGTGCTGCAGGGCCCACCTGTTGCAGCTCGCGCAGGCAGGCATCCAGCCGCAGGTGCTGGATGTAGCTGGCCAGCGTGTGGGGCTCGTCGGCAAAGGCGTTGTAGAGGTGGCGCTTGCTGCAGTTGAGCGCGGTGGCAATCTGGTCCACCGAGAGATCAGGGTCGCGCAGGTGCAGCGCCACGTGGTGGCGAATCCGGTCCTTGAGCGCCTCGCGCTGGGTTAGCGGCGTGTGTTGCCCTGCCAGTTCGATCAGCGACAGCCGCACCAGTTGGGTGACCAGTTCGCCCGCACCCCGGGCGGCATCGGCACTCATGTTAGGCAGCTCTTCAAAGGTGCTGCGCATGGTGGTCAGGGCCACGCGTGCGATGCCGGTGGCGCCGCCCACGGGCCGGGCCATCAAGGTGTCCAGACGCAGGCCCTGGCCCGCCAGCTGGGCTTTGGGCACCATCACGATCAGGTGCTCCACCCGCTCGGGGTTGGCAATCAGGTAGTCGGCGGTGGTGTCGTAAATGGTCCAGGCGCCGGGGCCTACCCAGGCTTGGCGGCCCGATTGCTCGACACCGGCACGCCCGCGCAAGGGGGCCACGATCTTCAAGTAACCCTCATCGCTGGCACGCACCATGTCCATGGTGCGAACCACGCGGTGGCGGTTGGCCTCCAGCCGGGTCAGGATCAGGTCACCCGCGCGCCCGCTGCTCAGATGGCCGTCAAAGTCGGTGTCGCCGTACAGGTCGGAGCGCAGGCCGCCAAAGTGTTTCCATACCCACTCACACCACAGCGGCGCGCGCTCCTGGGGCGCGAAGTCGTCAGTGCTCATGGCCCGTGCCGCCAGGGGGCGAGGGGGCGCAACAGGGGCTGGGGCGTGCATGGTGCATGCATTATGGGCGGCCCCCCGCGTTTTGGCGCAGCCAGGCGCCAAGGGTTATCCCTAGCGGGCTTGCGCGTTTGTGCAAGCGCTTTGTGCACGGCCAGCACAGCCAGACGTGGGCCCTTTTTCTACGATGCAGATTCCTTAAAAAACCCCGCATTGCGCAGGAGACACCATGGTCCAGAACACAAAACGCACCTTGCTCAAAGGTGCCGCCGCCGCGGCCGGTGCCGCCGCCTTTGCCCCGCACCTGCTGGCCGCCCAGCCTCCGGTGCGTATCGGCTACAGCATGTCGCGCACCGGCCCCTGGACTGGTGGTGCCCAGGTGAGCCAGGAGCCCAACTACTTGCTGTGGGCCGAACAGCAAAACGCGCTGGGCGGGCTGGATGTGAAGGGGGTGCGCCGCCCGATCGAGCTAATCAGCTCCGACGACCGCAGCGATACCGAAACCGTGGTGCGCACCTACGAAAAACTCATGGGCAGCGACAAAGTGGACCTGGTGCTCCCACCCTGGGGCAGCAACGCCAACTTTGCCGTGGCCCCGTTGGCCAACCGGTTTGGCTACCCCTTCCTCGCACCTACGGCCTTGTCCAAGCGCCTGGTGGAAATGAAGTTGCCGTATTTCTTCCTGCTCTTGCAGCAGCCCAAACCCATGTGCGAGGCGCTGGTGGACATGCTCAAGGCCAGTGGTGCCAAAACCGTGGCCGTGGTCTATGTGGATGACCTGTTTGGTCTGGAAAACTACGCCGCCTTGCGCGTCGCGCTACAAGGCAGTGGCATCAGCATGGTGGAGGACAAGAGTTACCCCGCGGGCGTGAAAGACCTGTCACCGGTGCTGCGTTCCATGAAGGACAAGAACCCCGATGCCTTCGTCGGTTTCACCTACCCGCCCGACACCATCCTGGCGAGCAAACAGGCCAAGGAGGTGGGCTTCAACCCCAAGTTCTTCTACGCCTCGGTGGGCACAGCCTTCCAGCTCTACAAAAATGTGATGACGCCGGCCGGTGCCGAGGGTGTGCTGGGCATGGGCTCGTGGAATGGCAAGACCAGCCCCGGTGCCAAGGCCTACTTTGACGCGCACACCAAGAAGTTTGGCGGCAAGGAACCTGACCGCTGGGCCAGTGGCGCGACCTGGGCTGGGCTGGAAATCTTGACGGCTGCCGTGGCCAAGGTGGGGTTGGACCGCAAGGCCCTGCGCGACTACATTGCCGCCGGTGCGCACAAAACCATTCTGGGCGATATCCAGTTCACCGGCAGTGAAAACACCGCTACGCCGGGCACCGTCGGCCAGTGGCAGAACGGCGAGTTTGAGGTGGTGTGGCCCAAGAAGCTGGCCACGGCGGCTTTGAACCCCAACAAACCGGTCTGGAAGTAAGGCGCCCATGGGATTGGCGTCGTGGTTGGAGTTGTTGGCGTCGGGCCTGATCACCGGGGGCATTTACGCCCTGGTGGCGCTGGGCCTGAACCTACAGTACGGGCTCATGCGCATCCTCAACATTGCGCATGGCGAGTTTTTGATGGTGGGGGCTTACCTGACCTGGATGGCGCACACCAGCTTGGGCTGGTCGCCGTTGTGGATGGTGCCGATCTCCTTTGCCGTGATGATGGTGCTGGGCCTGGTGATCCACTGGCTGTGCTTTCGGCGCCTCAACGCCACTTCGCCCAACCTCGACATTTTTGAGGCGCGCGGGCTGATGGTGGCCTTTGGCTTGATGTTTCTGGTGCAGAACTTTGCCTCGTACATGTGGGGCGGGGACTTGCGCGGGTATGACTACCTGGCTGAGCCGGTGAAGCTGGGCGAGGCTCAGTTTGCCGGCAACAAGCTGCTGGTGTTTGCACTGGCACTGGTGTTCAGCCTGGCGCTGATGTTGGTGCTGCGGCTCACCTTGCTGGGCAAAGGTGTGCGTGCCCTCATGCAGTCGCCCACCGGGGCGCAGTTGGTGGGCATCGACACCAAACGCCTGCACCCGCTGATGTTTGGCATCGGCCTGGGGCTCTCGGGCGTGGCGGGTTGTTTGCTGTCCATGGCCTACACCATCACGCCCAGCATGGGTGAGCCCTACACCGTGACTGCGTTGATCGTCATCACCCTGGGCGGCTTTGGCAGCATGGGTGGTGCGCTGGCCGGTGGCTTGTTGTTGGGGGTGGTGGAGGCGCTGGGCATGCACTTCAGCAACCCTTCGCTCAAGGCCTTGTTGTCTTACGGCATTTTTATAGCGGTTCTGCTGTTGCGGCCCCGCGGACTGTTTGCGAAATGAGTGGCCTGATGAACAACCGCCAAGTGCTGGTGCGTGATCTGCTGGTCTTGCTGGCATTTGCGGGGTGGGCTTTGGCCCTGCCGCACTATGGCAGCGAGTTTGTGGTGTCCATGGCACTGACCTGCCTGATGTACGTGGCCCTGTCGTCAAGCTGGGGCCTGTTTTGCGGCAGTACGCGTTACCTGTCGCTGGCCACCTCGGCCTTCTTTGGCATAGGCGCCTACACCAGCGCATTGGTGCTGGAGCAGCTGGCTTGGTGGCAGGCCGTGGCACTGGGTGCGGGGCTGGCCACATTGGTGGCGGTGGTGATGGGAGCGGCCGTGCTGCACCTGCGCGGCACCTACTTTGCGGTGCTGACCTTCGGCATGACGGAGTTGATTCGCCACGCGGTGACCTACTTTGAAAAGTCGGTCACTGGCACCGTAGGCCGCGTGCTGATGGTGGTGCCCGAGCGCGACACGATTTACCTCACGGTGCTGTTGCTGGCGGTGCTGGCGGTGTTGTGCTCCATCGTGTTGCGGCGCAGCCGCTTGGGGCTGGCACTGCTGGGCATAGGGGCCGACGAGCAGCGGGCACAGACACTGGGCGTGAACACACGCATGGTGAAAGTGGCCGGGTTTGCATTGACCGCGGCGTTTGCCGGTGCCGTCGGCGCCGCCATGTCGGTGCGCTGGACCTATATCGATCCGCACACGGTGTTCAACCCCTTCATTGGTTTTCAGACCGTGTTGATTGCCTTGATTGGGGGCGCCGCCACGCTGTGGGGCCCGCTGATTGCGGCGATTGTGTTCAGTGTGCTGGCCGAAACATTGCGCCTGCAGTTTCCGCAGATTTACATGATGTCGCTGGGCATTCTGCTGATCCTGAGCGTGTTGTATTTGCCCGGGGGCCTGGCGTCGCTGCGCTGGCGCACCTTTGTCGACTGGGGGCGCAACAGCCAGCAGTGGCTGCGTGGCTTGGGCCGCAAGGAGAAGCGCCATGTCTGAGGTCTTTCTGCAAGCCCAGGACATCACGGTGCGTTTTGGCGGCCTGACGGCAGTGGATGGCGTGAGTGCCAGCTTTTGCGCCGGCGAGTTGGTCGGCATCATCGGCCCCAACGGTGCGGGCAAGACCACATTTTTCAACGCCATCTCTGGCGTGACACCCCCCACCTCGGGCCAGCTCACGGCCGGCGGCAAACGCCTGGATGGCCGGGCGCCGCACCACTACGCGGCGGCTGGCGTGGCGCGCACCTTCCAGACTCCGCGGGTATTTGCCGACATGCCGGTGGTGGCCAATATCGAATTCGGCCTGAAGTTTGCCGGACGCAAGCGTGAAGGGCCGTGGCACCTGCGGGATGCGACGAGCATTCTGGAGCTGATCGGCCTGGCGCACCTGGCCGCGCTGCCGGCCGCGGCCATCACACCGTCGCAGCAGCGCCTGCTGGAAATTGGCATGGCGCTGGCCACACGCCCGCGCATGCTGCTGCTGGACGAAGTGGCGGCGGGCCTGACCGAATCGGAGGTGGAAGCGATGGCGCAGTTGATACGCCGCATGCGTGACGAACTGGACCTGACCGTGGTGTGGATTGAACACGCGGTGACCACACTCTTGCGTCATGTGGAGCGCGTGATCGTGCTGCACCAGGGCCGCAAGATTGCCGACGGCACACCGGCTGAGGTGGTGCGCAATGCGGAAGTGATTGAAGCCTACCTAGGTGACGAAATGGCCGAGCCTGCAGGAGCCCCCGCATGATGTGGTTTGAACCCACCCCCTTTGTGCTGGGCGGTACCACCCGCGCGCATTTGCAGGTCAAGGGCTTGCATGCGGGCTACGGCGCGTTTCTGGTGCTGCGCAATTTGTCGCTGGAGATCAAGCCTGGCCTCACGGTCATCCTGGGGCCCAATGGCGCGGGCAAAACCACGCTGCTCAAGGCCTTGTCGGGCCTGATCGCGCGCCAGGGCGAGGTGTTGCTGAGCGGCGAAGACCTGCCCACCAAGACCAATGAGATTGTGCAGCGTGGCATGGCGCTGGTGGCCGAGGGCCGCCAGCTGTTTCCGCAGATGACGGTGACCGAAAACCTGGAGCTGGGCGGCTGGTTGTGCAGCAAGGCCGAACGTGCACGCCGCTTGGAGCAGGCCTTTGTCGACTTCCCCAAGCTGCGCGAGCGCACCCAGCAACTGGCCGGCACCATGAGTGGTGGCGAGCAACAAATGGTGGCGGTAGCGCGCGCCATGATGAGTGCGCCGCGCCTCTTGATGCTGGACGAACCCTCGCTGGGCCTGGCGCCCAAGATGGTGGACGAGTTGCTGGCGATTGCCCGGCGCATTGCCGATGCGGGCACCACCGTGCTGATGGTGGAGCAGAACGTGAAGAAGGCGCTGGCCGTTGCCGACCGTGGCTATGTGCTGGAGCGCGGCACGCTGGTGGCCAGCGGACCTGCCGCCTTGCTGGCGCGCTCCAGCGTGATCCGCGAAGCCTACCTGGGCGCCCCGGCTGCTACAGCCACACCCAAGCCTTGATTTTGAATTCCCCCATTTCCAGAATTTTTAGGAGAACCCCATGTCCGATTTGTCCATGCTGATCAATGGCCTCAAAGTCACCGCCGAGAAGGGCGCCACCTTTGAGCGGCGCAACCCCTTGGACGGCAGCGTGGCCACACGTGCCCCCGCCGCCTCGGTGGCCGACGCCGTGATGGCCGCCGATGCCGCGGCCGAGGCCTTCAAGACCTGGAGCCAGACCGGCCCCGGCGAGCGCCGTGCGCTGTTGCTCAAGGCCGCCGATGCGCTGGAAGCCAAGACGCCGCAGTTCATTGAAGCCGTGGGCGCCGAGACCGGTGGCACCGGCATGTGGGCCGGCTTCAACGTGCACCTGGCCGCCGGCATGATCCGCGAGGCCGCGTCGCTGACCACGCAGATCAGTGGCGAGGTGATTCCGTCCGACGTGCCCGGCAGCCTGGCCATGGGTGTGCGCCAGCCCGCCGGTGTGGTGCTGGGCATTGCACCGTGGAACGCGCCCATCATCCTGGGTGTGCGCGCCATTGCCACGCCGCTGGCATGCGGCAACACGGTGATCTTCAAGGGCAGCGAGAACTGCCCGCGCACCCACCAGCTCATCATCGAAGCATTTGCCGACGCCGGTTTCCCGGCGGGTGTGGTGAACTACATCACCAACGCCCCGGCCGATGCCGGTGCGGTGGTGGAGGCCATCGTGGCGCACCCGGCGGTGCGCCGGGTCAACTTCACGGGCTCCACCAAGGTCGGCAAGATCATTGCGATGACCTGCGCCAAGTACTTGAAGCCCGTGGTGCTGGAGCTGGGTGGCAAAGCGCCGCTGGTGATTCTGGACGACGCGGTGATCGAGGACGCGGTGAACGGCGCGGCCTTTGGCTGTTTTGCCAACAGCGGGCAGATTTGCATGTCCACCGAACGCATCATCGTGGACCAGAAGATTGCCGATACCTTCACCAAGCAGTTTGCCGCCAAGGCCGCGGCCTTGCCCGTGGGTGACCCGCGCAAGCCGGACCCGGTGGTGCTGGGCTCGGTGATTGGCATGAACACCGTGGAGCATTGCAACGCGCTGATCGACGACGCACTGGCCAAGGGCGCCAAGCTGCTGTGTGGTGGCAAGGCCAGCAACACACTGATGGCCGCCACGGTGCTGGACCATGTGACGCCCGCGATGCGCATCTACCACGAGGAAACCTTTGGCCCGGTGAAGTGTGTGGTGCGTGTGAATGGGGTGGAGGAGGCTGTGGCCTGCGCCAATGACAACGAGTACGGGCTGTCGTCCGCCGTGTTTGGTGCGGACATCGCACGGGCCTTCAACGTGGCGCGCCGCATCGACTCCGGCATCTGCCATGTGAACGGCCCCACGGTGCACGACGAAGCGCAAATGCCGTTTGGTGGCGTGAAGGGCAGTGGCATGGGCCGCTTTGGTGGCAAGGCCGGTGTGGCCGAGTTCACCGAGCTGCGCTGGATCACGCTGCAGACCACACCGCGGCACTACCCGTTCTGAGTGCGGCCCGGCAGCACGCTAGTTTGCTATTAAATTAGTAGCTGTTTGCGCAATATCCATGCGGGTTATGGCCCTGTTTGGCACTTAAACGCTGCCCAAACGGGGTGCTGCCCACAGCACCTGGTCCACCACGGCCTGCACGCCGCGGCGCTGGCGCTCTTCAATCAGCTGGCCTTGCTCGTCAAACGCCTTGCCGGCTGAGCCCAGCGCAAATTGTTTGGGCGCCAGCCAGCAGTGCAGGGCCAGCAACAGTGGCTGCAAATGGCTGAGTGAGCGCAGACCTCCGAGGGCGCCGGGTGACGCACTGAGCAAGCCCACCACCTTGCCGGCAAACGGCTTCTCGCCATCGGCCCAGACCGGGTGGCCCTTGACCGGGCTGCTGGCCCAGTCCAGCGTGTTTTTCAGCAGGCCGGTGTAGCTGCCGTTGTACTCGGGCGAGACGATGATCCAGGCCGGGTGCGCATCCATGATTTCCTTGAGTCGGATCACGTCGGCTGGCGTGCCCGTGGCCTCCAGGTCGGCGTTGTAGAGCGGGATGTTGAAGTCGCTCAGTTCCAGGTGCGTAACGTCTGCACCGGCCTCGCGGGCCAGGGCGGCGGCCACGTGGGCGAGGCGGCGGTTGAAGGACTGTTGGCGGGTGCTGCCGGCGAAGATCAGGAGTTTGGTCATGGCTTGGATTGTCACCAAGAAGGACTCTTTGTGTTCGCCCACGGCAGGGGGGGGGTATGCGTTTTGCTTCGTGTCCCCCGGGCCGTGAAGGCCCTCCTCCTTTACCTACGCAAAACGCATACCCCACCCCTGCCGCTCGATGCCTCGCATGCCAATGGTTGCGTGCGAACACGGTGGGGGATCAAGTGGGGTGGGTGCTCTGCAAAGTGAGGTCAAGGAGGAGGCCCCTCACGGGCCGGGGGACACGAACGGCGCAGAGTACCCGCCCCGCTTGATCTGGAGGTAACACCACCCAACAAAAACCCAAGAACCCACAGCGTGCCAAAAAATCAGGCACCCGGTAAAATCACGCCCTTCCCCCTCACTTGGCGCAGACCCTCCTTGTCTTTGGCGCGCCCGAATAGACCACCATGTTGTACCCACAAGATTTCGATGTCATCGTCGTCGGCGGCGGCCATGCCGGCACCGAAGCTGCGCTTGCTGCTGCCCGCATGGGCAGCAAGACGCTGCTGCTCTCCCACAACATCGAAACCCTGGGCCAGATGAGCTGCAACCCCAGCATCGGCGGCATTGGCAAGGGCCACCTGGTCAAAGAGGTGGACGCCATGGGCGGCGCGATGGCGCTGGCCACGGACGAGTCGGGCATCCAGTTCCGCATTCTCAACAGCAGCAAGGGCCCGGCTGTGCGTGCCACGCGCGCCCAGGCCGACCGCGTGCTCTACAAAGCCGCCATCCGCCGCATGCTGGAGAACCAGCCCAACCTCTGGTTGTTCCAGCAGGCGGTGGACGACCTGATGATCGAAGGTGACCGCGTGGTCGGCGCCGTGACCCAAGTGGGCATCCAGTTCCGCGCCAAGACCGTGGTGCTGACGGCCGGTACCTTCCTGGACGGCAAGATCCACGTGGGCCTGAACAACTACGCTGCCGGCCGGGCAGGGGACCCGCCTGCCGTATCGCTATCCGCCCGCCTGAAAGAACTCAAGCTGCCGCAGGGCCGCCTGAAGACCGGCACGCCGCCGCGCTTGGATGGCCGCAGCATTGATTTCAGCAAATGCATCGAGCAGCCCGGCGATGGCGTGCCCGGTGGCATGAGCGATGTGATGCCCGTGGCCAGCTTCATGGGCAATGTGGCCATGCACCCGCAGCAAGTGCCGTGCTGGATCACCCACACCAACGAACGCACACACGACATCATCCGCTCCGGCTTTGACCGCAGCCCCATGTTCACCGGCAAGATCGAGGGCGTGGGCCCACGCTATTGCCCGAGTGTGGAAGACAAGATCAACCGCTTTGCCGACAAGGACAGCCACCAGATCTTTCTGGAACCCGAAGGCCTGACGACCCACGAGTATTACCCCAACGGCATCAGCACCAGCCTGCCGTTCGACATCCAGTACGAGCTGGTACGCAGCATGGCCGGGCTGGAGAACGCGCACATCCTGCGCCCGGGTTATGCCATCGAATACGACTACTTTGACCCGCGCAGCCTGAAGAGTAGCTTCGAGACACGGCAGATCCAGGGGCTGTTCTTTGCCGGGCAGATCAACGGCACCACGGGTTACGAAGAGGCGGCGGCGCAGGGCATGTTCGCCGGCATCAATGCTGCGCTGCAGGTGCGCGCCCTGGGTGGTGGTGATGTGGCGCGCAGTGCCGCAGGGACTGCCAGCTACACGGGCGACAGCTGGTTGCCCGGCCGCGACCAGGCCTACCTGGGTGTGCTGGTGGACGACCTGATCACCAAGGGCGTGACCGAGCCCTACCGCATGTTCACCAGCCGGGCCGAGTTCCGCCTGCAGCTGCGCGAAGACAACGCCGACGCCCGTTTGACCGAAGTGGGGCGTGAATTGGGCTTGGTGGACAACGCCCGTTGGGATGCCTTCAGCCGCAAGCGCGATGCTGTTTCACGTGAAACAGAACGCCTGCGCAGCATCTGGGTGAACCCGCGCAACCTGCCGGCCGAAGAGTCGGAGCGGGTGTTGGGCAAGTCCATCGACCACGAATACAACCTGGCCGACCTGCTGCGCCGCCCCAATATTAGTTACGCCGCGCTCATGTCGCTGGACCACGGCAAGTACGCCAACCGCGACCTGGCGCCGCCTGTTTCACGTGAAACCGTGGACGCGGCGCTCAGTGTGGAAGTGGCCGCGCAAGACGCCTTTGTGGCGGCCGTGGTGGAGCAGGTCGAGATTGCCGCCAAGTACTCCGGCTACATCGACCGCCAGAAGGACGAAGTGGAACGCGCCGCCCACTACGAGAACCTGCGCCTGCCGGCCGAGCTGGACTACATGCAGGTGGGTGCTTTGAGTATTGAAGCCCGTCAGCGTCTCAACAAGTACCGTCCGGAAACCTTGGGCCAGGCCTCGCGCCTGTCTGGCATCACGCCCGCCACCATTTCGCTCTTGTTGATCCACCTGAAGAAGGGCAACTTCCGCGGCTTTGCTGAAAAAGTGGCAGCGTAAACTAGCCCCTTTTTCCAACGCGCCTGGGAGGGCTGTGTATGCCGCGTGCGATTGTGCTGGTGCTGACATTGGTGGGGATTCTGGTGATCCCCTTGATGCTCAAGAAGTGCGCTGCCCCCACAGCGCCGCAGGTTGCGGTGGCCCCCTCGGGTGCGCCACTTACGCCTGCCGCCAGTGCTCCGGAGCCCGTGGGTAATAAACCGATTGTGTATGGCCTGACCTTTGGCCTGGACCCGCTGGAAGACAACGGCCCCAAAGACGTGGCGAACATGGTCTGCGACGCGGGTGAATCCACGCTGGACCGCGCCTACAAAGGCGCTTGCAACCCCAATGTGGGCGACACCAGCTGCCGCATCGTGCTGCCGGTGCTGTGCATCAAGAAGGGCGATTTGCCCCGGCCCAGTGGCCTGAGTGGTGGTGGCTGGACGCGTGGCGAACTCGCTGCCACCCAGGCCGTGATGGGCGCCACGCTGGATTCCGAGATGAAAGCCCATGTGATGTGTGAACGCGAGCTGGGCCCCGGTTGGCGTATGGCCACCTTTGCTGACGGTGGCAATTACCTGGACGACCAGCATTACGACCACGAAGACCGCGGCGATGTCTGGGCCCTGCAAGGCAAGTTGGGCCCCGGCATTGGCGGCCATGGCCGCTACTGGGTGCATTCGCAGGGCCAGACGGCCAACTGCTGGGATTGACCCCCATGCAACTTGCCCGCGTTGTGATAGCGGCTGCCTGGCTGGTGCTGCTGGGTACCTCGGTGCAGGCTGAGGTGTTCAAGTGCAAGGCCGCGGACGGCAAGGTCGTGTTCAGCGACCACGCCTGTGCCGCGGACCAAGCCAGTTCCACCGTGCCGGGTATCACCAAGTCTGCGCCCAAGCCCGTGCCCCCGGCGGAGCCGACGACTGCCTTGGAGCAGGCCAAGCGCCAGCAAGTGCAGGCTGGCCTCAGCCCGCAGTGCCAAGTGCTGGGTGACAAGGCCTCTCAGCTGTTGCGCTCCGAGGCCGGGCTGGAAGAGATCAAGCGCGCGGTATCCGAGTTTGAAGCCCAATGCGGCGACCAGGTCGAGAAAGCCTGGCGTGCCGCGGGGCAGGCTCGCCCCACCGGCAAACCCGACGCTGCCAGCTGCCGCATGCTGCGCCAGGTGCGCGATGACGCCAAGGCCCGGCTGGCCAAGATGACTGACAAGGAAAAGATGGATTACGCAAAACTACAGAACGAGGTGTCCGTTGCCTGCCCCTAAGTTGAACCACCGCGAGGTGCTGGCCCAGTCGCTGCCCGGCATGGGCCTGGCGCTGAGCGATGCCCAGATCACCGCATTGCTGGACTACCTGGCCCTGATCGCCAAGTGGACCAAGGTCTACAACCTGACCGCCGTGCGCGACCCCGACGAGATGCTGACGCACCACCTGCTGGACAGCTTGGCGGTGATTGCACCCTTGCAAAAGCAGTTGGCCGTGTTGGCAGAGCAGGGCGTGGTGGGTGACAAACCCCGCTTGCTCGATGTCGGATCAGGTGCTGGTTTGCCCGGCATCGTGATCGCCATTTGCTGCCCGCACATCACGGTGCACTGTGTGGACACGGTGGCCAAGAAGGCTGCCTTTATCCAGCAGGTAGCGGCGACCCTGAGGTTGCCGAATCTGCGGGGCATCCATGCGCGGGTGGAAAGTTTGACGGAGCCGTACGACGTGGTGAGTTCCCGGGCTTTTGCATCGCTGGTGGATTTCACCACCTGGTCTGAAAAAGCCTTGGCGGGGCAGGGGGTGTGGATGGGCATGAAGGGTAAACATCCGGCAGAGGAGATGGCTGCATTGCCTGGTTTGGTGGAGGTGTTTCACGTGGAACAACTGGTGGTACCGGGGTTGGATGCGGAGCGGTGCATTATTTGGATGCGGAAGAGGGCGGCGGCTTAACCCCTCGCCTTCAGCTTTGGTGTGGGGCCGGGTTGGGTAACGCGATTTGCTTCGTGTCCCCCGCCCGCTACGCGGGCTCCTCCTTGACCTACGCAAAACGTGTTACCCAACCCAGCCTGCGCGAGGTGTTTCGTTTGCCAGCAGTGGAAAACCCATTCGCTGTTCGTAGCTGTGTGGCAGGGGCACGCCCCAAAGTGAGGTCAAGGAGGAGGGCCGAAGGCCCGGGGGACACGAACGGCGGGGCGTGCCCCTGCCACGCAGCGAGCCCAGCCAAAACCGCTGCCAGGGAATCCCAAAAGTTTCACGTGAAACAACACCCTCACATCTCTTACGCAGGGCACAGGCAACAAGCCACACCGAAGCCCAAAGTTTCCAACGTAAACTCACCCCCTTCCCCTGAAAGAAAATCCCCATGCTCGGCGTCACCGATTACGGCACTTTTGTCATCACCATCATCGTGTTCCTGGCCATTCCCGGCCCGGGCAATCTGGCGTTGGTGACGTCCACTAGCAAGGGCGGCATTGCGGGCGGGCTGGCTGCCACGCTGGGGGTGATCCTGGGTGACCAGGTGCTCATGTGGTCCGCTGTGGCCGGCGTGGCTGCACTGCTGGCCGCCTACCCCGACGCCTTTCATGCCGTGCAGTGGTTGGGCGCTGCGTACCTGGCCTGGCTGGGCCTCAAGATGCTGACCGCCAAACCCGGCGCTGCACCCGTGCTCAACATCAAGGCCGGCCACTACCTGCGCCAGGCATTGCTCATCACCTTGCTCAACCCCAAGGCCATCTTGTTCTACATGGCCTTCTTCCCGCTGTTTGTGGACCGCGCCACCCAGCAAGGTCTGGTGACCTACGCCTTCATGGCTGCCACCATCGCCTTCCTCACCTTCCTCTACGGTCTGGGCGCTACATTGCTCACGCACTTCCTGGCCGAGCGCATGCGCGCCAATCCCAAGATCGGCCGTGTGCTTGAAAAGGTGGCCGGTCTCTTCCTCATCGGCTTTGGCATCAAGCTGGCCATTTCCAAATAAGACGGCAAAGGTAATTCCAGATGGCCAAGATTTTTTGTGTTGCCAACCAAAAGGGTGGCGTGGGCAAGACCACCACCACCGTCAACCTGGCGGCTGGCCTGGCCAAGGTGGGCCAGCGCGTGCTGATGATTGACCTGGACCCGCAGGGCAACGCCACCATGGGTTCCGGGGTGGACAAGCGCAAGCTGGAGCTCACCATTTACGACGTGCTGCTCGAATCGGCCTCGGTGGCCGAGGCGCGGGCCAAAAGCGACAAACTGATCGAAGGTGGCTGCAGCTACGACATTCTGGGCGCTAACCGCGAGCTGGCCGGTGCCGAGGTGGAAATGGTGGAACTGGAGCGCCGCGAAAAACGCCTCAAGCTGGCGCTGGCCGCGGTGGACGCCGAGTACGACTTTGTGCTGATCGATTGCCCGCCAAGCCTGAGCATGCTGACGCTGAACGGCCTGTGCTGCGCACACGGCGTGATCGTGCCCATGCAGTGTGAGTACTTTGCGCTGGAAGGCCTGACCGATCTGGTCAACACCATCAAGCAGGTCAAGGCCAACCTCAACGACGACCTGCAGATCATCGGCCTGCTGCGTGTGATGTTCGACCCGCGCATCACGCTGCAGCAACAGGTCAGCGAACAGCTCAAGGCCCACTTTGGCGACAAGGTGTTCAACACCGTGATCCCGCGCAACGTGCGCCTGGCCGAAGCCCCCAGCTACGGCGTGCCCGGCGTGGTGTTCGATCCCCAATCCAAGGGTGCGCAGGCCTTTGTGACCTTTGCGCAAGAGATGGTCGATCGCATCAAGGTGATGTGACGCATTTTTAAAGCCAAATTGGCCTATAGCCCTCGTATTTATTGCGCAAACAGCTCCTGAATCCATAGCAAACCAACATGGCCACCGCTTCGCCCACTGTCCTCATCCTGCCCGGCTGGCAAAACTCCGGCGCCGCCCACTGGCAAAGCCGCTGGGAGGCGCTGCACGGCTACACGCGTGTGCAGCAGCACGACTGGATGCAGCCGCTGCGCGGTGACTGGATGATGCAACTGGAAGAAGCCGTGCTGGCCGCGCCCACGCCCGTGGTGCTGGTGGCGCACAGCCTGGGCTGCATGCTCACCGCCGCCTGGGCCCAGCATTCGCAAAACACACACAAGGTGCAGGTCGCGTTTCTGGTGGCGCCTGGCGACCCTGAGCGCGAGGAACTGCGCGCCGCGCTCAAGAGCTGGTGGCCGGTGGTGATGGACCGACTGCCCTTTGCCGCCGAGCTGCTGGGCAGCCAGAACGACCCGTATTGCACTTTCGCCCGCGCGCAGCAATTTGCCAGCGCCTGGGGCGCAGACTTTGTGGACTACGGCGCGGCCGGCCACATCAACGCCGACACCGGCCTGGGCGATTGGGCCGATGGCCACGCCCGGCTGCAAGCCCTTATCGCGCGCACCGCCTAGAGGCGGGCGCACCCAATTTCAAAGAAAGAGAAGAACATGGTCACGAAGAAACCCAAAGGTTTGGGAATGGGGTTGGAAGCCTTGTTGGGCCCCAAGGTCAAAGACATGCCCGCAGCAGACGCCCAACCGGCCAACCCCGGTACCCCCAGCACGTTGATGCTGAGCGACATGGTGGCCGGCGTCTACCAGCCGCGCACCCGCATGGACGAGGGCGCCCTGTATGAGCTGGCCGAGAGCATCAAGGCGCAGGGCATCATGCAGCCCATCCTCGTGCGCCAGCTCGACGAGGCGGACGCGGCAAAGCATATCGGTGACGGCCGCAAGCGCGCCATCTATGAAATCATTGCCGGCGAACGGCGCTTCCGCGCGGCCAAGCTGGCTGGCCTGGACAGTGTGCCGGTGCTGGTGCGCGACGTGCCCAACGAGGCCGCCGCGGCTATGGCGCTGATCGAGAATATCCAGCGCGAAGACCTGAACCCGTTGGAAGAGGCGCAGGGCCTGCAGCGCCTGATCAAGGAGTTTGGCCTGACGCACGAAACCGCGGCGCAGGCCGTGGGCCGTTCGCGCAGTGCCGCCAGCAACCTGCTGCGCCTCTTGAACCTGGCTGACCCGGTGCAGACCATGCTGATGGCCGGTGACCTGGACATGGGCCACGCGCGCGCACTCTTGGCGCTGGACCGCGCCACGCAGATCACCGCGGCCAACCAGATTGCCACCAAAAAAATGTCGGTGCGCGAGGCCGAGAGCCTGGTCAAGAAACTCAGCGCCGAGTTCTCGCTGACGCCGCAAAAGCCGACCAAGGAAAAGTCGCGCGACTTGAAGCGTGTGGAAGAAGAACTGTCCGACCTGCTGATGGCGCAGGTGGAGGTGCTGGTGAAAAAACGCGTCAAGCGCCATGGCCGTATCGAGGAGATGGGCGAGGTGGTGATCCAGTTCGGCTCGATGGACGAGCTCAATGGCCTGATTGAACGACTGGCCCCCGGCGGCAACCGTTAATTGCTATTAAAACAGTAGCTGTTCGCGCATATTCCATAAGGGCTGGAGGCCTGTTTGACCCCTAAACCCTGGCAGCGCCTGAACCCGGCCACCTGGCTCTGGCCGCTGCCCGCCATCGTCGCCTGGGTGCTGTGCTGGACGCTGTTTCGCACCGTGTGGGAGCAGGGCCTGGCGCTGCCCTGGTCGCTGGCCCTGGCCAGTGCGCTGGGCGTGGTGCTGAGCCTGTGGGGCGTCAGCTGGTGGCGCCGCACGCTGATTGCGGTGGGGTTTCCCGTGTCCTTGGCGCTCACCCTGGGGCTGCTGGGGGGCAGCGCAGTGCCGGCCTGGGCTTGGCTGCTGCCGCTGGGTTTGTTGCTGCTGGTCTACCCCGTGAACGCTTGGCGCGATGCGCCGCTGTTTCCCACTCCCCTGAACGCACTGACCGAACTGCCCACCCTCGCGCCACTGCCCGCCGGTGCGCACGTGCTGGACGCGGGCTGCGGCCTGGGCCACGGCCTGCAGGCCTTGCGCCTGGCCTACCCGCAGGCCCAGCTGCACGGCATTGAATGGAGCTGGCCGCTGCGCGCCTTGTGCGCCCTGCGCTGCCCTTGGGCGCGTGTGCGCCAAGGCGATATCTGGCGGGCCGACTGGTCGGCCTACGACATGGTCTACCTGTTTCAGCGGCCCGAGAGCATGGCGCGCGCGACCGCCAAGGCGCATGCCGAGCTGCGCCCCGGGGCCTGGTTGGTCAGTTTGGACTTTGAAGCAACACCGCACATTTGTACCGCCAGCTTGCGCACACCCGGTGGCAAAATGGTGTGGCTGTACCAGGCACCCCTGTCTGTGCCTGCAGGAGAAAACCCATGACATCCGATACCACCCCATCCACCGTGGCCACAACCTTGGACCCCGCGGATGCCTTGCGGGCCACCCAGGTGGTGGTATTTGCGCTGGCCACCCTGTCCGAGCTGCGTGACTCGGACACCGAAAGCCACATGCTGCGCGTGCAACGGTATGTGCGTGCCCTGTGCGCCCAGCTCCAAACGCAGCCCGCCCATGCCGAGGTGCTGACCCCCACCTATGTGGAAATGCTGCTCACCAGCGTGCCGATCTACGACATGGGTACCGTGGGCATTCCCGACCGCATCCTGCTCAAACCCGGCCGCCTGACGCCCGATGAGGTGGCCATCATGCGCACCCACACCACGTTAGGCCACGATGCCCTGGCGCGTGCCGAAAAAACACTGGGCCACGTCTCGCCGCTGCTCACCCTCGCCAAGGAAATCACCCTGTGCCACCAGGAAAAGTGGGATGGCTCCGGCTACCCGAAAGGCCTGTGGGGGGCGCAGATTCCGCTGTCGGCCCGTATCGTGGCGCTGGCTGATGTGTACGACGCGCTGATCAGCAACAAGGTCTACAAGGACGGTGTGTCGCACGAGCGGGCGGTCGAGATCCTCACCGACGGGCGGGGCGCCCATTTCGACCCCGATGTGGTCGACGCCTTCCTGCAGATCCACGAAGACTTCCGCACCATTGCCCAACGCCATGCCGACACCGACGCCGACATGCAGCAGAAGATCGAGTACATGGCCAATGCCATTGCCGAAGTGGCGGTGTTGTAAGAAGAGCCCCCACGCCCCGCCGCTGCGCGGGTCGCTGTCCGGCGGCGAAATCTACGTACCGCGCTGCTTGAGGTGCCGCTCCAGGCGGCGCAGCAGCAGCGACAGCGTGATGGTCAGCATCAGGTAGAGCACGGCCACCACGTTGTAGGTCTCCACCGTCAAGAAGGAGCTGGACGCATACAGCTTGCCCAGCTGCGTGATGTCGTTCACGCCCAGCACCGAGACCAGTGACGAGTCTTTCACCATGGCGATGAAGTCATTGCCCAGCACCGGCAGCACACGGCGCACGGCCTGCGGCCACACCACCAGCCGGAAGGTCAGCCAGCGGCCCAGGCCCAGCGCCTGGGCGGCCTCGATCTGTGCCCGCTCCACACTCTGCAGCCCGGCGCGGAACACCTCGGCCAGAAAGGCGCTGTAGGCCAGCGCCAGTGCCACGATGCCGCGCACGGTGTTGGAGACATCGCGCACCTGGATATCGGGCAGCCAGCCCGCGGCAATCGTGGCTTCAAATGCCCACTGGTACAGGGTGACCAGCGCGGGTGCGCCTACAAAGGTGACGTAGAGCAGGATGACCAGCGCGGGCAGACCGCGTACCACCTCGATGTAGAAGCGCGCGCTTTGGCGCAGCCACAGCCACGGTGCGCGGCTGGCCAGCGCCAGCAGCAGGCCGATGCTGGCCGCCAGCGCGAAGCTGATCACGGCCACGTAAATGGTGGTCCACAGCCCCTCGGCCAGGGTCTGGAAGATGAAGGCGTAGCGCCCGTCGGCCACCGCCAGCGCCACAAACGCGGCGCTGATCAGCAGCAGGGCGATCAACCAGTAGGGGCGCTCGGACGATTCCGAATCAACCAGGATTTGCACGGGGCGCAGCCAGTGCGGGTTATTGGTTCAGCTTGTAGTCCACAAACCATTTCTGGTCGAAGGTCTTGAGCGTGCCATCCGCCTTCATTTGCTGGAGCGCCGCGTTGATGGGCTTCACCAGGTCCGAGCCCTTCTTGGTGATGAAGCCGAACTCCTCGCGCCCCATGGGTTTTCCCACTACCTTGTAGACGCCAGGAAACGCTTTCACATAGCCCTGGGACGACACGCCATCGCTCAGCACCGTGTCCACGTCGCCGGCCTTCAGGGCTTGCATGGACAGGCCAAAGGTTTCGTACAGCTTGATGCGCGGGTTCTTCTCATTGCCGTCCAGCACTTCGTAGACCGCGGTGTAGAAGTTGGTGGTGCCGTTTTGGGCACCCACCAGCAGCTTGGGGTTGGCCTTGAAGCCCTTGGCATCGGCAAAGCGCTTCTCGTTGGCGCGCACCATCATGAACTGCTCGGACACCATGTAGGCGTTGGAAAAGTCGACCTGCTTCTTGCGGTCATCCTTGATGGTGATGCCGTCCATGCCGACGTCAAACTGGCCCTTGCGCACGGCCTCGATCATGGTGTCCCAGCTGGTGAGCTTCCAGTCCACCTTGGCGTTGAGGCGCTTGGCAATCTCGTTGAACACGTCGTACTCCCAGCCCACGCTCTGGCCGGTCTTGGGGTCTTTGAAGTTCAGCGGCGGGTAGGCGTTTTCGGTCACGGCCACGATAGTGCGGCCCTTGAGGTCGGGCAGGGCTTGGGCGCTGGCGTGTGTGGACCAGGCGCCCAGGGCGGCAAGCAGGCTGGCGGCAAGGGTGAGGCGGCGTGAAGGCGTCAAGGAAAGCTCCAAATCAACAATTTTATAAAGAAAAGGTGGCTGTAGCGCGCATGGAATATGCGCGACTAGCTACTAAAGTTATAGCGAAAAAATCTTGCCCGGGTTCAGGATGTTGTGCGGGTCCAGCGCGCGCTTGATGGTGCGCATCATGTCCACCGCGCCGCTGCCGGTTTCTTCCAGCAGAAAGCCCTGTTTGTGCAGGCCCACGCCATGCTCGCCGGTGCAGGTGCCGCCCAGCTTGAGCGCGCGGGCCACCAGCTGGTGGTTGAGCTGCTCGGCCAGTGCGCGTTCTTCGGGCTTGGCAGGGTCAATCAAATAGCCCATGTGGAAGTTGCCATCGCCCACATGGCCGACCATGAAGTAGGGCAGACCGGCCTCCCGGGCCTCGGTCACGCTGTCGAGCAGGGCGTCCGCCAGGTGCGAGATGGGCACACAGGTGTCAGTGGTGATGGCCTTGCAGCCGGGGCGCGATTGCACCCCCGCAAAGTAGGCGTTGTGCCGCGCCGTCCAGAGGCGGGTGCGCTCTTCGGGGGTCTCGGCCCAGGCAAAGGCTGCGGCACCGTGCTCGTTGGCAATGTCTTGCACCAGTGCCACCTGTTCTTTCACGCCATCGGGCGAACCGTGGAACTCCAGCAGCAGCATGGCGCTTTCGGGCAGGCTCAGCTTGGAGTGTGCGTTGACCATGCGGATGGTGTTTTCGTCCAGCAACTCACAGCGCGCAATCGGCACGCCCATCTGGATGATCTGGATGGTGGTGTTGACCGCATCGGCCAGCGTGGGGAACGAGCAGGTGGCCGCCATCACTGCCTCGGGCAAGGGGTAGAGCTTGACGGTGATTTCGGTCATCACGCCCAGCGTGCCTTCGCTGCCCACCATCAGGCGGGTGAGGTCGTAACCGGCGCTGCTTTTCTTGGCGCGGGTGCCGGTGCGGATGACCTCACCGCTGGCCGTCACCACTTCGAGCGCCAGCACGTTCTCGCGCATGGTGCCGTAGCGCACGGCGTTGGTGCCGCTGGCGCGGGTGGCGCTCATGCCGCCAATCGTCGCGTCGGCGCCGGGGTCGATGGGGAAGAACAGGCCGGTGGACTTGATCTCCTCGTTGAGCTGTTTGCGCGTCACACCGGGTTGCACCGTCACCGTCAGGTCTTCGGCGTTGATGGACAGCACGGCGTTCATGCGGCTCACGTCCAGGCTGATGCCGCCTTGCACCGCCAGCAAATGCCCTTCCAGTGACGAGCCCACGCCAAACGGGATGACGGGCACCAGGTACTGCGCAGCCAGCGTCACCGCGTCGCTCACATCCTGCGTGTTCTGCGCAAACACCACGGCGGCCGGTGGGGGGATGTCAAAGGCCGACTCGTCACGGCCATGTTGCTCGCGCACCACCAGCGCGGTGGAGAGTTGTTCGCCAAAGCGGGTCTTGAGCGCGTCCAGCAGGGCCTGGGGCACGTCGCGGGCTTGCACCTGGGGCAGCAGGTGGTTCAAAGAGGTGGGGGCGTTCATGGGGTGTCTCCAATGCGGGAATAATCCCATTTTCATCCAAGGACACCGCCATGGGAAACCGCCTCACCCAAATCGCCACCCGCACCGGAGACAACGGCACCACCGGCCTGGGCGACAACACCCGTGTCAGCAAGAACAGCCTGCGGGTGCATGCCATGGGCGATGTGGACGAGCTCAACAGCCACATTGGTGTGTTGCTGTGTGAGGACATGCCGGACGCCGTGCGCAGCGTGTTGGTGGAGGTGCAGCACCAGCTGTTCAACCTGGGGGGCGAGCTGTCCATTCCCGGCTTTGAGCTGCTCAAGAATGAGGCCGTGCTGGCGCTGGACGAGGCCCTGGCACAGCACAACGAGGCCTTGCCACGCTTGCAGGAATTCATCCTGCCCGCAGGCACCCGTGCTGCCGCGCAGGCCCATGTGTGCCGCACGGTGGCGCGCCGTGCGGAGCGCACCGTGGTGGCACTGGGCACCGCAGAGGTGTTGAAAGAGACACCGCGCCAGTACCTCAACCGTCTCTCGGACCTGATGTTTGTGTTCTCTCGCGTGCTCAACCGCTACCGCACCGATGGCACGGTGGGGGACGATGTGTACTGGAAGAGCGAGCGCCTGGCCCAAAACCAGGGTTGACTTGCTATCGAATTAGTAGCTGCTTGCGCAGTATCTACGGGCGCCAGGGCCTTGTTTTGTCATTAATTACGGGCCAGGCGCTGGTGCGCGGGTTGTAAAAACCGCACTCCTGGTAGGCGCGGCGCACCGCGCCCGTGCTGACCAGCGCAGCCAGCGCCGGAAACACCTGCGCCGCCACGGCCTGGCCTGCAGGGGTGGTGGCCGCGGCCAGATGGCGTGCTCCCACCAGCGCCAAGGCGCGGCCACGCAAGGGGACGAGGTGTTGGCCTTCGGCATCCAGGGCCAGGTCGGGCGTAGCCGGAAACGGGGCCAGCAACACGTCGGCCCGGCCTCGCGCCACTGCCAGCACCATCTGGCGCCAGGTTTTCACATCCATCAGCGAACGCATGCCTAGCGCCTGCAGGGTGCGCCAGTCCGCGCTCCAGTCGCTGTTGGACACGGCCCGCAGGGCCTGCAGCGCGCCCAGGCTGTGTGCCTGCTGGGCCACGCGGTTGTCGGGGGCGGTGTACAGGCCCACCACAAAGTCACCCTCGGCCACCAGCGCGGGTGAGGGCAGGGCATGGGGCCCCAGGGCCTGAAGGTCGGTGCTCCACACCGTGGTGCCCAGTACGTCCACACGGCCCGCACGCAGTTCCAGCATGGCGCGCTGGTAGCTGTCGATGCGTACCAGCTGCACCGTGGTGCCAGGCAGGGTGCGGGCTACCTCGCGCAGCAGCAAGGCCAGCTCAGCTACATCACGCCGTGCATGGGGGCCGCCAAAACTCCGCAGGGCTCGCACGTCGCGCCGGCCCAGGAACAGGGCGTAGTCATAGGCCACGTCGTCTGGCACCGCAACCCGCAACAGGCTGTGCGCCTGCGCGCGTGCGCCCAAGGCTGCGCATCCGGCCGCGGCCAGCAGGGTGCGGCGCTTGAGCCGGGGAAGGGACTGGAAGTGAGACACCGGAATTTGGGGGAGCGTGCCCAGTATCACCGTTCTAACGTGGCGAAAGTATGGCCATGGTGATGCGCGACACGCAACTCAGTTCACCGGCGTCGTTGCGCAGGTCAATCTGCCACACATGGGTGCTGCGGCCCAGGTGCACCGGGCGCGCCACACCAGTCACCCAGCCGCTTTTTACGCCTTTGAGGTGGTTGGCATTGATGTCCAGGCCCACGGCGCTGTAGCCCTCGGGGATGGCAAAGCCGGCCCCGCAGGAGCCCAGGGTCTCGGCCAGTACCACCGATACCCCACCGTGCAGCAGCCCAAAAGGCTGGTGGGTGCGGTGGTCGACCGGCACCCGGGCGCTCAAGAAGTCGTCGCCCACCTCCAGGAATTCAATGCCCAAGTGTGCGACCGCCGTGTTCTGGCTGATGCGTGTCAGGATTTCGGTGGAGATGGGTTGTTGCCAAATGCGCATGACGGGCTGCCTGTGGGGAGTGAAAAACCGTTGCACTATAAACACCACCCGGCAAGCCTGCAGTCACGCCGGCAACGGCAGACGGTCAGTGGTGGTGACGGTGGTGGGCGTCGGGGTAATGGGCGTGGTCGTGTTCCAGCGGTGCATGCTGGTGGCGATGGCTGTGTTTCTCGCCGGGCTTGGGCAACGCACCCTCCCACCCCGCATGGTCATGCTGGTGGTGCAAGTCGTGGCGATGGGCATGTGCGTGCTCCAGGGCCTCGTGCCGGTGGGGGTGCTGGTGCCGCTCCGTCAGGTGCAGCCACACGCCCAGGGCCATCAGCCCGCCCGCGACGACCAGTGGCCAGGTGATGGCATCCCCCAGCAGCCATGCCAGCACGGTGCCGAAGAACGGCGCCACCGAAAAATAGGCGCCGGTGCGTGCCGTGCCCAAATGCCGCAGGCCCACCACAAACAAGGCCAGGCTGACCCCGTAGGCCAGAAAACCAACGACCATGGCCCCCGCCAGAGGTGCCAGCGCAGGAAGTCGTTCTCCCAGCGCCCAGGCCAGGCCGAGGTTCACACTGCCCGCCACCAGTCCCTTGACGGAGGCAATCCAGGCTGCATCGGTTAGCGATACCTTGCGCGTCAGGTTGTTGTCGATACCCCATGCCAGGCAGGCCGCCAGTACCGACAGCGCGGGCCAAATGCCAGCAAAGTGCGCATCCCCGGGCCAGCTCAACACCAGAGCGCCCGCGACGATGGTCAGCATGCCCAGCGCAATGCGCCGGTCAAAGTTTTCCTTGAAGGCCACCCAGGCCAAGACGGCAGTGAACATGCTTTCTGCATTGAGCAACAGCGATGCACCAGAGGCTGGCATGCCACTCAGTCCCAGCATCAGCAGCACCGGCCCGGCCACGCCGCCAGCGCCGATGGCACCTAGCAGCCAGGGCCATTCGCCGCGCGGCAGGTGGACCGCAGGGGCCCGCGTGATGCGCCGGTACAGACCCAGGCCCAGACCTGCACCCAGGTACAACAGTGCCGCCAACATCCAGGGAGCAATGTCGCTCAGGAGCAATTTGGCCAGCGGGGTTCCGGCCCCGAACAGCAGCGCAGCGACCAATGCGGCCCCTATCCCGATATGGCGCAGTCCATGGTGCAGTGTCATGGTTCTGATTGTGCGTCGTCTTGGGCCCATGGAGTGGTGGCGGAACGGGAAAAGGGGAGTGCAAGCACTTGACCCAACGCGTCGCTTTGCGGGTAATGCTCGGGCGCGGCGACTCCCAGGGTAGCGGGCAGGCGCTTGGGGTCGTAGAAAAAGGTGCCAAACACCAAATCCCAAAACGGCGTCAATACCCCGAAATTTTTGGCCTCTCTCAGATCGGCGCTGTGGTGAAAGCGGTGCAACTCGGTGCCCACCAGCAGGTAGTTGAAGGGGCCTGCCTTGATGTCCACATTGAAATGCGACACCAGTCCCTGCAAGCCCATCAAGGCGTTGTACAAAAAAATGGATTCGGAACGTGCACCCAGTACCACCAGCGGCAGGTTCACCATGGCCAGTGCGCGCAACAAGTCCAAGGGGTGGCCCACGGGGTGCATCAGCAGATACACCTTGTCCGGCAAATGGTGCGCCAGGTGCACCTTCCACAGCCATGCGCCCATGCGGCCGGTACCTTCGTGGCTCCATCGGTGGTACCAGTACTGGACGAACTCGAACACCAGGACCACTGCAACAAACTCCAGCCAGAACGACGTGTTGGTCACAATGCCTGTGTTCAGGCGGCTCCAGTCCAGTGCCAACCAGCCCACCCCGAGCTTCAGCGCGCCGGTGGCTACCCCATTCACTGCCATGTATTTCAGGTCCCGCTTGAAGCTTGGCCAGTTCATTTTCCATTCCGGCTTGGCGGGGTAGCCAAACTCCACCGCTAGAAGCACGACCAACCGCGCACCGGCCATGCCGGCGAACACCGTGGCCAGGTCCCAGCCATGGCGTAGCGACGCGTAAAAAAGCGCAAGCGTTGCACCCAGTAGCAAGGGGTAAAACAGGTGGCTAACCAAGAGCGGTGTGCTGCTTTTGGTGCGGCTGCGGTGGGGAAAGGGCGGGGAGTTGAAATGAGACATGCGAAACCTTCGATGAGCAAGCCAACGGATACCGCGTGCCAACGGCAACGCGAGGACCGCTATCATTGATTTGCCCTTCACCCCGGCCCAAGCGCGTGGGTAGGCATGTCGTCTGGTTCCAGACAGTTCTCGACTTTGTGTTCAGAAGGTATGGCCCATGAAATCAACGACAAAACCACTCCCTACCGCAGACCGCCGGGTACTGCGCACCCGTGAAGCTTTGCGTGTTGCAATGATGCGTTTGATGGTGGCGCGGGGTTGGGATGCCATCGATGTTCAGGCCTTGTGCGAGCAGGCGAATGTGGGGCGTTCCACCTTCTACCTGCACTTTGCGAACAAGGAAGAGCTGCTGAATGCAAGTTTTTCAGATCTTCGTGATGGGCTGCTGGCACACACACCGGCAACGTCTGCCATACCCAACCAATTGGCGTTTGTTGGTGGCCTGATTGCGCACGTGCATGAAGCCCAAGATGTATTTCGCGCTTTGTTGGGGCGGCGCTCAGGGCAGTATGTGCAAAACCGGTTCAGGGAACTGTTGGTCGAAATGGTGCATGCAGAGTTGCCCGTGGTGAAGTCGCGGGCGTGGATGAGCCAGGCGCAGGCACATTACTTGGGGGGTGCCCTGTTTGAAGTATTGGCATGGTGGCTGGGGGGCAACCGGCCACACAAGCCCGCCGAGATCGAAGCCCTGTTTCGAGCCTGGAGCCAGCCCGCGCTACAGCCATTGCCCTATCCAGGCCACAACGGGCCCCTTGGTATCTAGCGCCGGAACTTGCCCGAGGCCGAGATGATGGACAGGTCAGCGAAGTCCAGGCCGGTGTGGTCGGTGGCGCTGAAGTTCAAGGTGAGTCCGCCCAGGTCGAACTTGCCCAAGTTCTCTAGCGCGGCTTGCAGTTTTTCGCGCGTGGGTTTGGGGCCTGCGCGGCGCAGCGCCTCCACCAACACCTTGGCCGATGCAAATCCCTCCAGCATGGCAGGACTGACTTCCAGAATGTCACGCGATTTGGCCAGGGTGGCTGCTTCTTGCACCAGGGCATAGTTCTGCGACTGCGGCAGCACCTGGCTCACGATGACGCCCCGCGCATCGTCGCCCAGCAGTTTGACGAAGCCACTCGAAGCGTTGTTGGACAGGGTGACGAACTGTGCGCCGCTGCCCGCTGCTTTGAGGGCCCGGATGGCTTCCACCACCGCCGTACCCGAACCAATCACCATCACGGCTTGGGGGCTCAGTTTGGCCATGGCCGGAGCCGTCTGCGAGAAGTCCGGTTTGCTGCGGTCAAACTTGGAAATGGCAATCGCAGTCAGCTTGGCTGCGGCCAAGCCTTTTTGCGTACCTTCCAAGCCATCAGCGCCAAAGCTGTCGTCCACGTGCACCACACCAATGCGGGTGACACCGGTGGCTGCCAGGTGGGTGATGGCGCGCTCGGCTTCGCGCTGGTAAGTTGCGCGCACATTGAACACGTGTTTTTTCAGGGGCTGGTGCAGCACCGTGGCGCCGGTGGAGGGCCCCACCAAGGGCACGCCGTGTTGGTCCAGGATGGGAATGATGCCTTCGGTGTGTGGCGTGCCACGGGTCATGAACAGGGCCAACACGCCGCGCTGTTCGATCAGTTCACGCGCATTGGCTGCCGCCAGCTTGGTATCGAACTTGTCATCCAGGGTGATCAGTTCAATCTTTTCGCCGTTCACCCCCCCTTTGGCATTGGTTGCGTCCAGGTAGAGCTGGGCGCCCAGGCTGCTTTCCTTGACGGTCGCCGCCACCGCACCTGTGACCCCCGTGGTCTGCCCGATTTTGAGTTGCGCAAAGGCCGTGGTACCGACACTGGCAATACAAAGTCCAAGCAGGGCAGAACGCAAGGAAATCATGGAGGCTCCTTTGTTGTATTGGGCGGATTACATCATGCCTAGATGTCGTGACAACACTTTCAATCCTCCACAAACGCCTCTTCACGCTTGGCCTTGATAGAAGGCATGAGGACCACGACCAACAGCAGCACGGCCGCCGCCAGCAAG
>MGPB01000031.1 GCA_001795455.1 Curvibacter sp. GWA2_63_95 | reverse complement strand
CCATTCGGTGGGCAACTCCACATGCGGTGTGTCGGGGTCGCGCATGGCAACCTGCCCCGAGAGTGCCTGGGCAATGCCCCACAGCGCGCACAGCGGCAGCACAAGTGTCCACAGCGTCTTGTGCAACACGCGGTTCAGAAACCGGTTTTCCAAAAAGCTCATGATGTCGCTCGCTCCAATGTGCCTGTGCGGCCCATGGCCCAGGCAATGCCACCGCACACGGCGGCCAGCACCAGCAGGCCCACGGCGTCATGGCCCCAAGCGGGCAGCGGTGTGCCCGATGCCTGGGCGCCCACCAGCACGGTGTTGCGCAGCACATTGCCCAGCAACACCAGCACACCCGCCGCGGGCAGGCGCAGCAGAAAGGTCTTGTTGTCCTTGTTGGTAGCCAGCGCCACCACGCAGGCCGTGAAGTAGCCCAGCCACGCCATCTGCACGCCCGAGCAGGGTGCGTCCACGATGATGAGCTGGCCGTTCACCACCAGGCTGCTGCCCGTGCGCTCCACGGTGTGGGCGATGGACAGCAACCAGCGGCTGGCCTCGGCCGTCACCACGCGCAGCGGAAAGCCCGCATAAAACTGCAGCGAGGCCAGCAGCGGCAACGACAGCACGGACAGACCCAGCACCGGTGCAGTAGCCACGCGTGCAGGCAGAAAGGCGATGAGGCCCGCGGCCACCGACAGCAGGCCGATGAGTGCCACCACCAGGTCCGGCAGCTGCTGGTGCAGCGCGGTGGTGAGCACGGCACCCGCTAGCGCCGTGACCTGAAAGCCCAAGCGCGGCGCAGCGCGCAGGTGCTTGTGGTGCTGCCACAGCAGGCCGCCCAGGGCCGCCAGGGCCAGCAGCCCCAGCGGGTCGTCCGAGCCATCCACCATGCGCTGGCCCATCCACCACCAGGTGGGCCACAGCGCCAGGGCCAGCAGGGCCAGCCAGCGCCATTCGGGCGCAGTGTCCAGCGCGATGCCAAAGCGCACAAAGCGGGGCATGTGCAAAAGGCGGGGCAGTGCCATGGCCGGATCTCCTGCTTAACTTGTGTAGTGGTGGGCGCGCAGGGCTGCGCGGCGGCGGCGGTGCGCCAGCATGGCCAGCACCGACAGCGTCATCAACATCGCACCCCAGGTGGCAGGCTCGGGCGTGCTGGGCACTTCGGCACCCAGGGCCGAGTTCTCCACACCCTGCGGCAAGGGCGAAGGCTGGTTCACGCTGGGGCTGTCGGCAGGCGCCTTGTTGCGCACCACCTGGTCCACCGCCAAAAAGCTGGTGTACTGGGTCAGCAGGCTGTATTTCAGGCCCAGGTCGGTAATGGCGTCTTTGGCGGCGCTGCCGCCTTCCAGGGCTTCCTGGTCGCTGAGTGCGGCAATGCGGTGGCGGGCCCACAGGTGGCGCAGGGCGGCGGTGTCGGTGGCATTGCCCGCGTTGATCGGCATGCTGAAGTGCAGCGGGCCGCTGGCGGAGTTGCCGTCCACGACCAGCGTGCCCTTGGCCTCACCCTTCCATTTGCCAAACACGATGAGCGGGCGCTGTGCCAGCAGGTCGGGCAGCTGGCGGGGCTCCACGTCGTACACGTCCAGGCCTTCAAAACGCACCTTCACGTTGGTGAGCACGGGGGAGTCAATCATTTTGCGGAAGCGGGCAGCTTGTTCGGCGGCCTCGGCAGGTTTGGTGATGATGAAGGGTTCGCCCATGCCCGCACGGGCTAGGCCTTCCATGAGGTGGCGGTTCACGCTGGAGCCGATGCCGAACGAAAACACGTTGGCGCTGGAGAGGTTGTTGCGCACCAGCTCAAAGGCTTCACGCTCTACGGTCACGTAGCCGTCGGTCACCACCACCACGGTGCGCGACACATCGGCGTTCTTGGGCTGGGCATACACGCGCTTGAGCGCAGGGATGAGCTCGGTGCTGCCACCGCCGCCTTCTTTGTCGATGGTGCGGATCGCTTGGTCAATGTTCGCCTTGGTGGCAGGCACCGACTGCGGACTCAGGAAGTTGTTGCTGCCCGAGAACAGCAGTACGTTGAAGGTGTCGCTGGGGCGCAGGCCACCAATCAGCTCGCGCAACACGCCTTTGGCCGTGTCCAACGGAAAGCCGTGCATGGAGCCCGAGATGTCCACGACAAAGATGTACTCGCGCGGCGTGATGGCCGTGGCGGCCGGGGCCTTGGGCGGCTCCACCATGGCGAGGAAGAAGTTCTCGTCCTGGCCCTTGTAGAGCATCACGCCGGTCTCGATCTTGTCGCCGGCCAGGCGGTAGTTCAGGATGAAGTCGCGGTTGTTGGTGGGCTCCGCTGTGGGGTTCAAGCCCACCACGGTGGCGCCGCCCTGCTCGGTGTAGCTGCTGATGGTGTGCGAGCTGGAGCGCACTTCTTTCACACCAATGGGCGTGTTCAGCGAAACATGAATATCAAACGCAGGTGCAGCAGCGCTGGTGGGCGTGTTCTGGCCCTTTGGCATGATGGGCTGGGCCACCCAGGTGGCGTTGGCTTGGTCGCTCTGCGGGCTGTTGTAGCGCGGGCCTACGACGGTTGGGAAGACGAACTGGTAGTTGCCATCGGTGGGCAGCAGCAGTTCGGTGTAGCGCAGCTCTACCTTCACATCGTCGCCGGGCATGATGTTGGCCACGTTCATCTGGAACACATTGGGCAGGTGCTGCTCCAGCAGCGCGGCGGTCTTGCCCTCTTGCTTGGCCGCGTCGTACTCAATCTTGGCCTGCTGCTTTTCGCGGATCTTTGCGGTGATCAGGCGGTCCGCCAGGCGCACGTTCATGCCGTGCACTGCGGCGCGCGTGGAGCCGGGGAACACGTACTTGGCCTCGATGGCGCGCTGGCCTTCGTTCTTGTAGGTTTGCACCACGGTCACGTCGGCAATCACGCCGCTGACCTTCACATTCACCTGGGTGGACTTGAGCGGCAACTGGTCCACACCAGGGTTGTCGCTTTTGACGAAGAAATAGGGGCTCTCGGTTTTGAGCCGGGGCGCCGCGTCACGGTCTTGCGCGTGGGCCGCTGGGCTGATGGCCAGCGCTACAAAGCAGGCGGCAGAGAGGGTGGTGGTGGCCAGCCAGAGCCAGCGCGACAGCGAGCCAGTGGTGTGCGCGGGGGGCTCAGTGGCGGCATCGGGGGCCGGGTGGGTAGCAACAAGTGCCATGGGGCTTCTCCAGTCGGCGTGCGGTATTGCACGGTGGAGAGAGCATCCCGCCGGGGGGAGAAGTCAGTTTGAAGCCGCTAGGGGCTTGTGTGAAGTCTGTGTGAAAACGAGGTGAAGGAGTTCGATAAGCCATTTCACGGAAGGGTAATCGTCACTTTTTGAGCTTTTGTAGCATGGCTGCTGCCGATTCGGCTGGCTTGCAATTTAGTGCCGTCTCGTATTCGATGAGCAGCTGACGGAGTTCACGCTCACTGGACTCAGCGCCAAGTCGACTCGAATTCAATTCGGTGACCATAATTGCTCGATATACGTACGTGACTAGCTGGTTTTTCCACTCTGGAATGCGCGGTGTGCCGAGCATCCCAGCCATGTGATATCGCGGCGGCTGCCCCCCGTAGATTTCCATAATGTGAGGGTAGGCTCCGTGCACATATCCGGAGAAGGCTTTATGAACGACCCCTGCAGTGTTTTGAGCGTCGTGCGGATTAATCTGATCTTTCGTCAATTTCCCGAATGCTGCGTTTATTTTGCGTCGTGGAACTGTGTCGCGGTTTTGGGCCGAGCCAAGTAGATTGTCCGGATTCTCGAACTCTTCTTTGAAAAAATCCTCGAGCATCTTGAGTTGATCTTTGCTCGGACCAGATTCTTGAGTTGGTTCCGTAAAGAACAAAATTTCGTAGAAAAAGTCATCGGCCATTCGACAAAGCGCACCGATCTCCTGTGCGTAACCTGAGCGCAACAATACCAAGGCGGCATTTAGCGTGCTGATGAGCTTTACACCTTTGAGGTAGCAGAGGAGCGCATCCGATTTTTCTGAGTGCCGAAAGTAAACGTTATTGCCGATCCGAGTACGCGTAGGTGGAGGTAAGAATGAAGACAGAGCGTCATAGTGCACCTGTAGCGTGCGCAAGGTCTCGGATAGGTACTCAACTGTTTCCATAAAACCACCACTAAATATCTTGATGAAAACTATTGCCCATTAGACCAAGCGCTTGAGACACTGTTTGCGTTGCAACCAACTACATGCACCGGAAATGGAATGATCAATCCGCGCGCCTCCGAAGCCAAAGCGCGGCAGCCGCGCCCGTGCCCTCAGACTCAGGCCGGTTACCCAATTCGATGCGCCCCCGGTGCAACGAAGCAATCTCTTTCACAAAGCTCAACCCCAGCCCCGTACTTTTCTTCTTGGTGTGCGGCCGGGCCAGTGAGTAGAACTTCTCGAACACCTTGTCCTGCGCGTAGCCGGGGATGCCGGGGCCCTGGTCGCGCACGGTGATCTGGGCCCAGCGGCCTTGCACTTGCAGGCCCAGTTCGATGTGGCCGCCTTCGGGCGAAAAGTCCAGCGCGTTGTCCAGCAGGTTGCTGACCGCGCGGCGTAATAGAAAGGGGTCGGCCTCCACGGTCACGTCTTCGCTGGCGGCCACGGTGATGCGGCAGCCGCGCTGCGTGGCCACGCCGTGGGAAGCGTGGGCCAGTTCGTCCAGCAGTGGGAGCAGTGCGACGGGTTGTACGGTGTCCAGCACGCGGCGGGTTTCCAGCGCGGTGAGTTCCATCATGCGGTCCACCATTTCCTGGATGCGTTGGGTCTCGCGCTGGATGTTGGTGAGGAAGCGTTGGCGCTGGGCTTCTTCCATGGGTTCTTGCAGCAGCTCGGCCGCGCCGCGGATGGCGGACAGCGGGCTCTTCACTTCATGCGTGAGCGTCTGCACATAGTCGGCCACGTAGTTGCGCCCGGCCAGCGCGTCGCGCATTTCGTCGTAGGCGGCGCGCATCAAGTCCCAGGCGCGGCGCAGCAGGCGGCCGGGGTGGAAGCCCTGTTGCGCCTTGATGTAGCGCGCGTAGTCGGCAATCAGGCCAAAGGGCCGCACCAGCCACATGGACACCATGACCGCCAGCACCAGCACGGCTAGCACCGAGATCAGCCCCGCATACAGCGTGCGGCTGCGCGCGGCGGCCACAAACTGGCCGAAGGTTTGCACCGGCTTGCCCACGGTGACGGCGCCGATGATCTCGCCGCTGCCCTCGCCTTGCGCATTGCTGGTCCAGCGCACGGGGGCGGCCATGTACATGACGGCCGAGTTGGGGTCGCCGGGAATATCTAGCGAGGTGCGGGCGCCGTATTCGCCCTTGAGCGTGAGCTGCACGTCGCGCCACTGCGAGAAGTCTTTGCCCTGAGACTGGCCGGTGGAGTCAAACAGCACGAGGCCGTTGCGGTCGGTCACGTAGGCGCGCAGCTCGACCTTGGTTTTGGTAACGGTAAAGATTTGGGCGCTGAACTCGCGCGCGTAGGCGGCTTTGAACAGGCTGTCCATCCGCGCGGTGTCGATGGTGCCGTCGCGCACGTCTTGTTCGATGAGGGTGGCCAGCAGTTGCGAGGTTTCCACCAGCGACTCTTCGGCCGACTCGCGGTAGCGCGGGTCCAGGTCGCTGACCACGCGATACAGCACGGCGGCCATGCCGATCGCATAGATCAGCAGCAGCCCGAAGAAGATGCGGCTGCGTTTGCTCAAGACAGATCGGCGCTCATGTGGGCGTAGCCGGTAGTTCTTCGCTCAGCGCGTAGCCGCTGCCGCGCAGGGTGCGGATGGGGTCGTGGCCGGGTGCCACGAGTTTGAGTTTGGCGCGCAGGGTTTTGATGTGGGCGTCTACCGTGCGGTCAAAGCTGTCGTTGTCGCCGCCCCAAACCTGCAGCAGCAGCTCGTCGCGCGTGAACACGCGGCCGGGCTTTTGCACCAGCAGGCGCAGCACGCCGTATTCGTAGCGCGACAGCTCCAGCGCCTTGCCGTAGAAGCGGATCTGGTGGCGCTCTTCGTCCAGCGCCCAGATGGGGGGGGCACTCGTCGGCATTGCTGGCGCGGGCGTCGTAGTCGCAATCGGCCGCGCACTGCGGCGCAGGATGGTGCGCACGCGGGCCACCAGCTCGCGCGGGGAAAAGGGCTTGGCGATGTAGTCGTCGGCGCCCAGCTCCAAGCCGACCACGCGGTCGATCTCGTCGCTGCGTGCCGTCAAAAACAGCATGGGCACCTGGTTGCCGCCGGGCAGGGCCTGCAGGCGGCGGAACAGTTCGAAGCCGTTCAGGTCCGGCAGGCCCACGTCCAGCACGGCCAGCGCGGGCAGCTCGGCGCTGAACAGGCGGATAGCGTCTTCCGCCGTACTGGCCCACACGGGCGCAAAGCCGTCGGTGGACAGCACGTACTGCAGGGTGTCGGCAATGCCGGACTCGTCTTCAACAAGGAGGATGCGCGGTTTCAGGGCCATGGGGCGCATTGTGGCGCAAAAATGGCCTCTAGCCCCCGTGGACTATGCGCAAGCAGCTATCAATTACGTAGCGCCGTGCGTGGTCATGGCGTGGTGCCGGCCAGGTCGTCCAGGATGGGGCAGTCGGGCCGTTCGTCGCCATGGCAGCAGTTCACCAGGCCGCTCAGCGTGCGTTGCATGCTCTGCATGGCCTCGATGCGCTGGGTCAGCTCCGCCATGTGTTTTTGCGCAATGGTCTTCACGCTGCTGCTGGTGCGCAAGCGGTTCTGCCACAGGCCCACCAGCTCGGCAATCTCGGCCATCGAAAAGCCCAGGTCGCGGCAGCGCTTGATGAAGCGAAGCGTGTGCACATCGGCCGGGCTGTAGAGGCGGTAGCCGCTGTCGGTGCGGGTCACTGTGCCCAGCAGGCCCAGCGATTCGTAGTGCCGCAGCATCTTGGCGGAGACGCCGCTTTGGCGCGCCGCCTCGCCAATGTTGACCGGCTGGGTGGCCGCCTCGGAAGGCTTAGGCTGCAACGGCATAGCCTTCTTCGGCAATCGCCTTGGCCAGGGTTTCGCGGGCCTGGGTGGATTCGACTTCCACCTTGTTTTGGCTGCGGTCAATCTTGACTTGGGCTTGCGGGTCGGCGTCCTGGATGGCGCGGGTGACGGCTTTTTCGCAGTGGCCACAGGTCATGCCGGTGACGGTGAAGGTTTGGGTCATGAGGAGCTCCTTGGTGAATACATGGGGGAATTGTGAACCTTGCTACGGTGGGAAGGTCAAGTCTGTGTGTGAACCGCTTGACATTGCCATGGTGGGAAGGCGTACGCTCCACACCATGACTACTGAAACCACCTCCTCAACGATCGATATCGGCATTGGCGGCATGACCTGCGCATCGTGTGTGATGCGCGTGGAAAAGGCGCTGAAGAAAGTGCCGGGCGTGGACAGCGCCACGGTGAACCTGGCCACCGAATCCGCGCGTATCGAAGTGCATGACGCGGGTATGGAAGCCCGCCTGCGCCGTGCGGTGCGCGATGCGGGTTACGAGCCGCTGGCACCCAGCGCTGCCATTGACGCGGTGGATGCCTCGCCCTGGGCCGGCTTTGCGCCAGTGGCCATAGGCTTGGCGCTGTGCGCGCCGCTGGTGCTGCCCATGGTGGGCGACTTGTTTGGCCAAGACTGGATGCTGCCCGCGCTGTGGCAGTTTTTGCTGGCTACACCCGTGCAGTTCATTCTGGGTGCACGTTTTTACAAGGCGGGCTGGCACGCGCTCTTGGCGCGCACCGGCAATATGGATTTGCTGGTGGCATTGGGCACCTCGGCGGGCTGGGCGCTGTCCATGTGGCTGTGGCTGACCGCGCCGGACCATACGGCGCACGGCATGCCGGCCATGGCGCCGCACCTGTACTTTGAAAGCAGCGCCGTGGTGGTGACGCTGGTGCTGCTGGGCAAATGGCTGGAGGCGCGCACCAAGCGCCAGACTACGGCGGCCATCCGCGCGCTGCACAGCCTGCGGCCGGACACGGCGCACCTGCTGGGGCGTGAGGGTGAAGTCGATGTACCCGTGGCGGAGGTGCTGGTGGACGACAAGATTGTGGTGAAGCCCGGTGAGCGCTTTCCCGTGGATGGCACGCTGCTCGAAGGCCGCACGCAGGTGGACGAGTCCATGCTGACCGGCGAACCGCTGCCGGTGACCAAGGAGATAGGCGCCAAGCTGACGGGCGGCAGCATCAACGGCGAGGGCCGCGTGGTGCTGCAGGTGCGCGCAGTGGGTGTGGACACGGTGCTGTCCCACATCATCCGCCTGGTGGAAGACGCGCAGGCGGCCAAGGCGCCGATTCAGCGGCTGGTGGACCAGGTGAGTGCGGTGTTTGTGCCTGTGGTGCTGGTGATTGCGTTGGTGACCTTGCTGGCCTGGTGGCTGACCGGCCACAGCTTTGAAGTGGCGCTGATCCACGCCGTGGCCGTGCTGGTGATTGCCTGCCCCTGCGCGCTGGGCCTGGCCACACCGGCCGCCATCATGGCCGGTACGGGTGTGGCGGCCAAACACGGCATCCTGATCAAGGACGCGCAGGCGCTGGAGCTGGCGCACACCGTGGATGTGGTGGCGTTTGACAAGACCGGCACGCTGACCGTGGGCCAGCCGCGCCTGACCGCACTGGTGCCTGTGGGCTTTGCGGAAGACGAAGCCCTGCGCCTGGCCGCCAGCCTGCAAAGTGGTAGCGAACACCCGCTGGCCCATGCGGTGGTGGCTGCGGCCAAGGCCAAGACGATGGATGTGCAAGCCCCCACCGATGTGCAGGCCGTGCCCGGCCGTGGCACCCAGGGTGTGGTGGCCGGGCGCACGCTGCTGCTGGGCAGCCTGCGCTGGATGGCCGAGCTGGGGGTGAATCTGGCCACCGTGACAGCGCGGGCAGAACAACTGCAGGCCGAAGGCGCCACCGTGTCCGCCATGGCCGAGCGCACGGACAGCGGTGTGGCACTGCTCGCCCTGCTGGCCTTTGCCGATGAACCCAAGCCCGGCGCCAAGGAAGCACTGGCGACCTTGCGCGACCGGGGCATCCAGACCGTGATGATCTCCGGTGACAACCGCGGGGCGGCTGAAGCGATGGCGAAACGCCTGGGGCTGGATGCGAAGGACGTGTTGGCCGAAGTGTTGCCCGGCGACAAGGCTGCGAAAGTGGCAGAACTCAAAGCCGGTGGCAAAGTGGTCGCCATGGTGGGCGATGGTGTCAACGACGCCCCAGCCTTGGCCGCTGCTGACGTGGGCATGGCCATGGCCAACCCGAATGGCGGGGGCACCGACGTGGCCATGCACGCAGCCGGCATCACGCTGATGCGGGGCGATCCGCTCTTGGTGGCCGCCGCGCTGGACATCAGCCGCCGCACGGTTTCCAAGATCCGGCAGAACCTGTTCTGGGCCTTTGCCTACAACGCGGCGGGCATTCCGCTGGCCGCGCTGGGCTATCTGAGCCCCGTAGTGGCGGGGGCCGCCATGGCGCTGAGCTCGGTGAGCGTGATGACCAACGCGCTTTTGCTCAAGCGCTGGAAGCCGGAATAATGGTCAAATTGGCCTCTAGGCCTTATGGAATATGCGCAAGCAGCTCCTAAAATAGGAGCAAATGAAAGACTGCCCATGAACCAGCTCCTGTTCACCACCGGCCTCTACGTGCTCACCGCCGTGGCCGAGATCGTGGGTTGCTACCTGCCCTGGCTGTGGCTCAACCAGCGTGCCCCCGTGTGGGTGCTGCTGCCAGCGGCACTGTCACTGGCGCTGTTTGTCTGGTTGCTGAGCCTGCACCCGGCGGCCAGCGGGCGAGTGTATGCCGCGTATGGCGGGGTCTATGTGGTGACGGCGCTGGCCTGGCTGTGGCTGGTGGATGGCGTGCGCCCGCAGCTGTGGGACTGGGTGGGGGCTGGCCTGGCGCTAGCGGGCATGGCAGTTATGGTGCTGGCACCGCGCACCCCGGCCTAGCGCGCTCGGAGCCTGCTTACTTGGTGCAGGCCAGGATGTGGTTCTTGCCGTTGGACATGCACTGGTAGAACGCGCGTTCCTTGCCGGTCGAGAACTGGCAGTGGGCTAAGGTGGTCTCGGCCTTGGCTTTGCGCACCTTGGCCGCTTGCGTGTCGTAGTCGGCCTGGCTGAGGTAGCCGTCTTTCACGTTCTTGGCGCCCACCTCCAGCATGGTGTCGGACTGGTCGTTGGCGTTCTTGATGGCGCTCATGCAATCCAGCGGCACCTCTTTGCTGTCTTGCTTTTTCAGCGCCTTTTCCATGCCTTTGGCGAAGTCCTGCACGTCCTTGGGAATCTTCTTGGTGCCGTCGGCGTTGTACTCGGTGGCGCTACTGGCCTTGCCGTTGTTGTTGCCACCAAAGCCGCTGTTGCTGTGCAGCTTGAGCGCTTCGCTGCCCTTGTCGGCGGCGGGCGGCTGCGAGCCATAGTGCGTTTTGCCTTCGGCATCCACCCATTTGTAGACACCCTGGGCGTGGCCCGGGGTACTGAGCAGCGCCAGGCAGGCACACAGGGCGATGGGCAAGGCAGAAAAATGCATGGCAGTGATGGGCAAGACGGTGGACGTGGAGCGGGAAATTCTAGGGCAGTGCGCCAGACCTTCTGGTGGGCAAGGCGCAGGGGCACGGGCGTTTGGCCTGGGTCAATAAAAAGCAGCAGTCTCCGTGCAAATCGCTTTTACGGTGCATTTTCTGTCTTGGGCATGCGTAACAAGCTGTAAGCTCTTTGCGGCTTGTACTCACTCCCAGTCTCTGAAAGAATGTCCTGCAGCCCCGGTTGCGCGGCCCCGATAAGGAAAAACCCATGAACACAATGTCCTTGATGCGCCTTTTTACGATCCGCTTGCGCATGCTGGGCGCCATTGCCATGGTGTTGGCCCTGCTGGGTATCGTGGGCGGCGGCGGCCTGTGGGGCATGGCCCAAATCCAGGCGCAGAGCGATGCCTTCCTGGAAAACTCCTTTGCCGAGGTGCAGCACCTCACCCAGTTGCGTTCGGCCTTGGGCGCGGTGCGCCTGGCCGAAAAGGACATGATCATCGAGTATGAGCGCACCGCTGAGGTGGAAAAAGCCTATGCCCGCTGGAAAGCGGCCCTGGACCAAACCAACAAGGTGGCGGCCGAGTTTCTGATAGGCGAGGACGACCCCGACAACGTGATCATCCGCGCCATGGGGGGCAACCTCAAAACCTATGCCCAGCTGTTTGAGCCCGTGGCCAATCAACTCAAGAGCAGCGGCTACGAATCGGCCACCACGGCCAACCGCATGAGCCAGAAGGCACTGGTCGAGGTGGACAAAGTGGAGCAGCAGCTCAAGGAGCTGGATGTGGCGCTCAGAACCGAGGCCGAGGGCGCCATTGCCGAACAAAAAGCGGTTGGCAATGTCATCCAATGGGTGTTCATTGCCGCACTGGTGGTGGCAACGCTGGTGGTGGTTCCGCTCACGATTCTGAACATGAACTCGATTTGCAAGCCGCTGGAGCAGGCGCGCCAGCTGGCCCAGGCGATTGCGGGGGGGGACCTGTCCCAGCGGGTGGAAGTGGACGGCAAAGACGAAGTGGCCGACCTGCAACGCACCCAAAAAGCCATGCAGGAGGGCCTGAGTGCCCTGGTCTCGCAGGTGCGCAACGCCAGCGAAAGTGTGGCCCTGGCCAGCCAGGAAATTGCCTCCGGCAACCAGGATCTGTCGATGCGCACCGAAAAATCGGCCAGCAGCGTACAAGACACGGTCACCTCCCTGTCCGACCTCACCACCAATGTGCAGCAGACCGCCCAGTCGGCACAAGTCGCGCGCGAGTTGTCCGGCTCTGCCTCCACACTGGCGGTGCGTGGCGGCCAGGTGGTGACCCAGGCGGTGGGCAGCATGCACGAGATTGCCGCCTCCAGCAGCAAGATCAGCGACATCATTGGCCTGATCGACTCCATCGCTTTCCAGACCAACATCCTCGCGCTGAACGCGGCGGTGGAGGCCGCGCGGGCCGGTGAGCAGGGCCGCGGCTTTGCGGTGGTGGCCTCCGAGGTGCGCAGCCTGGCCAAGCGTTCGGCCGACGCGGCACAAGAAATCAAGGTGCTGGTGGGCAGCAGTGTGAGCGCCGTGAATGGTGGCGTGAAGCTGGTGGAGGAAGCGGGCGCCGCCATGCAAGAGATGGTGGTGGGCGTGCAGCGTGTGGGCGACATCATTGGTGAAATCACCTCCGCCTCGGCCGAGCAGTCCAGCGGCATTGCCCAGGTCAATGCCTCGGTCGGCCAGATCGACCAAGCCACCCAGCAAAACGCCGCACTGGTGGAGCAGTCCGCCGCCGCGGCCGAGTCGCTGCGCGAACAGGCCGAACGCCTGGCCCAGGTGGTGCGCCAGTTCCGCCTGCAAGACGGCGCGCTGGCCTGATTTCCCCCCCGTTGGCAGCCCACAGCGGCCCCGGCATGCGGCAAACCTGGGCCCTGGCCCTGGCTTTGTCCCTGGGGGCCGCCGTCTCCTTGGGCATCACCCGCTTTGCCTACGGCCTGCTTTTGCCTGCCATGCGCACCGACCTGGGGTGGACCTACACGCTGGCCGGCGCCATGAACACGGCCAACGCCCTGGGCTACTTCTTGGGTGCGCTGGCGACACCCATGCTCATGCGCCGTGTCGGGCCTTCGGCCCTGCTGTGGGGGGGCGCTGTGCTGGCCAGCGCGTTCATGGGCCTCAGCGGCTTCTTTACCGATGCGCAGCCTTTGTTGCTGCAGCGCTTGCTGGCCGGCGTGGCCAGTGCGCTGGTGTTTATCGCTGGCGGCCTGTTGGCGGCCCGCCTTGGTGCGCGGCATCCGCAGCACAGCGGCTTGCTGCTGGGGATTTATTACGGGGGCACGGGGCTGGGCATTGTGTTGTCGGCACTGCTGGTGCCGTGGTTGCTGGATGCCACACAGGCCCAGCTCCATGGCTGGCGCTGGGCCTGGTGGGTGTTAGCGCTTGCTTGCTTGTTGGCCAGCATGGCGCTGGTGTGGCCCGCCCGGGTGATGGCGCGCTGGGATGCTCCGGCCGCAACGGTGGGCACCGCCATGCAGGATTTTCGCTGGCGGCAGTTCGGGTTTGGCCTGGCGGGCTACACCCTGTTTGGCGTGGGCTATATCGGCTACATGACCTTTGTCGTGGCCCTGCTGCGTGCGCAGGGCAGCAGTGCGCTGGCCGTCACGGTGTTTTATGCGCTGCTGGGGCTGGCTGTGGTGGCGTCCAGCCGCATCTGGGCGGGGCTGCTGGACCGGCACAAGGGTGGCCGTGCGCTGGCCACCTTGAATGTGCTGCTGGGTGTGGCCACGGTGCTGCCCGCCCTGACCCGGTGGTGGCCCGTGGTGCTGGTGTCGGGGCTGTTGTTTGGCGGGGTGTTTTTGTCGGTGGTGGCGTCTACCACCGCGCTGGTGCGCCACAACCTGCCGCCCGCCGCCTGGGCGGCTGGTATCAGCGCGTTCACCACCGTGTTTGCCGCGGGGCAGATCGTGGGGCCTACCGTGGTCGGCTGGATTGCCGATGGCCCTGGCGGTCTGGCGCGCGGCTTGGTGTTTTCTGCCGTGGCGCTGTGGCTGGGGGCTGCGCTGGCCATCCGGCAAAAGGCGCTGGTTTAAGCTGCGGCCCCGGCCCGGCCTTCCACAAACGCCACCATCACGCGCGCAAAGTCGGTGCCTTCGTGGCCCTGGGCCAGGCTCTCAATGCTGGCCGTGTAGTGTTCGTCGCCCAGCAGCGCGCGGCGCTTGTTCAGCAGGTGGGCGCTGTAATCCTCTACAAACTCCGGGTGCGGCTGGATGCACAGCACTTCCTGGCCTTTGGCATAGGCGGCTATTGGGCAGCGTTCGCTGCTGGCCAGCAGTGTGGTGCCGGCGGGCAGTTCCAGCACTTGGTCCTGGTGGCTCGCCAGCAGGGCAAAGCTGTCGCGCTCGCCCTCGGGCAGCAGGTCTTGGGCGTGCCAGGCGTAGGTGTTGCGTCCGGTGACCCAGCCCTGGGGGGCCCTGCCCACCTTGGCGCCCATGCACAGGGCAATGAGCTGGTGGCCAAAACACACGCCCAGCAGCTTGGTGTCGGTGTCCAGCAGTTCGGTCACGCGGCGGCGCAATTCCACCACCCAGGGTTCGTCGGAGAAAGAGTCGGCCTTGCTGCCGGTGAGCAGCACCGCGTCGTAGTCGGCAAAGGAGTTGGGGTACTCGCCCAGCGGCGTGCTGAAGCGTTCCATGGTCCACGTGGTGGCGCCAGCGTCGCGCAGCACGCGCTCCATCATGGCGGCGTAGTTGCCATAGGTGGGTACCAGCGCCGGGTCGATCGTGTCGTTGTCCAGAATGCAGAGTTTCATGGCCAGATTTTCGCAGTTTTGCCCTGAAAACCACAGCCAGCAGGGTCTTTGACGGCCAAATAGGGCCCAATTTGGGCTGCCGTGCTACATTAGGCAGTCGCTCGACAGGCGATTGGCCTGTGTTCTGGTAGGCATACCGCAACACACCCGCCCCCGGCAGTGGGGTTGCCAATCCAGCCCGGATGTCAGCGACCTGCACCCGCCCTCTCACGGCACCGCAGCTTTTCTCTTTTGAGCACTTCGCCTCTGCCGTGGCCGGTGCGCTTGTACTTTTTAATGATTCAGAACCACAATAAGATCGCTTCTTTGCATCCCGTTACCATCGGCAAATACCGCATTGCCGCTTGCTCCAAGCCGCTCCTTAGCGGTCGTTTTGGCGCACAAGTATCCATTGCCAGCGGACGCGGCAGCGCGTCAACCGACCGTGTCATGAGTTTTCATGACGATTTTTCCACGCCAGACGCAGCGGCCCGTTATGCCATTGCGCAAGGCATCCACTGGGTGCAAAGTGCCACCCACACCCAGTAAGCTACTGCACAAAGGAAACCACCATGGCCAAAGAAGACCTGATTGAGATGATGGGCGTTGTCAACGAAGTGTTGCCCGACACCCGTTTCCGCGTGACCCTGGACAACGGTCACCAGTTGATCGCCTACTCTGCTGGCAAGATGCGCAAGAACCACATCCGCATCTTGGCGGGTGACCGCGTGTCGTTGGAGCTGTCGCCCTATGACCTGAGCAAGGGCCGCATCAACTTCCGCCACATCGAGGGCCGCGGCCCCATGACGCCACGCCGTTAAGACGGCGCTGCCGGGGCCTTGCGCCCCGGTGTTGTTGGCTCATTTTTATTGACCGGCTGCCAGCCGGTCCAGCCGGGGCTTGATGACAAAGCCCATGAACAGGCTCACGCACAAGCCCACCGGCAGGGACTTGAGGAAGGCGGCGCCCCAGGCGCTGACAAAGCCAGCAGCCAGGCCTCGGTTGCTCAGCGTCACGGCGCTGGCCAGCAACAATTCCATCATGCAGGCGGTGCAAGCCGCCAAAATCAGTTGGCGCACCAAGACACTGTGTCCGGCAAACACTTGCTGCACCTTGCGGTCCAACACCGCCATAAAGGCAAAGGCCACCAGCATCACGGGCAGTGCCGACAAAAATCCCCGCATCCACCGCGCTGTGAAATCGGCGCCAAAACCGATATTGATCCAGGTGATCACGCCGCTGAGCAGCAGCCCGATGGTGGGCAGGATGAGCAGCGGTGGGACGATGGCGCGCAGGCGCAAAGGGCGGGCGGAAGATGGGGTGGCAGTGGGCATATTGGCGTGAATTGCTGCTTGGTTGATAATGTCAACCAATGTACTTTATAAGGTTGACATAGTCAACCAAATTCCATGTCCCAACCCAACCCTGAAGAAGACGCGATTCAGGCCATGCTGCGTATGTTTGAGGCCCTCAAAGGCCAGATGACGCAGTCTTTGGCGCAGACAGGCATCGCGTTGTCTCCCTTGCACCTGCATATCCTGAGCCACTGCAAGGCCCATCCGGGCGGGAATCAGCAGGCCCTGGTGCAGGCCAGCACGCGCGACAAAGGGCAGATTGCCCGCATCACCAAGGAACTGGAAGCGCAGGCCCTGCTCCGCAGAAGCCCGGACCCGCAAGATGGACGCAGCCAGATTCTGGAGGTGACGCCTGTGGGGCTGGAGGCGTGCGCGGTGTTTGAGGCCCAGCACACGGCATTGGTGCAGCGCATGTTTGCGTCGGTGGCGCCCGAGCAGCTTGCAGTATTTACCGCGGTGGCACGTAGGGCGACGGCACAAGCGCTATCAAAGTAGTAGCTGCTTGCGCACTATCCATAAGGGCTAGAGGCCCATTTGATCGAAAATTAGCGTTGCATGCCCAGGCGCAGCGCTCCCTGCTGTGCTGACAGGGCGGGCGGTGTGGCCACCCAGGCGGGGTCGCCTGCCGTGCCACCGTGGGTTGCGCCCAACTTGAACACCGCCACCACCTGCACCAGGTCGCTGGCCTGGCTCTTCAGGCTGCTGGCGGCTGCCGCCATCTCTTCCACCAATGCCGCGTTCTGCTGTG
>MGPB01000030.1 GCA_001795455.1 Curvibacter sp. GWA2_63_95 | reverse complement strand
CTCAAGCTCGGCGTTGATGAAAATCCGAAGAGCCTGAAATGTGCGCGTTGCAGGGTTCTGGCCCTGCTCGCGGGTTTTGACCGTGTCAGCCACGAGTTGGGCCAGCTCGGAGGTGGTTGAAATTGGCCCCCGTTCCTGTCGGCGAGCAGCAATCGCCTTTGCAATTGGCCCAGCAAACCGTTCTTCACCATATTCACGTATCACCTCCGCGATTTGATTGATCTCGGCCGTTGCCAGCCACTGGGCCACACTCTCACCGCGCGTGGTATCCATGCGCATATCCAGAGGACCTTCAAAGCGGAAGCTGAAGCCCCGCTGTGGGTTGTCAATTTGGGGCGAGCTCACGCCCAAATCCATCAGCACGCCAGCCAAACTGGCCGGAGGCAATTCGCCCAGATGGGAGAAACCTTCGTGGCGGATGGAAAAGCGGGGATCGGTGATGCTGGCAGACTGCGCTACGGCGTCGGGGTCGCGGTCAAAGGCCACCAAGCGGCCAGCCGGACTCAATTGCGCCAGAATGCGGCGCGAGTGGCCGCCACGACCAAAAGTGGCGTCCACATAAGTGCCGTCGGCCGCAGCCGCATAAGGCTGGCCGTCGTTGCTGAACAATGCGTCTACTGCTTCGTTCAACAAGACGGTGGTGTGGGTCCAAGGAGCTTCCACCGTCACACCTTAGAAAGAAAAGTCTTTGAAGACATCGGGCATCTCGCCCTGCATGGCCTTCGCCTCTTGGGCGTCGTAGGTGGCCTTGTCCCACAGCTCAAAGTGATTCCCCATGCCCAACAGCATGGTGTCTTTGGCTATGCCTGCAGCTTCGCGCAGCTCGGGCGATACAAGAACGCGACCTGTCGCGTCCATCTCCACATCCATGGCATTGCCCAGGAAGATGCGCTTCCACCACTGGGCAGACATCGGCAGGGCCGCAATGCGTTCGCGGAATTTTTCCCATTCGGGGCGAGGAAACACCATCAAACAGCCATGTGGGTGCTTGGTGATCGTGAGTTGGCCTGCCGCCGTCGCACTCAGGACGTCACGATGCCGGGTCGGTACTGACAACCGACCCTTTGCATCCAGACTGAGAGACGAGGCCCCTTGGAACACCGTGAAATACCTACTTTTGCTGTGACAGTGTGGAAATGGCAATTTCGCGGCACTTTTCACCACTAAATTGCACTTTTTTGCACTGTATCAGCAAAAGCCGCGCTGGCAAGAGGGCTTGCGCGAATTTTTTCCAATGAAATCAAGGACTTAGACGCGTTTTTGCAGGCGGCAAGCAGGCAAAAATCGTTCTAAATTAAGCACTTAGCGCGCCTTATGAAAGTGATGCATGAAACACCCACTTCCACGACCGTTCATCCGAACGGCTTACAGGATGTAACGGGAAAGATCCTCGTTCTGGCTCAGCTCACCCAGGCGGGCGTCGACATAGGCCGCATCAATCGACACGGTTTGCCCCGCCAGAGACGATGCGCCAAAGCTGACATCGTCGAGCAGGCGCTCCATCACCGTGGACAAACGGCGCGCCCCAATGTTTTCAGTGCGCTCATTGACCTCGAAGGCAATCTGCGCCAATCGGGTGATGCCCTCAGGCCGGAAGTCCAGAGTGACCTGCTCGGTCTCCAGCAACGCTTGGTACTGTTTGACCAAGGAGGCATGCGTCTGGGTCAGGATGGCTTCAAAGTCCTGCACCGACAGGGATTGCAATTCAACGCGAATCGGAAAGCGCCCCTGCAGCTCCGGAATCAGATCACTGGGCTTGCTCAGGTGAAAAGCGCCCGAGGCCACGAACAAGATGTGGTCAGTCTTGACCATGCCGTATTTGGTGGACACCGTGGTGCCCTCGACCAGCGGCAGCAGGTCGCGCTGCACACCCTGGCGCGACACCTCTGCACCACTGCCCTCGCTGCGTGAAGTGACCTTGTCGATTTCGTCAATGAACACAATGCCGTTTTGCTCCAGCAGGTACAGGGCCTGGCTCTTGATGTCTTCTTCATTCACCAGCTTGGCAGCCTCTTCGTCGACCAACAGCTTGTGGGCCTCGCTGACCTTGAGTTTGCGCGTCTGGCGCTTGTTCTGGCCAAGCTGGCCAAACATGCCGCGCAACTGCTCGGTCATCTCCTCCATACCGGCCGGCCCCATCACTTCGAGCTGGGGCGCTGGTGCAGCCACATCCACCTCGATCTCGCGATCGGCCAGCTGGCCTTCGCGCAGCTTCTTGCGGAAAGCTTGGCGCGCCGTGCTTTCCGGAGCATCGCTGGCAGCCACCACACCAAATTCAGAGCGTGGCGGTGGCACCAAAATATCCAAAATACGCTCTTCAGCCGCGTCTTCGGCGCGGGCATGCACTTTGGCCTTCTCAGCCTCGCGGGTTTGCTTGACGGCGATGTCGGCCAGGTCGCGGATGATGGCGTCCACATCCTTGCCCACGTACCCGACCTCGGTGAATTTGGTGGCCTCGACCTTGATGAAAGGCGCATCGGCCAGACGGGCCAGACGGCGTGCGATCTCGGTCTTGCCCACCCCCGTGGGGCCAATCATCAAAATGTTTTTGGGCGTGATTTCACTGCGCAACGCAGCATCCACCATTTGCCTGCGCCAGCGGTTGCGCAGGGCAATCGCTACGGCACGCTTGGCCTGGGCTTGTCCAACGATGTGCTTGTCCAGTTCGGCAACAATGTCTTGGGGAGTCATGGCGTGCATATCGGTCACAAGGTTTCAATGGTGTGGTGCATATTGGTGTAAATGCACAGTTCGCCTGCAATCTCCAGCGAACGTTTCACAATGTCCGCGGCAGGTAACTCCGTGTGGTTCAGCAGGGCAACTGCCGCCGCCTGGGCGTAAGCACCGCCCGAACCGATAGTCACAATGCCGTTCTCCGGCTCCAGCACATCCCCATTGCCCGTAATGATCAGAGAGGCGTCCTTGTCGGCGACGGCCAGCATGGCCTCCAGCCGGCGCAGCACGCGATCGGTACGCCAGTCCTTGGTGAGCTCGATGGCTGCGCGCACCAGATGCCCCTGGTGCTTGTCGAGCTTGGCCTCAAAACGCTCAAACAGGGTGAAAGCATCGGCCGTGGCGCCAGCAAAACCTGCCAGCACCTTGCCATGGTGCAACTTGCGCACCTTGCGGGCCGAACCCTTGACGACGATATTGCCCAGAGTGACCTGACCGTCGCCGCCAATGGCGACTTGGTCGCCTTGCGGCGTCTTGCGGCGAACGCTGATGATGGTGGTGCCGTGAAATTGTTCCATGGTGTCAAAGTGGGGTGGGTCGCACCCAAATCAAGCTGTCGCGCACGCAGTGCGCACACTCACATGGCGCGAGGAACGACCCTGGCATGCTCATTGATGCCGATAACGTTGAAAAATGCAGCCACCAGGCGGTGCACGTCCTGGAACTGCACCAGGCTGCCCTCGGACTGGCGCATGGCCACCCAGTTGAGAATGCTGCCTGCAGCGGAAAAATCGACGCGAATCAGGTGGCGACAGGACACCACAATGCGCCCGCCTTCGGCGCGCGAGGTGTCCAACCCTGCCAGCGCCTGGGTGGCGTCCCCCAGCACATCGCCCCGCAGCTCCAGACCGGACACAGGCAGGCTGTCCAAGCCCATCGGCACGGTGGCTGCAGACTCGAAAGAGGGCGGCGGCCCACCGGCCTGTGTGGCCGCAATTTCAGCCGGTTCGTAGTGGCAACGGGCAGGCTCCCAGGCGGGAGGCGACACCTCGTAGGTCACGCAATAGTCGAGTGCTGCCAGTTCAAACTCATCATGCATCTGCATGGTGCGCAGGGCATTGAGGCGCACGGCCCACCAGGCGGGATCCACGGAACGGTCACCCGAAGGCATGGTGGCACGCAAAGCCAGAACCAGACTATCTGCACCGCCGAACTGCAGGGCCACCGCCTCGTCGCACAGGCTGCCAAACAGCCCGCCCAGCAATGGCATGGCCTCGGCATCCAGCATGGTCACCGCTGACCAGTCGATCACCCAGGGCATCGGCTGGGTGGACATGGCTTCGCGCAAATCCTCCATTGCCAGTGCAGTCAAACGGAGCGGGCAACGCCAGATGGCATGGGGCGCGCCCCGCATGCTACGGCCGAAGTCCGATGCACCAAAAGGCGCCGCTACCGTGGTGACCATATCCGGAGCAACACCGGAGAGTGCTGCCCAAACAGGAAGCGCAGGACCCCATACGTGCGCCAGCTCGACCAAAGCCCAATCAAAACGTGTCCGGTTGTTGGTGGCGCGGTACAGGTCCATCAGTGCCGCAGCCCAAGAGACCGAAGCCTCTGGCGTAGCCGTGATGCTTTGCAAGGCATTGAGCAAGCCCGTTTCAGCCCCGGCATCATCGCCATTGGCGAAGCGGATGGCAGCCTCTTCCAACTCGGGGTCGGTGTTCATGTCATCCACCTCAATGGCAAACAGCTCAGAGGTGGAGAAAGTCAGATCAGTGCCGCCATCGCGCCCCTTGGCGGGGGTGCCTTGCGGCGTACGCTGCGGCAGAGGCACATGGCTGGACATGGGCAGTGGCATGCCGCTGCCCATCTGGGTAGCCGCATACTCTGACGGCGCCACACCCGACACACTGGAATGCAACTCGGACGATTCGGTGGCTTCAAAATGGGACGTCAAGGTGGCCGCCACGGTGGGGGCGGAGGCTTGGGGCGGCAGGGGTCCAGCCCCCACTGCGGCACCACCTGCCACCGGAAAACCACCTTGCGCTGCCGCGGCATCCTGCTTGCCCTTCCACCACTGCTTGGACATCTGGGCTTCGATTTCGTCGATTTTCTTCAGGGTGACCGCGCGGCCATCGGGGTCCGTGGGGATGCTGGTCTGAAAAAAAGAAGGGCGTGCCAACGTTGCAGTGGCAGAGGGGTCTCGGTTGCGCAGCTTGCGCAACTGGTCGAATTCACGCCTGCGGACAAAGTCGTTTTGCCGCTTGCGCTCAATCATGGCCTTCAGGGCCTGCTTGTCGTAGCCGCTGTCCTGCTCAGGCTCCGCCCGGTCCAACTCCGACCAATCCTTGGTCGGGTTGCGCACAAACATCGCCACCTTGGACAACAAACCAGGTCGATCGTCTTTGGTCGCCATAAGTCAGTGGGGGTGCTCCGCAGGCCAGAAAATTACGCTCAATCACCAAACATTTTCTGCTTGAGCTCGCGACGCTGCTGCGCTTCAAGCGACAGCGTTGCCGTGGGGCGTGCCAGCAGACGGCCAACGCCGATGGGCTCGCCGGTTTCATCGCAGTACCCGTAGTCACCCGCGTCGATACGGGTGATGGACTGCTCAATTTTCTTGAGCAGCTTGCGTTCGCGGTCACGGGTGCGCAACTCCAGCGCGTGCTCTTCTTCAATGGTGGCGCGGTCCGCGGGGTCAGGCACCACCGAGGTGTCTTCACGCAGGTGCTCCGTGGTCTCGCCTGCGCTGTTGAGGATGTCGCGCTTGAGGATGGACAGCTTGAGGCGGAAGGCCGCGAGCTGCACATCGTTCATGTATTCGGAGTCGGGCATGGCCAGCAACTCGGCATCGGTCAACTCAGCCACCGGCTTGGACTTCCAGTTGTTGGCAAGCTTGGCGTCTTTCTTGACGGCGGCGGGAATCACAGGGGCAATCACGGGGGAAGTCATGGTAAGGGTATAGCTGGCTTTGGCGGCTGTGGAGGCCACAGATTGCGCCATGGAAGGCACGGTAAGTTGAGCCAGGCGGGAAGATGGACGCCCTGACTTGGCAGGCACGGCAGCCGCAGGAGCAGCTACCGGCGCAGCCACAGGGGCTTTGGTCACCACAGGCGCCGCAACCGCTTTGGCGGGCGCGGTTTTCGCAGGGGCCACCACCTTCACGGCGGGCTTGGCGGTCGCTTTTTCGGCAACCGCCTTTATTTTAACTGCGGGCGCCTTGGCAGCAGGTTTGGCCACCGCTTTGGCGGCAGTTTTGACCGGTGCCTTGGCAGCCCCCTTGGGTGCCGCTTTAGCCGCGGGCTTGGCGGGGGCTTTGGTCACCGGCTTGGCGCTTGCCTTGGGGGCTGGCGCTTTGGCCGCGGGTTTGCTGGCGGCTTTGGGGGCCGCCTTTTTGGCCGCAGTTGGGGCTTGCACCTTCACTACCGGTTTGGCTGCCGCTTTGGCTGCTGGCTTGGCCTTGACGTCTTTGGCTTTCACGTCTTTGGCTTTGGTGTCTTTCCCGGATGTCGCTTTCACTTCTTGTCTCCTGGCAGTACTCGCCTGCGCACGGTCCCTGGTGGCTGCTTCCGTTTTGGCCGCCTTGGCAGGCGGTGAAACGGGGGTTTCTTCGGCGCGCGAGTGTACAGGTTTCCCCATCGGGAAACCCATCAGTTGCAAAAGCGAGACAATCATTTGGCTCCCAGCCGGTAATTGGGGTGGTTCTGTGGGGTGGGGTCAGACCAGCGACTGTTCCATGCCCTGCAGGAAGATGTCCTTGGGCAGATCAATGCCGATGAAAACCATTTTGCTGCACTTCTGTTCACCCTCGGCCCAGGCAGGGCCCAGATCGCTGCCCATGAGCTGGTGCACGCCCTGGAAGATGACCTTGCGGTCCGTGCCCTGCATGAACAGCACGCCCTTGTAACGCAGCATGCGTGGGCCGTAGATGTTGACAATGGCACCCAGGAAGTCCTCCAGCTTGGCCGGGTCAAACGGCCGGTCGGACTTGAAGACAAAACTTTTTACATCATCGTCGTGGTGATGGTGGTGACCGTGGCCGCCGTGGTCGCCATGCGCGTGGTCGTGCTGGTGCGAAGGGTGGTCGCAGTGCTCGCCATGCGCGTGGTCATGGTGATCGTGGTCATCGTCCTTGAGGAAGTCGGGGTCGATGTCCAGCTTGGCATTCAGGTTAAAGCCACGCAGGTCAAACACTTCTTTCAGGGACACCTCGCCAAAATGCACCGCTTTTTGCGGAGCCCGCGGGTTCATGTGTTTGATGCGGTGCATCAGCGCGTCCAGATCGTCCTTGGACACCAGGTCCGACTTGCTGATGAAAATCTGGTCGGCAAAACCGATCTGGCGGCGCGCCTCCTGGCGGTCGTTGAGCTGCTGCACCGCGTGCTTGGCGTCCACCAGCGTCAGGATGGAGTCCAGCAAATAGGTCTCGGCGATCTCGTCGTCCATGAAAAAGGTCTGCGCCACCGGGCCGGGGTCGGCCACACCGGTGGTTTCGATCACCACGCGCTCGAAGTCCAGCTCACCCTTGCGTTTTTTCTCGGCCAGGTCTTTCAGGGTGGTGCGCAGGTCTTCGCGGATGGTGCAGCAGACGCAACCATTGCTCATCTGGATGATTTGCTCGTTGGTATCGCTCACCAAAATGTCGCTGTCGATGTTTTCCTCACCGAACTCGTTTTCGATGACGGCAATTTTCTGGCCATGGGCCTCGGCCAGCACGCGTTTCAGGAGCGTGGTTTTACCGGAACCCAGAAAGCCGGTCAGGATGGTGGCGGGAATCAAGCTCATGGGAAATTTCCAAAATGGTGCAGTGCAAAAGACAGTAGTTGGGGAGTGTAGCGAGCCTGTCAAGCCCCCACACATCCCCACAACCGGATGGCTCAGCGGCGCATGACCACCAAGCCCTTGAGGTACTCACCCTCCGGGAAGGCAATGGTCATGGGGTGGTCGGGGGCGCCCCCCATGCGCTCGGTGATATAGCCGTCCACCCCCGCGTCCGAACCGGCCCCGGCGATGATTTTGTGGAACAGGTCGGCGCTGATGCCGCCCGAGCAGCTGTAGGTGAACAGCACGCCCCCCGGCTCCAGCAGCTTGAAGGCCAGGCGGTTGATATCCTTGTAGGCACGTGCAGCACGTTCGGCATGGGCCACGGTGGGCGCGAACTTGGGCGGATCCAGGATGATGGCGTCAAACGTCCGCCCCTCGGCCCCAAAAGCCCGCAGGCTGGCGTTCACGTCAGCATCCATAAAGCTGGCGCGGCTGGCGTCAAAGCCGTTTAGTGCCACGTTGGCCGCGGCTTTTTCAATCGCCGGACCACTGGAGTCGATGGAGGTGACATGGTCCGCACCGCCCGACAGGGCTGCCACCGTGAAACCGCCGGTGTAGCAATAGCAGTTAAGCACGCGCTGAAAGCCCAGGCGGCGCGTGGTCTCGGCAAAACGTTTGCGGCTGTCGCGCTGGTCCAGGTAGAAGCCGGTCTTGTGGCCTTCGGCAATGGACAGCGCCAGCTTCCATTCGTGCTCCTGCAGCACCAGATCGGTGGCCCCCTCACCGCGCAACCAACCGGTGGCTTCGGGCAGGCCTTCCAGGGCACGGCTGCTGGCATCAGACCGCTCGTAGAGCTTGGTGAGGCCAGTGGCCGCCAGCAGCGCATCGGCAATCACGCCCTTCCACTTCTCCACGCCCGCCGAGGTGAACTGCGCCACCAGGGTGTCGCCGTAGCGGTCCACGATCAGGCCAGGCAGGCCGTCGGACTCGCCATGGACCAGGCGCACACCATCACTTTTGATGTCAAATCTGGCTCTAGCCCTTATGGATGCTGCGCAAGCAGCTATAAAAAAGCTAGCATCAATGCGCTGTGTTTCGTCAAAACTCCAGACCCGGGCCCGAATTTTGGACTGGGGGCTGAACGCCGCCCAGCCCAAGAATGCACCTTCTGCGGACTCTACCCGCACGGTCTCGCCGCTGTCACCACCGCCCTTGGCAATGGCAGACTCAAAAATCCAGGGGTGGCGGCGCAACAGGGAGCGCTCTTTGCCGGCGCGCAGGCGAATGGTTTTCATGGCCGAGATTGTGCGTCACACGCCGGCTCCGGTTTACAAGCCCGGAGGGGACTTCTATAGTGGGGCGCGTCTACACACCACCACCGGGGGCCTGCCATGGACATGCGCAATGTGAAGTTTTCCACTCGCCTGGCACTTGGATTTGCCTGCTTGGTGGCCCTGGTGGCCTTCATGGCGGCGTTTGGCCTCTACTCGGTGCGCAACATCAACATCGCGATTGGCAGCATCTATGCCGACCGGGTGGTGCCGCTCAAACAACTCAAAATCGTGTCCGACATGTACGCCGTGAGTATTGTGGACGGGGCCAACAAGGTGGCCGCTGGCATGTACGAACCCAAGGCGGCGCTGGCCCAGGTCGACCAGGCCACGGGTGCCATTGCCGAGGAATGGAAGGCCTACATGGCGACCAAACTCACCGTCCAAGAAGCCCAGGATGCGGCCAGCGTGGCCGAACTGATGGGGAAAGCCGCCCCGGTGGTGGCCTCGCTACGCGCCGCCCTGGAGAGTGGTGACAAAGACAAGGTGACTGCGCTGATTCGCCCCATCTACGAAACCGTGGACCCCTTGACCGGTGCCGTGGGCAAACTGGTGGACCTGCAGCTCACCGAAGCCAGGGGCGAATACGACCGGTCTACCGCTGACTACCAAAAAACCATCGCGCTGTTCAGCGTCATCGTCGTCGTGGCCATCAGCATCGGCAGCGCCATTGGCCTTCTGCTCATCCGTGCCATTTCCCGCCCACTGAACCAGGCGGTGGATGTGGCGCGCGAAGTGGCTGGCGGCAACCTGACCCAGCACATCGAGGCCAAAGGAAAATCCGAAACCGGGCTGCTGCTAAGTGCGCTGCGGGACATGCAGGACAGCCTGGTGGCCGTGGTCGCCACGGTGCACCAGGGTTCGGAGGGCGTGGCCAGCGCCAGCGCCAGCGCCGAGATTGCACAAGGCAATAACGACCTCTCCGCCCGCACCGAGCAGCAGGCCAGCGCGCTGGAAGAAACCGCCGCCAGCATGGAAGAGCTCAGCGCCACGGTGAAGCAAAACGCCGACGCCGCCAAACAGGCCAACCAGTTGGCCAGCACCGCCGCCAGCGTGGCCCAGAAGGGCGGCCATGTGGTGGGCCAGGTGGTGCAGACCATGAAGGGCATCAACGAGTCCAGCAGCAAGATTGCCGACATCATCAGCGTGATCGACGGCATTGCCTTCCAGACCAACATCCTGGCGCTGAATGCGGCGGTGGAAGCGGCGCGCGCCGGTGAGCAGGGCCGCGGCTTTGCCGTGGTCGCCAGCGAGGTGCGATTGCTGGCCGGGCGCAGCGCGGAGGCGGCCAAGGAGATCAAGACCCTCATCAGTACCAGCGTGGAGCGGGTGGCCCAGGGCTCCGCCCTGGTAGACCAGGCCGGCGCCACCATGGCCGAGGTGGTGCAGAGCATCCAGCGCGTGACCGACATCATGGCCGAGATCAGCGCCGCCAGCAGCGAACAGGCCATGGGCGTGGAACAGGTGGGCGAAGCCGTGGTGCAAATGGACCAGACCACCCAGCAAAACGCTGCGCTGGTGGAGCAAATGGCGGCTGCGGCCAGCAGCCTCAAGTCCTTGGCGGGCGACCAGGTGCGGGCAGTATCGGTGTTCAAGCTGCCTCAGGGGCAGCACGCCCTGCCCGGCTAGGCGGGTCCGTCTTTCTTGGGGCCGCGCAGGCGCGCGCGGGGGTGGGCCGCGTCGTAGGCCTTCGCCAGGTGCTGAAAATCCAACCGCGTGTAAACCTGTGTGGTGCTGATGTTGGCGTGGCCCAGCAGCTCTTGCACAGCGCGCAGGTCGCCGCTGCTTTGCAGCACATGGCTGGCAAACGAGTGGCGCAGCATGTGCGGGTGCACCGGGGTGTTGAGCCCAGCCAGTTGGCTGCGGCGCTTGAGACGCTGCCATATGCTTTGCGCCGTGAGGCGCGTGCCGTTACGCCCCGTAAACAGGGCCACGCTGGCGTCTGCCAGTGCGGCGGGCACCGGCGCGGCGCTGGCCGTGCCGCTGGGGCCGCGCAGGTCCAGCCAGCGCTGCAGCGCCGCTAGAGCCGCGGCCCCAACCGGCACGGTGCGGCGCTTGCTGCCCTTGCCCAGCACATGGGCCTCGGCGGCCTGCAGGTCAACCCAGCCTTTGGCGTCTTTGCTGGCCACCACGTCCAGGCCCACCAGTTCGCCCACGCGCAGGCCGCTGCCATAGAGCAGCTCCACCATGGCGGCGTCGCGCGCCTCCAGCCAGGCGTTGTCCTCGCTCTCAAAGTTGGCCAACTGCACCGCATCGTCCACGCCCAGCGCCTTGGGCAAGGGCTTGGGGGCTTTGGGCGCACGCACGTCCTGCACCGGGTTGCTGGCCACCAGGCCCTGGCGGCCCAGCCAGGTGTAGAAACCGCGCCAGCCGGAGAGGATGAGCGCAATGCCGCGGCCGCTGCGTCCGCCGCTGTGCATCTGCGCCACCCAGCGGCGGATGTGGTGGTTTTTGACCTCGCGCAGCGCCACCTGGGCCTGGGTGGCGTTGGCCGCCAGCTTGCCCAGGTCCAGCGCGTACAGCTCAACCGTGCGCATGGCCAGGCGTTTTTCGACGCGGACGTACTCCAGGTACTTCTCGACCAGGGCCGTGTCGTCCGCAGTCACGGCCAATCGGGCTTAACGCAGGCGCGAGAGCGCGGCGCTGGCCAGCTCGCCAATGCGCGCCAGGAATTCGGTGCCCATGCCGCTATTGAAGCGCTGCGCGTCGCTGGACGCCAGCACCAGCATGCCAAACGCGGGGGCCGCGCTGCCCGCAGGCCCACTGCGCAGCGGAATCAGGGCCAGCGAGCTCACGTTGTGCGCTTCTTCCAGCCAGCTTACCGCCTCAAAACCGGTGTTCAGGCCGCAGAAGGGCTCGGTCAGGGAGCTGGCAAACACCTTGGCGTCGTCGCTCACACCTTGCACACAGCCCAGACCGGAAAATTCGTCTGCCACGCCCCACAGGCGCAGGCCAACCTGGGGCACGGCGAACTGGTCCTTGATCTCCTGCACGATTTCCGTGGGCAAGTCGGCCAGGTTCGTAGTGAGAAACAGCGTACGCGCCCAACGCAAAATTTTGTCCGACAGCATCACGTTCTCGTTGCCGTTGCGGATCATTTCCATGATGCGCTGCTCCAGCAGCTTGATCTTCTCGCGCAGCATCTCGGCCTGGCGCTCCTGCAGGCTCACGGTGCGGTGGCTGTGCGGGCTGGTGAACTGCACTGTGGCCAGCAGCTCGGCGTGGCGCTGGAAGAAGTCGGGCGTGTTGGCCAGGTAGTTGGCAATGTCGTCTTCGGTGATGGGGTTGGCCAAGGCTTGGTTCACGGGTGTGGTCATGGTGTGGTGCTGTCGGATCGGGTGGGGTTACTCGGGAAGGTCAATTTCACCGTGGAACACGGTGGTGGCGGGGCCGGTCATGAACACAGACGCGTCGCCGCCGGCCCAGGCAATGGTGAGCACGCCGCCGCGGGTTTGCACCTCCGCGCTGGCGTCCAGCAGACCGAGGCGGATGCCGGAGACAACCGCCGCGCAAGCGCCGGTGCCGCAGGCCAGGGTCTCACCCACGCCGCGCTCAAACACGCGCAGGCGCACATGGCTGCGGTCCACAATCTGCAGAAAGCCCACGTTCACGCCCTGCGGAAAGCGCGGGCTGGCCTGCACAGCCGGGCCCAGCGTGGCCACGGGGGCGGTGTCCACGTCGTCCACCAGCGTCACCGCATGGGGGTTACCCATGGACACAGTTGCTACCAAAAGAGGAGCTGCTTGCGCACTATCCATAAGGGCTAGAGGCCAATTTCCCCATGCACCCATGGACTGCAACGTCAGGCCGTTGTCGTCAAACGGAATCTCGGCCGGGGTGAACACGGGGGCGCCCATGTCCACGGTCACGCGGCCATCGGCGTTCAGGCGTGGTTCGATCACGCCTTTCATGGTCTGCACGCGGATGCGGTCTTTGGTGGTCAGGCCCTTGTCGTGCACAAAGCGGGCGAAACAGCGCGAGCCGTTGCCGCACTGCTCCACCTCATTGCCGTCGGCGTTGTGGATCACGTATTCGAAGTCGATGCCCTCGGCGGGCGAGGGACGCACCGTGAGGATCTGATCGGCGCCCACGCCAAAGTGGCGGTCGCCCAGAAAGCGGTAGTGCGCAGGCGTGAGGCCCAGGCGGCCGCGCGTTTCGTCGAGCACAACAAAGTCGTTGCCCGCGCCCTGCATTTTGGTGAACGGAATTCGCATGGCCGAATTATCCGCGTTTGGCCGTACCATCCCCCGCATGGTTAGACCCACCCACACCCTGCCTGCGGATACCCTGCCCGCAGCCGCCTCGCTGATCGACGCCTGGCAAACCGATCGCACCGTCCCGTTGACCCGCAACGTGCTGCGCCTGACCGCGCCCAACCCCGGCGTGATGACCGGCCCCGGCACCAACAGCTACCTGGTGGGCGAGCCCGCCACCGGCTACACGGTGATCGACCCCGGCCCGGCCGATGCCGACCACCTGCAGCGCCTGTGGCAGGCCGCCGCGTTTGAAGACGGCAGCGGCGGCAACATCCTGCGCATCGTCTGCACCCACTCCCACCCCGACCACTCGCCGGGTGCGGCGCCCCTGCAGGCCCTGTGCCAGGGCGGCCCGCCGATTCTGGGGCTCCCGTCCGCCCCCACGGCGCGCGCCGCCAGCGACTTCACCCCCGACCGACCGCTATTAAATCGGGAGCTGCTAGCGCATATGCTGCCTGGGCTGGACGTGCAAAGTGCTCTCAAACCCGTGCACACGCTGCAGGTGATTTACACACCCGGCCACGCGGCCAACCATGTGTGCCTGCTGCTGGAGGAAGACGGCCTGCTGTTCAGTGGCGACCACATCCTCAACGGCAGCACCACGGTAATCGACCCGCCCGACGGCAATATGCGCGACTACCTGGATTCGCTGGACGCGCTGACCGCGGCCTGCACCGAACTGGGCGTGCAGTACATCCTGCCAGCCCACGGCCACGTGATCGACGGTGCGCTGGATGCCATTGCCAAGCTCAAGGCCCACCGCCTGGCGCGCGAGGCCAAAATTGCCGCAGTGATGCGCGCCAACCCGCTGGGCAGCCTGGACGACTGGCTGCCGCTGGCCTACGACGATGTGGACCCACGCATCTGGCCGGTGGCCAAACGCTCGCTACAGGCCCATGTGGAGCGCATTTACGCACTGGACAACCCGGGCACCCCACAAAACCAAGAAGGCCAGCCATGAGCAGCTCCGATTCCAAACCTCCACGCCCCACACTGACCAAACCCGTCAAACCGCCGCGCGCCGTGGTGGCGCCAGCACCGGTGGCGCCCAGGCCCCACCCAGCGGCCCACCCGGCACCCGCCCCCCGAGGGCAGGCCACAGCCTACCGCCCAGGCCCGGCCACAGCGCCCCCTCCGCCCGCACCGTCCACCAAAAAGCCGCGTTTTCGCAAGCCGCGCAAAGAGCCCGTGGTGGAAGCCCCGGTGGTGGAGACCGGTGAACGCCTGTCCAAACACGTGATGGCGCTGAAAGACTGCTCGCGCAAAGAGGCCGAGCAGTACATCGAAGGAGGCTGGGTGCGCGTGAACGGCGTGGTGGTGGAAGAGCCCGCACACCGTGCGAACCGGGAGTCCGTCACGGTAGACGCGGACGCCAGCCTGCTGAACCTGACCAGCGTGACCCTGCTGCTGAACAAGCCCGCCGGCTACTCCGACGGCACCGAGGAAGTGGAACCCGTGCGTGGACGCAAGCCCCCGCCCGATGCGCGCAGCCTGCTCAACGCCCAGACCCATTGGGCGCACGACCCCACCGAAACGCCGGTGCTCAAGCGCCATTTCAACCACCTGGAAGCCGACATCGAGCTCGAAAACGGCGCCAGCGGCCTAGTGGTGTTCACCCAGGACTGGCGCACCACGCGCAAACTGACCGAAGACATGGGCACCATGGAGCATGAGTTTCTGGTCGAGGTGAAGGGCGAAGTGGCGCCCGAAGCGCTCAAGCCGATTGGCTATGCGCTGAAGGATGAACGGCTGGACTTGCCCTCGGTCAAGGTCAGCGTGAGCAGCAGCACACCCGAGATGAGTCGCCTGCGCTTTGCCATCAAGGGCTCCCACCCCGGCCTGGTGGCCTACCTGTGTGCAGAAGCGAAGCTGGAGATTCTGGCGATGCGCCGCATCCGCCTGGGACGCGTCACGATTGCCGACCTGCCCGTGGGACAGTGGCGTTTCTTGGCAGGCTACGAGAAGTTCTAAGCGCCCCGCGCAGCGGCGGAGCGTGGGGGCCTAATTCAGGACGTGATGTAGTTCTGCAGCTGGCTGATGGTCTGCTCGCGGTCCTTGATGATGTCATCCATCAGGTCGCGAATGGAGACCATGCCCACCACCTTGCTGCCATCCACCACCGGCAAGTGGCGAATCTTGTTCTGGCTCATCAGGGCCATGCAATCGTCGGTGGAGGTTTTGGGGGACACGGTGAACACCTGCGCGGTCATGATGTCCTTGACTTGGGTGTCCTTGGAAGAGCGCCCGACCAGTGCGATCTTGCGGGTGTAATCGCGCTCCGAGAACACGCCCACCAGCTTGTCACCGTCCATCACCATGAGTGCGCCCACGTTCCAGTCGGCCAGCATTTCCAGCGCGTTGTACACGCTGTCATCGGGGCTCAGGCTCCAGATGGCGCCGCCTTGTTTTTCCAACAGTTCAAGAATCGGTCGCATGGCTTCATCTCCCAATGACTGTGAAGACCCAACCATACAACAAAAAAAGTGTGAAGCCCACCGATAAGCCGGATTCTGTGCGTGCGGGTTTCCCCGCACGTGACCACCATTACTCTGGGCCGCTGGTCACCCAAACGGCTCGATGCTACCTACCCGCCAACTCCGGGGGCCCCGTCAACGTTGGCCTACTTGGTATTGCTGCGCGTAGAGATTGCCCGTTTCACCCGCACTTAAGCGGCTCGTCTCTGTTGCTCTAATCCTCACCTTAGGGCCATGCACTTGCGTGCACAGCTTGTCGGTGGACAGTCGTTAACTGCTACGCTGCCCTATGCAGTCCGGACGTTCCTCCAGTGCCTGGTTTCCCAGATTGCACCAGCGGTGGTCTGGCGGGCTTCACGCCCCGATTATCGCGCCTGGGAGCGCCTACCTCGTGTGATGGCATATGGATATGCCCAAAGTGTCGCAAGGAATTCAAACATTGGGTCCAAAATGAGGGACTGATTCCCCCACCCGGAGACCCCCATGGCATTCGACAACGTCCTGCAGACCATTGGCAACACGCCCGTCATTCGCATCAACAAGCTGTTTGGCAGCACACACCAGGTGTTCGTGAAGAGCGAACGCAGCAACCCCGGCGGCTCCATCAAGGACCGCATTGCCCTGGCCATGGTGGAAGACGCCGAGAAAAGCGGGGCCCTGAAACCCGGTGCCACCATCATCGAGCCGACCTCGGGCAACACCGGCGTGGGCCTGGCCCTGGTGGCAGCGGTCAAGGGCTACAAACTGATTCTGGTCATGCCCGACAGCATGTCCATTGAACGCCGCCGCCTGATGCTGGCCTACGGCGCCACCTTCGACCTGACTCCGCGTGAAAAAGGCATGAAGGGCGCCATCGCCCGCGCCCAGGAACTGGCCGAGCAAACCCCTGGCGCCTGGATTCCCCAGCAGTTTGAGAACCCCGCCAACATTGACGTGCATGTGCGCACCACGGCACAAGAAATCCTCAAGGACTTCCCGAAGGGCGTGGACGTGCTCATCACTGGCGTGGGCACGGGTGGCCACATCAGCGGCGTGGCCCAGGTGCTCAAGGCCCAATGGCCCCAGCTCAAGGTCTTCGCCGTGGAGCCCACCGCATCACCCGTGATCAGCGGTGGCGCGCCTGCGCCCCACCCCATCCAGGGTATTGGTGCGGGCTTTATCCCCAAGAACCTGAAGACCGAGCTGCTGGACGGTGTGATCCAGGTGGATGCCGAGCCGGCGCGTGAATACGGCCGCCGCAGCGCGCGCGAAGAAGGCCTGCTGGTGGGCATTTCCAGTGGCGCCACGCTGGCTGCCATCGCGCAGAAACTGCCCGAGATTCCTGCCGGCAGCACCGTGCTGGGCTTCAATTACGACACGGGCGAGCGCTACCTGTCGGTGGAAGGTTATTTGCCAGCCTGACCTGCGCCCAGCGTGCTGCGGCTTACTTCAGCAGGAAGTTGCCGTGGCCCGCGTGCAGGGCGTTTGCTGCCGTCGCGGTTTCGTCCTTCAAGTCCACCCCGGAGAGCTGGCGCTGGCGTGCCTGGGTGAGCAGGTAGTGCAGTTTGTAGGCGGCATCCGCATACGCCAGCCCCGCGGGCCGCACGTTGGAAATGCAGTTGCGGCTGGCATCGGTCAGGCCCACACGCGGCATCCAGGTCAGGTACAGGCCCATGCTGTCCGGGGAGCTGAGACCCGGGCGCTCACCAATCAACACCACCACGGCCTTGGCGCCCAGCGCCGCTCCTATTTCATCGCCAATCGCCACCCGCGCCTGTTGGGCGATGCACAGCGGCGCCACGCGCCAGCCCTCACCGTCCATGCGCTGGTGCAAGGCGTGCAAGAACGGCGCGGCATTTTGTTCGATCGCCAAGGCCGACAAACCATCGGCCACCACAAACGCCAGGTCATAGGGACGGTCCTGCAGGACCTCGTCGGTGAACGCTGGCCGGTAGAGCTGCGACAACACCGCCAGAGACGCGGCATCCAGCCGCCGCCCCAGATCGGGGCGCTGCAGGTAATGGTTGCGGTCCAGTGCGGCGCTGTGCAGCAGCACGCAGGGCGGCGGCGCATCGGGCCAGGCGGCAGACAGCCCTTCGGCCAACTGGGCGACGTCCAGGCCGCGGTGCACCGCGTCGCGGGCCTGGGCATGGGCGAGCTGAAACGCGAGCTGCGGCGCCGTAGGCAGGCTCACGCCCGAGCGGCCCAAGGCAATACGCGCGTCGGTGAACTGGCGCAGGCCCGACCAGGGATTGGGGGTAACGGGGGCGTGCGGGTCGCTCATGGGCTCACGCCAGCTGCAACAGGGCTTTTTGGAAGGCGGGGGGGACGGCCGCATGCAAGGCAAAGTCGGCACCCGCTTCGCTGAAGATCTGCATGCGCTGCAACCAGGCCTCGAACTCGGGTGCGGGCCGCAGGCCCAGCACGCGGCGGGCATACAGCGCGTCGTGGAACGAGGTGGTCTGGTAGTTCAGCATGATGTCGTCCGAACCCGGAATGCCCATCACAAAACTGCAGCCCGCAGCCCCTAACAGGGTGAGCAGCACGTCCATGTCATTCTGGTCGGCCTCGGCGTGGTTGGTGTAACACACGTCGCACCCCATGGGCAGGCCCAGCAGCTTGGCGCAGAAGTGGTCCTCCAGCCCGGCACGGATGATTTGTTTGCCGTCAAACAGGTACTCCGGGCCAATAAAACCCACCACCGTGTTGACCAACAGCGGCTTGAACGCACGCGCCACCGCGTAGGCACGCGTTTCACAGGTTTGCTGGTCCATGCCATGGTGCGCGTTGGCAGACAGGGCGCTGCCCTGCCCGGTCTCAAAGTACATCACGTTGTCGCCCACCGTGCCGCGCTGCAGCGACAAGGCGGCGGCGCGCGCCTCGGCCAGCAGCGCCAGGTTCAGGCCAAAGCTGCGGTTGGTCGCCTCGGTGCCACCGATGGACTGGAATACCAGATCCACCGGCGCACCGCGTTCGATCGCCTGCAGCGTATTGGTCACATGCGTCAGCACGCAGGACTGGGTGGGAATGGCGTAGTGGCGAATGATGTCGTCCATCATGTGCACCAGCCGGGCGACCTGGGCCACGTTGTCGGTGGCGGGGTTGATGCCAATCACCGCGTCGCCACTGCCGTAGAGCAGGCCGTCCAGCAGGCTCGCAGCGATGCCGGTGGTGTCGTCGGTCGGATGGTTGGGCTGCAGGCGCGTGGCCATGCGACCCGCCAGGCCAATGGTGCTGCGAAAGGCCGTCACCACGCGGCACTTCTTGGCCACCAGAATCAGGTCCTGGTTGCGCATGATTTTGCTCACCGCAGCCGCCATCTCCGGCGTGATGCCGGGGGCGATGGCGGCCAGCGTGGCGCTGTCCACGGCATCGCCGAGCAGCCAGTTGCGGAAGTCGCCCACCGTCAGATGGCGGATGGGCGCAAACGCAGCGGCGTCATGGCTGTCGAGGATGAGGCGCGTAACCTCATCGTCCTCATACGGCACCAGCGCTTCGTTCAGAAACGTGGGCAGGGGCAATGCAGCCAGCACCATCTGCGCCACCACCCGCTCCTCTGCGCTGTGGGCCGCCACACCTGCCAGCACATCGCCCGAACGCAAGGGTGTGGCCTTGGCCAAGAGGTCTTTGAGGTCCCGGAAGCCGTAGGTCCGGCTGCCCACGGTGTGGCGATAGGTGGCGTTTGGCACAGAAAAGGAAGGTCGCTTGCTTGGCGCCGTTTACTTGGCAATAGGGGCGCTGACGCCCAGGGGCAGCGCATCGGCACGCTGTTGTCCGGTCATCTTAAAGTAGCCGTAGCCCAGCACCAGGAAGCCCACAAACAACCCAAAAATAAGAGGGTTGTAATAAATCATGGTGCCCATGCACACCAGTGCACCCAACAGGGCAAACGCCGGGAAGAAGGGGTAGAGCGGCGCACGGAAGGGGCGCGCCATGGCGGGCTCGCTGCGGCGCAGCTTGAACAGGCTCAGCATGCTCAGGATGTACATCAGGATGGCACCAAACACCGACATGGTGACGATGTTGGCCGTCAGGGACTGGCCGCCAATGGTGATGAAGGCGTCGCTGTAAATCGCGGCAATGCCGACCACGCCACCGGCCAGGATGGCGCGGTGTGGCGTCTTGAAGCGGGGGTGCACCTTGGCAAAGTAGGACGGCAGGAACGCCTCACGCGACAAGGCGTAGATCTGGCGTGAGTAACCCAGAATGATGCCGTGGAAGGACGCCACCAGGCCGAACAGGCCCAGCCACACCAGCATGTGCAACCAGCCGCTGTTCTCACCCACAATGAGTTTCATTGCCTGGGGCAGCGGGTCGTTGATGTTGGCGAGCTTGGTCCAGTCGCCGGCACCACCGGCAAACACCATCACGCCCACCGCCAAAAACACCAAGGTCAGGATGCCGGTGATGTAGGCAATCGGGATGGAGCGCTTGGGGTCTTTGGCCTCTTCAGCGGCCATGGCCACGCCTTCAATCGCCAGGAAGAACCAGATGGCAAACGGAATGGCGGCAAACATGCCGGGGATCGCCGCCCAACTGAAGTCATCGCTGCCGGACCAGCCGCCCTTGGTGAAGTTGGCCATGGAGAAGCCCGGCGACACCACCCCCATGAACACCAGCAGCTCGAAAATGGCAATCACGGTGATGCACAACTCGAAGGTGGCGGCAATCTGCACGCCCACGATGTTGAGCGTCATGAACACCAGGTAAGCCCCCAGGGCCGCCAGCTTGGGGTCCAAGGACGGGAACTGCACATTCAAGTAGGCCCCGATGGCCAGGGCAATGGCCGGCGGCGCAAAGACGAACTCCACCAAGGTAGCCGCCCCGGCGAGGTAGCCCCCCGTGGGACCGAAGGCGCGTTTGCTGTAAGCAAAGGGACCACCGGCATGGGGAATGGCGGTGGTCAGCTCGGTGAAGCTGAAGATGAAGGTGGTGTACATGGCCGCAATGAACAATGCGGTCACGGTAAAGCCCAGGGTACCGGCCGAGGCCCAGCCAAAGCTCCAGCCAAAGTACTCGCCCGAAATCACCAGCCCCACGGCAATGCCCCAGAGCTGAAGGGTGCTGAGCACCGGTTTGAGCGTGTGTGCGCCCGTGGATGGTTGTGCAGATGACATGAATTTCCTCCGACAGGGATTGAGACATAGCGCCCATGCGCCTAGGCATGGGCTTTGCTAGCAGCGACTGTAGGCAGCCCTGTGCCAAGCCGGTATCGAAAATCGGCAAATCTGCAGTGCGCACCCGCGCGGTGCGCCGGCCGGGGTGTGCACCGTTGGAGGACCCCATGCACCACACACCATCGTCCGCACTCCGCATCGTGGAGGCCATGGATGCAGACGAACACGCAGGCAACCTCACCAATTGGGAGCAGTGTTACGACCAGACCACGGCCGGAACTTTCCATGGCCTGCTGGAGGAGCTGCAACTGCCGGGCATGCAGGTGTTTCGGGAAAGCACCAGCCAGGGCATGCGCCAGTCCTGCTGCGTGTGGCCCGACGCGCTGTGGTTCGGCCTGCCGTACTCGGCACAAGCCACCCGCATCAACGGCCGTGCCGTGGCACCCAACAGCGTGCTGGTACGCCCCGGCGCTTGCGAGTTTGAACTCATCACCCCGGCGGACTACACCATCTTCGGCATCGTGGTGCACCAGGACACGCTGCAGGCTGCGGCGCAGCGCATGGGGTATGCGATGGACTGGGAGCGCCTGCGCGGTGCCGAACTGGTGCACGCCTCTCCGGCGGCACGCCAGCAGTGCCTGCACACCCTGGGTGCCCTGTTGCAAAACCCCGGCCACCCGGCCGACGCTGGCGCCACCCAACAGGCGGCGCTGGCGGCCCTGCTGCCCCTGATCGACACGGGGGTGGTGGAGCGCGAGGTGCGCGAGAGTTTTGCCCGGCGCCAGCGCATCGTGGCCAAAGCGCGCGACTACCTGCTGACCCACCACGACCAGGCGATCACGGTACCCGACCTGTGCCAGCAGTTGTTCGTGAGCCGCCGCACCCTGCAGTACTGCTTTGAAGACGTGCTGGGCATGGCACCGGTGCAGTACCTGCGCATCCTGCGCCTCAACGGCGCGCGGCGCGATTTGCGCCACATGCCCGCCCGCACCGTGCGTGACGTGGCCGCAGATTGGAACTTCTGGCACTTCAGCCAGTTCTCCAGCGACTACCGCAAACTGTTCGGGCACAGCCCCTCTGCAGACTGCCGCGACGCGCTGCACTGAGACGGTGCCGAACGCCCGGCGGTGCCCACACCACCAGGCAGCGCGTAAAATCCCGGCCTTGCTTGATAACCACGAGCCCCCGCCATGATCCGCCTCACAGAACTCAAACTCCCCCTCTCTGCCCTGCCCGTGGAAACCCGCCGCGCGGCCGACGCCCCTTCTGAGACCGAGGCCGACCGCGCGCCCGTAGCGCACCCGATGGACGCACTGAAACGCCTGAGCGCCCAAGCGCTCGGCATCGACGTCGCGGCCATTGCCGATTTGCACGTTTTCAAGCGCAGCTTTGATGCCCGCAAGGCAGATTTGCTGGCGGTCTACATCGTGGACCTCACGCTGGCCGATGCGGCGCAAGAAGGCCCTCTGCTTGCCCAATTCCCAAACCACCCGCACATCAGCGCCACGCCCGACATGGCCTACCACCTGGTCGCACAGGCGCCAGCCACCCTGGAGGAGCGCCCCGTGGTGGTGGGTTTTGGGCCCTGCGGCATGTTTGCAGCGCTGGTGCTGGCACAGATGGGCTTCAAGCCCATCGTGCTGGAACGGGGCAAGCCGGTGCGTGAACGCACCAAGGACACCTGGGGCCTGTGGCGCAAGAAGACGCTGAACCCCGAGAGCAATGTGCAGTTTGGTGAAGGCGGTGCCGGCACATTTTCGGACGGCAAGCTCTACAGCCAGATCAAGGACCCGCGCTTTCTGGGCCGCAAGGTGATGCACGAGTTCGTGCAGCACGGCGCCCCGGCCGAAATCCTCTACGAGGCGCACCCGCACATCGGCACCTTCAAGCTGGTGAAGGTGGTGGAAGGCATCCGTGAACAGATCATTGCGCTGGGCGGCGAGATCCGGTTTGAGCAACGGGCGGCCGACGTTTTACTGGGCGACTCGCTATCAAAACAGGAGCTGTCCGCGCATACGCTACGGGGGCTAGAGGTCGAAAACCTTCAAAATGGCAGCCACTACGAGTTGCCGGCCACCCACGTGGTGATGGCCCTGGGCCACAGCTCACGCGACACCTTTGCCATGCTTTACGAGCGTGGTGTTTCCATGCAAGCCAAGCCCTTCTCGGTGGGCTTTCGCATCGAGCACCCGCAGGGCGTGATCGACCGCGCACGCTGGGGCCGCCATGCGGGCCACCCGCTGCTGGGCGCGGCCGACTACAAACTGGTGCACCACGCTGCCAACGGGCGCGCGGTCTACAGCTTCTGCATGTGCCCAGGCGGCACGGTGGTGGCGGCGACCAGCGAGCCGGGCCGCGTGGTCACCAACGGCATGAGCCAGTACTCGCGCAACGAGCGCAACGCCAATGCCGGCATGGTGGTGGGCATCGACCCGCCCGACTACCCGGACGATGTGAGCGCCTTTGTGCACGCCTTTGGTGAAGAGAAAGGCCGGCGCTACGCAGCCGAAGCCGCCGCGATGAAGGCCCAGGACCCCAAGGCCGCGCACCCGATGTCAGGCATTGCGTTTCAGCGCCAGCTGGAAAGTGGCGCTTACACGCTGGGCGGCGGCACGTACGAAGCCCCGGGACAGTTGGTGGGCGATTTCATTGCGGCCAAGCCGTCGACAGCATTTGGCAGCGTGACCCCGTCGTACAAACCCGGCGTGAAGCTGGGCGACCTGGCCCCCAGCCTGCCCGGCTACGCGATTGCCGCGCTGCGCGAGGCGCTGCCCGCGTTTGGCAAGAAGATCAAGGGGTTTGACATGGCCGATGCGGTGCTGACCGGTGTGGAAACCCGCACCTCCAGCCCCATCAAGATGCCACGCGGAGACGACCTGCAAAGCACCAACGTGCGCGGCCTGTACCCGGCCGGTGAAGGTGCCTCCTACGCGGGCGGCATTCTGTCGGCGGGGGTGGATGGCATCAAGGTGGCCGAAGCCTTGGCCTTGGACCTGCTGGCGCGCGCACACTGACGCGCGCACCGCTGCCACCCCACGCACTCAGGCGCAGCCACACCCACCCGAACCGCAGCCACCCGCCCGCTGCGCAGGCTCGAACTGGGGAAACAGCACGTTGTTTTCCAAGTGAATGTGGTTGATCAGGTCGTCATTGAGTTGCGCGAGCCCTGCGTACAACGCACGCCAGGTGTTGCAAGCCCCCACCGGCGGTGTGGCGTCCTGGGTCAGGGCCATGACCTGGGCCAGTGCATCGCCATGGTCCACATGCTCCGTGCGCATCATGCCAATGGGCTGGGTGACAAAGGCATTGCCACCCTGCTTCAGCATGGGGAACAACACCTGCTCTTCTTTGAGCATGTGCGACAGCAGCTCTTGCTCCATGGCCTCCAAGGCGTCCGCCAGGCCAACCGGTACATCCGGGTTGCCACGGTGGACGGCCTCCACACGCCGCGCCATGCGAATGAGCTCCGGCAGTTGCTGGCGGTGTACCTCGTGGTAACGCGCCAGAATATGGTCAATCAGGGCCACCGGATCGGTCAGCCCCTCGGGCGCATCCACATGCTGCAGACCCGCCAGCTCGCCCACCAAGGCAGCCAAATCCAAACCCTTGTCGGCGGCCGACTGGCGCAGGCTCACCTGGCCGCCACAGCAAAAGTCCAGTTTAAGACGGCGAAACACCGCCGTGGCACCGGGCAGAGCCACCGCAATTTGGCCAATGGCCTGGTCCGGGTTGACAGCAGGGGTTGTGGTTTCGAGACGGGCATTCATAACAAGCTCCTTAAAGATTCATATCGTATGAATATTTTAGCCATTAACATTCATTAAGAATGAATCTTTTATTTGACCTACAACAAACCCCATGCGCCTGACCCAATGGACTGACTACACCTTGCGTGTGCTGATGTACTGTGCCCAGCACCAGGGCCGCGAGAGCCCGGTCACCATCACCGAGATTGCGGAGCACCACCACATCTCACGCAGCCACTTGACCAAGATCGTGCAGGAGCTGGCCGCGCAGTCGCTGCTGGAAACAAGCCGCGGACGTGGCGGCGGCATCCGCCTGGTACGCCCCGCGAACAGCATTCAGCTGGGCGCCATCGTGCGGACCACCGAGCGCGACTTCACCCTGGTGGAATGTTTTGACCCGATGCAAAACCAGTGCTGCCTCAACCCCCAATGCGGCCTCAAAGCCGTGCTCACCCGTGCCATGCAACAGTATTTCGCGGTTCTGGATGGCGTCACGCTGGCCGATTTGGTGGCGTCGCCACGCAGCACAGTCGCGTTGCCGCTACCCCGGTTGCGCCCACCGCGCGCCATACCCGACTAAATCAATCCAACTTTATGCGGCGGTGTTGACCCACATCAGACGGTCGCACCAGGGGCCGCCGTATCGTGCGGAGCTTGCACTACGAGCACCCCGCCATGCACACCGCCCCCCAATCCCCCGCCCTGGAACTGGTCTGCCCCGCTGGCAGCCTGCCAGCCCTCAAATCGGCCGTTGACCAAGGTGCCAACTGCGTCTACCTGGGGCTGCGGGACGCCACCAATGCCCGCAACTTTGCCGGGCTGAACTTTGACACCCAGGCCATTGCGCAGGGCATTGCGTACGCCCACCACCGCCATGCCAAAGTGTTCATGGCCCTCAACACTTACCCGCAGGCGGCCAAACCGGAGCTCTGGCGCTCCGCCCTGGACCAGGCAGTGGAGTTAGGCGTGGATGCGGTCATCCTGGCAGACCCCGGCCTGATGTTGTACGCCAACCGCCACCATCCCCGATTGCGGCTGCATCTGTCGGTGCAGGGCTCGGCCACCAACTTTGATGCCATCAACTTCTACCGTGAACAGTTTGGCATCGTGCGCGCCGTGCTGCCCCGCGTGCTGTCCCTCACGCAGGTGCAACAGGTCATTGAAAAGACCGAGGTCGAGATTGAGGTGTTTGGTTTTGGCAGCCTGTGTGTCATGGTTGAAGGGCGCTGCGCCCTGTCGAGCTACGTGACCGGTGAGTCACCCAACACCCATGGCGTATGTTCGCCGCCCAAAGCCGTGCGCTGGGCGGAGACACCGCAAGGTCGTGAGTCGCGCCTGAATGGTGTGTTGATTGACCGCTACGCGCCAGGCGAGAACGCGGGCTACCCCACGCTGTGCAAAGGCCGCTTTGATGTGGGCACCGACGAAAACTACTACGCCATCGAAGAGCCCACCAGCCTCAACACGCTGGAGTTGCTCCCGCAGCTCCTCGCCATGGGCGTCAAGGCCATCAAGATTGAAGGGCGTCAACGCAGCCCGGCCTATGTAGCCCAGGTCACCCAGGTCTGGCGCGAAGCCATCGACCACTGCCTCGCCAACCCCCACCGCTACGCCCCCAAACCCGTGTGGATGCACGCCCTGGACCAAGTCGCCGAAGGCCAACAACACACGTTGGGCGCCTACCACCGCCCCTGGAAGTAAGTCCCATGCAAATTGCCCTTGGTCCGCTGCTGTACTACTGGCAGCGCGATGCTGTTTTCAACTTTTACGACACCATGGCCACCACCGCAGTGGACATCGTCTACCTGGGCGAGACCGTCTGCTCACGCCGCCACGAACTGCGCTTGGGCGACTGGCTGGACATTGCCACACGTCTGCAACGGGCCGGCAAGGCAGTGGTGCTGTCCACCCAGGTGCTGCTGGAATCCGGTGCCGATGTAGGCACCATGCACAAAATCACCCAGCACGGCGGGTTGGCGGTGGAGGCCAACGACATGGGTGCCGTGCAATGCCTGCACGGCAAAGTGCCGTTTGTGGCCGGCCCGCATCTCAATCTGTACAACCTGCCCACCTTGCAATGGATGGCGGACCTGGGCGCGCAGCGTTGGGTGATGCCACTGGAAATGGCGCGCAGGGACCTTGCCGTGCTGCAAGCTGGCCGCCCGGCCGAACTGCAGACCGAAGTGTTTGCCTACGGACGCATGCCGCTGGCCTACTCGGCGCGTTGTTTCACCGCACGCCACCGCAACCTGCCCAAGGACGATTGCCGCTTTAGCTGCCTGGACCACCCGGACGGCCTGATGCTCCAAACCCGCGAACACGAAGGCTTTCTGGTGCTCAATGGCACACAAACGCAGTCGGCCAAGGTATACAACCTGGTCGATGCGCTCGATGACATGCGCAAGCTCGGGGTAGACGTGGTGCGCCTGAGCCCACAGGCGCACCACATGGCCGAGGTGGTGGCCGTGTTCGATGCCATGCGCCTCCACACCGTGTCGCCCCAAGCAGCACAGGACCGCCTGCAAGCCCTCATGCCTTTTGCCGGTTGCAACGGCTACTGGCACGGCCAACCAGGGCTGGACCAGGTACAAAACGCCAGCTTGGCCACACAAGGCTAAGCCCATGTACCACGGTGAGCGCTTCAACAGCATCAGCCATCTGGTTGGTGCTGGCCTGGCACTGGTGGGGGCGGTTCTGCTCACCGTATCGGCCGCGCGGCTAGGCGACCCCTGGAAGATTGTCAGCTTCAGCATCTACGGCACCATGCTGGTGGCACTGTATGTGGCCAGCACCCTGTACCACAGCCTGCGCGGCCGGGCCAAAGTCATATTCCAGAAACTGGACCATTGCGCCATCTACCTGCTGATTGCAGGCAGCTACACCCCATTTGCGCTGGTGTCCCTGCGAGGCGCATGGGGTTGGTCCCTGCTGGGTGCCGTGTGGACACTGGCCGTGCTGGGCATCCTGCAAGAAATTTGGCTGTCCAAGGGCACGCGCACACTCTCACTGGCGATATACCTGCTCATGGGCTGGCTGGCCCTGGCCGCCCTGTTGCCGCTGTGGGAGGCACTCTCCCCCGCTGGTTTTGCCTGGTTGGCGGCGGGTGGAGCCCTCTACACGGTAGGCACCATTTTTTATGTTGCCGACCAGCGCCTGCGTCACAGCCACGGCGTGTGGCACCTGTTTGTGCTGGGCGGTAGCAGCTGCCATTTCTTGACTGTTTTTGTATTTGTTGCCTGAGGCCTGTAACGCCATGCCCCCTTCCCACACCTACTACACGCTCCCCAGCCGTCTCGGTGCAGCACTATCGCACCTGCCCGCCTATCCGGGCTCGTTGCTGCTGGCCACGGCGCTCAATGCGATGCTGGCACCGCAACTGCCCAACGATGTGCGCCAGTATTTGCGGGGCAAGCGGCTGCGCATTCATGTACGCGATGCGCGCCTGACCTTTGATCTGTCTTGCAACAGTACCGGCTTTGCAGCCTGCCCCCCCGAGGGCACCACCGACCTGACCCTGAGCGCCCATGCCCACGATTTTTTGCGTCTGGTCCAGCGCCAGGAAGACCCGGACACCCTGTTTTTTAACCGCCGCCTCTCCATGGAGGGCGACACCGAGCTGGGCCTGGTGGTCAAAAACGCCATGGATGCCCTGGAGCTCCCGGTGCTGGACCCGCATCACTGGTCGCCCCCGCAACTGCTGGCACGCTGGCGTGCACGCCGTCACGCCCCCTCTGGACAAGGTGGCCCCGGGTGAGCGAGGGCATGGGCAACCGCCCGCCCCTGCGGCGCATCATTGTGGGTATCTCTGGCGCCAGTGGTGCGGTGTACGGTGTACGCCTCTTGCAAGTGCTGCGCGACACGCCGGGGCTGGAGACCCACCTGGTGGTGTCCCCTGCAGGCTGGCGCAATGTAGAAGAAGAACAGGGCCTGCCCCGTGCCGCCATTGAAGCCCTGGCCCACCGGGTGCACGATATTGGCAACGTGGGGGCCTCCATCGCCAGCGGTTCGTTCCAGTGCAGCGGCATGGTCGTAGCCCCCTGCTCCATGCGCACCCTCGGGGCGATTGCCCACGGGCTGTCCGACAACCTGCTCACCCGCGCAGCGGATGTGGTTCTGAAGGAGCGGCGCCGTCTGGTGCTCATGGTGCGCGAATCCCCCTTGCACTTGGTGCACCTGCGCAATATGGTCAGCGTGAGCGAGATGGGTGCCATCGTCTGCCCACCCATGCCGGGTTTCTACCTGCGCCCCCAAACGGTGGCGGATGTGGTGGACTTCAGTGTGGCACGCGCCCTGGACTTGCTGGACGTGCCCCACACGCTGGCAGCACGCTGGCAGGGCAACGCATGAGTTACCGGGACCTGCGTGACTTCATGGCCCAACTCGAACACACGGGTGAATTGCTGCGCATCAGCGCGCCGGTATCCCCCCATCTGGAGATGACCGCCTTGGGCGACCGGGTGCTGCGCGCAGGCGGCCCGGCCCTGCTATTTGCCAACCCGCGTGGCCACCACATGCCGGTACTGGGCAATCTGTTTGGCACCACGGAGCGGGTGGCACGCGCCATGGGCGTAGATGGCATTGCCGGGCTGCGCCCCTTGGGTGAACTGCTGGCCACACTCAGGTCCCCCGAGGCCCCCAAGGGACTGAAGGACATGGCAGGCATGGGCAGCCTGCTCAAGGCCCTGTGGAACATGGCGCCCAAGGAACACAAGGCCCCGCCCTGCCAGGACCTGGTGTGGGAGGGGGGCGATGTAGATTTGGCACGCCTGCCCATTCAGCACTGCTGGCCGGGCGATGTGGCGCCACTGATTACCTGGGGACTGGTGATCACGCGCGGCCCGCACCAAGCGCGGCAAAACCTGGGCATCTACCGCCAGCAAGTGCTGTCGTGCAACCAGCTCATCTTGCGCTGGTTGGCACACCGCGGTGGCGCGCTGGATTTCGCCGAACACGCGCGCCTGCACCCGGGCGAGCCCTATCCGGTGGCAGTGGCCATTGGCGCCGATCCGGCAACCATTTTGGGCGCCGTAACACCCGTGCCGGACAGCCTCTCGGAATACCAGTTTGCCGGCCTGCTGCGCGGCGCCCGCACCGAGGTCGCCCCGGCACTGGGCATACCGCTGTCGGTACCCGCATTCGCAGAGATCGTGCTGGAAGGCCATATTTACCCCGACGCCACCCATGCCAGCGGTTGGCAGCACGCACTCGAAGGCCCCTATGGCGACCACACCGGCTACTACAACGAATGCGCCGAGTTTCCCGTGTTCACCGTAGACCGCATGACACTGCGCAAGGACGCCATCTACCACTCCACCTACACCGGCAAACCACCCGATGAACCGGCCATATTGGGCATTGCACTGAACGAGCTGTTCATCCCCCTGCTGCAACGCCAGTTTCCGGAAGTCATAGACCTCTACCTGCCCCCCGAAGGCTGCAGCTACCGGATGGCTCTGGTGCGCATCCGAAAAGCCTACCCGGGCCACGCACGGCGCGTGATGATGGGCGTGTGGAGCCACTTGCGCCAGTTCATGTACACCAAGTTCATTGTGGTGGTGGACGAAGATGTGGATGTGCGCAACTGGAAAGAGGTGGTGTGGGCCATGACCACACGCATGGACCCGGCGCGCGACACCCTGCTGGTGGAGCACACGCCGATTGATTACCTCGACTTTGCGTCGCCAGTGAGTGGCCTGGGCAGCAAGATGGGCCTGGATGCCACCAACAAATGGCCCGGTGAAACCCAGCGCGAATGGGGTCGCCCCATTGCGATGGACAGCGCGGTCATGGCACGCATGGACGCGCTGTACCAGTCGCTGGGGCTCTGACGCGGGATTGCCCCGCGCCGAGGGTCAGGCCTGGCTGTTTTGCAGCGCAGCGATGCGCTCTTCAATCGGTGGGTGGGTCGAGAACAGCTGGCCAATGCCACCGGCAATGCCCATGGCGGCCACGCTCTTGGGCAGCTCGCCCGGTGTCATGCCGCCCAGGCGGGCCAGCGCATTCATCATGGGCTGCTTGCGGCCCATCAGTTGGGCGGCACCGGCATCTGCGCGGAACTCGCGCTGGCGGCTGAACCAGGCCACGATGATGGCGGCCACAAAGCCCAGCACGATGTCGAGCACGATGGTGGTGACGTAGTAGCCAATGCCGGGGCCGCTGTTTTGCTCGTCGTTTTTGCGCAAGAAGCTGTCCACGGCATACCCAATCACACGGCTCAGGAACACCACGAAGGTGTTCATCACGCCCTGGATCAGCGTCATGGTGACCATGTCGCCATTGGCAATGTGGGCGACTTCGTGGCCGATGACGGCCTCAATCTCTTCACGTGTCATGCCCTGCAGCAGCCCGGTACTCACGGCCACCAGGGCCGAGTTCTTGAAGGCGCCGGTGGCGAAGGCGTTGGGCGCGCCATCAAAAATGCCGACCTCGGGCATGCCAATGCCCGCCTTGTCGGCGAACTTGCGCACGGTGTCCACAATCCAGGCCTCGTCCATGTTCTGGGGCTGCTCGATCACACGCACCCCCGAGGTCCACTTGGCCATGGGTTTGCTGATCAAGAGCGAGATGATGGCGCCGCCAAAGCCCATCACCAGGGCAAAGCCCAGCAGGGCGCCCAGGTTCAGGCCGTTGGCCGTCAGGAAGCTGTTGACGCCCAACAAATTGGCCACCACACCCAACACCAGCACCACGGCAAGGTTGGTCAATACAAACAAGGCAATACGTTTCATGGTTCTTCTTTCGGAAAGCGACGGTGTTCCCGTCGTTGACACGGATGGTAGGGGCGCCCGCGCTGAATTCAAGCTTTTGCGGGGCCTTGGGCCCACGAAGTTTATGGACTTTGGGCGCCCCAAACGCGGACCCGCGGGCTGGGCGTCACCAAACACCCCTAAGATGTCTCTCTCCCCTTGCTTCCAAGCGCCCCCAAACGCGTCCCCTCCATGACCCAATTCCAACGCCGTCGCATCATCACCGGACTGACTGCCGCCGCCCTCTCGGGCGCGGTACTGCCCGCCTGGAGCCAAACCGCCAAGCCGGCCGCACCGGGCAAGCCCAAGGCGGCCAACAAGCTGGCTGCCAAGCTGCGCATCGTCATCCCCGCCAACCCGGGCGGCGGCTGGGACCAGACCGGCCGCGCCTTGGGCACCGCCATGATCTCTGCCGGGGTCATTGACGAAGTGGAGTACGAAAACAAAGGTGGCAAAGGCGGCACGCTGGGCCTGGCTCACTATGCCGAAAAATACAACGCCGATGCCAACACCCTGCTGATGGGCGGCACCGTGATGGTGGGCGCCGTGGCGCTGCAAAAACCAGCGGTGGACCTGAGCGCCATCCAGCCCGTGGCGCGTCTGACCAGCGACTACCTGGTCATGGTGGTGGCGGCCAACTCTCCCATCAAGAGCGTGTCCGACCTCACCGTCAGCATGAAGGCCAACCTGAAAGGCGTGCCGGTGGCGGGTGGGTCGGCTGGCGGGGTGGACCATATTTTTGCCGGCGTGTTTGCGCGGGCGGCCGGGGCCAACCCGGAAGACCTGAACTACCAACCCTTCGCCAGCGGAGTGGACGTGGTGTCTGCCGTGCTGTCCGGCAAGGCGGCAGTGGGCATCTCGGGTTACAGCGAATTCAGCGCCCAACTGGCCGGCGGCCAATTGCGCGCCATTGGCGTGTCCTCGCGCAAACCCTCGTTTGGTATTCCCGCCATCCGCGAGCAAGGTGTGCAGGCCGAAATGTCCAACTGGCGGGCGGTGTTCACCGGCAAGGGGGTATCGGCAGGCCGACAAACCGAGATGCTGGAGGCCGTGCGCCTGGCCACACAACACGACGCCTGGAAAACCACGCTCAAGCAAAACCACTGGGATGCATCGTGGATGGCAGGCAAAGACCTGGTCAACCTGATTGACCTGGACCTGACCACCGCCCGCGTCATGGTGCACTTGCTCAAGCTCAAGGCCTGAAAGCTTAGCCCCCAGGCTCAGGAGCGGGCGGCCGTGGTACCCGGAACACGCTGGGGTCGGCGTAAAACGCTGGCACGGCGTTGTCGGGCCACCAGCCCGGCACGCCCAGCACCGGCAAATGCGCAAACGGCTTGCTGGCCAAGAGCGGTGCTGACAAGGTCTGGGCCAGCCAGGCATCCAAATCCGCTATGGATTCGATAGCTGCTCGCGCAATAAATACGTGGGCCGTGATCGGTTTTCGTGGGTAAACCAGCTTCTCCAGCAGCGCATGGCCAAACAGCAGCAAGGTCGACTGGGCCCACAGCGGACGCAGACCAACAAACACCGCCTCCCACTCTTTGGCCTGCAGGGCCTGCCACAGCGGCTCGGGCGCCACCAGCAGGGCGGCGTTTTCGTCAAACACCGTCAGCGCATCGCGCGCCGGGCCACGCACCGGCTGGATGCCGGTTTGCGCAATCTGTTCCGCCTGCAGTTGGTTGAGCTTCTTTTTTGCCAGCGGAAAGTGCAACCAGCACAGGCCGTTGAAAAAATCGTGCAGGCCGTCGCGCGTGGGCACGCGGCCGGTGTCAAAGATGTACTGCTCGTAGGCCATGCCCGCGGGCAGCTCGGCCTGGGGCACAAACTGCACCGGGGCGCGCTGGGCCGCATTCAAGGCCTGGGCGACCGTCAGGCCGCCATTCACCTGGGCGGCCAGCCCCTCACCCACTCCGCGCCAAGGCCTCAGCCAGGGCGCATCCCAGTTGATGGCCTCTAAACCATGCGCCACTGCAGTGCTTCGCCCGCGGCCAGGGGTTTGAGGGAGGTTTCGCCAAAGGCAAAGCTCTCGGGCGGGGTCCAGCTTTCCCGCTTCAGGGTGAGGGTGCCAGTGTTGCGCGGCAGGCCGTAGAAGTCGGCACCAAAAAAGGAAGCAAAACCCTCCAGCTTGTCGAGCGCGCCCGCAGCATCAAAGGCCTGGGCGTACAGCTCCATGGCGGCGTGGGCGGTGTAACAGCCCGCACAGCCCGAGGCGTGCTCCTTGAGGTGCGTGGGGTGTGGCGCGCTGTCGGTCCCCAGGAAGAATTTGTTCGATCCCCCGGTGGCGGCCTGTACCAGGGCCTGGCGGTGTGTCTCGCGCTTGAGCACGGGCAGGCAGTAGTAGTGCGGGCGGATGCCGCCGGTGAAGATGGCGTTGCGGTTGTAGAGCAGGTGGTGGGCCGTGATGCTGGCCGCCGTGAAGCGATCGCTGTCGGCCACGTACTGCGCAGCCTCTTTGGTGGTGATGTGTTCGAAGACGATCTTCAACTCAGGAAAGTCTTTGCGCAGCGGAATCAGTTGCGTGTCGATAAACACCGCCTCGCGGTCGAACAGGTCGATGTCGCTGCTGGTCACCTCGCCATGCACCAAGAGCAGCAGGCCGGCCTTTTGCATGGCTTCCAGCGTCTGGTAGGTCTTGCGAATATCCGTCACGCCGGCGTCGCTGTTGGTGGTGGCGCCTGCGGGGTAGAGCTTGGCGGCCACCACACCGGCATCCTTGGCGCGTGCGATCTCGTCGGCGGGCAGCTTGTCGGTCAGGTAGAGCGTCATCAGCGGCTCAAACTGCATGCCTGCGGGCACCGCAGCCTGGATGCGCGCCTTGTAGGCCAGGGCCTGCTCCGCGGTGGTGACCGGCGGCTTGAGGTTGGGCATGATGATGGCGCGCCCGAACTGGGCCGCAGTGTGCGGCACCACGGTATTCAGGGCGGCGCCGTCGCGCACATGCAGGTGCCAGTCGTCGGGGCGGGTGATGGTGAGGGTGTTAGGGGCGTGCGTCATGGGCACTATTGTCCCAAATCGGGCGCCGCCCCCGCCCCCCGGGCAGACCTAGAACGGAACGAAGTCGCTGGGGTACTTCCAGAAGTCCTTGAGCAGGTAACTCACCGGCAGGTTCAGCGGTTTGTCGTTGGGCGGGATGGCCTTGAGGAACCACTTGTCGTAGATGGGCTGAATTTCCTTGCTCACGATCAGGCGACGCATTTCCTCGTCGATGAGCTTTTTGAACTCCGGGTCGTTCTTGGGCAGCATGATGGCCAGCGGCTCGGTGGTGAGGAATTTGCCCACCACTTTCAGGGCCTCGGGCTTGGCGCGGTTGGCAGCCAGGCCGTAGAGCAGCACGTCATCCATCACAAAGGCGTCGGCCTCGCCTTTTTCCACCATTTCCACGGCCTTGGCGTGGTCCGGGGCTTCCAGAATGGTGATGTGCAACAGGCGCTCGCGGTTGGCCTGTTCGGCAGCCTTCAGCGGCGTGGTGCCTTTGGTCGACACCAGCTTCTTGCCGTACAGGTCTTCAATACGCTCGATCTTGCTCTCGGTGCGCACCAGCATGCGCGCACCGGTGATGAAGTGGGGAATGGTGAAAGCCACCTTTTGGCGCCGTTCCGCGTTGTTGGTGGTGGAGCCGCACTCCAGATCGGCTTTGCCGGTTTCGACCATCGCAATGCGGTTGGCTGGCGTGACCTGCAAGAGCTCCACCGGCATGGCTTTGGCACCGGTTTTCTTGCGCACCGCCTCTGCCAGCTTGAGGCACAGGTCCACGGCGTAGCCCACCGCTTCCTTTTTGCTGTCGAGGTAGGAAAAGGGAATGGACGACTCGCGGTGCGCCACCACCAGTGCCCCGCCCGACGCGATCCGGTCGAGCACGCCCGCATAGCTGCCCCCAGTGGCCAAAACTGCCACACTTACGATGCCGAATAGGCGCCAACCATTGTTTTGCATACAGACTCCAACGACCTTGTAGACCGAAGCTGGCCACTCTAGCCAGCCCCATGTTCCGCCGCCAATGCCGATTGCTTGGGGCGGCATGCAAAACTGGAATGCAACTTCTATGCCGCGCTACCCTGGGTCAAAAGATAGTCCCACAGGGCCTGGGCCGAGCCCTTGGGCGTGCGGGTTTGGGCACGCTGGGCGGCACTCAGGCCGCGGGCCGCCTCGCGACTGGAGAGCCGTTCGCGGTACGCGCGCACCTCCATGGTGATGTTCAGGCCCTTCATCGGGGCCGGCAAGGCGCTCACCAGCTTCTTGGCGCGCAGGTCTTTCTTGACGGCGCTATGGGGCAGAAACGCCACCCCATGGCCTTCCAGGGCCATGGCTTTCAGGCCTTCGGCCATATCGGTCTCGTACACCCGGTCAAAGTGGATGGCCACATCGGCCTGCTTGAGGATCAGCTCCACCATCTGCCCCAGGTAGGCACCAGGCGCATAACCCAGATAGGGCAAAGGCTGGCCCACCTTGCCAGGCAGGGAGAACAGGGGGCGGCCATCGGCGTCAGGTTTGGAGTACGGCGCCACCACCTCCTCGCCCAGGCTCACCATCTCGTAACGGTCGGCGTCCAGCTGGTAGGGCTGCGAGGGGTGGTGGTAGGCGATCAGCAGGTCACAGCTCCCTTCCACCAGGCGCATCACGGCATCGTGCACATTGAGCGCGATCAGCCGACTCTTGAGTGGACCAAATTTCTCGCGCAACTCGGACACCCAGGCCGGGAAGAAGGTGAAGGCCAGCGTGTGCGGCACCGCAAACTCCACCACGTCCTGCGCAGCGGTGGTGTGGCCACGCAGCATGGCGCGCGTGCTTTGCAGGGCCTGCAGCACTTCCAGCGACTGGTCGTAGAGGGTCTCGCCCGCCGGGGTCAGGCGCGTGGGGTAGCTGCTGCGGTCCACCAGATCGGTGCCGGCCCAGGCTTCCAGCGACTGAATACGCCGCGAGAACGCAGGCTGGGTAACGTGGCGCAATTGCGCGGAGCGGCTGAAACTGCGGGTCTCAGCCAGAGACACGAAGTCTTCAAGCCATTTGGTTTCCATGGGGCGCAATTATGCGCGAAACGCATAGATATCGCCAAGCCCGCGCCCATGCCCCCATTTCACGGCCCTTGTCCCTCAAGTGGTTCGCACCCCGCGGCGTTGCATCATGTCCTGCGCCATAGCGTGCAGGGCCGTGCCAGACAACACCGCCTGCGCAGCCGGGTAGGCCAGCCCCTCCTCATGCGCGATGTGCTGGCCATACAAGGCGGCAAACTGATCCAGCGCCCCGGTCTGGCTGACACTCAGGGCCAACACCCCCAGGCGATCTTCGGCAATCGCCAGCAGGACTTCGCGGGCATGGCCCCAGGCAACCTCCATGTCGCGGTGGTCTTGCATGAGAGTGCGCACCAGGGTGCGCAAGCCCGCGTCGGCGCCCAGCAGCAGGGGCGGAAACACATGCAGCTCTTCGTCCTGGTGGTGCAGGGGTGCGGCCACATCGAAGTAGCGCAGCACATCGCGTGCGGCCTGGCGCGCATTGTCGTCACAGCCCACCTCCAGCAGGTGCTGCTGCAGGCGCGCCATCAGCGCCAGGCTGCGCTGCACCCGCTCGTGGCAAGCCTGCAGCAGTTCAAACGGGGCCTCAAAACCGGCCTGCGGTGCCAGAGGGAGCAAGGCCTCAGCCAAGCTGCACCGCCTCACCCTGCGGGTTGAACGGAATGTAGGCCGCAATCTCCCCACGCTGGATGGCCTCCACCATGCGCTGCAGCAAGGGCGCGGCGTCCTCCGCACTTGGTGCCTGCTGACCTTGGCCCGACAAGGCTGCGGCAAACACCATCGCCCAGGGCGGGCCAAACTGCGTGGCTTCCTGCGCAAGTGCCGCGAAAGAGACCACCTCCTCAACCGCCTTGTCCACACACATCAGGGGCACCAGTGCGCCCCCCTGCCCCGACTGGTACCGGGCGCGCTGCGCTTCGTCAGCGTCTTCGGGCAACTCGGCCCCCGCAAACACCAGCAGCAGGCGCTGCGCCGTGGGTTGGGAACGTGCTGCCTGCAGCAATTCATCAAAATTGGAAATCATCACCGAGGTCCTTGGTTTTTTTACCTATCCGGGGCGCCCGTCGCCGCGCCGCCGACCATACCAGCCCACCAGCCTGCCCCCCCAGAGGGCCATGACCGCAAGCCACACACCTGCCACCACTGCCAGCGTGGCTGCGCCCCACATGGCAACGCCCGCGGCCAGAATACGCAATGCCGTGGCCAGCTGCAACAACAGGAAAAGTGACCATACCCACGTATCGGCCACCAAAGCGCGACCACTGTGCCCCGCCGACACGCGGGTCACCATGGCCAACATGAGCGAGGCCAGGCAGCCCATGGTGAGCGCATGCAGGGCCCCCAGCGGCAACACCGGTGTGCCGCTCACCCAGCTCAGCCACTGGCTGGCACCGGCCAAGAGCAGCGCCACACCCAACCACACAAAGCCAATGTGCAGCATGGCCAGCAAGCGGTTCTTGAAGCTTTGCACCAAGCCCCATACATAGGCCAACCACAGCAGCACCACACCCGCCGCCAGCTCCAGGGTGCCCCGCAATAGCAGCCACACCGTGCCCCAGGCAGTGCCCGCAGGCCGCAGCAGGTCCAGCCAGGCGGCCAGTACTTCCAGCACCACCACCGACAGCATCAAGCCCAGCGCCCAAAACGGCCGCAAGGTGGCCACCTGCGGCATGGCACTGGAGGTGAAAAAGGGAATCATGCGGTGGGCCACGACCACGTACACCGCCACCACAAAGCCCCACAGGCCAGTGAGCACACAGGCCAGCGCCACGGCATCGGCGCCGGCCCACACGCTGACGGCCAGGCCCACCAGGCTGGCGCAGCCCACGCCGCAGGCCTGGGCAATCACCCGCGCATGCACAGTGTCCACCACCTGGCTGCGCGCCAACAGGCGCCAAAACATGGCGCTCATCCAGACCAGCCCGCCAAGCGCCAACGCCATGCCGCCCAGCCCCAGCACCGGGTGCACATGCACGCCAGCCAGCCACAGCAACCAGCCCCCGGCTTGCAGCAGCAAGGGGGGCAGCAGTTGCGCAGCCGTGGGCGGCGCCACACCCAGCCATTTGGGACCCGCGGTGAACAGAAAGCCCGAGAAGAACAAAGGGATGAAGCCAAAGGTCATCACCGCCCCATGCACCAGCGAGGGCGACACCACATACGCCAACCCGAAAGCCCCCGTCACCCGGTCCATCTGCACCAGCGCCCACCACAGGCTGGCGGACCACAGCAGCACCATGGCCAGGAAGAAGCCCAGGCGGTGCGGAGCCAGCAGCAAATGGCGCAAGCGCCAATTCGTGTGGAGGTTCATCCACAGGTTCCCACATGGCCGCACTGGGTGCAGTAGTCGCAACCGTCCTTGCGGATCACGGCGTAGGCACCGCACTCACCACACTTCTTGCCCACCATGACCGGGCTGGCGGACGGGGTGCTCAGGCCCAGCCCGTCGTCATCGTCGTCCTCGTCTGCATCGTCGGTGGCGTGCAGCGCAGCAGCGTGCTGTTGGCGCTGCGCAATGATTTGCTGCAGCGCATAGGCAATGGCGGCCACCTCGGAGTCATGCCACAAAGGCACCTGGCTACCGTCCTGCTTGGTGTAGTGGCCCAGGCGTACGGGGCCCCGGTCCCAGGCCACCTTGCGCATGTCACGCAGGGCCCGCTCCAGAAAGCCGCCACGCGCCGCCAGCGAGAGCATGCGCATGCTGGAAGTGATCCACTGCTGCGACTCCCCGCTCTGCCCCAGGGGCATGAAGAACTCGATGGCGCGCTCCAGCGTGCCCTTGCCCACCGGCGTGGGCAGGGGCAGAAAGGACACCACCAAGTACAGGGTCTTGTGGCCCTCCTGCGTCCAGTACTCCACTTTCTCGGCCACGGCCGCCAGCGCACCTTTGGGGCGTTTTTCGATCACAGCCCGCATGGGATCTGCGCCAACAGCTATCAAATCAGGAGCGCTTACGGACTTACTCTCTGTGGATGCAGGCGTGACCTGCAGCACCGAGCCGAGGATGGCGTTGGGCCGGTAGGTCGCCAAGCCCTTGAGCCGCGCCTGCCAGGCCTGCAGGTACAGGCCCTTGAAGTCCTCGTAGGCATAGTCGGCCGGCACGTTCACGGTTTTGGAGATCGCCGTGTCCACCAGCGGCTGCACCGCCTGCATCATGGCAATGTGGTCGGCCGCCGCCATCTCCAGCGCGGACACAAAACTCTCGGGCAGCTGGTTCATATCCCCGCCCTGCGCGCGGTAGACGCGCCAGGCATGGTCTTCCACCGCGTATTCGCTGGTGCTGCCATCGGCCTCGCGCTTCTTGCGCGTGTAGGTCCAGGAGAACGCGGGCTCGATGCCGTTGGAGGCATTGTCCGCAAAGGCCAGGCTCACGGTGCCAGTGGGGGCAATGGAGAGCAGGTGGCTGTTGCGGATGCCGTGCGCCCGGATGTCGGCCTGCAGGCTGGTTGGCAGGCGGCTGGCGAAAGTGCCTTCAGCCAGGTAGCCGTCGGCCTCGAACCGGGGAAAGGCACCCTTCTCCTGCGCCAATGCCACCGAAGCCGTGTAGGCACTGTCGCGCATGCAGGTGGCGATTTGCACGGCCATCGCGCGGCCCTCTGCGCTGTCGTAGCGCAGACCCAGCATGCACAAGGCATCCCCCAGTCCGGTGAACCCCACACCGATGCGGCGCTTGGCAGCCGCCTCGGCCTGCTGCTGGGGCAGGGGCCACACCGTCACATCCAGCACATTGTCCAGCGCACGCACCTGCAGCGCCACCAGCTGGGCAAACGCCGCAAAGTCAAAGGCCGCCGTGCCACCCGCCCCAAACGGGTGCTGCACACAACGCGGCAGGATGATGGGCCCGAGGTCACAACAGCCATAGGCGGGCAGCGGCTGCTCGCCACAAGGGTTGGTGGCTTCTATGGTTTCGCAGTAGGCCAGGTTGTTGTCCTGGTTCATGCGGTCCAGAAACAGAATGCCAGGTTCGGCAAAGTCGTAGGTGGAGCGCATCACCGTGTTCCACAGCGTGCGGGCCGCCAGCGTTTGGTAGACCCACAGGCCATCGCTGCGCTGGTGGGCGCCCTGGGCCAGCAAACTGGCTCCCGGCTTGGCGCGGTGCACCAACTCCCACGGGGCATCGGCTTGCAGGGCCTGCATGAAGGCATCGGGCACCCCGACCGAGACATTGAAATTGTTCCAGCGCCCGGGCGTGCGCTTGGCGGTGATGAACTCCTGCACATCGGGGTGGTCGATGCGCAGCACGCCCATTTGCGCGCCACGCCGCGCGCCCGCACTCTCCACAGTGGAGCAGGACTGGTCAAACACATTGATGTAGCTGCACGGTCCCGAGGCCAGCGAGGCCGTGCCTTTCACATCCGCGCCGCGCGGGCGGATGCGCGAAAAATCGTAGCCCACGCCACCGCCGCGGCGCATGGTCTCGGCCGCCTCGCGCAGGGCTTCATAGATGCCGGGGTAGCCTGCGTCATCCTGGCCCTGGATGCAATCGCCCACGGGTTGAACGAAGCAGTTGATCAGCGTGGCCTGGATGCCGGTGCCCGCCGCACTCATGATGCGGCCCGCACCAATGGCCCCGGCGCGCAGGTTGTCCAGAAACAGGGCCTCGTAATGGGGGCGCTGCGCAGGCACCTCGGCACTCGCCAAGGCACGCGCCACACGGCGGTACACATCATCGGCGCAGGTCTCGCCAACTTTGAGGTACTTTTCGGCCAGCACGTCCTGGCTGATGGGTTGGGGCCTTGTGTCCAAGGCAGGGGCAGAAACAGAAGTCACGAAACGAAATCCTTACTGAGAGAGGGTGCCCGCGGGCACCGGTGAACAAGGGTATGCAGGGCTGGCAGCACCACGGTGGACCAGGCGGTTTCGGCCTCGGCGTTGCTGGGCAGGCGGTGCAGGTCCTTGCGCACGCCGTGCGCTGACAAGTCCACATGCACCGTGGGCACCACGCCCTGTTGGGCCAGCGCATGGCGCACACAGTGCAGCGGGCAACCGTCCAGTGCCAGGATGGCGCGGCCGGACTGGGCCGTGCGCGCCAGCGGCTTGATGCCCGCCCCCACCCCGGCAATGCAAGACATCTCGGCCAACGCCGCATGGTCCAGTCGCAAAGCCATCTGGTTGGACAGCTGGGCGGCACTGGAGCAGCCCGAGCAGGCATAGACCAAGGGCAACTGCGCATAGCGTTGCTGCTGTGCACGCAGGCTGGCGGGGTCACTCATGGCAACTCCTCCGCGGGTACGGTAAAGGTCTGCCCGTCATATTCCACATAGGGCTGGTAGGGGCCGGTGCCGCTGTTGGACGCCATGGAGGCCGGCACAAAACCGGCCTGCTGGGCGTCGAACACATGGATCTCGCCCTCCTCAATCACATAGTGCCAACCGTGCAGCGTGAGGCGGCCGGCCTCCACTTCACGACGCACCATGGGGTAGTCCATCAGGCGCTCCAACTGCAACACCACGCTGCGTTGCTCGGTGCGCAACAGGGCTTCGGGACTGCTTTGTACCGGCAACAGGGCTTCTTGCGCCAGCTTGAGCCAAGCCTGTAGCGCCCGGGCTTCTTCGGGTACGCCCTCGTAGGCCGCGCGGATGGCGCCGCAGTGGCTGTGGCCACACACGATGACACGCTCCACATGCAGACTCAGCACCGCATATTCAATCGCCGCCATGGTGCCGTGCAAGCCGTGTGAGCCATCGTACGGCGGCACCAGGGCCCCGACGTTGCGCACGATGAACAGCTCGCCGGGGCCAGCACCCGTCAGCAGGTAGGGCACCAGGCGCGAGTCGGAGCAGCCAATGAACAGGGTCTTGGGGTGCTGCCCCTGCGCCACCAGGTCCTGGAAGCGCTGCTGGTGCAGCGGAAAATAGTTGGAATGGAAGCGACGCAGCCGCAACAGCAGTTCGTCAGGGGCTGTCGTCGCAACGTTCATTGCACCAGGGGAGAATCGGCACGCTCCAGGGCCACCCCCTCCACCAGCGCCTGACCTACCAGCAAGCTCATGTACTGGTGCAGGGCTTTGGCACGCGATTGCAGGGTGAGCTGTGCAGCAATGCGCTCGCGCACCTCTTCATACGGCGCCTGCTTGCCCTTTCGGCTGCCCAGCACCTGGATGATGTGAAAACCAAAGCGCGTGTGGATGAGCCGCGGGTGCACCCCCAAGCCCAGGCCCTGCTGGGTTTGGTGGAACAACTCATTGGCCAGCTCGGGCGCGCAGTCATGCGGCTGCAGCCAGCCCAGATCCCCCCCCTGGGTGCTGGTGGGGCAGTTGGACAACTCTCCCGCCAGCGTGGCAAACCGGTCGGGCGCCACGTCCTTGCCCAGCAACTCGATCAGGGCTTTTTCGGCCCGCACTGTGAGGGCATGCACATTCACCCCGGGGGTGACGGCAAACAGGATGTGCCGCACATGCACCGCCTGCCCCACCACAAACTGCGCCTTGTTGGCCGTGTAGTAGCGCTGGCACTCTTCGTCGGTGGGCTGGGGGCTGCTGACCGCAGCGTCCACCATGTCTTCCAGCACGGTGCGCTCCGCGTCGCTGAGCACTGGTGTGACCAAGCCCGTGCTGCGTGGCAAGAGGCCCGCCTGCACGGCCTGTTGGCGCAGCAGCTCGGTGTAGGCCAGCTCCTGCAGGGCCTGCGGTTCGGGCTGCTCACCCGGCGCGTGCAAGCTGATGCCATTGATGCTGGCCACGGGGGCCGCACTGAGGGCCGCTGCAGCCGTGGCGCACTGGCAGCTGCCACTGCCGCAGCCGCTGGATGGAGAGGTGGAGGCGTTCATGGAGTGGTCCTTTCAGCGGTGGGTGTGGCTGCGGCTCATGGGCTCACGCGGCGTCATGCCAATGCGACGGCTGCGCACCAACTGGTAAGGGCGCACCAAGTAGGCCACGGTGCCAAAGCCGCTCCACACATGCACCAGACGGGTGAACGGGAAGATCAAAAAGATGGACATGCCCAGGAACATGTGTGCCTTGAAGATCCAACCCGCCTCGGCCAGCAGCTCCGGCGCACCGGCACGCAAGGTCATGATGCGCTGGGCCCACTCGGCCAGCTTCATCATCATGCCGCCGTCCAGGTGCTGGGCCGACAGCGGAATGGTGGCCAGGCCCAGGGCCAGTTGCAACCACAGCAGTACCAGCAGCACGATGTCACTGGTCTTGGAATTGGCACGGATACGCTCATCGCTCAGGCGACGGTGCAGCAAGAGGCTGACGCCAATGAAGCCCAGCAAACCAAACGCCCCGCCCGACACCATGGCCACCAGCTGCTTGGCACCGGCGGTGATGAAGGGCTCATACAGAAAGTGCGGTGTCAGCATGCCAAAGCTGTGGCCAAAGAACAGGAACAGCACGCCGACGTGGAACAAGTTGCTGCCCCAGCGCAACTGCCCAGCGCGCAACAGCTGCGAAGAATCGCTCTTCCAGGTGTACTGGTCGCGGTCAAAGCGCAGCAGGCTGCCGAGCAGGAAAACGCTCAAACAAATGTAGGGGTAAATGCCGAAGAGGAAGTTGTCGAGGTAGTTCATACAGAGACTCCTTGCGCAGCCGGAGCTTTGCGCACGATATGGATAGGCTGGGCGTCGCCCGGGCGGGCCTGCCCCTTGGTACTGCAGCCATCAAACGCTTCGGGCTCGGCCCAGCTTTCGTCCAGTGGCTCGTCCGCCGCAAAGGGCACGGCCTGCACGCGCTGGCCAGACAGCTCCAGCACGGCGGCTACCGCAGCGGCATAAGGGCTGTTGCGCTTGAGCAGCGCGCTGAAGATGGACTGGAGGATGTGGGCCATCTCGCCCAGGAAATCCCGTGCCACGGCAGGTGGCTGGGTGGACGCGAACTCCAGCACCACACACAGGTGATCGGGCAGCTCGTCGGGCGACAGCTGCAGGCCGGCCTTGTCGTAGGTTTGCGCCAGGTCCACCATGGCGGGGCCCCGGTCGCGCGAATCACCGTGCACATGCTCAAACAGGTGCAAGGAGGTCGCGCGGCCCCGGTCGAAGGTCTCCACATACTGGGCCTCCACCTCCAGCGGGTCACCGCGGGACAGCTCGGCGGCCAGACTGCGCAGCTCGGCACGGCGCTCGGCGGGCACAGCGCCCTCCTGGTCCAGTGCCTCCATCAGGGCAGGCAACTGGTCGCGCAGGGCCGCATTGGGGTAGCCCAGCAGCAGCGCCAGGGCGCGCAGGGAATAACGGTTGTCTTTCATGCAGTTCTCCTGGATCAAAGCATTGACTTGATAGGAATGGTGCGCGCCTTGCTACCACCGAACAGGCTGGTCTCCGACGCTCCGTCCGAGCAACCATTGCCAAACGAGAAGCCGCAACCGCCGCGCAGGTCAAACGCGTTTTCTGCGTACTCGCGGTGGCTGGTGGGGATCACGAAGCGGTCTTCGTAGTTGGCAATCGCCATGATCTGGTACATCTCTTCCACCTCAGCCACCGTCAAGCCCGTCTGTTGCAGCACGGCCAGGTTTTCGATCTGGTCCACATGCTTGCTGCGCTGGTAGGCGCGCATGGCCAGCATGCGCTCCAGCGCCCGCACCACCGGACCACAATCGCCCGCAGTCAGCAGGTTGGCCAGGTACTGCACAGGAATGCGCATCTGGGCAATGTCGGGCAACTCGCCGTTGGGGCCGATGTGGCCCGCGTTGGCGGCGGACGTGATGGGCGAGAGTGGCGGCACATACCACACCATGGGCAGCGTGCGGTACTCGGGGTGCAGGGGCAGCGCCACCTTCCACTCCACGGCCATCTTGTAAACCGGGCTCTTGCGTGCGCCTTCCAGCCACGCCTCGGGAATACCATCCTTGCGCGCCTGTGCAATCACCTCGGGGTCGCGAGGGTCCAGAAAGATGTCGAGTTGGGCCTGGTACAGGTCCTTTTCGTTTTCCACACTGGCAGCCTCTGCAATGCGGTCGGCGTCGTACAACACCACACCCAGGTAACGGATGCGGCCCACACAGGTCTCGGAGCACACGGTGGGCTGGCCAGCCTCGATGCGGGGGTAGCAGAAGATGCACTTCTCGGCCTTGCCGGTCTGCCAGTTGTAGTAAATCTTCTTGTAGGGACAACCGGACACACACATGCGCCAACCGCGGCACTTGTCCTGGTCGATCAGCACAATGCCGTCGTCCTCGCGCTTGTAAATGGAACCACTGGGGCAACTGGCCACACACGCCGGGTTGAGGCAATGCTCACACAGGCGGGGCAAGTACATCATGAAGGTGTTCTCAAACTGGCCCACCATGTCCTTCTGGATCTGGTCGAAGTTGGCCAGGTTGGCGTCCTTGCTGCGTTTGCTGAACTCGCCACCCAGGATTTCTTCCCAATTGGGGCCCCACTCGATTTTTTCCATGCGCTTGCCGGTGATCAGCGAGCGCGGCCGCGCGGTGGGGGCCGCCTTGGTCTCCTTGGCCGTCTGCAGATGGTCGTAGTCGAAGGTGAAGGGTTCGTAGTAGTCGTCAATCTGCGGCATGTTGGGGTTGGCGAAGATGCGCATGAGCAACTTCCACTTGCCGCCTTGGCGAGGCTCGATGGAGCCATCGGCCTTGCGGACCCAGCCACCATTCCAGCGGTCCTGGTTTTCCCAGTCTTTGGGGTAGCCGATGCCGGGCTTGGTTTCCACGTTGTTGAACCAGGCGTATTCCACCCCGGGGCGGCTGGTCCAGACGTTTTTGCAGGTGACCGAGCAGGTGTGGCACCCGATGCATTTGTCCAGGTTCAGCACCATGCCGATTTGTGCGCGTACTTTCATAGTCTTGTCTCCTCAGGCCTGGGTGGTTGCGGGTGCTTCGCCGTCGAGCCAGTCGATCTTGCGCATCTTGCGCACCACCACGAATTCGTCACGGTTGGTGCCGATGGTTCCGTAGTAGTTGAAGCCGTAACTGAACTGTGCGTAGCCGCCGATCATGTGGGTGGGCTTGGTCACGATGCGGGTGACCGAGTTGTGGATGCCGCCGCGCGTGCCGGTGATCTCGGCACCCGGGGTGTTGATGATTTTTTCCTGGGCGTGGTACATCATCACCATGCCGGGGTTCACCCGCTGGCTCACCACCGCACGGGCCGCAATGGCACCGTTGGTGTTGAACAGCTCAACCCAGTCGTTGTCCACAATGCCGGCGCTCTTGGCGTCGTCTTCACTGAGCCAGATGACCGGGCCGCCGCGGTTCAGCGTCAGCATCATCAGGTTGTCGGTATAGGTGGAGTGGATCCCCCACTTCTGGTGCGGCGTGATGAAGTTGAGCGAGATCTCCTTGTTGCCGTTGGGCTTGCGGTTCATGATGTCGCCCACCGTCTTCAGGTCCACCGGAGGACGGTAGCTGGAGAGCCCCTCGCCAAACGCGATCATCCAGGGATGGTCCAGGTAGAACTGCTGGCGGCCGGTCAGGGTGCGCCATGGGATCAGCTCATGCACGTTGGTGTAGCCGGCGTTGTACGACACCGTTTCACTCTCGATGCCGCTCCAGGTCGGCGAGCTGATGATCTTGCGCGGCTGGGCCTGGATGTCGCGGAAGCGGATCTTCTCGTCCTCGCGGTGCAGGGCCAGGTGGGTGTGGTCACGACCGGTTTGTTTGCCCAGTGCTTCCCAGGCCTTCACGGCCACATGGCCATTGGTCTCAGGGGCCAGCTGCAGCACCACCTCGCAGGCGTCAATATCGGTGTCGATGCGGGCCAGGCCCTTGGCCACACCCTCGGTGTGTACCTTGCCATTGAGCTCCTTGAGCTGGGCCACTTCGGTCTGGGTGTTCCAGCCAATACCCTTGCCACCGTTGCCGACCTTGTCCAGCAAGGGGCCCAAGGCGGTGAAACGGGCATAGGTATTGGGGTAGTCGCGCTCCACCACCTGGATGCTGGGCGCCGTCTTGCCGGGAACCAGCTCGCACTCGCCCTTGCTCCACTCCGCCACACCAAAAGGCTGGGCCAATTCGGCGGGGGTGTCGTGCATCAGCGGGGTGAGCATGACCTCCTTCTCCACGCCCAGATGGCCCACGCAGACCTCGCTAAAGGCTTTGGCAAAGCCCTTGTAAATCTCCCAGTCGCTCTTGCTCTGCCAGGCCGGGTCCACCGCGGTGGACAGCGGATGGATGAAGGGGTGCATGTCGCTGGTGTTGAGGTCGTTTTTCTCGTACCAGGTGGCGGTGGGCAGCACGATGTCGGAGTACAGACAGGTGGTGCTCATGCGGAAGTCCAGCGTGACCAGCAGGTCCAGCTTGCCTTCGGGCGCCTGGTCGTGCCACACCACTTCGGTGGGCTTGGCTTCTTCGGCCCCCAGGTCCTTGCCCTGCACGCCGTGGGTGGTGCCCAGCAGGTGTTTGAGGAAATACTCATGCCCCTTGCCGCTGGAGCCCAGGATGTTGGAGCGCCAGACAAACATGTTGCGCGGCCAGTTGGCAGGATGGTCCGGGTCTTGGCAGCTCATCTTGAGGCTGCCGTCTTTCAGCGACTGCACCACATGGTCCTTGGGGTCCAGACCCTTGGCTTGGGCATCCCTCACCACTTGCATGGGGTTGGTCTGCAGCTGCGGCGCACTGGGCAGCCAGCCCATGCGCTCGGCGCGCACGTTGTAGTCAATCAGGCTGCCGCCGAACTTGGATTTGTCGGCCAGCGGCGACAAGATTTCTTCCACACCCAGTTTTTCATAGCGCCACTGGTCGGTGTGGGCATAGAAGAAGCTGGTGCTGTTCATCTGACGGGGTGGGCGCACCCAGTCCAGCGCAAAGGCCAGGGCCGTCCAGCCGGTCTGGGGACGCAGTTTTTCCTGGCCCACATAGTGGGCCCAGCCACCGCCGCTTTTGCCGATACAACCGCACATCATCAGCATGTTGATGATGCCGCGGTAGTTCATGTCACTGTGGTACCAGTGGTTCATGGCCGCGCCGATGATGACCATGCTCTTGCCCTGGGTCTTGTCGGCGTTGTCGGCAAACTGGCGCGCCACGGCAATCACCTGGTCACGCTTCACACCGGTGATCTTTTCCTGCCAGGCAGGGGTGTACGGGGTGTCGTCGTCATAGCTGAGTGCAGCGTTCTCACCGGGCAGGCCGCGGGCCACACCGTAGTTGGCCACGGTCAGGTCGAACACGGTAGCCACCAGGGCGTATCGCTCTTCACCGGCCTTGCCGAGCTTGACGCGGCGAACCGGCACCTTGCGCACCAGCACATCGTCCACGGCGGCGCTTTGCTTGTTGGCGTCGAAGTTGGGGGTGTCAATGCCACCAAAGTACGGGAAACCGACCTCGCCCACCTCAAAGTCAGGCTGCGCGCCCTCCATCAGGCTGAGCTTGAGCGTGACCTCGGTGTCTCCCCGGGCCTCTTTGTTTTCCAGATTCCACTTGCCCAGGTCCTCGCGTTCAGCCGCTCCCCAGCGGAAACCGATGGAGCCATTGGGCAGCACCATCTTGTCGTCCTGGTCCAGCGCCACGGTTTTCCACTCGGGGTTGTTGTCCTGGCCGAGCTTGCCGTTGAAGTCGCTGGCGCGCAGGTAGCGGCCGGGCACCATGACCGTGCGGCCATCGGGCAGGGTGCGCTCTTCGAGCTGCACCAGGTTGGGCATGTCGGTGTAGCGGCGCACGTAGTTGTCAAAGTACGCGCTGCGCTTGTTGAAGTAAAACTCCTTGAGGATGACGTGGCCCATGGCCATGGCCACGGCAGCGTCGGTGCCCTGCTTGGGGTGCATCCACAGATCGGCGAGTTTGCTGATCTCGGCGTAGTCGGGGGTGATGGCCACCGTCTTGGCGCCTTTGTAGCGCACCTCGGTGAAGAAGTGGGCATCGGGCGTGCGCGTCTGGGGCACGTTGGAGCCCCAGGCGATGATGAAGGTGCTGTTGTACCAGTCGGCACTCTCGGGCACGTCGGTCTGCTCGCCCCAGACCTGGGGGCTGGCCGGTGGCAGGTCGCAGTACCAGTCGTAAAAGCTCATGCACACGCCGCCAATCAGGCTGAGGTAGCGGCTGCCTGCGGCGTAGCTCACCATGCTCATGGCCGGGATGGGCGAGAAGCCGATGATGCGGTCCGGGCCGTACTGCTTGGCGGTGTAGACGTTGGCGCTGGCGACCAGCTGGTTGATCTCTTCCCAGGTGCTGCGCACAAAGCCGCCCAGGCCGCGCTGCTTTTGCCACTCCAGGCGGGCTTCGGGGTTTTCCACGATGCTGGCCCAGGCGTCCACCGGGCTCTTGGCCACCAGCAGGGCCGCACGCCAGTGCTTGAGCAGGCGCGCGCGGATCATGGGGTACTTCACGCGGTTGGCGCTGTACAGGTACCAGCTGTAGCTGGCGCCGCGTGCACAGCCACGGGGCTCGTGGTTGGGCAAATCGGCGCGCGTGCGGGGGTAGTCGGTCTGCTGGGTTTCCCAGGTGACGATGCCGCCCTTGACGTAAATCTTCCAGCTGCAGCTGCCGGTGCAGTTCACACCGTGGGTGCTGCGCACAATCTTGTCGTGGGCCCAGCGGTCGCGGTAGGCGTCTTCCCAGGTCCGGTCTTCACCGGTGGCCACACCGTGGCCATCGGCAAATTCCTCTTTGGGAGCCGAGAAGTGGCTCAGTCGGTCCAGAAAGTGGCTCATAGGGATACCTCTGCAATCGATTTTTTGGATGGAATCGGGCCGTAGCCCAGGTGGAATATGCGCAAGCAGCTATACATTTGGTAGCAATTCAGTGGTCTTAGGGGTTCTGGATCTCGGCGCCCTTGCGCAGGTAGAACCACCAGTTCAGCACCAGGCACACGGCATAGAAGACGGCAAAGCCGTAGAAGGCGTACTGCGGTGTGCCTGCCTTGATCTGCTGGCCAATCAGCACCGGGGCAATGAAGGCGCCATAGGCGGCCACTGCCGAGGTCCAGCCCAGCACCGGGCCGGCCTGCTGGCGGTCGAAGATGAAGCCCACGCTGCGGAAGGTGGAGCCGTTGCCAATACCGCTGGCCGCAAACAGCACGATGAACAGGCCCATGAAGGCCATGAAGTGTTGTTCGGGGGTAGGCGACTGGTAGGCCTGCAACATCACGTAGCCCACGGCGGCCGATGCCAGCACCATGATGGCGGAGATGATTTGCGTGACGATGGAACCGCCCACCTTGTCCGAAATCCAGCCGCCGATGGGGCGCACGGCAGCGCCGACAAAGGGGCCAATCCAGGCATAGGTGAGAGCCGACGGCGCATTGGGGTTCTTGACCGTGTGCTGCAACACACCCGCAGCATCGGGGATGTGCTGGAAGCCGAAGATCACGGTGATGGCCAGGGGCAGCGCCATGGAGAAGCCAATGAAGCTGCCGAAGGTGACCACATAGAGTGCGGTCATGCTCCAGGTGTGTTTGTTGCTGAAGATGGCGAACTGCTTTTGCACGTTCTCACGCATGGCACCAAAGGCAGCCAGGCGCATCATCAGCACCGCGGCCAGAATGTCCAGCGGAATCGCCACCCACATGTTCAACAGCCCCAGCCCCGTGGGCGCTGGCAGGTACAGGTACAACATGCCGATGGACGGGATGAAGGCCAGCGAGTACAGGTAGATGATCTTGGCAAAAGCCACCACCGGGTTGCCGGTGGCAGGCGACACGGTCTTGAGGTTGTTCATGCCCCACCAGCACAGGATGGACAGGGGAACGAGCGACAACACCCAGGCAAAACCGGCGTTCTGAATCCAGGTGGGGGTGCCCGCAGCAATCTTGCCGAAGATCCAGCCGCTGTCCTTGACCAGGGCTTTGGCCTCACCGCCAAAGGCGCCAAACAGGCCCACCGTCATCACCAAGGGGATGACGATCTGCATGGTGGTGACGCCGAAGTTGCCCAGACCTGCGTTCAAACCCAGCGCCGTGCCCTGCAGGCGCTTGGGGAAGAAGGTGCTGATGTTGGACATGGAGCTGGCAAAGTTGCCGCCACCCACGCCCGACCACAGCGCCATGAGCTGGAACACCCACAGCGGCCACTCGGGGTGCTGCAGCGCCACGCCGGTGCCAATGGCCGGGGCCAGCAGCATCGCGGTGGTGAGGAAGATGGTGTTGCGGCCACCGGCCATGCGGATCAAAAAGCTGGCCGGAATGCGCATGGTGGCACCCGAGATGCCGGCAATGGCGGTCAGCGTGAACAACTCGGCCTGGGTGAAGGGGAAGCCCAGGTTGAGCATCTGCACGGTGATGATGCCCCACATGCCCCAGACGGCGAAGCCGCACAGCAGCGCCGGAATGGAGAGCCAGAGGTTGCGGTAGGCGATGGACTTGCCGGTGCTCTCCCAAAAGCGCTCGTCTTCGGGGCGCCAGTCGGCAATGTCTGCGCGGGATGGACTGTTGGTGTTCATGAAAGGTGTCCTAGTTCTGCAGGGAAAAATTCTTGGCCTGTGCACCCATGACGTGGGCCTTGCGCACCTCGGTCCAATACATCCAGATGAGCGACACCCAGACCACGCCGTACATCAGCATGAAGGCGCTGGAGCGGATGCCGGTCAGGTCCATCAGCACACCAAACAGGATGGGCAGCACAAAACCGCCCAGGCCGCCGGCCAAGCCCACGATGCCGCTGATGGCGCCGATGTTGTGCGAGTAGTCATCGCTGATGTACTTGAAGACGCTGGCTTTGCCAAAGGCCCAGGCAATGCCCAGAATGAACATCAGGCCGGTGAACACATAGACGTTCAGGCCGATGTGGAAGGTGCTGGGGCCGTTCACCGTCATCACGGTGAAATCGGTTTGCGGGTAGGACAGCAGGAACAGGCAGATCCAGCTCACCCACAGCACCCACCAGGTCACGCTGTGGGCACCGTATTTGTCGGACAACATGCCGCCGAAGGCGCGCAACACACCACCGGGCAAAGAAAAGCAAGCGGCCAGCAGGGCGGCCACGCGAATGTCCAGGCCAAACTCGCCCACGTAGTACTGCACCATCCACAGCGCCAGCGCCACATAGCCACCGAACACAATGCTGTAGTACTGGCAGTACTTGATGACCTTGGGGTCCTTCAAGGCCTTGAGCTGTTCCTTGAAGCTGACGTTGTTGGACACCAGGTGGGCGGGATCGCTGTGGCTGAACATCCAGAACAGCACCAAGGTGCCCAGCATGATGGCCGCATACACCTGCGGCACCATGGTCCAGCCGAAGGCGACCAGGATGACCGGCGCGACAAACTTGTTGACCGCCGAGCCCGAGTTGCCCGCACCATAAATACCCATGGCCGTGCCCTGCTTGGCCTTGGGGAACCAGCGCGCCACATAGGGCGTGCCGACCGAGAACGAGCCGCCGGCCAGCCCCACAAACAGGCCGATGGTGATGAAGTGCCAGTACTGGGTGGCGTAGGCCATCATCCAGATGGCGGGCACGGTAATGGCCATCAGCACCGCCATGACGATGCGCCCGCCAAAACGGTCGGTCCAGATGCCCAGCGGCACCCGGATCAGCGAGCCGGTGAGCACCGGCGTGGCAGTGAGTAAACCGAACTCGGTGGCATTGAGGTTCAGCATTTTCTTGATCGGAATACCGATCACGCCAAACATCATCCACACCATGAAGCACACAGTAAACGCCAGTGTGCTGACGATGAGCACCGACCAGGCTTTGCGTGCGTTGCTTAAATCAGAGGCCATATTCCATCTCCTAAGGATGGAATGACTGTCGCGCTTTGGAGGCGGATTGAACATCCGCCATTGGTACTGGCCGCTCAGCGCCAAAGAACTATGTCGCCACAAGGCGGCGTAGTTCTAAAGGAGTAGTCCGAAAGAAGTGTGGCGAAAAACTGATCTGGATCAAACCAGACCGCGGGCGGTGGCGTAGACCGCTGCCTGGACCCGCGAGCTGAGCTGCAACTTGCGCAGGATGTGCTGCACATGCACTTTCACCGTGGTTTCGGCAATGTCCAGCGCGCGGGCGATCAGTTTGTTGCTGTCGCCCCGCGCAATACACGCCAGGATCTCGCGCTCGCGCGCCGACAGGCACTCCAGCCCGCCATCGGCCGGGGCGGGCCCGACCGCCAGCGTGGGCACAGCGGGCGCCGACGCAGGCTTGGCCCGGAAGGCGGCCACAAACTTGGTCATCATCTCGGGGCTGATGACCGATTCACCCGCCATGACCTTGAGCAAGGCGTCGCACAGGTGCTCGGACTCCACCGTCTTGAGCAGGTAGCCATCCGCCCCGGCCTGCATGGCCGCGGCCAGGTCCTGTTCGTCCTCGCTCACCGTGAGCATGAGGATGCGCACACCGGTGAAGGCTTCTTTCAGGGCAGCAATGCCATCCACCCCGCGCACCCCGGGCAGGTGGTTGTCCAGCAAGATCAGCTGGGGGGCCTGACTGCCCGCATAACGCAGCGCCTCGCCCATGTCCGCGGCCTGGGCTACGACCTCAAAACGGCCATCCTGGGACAGCAGGGCTACCAGCCCGCGGCGGAACAGGGAGTGGTCGTCCACCACCATCAGTCGGATAAGCGTCATGTCGGTATTGTCAGTGCAAGGGTGCCGGTACCGACGCGGCCCCCGTCACCGGGTGGGCCGGCAACACCAGACTGACCGTGGTGCCGGCCCCAGGGCGGGACTGCACCTCGACGGTGGCACCAATGCGGGCCGCCCGCTCCTGCATGATTTTGAGACCCACGTGGGACGTGTCGTGCCGGTGTGATGTCTGGAACCCCACCCCATCATCGTGCACGGCGAACCGCCACCGCTCGCCCTTGACCACATCAAGGGAGACTTGTGTGGCCAGCGCGTGTTTGCGGACATTCGAGAGCGCCTCCTGCAGCACATGCAGCACTTGCACCTGTACGTCAGAGGGCAGGGGCAGCCCTTCCCCGGTCACATGCCATTGCGTGGTCAGGCCACTCTGGTGCTTGAACTTCTGCAAGGTCTCCTGCAGCGCGGGTTCGATATCGTCGGTATTGGTGCGGGTGCGAAAGTGCACCAGGAGCTCCCGCACATCGTTGATGCTTTCCTTGAGTCCGGTATCCAGTTCGTCCAGCACCAATTGCACCTGCTCTGCTTGTGCCTTGTGGGTGGCACTGCGCAGCAGTTGCACCTGGATTTTCAGAAAGGCCAGCGATTGGGCGATCGAGTCGTGCAATTCACGCGCCAGCAGGGCACGCTCCTCGCCCACCGCCGCCTCGCGCTCCAGCGCGGCAGCGCGCAGCCCCTCCAGCGCACTGGCCAGGTGGCTGGCCAGTGCGTCGAGCAGCTCCACCTCGTCTTTGGTCAGCTCCACCGTGTGGCGGAAGAACAGGTCGATCTCACCCATCAGGCGCTGCTGCAAGCGCACCGGCACACTCACCAGGCTCTCGTAGCCGGCTTTGACACAGCGGCGCAGGGGCGCGGCCGTGTGGTCGTGGATGGGGATCACGCGTGTGCGTGCATCGGGCTGCAGGCTGCCACAGGCGCAGGCACCTGCCAGCAGGCTGCGTTCTTCCTCCAGCATGTCCTGCGGAAAGCAGTCGGACGCAAGCAAAAGGTAGCGCTGGTTGGCCTCGTCCGACCAGCGCACCGTCACTGCGTCCGCCTTCATCACCATGCGCACCCGCTGCGCAAACCCGCGCGACATCTCTTCGATGGAATTGGCCCCCGCCAAAAACGCACTCACCTCGTACAGGGCCTCGATGCGTGCGCGCTGCGCCTCGATCCGCTGGGTCTTGGCGACCACCTGGGCCTCCAGCCCGTCGTACAGGGCCTGCAGCTGGGTCGACATGCGGTTGAAGCCCTGTGCCACCTGGCCAAACTCGTCTTGGTTGTCCACCTCGATGCGGGTGCCGAAGTCCCCGGTCTCCACCTTGCGCAGCCCCTGCTGCAATTGCAGCAGCGGGTTGATGACATACAGGTAGCCGGTGTAGAGCATGAGCACCGCCCCGCCAATGGCCAGTGCCATCATGACGAACTGGAACAGATTGAGGATGGCGGTGAGCCGCGCGAGCTGGTGTTCGATGGCCAGCACCAGCGCATCGATGGCGGCCACAAACTCCTCGGCGGCGTACAAAGAAGCCTTGGCCGTGGGCGGCGGCTCCCCTGCCCACAGGCTGCGCTGCACGGACCACAGCTGGTTCACCGCGACAAAACGCCCCCGCACCCCCGTATCCCAGGGCACAAACAGCGGGCGAGAGGGGTCTCCGGTACGCAGCAACTCCAGGCTTTGGTCAAACTGCCCCACCAAAGCCAACACCTCCGTGCGCGGCAAATCCGCTTGCAAGGCGCTGGCCAGCCGCCAGGCCTGCATGCGCATGCGTCCGGCCTCGTTGACCGAGGCCGCTCCCCCCTCCAGCTGCCAAGTGACCCACAACGTCAGGCCAATCGACATGAGCGCGACCACCAGCAGGCTGGCGCCAATGCGGATCAGCTTGGTGGACAGGGAGGCGGCGCGGGATCTGGACATGCGCAAATTATGCGCGGCCGGGTCACGCGCCCCGCAGCAAGGCCTCGAAGCGTGTGCGGGTGGCCGGTGCCACCGACGCCAGCACCTGCGCATACGGGGTCTTGTGCCGTGCCAGCAGGCGGGCCGAGGCCACGGCCTTGGAACGGCAATACCAGTGGCAGGTGTGCTGCATCAGGAACAGTTCGGCCGAGAGGGTGAAGGCCTTGGCCTTCTGGCTGCGCTGGGCACGGTTGTCCACCGCATCGGCAATTGCTTGGGCATGGAGGGCAAACGCCTGGCGCAGGTCGAACGTGGCCGCGGGAAACAGGGTGCTGGCAAAGGGCAGCGCGACGGGCAGCTTGCTGACCCGGGTGAGCGCCGCGTCTTCACGCGCAAACTCGGCGGCAAAGGCCTGGAACTGGTCGCGCAGCTTGACTTCCTGCGCATCCAGAAAACTCCATACCTGGGCCTGGCGCTCGGCATCGGCCTCGCCCAGTGCGCGCAAGTAGCCCTCGGTCAGGCCTTCCATGAGTTTTTCGATGTCGTAACGCGCCAAGTGGTTGCCCAGCAAGCCAATGCGACGGCGCTGGTCGCGGTTTTTGAGCACCCACACGCCCATCACCAGCGCGGCAAAAATCAGAAGGTCCATAGAGCAAACAAGAGTCAGAAAAGCGGAGGAGAAGCCGTGGGCGCAGAGTGTACGCGGCCCGGCAAAGCCCCTGTTTTGTGCAAAAAATGCTATTAATTAAGGAGCTGTTTGCGCAATAACCACGGGGGCCAGAGGCCAAAAACGCCCTTAAATCACTCCGCGCTCTGCTGCAAGGCCCACATGGCTGCGTAGCGGCCGTTGGCGGCCAGCAGCTGGGCGTGGGTGCCGCGCTCGATGATGTGGCCGGCGTCCATGACCAAAATCTCGTGCGCGTCCACCACGGTGGAGAGCCGGTGGGCGATAACCAGCGTGGTCTTGTTCTGCGACACGCCAGCCAGCTCAGCCTGGATGGCGCGCTCGTTGGCGCTGTCCAGTGCGCTGGTGGCTTCGTCAAAAATCATCACCGGCGGGTTCTTCAGCAGGGTGCGGGCAATCGCCACGCGCTGTTTCTCGCCACCGCTGAGCTTCAGGCCGCGCTCGCCCACCATGGTGTCGTAGCCCTTGGGCGCCGCAGCAATAAAGGCGTGGATGTGGGCGGCCTTGGCGGCAGCCTCCACCTCGGTGCGCGTGGCGCCGGGGCGGCCGTAGGCGATGTTGTATTCCACGGTGTCGTTGAACAACACCGTGTCCTGCGGCACGATGCCAATCGCCTGGCGCACGCTGCTTTGCGTGACCTGCTTGATGTCTTGCCCGGCGATAGTGATGCGGCCCTGCTGTACGTCGTAAAAGCGGAACAGCAGGCGCGCCAGCGTCGATTTGCCCGAGCCACTGGGGCCCACCACGGCCACGGTTTTGCCTGCCGGAATCTCGAAGCTGATGCCATGCAGGATGGTGCGTGCCGTGGTGCCTGCGGCAGCGGTGCTGCCCGCCGGGTCATAACTGAAGGTGACGTTCTCAAACCGCACGGCGGCATCGGCGCCACTGGCAGCCAGCTGCAGCGCCTGGGCGCCGGGCACGTCGGCAATCTCGCGTTCACGCTCCATCAGCGTGAACATCTTTTCCAGGTCGGTCAGGCTTTGCTTGATCTCGCGGTAGATCACGCCCAGAAAGTTCAGCGGAATGTAGAGCTGGATCATGAAGGCGTTGACCATGACCAGGTCGCCCAATGTCATGCGCCCCTCCACCACGCCCTGCGTGGCGCGCCACAGCATGGTGACCAGGGCCACGGCGATGATGAGCTGCTGCCCGGTGTTGAGCAGGGAGAGCGTGGTCTGGCTCTTGACGGCGGCGCGGCGGTACTTCTCCAGGTTTTCGTCGTAGCGCCGGGCTTCAAACTCTTCGTTGTTGAAGTACTTCACCGTTTCGTAGTTGAGGAGCGAATCGATGGCGCGGCTGTGGGCCGTGCTGTCCATGTCGTTCATCTTCTTGCGGAACTGGGTGCGCCATTCGGTCACGGTGATGGTGAAGGCGATGTAGACGCCCAGCGCCACGATGGTGATCCAGGCAAACCAGACATCGAACTTGACTGCCAAGAGCGTGAGCACCAGCGCCACCTCGATCAGCGTGGGGATGATGCTGTAGAGCGAATAGCTGATGAGCGAGTGCACACCGCGCGTGCCGCGCTCGATGTCGCGAGTCATACCGCCGGTCTGGCGCTCCAGGTGGAAGCGCAGGCTCATGGCGTGCAGGTGGCGAAACACCTGCAGGCTGATGCTGCGCGCCGCACCTTCGGTGGCCTTGGCAAACACCAACTCGCGCAGCTCGGTGAACAGCGAGGTGGACAGGCGCAACGCGCCGTAGCCCAGCAGCAGCGCGGCCGGCACCACCAGCAGTGCGGCGGGGTCGCCCGGCTTCAGTGTCATGGTGTCCACCAAATTCTTGAGCAGCAGCGGCACCCCCACGTTGGCCAACTTGGCGCCCACCATAAAGGCCAGCGCGGCGATCACGCGCCATTTGTAGGCCCAGAGGTAGGGAAAGAGGCGACGCAGCGTGTCCCAATCCGACTTGGGGGGCACCGTGGCTGCGGCACCCGTGGCAGAAGCGGGGGCCATGGGGGCGGCGGCGGGAATACCTGAGGGGCGCATGGGGGACAATCCGGGATAAGTTTCAAGTCAGGATTGTGCCCATGTCTACCAATGCAAGCCCATTGCTCGTTCAATTACCCACAGACCAGGAACTGGTGCTCAAAGTCATCCCCATGCCCGGTGACTGCAATGCCAATGGCGACATCTTTGGCGGCTGGGTCATGGCCCAGGTCGACCTGGCCGGCTCGGTGCTGCCCGCCCGTTACACCCAGGGCCGCATGGCCACGGTGGCGGTGAACGAGTTTGTCTTCAAACAACCCGTGCGCGTGGGTGACATCTTGAGCTTCTTCAGCAAGGTCAGCCGCATCGGCCGCACCTCCATCACCGTGAAGGTGGAGGTCTATGCCGAGCGTTTTCGCAGCCAGGGGCAGTACATCAAAGTCACCGAGGCGTCACTGACCTATGTGGCCATTGACGACAAGGGGCAGCCCAGAGAGATCCCGGTTCGCGCCATTTGATGCTACAAATTACGTAGCTGCCTGCGCAATATCCACGGGCAATACAGGCCTGTTTCTTATAAATCTCGCGCCACAAGAAAAACGATGCTCACAGCCCTGCGCTAAGGGTCTACGAGATCAGTGAGAACCCTATCGGTAAAAAAGGGGGCTCCCGCTATAACGGAACTGCACAACACGAGGAGGCAAGGTGCAGTTCCTTCAATTGCTGATCAGCGGCGTCGCACAAGGGTGCATTTACGGCCTGATCGCACTGGGCTTCGTGCTCATTTACAAAGCGACCGAGACCGTCAGCTTCGCCCAGGGTGAGCTGATGATGTTGGGCGCTTTTGGCGGCCTGGCGGGCATGACGTTGCTGGGCTTCCCCTATTGGGTGGCGGTGCCCAGCGCCATCGTCGCCATGGCGGCCTTCGGCATCGTGCTGGAGCGTGTAGTCATCCGCCCCATCCTTGGTCAGCCCGCCTTTTCCATCGTCATGCTGACCATCGGCATCGGTTATGTGGCGCGTGGCCTGATCACCATGATCCCCGGCATGGGCACCGACACCAACGCCCTGCCCGTGCCCTACAAGGACGAAATTCTCAAATTCGGCGGCAACGAGATGGGCATTGGCGCGCTGGTGCTCAACGTGGAACACCTGGTCATCATCGGCGCCACCGGCGTTTTGTGCGTGTTGTTGTTTGCCCTGTTTCGCTACAGCAAGCTGGGCATTGCCATGCAAGCGGCTTCGCAAAACCAGCTGGCGGCCTACTACATGGGCATTCCGGTGCAGCGCCTCAATGGCCTGGCCTGGGGCTTGGCTGCAGCCGTTGCCGCCATTGCCGGCGTCTTGCTGGCCCCCATCACCTTTGTGCACGCCAACATGGGAATGATTGGGCTCAAGGCCTTCCCGGCCGCCGTGGTGGGCGGCTTTGGCAGTCTGCCCGGTGCCATCGTGGGCGGCCTGGTGATTGGCCTGGTCGAGTCCTTTGCCGGCTTCTACCTGCCCGACGGCTTCAAGGACACCGCAGCCTATGTGGTGGTGCTGGTCATGCTGATGGTCAGGCCCAACGGCCTGTTTGGCGAACAGCTCAGAAAGAAAGTATGAAAAGAGCCCAGGTAGAGGCCAGCCACCCCACGCACCAGGGCTACCGCGGAACCGGCTTTGCCGGGCCGCTGGTAGCGCCCCCTGAGGGGGAGGCGCCACAGGCGCTTCGGGGGGGGGCACGGTGAGATTCATATTCAAAACGGACTACGCGCAGGACATCAACCTTGCCAAACATGGCGGGCATGTGTTCTGGTACAGCGCGCTGGCGGTCTTTCTGCTGGCCGCCCCCTGGATGCTCGCCGAATACAGCCTGGCCCAGCTCAATCTGGTGCTGATCTATGCCGTGGCGGGCCTGGGGTTGATGCTGCTGGCCGGATTCACTGGGCAGTTTTCGCTGGGGCATGCGGCATTTTTGGGCGTGGGGGCTTACGCCCAGGCCTACCTCACGGCAGCGGGCTTGCCCTTCTTTCTGTCGCTGGCCGTGTCGGGCTTCTTGTCGGCCCTCATCGGCATCGTGGTGGGCCTGCCGGCCCTGCGGCTCAAGGGCATTTACCTGGGCATGGCCACGCTGTCGTTTGGTTTCATCATCGAAGAGGTGTTTGCGCGCTGGGAGTCGGTCACCGGCGGCAATGCGGGCAAGTCGGTCGCCGCCATCAAGCTGCTGGGCTATGACCTGGGCAGCGGCGCCGGTTTTTACTTTGTGTGCCTGCTGGTCACCGTGGTCTGCACGCTGGGCATCCTGAACCTGCTGCGCACACCCACGGGCCGGGCCTTTGTGGCCATCCGCGACTCCGAGATATCGGCCCAAAGCATGGGTATCCACCTGGCGTATTACAAGACCCTGTCGTTTGCCATTTCTGCGGCACTGGCGGGCGTGGCCGGAGCCCTGTATGCGCACAACCTGCGTTTTATTTCGCCCGACCAGTTCAACCTGCTGCAGTCGATCGACCTGTTGCTGATGATCGTGATCGGCGGCCTGGGCTCCATCCACGGCGTGTTCCTGGGGGCCATCTTCCTGATCATCCTGCCGCAGGGCATTTCGGCCGTGAAAGAGTTTTTGCCGGAGTTCATTGGCCAGGCACCGGGGCTCAAGAGTGTGATCTACGGCAGCATGCTGATCATTTTTGTGCTGTTTGAACCCATGGGCCTGTATGGCCGCTGGCTCAAGGTGCGCACCTATTTACAGATGTTTCCGTTCTACCGCAAGGGCATGTTCAAGCGGCAGAAATCGTTCCAGAAATCGGACCGGCTGAAATGAAGAACGTCGCCCCCACGCTCCACCGCTTCCGCGGGTCGCTGCCCCCCGAAGGGGGCGCTCCCGCCTTGGGGCGGCCCGGCGGCGTTCAAGGCCTCTCTTTATGACTGATACCCTCCTTTCTGCCAACAACCTCAGCGTGCGCTTTGGCGGCGTGCTGGCCGTCAACAACGTGAGCTTTGACGTGAAGCAGGGTGAGGTGTTCACCCTGATTGGCCCCAACGGCGCCGGCAAAACCACGGTGTTCAACCTGATCAGCCGCATCTACACCCCGACCACGGGTGACATTGACTACCTGGGCCCGCAGGGCACGCTCAAACTGACTGCGCAGCCGCCGCAAGACGTGGCCTCGCTGGGCATTGCGCGCACCTTTCAGAACATCGAGCTGTTTGAACACGCCAGTGTGCTGCACAACCTGCTGATAGGCCGCCACACCCACCGCAAGACCGGGTTGTGGCAGGACCTGTTGTTCACCCGCGCTGCGCGCGAGGCCGAATTGCGTGCCCGCGAGAAGGCCGAAGAGGTGATCGAGTTTCTGGACCTGCAGCACTACCGTGACTCGCTGGTGGCCGGCCTGCCCTATGGCGTGCGCAAGGTGGTGGAGATGGCCCGCGCCCTGTGCACCGAACCCAAACTGCTCTTGCTGGACGAGCCGTCCAGCGGCCTGAATGTGGAAGAAACCGACGACATGGCGTTCTGGATCCAGGACATCAAACACGAGCTGGGCATCACCGTGCTGATGGTGGAACACGACATGAGCCTGGTGTCCAAAGTGAGCGACCGCGTGCTCGCCATGAACCAGGGCGAGGTGCTGGCCATGGGCACACCGCGCGAGGTGCAGACCGATCCGGATGTGGTGGAGGCCTATCTGGGGTCTATTGACGATGTCTCGTCCCTGCGCCGCCAAACCCAGGGAGTGAGCGCATGAGCACCCAGCCGCCGCCCATCAGCGACCAACCGGTGCTCAAGCTGCTCAACGTGGAAAGCGCGTATGGCCCCATCAAGGCCATCCGTGGTGTGAGCCTGCAGGTGCGCCGCGGCGAGATTGCCACCGTGTTGGGCAGCAACGGCGCGGGCAAGACCACCATCCTCAAAACCATCTCCGGCATCATCGACCCGTGCAAGGGTTCGGTGGAGTTCAAGGGCGCGGACATCACCGCCAAAGACCCGGCGTATATCGTGCAGGAGGGACTGAGTCATGTACCCGAGGGGCGGGAGGTGTTTCCGCTGCTGAGTGTGCGCGACAACCTGCTGATGGGCGCCTACACCCGCTCCGACCGCGACGGCGTGGCCAAGGACATCGAGACGGTGTACGGCTACTTCCCCATCCTCAAAGAGCGCGCCACACAGGATGCCGGCCTGCTCTCGGGCGGGCAGCAGCAGATGCTGGCGATCAGCCGCGCGCTGATGGCAGACCCCGATCTGATCCTGCTGGACGAGCCCAGCCTGGGCCTGAGCCCGAAGCTCACGAAGGAGATCTTCGAGATCGTGGTGCGCATCAACCGCGAGCGCGGCACCACCATCCTGCTGGTGGAACAAAACGCCAACATGGCGCTCAACGCCGCGGACTACGGCTATGTGCTGGAGAACGGCCGCATCGTCATGGAAGACACCTGCGCCCACCTGCGCGAGAAGGACGATATCAAGGAGTTCTACCTCGGCATGAAGGAAGACGGCGTGCGCGGAGAGCGGCGCTGGAAGAAAAAGAAGACATGGCGGTGAATACATGAGCGGACTTTGGGATACCTCACACATTCAACCGCGCAATGACATCGTCATGGCGGGCGAGACCATTCCGGCCATGTTCTGGAACGCGGTGCAAAGCCGCGGCCCAAACATCTGGCTGCGGCAAAAGCATCTGGGCCTGTGGCGCAGCTGGACCTGGAACCAGACCGCCAATGCCGTGCGCGAGATTGCCGGCGGCTTGATGAGCCTGGGATTTCACCAAGGTGATACGGCCTCCATCCTGGCCAATACCGTGGTGGAGTGGGTCTGGGCCGATCTGGCGGTGTTGTCCGCCGGTGGCGTGTCCAACGGCATTTACCCCACCGATGCAGCCAGCCAGGTGCACTACCTGTGTGAAGACTCGTCCACCAGCGTCCTGTTTGTGGAAGACGACGAACAACTCGACAAGGCCCTGGAAGTGCGCGACCAGTGCCCCAAGCTGCGCACCATCGTGGTGTTCGACATGGAGGGCCTGCGCGGGCTGGACGACCCAGGCGTCATCAGCCTGGATGCGCTACGCGCACTGGGCCGCGCCTACAACGCCACCCACCCGCAGGCGGTGCAGCAGCGCGTGGACGCCTGCAAGCCCCAGGACCTGGCGATTCTGGTCTACACCTCGGGCACCACCGGCAAACCCAAGGGTGCCATGCACTTGCACCAGGGCCTGGTCTACACAGTGCGCGGTTTCAACACCCTGATTGCCCAGAGCGACCAGGACGAACGCATGTGTTTTCTGCCGCTGTGCCACATTGCCGAGCGCATGGGCGGCGAGTACTTCGGGCTGTACACCGGGGCCAAGCTCAATTTTGTAGAGAACCCAGAGACCATTCCCGAGAACGTGCGGGAGATTGCCCCCACGGTGTTCACCGCCGTGCCGCGGGTGTGGGAGAAGTTTTATTCCGGCGTGATGATTGGGCTGAAGGAGGCCGGCTTCATCCAGCAGGCCGCCTATGGCTGGGCGATTGGCGTGGGCACCCGTATTGCCGAACGGGTCCTGGCCGGTCAGTCCGTGGACGGTTGGTTGAAGTTCCAGTTCCGCGTCGCGCAGGTGCTGGCACTCAACAATGTGCGCAAGCTCATTGGCATCCACCGTGCACGTTTTCTGGTCACCGGGGCGGCGCCCATTTCTCCCGATCTGGTGCGCTGGTACCTGGCGTTGGGCGTGCCCATGCTGGAGGTGTGGGGCATGACCGAGACCTGTGGCGCCTCTACCGGCGTGCCGGCCGACAAGATCAAACCCGGCTCCATCGGCCCGGCGGCTGGCTTTAACGAGGTGAAGCTGGACCCGGTGACTGGTGAAATTTTGGTGCGGGGCAAAAACGTCTTTGCCGGCTACCTGAACCTGCCCGAGAAAACCGCCGAGACCCTCACCCCGGACGGCTGGCTGCACACCGGCGACGTGGGTGTGCAGGACGAAGATGGCTTCTTCCGCATCACCGACCGCATGAAGGACATCATCATCACCGCGGGCGGCAAAAACATCACGCCCAGCGAGCTGGAGAACGACCTGAAGTTCTCGCCCTACATCACCGATGCGGTGGTGATTGGTGACAAACGCGCCTACCTGACGGTGATTGTGATGATCGACCAGGAAAACGTGGAGAAGTTCGCCCAGGACGCCGATGTGCCCTTCAGCAACTATGCGTCCCTGACCCGTGCCACCGAGGTGCAGGCCCTGATCCAGGCCGAGCTGGACCGGGTGAACAAGAAGTTTGCACGCGTGGAGCAGATCAAAAAATTCTTCCTGCTGGAAAACCAGCTCACGGCAGAAGACGAGGAACTCACCCCCACCATGAAGCTCAAACGCAAGCTGGTGGAAAAGAAATACGAAGCCCAGATAGAGGCCATGTACCGCTGAAAGGCTGTCGGCTTTCAGCATCCCTTTCAACAACGAGGAGACACAACCATGAAACTGCGTACCGCGATCGCACTGGGCACCCTGGCCCTGACGGCGACCCTTGCCAGCGCCCAGCAAGGCGTCGGCAAAGACGAAATCTTGCTTGGGTCCATCCAGGACCTGTCTGGCCCGCTGGCCGGTTTTGGCAAACAGGCCCGTGCCGGCATGTTGCTGGCCGTGGACGAGATCAATGAACAAGGTGGCATCAACGGCCGCAAGGTCAAGCTGCTGGTTGAAGACTCTGGCTACGACCCCAAAAAAGCCGTGCTGGCCGCCCAGAAACTGGTCAACCAGGACAAGATTTTCATGATGGTGGGCCACATCGGCACCGCCCAGAACATGGCGGCCATGCCGGTGCAGTTCGAGAAGAATGTGGCGAACTTCTTCCCCATCACCGCGGCGCGCGAAATGTACGAGCCCTTCCACAAGCTCAAGTACTCGTTTGCAGCCCCCTACTACGACCAGATGCGTCTGGCCGTGCCCAAGCTGGTGAAGGAAAAAGGTGCCAAGAAGGTCTGCACGCTGTACCAGGATGACGACTTCGGCCTGGAAGTGCTCAAGGGTGGTGAAGACGGCCTGAAGACCATCGGCATGGAGTTCGCCGAGAAAACGTCCTACAAACGCGGCGCCACCGACTTCTCGTCGCAAGTGTCCAAGCTGCAGGCCAGCGGTTGTGACTTTGTGGTGCTGGGCACCATCATCCGTGAAACCATTGGCGCCATTGGTACTGCCCGCAAGCTGGGTTACAACCCCACCTTCATCGGGTCCAGCGCGGCCTACACCGACCTGATCCACAAGATCGGCGGCAAAGCCATGGACGGCCTCTACGCCACCATGACGGTGCAAAACCCCTACACCGATGAACAGTCCCCCAGCATCCGCTTCTGGGCCAACAAGTACAAGACCAAGTTCAACGAAGATCCCACCGTGTTCTCGGTCTACGGCTACCTGATCATCAACACCTTTGCCACTGCCGCCAACAAAGCCGGCAAGAATCTGTCGACCGACAGTTTCATCAAGGTGATGGACAGCACCACCATCCAGCCAGACATGTTTGGTTCGCCGCTGCAAACATTCACCGCCACCAAACGCCTGGGCAGCGGGACATCCCGCCTGTCGCAGATCACGGATGGCAAGTGGAAGGTGATGTCGGACTACATGGGCGACACCGCAGCCAAGAAATAAGGGCGCATTCCCTCGCAGCAAAAAGCCACCGCGAGGTGGCTTTTTGTTGTGGGGCTGCCGGCCTGTTGCAACCGGAGTAACCGCGCTTCAAGCACTCCAGGTGTTGCCGGTTCCGGCCTGCGCAAAGCTGGCGTACTGCTGTGCTGCCTTCTGCAGCGCGTTGTGCTGCAGCTGCAACACCGTGGCCTTGCTGGACAGGGTATTGACCGTGTTGCCAATGCTTTCCCCACTGGCCAACTCTTTGGTGGCCACCTTGTCCACCAGTTTGCCCAGTTTGGACAAGGTGCCCAATACCCCCGAGGGCGAAGCCTTGAAGGCAGCGTCCAGTTTCGCCGTGTCCAGCGTCAGGGTTCCGTCGCTGGCTTTGGTGAACCCCATCTGGCGCAACGCATCCACCCGGGAGAAGTCGGCGGTCATGGCACGGGTCATGCCCCGGCTGAGGCGTTCCACCCCGCTGCTGGCAGCGGCCGCCGATTGGGTGGAAGCCACCATGGTGTTGAAGGTGCTGACGAAGCTGTTCAGGGCTTTTTTAACCTCGTCGCTGGTGGCGCTGTCCTTCAGGGTGCCCAGGCCCGTGGCGGCGGTCTGGCTGGCGGCCACCGCGGCCTTGAACTTGCCCAGGGTAGAAAGGCTGGCAGTGGCCGTGTTCAGCAGGGTTTGCAGTTTGCCGCTGGACTTTTGCAAACCCGCGGTGATGGGGTCGGCCTTTTCAGCGGCCTGGGCCGCAGTCTGGCTGCTGGTGGCAGTGCTGGCGCGCGCACTGCCCAGTGTGGTGATGGTCATGGTGGCTCCCTGTGCAAGGCGGAATCTTGTCCAATCCCGCCCAGCGCAAAGCGCCGATGTGGCACCAGAAGTCGGCGCATTTCACCAAAATGCAATAAAACAGGGCTTTAGCGCTCTTGGGTACTGCGCCAACAGCTCCTGTTTTGATAGCAATCAGGAAACGATGTAGGCGGCCGAGGCCGTCGAGAGCAGTTTGCCGTCGGCCCCCAGAAACTCCATGCGTGTGGAGGCCACGCGCGAGCCCAGGCGCATCACCTCGGCATGCAGGTCAAAGTGCTCGCCGATGCCGGGGCGCAGGTAGTCCACACGCAAGTCAATGGTGCCCAGCTTGGCAAAGCGGTGCAGGCGCTGCTCGGGCGCCTCGTGCATATGGCGCGCGCCTATGGCCGCCATCACCGCCAGGCCGCCCATGGCGTCCAGCCCGGCGCTGATGACGCCGCCGTGGATGCGGTTGTAGCTGTAGTGGCCCACCAGCTCGTGGCGCATGGCGATGCGCGCCGTCACCTTGGTCGGGGTAATGCTGGTGATCTTGAGACCCAGCACCTGGTTGAAGACAATGCTTTCTTCAAAAATGCGGGTCAGGCCTGCAATGAACGCGGGCTCGAACTGCAGCGCCGCGTCTGGCGCCACATCAACAGAGGGGGTTTTAGGCATGGGGCATTGTCACAGGCCGAGCTGACGACCGGCCAACTCTTTCATGATCTCTTCGGCCCCACCGCCAATCATCATGACCTTGACCTCGCGGTAAATGCGCTCGCAGGCGGTGCCGCGCATAAAGCCCATGCCGCCCAGAATCTGCACGCCCTGGTCGGCGCAGAACTGCATGGTTTGGGTGGCGTGGTTTTTCAGCAGGCACACCTGCGCCACCCACTCTGCGCCTTTGGCGGATTTGTCGCCGCGGTCCCCGGCATCTGCGCGGGCCGATACCGCATGCAGCCACGCCCGCGTGGACTCGATGCGCATCTTCATGTCCATGAACTTGTGGCGGATCACCTGGTGGTCGATGAGCGCGTTGCCAAAGGTCTTGCGCTGCTGCGCCCAGGCCAGGGCCTCGTCATAGCAGCATTCGGCAAAGCCCAGCGCCATGGCCGCCATGGAGAGGCGCTCGCCGTTGAAGTTGGTCAGGATGATCTTGAAGCCCGTGCCCTCTTCCCCTACCAGGTTGCTGGCGGGCACGCGCACATTGTCAAACCGCAGATGCGCCGTGTCGGAGCACAACCAGCCCATTTTTTGCAGCGGGCTGCGTGACAGCCCCAGCGCGTCGCCAGGCACCATGAGCATGGAGATGCCCATAGCCCCTTTGTTCTGCAGGTCGGTGCGCACGGCCACCGTGATCCAGTCCGCACGCATGCCGGAGGTAATGAAGACTTTTTCGCCATCCACCACATAGTCATCACCCTCGCGGCGCGCGGTGGTTTTGAGGGCCGACACGTCGGTGCCTCCGCCGGGTTCGGTGATGGCCAGTGCCGCAATCTTTTGGCCGGCCAACACATCGGGGATCACACGCTGCTGCAACGCAGGTGAGCCATGGCGCAGCACCGGCGGCAAGCCAATGTTGTGGCTGAACAGGCTGGCCATGAGGCCGCCACTGCCACCGGTCCGGGCCAGCGCAATCGTCATGGCGTTGCGCAAGGCCCAAGGCGCTGGCGTACCGCCAAACGCCTCGGGGTAACCCAGCCCCAGCCACCCCAGAACGGCGGCGCGCTGGTAGAGCGCTCGTGGAAATTCGCCCGCCGCCTCCCAATCATTCAGGTGCGGAGCCACCTCGGTGCGGATGAAGCGGCGCGCCGCCTCTTCCACCGCGGCAATGTCTTCGGGCCCGACGTCCCCCAGCGTGTCCACGGCCGCGCTCATGGGGTGAACACCTTGGGCAATTTGGCACGGTGAAAGCCATTGAAGGGTTTGATGCCGTCGCGCGCCTGTGCTTTGTCATCGGCCACCCGCATCGGGTAGCCCAAACGCGCCTGCGGGCGGGCACCGTCGATGCGCAGCGTGCTGCCGCTGATGAAGGAGGCTGCCGGACTCAGCAGAAAGACAATGCCGGCAGCCGTTTCGGCCTCGGTGCCAAAGCGGCCCAAGGGCACGGTCTTGGCCATCTCGCGCACCATGGGCGCCATTTCTGCCGGATAGTGGTCCATGCCGCTGGAGGCGATGTAGCCTGGCGCGACCGCGTTCACGCGCACACCACGGTTGGCCCATTCCACCGCCGCGGTCTCGGTAAAGCTCACCATGCCGGCACGCGCTGCGCCGCTGTGCCCCATGCCGGGCATGGAGCCCCACATGTCGGCCACGATGTTGACGATGGCGCCGCCATGTTTGGCCATGGTCTGGGTGTAACACTCGCGCGACATCAGAAATCCGCCCGTGAGGTTGGAATGGACGACCGCCTCCCAGCCCTTGGCAGTGATCGCCTCCAGCGGCGTCATGTACTGGCCACCCGCGTTGTTTACCAGCCCGTCAATACGCCCATGCTGGGCCAGAATGTCGGCCACGGTGTGTTTGACGGTGTCTTCCTGCCGGATGTCGCAGCTGTGGGTGGTGGCGCTGCCGCCATCCTCTGCAAGCTCGGCCTGCACAGCCTGCAGCTTCTCCAGCTTGCGCCCCACCAGCGCAAGCTTGGCGCCCAGTGCTGACAGCTCGTGCGCCACACAGCGCCCGATACCGGAACCACCGCCGGTGACCACCACCACCTTGCCCGCAAACAAGCCGGGCGCAAAAACCGAAGCGTAAGACATCAGGACTCCTTCAAAAACAAGGACACGGCGGCATTGCCCAGTTCTTCAATCGATGCACCCTTGCGTGCATCAAACCACTGCACCGACCAGTTGAGCGCCCCCAGCATCAGCAGGCGCGCCAGACCCACCGGGGCCTTGAGCTGGCCACTGGCGTGCAGGGCCGTCAGCACCGGCATCCACAGGGCTTCGTAGTCGGCAATCAGTTTGGCCAGCACCTTGCGCTGGCGCACATTGAGGGAGCGCCACTCGTACAGCATCACCGGCACAAAGTCATTGCCCGGCCCCAGCAACACGGCAAAGTGCGCATGCACCAGAGCCCGCAGTTGCTCGGCGGGGGGCAGCGTGGCATAACCCGGCACCCCAAACGCGGCCTGTTGCCGGGCCAATGCGGCGTGCATGCCCTGCTCCATCACGGCGAACAGCAAGGCGTCTTTGCTCTTGAAATGGTAGAAAGGCGAGCCGCTTTGCATGCCGGCGGCGGCGGCTATGTCGCGCGTGGTGGTGGCCGCAAACCCCTTGCGGCGGAACAGCTGGGCCGCAGCGCCCAAGAGTTCGTGGCGGCGGTTGCCATCGTCACGCTCGTCCACCGTTTTGCGCGGGCGACCGCGCGGGCGTTTGGGTGCTCCGGCTTCTTCAACAGGCAGGTCGTCAGGCATCATGGTGCGACCTTAGCAAACCCGCTTATTTTTAGCAAGCATTTGCTTGGCAAAAATACTTTCATACAGCGAGGCGCAGGGTCTGGCAAAAAAGAGGGGCTTGCGCCCCCCTTAAAACCTTGGATGGAATACACGCCCTCCTGGGCGTTGTCGTTAGAAGTCGTAGCGAACGCGCACGCGCAAGGCGTTTTCGTCGTTGGTGACGCCTGTGGTCGAGTCCTTGGCGGTGGAGCGCGAAAGGGCCGGGGTCCAGGTCGCACCCTTCACGCCGAACAAGGACATGGCATAAGCCACGTAGGCGGTCTGCACGGTGACTTCACCGCCGGCCTTGTCGTTTACGGCATTCACAAAACCCAAACCCAGCGCACCGACGCTGGCGGACAGGCCCAGTGCGGTCTGGCGGTTGTTGGCTGCGGCATTTTGCTGTCCCAGCGAATAGTTGCCGGTCAGCTTGAAGCTGCCAGCATCGTAGGTGGTCGTAAAGCCCCAGCCCTTGATCTTGTTGGCATCGGCCGTGCCCACGGGGGCATATTCACCGGATTCGAAGCCGACACGGCCGGACCAAGGGCCAGCCCCCAGTGCCAGCACAGCACGCAGGCCCTTGGCGTTGGTGGTGTTGACGGCGTTTTTGGTGCCATCGATGTAGCCCACTTCCAGCGAAGCCGTGTCCGTGAGGTTGATGGTGCCAGTGCCATGGAACGCATCGCTGCCCATGCGACCACGCAGGGAATTGGTGCCATACACGGTGCCGGCGTGGTTCACCAGGGTGTCAGCGTTCAGGGGGAACAGATCGGCGGCCTCAAAACGGCCGAGCTTGACGTTGCCGCCCTTGTTGCCCATTTGCACCCACATATCGTCAGTGACCACGCCACCACCCTTTTGTGTCAATAAGGTGGTCTTGGCCGCCACGAACATGTCGTCGCCGGCCTTGGCGGACACGCCCACTTCGATGCGGCCGGTCTGGCTCAGGCCTTTGTCTCCCTCGGCCACAGCACCGCCATTGCGAGCCGTGTTGTCGAGTTCGAGGTTGGCGCCGAATTCGGCACCGGCCAGGGCGCTGCCGGCCAAGGCGGCGAGAACAACGCCGAGCGCTGCGTGGGAGGTGTGTTGGATCGCTTTTTTCATGGTGTGACCTGTTTTTTGTCGTTCGATGGAACAAACCAGGGCTTGTCTCCTGGTTGCTTGCGTCGTTGCAAACCTATGCATCAACGGACAAATTGTTCCAATCACAGCCCTCAAAAAGTCAGCCCCTAGGACTTCCCCCGGCCCCGAGTACCAAAGAGTTACAACCCAAATCACAAGAACCCCAAGGTGCATTCACCCCTGCAGGGCCCGGGGAATTGACACCAAGGCATGGAAATTACGTACTTTAGTTACACAACGCTTCCAGACGAAAATCTAGGAAATCCAGTTTCATGGGGTTATTTCATAACAATTCACTGCCTATTTGGTGCAATTCCCAATTGAAAACGTTTTCATAATTGGTGTAATGAATTCCCTATAGACCACTGGCCGCTGCTGCCTCACATCAGGACGTAACTTTCTAACCATGCCTACCTTGGCCCCTTCCACCGCCAAATCCACGCCGCCTTGGTGGAGTGGAGCGGGCTTTTGCGCGCTGGGTGCCGATACGCTGGTTTCCGCAGGTCTACAGCCCAGTCTTGAGCGCATGGCCCAGTTAGGTGCCAGCGCCATCTGGTTGCAGATGGCGCCAAAGGGCGAGGCAGCGGGCGACCTCCAGGCCGTCATTGCACCGGCCCATGCCCTGGGGCTGAAAGTCATTGTGGAGCTGGCCCTGTTGACACCCCACACCGCCTGCCCGGACGCGCTGCGTGGGGCGCTGCAGCAGGCCGTGCACTGGCGAGTGGATGCAGTTTCCTTGCAGACCTGCACCAATCAGACCACCCGTGCGCTGGCACCCGCCTTGCACGCCCGGATGGGCGCACCCTCCGGCTTTGCCCTGCTGGGCGCACCGGGAGACGCGCGCAGCGCCGTGGACACGGAGGGCAACAAAAACCGACTGCGCTGGCTCACGACAGTGGACGTACCGACCACCAGACCGGGCGACCTGCAAGCCCCCGTGCTCCACAGCCAGATTCGGCAGGCCTTGCGCACGGCAGGCCCCGCCGCCATCGTGTGGAACGCCGCGCCCCCCAGCCCAGGCAGCCGCCCTTGCCCTTCGTCGCCTGACAGTGCCATGCCTTTGCAGTCGCGCTACATCGCGCCAGCCCTGTTCAGCTGCCTCAAAGGCGCCTTCCGCATGGACATCCCCACCGAGGACACCCACTGCTCCGCAAAGGACCAGTTCAGGCGTTTTCTGCAATGGCAAAGCGAGATTGCGGCTTTTCAGCATGGCAATCTCAAGCTGCTCCCCTCGCACAAGCACCTGCTGGCATTCACCCGCACGCAGGGGAATACCAATGTTTTGTGTGTGTTTAACTTGAGCGACCGCTATGTTCGCCACGGCCTACCCGCCACCTGCCAAGACGCCAGCATCCTCGCTGGCAGCGGCTTTCAAGGGGGGCGCATTGTCGACAAACATCTGGATCTGGACCCCTGGGGTGCCATGTTTGCGCGGTTCTAACCCGGTGCGGGTGTGCGCGCCACCGCGCCCCCTCAGACCTTGCTGAAGTCCGGCCTGCGCTTCTCCATGAACGCCGTGAAGGCTTCTTTGGCGGCGGGCTCACCGAGCATGCGGCCAAAGCTGACCGCTTCTTCGTCGATGCGGGCCAGCACATCGGCCAGCTGGCCTTTCTTGAGCAGGCGCTTGGTCTCGACAAGCGAGGCAATGGGCTTGGCGGCCAGCTTGCGGGCCTGGGCCTGCGCCACGGCATTGGCTTCGGTAGGCGGCACTACGCGGTTGGCCAAGCCCACTTCCAGCGCGGCTTCGGCCATGAAGGGTTCGCCCATGAGCAACGCTTCGGCAGCGCGGTGGTAGCCCATCATCTGGGGCACCAGCAGGCTGGACGCGGCTTCGGGGCACAGGCCCAGGTTCACAAAGGGCATGGAGAAGGCAGCGTTGTCACCGGCATACACCAGGTCGCAATGGAACAGCATGGTGGTGCCTATGCCCACCGCTGGGCCACACACGGCCGCAATGATGGGCTTGGGGAAGGCGGCCAGCGCCCGCAGGAAGCGGAAGACCGGCGCATCCTGCGCCTTGGGCGGAGCGCCCAGAAAGTCGCCGATGTCATTGCCGGCGCTGAACACGGTGGCGTCGCCCTGGAACACCACCACGCGCACCGCGGCGTCGTCACGCGCGGCGTCCAGCGCATCGGCACAGGCCGCGTACATGGCCTGGGTGAAGGAGTTCTTTTTCTCCACCCGGTTCAGGGTGATGGTGGTGATGCCGGCGTCGGAGTGGATCAGGATGTCTTGCATAGTCGTTCGCTCAAAAAGGAATGCGTGATTGGATCACTGTTTGTAATAGACGATCTGGTGCGTGGTCACCAGCAGCACGCCGGCCTCGTTCCAGAGTTGGCTGCTCTGGTCAAAAAAGCCATTGCGGAAGGCCTGTGCTTGCGCCTGCCCCAACAGGTAGCCCGCGCCGGTCTGCGCCAATTGCTCGGCGCTGGCGTGGAAGTACACCGTCAAAGACACCGTGCCCACGGGCACATGGGTAGCGCGGCGGATGAACACGCGGGGAAAAAAGATGTCGGAGATGCAGGCCAGCGAGGCAAAGTCCAGGGGGCGTGGGGGGTTGTCGCGCACCCAGATTTGCGAGAGGCTGCTGTGGCCACTGCCATCCCACACCGCGGGCAACTGGCCGGTCACGGGCCGCTGCTCATAGCGCTTCACAAACTCCATGGGCGCCATGACCGGCGGTGGCGGCACTTCGGCCGGTGGCGGGCACAAGGGCATGGGCTCTTCGTCCACACCCCAGGTCTCCCGGCGCACGGCGGTCACTGCGGTGCCGGTCATGACAATCGCATCGCCCTGCTGGATCTCGATCGTCCAGTGCTGGGTCGACCGGTTGGTGCGGGCGGCACGGGCCATCACCGTAAAGGGGCCATCCGCCAAGGCAGCGCAAAAGTTCACCGTCAGCGACACTGGGTCGCCCAAGCGCTCCGGGTGCTGTAGCACCCCGTTCAGGGCCTGTGCTGCAGTGATGCCACCGAAGGGCCCCACCATGTTGGCGTAGGCCGGGTGGGTGTGTCCCGTCCAGCTGCCATCCGGCTGCGCCTGCAGGGCAATGGCTTCATCAAAAACGTGTGTACTCATTCAAGCGATCTCCAGATGGCTGCGGAGCAACCCTTCCCATGCAAAAGGCCACCCGAAGGTGGCCTTGGCTGCAAACGCGTTACACGCGTTCAAAGATGCCGGCAGCCCCCTGCCCGGTGCCTACGCACATGGTCACCATGCCGTACTTCAGGTTGTGGCGGCGCAGTGCGTGGATCACGGTGGCCGCACGGATGGCTCCGGTGGCGCCCAGCGGGTGACCCAGCGCAATCGCACCCCCCATGGGGTTGACCTTGGAAGGGTCCAGACCCAGGGTGTTGATAACCGCCAGCGACTGGGCCGCAAAGGCTTCGTTCAGCTCGAACCAGTCAATGTCAGAGTGCTGCAGACCGGCGTAACGCAGGGCGGCGGGAATGGCTTCGATCGGGCCGATACCCATGATTTCGGGTGGCACGCCACGGGCGGCAAAACTCACAAAACGGGCCAAAGGGGTCAGACCGAATTGTTTGACCGCCTTTTCGCTGGCCAGAATCAGCGCGCCTGCGCCATCGCTGGTCTGGGAGCTGTTGCCGGCCGTCACGCTGCCGCGGGCCGCGAACACGGTCTTGAGCTTGGCCAGGCCTTCGAGCGAAGTGTCTGGGCGTGGGCCTTCGTCCAGGTTCACGGTGCGAATGCGGGTAGACACCTCGCCGGTCGCCAGGTTCGGAGTGCGCTCGATCACATCGATGGGCGTGATCTCATCCGTGAACTCACCGGCCTGCTGCGCCTTGATGGCACGCTGGTGCGACTCCAGCGCGAAAGCGTCCTGCATCTCGCGCGTCACCTTCCACTGCTGGGCCACCTTCTCGGCGGTCAGGCCCATGCCGTAGGCGATGCCAACGTTCTCGTCGCGGGCAAACACTTCAGGGTTGAACGAGGGCTTGCCGCCACCCATGGGCACCATGCTCATGGACTCGGCGCCGCCAGCAATCAGCACATCGGCTTCGCCCACGCGGATACGGTCTGCCGCCATCTGAATGGCGGAGATTCCGGAGGCGCAGAAACGGTTGACGGTGATACCGCCCACAGGGTGGTCAAAGGCCAAGCCCACGGCCACACGGGCCATGTTCATGCCCTGCTCGCCCTCGGGGAAGGAGCAGCCGATGATGGCGTCTTCAATCGCCTTGGGGTCCAGGGTGGGGACTTGCAGCATGGCGCTGCGCAAGGCAGCGACCAACAGCTCGTCGGGGCGGGTGTTGCGGAAGTAGCCGCGGCCGGAACGCCCGATGGGCGTGCGTGTGGCGGCAACGATGTAAGCGTCTTGGACTTGTTTCATGGAATAACTCCTAATCAGTTGGGGACAGAGCTTGCGACTACGTCGCTGCGGCCTGTCCCGCAAGGCTCTTTGGTTGCGGGGTGGGTATCCACGCCCAGATGAATTCACATTGAATGGGCTGCTCGCCCGATTCGTCACTGACCAGCACCGGCACACTGACCTCGCCCTTGTCGCTTTGCTGCATGAGCTGACGTTGCGCATCCGACAAGGTGGCCACCGCGCGCATGGCGCCCTGGGCTCGCCGCTTGAAGTCAATGCGCATGGTCTTGGCCAGGGGCAGGCAGTCATCCCGCACATTCATGCCCACCACCATGCCGGTGGCCGTTTCGGCCAGCAGCGCCATGGCAGCGGCATGCACGCCCTGAATGTGGTTTTGCACGCGGCGCACATTGGCCACGGCAATCTCCACACGCTCGGGCGCCATGTGCGCAAAGTCCAGACCCGCCGTGCCGGTGAACGGCACCGCACGGCCCATGACCTTGTTGCGCAGCCAGGGACGCAGGACCGCAGGCACGCGGTCCAGCTTGGCGACTGAACGCGCCAGCCGGTTGGGCCGGGCGTTCGATGCGTGGGCAGCGAGGGTGCTCATGGCTTCGATCAGTTACGCACCGGCTTGCCGGTGGACATCATGCCCATGATGCGTTCCTGCGTCTTGGGGTGGGTCAGCAGGCTGCAGAAGGCCTTGCGTTCCATGGCCATCAGGTATTCCTCGGTCACCAGGGTGCCGGCATCCACCTGGCCGCCACACACCACTTCGGCAATCAGCAAACCGATGTGGAAGTCATGCGCGCTGATGAAGCCACCGTCGCGCATGTTGACCAACTGGGCACGGATCGTGGCGACGCCACTGCGTCCAGCCACGGGGAAGCTGCGCTTGTGCGGCGCGCGGTAGCCGCTGGCGTACAGGGCCTTGGCCTCGTTGATGGCGACAAACAGCAGCTCGTCCTTGTGCGGCACGACCACGTCGCTGTCCAGCAGGTAACCCAGTTTGCGGCTTTCCAGCGCGCTGGTGCCTACCTTGGCCATGGCCGCAGCGGTGAAGCCTTCGGTCAGGAAAGGCAGCACGTCCTTGGAGGTGGACAGTGCCATATTCTCAGCCGCACGGCGCGCGATGTAGGTCAAGCCGCCGGCACCGGGCACCAGGCCCACGCCGACTTCCACCAGGCCGATGTAGCTTTCCATCGCCGCCACGCGCTTGCTGGAGTAGATGGCCAGCTCGCAACCACCGCCCAGCGCCAGACCGCGGATGGCGGAAATGACGGGAACGTTGGAGTAGCGCAGCTTGAGCATGGCGTTTTGCAGCTCGGCTTCTGCGCCTTCGATGGCTTTGGCGCCACCGATCATGAAGGCGGGCATCATGCCTTGCAGGTCGGCACCGGCAGAGAACATTTCGTCCGGGGACCAGATCACCAGGCCTTGGTATTCCTTCTCGGCCAACTCCTGGGCTTGCAACAGGCCTTCGATCACACCGCCACCGATAGCGTGCATCTTGGTCTTGATGCTGGCGATCAGCACTTGCTCGTCCAGCGTCCACAGGCGGATGGACTCGTCTTCAAAGATCGTCTTGCCAGCGGTCTCGGCCTTGGGCGCGTTGGAACCCAGCACGCTCTCGGGGAAGTGCTGGCGCTCGTACACAGGCAGCTTGCGCACCGGCACAAAGGTGCCAGTGATGGGGTTCCAGGAGCCTGCATCGGTGTGTACACCACCGGCTTCAGCCACGGGGCCTTTGAACACCCACTCGGGCAGAGGCGCTTTGCACAGGGCCTTGCCAGCGTCGATGTCTTCCTGGACCATCTTGGCAACTTCAAGCCAACCGGCTTCTTGCCAGAGCTCGAACGGACCTTGCTTCATGCCGAAGCCCCAGCGCATGCAGAAGTCCACATCGCGGGCGTTGTCGGCGATCAATGCCAGGTGAATGGCTGCGTAGTGGAAGCTGTTGCGCAGGATGGCCCACAGGAACTGACCCTGCTTGCCTTCGGCATTGCGCAAGAGCTTCAGGCGCTCGGCGGCTGGCTTCTTGAGCATGCGGGCGTAGACCTCGTCGGCCTTTTCGCCGCCGGCCACGTATTCCTTGCTTTCGCCATCGAAGCGCAGCACGTCGCGGCCGACCTTCTTGAAGAAACCGGCTTTGGACTTCTGGCCCAGGTTGCCCATCTCCAACAGGGTCTTCAGCACCACAGGGGTGGCAAAACTCTCGTAGAAGGGATCCGTCTCGATGCTCAGCGTGTCCTGCAGCGTCTTGATCACGTGGGCCATGGTGTCCAGGCCGACCACATCCGCGGTGCGGAAGGTACCGGAGGATGCGCGACCCAGCTTCTTGCCGGTCAGGTCATCGACCACGTCGTAGGTAAGGCCGAAGTTTTCCACTTCCTTCATGGTGGCCAACATACCGGCGATACCGACGCGGTTGGCGATGAAGTTGGGAGAGTCCTTGGCACGCACCACACCCTTGCCCAAGGTGCTAGTCACAAAGCCTTCGAGCGCATCGAGGTAGTGGGCTTCTGTGGTGGGGGTGTTGATCAGCTCCACCAGCGCCATGTAGCGGGGGGGATTGAAGAAGTGGATGCCGCAGAAGCGGGGCTTGATTTCTTCGGGCAGCGCTTCCGACAACTTGGTGATCGACAGGCCCGAGGTGTTGGACGCCACAATCGTGTTGGGGCCAATGAAAGGCGCGATCTTCTTGTAGAGGTCCAGCTTCCAGTCCATGCGCTCGGCGATGGCCTCGATGATGAGGTCACACTCGCGCAACTGCTCCAGATGCTCTTCGTAGTTGGCCTGGCCAATCAGCACGGCATCGTCTGCCACACCCAGGGGGGCGGGCTTGAGCTTTTTGAGGTTATCGACAGCGCGGGTGACGATGCCGTTCTTGGGGCCTTCCTTGGCTGGCAGGTCGAACAGCACCACCGGTACTTTGACGTTGACGAGGTGGGCGGCAATTTGCGCGCCCATCACGCCTGCGCCGAGCACGGCGACTTTTTTCACTTGGAAGCGGGACATAAAAATTCCTGAATGAGATTACTGGACACGGATCCAGGTTTGGGTGCGGTAGAAGAAGCCGATGTAGCCACGCATCTCGATCTTCTTGCCGCCTTCAATGGGGGTCATGGTCATTTTGTAGACCTTGCCGCTGGAGGGCTCCACAATCGTGCCGCCCTCCCAGATGTCCTTGCCCTCGGTCTTCTTCAAACCGCGGATGAGCTCCAGGCCAATGATGGGCTGGTCCTTGCGGTCATCCTTGCACTCGGTGCATTTGTCGTCGGGCTTGGCTTTGGGGCTCAGGTCGCGCTCGATCTTGCCCGACACCACGCCACCGTTGTCCACGATGCGGATTTCGGATTTGGCCGAGCCATCCTTGTCATCGATCGTCTTCCACAATCCCACGGGCGTCATTTGCGCCATGGCTGTCAATGCACTCAAACCCAGGGTTGCCACCAAAGTATTGCGAATCATCGTTGTCTCCTTTTGTAATTTGCAGGATTGCGGAACACGGTTGACTATCAGGCGAACACGGCGTCGGTGTCCATCAGAACCTTGGAACCCGTGCGGGCCGTGCGCATCAGCGTCGCGGTTTCGGGGAACAGCTTGGCGAAGTAGAAACGTGCGGTCTGCAGCTTGGCGGTGTAGAACGGGTCGGTGTTGCCGGCCGCAATTTCACGCAGTGCCACTTGTGCCATACGGGCGAAGAAGTAACCGAACACCAGGTGCCCTGCCACGCGCAGGTAGTCCACCGCAGCGGCGCCCACCTCGTCGGGGTTCTGAAAACCCTTGAAGCCGATTTCGGTGGTGAACTTGGTCATCTGCTCGCCCAGGATGGCGATGGGGGTGATGAACTCGGCCATCTTTTCATTGACGCCTTCTTCGGCCACCAAAGCACCCACCAACTTGCCAAACTTCTTGAGAGTAGCGCCGTTGTTGCCCAGGATCTTGCGGCCCAGCAGGTCCAGCGACTGGATGGTGTTGGTGCCTTCGTAGATCATGTTGATGCGGTTGTCGCGCACAAACTGCTCCATGCCCCATTCCTTGATGAAGCCGTGGCCGCCGAAGACCTGCATGCAGGCGTTGGTGGCGATGTGGCCGTTGTCGGTCAGGAAAGCCTTGGCGATGGGGGTCAGCATGGCCAGCATTTCACCGGAGTCCTTGCGCACCTTCTCGTCGGGGTGGTTGTGCTCTTTTTCGAGCAGCATGGCGCAATAGGCTTGCAGGGCGCGGCCGCCATCGGCGTAAGCACGTGCAGTCATCAGCATCTTGCGCACATCGGGGTGCACGATGATGGGGTCCGCAGGTTTGTCCTTGGCCTTGGGGCCGGTCAGGCTGCGCATCTGAATGCGGTCCTTGGCATAGGCCAGTGCGTTCTGGAAGGCCACTTCGGTCAGGCCCAGGGACTGGTTGCCCACGCCCAGACGGGCGGCGTTCATCATCACGAACATGCCTTGCATGCCCTTGTTCGGCTGGCCGACCATGGTGCCCACCGCGTTGTCCAGCACCATCTGGCAGGTGGCGTTGCCGTGGATGCCCATCTTGTGCTCCAGGCCGCCGCAGTAAATGCCATTGCGCTCGCCCAAAGAACCATCCTTGTTCACCAGCACCTTGGGCACGATGAACAGGCTCACACCCTTGATGCCGGGAGGCGCATCGGGCAGGCGGGCCAACACCAGGTGGATGATGTTGTCGGTCATGTCGTGCTCACCCGCACTGATGAAGATCTTGTTGCCGGTGATCTTGTAGGTGCCGTCGGCCTGGGGCTCTGCCTTGGTGCGCATCAGGCCCAGGTCGGTACCGCAATGGGGTTCGGTCAGGCACATGGAGCCGGTCCACTCGCCGCTGGTCATCTTGGGCAGGTAGGTGGCTTTTTGCTCGGGGGTGCCATGGGTTTCCAGCGCGGCGTAAGCGCCGTGGGTCAGGCCGGGGTACATGGTCCAGGCCTGGTTGGCGCTGTTGAGCATTTCGTAGAACATGCTGTTGACCACGTAAGGCAGGCCCTGGCCACCGTACTCGGGGTCGCAGCCCAGCGCAGCCCAACCGCCTTCGATGTACTTGCCGTAGGCTTCCTTGAAGCCCTTGGGGGTGGTTACGGCGTGGGTGGACTGGTCAACCTTGCAACCCTCTTGGTCGCCGCTGATGTTCAGGGGGAAAGTTACCTCGGCAGCAAACTTGCCACCCTCTTCCAGCACCGCATTGATGGTGTCCACGTCGATGTCTGCGTGTTTGGGGATTTGTTTGAAATCGTCCACCACGTGGAGCACTTCGTGCATCACAAACTGCATGTCGCGCAGTGGGGGGGTATACGTTGGCATGGTGTGTTCTCCTAGGGGTAACGGAAAGAAACGGTTGGACTAAAAAAGTGACTAAACAGACTTGGCGCCATAACGCGCCAGGATGTTCGCGAAGCCTTGGTTGGCCCGCGCAATGGAGCCGGGGTTTTTGAGGAAACGGGCTTCGTAGTGCAAGGCCAAAATCAGGCCGTGGATCTCGAAGGCCATCTGCTGCTCGTCCGCGTGCGCTTCTAGGTGCCCGCACTGCTTGGCCAACACCACCGCACGGTACAGGGCACTGAGCCAGGTTTGTACCGAGGTGGCCAAGGCATCCCGCACCGGGCCAGGCCGGTCATCAAACTCAACCGCACCGCTGATGAAAATGCAACCCGACTGGATTTCCACGGCCACACGCTTCATCCAGTTGTGGAACAGGGCTTCAACCCGGGGCAGACCGCGCTCGGCATGCAAAGCGGGGTAGAACACCTCCTGCTCGAAACGGCCAAAGTATTCGCGGATAACGGAGATTTGGAGTTCTTCACGCGAGCCAAAGTGCGCAAACACACCCGACTTGCTCATTTGCGTGACCTCGGCCAGTACGCCAATGCTCAGGCCCTCCAGACCAATCTGGGTCGCCAAGCCGAGTGCGGCCTCGACGATGGTGGCCTTGGTTTGTTGCCCTTTTTGCATGGCGCGCTTGGACGGCACGCGCTTGGCTACCGCATCCGGTGCGGACTGGGACAGGCTGGAGACCGGGGCAAGAGACATGGCAAGAGGCACCGCAAAATAGAACGACCGTGCTATTCTGCAGCATTTCCGCTGCCCACCCCCAGAAGCCCAGTGTTCTAGAGGGTTACTTCTAAGCGATCTACGGGTTTACCCCAGCATCACCTGCAACGCGGGTTCCAGGTGCTCGGACGGCAAGCGCTTGAAGCCCGAGCGGGCAAAGCGCTGCAAACGCCCTGCCACAAACGCGGTCACGGTGGCGGCCCGCACCTGCGCATCTGCCGTGGGCGTGGCCGAAGCCTGGTCCACCGCGCTATCGCGCAGGCACTGCTTGAGCGCAGCCTCCACCTTGTCAAACAACTGGTTCATGCGCTGCTGCAGGCGTTCGTTTTCCAATACCAGGGCATCCCCCACCATGACGCGGGCCATGCCGGGGTTCTTCTCGGCAAACTGGACCAGCATCGTGGCAATACGCGCGGCCTGGCGTGCGCCGTGGCCAGCGCCGGCATCCGCAGTCGGTTCGCGCGCCACGATCTGGTTGATCAGGCTGAACACGGTCTCTTCGATAAAGTCGATCAAGCCCTCGAACATCTGGGCCTTGCTGGCAAAGTGGCGGTACAGCGCCGCTTCGCTCACCTCCAGACGCGCCGCCAAGGCTGCGGTGGTAATGCGTTCGCCACCGGGCTGCTCGAGCATGGTGGCCAGGGTTTGCAGAATTTGTACGCGCCGCTCTCCGGGTTTTGGACGCTTGCGCACAGCGGCGGGGGGAGTGGAGTCGGCCGTGTCGGCAAACAGGGCGTTGGCGTCAGGCATGGTGGGTTCCGCGTTGGGTTCGGATGATTCTCGCACAGGGTTTTGGGTGCCCCGGGCTCACGAGGCCAAGCAAAGCCAGACCCGCAAACCACGCCCGCCCGCCCCGCTGGCCAACTGCAGGTGGCTGCGGTGCACGCGGGCGATTTCGTCGGCAATGGCCAGCCCCAGACCATTGCCTTCGATGGCCGTACCGGGCACCCGGTAAAAGCGCTCCAGCACCCGGCGCTGCTCTTGCGGTGCGATGCCGGGACCATCGTCCTCCACCTCCAGAAACGGCGTCGGCGTGGCATCCGGGCTGGCCGGGCGCACACCGCAGCGCAACGTGACGCGTCCCCCTGCAGGGGTGTATTTGAGGGCGTTGTCGGCCAGGTTGACCAGCAACTCGCGCAGCAGCCACTCTTGCCCACTGATATGGGCATGGGCGACCTCCAGGCCAAAGTCGATGTCTTTGCGGGTTGCGGCCTCCAGCAGCGACTCCAGCACCGCTTCGCACAGCTGCTGCAAATCCACGCGCTGCAGCGGCTGGGCCTGGGCGCTGCGCGCATCGGCGCGCGAGAGCGCCAGCAACTGGTTCGCCAACTGCGAGGTACGTCGCGCCGCATGGCGCAGACGCAGCACCTGATCCGCTCCTAAAGTAATAGCTGCTGGCGCAGTATCCACGGGGGCCAGTGGCATATTTGATGCATTTTTTGAACCTGTGACCGCTTGGGCCCAGGCCTCCACCTGTGCCTGCAGCCCGGCCAGCGGGGTGCGCAGCTGGTGGGCCGCATCGGCCACAAAGCGTGCCTGGCTCTCCGCCTGGGCATTCACCAGACCGAACAGGCGGTTGAGCGAGAGCACCAGGGGGCGCACTTCATCGGGCGAGGCATCCGGGTCCAGCGCCGAGAGGTCGCGCGGAGAGCGGCGCTCCACCGCATCGCGCAACTCCAGCAGCGGCCGCAGTGCGGTGCGCACCGCCCAGTTCACCGCGAAGAAACCACCAATCGCCAGCACCAGGTTGGGCAACAAGACCTTGAGCGCAAGCAGGGTCAACCATTGCTGGCGCGGGTCCGAGCCATCCGCCAGGCGCACCACCAGCTCACCGGCGGCCGTTTTGGCGCGCTGGCTGACGATGCGGTAGGTGATGCCCTGGTGTTCTTCGCTGGAGAACTCCGCCTCCCGGGTGGTGGGGGGTAGTCCGGTCAGCCAGTCGCTGCCAGCCAGCACTTTGCCTTCCAGGCTCACCACGGCAAACGCTGCCAGCTCGGGGCGGATGCTGAGAAACTCATCGACCGGCGGCGCAATCAACAGCACCGGCGGAGTCTCTGCATTGCTGCCGCCTGCGATCACCGAGTCGGCCAACAAGGGGGCCAGGTTGAGCAGTTGGCGGTCTTGTGCCAGGGCCGCACTGTCGGCACTGCGGAAGTCGAACCAGGTGTTGAGCATGGCCAGCAGCAGCAAGGGCAGCAGCAGCAAGAGCAGCAGGCGCCGCTGCAGGCCGGAGGACATGCCGCTGGTCATGGCGGGCTCAGGGGGCCAGCAATTCCAGCCGGTAACCAAAACCGCGGATGGAGCGCAAGGCAATGCCGTGAGGCTCCAGCTTGCCGCGCAGGCGCGAGATGTAGACCTCGACGGCATTGGGCGTGATTTCCTTGTCCCACCCGGTCAGGGCCTGCAGCAGCTTGTCCTTGTTGGCGGGCTTGGGGGCCTGCAACAGCAGGTACTCCATCACGGTCCATTCGCGCGGTCCCAGCTCAATGGCTTGGGCAACGCCTGCCGATCCGCGGATACAGGCCTGGCGCTGGGCCGTATCCAGCTCCAGCGGGCCAAAACTGAGTGTGGCCGACGTGGCGGCCTGTGAGCGGCGCAGCAGCGCCCGCAAGCGGGCCAACAGCTCCGGCAACTCAAAGGGCTTGACCATGTAGTCGTCAGCCCCCATGTCCAGCCCCTGCACCCGGTCCTGCAAGGCGTCACGCGCGGTGAGGATGAGCACCGGCATGCTGTGCCCGTTTTTGCGCAGGGCCTGGGTCAACGCCAAGCCATCCATCAGCGGCAGGCCAATGTCCACCACCGCCACATCGAACGACTCCGACTGGGTGACCTCCAGCGCCCGCTCTGCACTACCAACCCAGTCCACGGCATAACCGGCGTCCGACAGGCCCAGCTTGATGCCGCTGGCCACCATCACATCGTCTTCCACCAGCAAGAGTCTCATAGTGTTTTTGGCCTCTAGTGCTTATGGAATATGCGCAAGCAGCTATCCATTTAATGGCAACTCAATGCGAGCGGATCATGGTGCCGAAAGCCTGATCCGTCAGGATTTCGAGCAGCAACACGTGGGGCACGCGACCGTCGATGATGTGCACCGAGTTCACGCCGCTCTTGGCGGCATCCAACGCCCCCGCAATTTTGGGCAGCATGCCGCCGCTGATGGTGCCATCGACAAACAACTCGTCAATGCGCTTGGCCGTGAGATCGGTCATCAACACGCCCGACTTGTCGAGCACACCGCTGATGTTGGTGAGCATCATGAGTTTTTCGGCCTGCAGCACGGTGGCCAACTTGGCGGCCACCACGTCGGCATTGATGTTGTAACTCTCGTTGTGTTCGCCAAAGCCGATAGGGCTGATGACGGGGATGAACGCATCGTCCTGCAGCGCCTTGACCACGCTGGGGTCCACGCTGACGATGTCACCCACCTGGCCCACATCGTGTTCCTTGCTGGGGTCCTGGTTATCCAGCATCTTGAGTTTGCGCGCGCGGATCATGGCGCCGTCGCGCCCGGTCAGGCCCACCGCCTTGCCGCCAGCCTGGTTGATCAGGCCCACGATGTCCTGCTGCACCTCGCCGCCCAGCACCCACTCCACCACGTCCATGGTGGGGCCGTCGGTCACGCGCATGCCCTGGATGAACTGGCCCTGCATGCCCAGGCGCTTGAGCGCACTCTCGATCTGCGGGCCACCACCGTGCACCACCACCGGGTTGATGCCCACCAGCTTGAGCAGCACCACGTCCTCGGCAAAGGCTTTTTGCAGGGCCGGATCCGTCATGGCGTTGCCGCCATACTTGATGACCATGGTCTTGCCGTGGAACTTGCGGATGTAGGGCAAGGCCTGGGCCAAGATCTGGGCTTTGTCAAAAGGGGCGATGGTGGCGGCGGAAGTAGCGTCGGTCATGAAGAGCACCAAGTTGGAAAGGGCGACGATGAAAATTTCTATACCTAAGTTGTGTCGTATGTATACGGCAAGTCACGCCCTCCCTTCCCCAAGATCAGGCTGGCTGGTACCCTTGCACGTGCCTCTGCATAAATGCCTTGATGGCCAAGGCGTCATTGCGCACAGCAGCCACATACAGGCCATCCAACTCCGGCTTCAGTTCTTCCCATGGCAAAAATGGCTCGTGCGCTTTCATTATCCGGGGATGTTCTGTTGGCTGCGGGTTATCGCCGATCAGCAGCTCCTCATAGAGTTTTTCACCCGTACGCAATCCAATTACCGCGATCTCGATGTCTCCATCAGGATGTTCCGCATCACGCACTGACAGACCCGAGAGTTGGATCATGCGTCGTGCGAGATCCATGATCCTGACCGGCTGCCCCATGTCCAATACAAAGACATCCCCACCTTGCCCCATGGCACCGGCTTGCAATACCAACTGAGCCGCCTCTGGAATGGTCATGAAGTATCGGGTAACCTCTTCATGGGTCACGGTGAGCGGGCCGCCGTCGGTCAATTGTTTGCGAAACAATGGGACCACACTTCCACTGGATCCCAGCACATTGCCGAACCGGACCATGGAAAAACACGTTCCAGTCTTATTCGCGGCCAAAGCTTGCAGCACCAACTCCGCCACGCGCTTGGTTGCCCCCATCACGTTGGTAGGACGAACGGCCTTATCCGTGCTGATGAGAACAAACCGCTTAACACCGGCCTCGGCAGCTGCACGCGCAAGATTTAACGTACCAAAGATGTTATTGCGCACACCCTCACCGGGGTTGTCCTCTACCATGGGAACGTGCTTATACGCGGCTGCGTGGTAGACGACGGAGGGCGTGTACAAAGCCAGCACATCACGGAGCCGCTCCACATTTGCAACACTGCCTAGCAGTGGGATCAATTCTAGGGCAGTACCGTTTACAGGTGTGAGCGCCGAAAGCTCTTGATGAATCGCATACAAACCAAACTCGTTATGATCGAGCAATACCAACTTGCTCGGCATTTGCGAACAAATCTGACGCGCAAGCTCCGAGCCAATGCTGCCACCAGCACCACTGACCAACACGACTTTGCCGTTCAATTCCCGGTTCAGCAATTCATCCGAGGGGTGTACTGGATCTCTGCCAAGCAAATCTTCAATATCCAGCTCTCGAATATCTTGAACGGTCACCCTGCCGCTTGCCAAATCCGACATGCTGGGGAGCGTACGCACATGGACCGGCAAGCCGTCAAGGGCTCCGATGATTTGATTACGACGCTCACGCGGCGCATTTGGCATGGCGAGCAAGATGTCCGTAATGGCTTCGGCGGATACGAGGCGCGACAAGGCCTTCGCGGAATAGACGGGCAACCCATTGAGGCTACGACCAGCCATGGACTCATCGTCATCTACAAAGCCAATCAGTTGATATTGACGTGCGATACCCAACGCAGCCGCTGTCTGCGCCCCAACATTGCCGGCGCCGTAAATCAATAATCGCCCCGCAGAACCCCGTGCTTTCGCATCCATTTCAGCCAACCAGAAACGTGCAAATGCGCGACTTGCACCCACGAGAACCAAGAACACCAAAGGCTGCAGCAAACCCAAGCTGCGGGGAACCATTGGCCATTGCTGCCACATCAAAAGCCCTGACAATATCAGGGCATACAAAACTACTGCTTTGCCGGTAGCTAACAGTGCAGCTTGCCCGGTATATCGAAATATTGCCCGATACAAGCCGAACCGGATAAAGATTGGAATAGCCACGATTGGGGCTATGCCGTACACAAGCCACTGGTAATCAGTCGGCCTGTGCAAGCCATCCAAGCGCAAAGAATAAGCCAGCCAAGTTGCAGATACCGCCAGCAATACATCCAATGCAATAACAGCCAATCTCTTAGCCCAACGGGGCCAAGCAAGCAACTTAATGTGCATTAACAGCGAAGGACTCCTTCGAGTGTCCTTGCGCAATTAATGCAGACAACCATTTTGGAGTAAGGCCACGTCCCGACCATGTTTCTCCATTGGGGCCACGGTATTTTGGAGCGACTACATTGCCGACCTTAATTGAAGACTTAATCACTTTTTTGTCAGCCAGCCTCCTCTTCCCCTTAACTACCTTTGTAGCCTGTAAATCTTTGACAGTAATACCAAAGGCCTGCATCTTCGCCAAGATATCCTGAACAGTGCTTGCAAACTCTTTGGCACGAATCTCTTGTGCTTGTTGCTGCAACCGCTCGATTTGCGCCTGAATTTGAATCAAGTTACTCATGGGGTTCCCTGGGTAGTTAGGAAAGGAAGCTTCGAACGTATTTTAGTGTGAAATACCATCACTACGAATCACTTTCATAGCTGTCATAAAAATAATGTAGATGTCAAACCACGTGGAGTGACGATTTCGATACTCCAAGTCCAACGCCACCTTCTCTGATACAGACAGCTCGTCACGCCCATTGATCTGAGCCCATCCAGTAAGCCCAGGCGTAAGTTCATGTACTCCCATTTTTGTACGCAACATTATTAAGTCGCTTTGATTGAATAGCGCAGGTCGAGGACCAACAAAGCTCATATCCCCTTTGAGGATGCTCCATAGTTGAGGCAACTCATCGAGACTGGTTTTGCGCAGAAAACTACCTATCGGGGTCAAGTAGCTATCAGGATTACTCAGCAGGTGAGTCGCCACTGCCGGGGTTCCAAACTGCATGCTGCGAAACTTTGGCATTTTAAAGATTGCATTGTTTCGACCAATCCGATCAGACCAATACAAGACGGGACCTTGAGAGGTGAGTTTAACCGCAATGGCAACTAGCAAAACAGGAATTACCAGAAGCATGGCGGCGATTCCCGCAAGAACCATATCAACGATTCGCTTCATTATTCCTGACTCCCAACATCGCACGACGCACTCCTTCTATCGGAGTTACTAGAGAGCTCCACCCAAGCATACTGCGTGCCTTGGAAATATCGACCTGCAAATTGTCACACAGACCATTGATAGTTCTCGCTTTCCCTGCAAAAACACAGACGACCCCCAACATCCATATTGGCACCGGCAATAACCGACAGGAAACTCCTGCCGCTCTGGACATTTCACGAATGAGGCCAGACGTCGAGATATCCTCTCCATCACTAACCAAAAAAGTCTGGTTAGCCGCATTTGGGTGGGTCATACAAATCGCCAGGAAATCAACAAGATTGTCTAATGCCACAAGGCTTCGGCGGTTATCTATTGCGCCCAACGGCAGGGGCCAGGAGCGCAGCACAGCCCGTTTGAGCAAGCCAAAATTTCCAGGGGCATCTACTCCGTAAACCAACGGCGGTCGGACAATGACTACCTCCATGCGGCCGCTCTTTGCCAAATACAATAGCTTCTGCTCTGCCGCCAACTTCGAATGGGCATAGGCATTGTGCGGGTGTGGATTATCTGATTCACGAAACGGGGCATTGACCGGCGTTCGGTTGCCATTGACGCCAACGGAACTCACGAAAACAAATCGCCCAACGCCGTGTTTCAATGCCATTTCACCCAAAACTGCCGTCGCCTGCACATTCGGCTGATAGTATTGTTGTGCAGACTCGGACGCCCGCTCCTTCAACATATGTGCCCTGCCCGCCAGATGAACGACGATATCTGCCCCTCGCAAGACCTCCTCCCACTGCGAAGCCTCACAGAAGTCTTTCACCAGATACGTCGAAACATCGTTGCCAACCAAAGTGCGATCGGGATCAGAATGCGTAACTAACCTTAATACATACCGGCCTTGTTGCAGCAGATAACGCACAAACGCCGAGCCAATGTATCCACTGGCACCCGTTACAACTACGGTCAGCGGACTTGGCTTGGTCTGCACGACGTGCTCCGAACTGCCCCAAAGAGGCAGGACACACAGAAAACAAACTGCTCACTGGTCTTTCGCCTGCATCGATAAGACTGGAGGGCCAATTTGATCAGCCCCAAAGCGCCACCAGATAGCATGGCCCTGACTGGATGAGTTGCCGGCAACCCTACGGCGTCGACCATCAATCGCAATTGTGCGAATGCTTCACCTGACCAAACCTGCTTCATTCGACGCACCATTGGACGCCAGCCTGCATTGGCACCAAACTGGTTGGCGTTATGTTGTCTGTACATCAAGCCGGAATAGTCATCGATATACCATGCATACCCGTGGGACCGTGCGTATGCATAACAAAACCAGTCATGGAAAGTCAGCCCGGTCAGTAGTTCACCCCTAGTTCTCGCGACACTCTGCAGCTCGCGTGCCAACGCCTGCTTCACCACATAAGTACATCCCGGCCCGGCCGCCTCAAAAAGATGATCCCACTGTCTCTGGGGCTGAGACTTCTTGATCACATGCCGCCGTCCTGATGGCCAAAACGCGGTTACGTTGCTCGAATAGGCGTCCACCGCATGCAACCGCATTTGTAAATGTGCCCTGTGCAGCTTTTCACTCTGCCAGATGTCATCTTGGTCTGCGAATGCGAAATAATCAAATTCATCCAGGCACATCTCCCGCAGCAATCGAAAGAAATTAGCAGCAGCCCCACCAAAAACTTGGCCTGTTTTCAGCAACACGACACGTGGCTCTTTTTTGGTCAGATCCTCAACCCACTGTTCGGTGCCATCAGACGACTTATCTACGCTGACAAAAACACGAACCGTCACACCCGACTGTTTCATGATAGAGTCAATTTGAGCAGCAATAAACTCCATCCCGCTATATGCAGCCAAAGCAACAGCAACTCTCGGCGGAGGCTCCAGTTGGCCTCCGGCCACGGGTGTTGAACTTAGGCCCACTTTTTACCGCCCAAAAGGGAATGCACCACGCTCATGTCAATTCAAGCAAGCCATCCAATTGCTGCTCCTGAATGCAAGGTGGTGCTTGGTCACTCTGGAGAATACCAAGCAAGTTATCAACGAGGTTATCGTCGTTCGCAACACTCAGGCAGTATCCGTTGTTTTGAAAGCAATCAGCCTTGGTTTTTGGCTCCAATATCTGTATCGCCAACTTGCCACGAGATGAGACATCTTTCAAAAGTGACGATGAGAATCCAATGTAGACGTCGGGCTCGATTATGTTGTTCTTTGGCAGAATTCTCAATTTTTTGTCGATACCGAACATACGAGCCTCCGAGGGATGTGGTTTGTACCACAATGCGCCAATACCAATCGAAGTCAGTGCGACGCCGATATCAAGATAGCGTGCGACAATCATCTGTTTGAGCTCTACATACCCATATCGCTCCCAATCCTCTCCCACAAAGCAAACAGAAATGGCTTTGCTAGGCGCTTTCCACGCAAATTGGCTTTGCTTACCGAGAACCACGATCTTTCTGGAATCAATATTCCGCGCAACGATTGACTTCTGACTATCATCCAACGCGATATACGAATCAATAATATCATCTTCTTGTGCGTAGTCAGGCAGCTCCCGAGCATAGACGCCATGCTGAAGACAGGCAACCTTTGCCCCATATTCTTTGGCAGCAAGGATCCACAGTCTGTTTATTGGATCAATCGTCGAGTTTGCAACAAATAACCGTGGCTGCACGATATTCAGTGTATTTCTAATTCGATGCCTGAGCCGATCAAGTACATCATCATTCTGATTCGTTACCGCCTTGTATACCGCCCTGTAGGACTGCAAATCGTAAGAAAATGACAAGGGAATGACGGGCACTCGAGTGAGATCTCTTGCACTAAGTACCACATGCGACTGCGCGCGCCCACCTTCACTCAACTTGGAATATATACGGGACCCAAAAACGATACACTGTCGCACACTCGTCCAAGTTAACGGAGGCAGAAAAGCCAACCGAGACACCCGCTCATATGAGTGCAAGATAGATTTACCCCAGATGGAAAGATCTGAGTTGTCGTCATACAGTCGTATGGATATGTAGTCGGAAATTGGATGTTTACTCGGCATTCTCATCCTAATGCTAGTGCACAGAAATCATTGAAATTGATTCGCGTCAAGCATGGACGAAAAGCAGCTGCGTCCATAGAGACAAATTGCATTCCCGTTTTGCTACTAGAACCTGAAGACATCCTCGCAGTTAACAGGGTCCTTTGTTACATATTTAGCATAGCATCGCTCCGGAACCACCGACGGATCAATCCACCAATCTTCAAAATCCATCCCGCCAAAACTAACATTGGGAACAATCAGTTTATACCCATGAGATCTTAGCAACTCCCGCGATTTATGCATATATTCATCACCATATGCATAATTGTCGTGCTCATATGTAATAACGGAGAACCTAAAATCATCCAAGGGAAGCTTTGTCAATGCTGCATAAGTATTGTTTGCCGGCTCAATATCGAGCTGCAGATAATCAATCTGGCGAGGAAAAAAATTCCTCTCCAAATAGCCGCTGTAATCAAATGTCGTCGCATCCGTACCAATACATTTATTCCTCCTCATTGAATTGAAACGCTCCACCATTGGCATGTCAATTTCAAAGGAAACTCCGGTCCAGTCGTAATACTTTTCAAGACAAAATGTATTGCTGTTTCCAATAGGGCTATTGGCTCCAATCTCAACATACACCCCACCCCTCTTCCCCTCCAGCATTTCAAAGATGAATACATCCTGATAGGCCTGAGAAAAACTTCTATATTTCCCGATATTTTTCCTATAGAAAAATTCATCCAACTTCAACCACTCAATGGCGCCAACCGCAAACTGTCGTGGTACTGGAATACGCTTTAGAAAACTCTTGAAATTTGTAGCCATATTAAACACTTAAAGGACGGCCTCAACGACTCTACGGAACTGAAGAAGCAAATGTTGAACCATGCAGAAGCTCGAAAAAGGTCCGCCAAGCATCTGCATACCGATAACACCATCCCATCCTTTCATGCAGGAAGGGTAAGCCATCGAAGATTACACCTTCGTAGAAGCCTCTGACGCCGCTACACCCATCCTCTGGCGAAGCACAGAAGTGGCGATGTGCCTGAACACCCCACACGAACTCCGTTGCATCCTCGAAAGTACACTTCTGAGTGTCTCAATAATATATCGCCTAACCAATCGGATCATATATACAAACAAATACCGGGGATATGCTCCATATAGATATAGCACACTAAAGGTCATTGCCTCGCTAGAAAAAAATCTGCGGATGCCATTTGTGGGGAACAGGAAAAACGGACCATTACTCCAATTGGCCTTAGAGCCGAAAATATACGCATCCACATAGCTGACATTCAAACCATTCATGCGATCTATCATTATCTGAATGGGATGGTAATGCTCAGATCTATTTAAACATACCATTCTAGAGTTATGACGAAGAAACAATGAGTTATGAATATTGGTTCCGGAAGTCGCCACAAACAAATTGCAACCCTTTACAACAGACAAGACTTCGCCAACTGACATCCGCTCCGGATAATATACTGAGTATCCATTTCGTGCCAAAATTTGCTCCAGGGGGCGCTCACCTATGGCCCGATCGTTCTTGCGCTCTTTTTTGGAAAAATACACTTTATCATTTTGAACCGGGTGCACATTCACCATGATCCTCTCGATCGTTGCCTTATATTCTTTTGAGTAAAAATCATGCAATCGGATAGACTGCTCTGGAACGATGACCTCCTTAAACATTGTTGGCTTTACAACTCTTGTTATGCGTTCAGCGGGGAGTCCGAACAGGCGCAGGAATTCTGCGAAACGATCTTCGTCATCATCGGAAATACATACACACCGGTAAGTCTCTAGATTCTGCTGATCCAGAAGAAACCAAAGTCGCGACAACCCTTCCAGAATGTAGTGCCCAAAATGCTTTGGCAAAGCACCAATAAACACTACAGTTTCATCAACGAAGTCGATGCCGTCTATTGCGTATGCTGGATTAGCCCCTTTAAACCAGTCGACGAACTCGGATGTGAAATTGGGGGGGCTCACTCGCTTAGTAAGACTTAACTCAACAAATTGCAGATTCTCATCGCAGACACCACCATACTGGTTCTGCTCATGCATGTTGGTTTCCGAGAGTTCCAGTGGAAAAATAATGCCTCGCGGAACCGTCTGCACCCGCAACGGATTAATTCGCTTATATTGAGTCTGACATTCGATGGCATATTTTTTTTCCATCGTCGGCGTGCAGAAGAGTTTCATATGTGCCTCTGGACGGGTGTGTCGATATCGTCGAGCATCATGTCCGCTAGCTCTTGAAAACTCACCCGAGGTTTCCAACCCAAAGACACTAGAAGAGAGTTGTCAGAAACCAGCCTCTTGTAATCGGACCGAAAGCCGGGGCGCATCTTTACGTGTTGTCGCCAATCCAAGTCGTACTTTGCAAAGCAATATGCAACCCAGTCTTCGATTGGATGGGCGATCCCACTCCCGATGATTACCTCATAGTGCTGACTTTGGTTAACCAGCATCCAAATGGCCTCAACAATATCGATGGCATGGTTGAACTCTTTCTGGACAGTCAGGTCACCTAACTCCAAGAACTGCTGATCTCCTCTGGAAATCGACTTTGCAGCGTCAACAATCAGTCTGTTGACATGTCGACTATCCCTAAGGAAGCTATCATGGTTGAACAAATAACCGACGTAGACGTTCAAGCCAATTTGGCTACGAAAATAGCGCGCGGCATACACCGACTGAATGCGTGCCACTGCATATGCATTGCCTGCGGAAAATGGTGATTGCTCAGATATCGGAGAGCCATCATTTAGAAACTGCATTGCGCTACCGGTCAAAAATACTTTAGCTTGTGGTGCGTGAATCCTTGTCGCTTCAAGAATGTTTAACGTCCCGGTGCTGATTGCGGCGTGATTTGCAAACATGGCCTCATGCTTGGTGGAGGAAACAGCCGCAAAGTGGAATATGTAGTCTGGATGATGCACTTGAATCAATCTATCTACGAACGAAAATTCGACCACATCTCCCTTTATATCTCCATTTATTCTGGATACACCTACCACTTCGATATTCTCGCGCGCCAACAACCTAGATAGATAAAAACCATCCTGACCACTGACCCCGAATATCAAAGCTTTCATATCAGACTATTTCCACGTTTGGCAAGGGGAATATAAACTTTCCACCTTTGGCAAGGTATTCCTTTTCACGCGCCAGGATACCGGCCTTGAAATGCCAGGGCAAGACCAGCAGATAATCCGGATTATCGGCCTTCGCCTCCGCCTCAGATACTATCTTTATATGGGTACCTGGTGTCATGGATCCATATTTGTCTGGGTTCACTTCAGCGATACAGCTGAGTTGATCGGATGTAAAGTTGCAATATTGCAGAAGAACATTACCCTTGGTACTCGCTCCGTACCCCATAACTCTCTTCCCGCCCGCAATCAGTGTATTAATCAGATCCACCAGTTCCTTCCTTTGCGCAAATACTCTTTCCGCGAACGCCAGGTACGGATCAATGGTGTCGAGCTTCATAGCCTTCTCTGCGGAGAGAAGCCTCTCAACGGAAATACTATTTGAAGTGTAGTGTGCGTCTTGCTTGCAGGCAGTTACTGCAAAGCTCCCTCCATTCACATCATTAAGCTGGACGTCAATGATCCGGAAGCCTACCTTTTCCAACATGTTTTTGACGACTGAGAGCGAGTAGAACTCTAGGTGCTCATGGCATATGGTGTCGTACGAGTTTGTATCCAACATGGATGGCAAATAGCTTTGTTCAAAATGCCAAATGCCATCGTGCGCAAGAACGTTGTAAACCTCTTTCACGAAATCCATCGGACTTTCCAGATCGTAGAACATAGCTATGGAAGTCACGATTTTTGCGGTCCGCCCCGGGAACTTTTCATTGAACAGTTGGGCGGAAAAGAAATCGGGAATCAGCTCAATATCTTCCGTATAGAATCTCTTGAACTTCGTTCCAGTAGGGTCGATGCCCACTCTTTGCTGCTTGCCGGTATAAGCCTTCAATGAAGTTGCGTCATTGCTGCCAATATCGATAACGACGTCCTCTGCAGATGGTTGCGCAAGCGCCTCCAGCGCCCGAATTTTCCCCTCAAGATGTCGAACCATTGCCGCATTGAGGCCCGAACGGTATCCATAGTTCTCTCCGTACATTTCACCGAGACTGTAGGATTGCTTTAGTTGAACTAAATTGCAGTCCTCACACCAAACCATATCTACTGGGCCACTCGTAACTGGCTGCTTTTCTGATTTTGGGAATACTCCGGTCAGTGCCTGCACACCCAGCGACAACACTGTCTTCAAATGTTCACTGCCACATACCCTGCATTTGCTGATTTCTTTATACATATTCGTACTTCCTATAATATTTTTATGCCGCAAGGTTTCATGCCAGAGATACTATTTCTTCGTAGGTTCCTCTACGACACAGCTCCCCTGCACTTAGCTCGATAATTTCGGAGCAACCCTTGAGTGTTGTAAGACGATGCGCAATGATAATAATCGTCAGATCCCGACTCAATCCGTCAATAGCCTGCATCACTGATTGTTCAGTATCGCTGTCCAATGCACTTGTTGCCTCATCGAACACCAATACATCAGCCTTCTTGTACAGCGCCCTTGCAATACCAATTCGCTGTCGTTGACCGCCAGAAAGGCGCACACCTCTTTCACCGACGGTGGTTTGGTATTTTTCAGGCCAGCTCTCGATAACACCGGCCATTTGCGCTTGCTGAGCGGCTTCGCGCACCCTCACCCAGTCAATATTTTCCTGAGGAATCCCAAAGGCAATGTTTTCTGCAATGGAGCAATCAGCCAAATAAATGCTTTGCGGTACGTGGGCAATATGCAATTGCCATCGTCGGATGTTCTTATCGTTCACCAATACATCATCGACCAGTAGTTGCCCCCGGGTCGGAACAAGCAACCCCATAAGAATGTCCAGCACTGTGGACTTTCCGCTCCCGGTTTTTCCTATCAGGCCAACCCGAGATCCTTTGCGAATGTCAATTGAAAGATTGTTTATCACCCAAGCCCCTTGTGAGCCGTAGCGAAATGAGACGTCTCTAAACGCAAAATACTTCTGGTACTCCAGCGGCTTGTCCAATGGAGTCAATGCGTAATCCGGTAATGGCTGTTCTAGCAGCTCCAAGGTGTCCCGTAACGAAGCAAGTCCGCCTTCAAACGATGCCCATGACCAGTACGCCTGCTGAAGAACCGGTATCATCCTCTGTGCCCCCAGTGCAAGAGCACCCAGTACCGGAATTGCTTTCGAAACACCTTCTGATTGCTGCGCGAGCATATAGGCAAGTGCCGAGATTAGAATCATCCCCAGAGCCTCCATCCCATAGCGGGGACTCTGACTAATGAACTGGTTATTGCCCTGCGCCCGTCGCATAGCACCGTCGGCTGATTCGTATGCCTGACAGTAGACTTCTTGCGTTCCATCCAGCAATACATCACGGATACCGCCCAACCCCTCCTGCAGCGACTTCATTACCCGGGTTGATTCGTCTGCGATACGTTGACTATCGATAGCCAGCCTGCGGCGAGCAATTCTTATGACAACCGCATAAATGGCACCGAATCCAGCAAATGCGGCAATGGCAATAATCGGATCCACAGTCAGCAATGCCGCGAGTATGGTAACCAGCATAATAAGCGAGCTAATCAGAGTCAGCATTGGGGTTACTGCACTGTGAATCACCACACTCGCTTTATTTGAAATACCGTTGATTACCTCGCTGCTATTTCTGGAAATGTGCGTTGCATACGGCTGATAAAGTGTCCGTCGATAGATATCTTTGCTTATATCTGCTCCGATACTATATGAAAGCTTTGTATTGGCCCAAAGCAAGGTTAGTCGCAATGCTCCAGTCACCAAGGCTGCAACTCCGAACGCGACTGTCAGCGGTAACAACAAGTCACTCGGTCTTTGCAACTCCAGCAACGTGATGAAAGGCTGTGCCAGCGGATGGTTGAATACGCGGTCGGATGCCGTCAGCACGCCGAGAAAAGGAAGGACCGCACCGATACTTAATATCTCGGCGAATGATGCCAGAATCATCAACCCGAGTAACAGGAAGATCTGATGGCGTCTGCGCGAGCTTATGTGCCCCCACAAACTCGCCATGAGTGGTGCAAGTGTTTGCGCCTTCATTGCAAATCTAACCCACTTTACTCATGGTAATTCATGGTTCTATAACCATGGTGTTTCACCAGTTCGTCCCGCTCTGCTGATTCGAGATCGACACGCACCATTTCCTGGACCAGTTCCTGAAAGCTGATCTTCGCTGACCAGCCCAATTTGTCTCTGGCCTTGGATGCATCTCCAAGAAGTGTTTCCACCTCTGCTGGACGGTAGTATTTTGGATCGACACGAACGATGATCCCTTCTGACCCATCTGAAGAATTGAGAAGCACACCAATTTCGTTCAAGCCATCTCCTCGCCACTCAACATCCATACCGAGGTGCTTCACAGCCGCATCTATGAAATCACGAACGCTGTATTGCACTCCGGTTGCAATCACAAAGTCCTCCGGCTTTTCCTGCTGCAACATCAGCCATTGCATCTCGACATAGTCTTTGGCATGGCCCCAATCACGCTTTGCATTCAGGTTGCCCAGATAGAGGCATTTCTGCAGTCCCAGTTTGATTCGGGCAAGTGCGCGAGTTATTTTTCGCGTTACAAATATTTCACCTCTAACCGGACTTTCATGGTTAAAGAGTATTCCATTGCACGCGTAGATACCGTAGGCTTCGCGATAGTTGACGGTGATCCAATACGCATACAGCTTGGCCACAGCATAGGGACTCCGAGGGTAAAACGGCGTTGTTTCTTTTTGCGGAGTCTCCTGAACCAGACCGTAGAGTTCAGATGTTGACGCTTGATAAAACCGAGTTTTCTTCTCCAATCCCAGTAGTCGGATCGCTTCCAGCAGGCGCAGTGGGCCGAGAGCATCTGCGTTGGCCGTGTACTCGGGCTCCTCAAAACTCACAGCCACATGTGATTGGGCTGCGAGGTTGTAGATTTCGTCCGGCTGTATTTGTTGAATGATTCTTACGAGGCTTGACGAGTCTGTCATATCACCGTAGTGCAGTACCAAGCGGACATCATCCTCATGACTGTCGCGGTACAGATGGTCAATTCGGTCCGTATTGAACATGGATGTCCGTCGACGCAGGCCATGCACCTCGTAACCCTTGTTCAAAAGGAACTCTGCCAAATATGAGCCGTCTTGTCCTGTAATACCTGTAATCAGGGCACGTTTACGCATTCTTCGTCTTTCGTTTAACAATTTTCATAGTGCTTCAGCCATCAGAATGAACTTGCCCTCATGTGTACTGCTTAATCTAGGTCAATTGCTTACGCCCTAGAGCAAAAACTGACCTAGCGTGCCCTTTGAGGAAACTTGGCACCGGCAATCGCGTGTCATAGCGAAATGGCAGAAGGTAATAGGCTTTAAGAAATCGGTGTTTTCCACGATACCAAGCTATATCCTTGCATCTGAGGCCCGGATAACTTTTAACTGAATCATACCCTTGCAGCTTTAGCAATTGCTCAATGGATTCTGGCGTGTACGGACGGACATGCGTTGGATCGTTATAAAAGTTTTTCCAGTCCAGCCGAAAGTTGGGTGTCGATAAATAGACAACCCCACCAGGCTTTAAGCATCTGTATATTTCCGATAGAAATTTAGCAGGATCGCGCAAGTGCTCAATCACCGCCAGACTTGCAGCTACGTCAATAGAGGCGTCTGCCAAAGGAAACGTATCGAACTCAAAATTCAGGTTGCTATAGTCAAGCCCCGTGTACAACCATCCCTCTGCAACACACGCTTTCTCCAAATAACGGTCAGCGCAACCAAGATCCAGAAATGCCGTGTTACGCGGCAACGCGATTCCGGACTCTTGGGCTAGAAGCTTGAACGTTTGAATTTCCCGCATTCCCAAATGGTATCGACCATTCATTTCAACCGTATCGGTCTGTTTGGCTGACTCGTAGGCGGCCCGAACATCAAAATTATTCTTATCCATAGATTTTTTATCATTACAGAGGACTAAGCCTCGATCGAATCAACTAATTGCTCGACCTGCTGATCGGTAATTGTTAGAAAGTTTAAGGAAAAGAAATCCGTTGGATAGTGGCGATTAGGCGTTCTTTCATAAAGGCATAGCGCCCCCAAAACACCATTCCACACCAATTTGCGAACGACACATGCAAACAGTGCCCTTTGATCTATATGTATGGACAATACACCGCGATCTGGTGTTTTGGCCGCATGAATACGGAATGTCCCCAAATGCTTGGATACATCGGACTTGCCATCCTTTAGAGAAAGAGGACGATACACTTCAAAAATGATGGACTGCGTGATTTCATAGTGCTTCCGGACTACCTTCTCCTCCCAGTTGGATCTAGCTTGGTCGAGGTATTTGGTAAGTACTGACCACTCCGGGGCATCAAAGTGCTCGTAAACATACGGATCCACTTTATGGATTTCGGTTGCCACTTCCCTCTCAAAAACCACAGGAGAGATCGATGACCCCACCTCCACTTTTTGACTTTCTGAATCCCATTCGAGAAAACGGCCTCCTTCCAAGGAAATACACTGTGTAGAAAGCCGCTTGTCGCTAAGAAAATTGACTATCTCGGGGTAAGTTGGTTGGGCCACATTAGCAGCAAACTGACTCAACCACCCCGGGATGAGATAAGTACCTCCAGCTGGAAAATAGTACTGCGGGTTAAGCAAACTAAGCCACTGCGCAAGATCCAACAATGATCGATCCACTATTCGCTTCTTTTCATTCGCGTGATCAACCCCAAGAAACAAATGTGGATACTCACTTGCGGCACCGCTCATCAGACATGCGACATCAATAGCCCCCATTTTTTGACTGATGTAGGCGTGTACATTTTTCAAGTCTTCAAATGAAAGTGGATTGTCGACTTGATTAAAGAAAACTTTCCCATCCGCTTTGATAGCAATCGATGTATCCAGATCAAAATTCACATCATCCTCAAGTCCAGATGAGTTGCTAGACAATTGGGGAAAGATAGATATTTCAAACGGGCCTATTTTTACTACCTCGAAAGCATCAATTTCGCGGATACGTGTTACGCCCAAGCGCTTGAGTCGCTCTCGCAATATCGGCTGACTAAAGCGCTTGATTATAAATTCCCGATCCAATAAACCGTGCACTTTGAGTGTCTCGGGATGGAAGTGATCGTCATGCAAATGTGAAACATAAATCCACTTTGCATCTGCAAGATACTCTGCCAACTCAATGCTTGAGAATTCCGGAAAGCTCTGCCATCCACTCGCATTTGCCTTACCAACCCAAGGATCACAGACAAAAGTCTCTCCTTGCGATGAAATCGACATGAATGAGTTACTAAAATGAGTTATTTTCATAGTTAAGCACGATAAATCAATCGACTCATAGTGCGAATTAAATCATATCCATCCCATTCCAGTGAAAACTCTAGTGTCCGACCGACTGGGACAATACGATCGACCCCAAGGCTTCTTGCCTTAATTAAGAGCTGTCGCAAACAGTCACCGCTCAAACCTATATATGACAGTGTTTGATATTTTCGAGTGATGATGGGTAGGACTTCTTCAATCCTCGACAAATGACATTCGACAAAAAAACCACAATTCGAATGCCAATTTTCGATGCCCGCCTCCAGCTCCGGATGAGTGACTCTGGTAATTAAATTATCTCTAGAAGGCAAAATACGAGTACCTTCATGCGAGGCCGCATATCGCAAGGCCGCAGACAGTTTTGTAACTGCGGATTGAGCATCTAAAGTGTATTTTTCTTCAACATACGCTTGCAGGCTCTCCCAAAACACATTTTGGGCACGATTAACTACGTCCGTCTTGCCCAGCCAAAGTACCAGATGGGGTGCGGTACAGGCTTTTTGGTCAAACAAGTATGTATCGTTGTAGAACGCTTGCGCTAATGATGAGTACTTGGTGGTTTGCAGGTAGTTTTCTGCATCAATGATACAAACCGAATATCGATCAGCAAAAGTTATGTCAAATGCGCGCGCATTCAATTTATGGCGGCGAATCACATCAATGGTGTCATCACCGCCCCAGATGACACGGACGTCGCAGATTTCTGAAAATTTTGCTGTAGCCTCATGTGAGTTTCGGTCATAGCGTACCAACCGAATGTGATCACTCAGTTCGCGGTGCTCAGGTTTCTTTAGCAGAGTGTCCAGTGTTTGCGCAATGATTGCTACTTGGGGGAAGTCAGCCGAAGGAACACGAACCAGATTTGCATTCCCGGCAAGTAGACCTGCTGCCAAGGAATAAGCAAAGTTCACCGGTACATTGGCAGGGCCTACATGAAAAATGACCCCTCGACCAAGACGAGAATGGTTGTCAGCGTAACTGCGCCCCATAGCCTCTATGGAGGTGCGTCTACACCAAAATCCGAATGCGTAAAGATCAGGCAGCAATCGAACCCGTGAATCGGAACGCAGAAGATCCGACAAATCACCAAGAAAACTCAAAACTTGAGGCGAAAACGGTGGCAGTGCACGAGTGTGCTGGACAGCCAGCAAGTCTGCACCCAACGGAGCCAGGAGTTCAACCACTTTGTCAATAGCCATTTGACAACTCTCGGGGTGCTTCATTTGGGCCAGCGGCATACGTGTCGCTGCAGCCCCTTAGCTCCGCGCTCTTAATGCGTCCGTGAACCTTAAAGTACTTGCCCATGCGACCGCATGGACAATCATCCTCGCCGAGGACCATCCCTTCGTCTTCTGTCAACAGGGCGTGTCCCGGGTAGCTCCCCGGCAAAACCGACACCACCTCAATCAAGCCAGATTCACCCACGTCAGCCACGGAAAAGTCCACGTGCCGCCTCACAATGATGTCCGAATAAACCGATGCATGCAGATGGCCATGCTCACATTCGATGTAGATGGACCCTGTCTGCTCCACCATACCGTAGTAGTCATGTACTCGGCTGATGCCGCAGACCGCTTGTAAACGCTCACGAAATACGGTTGAAGAAACAGACTCATTCACCAGCGTCTTCCAACCGCCACCGTGAACCAAGATGGCTTGCCCAAGGTCGAGTTGCCTACCGCTACTGACCAGTGCTTTGTACAGGTATTGCCAAACCATGAAGGTGAAGCCAAAAATGAAGACGGGGCTCCCCACATGTTTATTCAGGAACTGGGCCACCATGTCGACGTCCAATTGCATGTTGTCGTCAAGTGCAAAAATTCTGTCGCGACCGAAAATCGAAAACCCCAAAATACCCGCACCCCGAGCCGAAAACAAGGCACGGTCTTTGATGACGGAAGGACTATCCACCACGATCATGGGCATGCGTTGCGCACCCGTCACGGCTGAGACGATGCGCGTCAAAGCTTTGGTTTGATTTGCGGCCGTGCTGCGGTCCAAGAATATCCGGGACGGGGTCTGACCCGAAGTGCCGCTGGATGTCATGGTTTTGACCACGTCCTCCTGCGTCACACTGCGCAGATCCAACTGCTTGAATAAGCGGACTGGTAAGAAGGGAATATCGGCAGGCGAATGGACCGCCTCAGGCCGAAAACCCTGAGCCTCGAGCATCCGGCGATAAGGCTCGCACTGTGTCGCATGGTGCGCCGTAAGTTCAAGTAAGCCGCGCGTGAGCATGGCATGTTTGGCGCTGTGATCCAAGGCATAAGGTGCGAGTGCATGCCAAGCCGTCAAATCCATCATGCCTGCATCCTGCTTGAAAGCAGCCGGTAGTCTGTTTTGCCAACCGGTGTTCGTGGCAAGCTGTCAATCAGCCGCACCTGATAGGCGGAAGCGTGAATGGCCGTGCGCTCAGCCAACAAGCCAGACAGTGCAGCGGTATGCTCACAATCCGTCACCCACACCGTGACCCGGTCTTCGGCGCCGGTGCAGGCCACCTCCGTCACCAGCCCAAGGCAGATCTGCTCCAGATCGTCCAAACTCACGCGCTTGCCAAACAGCTTGGCGATACGGCTCAGGCGCCCGGTAATGTAGTAATACCCGTCGGCATCACGCAGGGCCAGGTCGCCTGTGAGTAAGGTGCCCCGGCGCTCATCGCCCGTGGACAGATCGGCGCGCTGCTCGGCATAGCCCATGGTCACATTGGGGCCTCGGTAGCCCAACTCGCCCTGCACGTCGGCGGCGTTGATTTCGCCCCCCTCCGAGTCCACCAAGAACAGCTCACCGCCCGGTATGGCCACGCCGATGCTGCCGGCCTTATCCAGCGCCCTTCCTGCTGGCACATAGCTCATCCGCGCAGTCGCCTCGGTCTGTCCGTACATCACGTAAAAATCAATGCCGCTGCGCGCCGCGAACTCGGCAAATTCGCGGACCAGGGCGTCGCTAAGCTTGCCGCCCGCCTGGGTCAGGGTGTGCAGCGAGCCGGGATTCGCTCGAAGGAAACCCAGCCGCTTGAGCATTTGGTAGGTGTAGGGCACGCCCGCCAGAGAGGTCGCACCAGCCTCTTTGATGAACGTCCAGAAAGGTTTCTCCATGACCGAGCGGTCGGTCACCAACAAGGTGGCGCCTACTTGCAAATGGCTGCTCAGCACGGAAAAACCGTAGGTGTAGTGCAGCGGCAAACTGGTGACCGGGCGATCGCCGGGGCCAATGTTCAAGTAGCTCGCAATTGCCTGGGCGTTCGACAGCACATTACCCCGGCTCTGCCGAACCAGCTTGGGACTGCCCGTGCTGCCCGAGGTGCTAATCAGCAAGGCCAGGTCGGGGTGAGTCGGGCAGCGGCTGGCTTGGTTCTCTGACGCGAGCACCGCATAGTCAAGCATGCGCAACAGGCAAGGGTTGTCTGGATACTGCGCTTGCAGGTCGCTTGGCAGCACCAGTACGTCGGGTTGATAGCGCTCTCTGTGCAGCGCAATGGTCGCTGGGGCGGCGCTGGCGTCGAGCAAGATGGGAACGACGCCCTGCTTGATCAAGGCCACGATGGTCGCCACGCAGCCCAAGGTGTTGCGGACCAGGACCAAGGCCACCGTTCTGGCTCGAACCGAAGACGCTAGGCGCATTGAAATCTGCGCCAAGTCCCCATAGGACAGCACCTGACCCGAATCGTCCAGCGCGGCGAGCCGATCGGCGGGAAACGCGTCCACGGGAAAGAGTGTCACGCCACCGTGCTCCATCGCGACTGGATCTGCGTGGCGATCTGAGGGGCAGTTAGCCCGGTTTCGGACAGCAAGTGCCGGTAATCGCCCGCATGGGGAAAGTAATCGCGAACGCCAATGATGAGCTGCGGCGGCGTTGCCGCAAATTGGCACTTGTGCTCTGCAACAGCACCACCCAGGCCACCCAGAATGCTGTGCTCCTCGACCGTCACGACCAAACGAGCTGAAGCGTAGACCTCGCGCAACATCTCGGTGTCCAGCGGCTTGATGGTGTGCATGTTGACCACACCCACCCGCAGGCCCAGCGCTTCTAACAGTTTGGCTGCCTGCAGTGACTCGTAGACGACCGGGCCGGTGGCCACGATGGTGATGTCCTCACCGCCACGCAGGCGGATGGCTTTGCCAATGCAAAACTCATAGTCTTCCGCAAACACCACCGGATGCGGCACATTCCCGCCCAGTCGCAAATAAGCGGGCCCCGGGTAGTTGACCAGCGCCTGCACAGCCTTGACCGTCTCGGTGCAGTCGGCTGGCGAGATCACGGCCATGTTAGGAATCGCGCGCATGAACGCAATGTCCTCCAGGCTGATGTGCGTCGGTCCCAGTACACCCACCGAAAAACCAGCTCCCAGGCCAACGAGCTTGACGCCCAGCCCCATATAACCCATGTTCACCCGCACAGGATCGGCGCTGCGCGCTGCCGCAAAGGTGGCGTAAGTGGTGGCGAAGACATTGAAGCCTTCGTTGCAGAGCCCTGCAGCCAAGCCCACCATGTTTTGCTCGGCAATGCCCACATTGATGAGCCGGTCGGGATGGGCCGCGGCAAAACGGTCCAGCCCGGAGAAATTGCGCAAATCGGCGGTGACGATCAGAGTTTCAGGGTTGATCGCAGGCAGGCCCATGGCGGCCTGGCCAAAGGTGCCGGCAGAGCCAAGCATCGACCAGGTCCGGATATTGGCGCGAGTAAAAATACTCATGGGTTCACCGCCTTGGCTGCGGTCAATTCGTCAAATTGAGCCTGGGTCAATCGGTTGTGGTGCCAAGCCGGGTTGTTTTCCATATAGGACACGCCTTTACCCTTGACGGTGTTGGCCACAATGACTGTGGGCTTGCCCCCCAGGTTGTCAAAAGCGTCCAGCAGCTCAGCCAGGTTGTGGCCGTCAACGGTGCGCGCCTGCCAGCCAAAGCTTTCCCATTTTTCGGCCATGCCATCCATGTTCAGCACATCCTTGGTCGGGCCGTCATACTGCAGGCCATTTTTGTCGATGATGGCCACCAGGTTCGACAGCCCGAAATGCGCCGCCGACGCCGCGCTTTCCCAGACCGATCCTTCGCCGCACTCGCCGTCGCCCATGAGCACGAACACGCGCGACGCATGGTTACCGCGCTTGCGCAAGCCCATGGCTGTTCCCACGCCCAACGCCAGACCCAAGCCCAGGCTGCCGCTGGAAAACTCGATGCCCTTGTCGGGGTTCATGGACGGGTGGCCATAGAGAAAGGTGTGGTTGCCCTTGAAGGTCATAAGGTCCTCGTCTGTCACAAAGCCCACCTGCTTAAGGGCTGCGTAATACGCCATGGCCCCGTGCCCCTTGCTCAAAATAAAACGGTCACGCTCGGGCCAGCGCGGCTGCGCCGGGTTCACGCGCATCACAGACTGGTAGAGCACCGCCATGATCTCCACCAGCGACAAGCCGCCCCCAAAGTGCGCGCCGTTCAGGCCAGTCTGCAGGCCCATGCGATAAATGTCGTGGCGCATTTCCCGGGCCATGCTTTCAAGCGCTTGCACGGTTGCGATGTGGGTGCTGGTGTGAGTCATCATGCGCTGCCTCCATTGACCGGAATGACTTGTCCGTTCACGAATGAGGCAGCGTCCGAGGCCAGGAAAAGCACCACCTGCGCAATTTCCTCCACCGTTGCCAGCCGCTTCATGGCACTGTTTTGAATCATCTCAGTCCCCGCCTTTTTTTCCATCTGGGTCGCCATCTCGGTATCGACCAACCCCGGCGCCACCGCATTCACGCGCACCCCCATGGAGCCTACCTCGGCCGCCAGGGTTTGGGTGAATGCCATCAAGGCGGCCTTTGAGACGCCGTAAGCCACATTGCCAGCCGCCAGGTCGAGCCCGGCAATGGAGCCGATGTTGACAATCGCCCCGACTTTTTGGCGGCTCATGCGGCGCACCATGAGCTGAGTCAACTCAAGTTGCGCAAAGAAGTTGACGTCGAACACGCTGCGCACCACCGACACCGGCGTCATTTGAAAAAGCCCCCCATGGGCGATGCCTGCGTTGTTGACCAGCACATCAATCTTGCGGCTCGGCGGCAAGGCTGCATTGATGGCGGCCTTCATGCCTGGGGTGTCCGTCATGTCAAAGACCACATGCTCAACCGCCACCTTGTAGCGGGCCGCCAGCGCCAGCATGTCCTCGGCAAAGGCTGCAGTCTGGCTGCGGCTGTGCACGATCAGGCCGGCGCCCACCTGGGCAAACGCCTCAGCGATGGCCCGGCCAATCCCTCGGTTGGCACCGGTGATCAGAACTGTTTTATTCAAAAACACTGGTTACAACCTAGAGCGCGACCCCGTACTTGCGCAGAATATCCATGCCCTTTTCGTAGCCGGAGAACTCTAGGATGTCTTCCATCTCCAAGGCAATGCCAAAGACATCTTCGAGCTGGGTCATGAGCTGCATGTGCCCCACAGAGTCCCAGCCGGCAGTGGCCTGGTAAACAAGGCCCGGAAGTTGGTCTTCGCTCACTCCGACAATCTCGACAAAGGCGGCGTTATATTTTTTAAGTTGTTCCATTGAGGGTTTCCATTCTGTTCATCAGCTTGAGCAGCTTGGCGTCTTGTGCCGTCTTTTGCTGCCACTGCTGCTTGGTAATTTCAATCTGTTGCATGCCTTCGGCACCCGCAGTGCTAGATTCTTTTACTGACAGCCCCAACAAACCGTTGAGCCTCATTGCGCTCAAGTTGTCAAGTTTCTGAAAACCGTAAATGCGCTCGACTCCCGATGCCCGAAACATGTAGTCCATTCCCTGAAAGACCACGTTCAAAGGTAAAAACCGTTCACGCGTCTGAGCCGTGACCCAAAACCCTCCGAGGCCAGAACCGTCTGCCAAGTCATTCAGTGAATACACGCCAGCAAAACACCCTGCCCGCGCAATCCTCACATAAATCGCGCGCGGGTTGTCCTTCAGCCCACGCATGAAGCGCCTATGATCGTCGGCGGTAATGACCATATCCGATGTCATCCACCGTCGCACTTCCGCGTCATTTCGGCCGTGCAGTACCTCTTCGGACTCGTGCTTCGTCAGTTCCGTGAAGTTCTTGAAAGTGTAAAGAGGATTCGCGAAAGCACTCACTGGATGTCCTGCACACCTAAAGGCTCGCCCAAGGCGATGGCACGCTCGGCGCGCTGCCCCAGCAGCGCATGGAAATACCGTGGATGCAAGCCATAGCCGGGACGGATCACGCGAATATTTTCTTCGGTAAACACATCTCCGAGTGCAATATCTCGAGCGGCATAAATGGAGCGCTTGCCCGCACTGACCTTGCCCTCCGTTTCTTCCAAACCATAGTAAACGCGACCCAAGGCGTCAAAAGCACGGTTACTTTCGGTGACCAGCATCGCAAACTCATCAGGCTCCATGGAGAATGAGGAGTCGACCCCGCCGTCTGCGCGCGACTTGGTCATGTGCTTTTCAATGCACGTTACACCAAAACCGATCGAAGCGACCGACACCCCGATCCCCAAGGTATGGTCTGACAGCCCTACATCGCAACCAAAAAGCGCGGCCATGTGGGGAATGGTCCGCAAATTGATCTCCTTGGGATCAGCCGGGTAGGCACTGGTGCACTTGAGTAAGGTCAAGTCATTGCAGCCATGCTTGCGCAAGGTGTTCACGGCCTCATCAATTTCGGAGACTGTTGCCCCCCCCGTAGACATGATGACCGGCTTGCCCGTTTGTGCGACGCACTGCAACAACGGTGTGTGGTTGATTTCGAACGAGGCAACTTTGTATATCGGGTTGCCTAACGTTTCGAGAAATTCCACCGCTTTGGTACTAAAGGGCGTAGAGAAACATGGCAAGCCTTCGGCTTGCGCCGCTTCAAACAACTCTCTGTGCCATTCCCAAGGCGTATTCGCCTCCTCATAGAGGTCATACAGCTCACGACCAAACCACGGCGAACTTGCTTCAGTAATAGTGAATGCCCCGCGGACGGTAAGACAATCTGGGGTGTAGGTTTGCAGCTTAATAGCGGAAGCCCCTGCCTTGGCCGCGGTGCGAATCAACTCCAATGCCAAATCCAATGAGCGATTGTGGTTACCCGATAGCTCGGCAATGATGAAAGGGCGGTTTCTTTTTACAGGGATGCTCATAAGCTTGCTTCTGTTCTTTCAACTATCCGTACACAGGAACGATCAACCGAATCCACCCCTCGGCCTTGAAAGCGGGTTCCGCGAACAATCAACCCGCACCAATCGACTCGCCCCTCATGTCCGGCGGATTGACGGAACTTTTCGGGATTCGTCAACACTCACCAAGCAGCTCTTGGACAATCTCAGCCGTACCGGCCAAAGACTCTCTGATGAATGCTTCCTGGAGTCGCGCCATTTTAACTCCTGACTTGAGTACAGAAGAGCGTGCGGCACGCAGCTCACGAAGCTCCGGTACACGAAGATCCCCAATGTTTGCGATCAACCCCTGTGCCTCAAAAGCATTGAGTGAGGTTTGCTGGTTCTGCGCGATCCACCCCGAGATGGCTGGAATACCGGCTGCAAACGCCTCAAGCAACACCGTACTGGCCGGAGCAACAAGGTAACCAGCCCTCTGATAACGGCGAATCATCTGAGTAGCGGATTGTTTCGAAAAAAACCGCAGCTTCTTCAACGGCAATCCAGAAGCTCTTTGAACATTGACGGCAGAAAGTCGACGCCCTGTCAAAACCCAGATTACGGCCCGAGGCTCTAGCTTGCCAAGCAAGCCCAGCATTCTGATGACCCATGCCTTCTGGTTGGTGCCCCCCGCTACCAGCATCACCGACTTGGAAATCCGCGCACCGTGCCGCAAACATCTTGCGGCACGTAAAACCTCCGGCTTTATGAGGACATAGCGCCCCCCAAGAAAAACTTTGCAGTACTCTGGCGTGGATAACTGGCTCCTCATCAAGCCTTCGTTATTACAAATCAAAACATCGCAGTCGTAATTAACACCCCTGTAATCATCAAGATAGACCGTCTTCCACGCTCGCTTCTTCATAGCGCCCCCCAACTCCGGTCCAAATTGATAGCCATCAACGACTACTACACTTTCTGATAGGTCCGCATCCAAAAACTCTTGCTCAGTTTGCAAAAGGAAAACATGAAAACCCGAAACCTCAAGCTCACGGCGTGTAGAGTTTGAAATCTTGGCGCAATAAAACTGTACTTCGCAACCGGCCAGCCACAGCGCATGCGCCAACGTGCGACAGCGGGACATGTGACCAAACCCAACTTGAGAGGACTCATCAACACGAAACGCTATCTTCCGAGGTGCATTCATCCCATTTCGCCGTCCGCAGCAACTGACTTTAAAAGCCCCTCATTGCGCACAATCCCACCATTTATATTCAAGATCTCGGGTTCTCGCTGCAGAAGTTGCAAAACCTCTTCCGAATGAAAGATATGGGTGCCTGACGCATTCAGGCGAGAAAAAATTACCTGAAGAAAGCTTAAGTCTCTCGGTTCGTCAAGCGTCCAACGATGATGAGACAAACCATGAAACTTGATTAACTGGCCAATCTTGAATATCTCAGGGTGATTGGTAATGTAGGGGCCTACATGCTCACGCTCGGAAGGCAGCGTCGCCTCACGCCATGCACGCGATAACGCTTCCTTTGAGAAAACTGCGCAATCAAGCCCGTCGGGGAACTCCCCGCCCAGATAAAAGAGATCAAATGAGTCTGCTAGGAAAGCGGAGACAACACCGTCGATCACTAGCGGGTCAACTGCGGGGCAGTCTGCGGTGATTCTCACAATTGCGTCAGCTGAGTACCGTTCGGCGCAATGGTAATAACGATCTAATACATCAGTCAAACTACCACGAAAGACTTCAACTTCGTGCCGATTGCACCAATCAGCCAAAACATCGTCAGTAACGTCGTTGGATGTCGCAACCACTACTTCATTAACTGTGGCACAAGCACGAACCCTTTGAACAACATGCTCGAGCACAGGCACACCCGACAAAGGCATCAGAACTTTACCCGGCAAACGAGTAGAGCCCATCCTTGCCTGAATAATTGCAACAACTCGCATGCTCGACACCTCACTGCTATCAATTTAGTCGCTTAAATCCGGCATGACAAACTGGACCTTTCAGCAGACTCATAACATTCTCACCTTGCTCACAACGCGCAATAAGCGCGAAAACTGAATCAAGTGCATCGAAATAGCCATGCACGACTTCAGGCGTATGAGATGTACAAACATAAACACTATTTGAGGCAAGATAACCGCGGGCCAGCATTTCCTGGGTCAATAATGTTTTGTATGCAAGTGCGTTATCTGAAACAAAACTAAAACCCGTTAGCGCGGGCAAACCCCAATGCTCAATACTGAGTTTGTATTTGTCCGCGAGTTGCTGCCATTGCCCTCTAATCGATAAGCCGGTCTGTGTAATCGTCTCCCAAGATTTGGTTCTCTCCATCACCTCAAGCGTCTTAAGCGCAGCAGTAGGCCCGATTCGCTCTGTCCAAAATGTGCTACTTATAAAAGTGGATTGAGCTGCCTCCATAACTTCACGCTTACCGATGGTTGCTGTTATCGCATACCCGTTTCCCAAGGCCTTACCAAACATAGCCATGTCAGGCTCCACACCGTACTTTTTATGAAGGCCACCGAACGTCTCCCTAAACCCAGACGTGCACTCATCAAAAATCAAAACAATTCCACGATCAGTAGCGAGTTTTCGAACTTTTTGTAAGAAATTATCCACTGGCCCCAAATTCCGAACGACTTCCATTTTTATGACGCCAATATCATGCTGATTTATAAGCGCTTCCAACTCGAGGAAATTGTTGTAGGTAAAGGGAAAAACCGTACCCCGAAGACTTTGTGGCACGCCTTTGGGATCAAGCCCCGGAAGTAGATGCCCAGCAAGTTGCTCATCGTCGCCCAAATTGGCGGAGAGATACCAGTCATGCCAACCGTGGTATCCACAAACAGCCACTTTGTCACGTCCCGAGGCGGCCCGCGCGATACGTATCGCTATTGCGTTGGCCTCACCACCCGATCGAGCAAGTCGCACCATTTCAGCCCAAGGATGAATCTCAATAAGCTTCTCTGCGAGATAAACTTCCTCCGGGCAGTTCAACGTCGACATATTGCCAGCATCAATAGTCTTACGCACAGCGTCATCTACTTCGGGATGGCCATAGCCGAGGGTATTTGTACCAATCCCCATGATGCACATGTCGGTATAAACATTGCCGTCAAGGTCCCAGACCGTGCAACCCTGAGATTTACTAAAATAAGCAGGCCATTGGTCAGGAAGGAACATCTCAGCCCTCTTAGAGAGGAGCATGTTGCCACCTGGAATAGCTTTTTTTGCTCTTTGCCAAAGCTCTTGCCCTGTTTTCATTTGGATTCCTTTGTGTCGATTTATATCTTGGTAAGGCTCATTCAGAGCAGTGGCCACCGCGCAGGGTTGATCAGTAACTCATCGATACAGTCAAGGTTTGGAAACTCCGAGAGCTTGGGTGCACAAGCTGCATCGATCAGTTGTGTCAATTGCATCGAGCTATCGGCACCGACTACTACGCGTTCTATTTCTGGATGCCCCAACACAAAGCCCAAACAAGCATGGACAGGGGCAACATTGCGCTCGACAAGCCATTTATCCCAAGTCGCCCACAAATCCGACCATGCCATGAACTTGGAGGGGCGCTCGTCTTGTCCCATCAAGAGCAGCCCCTGCAGAAACGTCGACCGCGTATGGACCTCCACCCCTTCAGCTTTGAGTCGCCGCAGCCACCCAGAGCTTTGCAAGCGCCGATCGACCAAATTGAAGGGCGCCTGCACCAAGTCAAGGGAAAACAATGGGCAAATTGCGTCGAGCTCGCGCGGAGAATACACAGAGATGCCGATTTTTTGCACCAATCCGCTATCTTTCAATTCGTAGAGTGCTTTGTACAGAGCTCGACCATCGGGGCCAAGCAATTGCTCAGACCTATGCAGAAGCAATCCATACAAAACCGACACCCCAAGTCGAGACATGGATGCTTCTACCTGCCTCTGAACCCATGAGGCAACATCAGTCAGTCCTTCAGGCAAGGCAGGGAGTTTGGTTATGGCGTTAAAGTCATTGATCCCCAGCGCACCCAAACGAACTTCACTTTCGCCATAGGCGATAGCTGTGTCCAAGGTATCAATTTTGCTGGCGATGGCGAGGCCCAACATTGCCTGAGACTGCTCGCGACTCACCTGTCCTGATTGGTTCGCGACACCATATGGCAGCCCAAACTGAACGGTGCCAAGCGCCAAACGCATCATTGCAGAACACCAGAGAGTGCATCGACTACCTGTTCTTGCATAGCCTGCGTCAGACCTGGATACATTGGCAAGCTAATTGCCTGCGCGTAATAGCGCATTGCCTGGGGATAATCCTCCGAAAGAAAACCCATGCGCGCATAATAGGGCTGAGTGTGCACAGGGATATAATGCAAATTAACGCCAACACCCTTATCACGAAGCACCTCGAATATTTCACGCTGCGAACTCATAAGGCGCTCGGTTTGCAACCGAATCACATACAAATGCAATCCCGAGTAACCATCAGGATGTTGCCATGGCCGTGTTACAGGTAATTCCGACAGGAGTTGTTCATAGCGATTTGCAATGGCATGGCGTTGTGCAACGAATCCCTCCAATCGGTGCATCTGACTAACCCCCAAAGCGGCTTGCAAGTCAGTCATCCGATAGTTGAAACCCAACGCCACTTGTTGGTAATACCAAGGCCCATCAGGCGCATGGCTCATTTGTCGAACATCCCGTGTAATGCCGTGACTACGCAAAAGGCCCATTGATTCGAACAATTCGCTCGAATTGGTAACAACCATACCACCCTCCGCCGTCGTAATGATCTTTACTGGATGGAAACTAAAGACGGTGATATCGCTAAAACGACAATTGCCAATCGGCTCTCCCAAGTATTTACCCCCGATGGCATGCGAGGCATCTTCTATGATTTTGAAACCAAACTTTTGCGCTAATGCATGGATGCGCTGCATATCGCAAGGTTGACCGCACAGATGTACAGGCACAACAATCTTAGGGAGGCGATTTTCAATCTTCGCCCGTAGAAGCTTTTGCTCCAACGCATCGGGACACAAGTTATATGTCAGCGGATCAATGTCAACAAAGCTGACTTGCGCGCCACAATAGAGAGCACAATTTGCGGAGGCAACAAAGGTAATCGGGGTCGTCCAAAGCCAATCACCAGGACCAAGGCCCAGCGCCAAACATGCAATATGCAAAGCACTTGTGGCACTATTAACGGCTAAAGCGTGACGTGCGCCACAATGCGCAATAACGGAATCTTCAAACAGAGGAACAGTTGGCCCCTGAGTTAAATAATCCGATTGCAACACTCGGACTACAGCATCAACATCCTCTTGATTAATACTCTGACGACCATATGGAATCATATGCTTTCCGAATCTGCGCCCGAAAAATCTCTAGCGATCAATTCACGCAATTGTTCTACCGTAAGAAAGTCAGTGTTACTACCACTGTCATAGGCATACCCAGGCTCAACCGGTTTACCACCAAATTCTGCACAATAAGTTTCCACTGAATGCGATCCGGCAGATGGCAATATAGCAAAGTACTTGCCAAGATCAACAGTGTTGAAGCTATCACTTGCTGTAATCATTTCTTCATGAATTTTTTCACCGGGACGAATACCCACAATGGCATGCTCACACTCTGGCCCAATGGCATTAGCTACATCGGTAATCCTATAACTAGGAATTTTTGGAACAAAAATCTCGCCACCTTGGGCTCGCTCCAAAGCCCACAAGACCATATCCACTCCGTCCTGCAAGCTAATGTTGAAGCGGGTCATCGCGGGGTCTGTTATTGGCAAAACCCCAGTTTTTCGCTTTCCTAAAAAAAAAGGAATTACAGACCCACGACTACCCATGACGTTGCCATACCTCACCACGCTAAAGCGCAAATCACGGCCACCCTTGATGTTATTTGCGGCAGTAAACAATTTATCAGAGCACAACTTGGTCGCACCGTACAAATTGATTGGCGCCGCCGCTTTATCCGTTGACAGTGCGACGACGCGCCTAACTCCCATATCGAGACATGCCTCAATAACATTCTGAGCACCCAAAACGTTAGTTTTGATACATTCGAAGGGGTTATATTCCGCGGCAGGAACCTGCTTGAGTGCTGCTGCATGGATAACAACATTAATTCCCTCCATGGCACGACGCAATCGATCCGAGTCCCTTACATCCCCAATAAAGTACCGCAGCGCAGGGTACTTGGAAACAGGGAATTTCTGAGCCATCTCGAACTGTTTGAGCTCATCCCGACTAAAGATGACTAAACGCCTGACATCTGGGTATTTTTCCAAAACCGTTTCTACAAACGCTTTTCCAAAAGAGCCGGTACCACCAGTGATTAGGATTGATAAATTATTGAGCATGATATTTCCCGAAGCTTAATTTTAGTCGCAGCGCACCTTAACAATGCGTGGCCTGTCAATTCAGCGCGATCGACAATGTAAAAAGCAGTAGTGCGTGGGCTGCCCCACGCAAAGCTATGCGCGAGGCGTAGTCGCCATCATACTTTTATGGTGTACTAAACACGAGCACACTGACTCAGAAATGAATCCCCCGCATCATCTGCTGCATAGCAATCGCCTCCGCCGACAACTTCGGCTTCTCCCCGGGCTTGCCTCCCTTGGCAGCCGATGAATCCGGAAACATGCGGAAGCTGGTGTTCATGGCGATCTGGGCGATGCGCGGCACCAAAGCGTGCAGCACCTGGCCGGTGATGCCCAGGCGGGTGGCGATGCGAACGGGCTTGCTGATGCAGGCGTCGGCCACCATGTCGGCGGCTTGCTCGGGGGACAGCGTGGGCACGTTGTTGTAGATGCCCGTGGGCGCGATCATGGGCGTGCGCACCAGCGGCATGTTGATGGTGGTGAAGCTGATGCCCTGATCGGCAAATTCGCTGGAGGCGCAGCGAGTCCAGGCGTCCAGTGCGGCCTTGGAAGCCACATAGGCACTGAAGCGCGGGGCATTGGTCAGCACGCCGATGGAGCTGATGTTGACCACATGGCCTTTCTTTTTGGCCACCATACCGGGCAGCAAGCCCATGGTCACACGCAGACAACCAAAGTAATTGAGCTGCATGGTGCGCTCGTAGTCATGGAAACGGTCGTAGCTGGACTCGATGGCGCGGCGGATGGAGCGGCCGGCGTTGTTGATCAGGAAGTCCACACCACCATGGTTCTCAATCAATAGCTGCACAAACCGGTCGCAATCGGCCATGTCAGCGATGTCGGCCGGATACGCCACAAAGCTGTAGCCCTTGGCCTTGGCTTCTTTGCAGGCCTCCTCCAACTTGTCGACGTCGCGGCCGCAAATGATCGTCGTGGCACCCGCCTCGGCAAACTTGTGTGCAGCCGCCAAGCCAATGCCGGATGATCCGCCGGTAATCAGCACGACCTTACCGCCCACCGTACCGCGCAGGCTGCGGTCGATGTGCAGATCTGGGTCGAGGTGACGCTCCCAATAGTCCCACAGGCGCCACGCGTAATCCTTGAGATTGGGGCACGCCACCCCGCTGCCCTTGAGCATGGCCTGGGTGTCGCGGCAATCAAAACGCGTGGGGTAGTTCACAAACGTGAGCATGTCTTCGGGCAGACTCAGGTCTTTCATGATGGCATTGCGCACACGGCGTACAGGCGCCAGCGCCATCAGGCTCTTGGTCACGCTGCGCGGAATGAAGCCCAGCAAGGCCGCATTCACAAACACATTCATCTTGGGGGCATGGGCCGCTTTGCTGAAGATATCCAGCACATCACCCACGCGGTAGCCCACCGGGTCCACCAGGTGGTAGCACTTCTTGGCAATTCCGGCCTTGTGGCTGATGGTGTCCAGCGCATCGACCACAAAATCCACCGGCACGATGTTGATGCGTCCGCCCTCCAGGCCAATCGCAGGCATCCACGGCGGGAGCAACTGGCGCATGCGCTGGATCAACTTGAAAAAGTAATAAGGACCGTCGATCTTGTCCATCTCACCGGTCTGGCTGTCGCCCACCACCATGGCGGGGCGGTACACCGACCAGGGCACTTTGCAGTCTTTGCGCACGATTTTTTCGCTCTCGTGCTTGGTCATGAAATAGGGGTGGTCGTAGTTCTCGGCCTCTTCAAACATGTCTTCGCGGAAGACACCCTCGTACAAGCCCGCGGCAGCAATCGACGACACATGGTGGAAATGCCCGGCATCGATCGCCTTGGCAAAGTCAATGGTGTTGCGCGTGCCTTCGATGTTGACGGCGATCTGGCTTTCCTCGTCAGCACCCAGGTCATACACCGCGGCCAGGTGGTAGAAATGGTCGACGCTGCCTTTCAGTGTCTTGACCGCATCGGTCGCCACACCCAGCTTCTTGCTGGTCAGGTCCCCAAAAACCGGCACCGCGCGTGCAGCACCTTTGGCATCCTTCAGCCCCCAAAACTCATGCAGCCCAGCGACCTTGTCCTGACTCTCCTTGCGAATCAAAAAGTGCACCACAGCGCCCTTGCGCTCCAGCAGTTTTTTTACAAGACGCTTGCCAATAAAGCCGGTGGCTCCGGTCACAAAGTACTGCATACATGCTCCAAAGAATCAAACCATTCTGACCGACTTTACAAGCCGCCTTGTTCATCGTAAACCCGCAAAAACACACCGTTAGTAGGGCACACCTACACAGCCGGGACTTCTGCGCTTAGAGTCCCGGCTAAAGTTACCCACTCGCCACCACCATCAGGAGCCACCATGGTCAAAAAATTGCAAAAAAACAAACCCCAAGCCAAAACAGCCGGCATCCATCTCTCCGGCTCAGTCAAAGACTCTGCCCAGCAGATCTGGCAAGCCGGCTTGGGGGCCTTCACCCGCGCACAAGCAGAAGGCAGCAAGGCCTTTGAATCCCTGGTCAAGGAAGGCGTAAGCATCCAGCGCAAAACCCAGGCGGCTGCCGAAGAAAAGATTTCGGAGGCCACCTCCAAAATGTCCACCATGGCCACCGACATTTCCACCAAGGCCTCCGGCCAGTGGGACAAGCTGGAAAACATCTTTGAAGAACGCGTGGCCAAGGCCCTGAACAAGCTGGGCGTCCCCTCTGCCAAGGACGTTGCCGCCCTGATTGCCCGCATTGACGAACTGAACAAGGCCGTGCAAAAGCTGTCCCCCAAGGCGCCCGTTGCCGCCAAAGCCCCCGCGGCCCAACCCGCCAAGAAACCAGCGGCCAAAAAGGCGGCCCCCGCTGCCGCAAAAAAGGCTGTGAAGGCCACAACCAAGAAGACAGCCGCCCCTGCCAAAAAGGCAGCGAGCAAACGCGCAGCGCCCGTCGCCAAGCCGGTAGCGCCCAGCGCCGCAGACGCACCGGCCACGCAGGCTTGATGTGCCGCGCTGACCGCGCAAACACCAGGGCGCTTCGGCGCCCTTTTTTTTGCGCGACAAACACTGCTGCAACGCAACAAAAACTGAGTGCACTCGCATCTACACTTTCAGACCATGACCGTTGAAAAAAACACATCCCCCAAGATAGCGCTGGCATTGGCAGGGGGTGGTCCTTTGGGGGCGATTTACGAGGTTGGTGCCATGTGTGCACTGGAGGAATCGCTGCAAGGCCTAGACTTCACCCGGCTGCATCACTACATCGGCGTCTCGGCAGGCGGCTTTATTGCCGCCGCTTTGGCCAATGGCATGACACCGCGGTCCATGTGCGCCTCCTTCATCGAAAACGACAGCACACCGTCCGACACCTTTGACCCCTCCTGGCTCATGGAGCCAGCCTACGGTGAATTTGCCCGCCGCGGCATCATGCTGCCGGGTTTGGCACTGCAAGTGGCCTGGCAAGTGCTCAGTGGCCGCAGCTCCCTGCTACGGGCGCTGGAACGCCTGAGCCCCGGTCTGCCCACGGGTGTGTTTTCCAACGCACAGGTGAATACCCAGTTGGCACGCCTGTTCAGCCAAAAGGGCCGCACCAACGACTTTCGCCAACTCAAGACCCAGCTCACGCTGGTGGCCACCAATCTGGACAGTGGTGAAGCCGCCCCGTTCGGGCGCCCGGGCTTTGACCACATCCCCATCTCCCAGGCCGTGCAGGCCAGCTCCGCTTTGCCTGGGCTATTTCCCCCAGTCGAAATTGACGACCAGTACTACGTGGACGGCGCACTCAAGAAAACCATGCACGCCTCGGTCGCATTGGAGGAAGGGGTAGACCTGATGATCTGCCTCAACCCCTTGGTGCCTTTTGATGCCACGGCCCCTCAGGTGGACAAAGTGATGCGACGCGGACTCCCGCCCGAGAAGCGCAAGATTCCGCGCATCGTGGATGGCGGCCTGCCTGCAGTCCTGAGCCAGACCTTCCGCTCCATGATCCATTCCCGCATGGAGCTGGGCATGAAGCACTACGAGCACGCCTATCCCCATACCGACATCATCTGGATCGAACCCGACCACCGCGATCCGGAGCTGTATTTGGCCAACACCTTCAGTTATGCCCAGCGCCGCCATCTGGCAGAACATGCCTACCAACAGACGCGCCAGATGCTGCGCTCGCGCAAGACGGGGCTGTCGGCCAAGTTGGCGCGCCACGGCATCAGTCTCAATCACCAGGCGCTCGATGACCCCAAACGCCACCTGTGCCAACCCCAAAAGGCCCCCACCGAGTTGGGCCGTGCCATTGCCACCCTGCAGGAGCTGATGGACGACCTGGGCCACCTGGTCACCGCTCCCACAGCCGCCAAAGCTCTGCACTGAAGGCACACCATGGTCAAAAAAGCCCCACGCCGCACCGCGGAACGGATTCTGGAAGTCACGCTGGAACTGTTCAACCGTTTTGGCGAACCGAATGTCTCCACCACACTGATTTCGGCCGAACTCGGCATCAGCCCCGGCAATCTGTACTACCACTATCCGGCCAAGGACGAGCTGATCAACTCGCTGTTTGACCGTTACGAACGCTCACTCAACGAAGTGTTGAACGCCAGCGACAACGTGCGCGATGTGGAGGACGCCTGGTTTTACATGCACACGCTATTCGAGCTGATCTGGCAGTACCGGTTTTTGTACCGGGACCTCAACGACCTTCTGAGCAAGAACCGCAGACTGGAGACCCACTTCCAGGGCGTGCTCAAAAACAAGACCCGCTCCATCCGCGCCCTGCTGGAGAGCATGGCCCGCTCGGGCGCCTTGCGCATGGACGCCCGCGAAATGGAACCCACCGCCACCAGCATGGTGGTGGTGCTCACCTATTGGCTGAGCTTTGAGTACGTGCGCGACCCACGCAACGCGCTGGAACCTGCCAGCGCCCAGGCTGCACTCATGCGCGGCGCCCACCACGTACTCAACCTGCTGGTGCCCTACCTGGAAACCCAGCAGCGCACCCACCTGCTCGCCCTGGCAGGGGCTTACACCAGCCCCTGACGCACGATGAGCAGCTGGAGCGCCTTCCCCCACCCCGAGCAGTATCCGTTCGATGCCGCGGAGGTGTGCGCCCAGTGGGCGGTGCTGCACCGCGGCGACCAAGAGCCCCTGCCCAGCGACCCACACCTGCTGAACGCGTGGGTGCTTTACCACCGGGGCGAATTCCAGGCCGCGGCGGCTGCGGGCGACGCGCTGGGCATCGCCGGCGCCATCGTTGCCAACAAGGCCCGGCTCATCTACGCCGACTATCTGGAACCTCGCGAAAAAGCGCGCCTGGACCTGTTCATGGAGGTGGCCAAGCGCTGCGAGGCGCTGTCCCAGCAAGCGCCCGACTGCGCAAACGCCCACTACCTGCATGGCTACGCGCTGGGGCGCTACAGCCAGGGCGTGAGCGTCGCCAAAGCCCTGGCCAAGGGCATGGGTGCCAAAGTCAAGGCGGCGTTCGAGACCACACTGGCCTTGCAACCCGAGCACGCAGACGCCTACATTGCACTGGCCGCCTTCCATGCCGAGGTGATTGACAAAGTGGGCGCCCTGATTGGACAACTCACCTATGGCGCCAAACGCGAGACCGCCATGAAGCTATTTGCCGAAGGCATGGCAAGGATTCCCCAGGCCGCCATCGCGCTCACCGAATACGGCAAGGCATTGCTAATGCTGGACGGCGACGCACGCATGGCAGAGGCGCAGCGCCTGTATGAAGAAGCCGCCAGCGTGCGCCCCATGGACGCCATGGAGCACCTGGGCGTGGACCGCGTGCAGGCCGAGCTCAGCGCCTGAGTCGCGGCGGGGCTCAGTCGCCCCAGGGCAGCATCAGGGTGAGCATGGAGAGCTTGGCAAACTCGGGCTCAAACTGGTCAATGATTTTCTGCGGGTCCGGGCACAGCTTGGCATCGGATACCACGCCGAACTGCACCCCCCCGCCGTAGCTCAGGATGGACACACCCAGCCCCACCGAGCCGCTCTGGGGCACCCAGAACAGCGTTTCTTCAATGGTTGACCCACAAATCTTGAGCTTCTCGCGTGGCCCCGGCACATTGGTCATCACGGCCGTGGTTTTTTTGGAGAACAGGTTGAGCAAGGCGTCTTGTGCGGGTTTGATCAGCAAGCCCGCCACCGCCAGCAAGCCAAAGGCCAGCAGCGGCTGCATGCTGCCCTTGAGCCCGCGCATACGGGTGCGCACCTCGTACACGCGCTCCACCGGGTTGTCCACCCCAATCGGCAGCACCAGCGGCGCCAGGCCGAATTGGTTACCCAGCTTGTAGGCCTGCTCCATGGGGCGCAGGTTCACCGGCACCATGGCGCGAATCTCCTTGCCCGTTACCACTTCGCCCTGCTCTTTCAGGTACTCGCCAATCGCGCCCGCCACGCAGCTCAGCAGCACGTCGTTGATGGAGCAGTTCAGCGCCTTGCCAACCGCCTTCACCTCCTCCAGCGGAATCGGCGGGCACCAGGCCACGCGTTTGCGGTTGCCGGGCAGGCCTTTCAGGCGGGTAGGTGAGTCATCCGGCATCAGTGCCAATGACGCCAGGTCACTGACCACCTGGTAGGCCATCTTGGCGGCATCCACCGAGTTGTGCATGCCCTGCTCCATGCCTTTTTGCGGCTCCATCAGCAAACCCATGGACCGGGCAGCCCCCTCACCCGCCGCGCCCAGCGCCTTCACGGTCATGCTGGTAAAGGGCTTGAGCAAGGCATTGGCAATCCATTCCTCTGCCCCCTCCAACCCATCGGCGCGGGCTTCACGCGGTGTGCGCTGGGGTGGCGGAGCACCACCATCCACCAGCGACTGGGTGACCGAGATCAGCGCAATGCCATCGGCAATGCAGTGGTGAATGCGCACCATCATGGCCGAGCCACCCTTGTAATCCTCCACCAAGTGGATTTGCCACAGCGGGTGCCGCTTGTCCAGCGGCTCCATGGTCAACTGGGCCAAGCGGTCTTGCAGGGCCTCCTGCTCGCGGCCCGCAGGCTTTTTGGCCAGGGTTTCAGTGACCAGGTGGTTGCCGATGTTGAAGGCCGGATCTTTCACCCAGGTGGCACCGGCCGCGTCTTCCACAGCGCACTGCACAAAGCGCGGGTACTTGAGCAAGCGCTCTTCAATGCGCAGCTGCAGATCGGCCAGTTTGAGCTTGGGGTGGATCACCCACACGCCCACAATCATCATCAGGTTCGCGGCCGAATCCATGCGCAGCCAGGCGGTGTCGACCTTGCTCATGCGTTCGCCATGCAAGCCCAGGGAACCCACCACTGCATCGGTCACATTTTTCTGCACCACCCGTGCGGCTTTCTGGGCCTGGCGGGTCGCCTTCTTGGCCACCGGACCAACGGGGGCAACGGTGGCGGCAACACGGCGTTTGGCCTTCTGGGCAACATCTTGGGCAAGAACTCGGGTGACCATGGAATCTCCGCGCTAAACAGGGGTTGGGGGTGCGCGCCTATTCTGCAGTGAAAACGCCCCTTAAGATACGCGGGTAACCATCAATGGAGAACACCATGGCCGACCTGAAAGCCGCTTTTGAAGCCGCCGTAGCAAATTCCAAAAACCTGAGCGAGCGCCCCGACAACGGCACGCTGCTCAAGATCTATGCGCTCTACAAACAAGCCACCGCCGGGGACAACACCGAGAAGAAACCCGGCTTTGCCGACATGGTGGGTCGTGCCAAATGGGACGCATGGAGTGGCTTCAAGGGCATCAGCGGCGATGACGCCATGCAGCAGTACATCGACCTGATCGAATCTTTGGGCTAAATCAGGCTCCAACGCCTGCAGATGCTGCGCAAGCAGCTATCAAAAAAGTAGCGTCATGCTACTTTTTTTTCGCCCCCACTTTGGACTTGGTCGCCTTGGGCGCCAGCAACTGGTCCAGGTTCTTGACAATCTCGGCCTCGATCTTGTCCTTGAAGGCCCCCAGCAAGAACCCCAGCTTGGCATCCAGTTCAAACTGATCCTTGGTCACCCGCAGGGTGCCGTTCACGCCCGAGCGCTTGAAACTCACCTCATCCTCCGTCTTGCCTTCGGCGTACACACACGCCATGTCAAATTCCTGCTCCACCTGCTCGGCCCATTCAAAGGCGATCTTGCGAGCACCGGCCAAGCCCAGGGTGTGTTCTCGAAGAATGTGAAGGTCTGCCACGGTGCTGCTCCTCGGTGAATTGCATTTGGGGTAAAAGGGTGGGCACATTGCACCACAAAACCGGAGTCCATCGCCATGCTCTACAAGTTCAAATCCAAGGTCGCCAGCGACGTCATCATGCTCGAACCCAATGGCCGTCAGATCCTGCAAATCTGGGGCAAGTTCGAGGAAGGCGCCCCCGCCAAAGGCATCCTCCTGCCCGAGGACATGCCAGCCGCCCAAGCCGCCCTGGAGGCCGCCATTGCCGAAGAAGACGCCCAGCGTGCGCAAGCCGCCCTGAACGCGAAGGCCAACGGCGAGGAGGACAGCACGCCCGCAGGCATTGCGCTGCGCCAGCGCGCCACGCCGATTCTGGACATGCTGCGTCGTAGCCTGCAGGCCCAAAAAGAAATCGTCTGGGGCACCTAGGCACCACCAGACGATTGGCTCAGCCCCTGGGGGGCAAGAAAAACGCAGGCTTAGTCAGCGTACACGCCAGCGGCCTTGATCACAGGGCTCCACTTGGCGATTTCGGCAGCCACAAACTTCTTGTGCTCTGCGGGCTCCACGCGCTTGTCGGTCACCACCACGGCACCCAAAGCCTCCTGTTTCTTGATGAAGTCAGGGTCCTTCAACGCGGCCTTCAAGGCTGTATTCAACTTTGCCAGCACGTCGGCCGGCGTACCTTTGGGGGCATAAATGCCATGCCAGATGGTGACTTCAAAACCCTTCAGACCCGATTCTTGCAAGGTAGGCAGGCTCTTGAGTGCGGGCGTGGTCAGGGGCTTGGAGGTAGTCACTGCATAGGCAATGACCTTCTTGCCTTCGATTTGCTGTGTGGTGTTGGTGGTCTGGTCACACATCAGGTCGATTTGGCCGCCCATCAAGTCGGTCATGGCCGGAGCCGTGCCCTTGTAGGGAACCGTGGTCATGTCGGTGGCCACTGCGTTCTGGAACAACAGGCCGCACAGGTGGGAGGCGGAGCCAATGCCGGCATTGCCCAAGTTGATCTTGCCCTTGTTCTGCGCAATCCAGCCGCTCAGGTCTTTGTAGTTCTGGGCGGGCAATGTGGGGCGTCCGATCAGGGTCATGGGCACGTCATTGATCATGCCCACGTACTCGAAGTCCGACTCGACCTTGAACGGCATGTTGCGCAGCAACGATGGCATGGTGCCCATGGCGATGTGGTTCACCAGCAGGGTGTAACCATCAGGCGCAGCCTTGGCCACCTTGTTGGAGCCAATGGAGCTACCGGCACCCGCTACGTTGTCAATGATGATGCTCACGCCACCCAGGGGCTTGCGCATGGCTTCGGCCAGGTCACGGGCCACACGGTCCGTGGGTCCGCCTGCAGTGAAGGGCACCACGATGGAAATCGGTTTGGAAGGGTAGCTTTGTGCGTGGGCACCAATGGCCGCTAGAGCAGCCGCAACGATGAGCAGTTTTTTCATGGGTCAGTCTCCTGGTTAATGTGTGCAGTCTAGCCTGCCCCGGCACGCGCTGTCATGCGAAAAGCACCTGGCGATCAGGGGTCTTGGGCTGCGAAATCCTATATCAGCCGCGCCAAGGTTATCGATGCCCGCAGACCTTGGTAACTGTGGTGTTCAACAGCTCGGGAAAACCCTTGCCCGGCACGAGTGTGCACCCGTTCCCTAGCGGTAGCTGCGCGCGTCTTCAATCACCTTGCCGTCATTGGGCAAGCTGCCCGGTGCCACCAGCACCACATCACCGCGCAGCTTGGTCACGTCGCGGATGGCCTCGCCCACCCGGCTGGCCAGCCCCTCCGGGTTGCCCTGCACCTCGATGTGCAAGGCCATGGCGTCGCTGGCCATCTCTCCACTCACCACCAGTCGCGCCCGCAGCACCTCGGCAAAACGCTTGGCAATCTCGTCCACCTGCTTGGCGTGCACAAACATGCCGCGCACCTTGGTGGTCTGGTCGGCCCGGCCCATCCAGCCTTTGATACGGGTGTTGGTGCGCCCCGTAGGGCAGGCCCCGACCAGCACAGCGGACAAATCGCCCGTGCCAAACCGCACCAAGGGGTAGCCCGCGCCCAGCGTGGTCACCACCACCTCCCCGACCTCCCCGTCAGCCACCGGGTCGCCGGTGCCGGGGCGCACGATCTCCACAATCACGCCTTCGTCCAGCACCAAGCCTTCGCGGGCCGAAGTTTCATAGGCAATCAGCCCCAAATCGGCCGTGGCGTAACACTGATACCCATCCACGCCGTGCGCCAAAAACCAGTCGCGCAAGGACGGTGGAAACGCCTCGCCGCCAAACATGGCTTTGGTGACGCTGGGGATGGTCACGCCCATTTCGGCAGCCTTCTCCAGAATGATCTTCAGGAAACTGGGCGTGCCGATGTAACCCGCGGGTTGCAACTCGCGCATGGCCTGCACCTGCTGCTCGGTCTGGCCGGTGCCACCGGGGAACACGGTGCAGCCCAGCGCATGGGCACCGGTCTCCATCATCGAACCGGCAGGCACAAAGTGGTAACTGAAACTGTTGTGGATCAGCTCCCCGGGCCGAAAACCCGCGGCATAGATGGCACGCGCCATGCGCCAGTAGTCGCGTGCGGTGCCCTCGGGTTCATAGATCGGGCCCGGGCTGGCAAACACACGCGGCATGGCCGCACCAAAGCCCAGCGCACTGAACCCTCCAAACACATTGCCCCCCTGCTCGCGTGCAGCCTGCTGCAGGCCCTGCAACTCGGTTTTGCGCGTCACCGGCAATCGGGCCAAGGCGGCACGGTCGACCACCCGGGACGCCTCCACACCCGCCAGAATGCGGGCAAATGCCGGCGCGTGGCGCTGGGCATGCGCCACTTGCGCGGGCAGGGCGGCCATCAGCGCGGCTTCGCGCTCGGCAGGGGAACGGGTTTCCAGGGCGTCGTAGGGTCTGGTCATGGTGGGCTGCCGAGGGGTTTAAGGGTGTTTTAGGGCTCTAGCCCCGATGGAATATGCGCAAGCAGCTATTAAAAACATAGCAACTCAAGCCAGCCAGCGCTTGCGGCGCTTGTAACTTTTCACATCCTTGAAGCTCTTGCGCTCGCCCCCGCCCACGCCCAGGTAGAACTCCTTCACGTCCTCGTTGCTGCGCAGGTCCTCGGCGGCGCCATCCATCACCACTCGGCCGCTTTCCATGATGTAGCCGTAGTCGGCGTACTTGAGGGCCATGTTGGTGTTCTGCTCGGCCAGCAAAAAGGTCACGCGCTCTTTGGCGTTGAGGTCTTTCACAATCTCGAACACCTCTTCCACGATCTGCGGCGCCAGGCCCATGGAGGGCTCGTCCAGCAGCACCATGCTGGGGTTGGCCATCAGCGCGCGGCCAATCGCGCACATCTGCTGCTCGCCGCCTGAGGTGTAGGCCGCCTGCGAAGTGCGGCGGGTCTTGAGGCGCGGGAAGTAGGCGTAGACCTTCTCCAGGTTCGCCGCCACCTCGGCCTTGCTCTTGCGCGTGTAGCCACCGGTCAGCAGGTTTTCTTCAATCGTCAGGTGGGCAAAGCAGTGGCGCCCCTCCATCACCTGCACCACGCCGCGCTGCACCAGGTCGGCCGGGCTCAGGTTCTCGATGCGCTCACCGCGCAGCTCGATGCTGCCCTTGGTCACGGCACCGCGCTCACCCGCCAACAGGTTGGACACGGCGCGCAAGGTGGTGGTCTTGCCCGCACCGTTGCCCCCCAGGATGGCCACAATGCCGCCTTCGGGCACCTGCAGCGACACGCCCTTGAGCACCAAGATGACGTGGTTGTAAATGACCTCGATGCCATTCACGTTGAGAACAATGTTTTTCGGTTCCATAGGTTTGCCTTTACCAATCGACAAAGCTGCATCGCAGCGCTGTCGATTGGCGGCCCGCGAGGGCCGCTGCCCCTCCCGCTCGGCGGGAGGGGTTGGGGAGGGTGCCGTCAATACAGGCGGTAACACCGCATCCCCAAAGATTGCCAAAGCATCAGCTTTGGCAATCTGCAGGGGTACGCGGTGTCAGCTTCTTCTCGGTGGCGTACTTGGCAGCCGTGCTCTTGACCAGGGGTTTGATGATTTGTTCATCTCCCTGCAGCCAATCCGAGGTGAACTTCCAGGCCTTGCCATCCCAGGTGTGGATACGGGCCCACGAAGCACCCATGTGGTCCACACAGGAGGTGCTGATGGGGCGCATCACGCCGGCAAAGCCCAGGGCGTCCAGCTTGGGCTGGGTCAGGTTCAGGTTTTCCAGGCCCCAGCGCACTTGCTCGCCGGTCATGACCTTGCCCTTGCCAAAGCGGTCTTGGGCAGAGCGCACACCTTCAATCGCCAGCATCGCGCTCATGGCGCCACGCATGTAGAGCACCTGGCCCACCTCATCTTTGGGTCCCGTGCCCTGGCCCTTGCCGTGGACCATGGCCATCACGTCCTTTACCAACTTGGAGTTGGGCTCGGCTCCGTGCTGCATGGTCACGGCGTTGTAGCCCTTGGCACCGTCGGCCACGTCTTTCACATCCGGCTCGGCACCGGCCCACCACACGCCATACATCTTTTCGCGCGGGTAGCCAGTGGCTTGCGCTTCCTTGATGGCGGTGCTGTTCATGACGCCCCAGCCCCACAGCACGACGTAGTCAGGACGGTTCTGGCGCACTTGCAACCAGGTGGCTTTCTGCTCCACGCCGGGGGCAGTCACGGGCAGCAGCTGCAGGTTGAAACCATGCATGGCGGCGCGCTCTTGCAACAGCGGGATGGGCTCCTTGCCAAACGGGCTGTCGTGGTAGACCAGCGCCAGCTTCTTGCCCTTGAGCTTGTCAAAGCCGCCTTCTTTCTTGGCGATCGCTTGCATGATGGCGTCAGCCGCCACCCAGTAGGTGCCGGCAATCGGGAAGTTCCACTTGAACACCGAACCATCCGCGCTTTCGCTGCGGCCATAGCCCACCGTCACCACGGGGATTTTGTCGGCCGGTGCTTTTTCGGTAATGGCAAACGTAGCGCCGGTGGACAGCGGCTGCACAAAGGACGCACCCTTGCTCTTCAAGCGCTCGTAGCACTCCACGCTGCGGGCGGTGTCGTACCCGGTTTCGCACTCTTCAAAGCTGAACTTCACACCATTGATGCCACCACGCGCATTGGTGAGCTTGATGTAGTCCACATAGCCATTGGCCCATGGCACACCGTTGGGCGCGTAGGGCCCGGTGCGGTAGGACAGCACCGGAATGAACTGCTCCTTGGCCTGGGCCATGGCCTGGCCAGCCGCCAGCCCGGAGGCCAGCGCGACGGTTGCGAGAACGAGTTTAGAAAGCTTCATTTGTCTCTCCTGTAATTAAGTGTTGAAGCACGAGGGAACCCGGAACCTGGCTCTTCCTTCTCAGTGAGGGAAAGGCCACAAACGCAATTTCTGTTTACCGATAGACCAGAGCTTGGCCAGGCCATGCGGCTCCACGATCAGGAACCACACAATCAGGCCGCCAAAAATCATCAGCTCGGCATGCGAGATGCCGGCAGTGGAAATCTCAATCCCAAACAGGCTGGCCAGCACAGGCAGGACCTGGCTCAGAAAAATGGGCAGCACCACGATGAAGGCCGCGCCAAAAAAACTGCCCATGATGGAGCCCATGCCGCCGATGATCACCATGAACAGCAGCTTGAACGACTGGTCCACCGAGAAGGCCGCTGGCTCCCAGGCCCCCAGATAAATGAAGCCCCACAGGGCACCGGCCACGCCCACGATGAAGGAGCTGACCGCAAACGCGCTGAGCTTGGCGTACATGGGACGGATCCCGATAACCGCGGCCGCCACGTCCATGTCGCGGATGGCCATCCACTCGCGCCCCACAGCGCCGCGCACCAGGTTTTTGGCCAGTAGCGCAATGATGACCAGCAGGCTCAGGCAGAAGATGTACTTGGCCACCGGGCTCTCCAGCGACAGGCCAAACACCTGCAGGTTGGACACCGACACCGAACCCGAGGGCGAGTTGTTGGTGAACCACTGGATGCGCAAGAACATCCAGTCTGCAAAAAACTGCGCCGCAAGCGTGGCCACGGCCAGATACAGCCCCTTGACCCGCAAGCTGGGCAAACCGAACACCATGCCAAACACCATGGAACTCACGCCGCCCAAGAGCAGTGCCACCAGCAGCGGCATGCCTTCAATGCGCACAAAGAAGTTGTAGGCGGCATACGCCCCCACCGCCATGAAGGCGCCCGAGCCCAGCGAGATCTGGCCGCAAAAGCCCACCAGAATGTTCACCCCCACCGCTGCCAGCGAGAAGATCAGAAAGGGAATCAGGATGGCACGGAACATGTAGTCGCTGGCCAGCAGGGGCACCGCGGCAAAGCCCACCACCAGCATGGCCAGGATGGCGATACGGTCCTGCGCGATGGGAAAGATCTGCTGGTCCGCGCGGTAGGTGGTTTTGAATTGGCCGTTTTCTCTGTAGAACATTTTTTCTCTCGCAATCTGTTAGCTGGCAGCCCGGGCGCCAGTGCGCTTTGCTTCGTGTCCCCCGCCCGCATTGCGGGCTCCTCCTTTACCTACGCAAAGCCCACTGTCGCCCTGCCTCTTGGGGCACGCAATGGCTTGGGAACGTTGGTTCAAAACGGGGGTCATACACGATCGATTATTTTTTCGCCAAACAGGCCTTGGGGCCGGATCAGCAGGAAGCCCAGCGCCAGTACATAGGCAAACCAGATTTCAATGCCGCCGCCCACATAGGGCCCCAGGTAGACCTCGGACAGCTTCTCGCCCACGCCGATGATCAAACCGCCCACAATCGCGCCGGGCACCGACGTCAGCCCCCCCAAGATCACCACGGGCAAGGCACGCAAGGCCACGGTGGTCAGCGAGAACTGCACCCCCAGCTTGCTGCCCCAAATCATGCCGGCCACCAGCGCCACCACACCGGCCACACACCAGACGATGACCCAGATGCGGTTCAGCGGAATGCCGATGGATTGCGCGGCTTGGTGGTCGTCAGCCACCGCCCGCAAGGCACGGCCGGTGGCCGTCTTTTGGAAGAAGACACTGAGCAGCGCGACCAGCGCGGCGGCAATCAGCGCGGCATAGAAGTCTTCCTTGTTGATCAGGATGCCGCCTTCAAAGGTGCTCTCCAAAATCATCACCGGATCTTTGGGCATGCCAATGTCGATCTTGTAAATACTGCTGCCAAAAATGGTTTGCCCCAGGCCTTCCATGAAGTAGGTGATGCCCAGCGTGGCCATCAACAGCGTAGTGCCCTCCTGGTTCACCAGATGGCGCAACACCAGGCGCTCGATGATCCAGGCGACCACAAACATCACCACGCCCGCGCCCACAAATGCCAGTACGTTGGCGGCCACGGGGTTGGTGATACCCAGGTGCAAGGGAATCCACTCCGCAAAGCGCGCCATGGCCAATGCCGCAAACAGCACCATGGCGCCCTGGGCAAAGTTGAACACGCCCGAGGCCTTGAAGATCAGCACAAAGCCCAGCGCCACCAGCGAATACAACATGCCGGCCATCAGGCCGCCGAGCAAGGTTTCAAGAAAAAATGCCATCTTGGTATGTCCTTAGTGCGAGGTGCCGAGGTAGGCGCTGATCACGTCGGGGTTGTTGCGCACTTCATCGGGTGTGCCGTCGCCAATCTTTTTCCCGTAGTCCAGCACCACCACGCGGTCGCTGATGTCCATCACCACGCCCATGTCGTGTTCGATCAACACCACCGTGGTGCCAAACTCGTCGTTCACGTCGAGCACAAAGCGGCACATGTCCTGCTTCTCCTCCACGTTCATGCCCGCCATGGGTTCGTCCAGCAACAGCACCTGCGGCTCCATGGCCAGCGCGCGCCCCAGGTCTACCCGCTTTTGCAGGCCGTAGGGCAACTGGCCCACGGGTGTCTTGCGGTAGGCCTGGATCTCCAGGAAATCAATGATGCGTTCCACGGCCTCGCGGTGCGCAATCTCTTCGCGTTCGGCCGGGCCGATGCGCAGTGCCTGCAACAGGATGTTGCTTTTGATCTTGAGGTTGCGCCCGGACATGATGTTGTCCAGCACACTCATGCCCTTGAACAAGGCCAGGTTCTGGAAGGTGCGACCTATGCCCATGGTGGCCACCTGGTGGCTGTTCATGTACTTGAAGGCTTGGCCCCGGAAGGTGATGGCCCCGTCCTGCGGTGCATACACGCCGTTGATGCAGTTCAGCATCGAACTCTTGCCCGCGCCGTTGGGCCCGATGATGGCGCGGATCTCGTGCTCACGCACATCAAAGCTGATGTCGGTCAGCGCCTTGACGCCACCAAAACGCAGGGAGATGTTCTTGACGTCCAGAATGACGTCACCGATCTTTTTGGATGTCATGCAGCGGCCTTCACAGCGGCAAAGGTCTTGGCGTCTTCAATGCGCAGCGTGGCGCTCACGCTACCGGTACGCCCGTCTTCAAACTTGACCTGGGTTTCAATGAACTGGCTGGTCTTGCCGCCATACAGGGCGTCCACCAGCACGTTGTATTTGTCGGCAATAAAGCCGCGGCGCACCTTGTTGGTCCGCGTCAGCTCACCGTCGTCCGCGTCCAGCTCCTTGTGCAACACCAGGAAGCGGCTCACCTGGCTGCCGGCCAGCAGTGCGTCCGCGCTCAGGTCGGCATTCACCTTCTCCACACATTCCTTGATGAGCTGGTAGACCTCGGGCTTTTGCGCCAGGTCGGTGTAGCCGGCGTAGGGCAGGTTACGGCGTTCGGCCCAGTTGCCCACCGCCTCAAAGTCGATGTTGATGAGCACACACACCTGCTCGCGGCCATCGCCATAGGCCACCACCTCCTTGATGTGCTGGAAGAACTTGAGTTTGTTCTCCACATACTTGGGCGCAAACATGGCGGCATCGAAGGTCCCGCCCTGGATGCGGCCTACGTCCTTCACGCGGTCGATGATCTTGAGGTGCCCGTGCGCGTCAATGAAGCCAGCATCACTGGTGTGGTACCAGCCGTCGGCGGTCAGCACCTCGGCCGTGGCGGCGGGGTTCTTGTAGTACTCCTTCAGGAGGCCGGGCGACTTGACCAGAATCTCGCCGTTGTCGGCCACCTTGATCTCCACGCCCTCGCAGGGCACGCCCACCGTGTCGGCACGCGCCTGGTTGTCGGGCTGCAGGCAGACAAACACCGCAGTCTCGGTGGAACCGTAGAGCTGTTTGAGGTTGATGCCGATGGAGCGGTAGAAGGTGAACAGGTCCGGACCAATCGCCTCGCCCGCCGTGTAGGCCACCCGCACGCGGCTGAAGCCCAGCGTGTTGCGCAGTGGGCCGTAGACCAGCACATTGCCCAGCGCATACAAGGCGCGGTCCGTGGTGGACACCGGCAAACCGTCCATCAGCGCCGGGCCCACCTTCTTGGCCACGCCCATGAAGTAATGGAACATGTTGCGCTTGAGGGCACCCGCGTCCTCCATGCGAATCATCACCGTGGTGAGCATGCCCTCGAACACGCGCGGCGGCGCGAAGTAGTAGGTGGGACCAATTTCCTTCAGGTCGATGCTGGCGGTGGCGCTGCTTTCGGGGCAGTTCACCACGTAGCCGCACGACAGCCACTGGGCGTAGCTGAAGATGTTCTGCCCGATCCAGGCCGGTGGCATGTAGGCCAGCACGTCTTCGTCACTGGTGAGGCGGTCAAACGTGGCACCGGCGCGGGCGCGGTTCAACAAGGAATCGTGCGTATGCACCACGCCCTTGGGGTTGCCCGTGGTGCCGGAGGTGAAAAACATGGCCGCCACATCGGTGTGCGTGATCTTCGCGATCTCCGCCTTGAAGAAGTCCACATGCAATGCTGCAAACGCCTTGCCCGCCGCCTGCAGCTCGTCCATGGCCGCCAGGCCGGGCTCGTCGTAGTTGCGCAGGCCACGCGGGTCATCAAAGTAAATGTGGGCCAGCTGCGGGCACTGCTCACGTACTTCCAGCAGCTTGTCTACCTGCTCCTGGTCTTCGGCAAAGGCGAAGCGCACCTCGGCATTGTTGATGGGGAACACACACTCGGGTGCCGCGGCATCCTGGTACAGCGGGATGGGAATGGCCCCCAGGCTCTGCGCAGCCAGCATGGTGGCGTACAGGCGGGGCCGGTTCGCGCCCACCACCACCATGTGGTCATGCCGTTGCAGACCAGCCTGGTGCAGACCGGCTGCGATGTGCTCCACCATCTGCGCCAGCTCGGCCCAGGTCAGCGCCTGCCAGATGCCGTATTCCTTTTCACGCATGGCCGGCGCCTGCGGGCGCTGGCTGGCGTGCTGCAGCAGCAGCTGCGGAAATGTCGTGTGCGTACCCATTGCGTGTCACCTCGTTATGGCCCCCGGCATGCGCCAAGGGGCTTTTGGTATGGGGCGAATGGTAGGACTGCATTTGACGCCAAGTTGTCGTTTGGACGACAATTTGTGCATTTCTCGGTAGGTGTTTTCCCTTCACTTATTGGCAACTTACAAGGCCCGCCCATGAGCACCGACTCCAGCCTGCACCAGCGCCGCCGTCCGCTCACCGACGTCGAATTGGCGGCCATCCCATGGCTGCAAGTGCTGCTGCCTGACGAACGCCAGCGCGCCGTGGACGACCTGCGCATTGCCGAGGCGGCACCGGGCGAATACCTGTGCCGCATGGGCCGCCCGGTGACCTATTGGTTTGGTGTGGTGGACGGCCTGCTGAAGATGAGCACCGACAACGCCGAGGGCCAAACCATGACCTTTACCGGCGTGCCACCGGGCGGCTGGTTTGGCGAGGGCACGGCGCTCAAGCGCGAGACCTACCGCTACAACATCCAGGCGCTGCGCAAGAGCCTGGTGGCGGGCCTGCATGTGGACACTTTCCACTGGCTGCTGGACCACTCGATTGGTTTCAACCGCTTTGTGATGAACCAGCTCAACGAACGCCTGGGCCAGTTCATCGCCGCGCGCGAGATCGACCGCATGACCAACCCCGACATCCGCGTGGCGCGCAGCCTGGCCTCCCTGTTCAACCCTGTGCTCTACCCCGGCGTGGGCGAGGTGCTGCGCATCACCCAACAGGAGCTGGCCTACCTGGTGGGCCTGTCGCGCCAACGCGTGAACGAGGCGCTGAACGCGCTGGAGGCCCAGGCCTTCATTCGGGTGGAATACGGCGGGCTGCGGGTGCTGGATCTGCAGGCACTGCGGTCGCGGGTGTTTACACGCCAAATCACGACCTAGCCCTCGTGGAAATTGCGCAATCAGCTACTATTTTTATAGCGACTTGACACACACATGGCCACTTTCATGCGGCTGGCGGGGTGGCATGTGCAGACACCCTCGACAGAGCCGCTGGGGCAGAATCACGCGCATGTTAATCATCTTTAGCGGTCTGCCGGGCACGGGCAAAACGACCATCGCCCAGATCCTGGCGCGCCGGTGTCGCGCTGCCTATGTTCGGATCGACACCATTGAACAAGCCATCTTGTCTGCCTTGCACACACAGCATGGGGTGGGGGCATTGGGCTACCTTGTGGCCTACCAAATGGCCAAGGCCAATCTCTGCTTGGGGGGAACCGTTGTGGCAGATGCCGTGAACCCGCTGACCTCTATCCGAGAAACTTGGCGTGCGATTGCTGAAAGTGCTAACTCACACATCGTCGAAGTGGAAGTTGTGTGTTCGGACATAAGCGAACATCAAAGGCGTGTGGAGAACCGCAAGGCAGACATCCCGGGGCACACACTGCCAACGTGGGCTGAAGTTCAACAACGTGAGTACGAACCGTGGTCGAGCCATCGACTGGTCATCGATTCGGCGACCGTGAGCGCCCCAGATGCAGCGTCAAGGATTTTCGAGACCCTTGACGCGCGCAACTAGTGGGCGAATGCTCTCAGCCCTTGCTGGGGCGAACGGCCATGTGTTCCACGTGCTGGTCCAGAATTTCCTCGGGCGCTTGGGCTTCTTGCTGCGTGGGGTGCTCCAGGCCGGCCTGCAGGCGCTGCATGTCCAGGTCGCCGGTCCACTTGGCCACCACCAGGGTGGCCACGCCATTGCCCACCAGATTGGTCAGGGCGCGTGCTTCACTCATGAAGCGGTCAATGCCCAGGATGAGTGCCAGGCCCGCCACGGGCACGCCGCCCACGGCCGACAGTGTGGCCGCCAGTACGATAAAGCCGCTGCCGGTGATGCCCGCCGCGCCCTTGGAGGTGAGCAGCAACACGGCCAGCAGCGTGAGCTGCTGCACCAGGGTCATGGGCGTGTCGGTGGCCTGGGCGATGAACACCGCGGCCATGGTGAGGTAGATGGAGGTGCCGTCCAGGTTGAACGAATACCCGGTCGGAATGACCAGACCCACCACCGATTTGCGGGCGCCCAGGTTCTCCAGTTTTTCCATCATGCGGGGCAACACTGACTCGGACGACGAAGTGCCCAGCACGATGAGCAGCTCTTCCTTGATGTAGCGCACAAACTTGAACACGCTGAAGCCATGCAGCTTGGCGATCAGGCCCAGCACGCCGAACACGAAGATCAGGCAGGTCAGGTAGAAGGTGCCCATGAGCTTGCCGAGCGAGAACAGCGAGTCGATGCCGTACTTGCCGATGGTGAAGGCCATGGCGCCAAACGCACCGATGGGGGCCACCTTCATGATGATGCCCACAATGTCGAACAGCACGTGGGAGGACTTCTCGATGAAGTCAAACACCATGGTGCCGCGGCCGCCAAACTTGTGCAGCGCAAACCCGAACAGCACCGAGAACAGCAGCACCTGCAAGATGTCGCCCTTGGCGAAGGCGTCCACCACCGAGGTCGGGATCACGCCCAGCAGAAAGTCCACCGTGCCCTTCATCTTGCCGGGCTCGGTGTAGGCCGCGATGGCCTTGGTGTCCAGCGTGGCGGCGTCCACGTGCATGCCCGATCCGGGCTGGATGAAGTTGACCACCAGCAGGCCGATCACCAGCGCCAGCGTGGACACCACTTCGAAGTACAGCAGCGCCAGGCCGCCGGTCTTGCCGACTTTCTTCATGTCTTCCATGCCGGCGATGCCCACCACCACGGTGCAGAAGATGATGGGCGCGATGATCATCTTGATGAGCTTGATGAAGGCATCCCCCAGCGGCTTCATATCGGTACCGAGCTGGGGGTAAAAATGGCCGAGCAACACGCCTACCGTGACGGCAAACAGCACCTGGACATAGAGGGATTGGTAAAGCGGCTTGCGCACAACGGTCGCGGACATGGCAGAAAGGCCTTTGGAGAGTACAAAAACAGGGCGCGACGATACGGATTGCCTCGCCAAGCGCCTACTGTTGCGTTCAACAGTAGGGTTTACCCTAGGTGCCTTTTGCCGACCTGCAGCGACCGTGGATGGGGCGCGCGCCTCAGTTGGACAGGGTGGGCGCTTCGTTCATCAGCGCCGGGTCCCAGTGCTCCACTGCTTTGCCATCCTTGATGCGCCAGGTGTCAAACCAGGCCGTGCTGTAAGCCCCCTTGGGGTGCGTGGGGTCAACCACGTTGCGCGGGTAAATCACCGTCACCAGATCGCCCTCGGCCATGACCTCAGCGACCGGCAGGCTCAGTTTCTCGGGAATGGGCTTGGGTTGCACCTTGAGTACCTGGGTGAAGAAATACACCACGGCATCGCGTCCGTTGCGCGCATTGGGGTTGTGCTGGATGTAGTCCTTGTCGATGTAGCGCTCAGCCAGTTCCCAGTGGTTGGCTTCCAGCAAATCCTTGACGATGTGGTAGGCCACCTGCTTGTTGGCGTGCAGCTTGGGGTCAGCGCTGGTGAACAGTGCATCGGCGTTGCGGGAGCCACGCACGGCCTCCTGTGCCAGGGCCGGCAGCGCGCAGGCGGCGGCCACAAGGCCTGCCAGTAGGGTTGTTTTCATTCAAATCCTTTCAAAGTTGGCGGACCGGGCAGTACAACGCCCGGGCTGCGATGGAATGTAGGTTTGTCGCTTACTTTATGCAAGTACCTACAAAATAGTAAGTGTCATCGCACCGCGTAAAACCCGGCACCTCCCTACAATCCAGGCAGTGTTCTAAAGGAGCCACAGGATGGGAATTGCCGCAAAATTCCAGCGAGGCGATGTCCTGGCTGCAGCCTGCCCTTCCCGGGAGGTACTTCAAAACATCACCAGCCGCTGGGGGGTTCTTGCACTGATCGCGCTGGAGTCCGGCACGCTGCGCTTTGGTGAGTTGCGGCGCAAGATCAATGGCGTGAGCGAGCGCATGCTGATCCAGACGCTGCAGAGCCTGGAAGGCGATGGCCTGGTGAACCGCACTGCCTACGAAGTTGTGCCGCCGCATGTGGAATACAGCCTCACCCCGCTAGGGCGCGAAGCTGCCGAAAAGGTGCGCCTGCTGACCGATTGGATTGAGGACAACATTCCGCGCCTGCTCAAAGCCAAGACGCCCCGATAGGCACCTAGCCCGCGTAAAATATGCGCAAGCAGCTCCTAAAACAATAGCAAATTCACCATGACCGACCAGCCCCCCCGCCCTACCTTGCGCCGTGCACCGGCACCGCCTAGCGCCGCCAACAGCCCGGCGGGTGTGCGCCGCGCGCCGCCCCCCGCCAACAAGGCCCCCGGCAACCGCGCCATTCCCGCCGGCCAGACCAATACGGCCGCCCAGGGCGCGGGTGGCACCGTGCGCCTGAACAAACGCATGGCCGAGCTGGGCATGGCCTCGCGCCGCGAGGCCGACGAGTGGATTGGCAAGGGCTGGGTGAAAGTGGACGGCAAGGTGGCCGAGATGGGCATGCAGGTGCTGCCCGGCGTGCGCATCGAGATCGACAAACAGGCCCAGGGCCAGCAGGCCAACCAGGTCACCATTTTGCTGAACAAGCCCATTGGCATCGTCAGCGGCCAGGCCGAAGACGGCCACGAGCCCGCCATCACCCTGATCCAGCCGCAAAACCGCTGGGCCGAGGACAACGCGCGCTTCTTCTTCCACGGCAGCCAGCTCAAGAGCCTGGTGCCCGCTGGCCGGCTGGACATTGACTCCACCGGCCTCTTGGTGCTGACGCAGGACGGCCGCGTGGCGCGCCAGCTGATTGGCGAAGACTCGGTGATGGAGAAAGAGTATTTGGTGCGCGTGGTCTACACCGGCGTGGCCAACAGCGCGGCGGCCAACTCGCCTGCTGCGACATACGGCGGCAAGGTGCAGCAGCTCAGCCGCATCGACGATGACGACCCGGTGGGCACCGACGTGCAAAGCGTGTTCCCGCCTGAAAAACTCAAGCTGCTGCGCCACGGCCTGCGCCTGGACGACCAGGCCCTGAAACCCGCCAAGGTGGAATGGCAAAACCCCGAGCAGCTGCGCTTTGTGCTGACCGAGGGCAAGAAGCGCCAGATCCGCCGCATGTGCGAACTGGTGGGCCTGCGCGTGGTGGGCCTCAAGCGCGTGCGCGTAGGCAAGGTCATGCTGGGCAACCTGCCCGTGGGCCAGTGGCGCTACCTGCAGCCACACGAAAAGTTCTAACGCCGTTCAAAAGGCCTCCATGCCCCTGCCCCCGCGGCCCAAGGCCTTGCAGCACTTCCGCACCTCCGACCTGCGTGGCGTGGTGCAACTGGCCACCCAGGCCACGCGCGGCGTGGCCCGCATGGCCGAAGGGGTGCACCAGTCGGTCTGGGGCAGCATGGGCGTGCCAGGCGGCAAGACGGCAGGCACCACGCGCGGCCTGACCGGCCTGATTTACCAAACCGTGCAAGGCGTGACGCAACTGGTGGGCAGTGGTGCCGAGGCGATCTTGGGCAAGCTGCAGCCCCTGCTGGACGCGGCCGATACCGCTTTACCCGACACCCCACAGCGCGAGGCCGTGTTGGCCGCCCTGAACGGCGTGCTGGGCGACCGCCTGGCCGCCAGCGGCAACCCGCTGGCCACGCACCTGCAGCTGCGCCACGCGGGCCACAGGCTGGACTGGGCCCGGCCTGACACCTTGCCCGCAGCCGCCACTGTAGGCGGCAAGCTGCTCATCACCATTCACGGCCTGTGCATGAACGACCTGCAGTGGACACACACCACGGCCACCGGTGAAGTGCGCAGCCATGCCCACGCCCTGGCCGCAGTGGGCTACACCCCGGTCTATGTGCGCTACAACACGGGCCTACACACCTCGGACAACGGCGCCGCACTGGCCGCCGAGCTGGAGCAACTGGTGGCGCACTGGCCGGTGCCGGTGACCGACATCACCGTGCTGGCGCACAGCATGGGTGGCCTAGTAACCCGCAGCGCGGTGCAGCAGGCGCGCGCGGCCAACCCTGCGTGGTTGCAGGTGTTGAAGAACATCGTCTTTCTGGGCACGCCCCACCACGGCGCACCACTGGAGCGCGCTGGCAACTGGGTCGATGTGATCCTGGGCGCCACGCCTTACTCGCGCCCCTTTGCCAAACTGGGCCAGCTGCGCAGCGCCGGCATCACCGACCTGCGTTACGGCTGTGTCAGCCCAGAGGACTGGCAGGGCCGCAACCGCTTCCACAAGGGGCCGGACCGCCGCCTGCCCGTGCCATTGCCTGAAGGCGTGGCCTGCTACACCGTGGCCGCCACCACCGCCAGCCAGCGCGGCGCCCTGGCCGACCGGCTGCTGGGCGATGGGCTGGTGCCGCTGCGCAGTGCGCTGGGCCTGCACGACGAGGCAAAACGCACCCTGGTGTTTGCCAAGCCCAGCCAGTGCATCGCCTACAAGATGAACCACATGGAATTGCTGCACCGCCCCGAGGTGACGGCGCAGCTGCTGGCCTGGCTGGCGCCGGGCGAGGTAGCCGGCTAAGCCTTGCTCTTGGGCAGGGGTTCCCCATCCAGACCCGCGGGTTGGGTGGGTTCAAAACCGTGGGGGGGTGGTGTCTCTGGCGGCGCCTTGCCCTCTTGCAGCAGCCCGCCCACACTGGCTTCCCACAGGCCCCAGGCCGTATCGGTATCGCTCTCCGACACATCAGGCACGGGCAAAGGGTCCAGCAAGCTGTCAAAAGGCCTGCTGGCCGGGGTGGAGGTGGCCGCCCGCTTGTCGTGGGGCGGTACTGGCTGGTCCGGTTTCATCGCGTTGCTCACTTCCCTGGAGACTTTTCTTGCAATGTAGCGCTAACGCCCGCGCGGGGGAAGGGGCGGCTGGCATATCCCCTGGACAGGGTCGCCCTGGCCGCCCCGGGCCGCACGCTCCCAATCGTCCAGCGCCAGCATCTGCCGGGACTTGGGGCCCAGGTTGGGCAGCTGGGCGATGGCGCTGGTGGTCTGCATGGCCCCACTGTAGCCAAAACACCCGCCATCTTGAAACCCGGCCCCTCGCCCATAATTGCGGGTTGCCCGCGCTACAGGCCAGCAGCTTGGGGCGCGCGAACCGTTTTATTGAGACTCAGAGACCTATCTATGACCAAGCAAACCATGAATTTCCAGGCCGAAGTAGCCCAGCTGCTGCACCTGGTGACCCACTCGCTGTACTCCAACAAAGAGATTTTCTTGCGCGAGCTGATCTCCAACGCGTCGGACGCTTGCGACAAGCTGCGCTTTGAGGCCATCAACAACAGCGGCCTGTACGAGAACGACGCCGAGCTGAAGGTGAAGGTCACCTTCGACAAGGATGCCAAGACGCTGACCATCACCGACAACGGCATTGGCCTGTCGCAACAGGAAGCCATCGACAACCTGGGCACCATCGCCAAGAGCGGTACCAAGGACTTTGTGAGCAAGCTCAGCGGTGACCAGAAGGCTGATTCGCAGCTCATCGGCCAGTTTGGTGTGGGCTTTTACTCCGGCTTCATCGTGGCCGACAAGATCACCGTGGAATCACGCCGTGCCGGCCTGCCCGCCGACCAAGCCGTGCGCTGGGTCAGCGACGGCGGTGCCAGCGGTGGTGGTGCGTTTGAGGTGGAAAGCATCACCCGCGAAGCGCGCGGTACCAGCGTGATCCTGCACCTGCGCGACGACGCGCAGGACTACGCTCAGGCCTGGAAGGTCAAGGGCATCATCAACAAGTACTCCGACCACATCAGCCTGCCCATCCAGATGGAAAAGGAAGAGTGGAAAGACGGCGAGCTGCTGGTGCCCGGCGACGACAACGGTGGCCGCCAACCCGGCGCCATGGTCAAGACCGGCGAGTGGGAGACCGTCAACAAGGCCAACGCCATCTGGAGCCGTGCCAAAAAGGACGTGACCCAGGAACAGTACGACGACTTCTACAAACAGATCAGCCACGACTTTGAGGCGCCGCTGGCCCACACCCACAACCGCGTGGAAGGCAGCACCGAATACACCCAGTTGCTCTACATCCCCGGCAAAGCGCCCATGGACCTGTGGAACCGCGACCGCAAGGGCGGCCTGAAGTTGTACGTGAAACGTGTCTTCATCATGGACGATGCAGAAGCCCTGCTGCCCAGCTATATGCGCTTCATCAAGGGGGTGGTCGACAGTGCCGACCTGCCCCTGAACGTGAGCCGCGAACTGCTGCAGGAAAGCCGCGACGTGAAGGCCATCCGCGAGGGCAACACCAAACGCGTGCTCTCCATGCTGGAAACCCTGGCCAAAAACGACAAAGTGCCAGACGCTGGTGCGAACGGTGTGACCGATGTGCCGAGCGCGGAAGAAAAAGCGGAGCAGGAAGCCAACGCCGGCAAATACACCAAGTTCTACGCCGAGTTTGGTGCGGTCTTGAAGGAAGGCCTGGGCGAAGACTTTGCCAACAAGGACCGCATCTCCAAACTGCTGCGCTTTGCCTCCAGCACCACGGACAGCGTGAGCGTGTCACTGGCCGACTACAAGGCGCGCATGAAGGAAGGCCAGGAGGCCATCTACTACATCACGGCCGACACCCTGGCTGCGGCCAAAAACAGCCCGCAACTCGAAGTGTTCAAGAAGAAGGGCATCGAAGTGCTCTTGATGACCGACCGCGTGGACGAGTGGGCGCTGAACTACCTGCACGACTTTGACGGCACCCCGATGCAGTCCGTCGCCAAGGGCGCAGTGGATCTGGGCAAGCTGCAAGACGAAGCCGAGAAGAAAGCCGCCGAGGAAGCTGCCGAAACCTTCAAGCCCCTGCTGGCCAAGCTCAAGGAAGCGCTGAAGGACAAGGCCGACGACGTGCGTGTGACCACCCGCCTGGTGGACAGCCCCGCCTGCCTGGTGGTGCAAGACGACGGCATGAGCACCCAGCTGGCCCGCATGCTCAAACAAGCCGGCCAGGCCGCGCCCGAGCTGAAGCCCGTGCTGGAAGTGAACGCCGACCACGCGTTGGTGAAAAAGCTGGACGGCAGCGTCCACTTCCACGACCTGGCCCACATTCTGTTCGACCAGGCCTTGCTGGCCGAAGGCGGCCTGCCGGCGGACCCGGCAGCGTATGTCAAGCGGGTGAATGCCTTGCTGGTGTGACACAGCGGGGTTTGATGGCCAAATTGACCTCAAACCCTTATGGATATTGCGCGACTAGCTACCAAATTGGTAGCAATTCATGCGCAAGGTGACCGCGCGCGCCCCGCTCAGGGCGCGTGCTGGTCGGCAAACCGCAGCTTGATGGCAATACGCGCCTCGCGGGCGGCCATCAGGGCGGCGACACAGTCACCGTCCAACTGGCCGGCGTCCACTTCGCGCTGCAGCTCCCGGGCTACGGCCGCATCGTCCCACGACTCTTTGTAGGCGCGCCGGTTGGTCAGCGCGTCATACACATCGGCCACGGCCACGATGCGGCCTTCGAGGGGGATGTTGGCCATGGTCAGCCCGCGCGGGTAGCCCGAGCCGTCGCCTCGCTCGTGGTGGGTCGCCACGATGTTGCGCATGATGCGGGTGGGCAGGCTCTCGTGCACCCCCATGTCGTTCCCAATGCGCTCGATGATGCCTTCGCCTATCGTGACGTGGCGCTTCATCACCTCGTACTCCGCAGCATCCAGCCGCCCCGGCTTGAGCAGGATGTGGTCGGGGATGCCGACCTTGCCAATGTCGTGCAGGGGGGCGAAGAGCTGCAGGTATTCGATGTACTCGTCCGTCAGGCCATGCTGCTCGGCCAGGGCCCGCGCCATGATGCGCGAATAGTAGGCAATGCGCTCGAGGTGCTGGCCTGTCTCAAAGTCGCGAATGCGCGCCAAGTCCACCGCCACCTGGATGGTGCCCACCAGGCCATGCACCAGGCGTTTTTGCAGCAGGTAGAGCTGGGCAATCAGGTCAGAAAAAGTGTCCAGAAACTGCGCAGCATCCTCGTCAAACACCTGGGCTTGCTTGGAGTCGTAAAACAGGAAAGCTGCCAGGGCCCCATCCTGGTACACCGGCGTGGTGTAGCTGGAGCGGTAGTCCTGTGCCTTGAGCCAGCGGGTGTGCTGGCTGTTGGAGCGGAAGGTTTCTGCAATGTCTCCGACCAAGCGCCGCTGGCGCGTACGGGCCAACTCCGCCAGCGAGGGCACGTCGCTCAGCGGCACCTCGTACTGTTTGAGCATGGTGTCGTCTTTGTTGCTGCTGACAAAGGTCTTGAGCAAATCGGTGGCAGGGTCGTAGAGCACCACGGCCACCCGGTCGATAAACGGGTAGCGGGAACCGATCAGGCCGTGAACCGCGCGCAACTGCTCCGAGAGCGTGTGCGCCACGGGCCCCATGCCGTGGTACTGGGGTGTGATGGAACCAGAATCGAAAAACGCAGGCATGACCCAATTGAACCACGGCCAGGTGACTGCGACAATTCGACTTCCTTTTTTTCCAAACACAACTCCATGCATTACCTCTCGCGCATTGCCGCCCTCACCCTGGTCTTCGCCAGCACCTGCAGCGGGGCCCAAAACGCCACCACCACCGCAGCCGCCAAAGAAGAAGGCGCCGTGCTCAGCAGCACCGGCCTGGTCTACCGCGCACTCAAGGTCGGCACGGGCGCCAGCCCCAAGGCCAGCGACACGGTGAAGGTGCACTACCGCGGCACCCTGCCCGATGGCAAGGAGTTCGACAGCTCCTACAAGCGTGGCGAGCCGATCGAGTTTCCGCTGGGCCGCGTGATTGCCTGCTGGACCGAAGGTGTGCAGCGCATGAAGGTGGGCGGCAAAGCCAAGCTCACCTGCCCACCCCAGATCGCCTACGGCGAGCGCGGCGCAGGCGGCGTGATCCCGCCCAATGCCACCCTGCTGTTCGAGGTGGAGCTGCTGGGCATCAACGGCAAATAGGCTGGTAGATCAGGTGGGAGCCAACGCAATCCCGCACAGCGTAAAGGTCGATCCCTGCCCCTCACGGGATCGCAGGCGAATGTCACACCCCAGATAGGTGGCTTGTGCCTTGGCGATGGCCAAGCCCAAACCGTGGCTCTCGCTGGCCTGCCGGTCATCAAAACTGCGGTAGGCCTCAAAGAGCTGCGGCTGCAGGTGGCTGGCGATGCCGGTGCCACTGTCACGCACCTCAATGCAGAGCTGGCGGCCCACGGGGTAGTCCATGCGCAGGCGAGTGCCCACATACACCGCACCCGCGGGCGTGTGTTTGATGGCGTTGCTGATCAGGTTCTGCAAAATGGATTCCAACAGCCGCCGGTCCGCCCACACGTGTGCATGGCGGCGCGCACGTGGCGTTGCAAAGTGCAAACGGATACCCTTGTTGCGGGCCTGCTCACCAAACAGCGCATGCAGACCCGCAAAGACCGGCTGCAGTTCTACGTGCTCCATATGCAACTGCAAGGCCCCAGACTCCAGGCGCGACAACTCCAGCAACCGGGACACTTGCCCATGCAGCTCGCCCAGAGCCTTTTCCATTTTTGGAACCACACTGGCCAATGCAACGGCCTGGGCAGCGGGCTCCGTGTGCTGCAGCACCCCGAGGTACAAACCGATGGCGCGGATGGGTTGCTTCAAGTCGTGGCTAACCCCCGCAAGGAACAGTGATTTGGTTTGGGAGGCCACCTCCGCCGCAGCCCTGCGTTCGCCCAGATCCGCAATCAGCTGTTGGTTCTCAAAACGCAAGCGCATCGATTCGCGGTGCAGGCGGTTGGTCACGTGGGCATACCCCGAAGTGGACGCGAGGAACACCAGCGTCATGCCGGCCAGCACACTGTGCTCTACGGTCCCCACCAGGGCCAGCATGATGGCAAACGGCAAGACAGTGGGCAGCACCGCCGCGTAATAGGCAGGCAAAAAAATGGAAACCGGAGTCACCGTGCCCCCCGCCAGGCCGGCAACCACCGATCCCGCCATCAACAAGGACAGTGGCCGCCCGGCATCAAAGTACATCCAGGTAAACATCCCCCATGTCGCACCGGTCAGAAACGACGACAGCGTGAAGCCCCAAAGGATCGCCTGGTAACCCTCGCCACGCTCCAGCTTGGGCTTCATGTGCCAGACAAACACCTCTCGCAGCACGCTGAGCGCACCGCCCGTCACCAACCAGACCACGATGTAATGGGTGGCTACCTGCCCGTACATCAGCCAGGCACAGGTGAGCGCCATCAAGGTCACACCGATATAGGGAAACGGAATTTCGTAGGCAAAATAGAGCGCAAAGGCCTTTTCTTCATAGGCTTGCCGCGCGGCAGATTGAGGTCGTGTCCACTGCATTGCTTTAACTCCCTGATTGCACCGTTATGCCAAGCGTACGCATTTTTATCGCCGAAGACCACGCCATGTTGGCCGATGCGCTGCAAATGCTCATCAACACGCAGGCCGACATGGACTGCGTGGGCCTGGCCAACGATGGCACCCGTGCACTGGCGCAGGTGCTGGCGCTGCAACCCGACGTCTTGCTGCTGGACCTGGGCCTGCCCCAACTCGACGGCCTGGCAGTGATGCAGGCCCTGCGCACCGCCCACTGCCCCACCCGCACCCTGGTGGTGACTGCCCGCATGGATGCCGCATCGGTGCGCGCGGCCCTCGCGCTGGGTGCTGCGGGGTATGTACCCAAGAACGAAAGCAGCCACGAGCTGCTGCAGGCCATCCGGCGCATCGCCCAGGGGCGCCGCTATGTCAGCAACGAAATTGCGGCCCTGTTCATCCAGGAACCCGCGGCGCCCGGCCCGGAAGCCAAACTCACCCACAGCGAAGTAGTGATTCTGAAACTGGTGGGTGAAGGCCTGACCAGCAAGGAGATGGGTGCCAAACTCGGCATCAGCGAAGCCACTGCACGCAAACACAGGGAGAACATCCGCAGCAAGCTGGGCCTGCGCAACAGCGCCGAAATGGCTGCCTATGCCATTCGCGCAGCCAGTGCCAACACCGCGCCAGGCGCACTGCAGTAGGCCCCACATACGCCCAAGTGCGTACCCGACAGCGCAACCCTACGTCCCATTGCGCATTGCTTGTTTTCCCTGTTATTGGGTAGCATCGCGCAAGAACAAGAAGCACCGGCGCAGCATGCGCACCACCATACACGGGGAAGTTTCCATGTCACACCGTCGCAGCATTCTTCAGGCCTTGGGCGCCGTCAGTCTGTCGTCGTACATGGTGCAGGTGATGTCCATGGGCACACGGCCCCTGGTGCCCGGCATTCGCAGCCTCAAAGGCCTGGTGCAAGTCAACGGCAGCCCGGCCAAGGAAGGCCAGTTGGTGCTGACGGGTGACACCATTGCCACCGGCAAGGCCAGCGAAGTGGTCTACGTGATGGGCAACAACGCCTACCTGATGCGTGAGGACAGCCTGGTGCAATTCGCCAGCGAAGGCGTCACCGGCATCTTGCGCGTGGTGACCGGCAAAGTGCTGGCGGTGTTTGGCCCCGGCAGCAAACGCATCGTCATGCCCACCATGACGGCGGGCATCCGGGGCACCGCCTGCTACATCGAAGCCACCGACACACAAACCTACTTTTGCCTGTGTTACGGCACCGCCGACCTGACCCCCACGGCCGACCCCAGTCAGGCACGCACGGTGGCCACCACCTACCATGACTCGCCCTTTTATGTGGGCAAAGACACAGCGGCGCCCTTGCTAACGGCAGCGCCGGTGATCAACCACCGCGACTACGAACTCTCCATGCTCGAGGCCCTGGTAGGCCGACGGCCACCGTTTGCGGGCAAAGAAAGCTCCGGCTACTAGGCCATGCGCCGCCCAAGACCGCTGGCGGGTTTGCCTCCATCGATGACGCCAGCAAACGCCCCACAGTTAAACAAGATGTCAAAGGCCGCAGCGACCCGCGCTTCCTGAAACAAGCGATGGGGGCGTTTTCTACGCAGAACTGCGTAGAAAACCGCAGCGCCCTACGCACTCAGGCGCATTGCGGCCAGCCCCTTGGCGTTTTAGCCTCTCCCCTGAAGTATCTGTACTTCACCACCGGGCACAACGCCCTCACTTCAGGGAGCTTTTTATGTCTTTGCACCAGCATTTCGTGGCCTCGACCTTGGCCGTAATCACCCTGGCTTCAGCCGCATCTGCGTCGATCGCGGCACCCGTCTTCTACGGGCCATCGGCCTACCTATCGTCTGCAGACATTCCGGTCGGCTTCTATGCGGGCGCAAGCCCCACATTCCTGGACACCCTGGAAGACGGCGCCCTGAACGGCGGCTTGTCTGCCAACACGGGCAGCGTTATCTCGCCCGCACAATGGGGCAGCCTGGTCGATTCCGTGGACGCAGACGATGGCAATATCGATGGCTTGGGCAACCAGGGGCACAGCTGGTTTTCTGGCAGTGGCAGCGCGGGCATCACATTCACCTTCAACAGCCCGACACAGCTCCCCACCGCGTTTGGTCTTGTCTGGACCGATGGGGCAGGCAGCATCACCTTCAGCGCCCGCGGTGAAGACGGGGCCTTGTTGGGCAGCAGCACCTTCAGTGGCTTTGCTGACAACAGTTTTTATGGCACCACCGCGGACGACCGCTTTTTGGGTGTCCATTTCGCTGGCGGAGTGAAAAGCATCACCATCAGCAACAGCTCCGGCGGCATCGAGGTAGACCACATCCAATACGGACACATGGTCACGGCAGTACCTGAGCCCGAAACCTACTCCATGTTGCTGGCCGGGCTGGGGCTGATAGGTACGGTGGCGCGACGCCGCAGCGCCAAGGCCAATGCCTGATCAACACCTATCCCTGGAAAGACACACCAACATGACCAAACACATCATCTCCCTGGCCTTGCTGACTTTGCTGACCGCTGCCGTTCAGGCCCAACCCGTCGTACGCGACGGTGTGCTGGCGGATGCCGCCGGGCGCACGGTGTACATCTTTGATAAAGACACACCCGGCAAGAGCAACTGCAGTGGCGGCTGCCTGACAGCTTGGCCTGCATTTGTGGCCAAAGACGGTGCCACTCCCGTAGGCGACTTCACGCTGATCGACGCCAACGGTGCCAAGCAGTGGGCAGTGAAAGGCAAGCCGCTGTATTACTTTGTGGGCGACACCAAGCCCGGCGACCGCAATGGCGAAGGCAGCGGAGGCGTGTGGCACACGGTGGGGGGTGCAGCCAAGGCATCAGCCACCTCTGGAACTTACTAGTACTTTTTGGCTAAGGCGCACATGGATATTGCGCAAGCAGCTATCACATTGATAGCGAACGAAGCCAGCCTTGGGCGCCCAACGATCTTCAGCCGCCAGGGACAACACGTGCACTGGTTGCGCTGCATAAAGGAGAGCTACAAATGACAAATCGCATCCCATCCAATGTTCTCGTTGCGGTGTTAGCCATCTGGGCACCCGCAGCCTTTGCCCAACTTGCGCCCGTGAGTGCGGGTACCCCAAATACGCTGGTGGTCCCTCAGCGGACCGTCGCGTCACGGAATCTCGCATCCTCCGAAGCGCCTGTTGCAGGAGCCAAAGCGAACGACCAGGGCGCTTCGAACTTGACAACGCGCGGAAGTTTGACTGGCGATGTGACACAGACCCAGACAAGCGTTAGCGCCAATGAACAAACTCTTTCAGTTGCGGGGGCTGACACGGCGTCAAGGGGTAACAATCTGCGGCTTCAGGGCGATGTCTCAGCTCCGATACAGCAAATTGTGACTGGAGCGGGAGACACGCCGCAAGCCATCGATGTGGGTAGTTTGACAGGGGCTGCTTCTGTCGTTGGCACCGCAACCACACAGGGCAGCATCAGCGGGGCAGGAGTTACGCAAAGTAGCAGCGGCACCGGTAGAGGTGCCGGTGGACAAACCGTTGGCGTAGCCAACATCCAAAACTCACAGGCTACTTCGATCAATACTCGTGGCACGATCACAGGCGCTATTACACAAATTCAGACCTCCACGAGGGGCTCCCAACAATCCCTTACGGCAGGCACCGTATCGGATCTACGATCAGCAGGGCAAGTTTCAACCAATGGCACCGTCAACGCCGCGGTTAGTCAAACAACAACTTCTGGATTGTCTCAACAGATCATTGACGTAGGCAGCGTCAAAGGCGGGAATCCGGCAGAAGTCAGAACCGACGCTGTCTTGACTGGTACGGTCACACAAGATGCAGCTGGCAGCAACGGTGCTCAGATCATTCAAATCGGCAGCGTGGAAGATTCTCGCGGCAATGTGGCCACCCGCGCAGCTAGCTCGGGTGTCATTACCCAAACACAGAACGGAGTGTCAAGCGCACAGCAAACGATATCAGTAGGTAGCGCCAAGGATTCGAGCACCCAAAGCATCACTGAGGCATTCACCACTGGTGACATCACCCAATCGGCTTCCAATGGGGGACAGATTACTCAAAACATTAGCGTCGGCAGTAGCGAAAATTCCAGTGCGGTGGTGACGACCAGGGCACTCGTCACCGGTAACGTCACGCAATCGGGCGGGGGTAGCCTTAGCACCCAAACGATCAATTTGGGCAGCGTACGAGGCGGGGGTAGCGGCAACATCACAACGGACGTACAGGTTAGCGGAGATATTTCACAAAGTGCCAACGGCTCAGGGCAACTGCAAAGAGTCATCGTCGGTGGCGTAGAGGCTGGGCGTTGAAATGCGCGCCAATCCTTTGCCTTCTTTCCTCTGCTATGTCGCCATGTTTTCCTGGATATCAACGGCACAGGCTGGCTCAGCCGAGATAGGCGACAACATCAACGCGCGCATTGCCCGTGCCAAAAGCGAACAGGCAGCACGTGCTGCAGAGCGCGCCAGCAGCAAGCTGGCTGACAGCGAGCCGAGCTCAACCGGATCTGGGGCCAAGACTTTGGGTGACGGCTGCACCATTGCCATCGGCAATGTGTTTGAGGACGACAAAAAGATTGGCACGTCTGCCCGCCGCGAAACCACGGTCATCGTCACCGGCGACATCATCCAAGCCGGCAACAACTGCCGCTGAGCAATACACAACCACCATGCCCCAGTCACGTTTAGTTCTATTGGCGACACTCGTTATCACCGCCTGCGCACCATTGCCGCCCAAAGCGGCAGATGCCCAGACGGCCTTGAAATCACCCGCTGGCGCACTGCAACGCAATGTGACCAACTTCTCAGACACCATGCGCTGCATGGACAAGCTCTACATTGACTACGCGGTACGTGATGTCAGTGTGGTGCTGGAGGACCTGTCTGACGCCACCAAGAAGGTCAGCGCCGGGACACGCGACATGATGATGTCCGCCATCTCGGAGCAGAGCCGGCGTAGCCGGGCCATAGAGGTCATTGTTTTTGGGCAGGACGCCAACAACGCCGTCGCCTTCATGGCCAACGCACAAAAGCGCAGCGCGTTCGCAGTAGTGCCGCGTTTCAATTTGCGCGGCTCCATTTCCCAGCTGGATGAAGGTGTCATCAAGCGCCAGACCGATGGTGGCTTTTCGCTGGGCAGTTTGTTTGGCGCCGGTGCGTCCACCAGCAGGCAATTCAATGTGATGGGGCTGGATGTGGCCATGGCCGACACGGCCCGCCTGTCCCTGATCCCCGGCGTGGTTTCCAAAAACCTCACTACCATCACCAAAGAAGGGGATGCGCTGGACGCGCAGGCGACCTTCACCAAGGTAGGCATCAACTTCAGCACGTCGCTGCAGCGCTCAGACGGCACTGCGCAGGCCCTGCGAAACATGGTGGAGCTGTCGTCGGTGGAGCTGTTTGGGCGCTTGCTCAAGCTGCCCTATTGGAGTTGCCTGAATACCGATGCCCGCAACCCCGAGATTGCCAACGAAATTGAAGACTGGTTTGTTGGCATGGAGCGGGGCGGCGAACTCACCGGCTACTTTCAAACCCAGCTGCGGAATCGTGGCTACTTTGACGGTCCCGCCAACGGCAATGTGACACCTGCGCTGCTGCAAGCGGTGTCAGCGTACCGCTCTGCCACAGGCATGGGCGACAAGGCCCTGGTGGATTTGCCATTCTTCACCCGGTTTTTGAGCAGCCCCTTCCCGCCACCACCGGCGCAGCCGTTTCGTGATGTCGCCGCCGCGCCACCTGCCGCCAGCCCAGCAGCGGCGCGGATTGGGCTGAACATTGCACCCGCTCCAGGCGGGGCAAATGAAGGACTGTCATTCGCCGTTCAAACCACCGCGCCAGCCTACGTGTACTGCTATGCACAAACCGCGGGCGGAAAACTGCAGCGCATCTTCCCCAACCGCTTTGTGGATGATCCGATGGTGGAGCCCGCGACGCCCTTGCTGTTGCCAGGCAAGCAAGGCTTCAAGCTGCTGCCCGGAGACAGTGGCAGTGTGCCCGTGGCCTGCTTCGCCGCGCCGCGAGAGATCTACAAAGACATTCCGGCAGCCCTGCGCTGGGGCGACTTTCAGGACCTGAAGGCCGTTGAAGGATTCGGTGACATTCAGAAGCTGCTGGAAACGGTGGCCAACGAGCCGATCGCGTCAGCCAAAGCAGTCCTCAAGTAATAACTTCAACCAAGGAGAAACCTATGCCAATGAGCAGCATTCAAAAAGTAATTGTGGCGGGCATGGCAGCTGCAACGTTCTGCGCATCCGCCATCGCCCAACCAGTTCGTCACTTCAACGTCGAAGGTACGATTCGCGCGTTGAACCAAGGGTCCGGCAATACCGCCACGCAGAGCAGCATCGAACATGCGCTGGACGGCCAATCGTTTTCCGTGTCGTTCGATTTGGATTTCGGCACACCAGACTCGAATTCGGCTGCAGACATCAGCAGATTCACCCATTCGGTGCGCGACACCTCTGCCACTTCAGGGGCATTTACGTTTTCCCCTATCGGCAACGCCTGCGTAAATCTGGCTTTCGATTGCTATGTAGAACTGGCCAATGACCAATTTGGTGTCGGCATAGATCTTTACGGTCTTCGAACGGGTTTTGTGCGGTCTGCGTCATTGGACACTTTGGTGAGCAGCACGCTGCCAGGGGCGGGCACAGTGATAGGCGGCGTCCCGATAGCGACTTCCGTATCGATGTCCTTCTCTTTGTTCGCAGGCGGTGCTGGGCTCTTTCCATCGCCAGACATGCTGGGGCCCACTGAGATCAGTCCATCCGATCTGAGCGTTTTTTCCCCAAACAGCAACGCTAGCGCCTTCTTTTTCACGAACTATGGGCTCGGAAGGGGAACCGAGTCTGGGCGGGTGAATTTTGGTATCGACATCACACGCATCCGTGAGGGAGCGAGCTACATCACGCCCCTATCCGCCGTACCCGAACCCGAGACCTACGCCCTGCTGCTGGCCGGGCTGGGGCTGATGGGTGCGGTGGTGCGCAAGCGCAAGGTGGGCACAGCGGCCTAGGCGCTCCACTGCAGCAGCGGCTGCAGCACGCTGGCGCCCAGCTTCTTGGAGCGCTCACCACTCCAGCCCACCAGTGGGTCGGGCAGGTCGGCGTTGTCCTTGAACGGCATCTCCACGGTGAAGGCCAGGCAGCCAAACTGCTGGGCGATCCAGCTGGTGGCCAGCGTCATGTTGGCCTGCCCAGGCGCCGACTTGCCGTAGTTCACCCGGTCCTGAAAATCCGGGCAGCTCGCGGCCCAGGCGGCCTTGAAGGCGTCTTCCTGTGCAGCCACGTGTGGGCTGTAGCCGGGCGTGCCCTCAGACCCCACCACAAAGTTGTAGGGCAGGCCCTCGTCGCCGTGCACATCCAGGTTCAGGTCCACGCCAATGTCCAGCATGGCCTGGCGCACCAGCAGCACCTCGGGCGAACGCTCCGCCGTGGGTGCGGCCCACTCGCGGTTCAGGTTGGCGCCGGCGGCGTTGGTGCGCAGGTTGCCCAGCACCGCACCGTCGGGGTTCATGTGCGGCACCACGTAGAAAACACAGCGCTCGCGCAGCACGCGGGCCACGGCATCGTCGGCGTCCAGCAGGCGCTCCAAGAAACCCTCCACAAACCACTCGGCCATGGTCTCGCCGGGGTGCTGACGGGCAATCATCCAGACCTTCTTTTTCTGCTCGGGCGGTGTGTTGCCCGCTTCGTCGGTGATGCGCAGGAGCGTCATGTCGCGGCCCTGCACCGTGCTGCCCAGGCGCTGCAGCGTGACCCAGGGCGAGGTGGCGGCCGAGGCCAGCAAGTCCAGGTGCTGCTCGTAGGAATAGGGCTCAAAGTAGGCAAAGTACACCGCCTGCGCCATGGGCGTGAGGCGGGCCGTCATTTCTTTGCCGTCGTAGTGCGTGTCAATGCGCGTCCACTCCTGGCGGTCGTAGCTGGCCACCACCTGGTAATCGTCCCAGCCCTTGGGGTAGGCAGACTCGGCAGCGTTGAGGAAGCGCAGCGTCACCGGCTGAAAGGCCGCGCCGTGCAGGCAGAAGTGGAACCACTGGGCAAAGTCCGCCGCATTGTCTTTGCGGATGCGCAGCTGGATATCGTCGGCGCGCTCCAGCTGCACCACCTCGATGGCGCCGGAGTCGAATTGGGTGGAGATGTGCAGTTTATGCATGAAATTAGCCTCTAGCCCCCGCGCTTATTGCGCGAGTAGCTCCCATTTTGATAGCAATTAAAGAGAATCCACCACTTTGACCAGCTGGCCCAGCTTGGGCTCGCCGCCCCCGTAGTAGCCGTTGATCAGGCGCAGCTGCTGCTCGGGCCGCGCAATGGGGGAGTTTTTGGCCAGCTCGGCAAACCCGCCTTTGGGGTAGGCCACCGTCTTGATACCCCAGGGCCGCGCCGCGGTACGGTCTTGTGCGGTAAGGGCGCGGAAGCTGCCCTCCGCCTCGCGCACCTGAGCGCGGGCGCGTTGCAAGGCGTTGGCGTCTTTGGCACTGGTTTGCAACAGATAAATGGTGTCACCCGGGCCGGTGATCACGGTGGCCTCCAGCGCCTGCGTCTGGCCGTTGCTGGCGGTGCGTGCACCGGCAAAACGCGTAGCCTGTAGGCCATTGAGTGTGGTGGCCTCTGTGCGGCCCTGTGTCGGCTTGAGCAGGCTGCGAATCACCTCGGTGTGTGTCTTGCCCGCCTGTGCGGGCGCCACGCGCACCACCACCGCGGCGTCGCGCGCAGTGTTCAGCAGGGCCAGCTGGTCGGCGTCGTTCTGGATGTACCAGCCGGTGGGCGCGGTGAGCGCAATGCCCAGGGGCTCGTGGTAGAAATTGCGCCCACGCGTCAGGCCCTGGGCCGGGCTGTCGCCAAAGGTCATGCCACTGATGAGCTTGAGGTAGCGCTCACGCCCCTCGCTGTTGTAGCTTCCCTGGTCTTTGTACTGCGCAGCCAGCGCGGTGATGGACTGCAGGCGCTGGTCGTTGCTGGGGTGCGAGGCCAGCCAGTCGCCACCGCTGGGCACCGGGCGGCCTTCGGCCTTGGCCTGGTCGGCGGCAAAACGCTCCTGGTTCTTCAGCACGGTGATCACATCCACCATGTTGCGCGGGTCGTAACGCGTGCGCGAAAGGTACTCGGCGCCCAGGCCGTCAGCCTGCAGCTCCTGGTCGCGCCCGTAGGACGCGATATAGCCCGCAGCCGCGGTTTGCGAGGCCTGGCTGGCCAGCTGCCCGGCGCCACCAAAGCCCTGGCTCTCCAGCACCGCGCCCAGCACGCTGGCTGCCAGCACACCCAGGCCCGCGGTCTGCTGGCGCGTGGCGCGCTGCGCACCGTGGCGCGCCGTCACGTGGCCAATCTCATGGCCGATGACGCCGGCCAAATCGGCCTCGCTGTCCATATAGGCCATGATGCCGCGCGTCACATACACATAGCCGCCGGGCAGCGCAAAGGCGTTGATCTCGGGACTGTCGAGCACGGTGAAGTGCCATTGCAACTGGCTGCGGTGGCTTTGCGCGGCAAGGCTCTGTCCCAGGTTGGTCACGTAGCGCTGCACCGCGGCGTTGTTGTAGGCGCCATATTCCTTCAACACCTCCGCATGCGCCTTGGCCCCCTCGGCCACCTCGTCCTCTTCGCTCATCACCGAACGCTCGGCCTGCCCCGTGACCGGGTTGACCATGGTGGTACCGCAGCTGGTGAGCAACAAGGTGGTGAGCAGGAGGCTGGGGAGTTTGAGGTTCATGGGGTAACCGTGGGTGGCAATGGTTGCATTTTAGGGAGGGCTGGGGGTTGAGGCTCCCCTGCAGGCCTACGGGCTTGGAGGGCAGGCAGCCCGGGTACACGGGCTACCTGCTAGCGATACGTGCGTGGAAGAGGAAGACACAGGAAGATTCACCCGATTGGGGGATGCTCAGGTGAACAACAAACGGCCACAATGCGGCGGAAGCGGTCGTTCCTTTCAGCTTGCCAAAGCATCTTCTAGCGGAGGAATTTGCGTGGCATGCAGTAGTGGGTCGGTTAGCTCGAACGTTAGCCCGCCACATCATCTCTAGGAGTAACAATGGAATTAGCGTCGTTTATAAAAGAACACTGGCAGGTTATTTCAACGTTTCCGCTCACATTCATTGTGTTAGTCATATTAGTTGCGTCCGTTTCCATCGCTCTTACTCGCTCAGTGATGGGTGGTGCACTCGAAGCTGCTCGGGAACGATTGATGGCAGCGAAGGACGAAATCAATAACCTTCAGGCTGATAAGAACACGCTCTTGGAAAAGCTGCACCTCCACGGAGAAGACATAGCAGCCATCAAAGCCGAAATTAACGCCCTTCCGAAAATTCGCAGCGGCACCCAACCACCGCATGATGGACTGGGCAAGGACGGCGACATTTACATCATGGTTGAGAAGTAACTAGTAAGAACCGACCTAGAGGGCCGCCCCAGATGAAAATTCCGACTGACAAAGAAATACTTGAAACTATCTTTGAGCACTACAAAACATCCTTCGCCGATTACGAAATACGCGAGGATCGTGCTTCAAAAATCTACGTACCCATTGACTGCCAAAAAATCGCAGGTTTACTGAAAACGGACAGGGATATTATTTTTGGCAGGCTTTATTACCACTTAGAGCGCAAGCATGGTTACGCGCAATCAGATGATTCGAAGGTGCATTTTTTCGCGCTAAAGGTTGGCAATGATGCAAAGTGCGTCAACTTTCCACTACTTGTTTCAGTGCTGGCTGGCCTACAAGAAGAAGGGAAAAGATTTTGGTTCGCTACGGCGGCCTCCTTCCTTTCGTTGGGCGTTGCCATAGGCTCGTTAGTCGTGGCAATTGCAGCCCTCAAAGGGTCGTGATGCCTACAAATTACGCTAGCGACTTGGAGAAGCGTCTGTGAAATGCTATCAATGCAATACGCCGCCGATGTATCAGGTCGGCGATCAGAATATTCCGTTGTGTCTCGATTGCTACCTGAAGTTCTCGCAAATTCAGCAGCAACAAGTCGAAAACAACGAGCGCATGATGAACTACGCTAGCGATGAGATGGCCGCTGTGGTTGGTCTTCCACCGATAGGTCCTCGGTTTCCTCCGCGTCCGCGGCCGGTCTTTGCTGCAGGAGTTAAATTGAACAATATCTCGGTAAACAACAGCGTCGTTGGAACAATAAACACTGGATCAATCGGCACGGTGGATCAATCAATTTCCGCGTTGCTGCAAACAGGGGAATCCGGTTTGGCCGAGGCAGTAAAGGTGTTGTCTGAGGCTATTCTCCAAAGTGGCGATCTATCCAGAAATCAGAAAAATGAGCTAGTAGAGAGTTTGAGTGTTGTTGCTAAAGAAGCCTCGGCGCCAAGGGAGTCTCGGCGTAATACCATGGCACTTTCGTTACTTGAGAAGGCCATTCAAGTGACCAAGGGCGCGTCGGACGTTGCCGAGATTTGTCAGAAATGGTGGCCAGTCCTTGTCTCTGCATTCTCGGCCACAGGTGTCTAACCGGTCGCTCGAGCCGACGTCCGTCGGCAAGCCTCCCTCTGCGGCTCAGCTTAAACGCTAACGACCGCTTATGAGCTGCGCGAATGTCTGCAGTCAGTCTGCAGGCGCCTCAGCTACGCGGCGGAAGCAGACCTTCAAAGAATCACCCGAATGGGGGATGTTCAAGTATCTGTCGCGACGTAAGAATTGCTGACTCTGGATATTCCCCGTGACCAATATCGAATCATCTTCATCACCTCTGATTCAAACTGCCGTGGAGGACTATATCGAGTCGCCACCCGCACTTTGGAACCCGGGCGCCGCAGGCTGCTGGAGCATAGTCTTCAGTCCTCTTTTCGGCGCTTAGTCGCCACGCTATGCGACGTTAAAGGTTGTTCCACTTTTCGCAAACCCAAGGACAAAAAAATGATTTATGGTTTGTTCAGTCTCATTTATCTTGCGTTGTTCCTTGCGGTCTCTGCAATTCCGTTTTATGTCGCAAATCGCATTGGGGGAGTCTTTGATGAAAAGGTAAAGCCCATTGGTTTACGCTTCCTTTTTCCTGGACTCATGCTTTGCGCTGTAGTAGCTTGGGCGATAGCGTCCAAAGTAGCATTTGAACGGGCTTGTCGTAATCTGCCTTCACCAGCATTCTTCCAATCGCTAAACACAAAGCCCAGTGGTTTCACTTCATACGTGGATAAAACAGCCACATCGTATGGAGGCAAAAGATGGGATCGAGCAATTGAGAGTGGTGACTTTCAGTTTGTTAAATCCCAGTACGGGTCAATTTGCGCAGGCGTAACGAGGTCTGAAAACCCGAAAATTATCGAGGTGAAACACTGTCAGATAGTTCCTGAAACCAACTCCAAAGTAGAAGTTCATATGCTTCCATTAAAACCTGTGAGTTATTGGTGGTCGCCGCCAATCTTTGAGGCTGAGATCCAAGTTCAGGAAGGTACATCAGCGACAGTTATTGCTACTGCAAAAGATCTCATTATTGGTGGAGGGCTTGTTGGTAGATATCTCCGCCTTTTCGGGGGCGATCAGGATTACGAGTACCTTAGCTGTGGCTACGCATCTCCGGATATTGGACCTTGGCGTCCCTCGCTCACAAGTAGGCCTAGATTCTCGGAGTATGAAGATTCCGATTTGGCCTTTGTCGTTCGCGCGCTCACACCAAAGTAATCGGTGTTGCGAGAACGCCGAATACCTTAACGTTTGTACATAAGCAATGCGGATTACGGTTTTGGGGCGTAATTGGCATCCGCAATCAGCCCAACTCTCGCATCAGAGAGGATGACTACTTCCGAGCAGTATCCATAGACCGCTTTCAGTCGAGGCTGTGTGAAAACTCCGTTGAGTCATGTTTTGAGGGGTCCTTGACCCCTTGGCACACTCAACAAAACGTAACCTGGGCCCATCTGATCGGTCGAATTTCGGACTGACGTCAACCACGATGAGTTTTCACACAGCCTCAGTCTGAAGCCGAAGATCAAAATCGTCTCCCAGCCCACGCATCCAGGCGGGTGGTGGGGCCCGCAGGCGCAGGCCGCACTCGCGGCTGCCACAGAGCAGGCGCACCCACCGCGGTGTTGACGCAGCAACCCAACCCCACCAGAAACAGCCACCCGCGACGCGAGCAGAAGAACGCGGGCCAGGCCGCCCGCCGTGCGCAAACCATGCCCCGGCAAGAGGACTTTACATATAAAACAAGCCTCTGGCGCCCGTGGAATATGCGCAAGCAGCTACTAAAACCATAGCATTTAGGCGCGCCAGCCAACCATGGCGAACCCCAGCCGCCGATAATCGGGGCATGACTGCTTTCTCCTCTCTCCCCCTCTCCCCCGCCACTCTGGCCAACCTGCAACAACTGGGCTACGAGTCCATGACGCCCATCCAGGCTGCCAGCCTGCCCGTGGCGCTGGCCGGGCAAGACCTGATTGCCCAGGCCAAGACGGGCAGCGGCAAGACGGCGGCCTTTGCACTGGCGCTGCTGGCCAAGCTAAACCCGCGCTGGTTTGCCGTGCAGGCCATGGTGCTGTGCCCCACGCGTGAGCTGGCGGACCAGGTGACGGTGGAAATTCGCCGCCTGGCCCGGGCCGAGGAAAACATCAAGGTAGTGACGCTGTGCGGTGGTGTGGCCACCCGCGGCCAACGTGCCAGCCTGGAAAACGGCGCACACATTGTGGTGGGCACGCCGGGCCGCATCATGGACCTGCTGGAGCGTGAATACCTCTCGCTGGAGAACCTGAACACCCTGGTGCTGGACGAGGCCGACCGCATGCTGGACATGGGCTTCTTTGACGACATTGCCACCGTAGTCAAGCAGACCCCCAAGGAGCGCCAGACCCTGCTGTTCTCGGCCACCTACCCCGAGGGCATTGAGAAGCTGGCCAAACAGTTCATGCGCGATCCACAGCAGATCACCGTAAAAGCTGCCGTCGCCGAAAACACCATCGAACAACGCTTTTACGAGGTGGAGCGCAGCAACCGGCTGGACACCGTGGGCCTGCTGCTCAACCACTTCCGCCCCACCAGCACGATTGCCTTTTGCAACACACGCCAGCAGTGCAACGAGCTGGTGACGCTGCTGCAAGGCCAGGGCTTTGTGGCCCAGGCCCTCCACGGCGACCTGGAGCAGCGCGAGCGCGACCAGGTGCTGGCGCAGTTTGCCAACCGCAGCTGCTCGGTGCTGGTGGCGACCGACGTGGCCTCGCGCGGCCTGGACGTGAAAGAGCTGGACCTGGTCATCAACGTGGACATCACGCCCGACGCCGAGGTGCATGTGCACCGCATTGGCCGCACCGGCCGCGCAGGCCAGTCGGGCCTGGCGGTGAGCCTGGTGTCCATGAACGAAATGGGATCGGTGGGCAAGATTGAGCAGTACCAGAATGCACCGTCGGTCTGGTTCAAGCGTGACGAACTCACGCCCACGGGCAGTGGCCGCCTGCTGCCCCCCATGACCACCGTGCAAATTGCCGGTGGCCGCAAAGAGAAGATTCGCCCCGGCGATGTGCTGGGCGCCCTGACCAGCCTGGACGGCGGCCCCGCCTACACGCGTGAGCAGATTGGCAAGATTGCCGTCACCGAGTACTGCACCTTTGTGGCCGTGGAGCGCAGTGTTGCCAAAGACGCCTGCGCCAAGCTCAATGCGGGCAAGGTGAAGGGCAAGAGCGTGCGGGCACGGTTGATCTGAGAGCACCAGGCCCCATGCGCGAGAGCTGCAACTCGCCGCCGGGCCGCCCCAAGGCGAGTTAGCCCCCATAGGGGGGCAGCGACCCGCGCAGCGGTGGAGCGTGGGGGCAACGCCTGTAAGGCAAATTCCTACACGACTTACAGCGCGTGTCGGACTCCAGTTCCCCGGGGGCGTGACTACAGTTCATCCAAGCGCCAAAGTCATTGGATGGCGCGGCAACCACCGGAGAACTGCCATGAAAGACACCGCCACCGCCCTGAACCCCTTCAGCCTGATGATGGAGCCTGAGCTGGTTTTGCAGACCATGGAACGCTCCCAACAGCTGCGTGGCCTGCGCCGCCACAAGCTGCGCCCGCTGGACAAGCCACTGATCCCCTACACCAAGGAAGCCATCGCCGCCCGCGCAGCGTTTGACGCCGCCATCGACGCCGAAGACTTTGAAGACCAGGCCGACAGCTACCTGCTGAACTGAGCCAACCCTGCCTATCTGGCCCCCTGTGGGCCAGAATGCAAAACCGGCCCTTGCAGGGCCGGGTGCGAAGCCGGATGGGCCGATAATGTTTCGGTCTCACCCATCCCACAAAGGAAGCTTCGCAATGTCCCTCGCCCGTCTTGCCTCCCTGCGCCTTGTCGCCGCCGCTGCCCTGGCCGCCTGCTCTGTGGCCGCAGTGGCCCAGTCCACCGAACCCGTGCGCGTGGGCCTGCTGAGCACCTTGTCCGGCCCTGGCGCCGGTTTGGGCGTGGACATTCGGGATGGCTTCCAGCTCGCCGTCAAACTCAACAACGGCAAACTCGGCGGCCGTACTGCCGAAGTGATCGTGGCCGATGACCAGGCCAACCCCGACGTGGGCCGCCAGACCGCGGACCGCTTGGTCAAGCGCGACAAGGTGGATTTCATGACCGGCATCGTGTTCTCCAACGTCATGCTGGCCGTGGGCGCCCCCACCTTCCAGTCCAAGACTTTCTATATCAGCGCCAACGCTGGCCCCTCGCAGTACGCGGGTGAGCAGTGCAGCCCCTATTTCTTTAGCGCCTCGTACCAGAACGACAACATGCACGAGGCCGTGGGCAAGACGGTGACCGACAAGGGCTTCAAGCGCGTGGCACTGATCGCCCCCAACTACCCCGCCGGCAAAGATGCCCTCACTGGCTTCAAGCGTTTCTTCAAGGGAGAGGTAGCGTCTGAAACCTACACCGCGCTGAACCAGCTGGACTACAGCGCCGAGCTCTCCAAGCTGCGCGCCAGCAAGCCCGACGCGGTCTACATCTTCCTGCCCGGCGGCCTGGGCATCAACTTCATCAAGCAGTTTGTCGGTGCCGGCCTGTCCAAAGACATCACGCTGTTCGGCCCCGGCTTCTCGGGCGACGAGGACGTGATCAAGGCCGTGGGCGACCCGATGCTGGGCATGTTCAACACCTCGCAGTGGGGCCATGACATGGACAACGCGGCCAACAAGAAGTTTGTGGCCGAGTTTGAAAAGGCCTATGGCCGCCTGCCCACGCTGTACGCCGCGCAGGGCTTTGATGCCGCCCGCCTGATGGACGCTGCTGTGCGTGACAGCAAGGGCAAACTCGACGACAAGGCTGCCGTGAAGAAGGCGCTGGAGGCGGCCAAGTTCGACTCCGTCCGCGGTGCCTTCAAGTTCAACAGCAACCACTTCCCCATCCAGGACTACTACCTGCGCGTGATCACCAAGGACAGCAAGGGCCGCATCACCAACCGCACGCTGGGCACCGTGTTCAAGAACCACGCCGACGCCTACGTGGGCAACTGCAAGATGCCGGCGCTCTAAACCGCAAGGCTGATTCGACACGATGGGGATTTTGTTGCTGGAGCAGGCCCTGAACGGCCTGCAGCTGGGGCTCATGCTGTTTTTGCTGGCCGCCGGCCTCACGCTGGTGTTTGGCATCATGGACATGGTGAACCTGGCGCACGGCTCGCTCTACATGGTGGGCGCCTACCTGATTGCCACGGTGTCGGCTGTGGCGGATTCCTTCTGGGTGGGCCTGGGGGTGGGCGTGCTGGCCACGGCCCTGCTGGGCATGCTGCTGGAAGTGAGCGTGCTGCGCCGGCTCTACAGTCGCGACCACGTGACGCAGGTGCTGGGCACGTTTGCGATTCTGCTGATGTGCAACGAGGGCGTGCGCATGGTCTGGGGCTCGCAACCGATCTCGCTGAATCCACCTGCCGCGCTGGCCGGCCCGGTGGAGTTGCTGCCCGGCTTTTATTACCCCGCGTTTCGCCTGCTCATCATCGGCGTGGGCCTGGCCACCGCGCTCGTGCTCTACCTGCTGGTCACGCGCACGCGCATGGGCATGCAGGTGCGCGCCGGGGCGTCGAACCGCGACATGGCGCTGGCCATGGGCACCAATGTGCAGCGCCTGTTCACCGCCGTGTTTGGCCTGGGTGCGGCGCTGTGTGCGCTGGCCGGCGGCATGTTGGGGCCACTGCTGGCGGTGCAGGTGGGCATGGGTGAGAGCATCCTGATCCTGGCCTTTGTGGTCATCGTGATTGGCGGCATTGGCTCCATCCGCGGTGCGCTGGTCGGCGCGCTGCTGGTGGGCCTGGTGGATTCGGGCGGGCGCACGCTGCTGCCCATGCTGTTCGAGGCGCTGTTCAGCCCGCAGGTCGCGGCCGACGCGGCACCCGCCGTGGCTTCCATCCTCATTTACGTGCTGATGGCCACCGTGCTGGCCTTCAAGCCACGTGGCCTGTTTCCTGCCCATGGCTAAACCGCGCAATTCCCCTAGCCTTTTGCAACACAGTCTGGCCCTGCGTTGGACATTGCCACTGCTGGCTGCGCTCTGCGCCTTGCCATGGGTGGCCGCTGCGCTGGGTGACAGTTTTTACGTGACGCTGGCCACACGCATTCTGGTGTTTGCACTGGCGGCCACCAGCCTGAACCTGATCCTCGGGTTTGGCGGCATGGTGAGTTTTGGCCACGCGGCCTTTGTGGGCGTGGGCGCCTACACCGTGGGCATCCTCATGCAGCATGGCGTCAGCAGCGCCTGGCTGGCCTGGCCCCTGGCCATGGCGGTGAGTGCACTGCTGGCGCTGCTGATTGGGGCCATTAGCCTGCGCACGCAAGGCGTGTACTTCATCATGATCACGCTGGCCTTTGCGCAGATGCTGTACTACCTGGCCGTGTCGCTCAAGGCTTATGGGGGCGACGACGGCCTCTCGTTGCCCGGCCGCTCGACGCTGGGTGGCGGGATGGAGCTGACCGATACCACGCTGTATTACCTGACGCTCACCCTGCTGGTGGCCACCATCGTCTTCATCACCCGCTTGCTCAACGCACGTTTTGGCCAGGCCCTGCAGGCCATCCGCGAGAACGAGGTGCGCATGGCCGCGCTGGGCTACGCGGTGCTGCGCTACAAGCTGGTGGCCTTCACACTGGCGGGCGCACTGGCCGGCCTGGCCGGTGCGCTGCTGGCCAACCAGGGCAGCTTTGTCAGCCCGTCGCTCATGCAGTGGAGCCAGTCCGGCATGCTGATGGTGATGGTGATCCTGGGCGGTGTGGGCCACGTGCTGGGCGGCCTGGTGGGCGCAGCGGCCTTTTTGCTCATGGAAGAGTTTTTGGGCCATATGACCGAGCACTGGCAGTTGGGCCTGGGTGCCCTGCTCTTGCTGGTGGTGCTGGTGGCGCCGCAAGGCCTGATGAGTCTGCTGAAGCGGAGGGCGGCATGAGCACCGCACCGCTGCTGCAGGTGAAAGATCTGGTGAAGCGCTTTGGCGCACTGGCCGCGACCGACCACGCCAAGCTGACGGTGCAACCGGGCCAGATCCACGCATTGATTGGCCCCAACGGCGCAGGCAAGACCACACTCATCCACCAAATCTCCGGCGCGCTGCACCCCGACGCTGGCCACATTGTGTTTGACGGCCACGACGTCACCCACCAGCCCATCCACCGCCGCGTGCACCGCGGCCTGGCGCGCAGCTACCAGATCACCAATGTGTTTTTGCGTCTGAGCGTACTGGACAACCTGGCGCTCGCCCTGCAGGCGGTGGACGGCAGCAGCCTGCGTTTCTGGAAGGCCGCGCATGCCGAGGCCCAGCGCATGGAGCGCGCCGCCGCGGTGGCGCGCCGCGTCGGCCTGGCCCAACGGCTGGACGCGCTGGCCGGTGCCCTTTCACACGCCGAGCAACGCCAGCTGGAAGTCGGCCTGGCACTGGCCAGCGCACCCAAGCTGCTGTTGCTGGACGAACCGCTGGCCGGCATGGGGCCCGACGAATCGCAGCGCATGGTGGAGCTCTTGCATAGCCTGCGCAGCGAGACCACGCTGCTGCTGGTGGAGCACGACATGGACGCGGTGTTCCAGCTGGCCGATGCGATCTCGGTGTTGGTGTTTGGCAAAGTGATTGCCAGCGGCGCACCGGCGGCCATCCGCGAAGACGCCGAGGTGCGCCGCGCCTACCTGGGCGATGAAGTCTGAAGAAACACCCATGGAAACCCTGCTCGACATCACCGACCTGGACACCGCCTATGGCAGCAGCCAGGTGCTGTTTGGCCTGAACCTGCGCATCCCCGCCGGCGGCGTGGCCACACTGCTGGGTCGCAACGGCATGGGCAAGACCACCACGGTGCGCAGCATCCTGGGCCTGACACCCGCGCGCAGTGGCAGCATCCGCTTTCGGGGCGAACGCATCGACCAGCTCAGCCCCGACCGCATTGCGCGCATGGGCGTGGCCGTGGTGCCCGAGGGGCGGCAGATTTTCCCCAACCTCACGGTGCTGGAAAACCTGAAGGCCTTTGCCGTGCAGCGCAATGCCAGCCCCACGCCGTGGACGCTGGAGCGCATGTACGAGCTCTTCCCGGTGCTGAAGCAGCGCGCCCGCAACATGGGCAACCAGCTCTCGGGCGGCGAGCAGCAGATGCTGGCCATCGGCCGCGCGCTGATGACCAACCCGCACCTGCTGATCCTGGACGAGGCCACCGAGGGCCTGGCGCCGCTGATCCGCGAGGACATCTGGGCCTGCCTGGCCACACTGCGTGCCCAGGGTCAGAGCATTCTGGTGATCGACAAATACGTGCAGCGTCTGCTGCCGCTGGCCCAGCAGCACACCCTCATTGAACGTGGCCGTGTGGTCTGGAACGGCGACTCCGCCGCGCTGGCAGCGCAGCCCGACCTCTGGCACCAATACGTTGGCATCTAACTGCAGGAACCCGACATGCCCAAGCTCTACCGCGACTTCGACACCCAAGCGCAAATCGACGCGCAGTACAACCCCTCCATTGGCCTTGCCGACCAAGCTGCGCCCGGCCGACACTTTGTGGCGCAGGCCACCAAGGCACGCAGCACGCTGAGGAACCATCTGGGCATTCCGTTTGGCCCCACGGTCCACGAGACGCTGGACATCTTTCCAGCCGATGCACCGAACGCGCCGGTGTTTGTGTTCATTCATGGCGGCTACTGGCGTGCCCTGTCCTCCAAAGAGTTCAGCGGCGTGGCCCTGGGCCTGCAGCCGCTGGGCATCACCACCGTGGTGGTGAACTACGCGCTGTGCCCCTTTGTCACCATTGCCGAAATCACCCGCCAGTGCCGCGCCGCCGTGGCCTGGACGCTGCACAACATCGCGCAGTACGGGGGCGACCCCACGCGTGTGGGGGTGGGCGGCCACTCGGCCGGCGGCCACCTGAGCGCCATGTGCCTGGAAACTGCCTGGGACACTGACTACGGCCTGCCGCGCGACCCGCTCAAGGCCGCAGTGCTCATCAGCGGCCTGCACGACCTGGAGCCATTGCGCTACAGCTACCTGCAACCCATGATCCAGCTCGATGAGCAAACCGTGCGCCGCTACTCCCCCGCCGCCAATGTGCGCGCCTGCCCCACGCCCACCTGGGTGACCTGGGGCGGGGCCGAGAGCAGCGAGTTTGCCCGCCAGTCGGCTCTGTACCACGCGGCCGCGCAGGCGCTGGGCAACCCGACCGAGCTGCGCGACGTGCCGGGGGCGGACCACTTCACCATCGTGCATGAGCTGGAGCGCAGCGACAGCCCGATGGCGCAGTGGTTGGCCACCCAGTTGCGCAGCTGACCCTGGTTTTTTGCGCTGCTCGGGTGTTTGGCTGTACCTTTTTTGACACCCACTCCCCCAGCCCCTCGCCCCGTCGGCGAGGGGAGCTTTCAACAGCCAGATTTTGTTGTTGCGTACCGACTACGTGGCCTCTGGCGTGAGGTGACCACTGTTGGTTCGTTCCACGGCCCGCGCTTGCGGTTGTGGATACCTCGGAGATGTCGGTTTGCCAACGCTGGCGGCTGCGCCCGCCAGTGGCTCAGCGCCTGTACTTATGCGTTCACCACAACTGTAGGTGCTGGCCGTAGTGTGCCCACCCGTTGGCACCCTTTCCCTTGTTGTGCCCTGGCCGGACTGAAGTAACCAAATCGGCTGTTAAAAGCTCCCCTCGCCGACGGGGCGAGGGGCTGGGGGAGTGGGTGTAAAAAAAAGCGGTGCAACCCCACAAAATCCACCCCAAAAGAAGACAAAAACTACCGCGCCCGCCTCCGCTCAGGCCGATCATCGTGCGCCTGCAACCACGCCACCCAGTCGTCCACCGCCAGCGGCCGGCTGAAGCAGTAGCCCTGCAGTTCGTCGCACCCCAACGCAGTGAGTGTCTGGGCCGTGGGCAAGTTCTCCACCCCCTCGGCCACCACCTTCAATCCCAGCGTGTGGCCCAGAGCGATGACGGCGTGCACGATGGCCGCGTCGGCACTGTCGTCCAGCATGCCGTACACGAACGACTGGTCTACCTTGAGCTTGTCGATCTCGAAGCGCTTCAGATACGCCAGGCTGGAGTACCCGGTACCAAAGTCGTCGATGGCGATCTGCACCCCCAGCGCCTTGAGCGCGCTGACCTGCGCCTGCGCGGCCACCGGGTTGTCCATCAGGGTGGACTCCGTGAGTTCCAGCTCCAGCAGGTGTGGCTCCATGCGGGAGGCTGCCAGCACCTCGCGCAATTGCTCCACCAGCTCTGGGTCGGCCAGTTGCGCCACCGACAGGTTCACCGACAGTTCCATGCCCCTGCACAGGCCCTGCGCCTGCAGCGCCACCCACTGCGCACAAGCCTCACGCAGCACCCACAGGCCGATCGGTTTGATCAGGCCGGTTTCTTCGGCCAGGTGGATGAAGTGGCTGGGCGCCACTTGCCCCAAGAGCGGGTTGTGCCAGCGCAGCAAGGCTTCTGCGCCCTGCACACGGCGCGTGCGTGCGTTCAGGCGGGGCTGGAAGTGCAGGCTGAACTCGTCGTTCTCCAAGGCCTGGCGTAGCTGGCCTTCCATGGCCTGGCGCGCCTGCACACGCTGGTCGGTCTCGGGCGAGAAGAAGCGTGCGGTGTCTCGACCGGCGGCCTTGGCTTCGTACATCGCGGCGTCGGCGCGGCGCATCAGCTCGTCTTGCGCCGTAGCGTCTTCGGGGTACAGGGCCACGCCCACGCTGCAGGACACGGTGAGGTTGTTGCCTTCCACCATGGTGCTTTGGCGCAGCGAGGGGATCAGGCGCTGGTTCACCATGGTGGCCAGCTCCTCGCGGCTGGCCACATGGCGCAGGATGACCACAAACTCGTCGCCGCCCAGGCGGCTCACGGTGTCGTCCCCGCGCACCGCCGCTGTCAGGCGCCGCGCCACGGTGCGCAGCAGGCCGTCGCCAATGTGGTGGCCCAGGGTGTCGTTGATGAACTTGAAGCGGTCCAGGTCGATGAACAGCACCGCCACTTGCTCCCCCGTGTGCTGGGCCTGCGCCAGGGCCTCCGCCAGGCGCTGCTGGCACAGCGAGCGATTCGGCAGCTCGGTCAACACATCGTGCTGGGCCAAAAAGCGGATGCGTTCCTCCTTGGCCTTGCGGTCGGTAATGTCGATGGAAATGCCGATGTAATTGACCACCTCACCGCTGGTGGCGCTTTTGTGCACCGCCGACACCATGAGCCAGGCCGGGTAGCTGCCGCCCGATTGCTTGCGGATGCGCACCTCGCCCTGCCAAGCGTCCTTGTCCTCCAGGTCGGACCACAGCATGTCCTGCGGGCTGTCCATCACATGGCCCAGATCGTGGCCAATCACCTCGTAAAAGTCGTAGGCGGTACTGCGGCAGAAGGCGCGATTCACGCTGATGATCTTGCGCGACTCGTCCATGATGATGATGCTCTCGCTGGACGCCTCGAACACCTTGGCCCAGAGTTCCAGGCGCTGCTCCATGACCTTGAGCTTGTTGATCGGGGTAAAGGCCGTGAGCACCGCGTCCTGCCCTTGGTACTTGAGGCGGCGCGCCGACAGCACAGCCCAGGATGGTGCAGCCCCACCCAGCCAGCGCACCTCGAATTCGTCCACCGCATCAAAGTCGGCCAGGCGCTGGAAGAAGCGGCTGCGCACCCCCGACTCCAGCCCGGTGCGCCAGGGGTCGGCATGGCGCTCGCCCAGCCAGGGCAGGGCCGGCGCATTGGCGTGCAGCACCTCGTGGTCGGGCACCGAAGTCACCACCATGGGTATCGGGAAGGCCTCCACCAGCTCGCGCTGCGCCTCGGCCGCACGGGCGCTGGCCGCCAACTCCTGCTGGGCCAGGCGGTCATGGTCCAACTGAGCCAGCATGCCGTTGAAGGCGGTGAACAGCTGGCCAATTTCGTCGCGGCTGTGCCAGTTGGCGCGACGCGTGTAGTCGGCGGTGTGGCGCACATCGTCAGCCACGCGTGCCAGGGCTTGCAGCGGCCGCGCGATCTGGCTGGCTACCAGATAGACCAGACTCAAGATGCAGCCCAACAACAGCAATGCGGTACCCAAGTGCAGCCACATGCGCTGGAACAGGCCATCGACACGGGCGTTGAGCAACTGCTGCATCTGCTCCAGCCCCACACGCCAGGCGTCGTCCAGCCCAGCCAATGCGGCCTGGTAGGCCTGCTCCAGGGCTTCCTCCTCCTGGGCGCTTAATCCATCCAGAGATGCCGTTTGCACCGTCCGCGAAAACGCATGGGCCCGCTGCTGCAGCGCAGTGCGGGTGGCGCCCAGCCCGGTTTGCAGCTGCGGTGTGCCAGCTAACCAAGCCTGTTCGTAGTCGGATTCCATGCCCTGCAACACCGCGTCCAGCCGGCCCACCAGCGTGAGCAGCTGGGCACTGGGGTTTTGCCCCTGCGACGTCTGGCCCCGGTGCTGCATGAAGTCGCGGGTGTCATAGAGCACCTGTAACAGCTCGGGAAAGCGCAACACCGTGAGCGACATCACGTAGTAGCTGTCCAGGTCGGGGTCCAGAATCAGATTGGACTGGTTACCCACAATGGTGAGCAAATCACGCCCCTGTGACAACAAGGCGGTCTTGTTGGCCTTGCTGGAGGGGGTTTGCAGCAAGGAGTGCAAGCGCTGTGACGCCTCGGCGGTGTGCAGCTCCGCATCGTGGGCGTCACGGATGGCGTCCAACGCCTTGAGGTCATCCACAAAAGCGGTTGGCACCACGGTTGCCACCGGGGCGGGCGGCGGCACACGAAAGACACCCAAGAGGTTGCGGCGCACCACCTCCGCGTAGTGGGCCCCCACAATCTCCTTGCGCGCAAAGTCAATGGCCAAGTATTTTTCGTGGATCAGAATGCCGGACACATAAATCACGGCTGTGAGGTCCAGCAGGTAGATGAGGGTGAGCTTGCGCCCCACACTCAGGCGCCCCAACCACAGCGGAATTTTTGAGAGCATCGCGTGTCCTTCCCAACGAAGGAACACGCCAAGCAATAAGCGCACCAACTTGGCGCAGACCGCCTATTTACATATTGCGCCGGTACTGCCCGCCCACCTCAAACAGCGCGCTGGTGATCTGGCCCAGGGAGCACACCCTCACCGCATCCATCAGCACGTTGAAGACGTTCTGGTTGTCGATCACCGCCTGCTGCAGCTTCTTGAGCATGGCCGGGGCGGCGTCGGCATGGCGGGTGTGGAAGTCGGCCAGGCGCGTGAGCTGGTTTTGCTTTTCCTCATCCGTGCTGCGCGCCAGCTCCAGCTTCTCCAGTACCTGGTCGCCATGCGGGTTGCGGAAGGTGTTGACGCCAATGATGGGCAGCTCGCCAGTGTGCTTGAGCATCTCGTAGTGCATGGACTCGTCCTGAATCTTGCCGCGCTGGTAGCCGGTCTCCATGGCACCCAGCACGCCGCCGCGCTCGGCAATACTTTCAAACTCTTTGAGTACCGCCTCCTCCACCAGCTCGGTCAGCTCTTCGATGATGAAGGCGCCCTGGCTCGGGTTCTCGTTTTTGGCCAGGCCCCACTCGCGGTTGATGATGAGCTGGATGGCCATGGCGCGGCGCACGCTGTCTTCAGTGGGCGTGGTGATGGCCTCGTCGAACGCGTTGGTGTGCAGGCTGTTGCAGTTGTCGTAGATCGCAATCAAGGCCTGCAGCGTGGTGCGGATGTCGTTGAACTGGATCTCCTGCGCATGCAGGCTGCGGCCACTGGTCTGGATGTGGTACTTGAGCTTCTGGCTGCGCTCATTAGCGCCGTATTTCTCTTTCATCGCCACGGCCCAGATGCGGCGCGCCACGCGGCCCATCACGGTGTACTCGGGGTCCATGCCGTTGCTGAAGAAGAAGGACAGATTGGGCGCAAAGTCGTCGATGTGCATGCCGCGCGCCAAGTACGCCTCCACAAACGTGAAGCCGTTGGAGAGCGTGAACGCCAGCTGGCTGATCGGGTTGGCGCCGGCCTCGGCAATGTGGTAGCCGCTGATGGACACGCTGTAGAAGTTGCGCACATCGTGGTGCACAAAGTACTCGGCAATGTCGCCCATCACCTTCAATGAAAACTCGGTGCTGAAGATGCAGGTGTTCTGGCCCTGGTCCTCTTTCAGGATGTCGGCTTGCACCGTGCCGCGCACATTGGCCAGCACCCATTCGCGGATCTTGGCGACCTCGGTGTCGGTGGGTTCGCGGCCGTTGTCGGCCTGGAACTTCTCGATGTTCTGGTCGAAGGCCGTGTTCATGAACATGGCCAGTATGGATGGCGCCGGGCCGTTGATGGTCATGGACACGCTGGTGGACGGGCTGCACAAATCGAACCCGCCGTACAGCACCTTCATGTCGTCCAGCGTGGCGATGCTCACACCGCTGTTGCCCACCTTGCCATAGATATCAGGCCGCGGATCCGGGTCGTTGCCGTAGAGCGTGACCGAGTCAAACGCCGTGGAGAGGCGCTTGGCCGCCATGCCACTGGAGAGCAGCTTGAAACGCGTGTTGGTGCGGAAGGCATCCCCTTCGCCCGCGAACATACGCGTGGGGTCTTCGCCCTCGCGCTTGAAGGCAAAGGTACCCGCCGTGTAGGGGTAGCTGCCGGGCACGTTGTCCAGCATCAGCCACTGCAATACCTCTCCCTGGTCCTCGTACTGCGGCAGGGCCACCTTGCGGATGGTGGTGCCGGAGAGGCTCTTGGTGGTGAGTGCGGTGCGAATTTCCTTGTCGCGAATCTTGACGACGTATTCGTCGCCCGCATAGGCCTTCTGCATCTCGGGCCACTGGGCCAGCAGCTTGCGTTCTGCCGCCCCCACCAGCGCTTCGCGCTGCGTCGCCAGGTCATGCAAGGCCGCGACCGCACGGTCTTTGTCCGGGTTGGCTTCCTGCAGCATGCGCCCACTTTCGCGCAGCTGTTGGATCTCGCGGGCCAGCTTGGCCTGCGCGCGCGCCCGCTTCTTGTAGCCGCGCACGGTATCGCTGATCTCGGCCAGATAGCGCGTGCGTGCGGCCGGCACCACCGGCGTCTGGTTGCTGCTGTGGCGTACCGCCACCCTGGGCAGCATGCCGTCCTTCAGCGGCACGCCCAGGGCCTGCAGACGCGGCAGCAGCGCCTGGTAGAGCGCAGTCACACCATCGTCGTTGAACCGCGCAGCCATGGTGCCGAACACCGGCATCTGGTCGGCGGGCGTGGTCCAGGCCTCCTTGTTGCGCTGCACCTGCTTGGACACATCGCGCAAGGCATCGCTGGCACCCTTGCGGTCGAACTTGTTGATGGCCACGAACTCCGCAAAGTCCAGCATGTCGATTTTTTCGAGCTGGCTGGCGGCACCAAACTCGGGCGTCATGACATACAGTGGCACATCCACATGCGGCACGATAGCCGCATCGCCCTGGCCAATGCCGGAAGTCTCGACAACGATCAGGTCGAAGCCAGCCACCTTGCACGCGGCAATCACGTCGGGCAGCGCGGCGCTGATCTCGGAACCGAAATCCCGCGTAGCCAAGCTGCGCATAAAGACACGGGAACCTTGCTGCCATGGCGAAATGGCATTCATGCGGATGCGGTCGCCCAAGAGCGCACCACCGCTCTTGCGGCGGCTGGGGTCGATGGAGATCACCGCCACCCGCAGGTTGTCGTTCTGGTCCAGCCGCAGGCGGCGGATCAGCTCGTCAGTCAGGCTGGACTTGCCGGCGCCACCGGTGCCGGTGATGCCCACTACCGCTATCTTTTTAGTAGCTGCTTGCGCACGTACTTCCTGGGCCAGGGCCTGATTGACCTTGGAAGCTTCAATCGCGGTGAGCAACTGGGACAGTGCGCGCCAGCTGGCCTCGGTATGGCCTTGGATGGCGGAGAGGTCGGTGGGTGCCAGCGCGCTGATGTCCTTGTCGCAGCGCATCACCATCTCGCCAATCATCCCCTGCAGACCCATGCGTTGGCCGTCTTCGGGGCTGTAGATACGGGCCACACCATAGGCATGCAGCTCGCGAATTTCGGCCGGCACGATGACACCGCCACCGCCCCCAAACACCTGGATGTGCGCCCCACCCCGTGCCTTGAGCAGGTCCACCATGTACTTGAAATACTCCACATGGCCGCCCTGGTAAGAGCTGATGGCAATGCCCTGCACATCCTCCTGCAGCGCAGCGGTCACCACCTCGTCCACGCTGCGGTTGTGCCCCAGGTGGATGACCTCGGCACCCATGCCTTGCAGGATGCGCCGCATGATGTTGATGGCCGCGTCATGCCCGTCAAACAGGCTGGCCGCGGTGACAAAACGCACCTTGTGCGTGGGGCGGTAGTTGGCCAGGGCCTTGAAATCGGCAGACAGATCGGTCATGGGGCACTCGCAAAAAGAAGCCAGGACTGGCGAATTGACGTTTACGTAAACGTCAACTGTAAACCAGTTCACCCAACCCGGGCTTACGCATTTACCCGGCCCGAATGCGCGTGACTTCGGCCTGATTTTGGTCTAAGTTTGATCTTGTCTGGCTGAAGCACCCCTCATACGATCCCGCCACGCCACCGAGCCAGACGGCGAGCGAACCACACAACAGGAGACAGACTTTGGCACCCTGGGACGATTTGTCTATGGACGAGACCGCTTTGCTGCAGGCCATTTTTTGGTCCGAAGGCAGTTCGCGCTTCGCCCTGTCCGACCGCTTGGAGTTCTCCAAGAGCAAAACCAACACCCTGATTGCGGGCCTGCTGGACGTGGGCCTGCTGGAAGAGAGCGGCCTGCGCGGCTCCACCGGCGGGCGCCGGCCCGAGACCATCAAGCTCAGCGCCGACCTGGGCGTGCTGGTGGGCGTGGACCTGGGCGCCACCAGCCTGGATGTAGCCGTGCTGCGCCCGGACCTGACCGTACTGGCCCGCCACACCGAAACCACCGATGTGCGCACCGGCCCCGGCGTGGTGCTGGCCCGGTTGCGCGTGCTAATGCGCCAGCTGCTCACCCAGTGCGGGATGACCACCAAACAGGTCATCGCCATTGGCATGGGTTTGCCCGGCCCGGTGGACTTTGAAAGCGCCCAGCTGGTGAACCCGCCGCTGATGCCCGAGTGGGACAGCTTCTCCATCCGCGACTACCTGCGCGAGGAATACAGCGCCCCGGTGTTTGTGGACAACGACGTGAACCTGATGGCGCTGGGTGAACTGTGGCGCCTGCAGGGCGGGTTGCAAAACTTCCTGGTCATCAAGGTCGGCACCGGCATTGGCTGCGGCATCGTCTGCCATGGCGAGGTGTACCGCGGCGCAAATGGCTCGGCGGGCGATGTGGGCCACATCTGCGTGGATGTGGACGGCCCGCGCTGCCACTGCGGCAAGCTGGGCTGTGTGGAAGTGATGGCCGCGGCCCCCGCCATCGTGCGCTCGGCCACCGAGGCCGCTACCTCGGGCGAAAGCCCCTTGCTAGCGGCCTTGCTGGAAGCCAACGGCGTGATCACGCCCGAACTCGTGGGCCAGGCTAGCCGCAATGGCGACGCCGCGGCCAACCGCATCATCCAGGAATCGGGCAACCGCATCGGGCAGATGCTGGCCTCGGTGGTGAATTTTTTCAACCCCTCGCACGTGTTCATTGGCGGCGGGCTCACACGCACGGGGCCGCAGCTACTGGCCTCGGTGCGGCAAAGCGTGTACCAGCGCTCGCTGGCCCTGTCCACACGGCACCTGGAGATCCAGTACACGCCCCTGGCCGAACGCGCCGGTGTGGTGGGTGCTGGTGTGCTGGCCATGCAAGAAACCTTGAAACACCGAAAGGCCAACGCATGAGCCAGGGCGAAAGACTTTCTATGGATATCGAATTTCGCGGGACCACCAAGTCCTTTGGCCCGGTGCAGGTGTTGCACGGCGTGGACTTTTCCCTGCCCACGGGCCAGGTGCTGGGTTTGTTGGGCGAAAACGGCGCGGGCAAGTCCACGCTGATGAAGATACTGGCCGGCTTTGAGCACGCTACGGGCGGCAGCTTGCTGGTCAACGGCGTGGTGCAGCACTTCACCAGTTCCCGCGACGCGGAAGCCCAGGGCATTGTGCTGATCCACCAGGAATTCAGCCTGGCCGAGGACCTGACGATTGCGCAAAACCTGTTCCTGGGCCACGAAAAGAAACGCGGTTGGGGTGGCCTGCTGCTGGACGAAGAGACCATGCGCACCGAGGCGCAGGCGGCCATCGCCCAGGTGGGGCTGAGCGCCGATGTGAACACACGGGTGAAAGACCTGATCGTGGCCGAAAAACAGCTGGTGGAAATTGCGCGTGCACTGTTGCGCAAGGCGCGTGTGCTCATCATGGACGAGCCCACCGCCACCCTCACGCCCACCGAAACCGAACGCCTGTTTGGCCTGATGCGCCAGCTCAAAAGCGAGGGCGTGACCCTGGTCTATATCTCGCACAAGCTGGACGAGGTGGAGCGCATGACCGACCAGGTGGTGGTGATGCGCGATGGCCGCTGCGTGGCCCAACAACCCACGGCCAGCCTCTCGCGCCAGCAAATGGCCAACCTGATGGTGGGCCGCGAACTGGCCGACCTCTACCCGCCCAAAGCCGCACGGCCGACAAGCGCCACTCCGGCGCTGCGCGTGCAGGGCCTGAGCGTGCCGGGCTGGGCGCAGGACGTGAGCTTTGAGGTGCGCCCCGGCGAGATTCTGGGCTTTGCGGGCCTGGTGGGCGCGGGCCGCACCGAGCTGTTCGAGGGCATCATGGGCCTGCGCGCCCGCAACGCGGGCACGGTGGAGCTGCAAGGCAAGGTGCAAACCATCCGCAACCCGCGCGACGCCGTGCGCCTGGGCCTCACCTACCTGAGCGAAGACCGCAAGGGCAAGGGCCTGCATGTGCACTTTGGTCTGCGCGAAAACCTGACGCTGATGGCACTGGAGCGCTACGCCACGCCCTGGCTGCAACCCGCACTGGAAGACCAGGCCCTGGCCCACGCGGTGGACGAATTTGGCATCCGCACCGGCAGCCTGCACATCAAGGCGTCCAGCCTGTCGGGCGGCAACCAGCAAAAGGTGGCGCTGGCCAAGGTGCTGCACCCCGGCCCCAAGGTCGTGGTGCTGGACGAACCCACGCGCGGCGTGGACGTGGGCGCCAAGCGCGACATCTATTTACTCATCCAGAAGCTGGCCAGCCAGGGCCTGGCCGTCGTCATTATTTCCAGCGAACTCATGGAGCTCATTGGCCTGTGCCACCGCGTGGCGGTGATGCGTGCGGGCCGCTTGCAGACCGTTCTGGAATCCCAACAACTCACCGAAGAGGAGCTCATCGCCCATGCCACAGGAACTCACTAAAGCCGCCGCCCCCGCTGCATCGCAGGCAGGCCAGTGGCTTGCCAAACTGCAGGGCATGGGCCCGGTGATCGGCCTGGTGCTGCTGTGTGTGGTGGGCACCTTGCTCAACAGCAACTTCGCCACGCTGGACAACATCACCAATGTGCTCACGCGCACGGCCTTCATCGGCATCATCGCCGTGGGCATGTGTTTTGTCATCGTGTCCGGCGGCATTGACCTGTCGGTGGGCTCCATGGCCGCGTTGATTGCAGGCAGCGTCATCCTGGCCATGAACTACCTCAGCCCCCACCTCGGTTCGCCCGTGTGGACGGTGGTACTGGGCATGGCACTGGCGCTGGTGCTGGGTGCCGCGTTTGGCCTGGCACACGGCCTCTTGATCACCAAGGGGCGCATCGAGCCCTTCATCGTGACATTGGGCACGCTGGGCATCTTCCGCGCCTACCTCACCTACTTCTCCAACGGCGGCGCCATCACGCTGGACAACGACCTGACCGACATCTACAGCCCGGTCTACTACGGCAGCCTAGCCGGCATCCCCATCCCGGTGTGGGTGTTCCTGGTCGTGGCACTGGTGGGCAGCGTGATCCTCAACCGCACCACCTTTGGCCGTTATGTGCAGGCCATAGGGTCCAACGAACAGGTGGCGCGTTACGCCGCGGTGGATGTGGACCGCGTGAAGCTGCTGACCTATGTGCTGCTGGGCGTGTGTGTGGGCATTGCCACCCTGCTCTATGTGCCGCGCCTGGGGTCGGCCTCGCCCACCACCGGCCTGCTGTGGGAGCTCGAAGCGATTGCCGCTGTCATCGTGGGCGGCACTGCACTCAAGGGGGGCGCGGGCACCATCACCGGCACGGTGGTAGGCGCCGTGCTGCTCTCGGTCATCAGCAACATCCTCAACCTCACCAGCATCATCAGCGTCTACCTCAACGCGGCGGTGCAGGGCTTCGTGATCATCGCGGTCGCTTTCATGCAGCGCTCGAAGAGATGAAAGCCCCCACGCTCCGCCGCTACGCGGGTCGCTGCCCCCCCAAGGGGGCGTTGCCCGCCTTGGGGCGGCCCGGCGGCGGGCATCCCTACGTTTTCCCCCAACCACAGCAAGCGCTGTTTTTTAACCTGCACTCTAGGAGACAACTGAAATGAAAAAAATCACACGCAGACTCGCACTGACCGCCGTGGCCCTGGCCACTTTGGGCGGCGCACCCAGCTTCGCGGCCGAGAAGGTCGTGCTGGGCGTGTCCATTCCCGCAGCAACACACAGCTTCATGGCCGGTGTGGTGTTCTGGGCCAACCAGGCCAAGGCCGAGCTCGAAAAAGCCAACCCCGGCCTGCAAGTGATCGTCAAGACCGCCAGCGGTTCGCCCGAACAGGCCAACCAGCTGCAGGACTTGCTGACCGTCAACAAGATCAACGCCCTGGTGGTGTTGCCGTTTGAATCCGCAGCCCTCACCAAGCCCGTGGCCCAGCTCAAGGGCAAGGGCGTGTACGTGACCGTGGTGGACCGCGGCCTGACCGACACCAGCGCGCAAGACGCCTACGTGGCCCCCAACAACACCACCTTTGGTGAAGTGCCAGCCGCCTACATTGGCAAAGCCCTGGGTGGCAAGGGCAATGTGGTGGTGCTGCGCGGCATCGCGTCCAACGTGGACAACGAACGCAATGACGCCTTCAACGGCGGCCTGAAGGCCTTCCCCGGCATCAAGGTGCTGGACGCCAAGTACGGCAACTGGAACCGCGACGATGCCTTCAAGGTGATGCAGGACTACCTGACCCGCTTCCCGCAGATCGACGCCGTGTGGGCAGCGGACGACGACATGTCGGTCGGCGTGCTCAAGGCCATCGACCAGGCCAAGCGCACCGACATCAAGCTGGTGTTCGGCGGTGCAGGTGCCAAGGGTTCCATCAAGACCCTGATGGACGGCAGCGATGCACGCATCCAGGCCAACGTGTCCTACTCGCCCAAGTTCATCTACGACGCCGTGAAGATGACCGCAGAAGCCCGCCTGAAGGGCGCCAAGCTGCCTGCGACCACCATCATTCCGTCGGTGCTGATCACCAAGGACACCGCGAAGAACTTCTACTTCCCCGACTCTCCGTTCTAAGCCGGCGGTAGATTTATAAGAAAAAGGCCTGTGGCGCCCATTGAATATGCGCAAACAGCTATCAAAACAATAGCATTCAGCCACAGGCCCTCTCTCCCTTTTTCTCTGGAGCGTCTCCATGGCAAGACCTGTCACCTTGTTCACCGGCCAATGGGCCGACCTGCCTCTGGCCGAACTGGCCCCGCTGGCCCAGCGCATGGGTTACGACGGCCTGGAGCTCGCCTGCTGGGGCGACCATTTCAATGTGCAGGAGGCACTGGCCTCCTCCACCTATGTACAAGACAAACGCGAACTGCTGGCGCGCCATGGCCTGCAGTGCCTGGCCATCGGCAACCACCTGGTGGGCCAGGCCGTGTGCGACCGCATTGACGAGCGCCACCAGTCCATCCTGCCGGCCCATGTGTGGGGCGATGGCAACCCCGAAGGCGTACGCCGCCGGGCTGCCGCCGAGCTACAGGACACGGCGCGTGCGGCCAAGAAGTTTGGCGTGAAGACCGTGACCGGCTTCACCGGCTCCTCCATCTGGCATTCCATTTACGCCTTCCCGCCCACCAGCCAGGCCTACTGGGATGCGGGCTTTGCCGACTTCGGTGCGCGTTTCACGCCCATCCTCGATGTGTTCGAGTCCGTCGACGTGAACTTTGCGCTGGAAGTGCACCCTACCGAAATCGCGTTTGACATCGCCACCAGCGAACGTGCGCTGGCCGCAGTCAACCAGCACCGCCGCTTTGGCTTCAACTTCGACCCCAGCCACCTGGCCTACCAGGGGGTGGACTACATCCGCTTCATCCGCACCTTCGGTCCGCGCATCTTCAACGCCCACATGAAAGACGCCTGGTGGGGCAAGGGCGACGGCACCGTGGGCACCTTTGGCGGCCACACCAGCTTTGGCGATGCACGCCGCACCTGGGATTTCCGCAGCGTGGGCCGCGGCATGATCGATTTCGAATCCATCATCGTTGCGCTCAATGACATCGGCTACGCCGGCCCACTGAGCGTGGAGTGGGAAGACAGCCGCATGGACCGCGTGCATGGCGCCACCGAGAGTGCGGCCTTCTGCAAGCGCCTGGATTTCAAACCGGCGGCCGGCGCGTTTGACGCCGTATTCGCCAAGGACCAACAAGCCCCATGACCCTTGCCTACACCCCACGCCGCCTGCGCTACGCCATGGTGGGCGGTGGCCGCGACGCCTTCATCGGCGCCGTACACCGCAAAGCCGCCGCGCTGGACGGCCAGATCGAACTGGTGGCCGGTGCCCTCTCCAGCAGCCCGGACAAGGCGCGGGCCTCGGGCCGCGACCTGTTCCTGGCCGAGGACCGCAACCACGGAAGCTGGCAGGCATTGCTGGCCGACGAACTGAAGCGTCCGCCCGAAGAGCGCATCGACTTCGTCTCCATCGTCACCCCCAACCATGTGCACTACCCCGTGGCCCAGGCCTTTGTGGAAGCCGGCTTTCACGTGGTCTGCGACAAGCCCCTGGTGCACACCGGCGCACAGGCGCGTGAGCTGGTGGCCGCTGTCAAGAAACAGGGCACGGTGTTTGGCGTGACCTACAACTACACCGGCTACCCGCTGGTGCGCCAGATGCGCCACATGGTGCAAAGCGGCGCCATCGGCACGGTGCGCAAGGTGGTGGTGGAGTACCACCAGGGCTGGCTGGCCACCGCCGTGGAGGACAGTGGCAGCAAGCAAGCCGCCTGGCGCGTGGACCCGGCGCTGAGCGGCGCCGCGGGCGCCATGGGCGACATCGGTTCGCATGCCGAAAACCTGCTGAGCACCGTGACCGGGCTGGAGATTGAGTCGCTCTGCGCCGACCTCAGCGCCATGGGCGCAGGCCGCACGCTGGACGATGACGGCAATATGCTGCTGCGCCTGCAAGGCGGCGCTCGGGGTGTGCTGATCGCCTCGCAAATTTGCACCGGCAGCGAGAACGACCTGCGCCTGCGCGTGAGCGGCACCACCGGCAGCCTGCTCTGGTGCCAGGAGAACCCCAACCAGCTGCTGCACATGCCGCTGGAAGGCGCACCACGCACGCTCACGCGCGCATCCGCCGGGCTATGCGAATCCGCCCAACGCGCCTCGCGCCTGCCCGCAGGCCACCCGGAAGGATTTATCGAAGCCTTTGCCAACGTCTACCTCGGCGTGGCCGCCGATATCCGGGCCCGCCTGCAGGGTGTGGCCATGGACCCATTGGCGGCGGACTACCCGCGTGTGGAGGATGGGGCGCGGGGTGTGCACTTCATCGAGAAGGTGCTGGAGTCCTCGCGCGGCACCGCCAAGTGGACACGCCTGGGCGACGCTTGCAGCGCTTGACCTGTGGCAAGGCCCGGGGCCGGCTAAATCCAGTACAGTGGCAAGGCGTGTGTTACGCCTTGTTACCTGTTCCAGACCTGCCCCGCCATGCAACCCATCCAGCTCTTCGACCCGGCGTCCAGCACCTACACCTACATCCTGTTTGACCAGGCCAGCCGCGATGCACTGATCGTGGATCCGGTGGACGAACAGCTGGAGCGCGACCTGGCCACGCTGCGCCAGTACGGCCTGAAGCTGCAATGGGCGGTGGAAACCCACGCCCACGCCGACCACATCACCAGCGCTGCGCTGCTGGCCGAACACACCGGCGCCAAGACCGCCGCACCGGCCGGTTGCGGCATTGGCACTGCGGCCGTCCAATTGAACGATGGCGACACGCTGGCATTTGGCACCGAGTCCATCCGCGCATTGCACACACCGGGCCACACCAGCGGCAGCATGAGCTTCACCTGGCGCGACCATGTGTTCACGGGCGACACTCTGCTCATCGGCGGCTGCGGCCGCACCGACTTCCAGTCCGGCAGTGCCGAGGACCTGTACCGCAGCCTGACCAGCGTGCTGTTTGCCCTGCCCGATGCCACCACGGTCTGGCCCGGCCATGACTACCAGGGCCGTACGCGCACCACCATTGGCACCGAGAAGGCCAGCAATGCCCGCGTGGCGGGCAAGAGCCTGGCGGAATTCACCGCCATCATGGAAGGCCTGAACCTGCCACGCCCGCGCCGCATCGACGAGGCCGTGCCCGCCAACCTGAGCTCGGGCGTGCGCCACGACGCCGGCAGTGCGGGTGCCACCGCGGCCCAGGCCGCCGCAGGCTATGCGGGCGATGTGAGTGCCGAACTGGCCTTTGCCTGGTGGCAGGCCGGTGAGGCCGTGCTGGTGGATGTGCGCAGCGATGCCGAGCGCGAATGGGTGGGCTTTGTGCCCGGCGCCGTGGCCCTGGCCTGGAAGCAGTGGCCCGGCATGGCGATGAACCCGCAGTTTGATGCCGGCCTGCAGGCCGCTGTGCCTGCCGGCAAGAAAGTAGTGCTGCTGTGCCGCAGCGGCGTGCGCTCCATTGCCGCGGCCAAACGTGCCACCGAGCTGGGCCTGCAGGCCTACAACATCCTCGAAGGTTTTGAGGGTGACCCCGACGCCAACGCCCAGCGCGGCCACCGCGGCGGCTGGCGCCTGCGTGGCCTGCCGTGGCGGCAAGGCTAATGCCCGCACAATAACGCCCAGAGACAACTCGACAAAAACAAGACCATGACATTTCTTGCGCTGGACATCGGCAACACCCGCCTCAAATGGGCCCAGTACGCCAGCCCGCAACCCGGTGCCGCCCTGCTGGCCCAAGGCGCCGAGTTCCTGGAGAACATCGACAAGCTGGGCGATGGCGCGTGGCGCGGCCTGCGCGCGCCGCGCCATGTGCTGGGCTGTGTGGTGGCCGGCGACGCGGTCAAACGCCGTGTGCAGGAGCAGATGGATGCCTGGGACGTGGTGCCACAGTGGGTGGTGGCCAGCGAAGGCGAAGCCGGCCTGCGCAACGGCTACGACCACCCCACGCGGCTGGGCGCGGACCGTTGGGTGGCCATGATTGGTGCCTACCACCGCATGCGGGCCCAAGGCACATCACGCCCCATGGTGGTGGTGATGGTGGGCACCGCGGTGACCGTGGAAGCGATCGACGCCGAAGGCAAATTTCTGGGCGGGCTCATCCTGCCGGGCCACGGCATCATGTTGCGCGCGCTCGAATCCGGTACAGCGGGCCTGCACGTGCCCACAGGGGAGGTGCGCGAATTCCCCACCAACACCAGCGACGCCCTGACGAGCGGCGGCACCTACGCCATTGCGGGTGCGGTGGAGCGCATGGTGCAACACGTGCGCGCCCACTGCGGCGCCGAACCCAAGTGCGTGATGACCGGCGGTGCGGGCTGGAAGATGGCACCCAGCATGACCCGTCCGTTTGAACTGGTGGACAACCTGATTTTTGATGGCCTGCTGCACATGGCACAGGGGCGCTATGCCCCCGCCATGCAGGCCTGAAGCCGTGCGGGCCTAGAGGTCCAGCAGCTGCGAGAAATCGGTGTGGGTGGAGCTGGGGCTGTTGTCGGCAGACAGCACCGCACTGCCCTCAAATGCATGTTCCAACACGCGCACCTCAGGTTCACCAGGCGAAGCGCCCGCCAACACCGCACGGTCCACCATGCGCATCAACAAGGCGCGCGCCGCCTCGGGCGACTCTCCCTGCAAATCCACGGTAGCGACCAGCGTTAAACGAACCGTCGCCAAGTCGGGGGCGCGCTGCGGTGCCCGTGATACCAAACCGCTGTCTTGCAGCACCGTGCCATCGCGGGCCACAAACAACACCCGTGAGGAGCCTCGCGGCGACAACACATGGGACTGGCCGTCTGCATTCACAACCAGCATGGTGCCGTTGGCGAAGTCCCGTGCCCAGGCAGTTTTCCCACCCAGAAAACCGCGGATGCTGAAACCATATTCGCGCGGAGACATGAAATGCCGCCCGCTGATGTCCAGCGAGGGATCATCGATTTCCAGGTCGTCGTGGACAAAGGTGTAGCGGGTTACACCGGCTTGTAGCTGCCTCGGGGTCGCACGGGGCAGACCGGGGGGATGCTCTCGGGGACTGAGTTCACTCCAATTGGTCACACCTACCTCCCGTTACATTTTCTGGCGATCATACTGAGTTCAAGGCTGCGTTGCGAGCCATTGTTCGGCCAGGCGCACCCAGTAGGTGGCGCCCAGGGGCAGCAGGGCGTCATTGAAATCGTAGCTCGGGTTGTGCAGCATGCAAGGCCCCCCACCATGGCCCATCTCGCGGTGGGTGCCGTCGCCATTGGCAATAAAGCTGTAGCAACCCGGCTTGGCCTGCAACATGTAGGCGAAGTCTTCCGCCCCCATGGTGGGCTCCTGCGCCAGCACGTTCTCTTCGCCCACGATGCCAGCCATCACCTTGCGTGCAAACTCGGCCTCTTTGGCGCTGTTGATGGTGGGTGGATAGTTGCGCACAAACTCAAAATCGCAGGTGGTGCCAAAGGCCGCACTGGTGTGCTGGGCCAGGTCACGCATGCGCTGCTCGATCATGTCCAGCACCGCAATGGTGAAGGTGCGCACCGTGCCCTGGATCTCGCACTGGTCGGGGATCACATTGGTGGCCTCACCGGTATGGATCATGGTGACCGAAATGACACCTGCATCGATGGGTTTTTTGTTGCGGCTGATGATGGTCTGGAAACCCTGCACCATCTGGCAAGCCACCACCACCGGGTCGATGGCGTTGTGCGGCATGGCGGCGTGACCACCTTTGCCCCGAATCACAATCTTGAACTCGTTGCTGGACGCCATCACCGGCCCCGCACTGGCGGCAAACGTGCCGGCACGCATGCCGGGCCAGTTGTGCATGCCAAACACGGCCTCCACCGGAAACTGCTCAAACAGTCCGTCCTTGATCATCTCGCGCGCACCGCCGCCGCCCTCCTCAGCCGGCTGGAACACCAGGTACACGGTGCCATCGAAGTGGCGGTGTTGGGCCAGGTACTGGGCGGCGCCCAGCAGCATGGCGGTGTGGCCGTCGTGGCCGCAGGCGTGCATCTTGCCGGGGTGCTGGCTGGTGTGGGCAAAGGTGTTGAACTCCTGCATGGGCAGCGCGTCCATGTCGGCGCGCAGCGCCAGCGCGCGGCTGGAGGTCCCCGCTTTCACAATGCCCACCACGCCCGTGGTGCCCAGGCCGCGGTGGATGGGAATACCCCACTCGGTCAGCTTGGCGGCCACCAGGTCGGCAGTGCGCACCTCTTCAAAACACAGTTCGGGGTGGGCGTGCAAATCGCGGCGCAAGGCAGCAATTTGCGGGGTATTGGCGACAATGGGATCCAGCAGTTTCATGGAAGAACTCCAGCAAGGAGAAGGATTGTGCACCGCTCTGATGACGCCCGCAGGCCAGAGTCGCTAAAGTAGCGCCATGCATCCAGAGAATTCGCACCCCGCGTCCGAGCACAAAGTCCTCGGCGCCTGCCCCCACGACTGTCCCGACACCTGCTCCATGGTGGTCACGGTCCAGGACGGCGTGGCCATCAAGGTCCAGGGCAACCCGGATCACCCCGCCACCAACGGCGCACTGTGCACCAAGGTGTCGCGCTATACCGAGCGCACCTACCACCCCGAACGCCTGCTACACCCACTCAAGCGCGTGGGCCCCAAAGGGTCCGGTCGGTTCGAGCCGGTGCCCTGGGACGAGGCGCTGGACGACATTGCACAGCGCCTCCAGCACATCGCGGCCCGTGATCCGCAGGCCATTCAGCCCTACAGCTACGCCGGCACCATGGGGCGTGTGCAGGGAGAAGGCATGGCGGCCCGCTTTTTCAACAAGCTGGGCGCCGCCCGGCTGGACCGCACCATCTGCGCCTCCGCCGGAGCCGAAGCGCTAACCCAAACCCTGGGCAACAAAGTCGGCATGCGGGTCGAGTTTTTTGCCGAGTCCCCACTCATCCTGATCTGGGGCAGTAACTCGATTGCCAGCAATGTGCACTTCTGGCGCCATGTGCAAACCGCCAAACGCAATGGCGCACGCATCATCTGCATTGACCCACGCCGCTCCGAAACGGCCGAAAAATGCCACCAGCACATCGCCCTGCTGCCCGGCACGGATGCCGCGCTGGCGCTGGGCCTGATGCACGAGCTCATCACCCACGACTGGCTGGACCACGACTACATTGCCCGCCACACCCTGGGCTGGGAAGGCTTGCGCGAGCGCGCCCTGCAATGGACGCCTGAGCGCACCGCGGAGATCTGCGGCATTACCGCCGAAGAGGTGCGCGCACTGGCCCGCGAGTACGGCGAGACCGCACGCGCGGGAAAACCCGTGGCCATCCGCATGAACTACGGGCTACAACGGGTGCGTGGCGGCGGCAATGCCGTGCGCGCAATTGCCTGCCTGCCCGCGCTGGTGGGCGCCTGGCGCCACCGCGCCGGGGGCGTTCTGCTGTCGAGCTCGGGCCATGTACCCACACAGACCATGGCACTGGAACGGCCCGAACTGCTGGCCGGCCGCACGCCACGCACCATCAACATGAGCACGATTGGCGACGACCTGCTGCGCCCGGCCAGCCCGGAATTCGGCCCAGCCATTGAAGCCCTCATCGTCTACAACAGCAACCCGGTAGCCGTGGCCCCCGAGTCCGCCAAAGTGGTGCAAGGCTTTGCGCGTGAAGATCTGTTCACCGTGGTGCTGGAGCACTTCCAGACCGATACCGCCGACTACGCCGACTACGTGTTGCCCGCGACCACCCAGCTGGAGCACTGGGATGTGCACAGCAGCTACGGCCACACCGACATCCTGCTGAACCGCCCATCCATTTCCCCGCTGGGGGAGGCGCGCACCAACACCCAGTTCTTCCGCGACCTGGCGCAGCGCATGGGCTACACCGAGGATGTGTTTGCAGAGTCTGACGAAAGCCTGTGCCGCACCGCCTTTAGCGACAAGGTGGACTTTGCGCTGTTGCTGAGCCAGGGCTACGCGCCCCTGCCCGTGCCCGACGCGCCGTTCGCCAACGGCGGCTTCCCTACACCCAGTGGCAAATGCGAGTTCTTCAGCGCCCGCCTGGCTGCACGCGGCGAAGACGGCCTGCCCGATCATGTACCCAACTACGAACCCGCCGGGGCGGATGCTCGCTACCCGCTGGCCATGATCTCGCCGCCCGCGCGCAACTTCCTCAACTCCACCTTCGTCAACGTAAAAAGCCTGCGCGACATTGAAGGCGAGCCTTTGGTGGAGCTGCACGAGACGGATGCAGTGGCGCGCGGCATCGCGAATGGGGATGAAGTGGTGGTGTTCAACGCCCGCGGCACCCACCGTTGTGTGGCCCATGTATCCGCCCGCGCACGCCCCGGCGTGGTCAACGGCTTGGGCATCTGGTGGCGCAAGCTGGGCCGCGATGGCACCAATGTGAACGAACTGACCAGCCAGCGCCTGACCGATATGGGCCGGGCGCCCACGTTTTACGACTGTGCGGTGGAAGTGAAAAAAGCCTGATCGCGCGGGGCGCTGGGGCTCAACGCCGCTTGCGCCCGAAATTGAGCAGGCGGGTGGCGATGAAGGTTTCCACCATGAAGCAGATCAGTGCGCTCAAAAAGCACACCACCCCGCCCAGGAAACTGAAGATGGAAATACGCAGGCCGGGGAAATCAATCGTTTCGCCCAGGAACAGCACCACGATGGTCACGCCAATCAGAAACGCACAGGACGTGAGCAGCGCAATGCTGCTGTTGGCCAGCAGGCCGCGGGTGCGCAGCTCAGCCAATTCGGCATAACCATCGGCGTCTTCGGCAGGGTGTGTGCCCTGTTTGATGCGCGTCTCCACATTGCGCGCCCGGTCGATGATGCGCGCCAACCGCTGCGCCACCGCCGCAATCATGCCGGACACTGCCGTGAGCAAAAACACCGGCGCCACCGCCAGCTGGATGCCGTGCGACACCGTATCGGGATCCATGGGAAAAACCATCTGCGCACCTCAATAAAAAACGCCATGCGGGCAGAACCCCGCATGGCGTTGCATTGTAGGTCGCGATGCAGCGCCCCCACGCTCCATCACCGCCCCAAGACGGACTAGCGCTGCTGTGCCAGTTGCTGCTCCAGCTGGTGCAACACGCGGTAGCAGTCCAGCACGCGGCCCACGCTGGAGTTGGGCTCGCGGCCCTCCTTGATGGCGGCGAAAAACTCGCGGTCTTGCAGCTCGATGCCGTTCATGCTGACGGCGACCTGGCTCACGTCAATCTTTTCTTCCTTGCCGGTGTACAGGTCGTCGTAACGGGCGAGGTAGGTGGCCGTGTCGCCGATGTAGCGGAAGTAGGTGCCCAAGGGGCCGTCGTTGTTAAAGCTCAAAGACAGGGTACAGATGGCGCCATTGGCGGCGCGCAGCTGGATGCTCATGTCCATGGCGATGCCCAGCACGGGATGGATGGGGCCCTGGATGGCGTTGGCTTGCACGATGGGGCTGTTGGCTTGGTAGGCAAACAGGTCCACGGTGTGGGCGGCGTGGTGCCACAGCAGGTGGTCGGTCCAGCTGCGGGCCTGGCCCAGCGCATTGGTATTGGTACGGCGGAAGAAGTAGGTCTGCACATCCATCTGCTGGATATTGAACTTGCCCGCGGTGATCTGCTGGTTCACATACTGGTGGCTGGGGTTGAAGCGGCGCGTGTGGCCGCACATGGCGACCAGGCCCGTCTTCTTCTGCTCGGCCACCACGGCATCGGCACCGGCCCAGCTGTCGGCCAGGGGGATTTCCACCTGCACGTGTTTCCCGGCCTTCAGGCAGGCCAGGGTTTGCTCGGCGTGCATTTGCGTGGGAGTGCACAGGATCACCGCGTCCAGCTCGGGCAGTGCTAGGCTGTCCGCCAGCTCGGTGGTGACGTGGCCGATGCCGTACTTGCTGGCCACTTCCTTGGTCTTGTCCAAGTCACGGCTGATGAGGGAGATGACCTCCACGCCTTCGATGTTCTTGATACCGTCCAGGTGTTTGATGCCGAAAGCACCTGCGCCAGCGAGGGCGACTTTGATGGTTTTGCTCATATCAGTTGTTTTCCAGAATCAAATGTCCCACCGCCGTGTTGCTGGCAGGCACATGGTAAAAACGGTGCTTGACCCGCACAGAGTGTGCGCGGGCTGCTTCCAAATCTGTAGCATCGTAGGGCACATCGGACATCGCGCCACGGGCGATCAGCCACATCACCAGCTCAATGCCTTCGCTACCGGCCTCGCGCACATAGTCGATGTGCGGCGTGGCGGCGCAGGCGGCCGGGTCGGCAATCATCTGGTCCAGCCAGGCGTTATCCCACGCACGGTTGATCAACCCGGCGCGTGCGCCCTGCAACTGGTGGCTCATGCCGCCCGTGCCCCAAATGTGCACATTCAGGTCTTCGTCGTAACTCTCCACCGCTTTGCGGATGGCCTTGCCGAGGTTAAAGCAGCGCTGGCCGCTGGGCACGGGGTACTGCACCACGTTCACCGCAAACGGAATCACCGGGCAGGGCCAAGCATCTTTTACGGGGTCCTTCTCGCCACACATCAGGCTCAAAGGCACCGTGAGTCCATGGTCCACGTCCATTTTGTTGACGATGGTGAGGTCAAAGTCCTGCTGGATCACCGAATGGGCAATGTGCGAAGCCAGCAGAGGGTGGCCTTGCACCTTGGGCACAGGGCGCGGGCCGAAGCCTTCGTCTGCCGGTGTGTACTCGGCGGCCGTGCCGATGGCGAAGGTAGGGATCAGGTCCAGGCTGAACGCGGTGGCGTGGTCGTTGTAGACCAGAAAAATCACGTCGGGCTTGTTGTCCTTCATCCACTGCTTGGAGAAGTCATAGCCCGCGAACAGGGGCTTCCAATAATCTTCCTGGGTCTTGCCCAAGTCCATGGCGGCACCGATGGCCGGCACGTGGGAGGTAAATACGGAGGCGGTAATTTTGGCCATGGTGTTCAGTCTTTCTTGCCAGCTTGGCCTTGGGGTTGGTGGTGGGCTTGGGCATCGCCGTCCTCACCGAGGTAGCGGTTACCTTCGGCGGAGCGGCCGCCGGCCATCATCATGGCGCGGTACTCCACTTCCGACATGCCCGTCATGCTGCCCGCCATCTGCTGAAAACTCAGTCCATGGGTGGAGCCGATCTTGGCCAGGAAATAGATGTTTCCACCGAGCTGCATGGCGCGGTTGAGGTCCATGTCGATCACCGCCTGGCGCTGCTCTTCAGTCATGGGCCACTCATTCAAGTAGGCACGCTGGTCGGCTTTGAAACGGGCACGGTTGTCGGGCTGCATCAGGCTCATGCAAAACTGGTTGAGCCAGTAGCCCTTGCGGCTTTGTTCGGCATCAAAAATGATGGTGCCGGGAATGTCTTGGTAGGGTTTGTCGAGTGCCATATCAGTCTTTCAGAGTTTCAGGCCAATAGAGGCGATTGGGGTTGTCCACCAGCAGCTTGCGCTGCAACGCGGCGGTGGACGCGATGTGGGGAATGAAGTCCACCAGCAGGCCGTCGTCGGGCATGTGGTCCTTCAGGTTGGGGTGCGGCCAGTCGGTGCCCCACAACACGCGGTCAGGAAACTGCTCGACGATGCGCTTGGCAAACGGGATCACGTCGCGGTAGGCGTTCTGCTCTCCGCCCAGAGCTTTGGGGCCGCTGACCGACAGGCGTTCCGGGCAGCTCACCTTGCTCCACACATTCTGGTGCTCGCGCATGAACTTTTCAAATAGGGCGAACTGTGGGCCGTCCACGGGCAGCGACACATCGGGCCGGCCCATGTGGTCGACCACCACGGTGGTGGGCAGCGCGGTGAAGAAGTCCCACAGCTCGGGCAGGTCTACCGCTTCAAAGTAGATCACCACGTGCCAGCCCCACTTCGCAATGCGCCCGGCAATTTCCATCAACTCGTCCTTGGGCGTGAAGTCCACCAGGCGCTTGACGAAATTGAAGCGCACGCCGCGCACGCCGGCGTCGTGCATGGCCTGAATCTCCTCGTCCGTCACGCTGCGCCTGACCGTGGCCACGCCGCGTGCCTTGCCCTTGCTGTGCAAGAGCGCATCCACCATGGCGCGGTTGTCGGCACCATGGCAGGTAGCCTGCACGATCACGTTTTTCTCGAAGCCCAGATGGTCACGCAGGGCGAACAGCTGCTGCTTGGACGCATCACAGGGCGTGTACTTGCGCTCGGGCGCATAGGGGAACTCGGCCCCCGGGCCGAACACGTGGCAGTGTGCGTCCACCGCACCAGCGGGAAGTTGGAAGGCAGGCTTGGCGGGACCGGTGTACCAGTCCAACCAGCCGGCGGTCTTGGTGAAATCACCTGAAGTTGGTTTGCTCATCACAGCCCCTTAGTCGACGTACTTCAAGCCGAGCGCCGCCAAGGGCTCGCGCATCTTGTACATGTCCAGCCCCAGCACGCCGGCGGCCAGTTTTTCGCGCTTCTCACCTTCAAAGCTCTCGCGCTTTTGGGCGGCTGCCAGTGTGGTGACGGCGCGTGCGGCAGGCACACAGACCACACCATCATCATCGGCGACGATCACGTCTCCGGGCGTGACCAGCATGCCGGCGCAGACGATGGGAATATTCACCGAACCCAGCGTGGCCTTGATCGTGCCCTTGCTGCTGATGGCCTTGCTCCACACGGGGAAGCCCATGCGCTGCAGTTCTTTCACATCGCGTACACCGCCGTCGATGATGAGGGCGCGGGCGCCACGGGCCTGGAAGGAGGTGGCCAGCAGGTCACCAAAAAAACCATCCGTGCATTCCGCCGTGACGGTGGCCACCACGATGTCACCGGGCTGAATCTGCTCGGCCGCCACATGCATCATCCAGTTGTCGCCGGGCTGCAGCAGCACGGTGACTGCGGTGCCGGACACCTGCACACCGCTCTGGATGGGGCGCATATAGGGCTTGAGCAGGCCCACGCGACCCATGGCCTCGTGCACCGTGGCAGAGCCGAGGGCGGCCAGGCCATCGGCGGCAGCGCGGTCTGCGCGCTGGATGTTTTTGTAGACAACGCCTAGTTCGTACATACTCATTTCTCCTCAATGTTGTTGCTGGACCCGCGGCGGATCAGGGGTGAGTGCCTCCACCGCTGCGAACAAGCTGGCTTTCACTCCACCGCTCCAAGCACGCTGGCCGGGATAGTGGTGGCTATGCGTTTTGCGGAGGTAAAGGAGGAGCCCGCAACGCGGGCGGGGGACACGCAGCAAAACGCATGGCCACCACTATCCTCACCACCACATCACGCAGAAAAGTTACTGTCCTTTAGCCTTCAAAGCCGCATCCAAGCGCGGAAACACGCGACGCGCATTCCCCTCATAAATCTCAAACCGGTCTTCATTGCTCAAAATCTTGGACGCTTCGATATAGCGCTTGGTGTCGTCGTAGTAGTTGCCGGTCTGCGGATCAATGCCACGCACCGCGCCAATCATCTCGGACGCAAACAACACGTTCTTGACCGGGATCACCGTATTGAGCAAATCAATGCCGGGCTGGTGGTACACGCAGGTGTCGAAGTAAATGTTGTTGAGCAAATGCTCTTCCAGCAAGGGCTTCTTGAGCTCCTGTGCCAAGCCGCGGAAACGGCCCCAGTGGTAAGGCACTGCGCCGCCGCCATGGGGGATGAGGAACTTGAGTGTGGGGAACTGCTTGAACAGATCACTGGTCAGGCACTGCATGAAGGCGGTGGTGTCGGCGTTCAGGTAGTGGGCGCCGGTGGTGTGAAAGCAGGCGTTGCAGCTGGTGCTGACGTGGATCATCGCGGGGATGTCGTACTCCACCATCTTCTCGTAGATGGGGAACCACTGTTTGTCGCTCAAGGGCGGCGAGGTCCAATGGCCACCGCTGGGGTCGGGGTTCAGGTTGATACCCACGTTGCCGTACTGTTCCACACACTTCACCAGCTCGGGGATGCAGGTCGCCGGGTCCACGCCAGGGCTTTGCGGCAGCATGGCGGCGGGGATGAAGTTGTCGGGGAACAGCTCGCTCACGCGGAAGCACAGCTCGTTGCAGATGGCCGCCCAGGTGGCGCTGGTGTTGAAGTCACCAATGTGGTGGGCCATGAAACTGGCACGCGGGCTGAAGATGGTGAGGTCGGAGCCGCGCTCTTTCATCAGACGCAACTGGTTCTGCTCAATCGTTTCGCGCAGCTCGTCATCGCTGATCTTCAGGTCGGCCACCTTGGGGCCCAGCTCGGGCGTAGCGAGATTGGCAATCTGCGCATTGCGCCAGTTCTCCAGCGCCTTGGGCGCGGTGGTGTAGTGGCCGTGGCAGTCAATGATCAAGGGCTTTTTCACGGATGTCTCTCCTGGGGTCTTTTGGAATAGAGGGGGTCAGGCGGGCTGCATGCCCTGGCGCTGCTTGGCCGCGGCGGCCTGCGGTGCTGCCATAAAAGCCAACAAGGCGCGCACGGCATCGGCTTGCGTGGAATGGCTGCCGATGCCGGCCGAAAACGTGGTGGTGATCTGGATGGCGGCGGGCAACGGCCCCACGATGGTGATGCCCGGCACATGGATGAGCTCGCTGAGCTGCTGAAAGCCCAGCGCCACATCGCCACGCGCTACCAGGACACCCACGGGCACGCCAGGCGGCGCCTGCACGATGCGGCTGTGGATCTCGTCGGCAATGCCCCAGCGCGCAAACAGCTGGGCCAGCGCCACGCCGCTGGGGCCGGTGGAGTAGCTCAGCGTGGGCGCGGCCAGCACGGCGGCTCGCACGGCGGCCTCCGAAGAAATGTCGGGGGCCACTGCACCGGCCGGCACCGCCACGGCCACGCCGGAGTGCACCAGGTCCACCCGGCTGCCACGTTGCAGGTGGCCAGCGGCCAGCAATTTGTCGATGGCATCGGACGCCAGAAACACGGCATCAAACACCTCCCCCGCCTGCACGCGTTTGGCTGCGTCTACACCGCCCACAGACTCCATGGCCACCACCTGACCGGTCTGGGCCGTGAAGCCGGCTGCCAGCTCGGTCAACAGCAAACGCGTGGCCATGGACGAGATGCACTTCAGGGCCACGGATGGGGTGGGGATGGGTGTTGACATGCTCGGTATTCTGGTCGGCGTACTGCCCTTTGATAAGCCAAGGGGGGCACTAGCAGCTATCTCAAATTGGCATAATCGGAGCGCAGCTATTCGCTGATCTGACTTACCGATCTGGAGCCCCGCGATGGACCTCAAGCAACTGGAATACTTTGTCCGCGTGGCCGAAATGGGCAGCTTCACGCGCGCCTCCATCTCGCTGGACGTGGCCCAGCCCGCGCTGAGCCGCCAAATCCGCCTGCTGGAGGTGGAACTGCGGCAGAACCTGCTGACGCGCAATGGCCGTGGCGCTGTGCCTACCGAAGCCGGCAAGCTGCTGCTGGAGCACGGGCGCGGCATTCTGCACCAGGTGCAGCTCACGCGTGAAGAGCTGGGCGCGGCCCGCGGCGCGCTGGCCGGGCGGGTCTCCATCGGCCTGCCGCCTAGCCTGTCCAAGCTCATCACGGTGCCGCTGGTCTTGGCATTTCGCGAGCAGTTGCCGCAGGCGCAGCTGACGCTGACCGAGGGCTTTTCGGTGCAGATGCACGAAGGCCTGCGCCTGGGCAACCTGGACATGGCCGTGCTCTACAACCCCGGCCAAAGTACCGAACTGGAGATGAGCACGCTGGACGAGGACGAGCTGTCGCTGATCTCGCACAACCCGCAATCCAGCGGCAAAGGCAAACGTGCCAAGCCCGCACCCGCTATCAGCCTCAAGGACGTGGCCGATCTGCCGCTGATCCTGCCCAGTCGGCCCAACGCCTTTCGTATCCTGATCGAGGGCGAGATGATGGCCATAGGCCGCCGCCCCGAGGTGATGCTGGAGGTGGACGGGCTCAACGCCATCCTGAACCTGGTGAAGGAAGGCATGGGCCATGCCGTGCTACCCAGCTACACGCTGAGCAACTTCGACAACCCCGACACCTTCACCGTGCAATCCATCCACAGCCCGCGCATCATGAGCCAGCTGATGCTGGTGTGGTCGGCCCGCCGCCCTACCACGCAGACCCAGCGCAAGGCCATGGACGTGGTGAGCCAGGTGGTGCTCAAGGCCATCCACCGCTAGCGCGGGCCCTGCGCTTTTGTGCATAGCTGCTATGGCAGGGGCGAACTTGCCGATCCGGGCGGCGCCCGCCCACACTCCCTGCCAAACCAATAACCGCAGGAGACCGTACCATGTCCAAAAATACTCATAAATTGATAGCTGCTTGCGCAATATCCATGGGGGCTAGCGGCCTCTTTTATGCCCAAACGGCCAGCGCCCAGAGCGCCGCCGGTTACCCCGGCAAAACCATCCGCCTGGTGGTGCCCTTCACGCCGGGCGGCTCCACCGACATCCTGGCGCGTGCCATTGGGCAAAAACTCACCGAGGCCTGGGGCCAGCCAGTGGTAATAGACAACGTGCCCGGCGCCATTGGGGCCGACAAGGTGGCCAAAGCCCCGGCCGACGGCTACACCCTGCTGATGGGTCACATCGGCACGCTGGCGGTGAACCCCTCGCTCTACCCCAACCTGCCCTACGACCCGATCAAGAGTTTTGCCCCCGTGGCCTGGGTGGCGCGTGTGCCCAATGTGCTGGTGGTGCACCCCAGCGTGCCCGCCAAAACCGTGAAAGAACTGGTGGCGCTGGCCAAGGCCAAGCCGGGGCAGATGAACTACGGCTCGGGTGGCAACGGCAGTGCGGCCAACCTGGCCACCGAATACTTCAAACTGCAGACCGGCACCTCGCTGCTGCACATCCCCTACCGCGGCACGGCCCCTGCGGTGACGGACCTGGTGGGCGGGCAAACGCAGCTGCTGTTCACGGGGGCACCGGCGGTACTCAGTCAAATCAAAAACGGGCAGGTGCGGGCGCTGGCGGTCTCCAGCCCCAAACGCATGGACGCCCTGCCCGACCTGCCCACCGTGGCCGAGAGCGGCTACCCCGGCTTTGAGGCCGACCAATGGTATGGCGTAGTGGCCCCGACCGGCACGCCCGCCGATGTGATTGCCAAGCTCAACACCCAGATCAACCAGGCACTGAGCTCTGCAGAACTGAAAAACCGACTGAATGCAGAAGGTGCCATCGCCACGCCCGATACCCCGGCCAACTTTGGCAAGCTGATTGCCGCCGAGATTGCGCGCTGGAAGCCGGTGATCAGCGGCGGGCGGGTGAAGGCGGACTGAGGGAGGCGTGCTGCACACGCCCACCAATAAAAATGGGAGCCTGCGCTCCCATGGAATCTGACACGTGATCGTCTAGACCATCAGATTGATTTGCTGGCCTTGCGACGACGCGCAATGGCACCGACCAACCCGAGACCTGCGAGCATCATGGCGTAGGTTTCGGGTTCTGGCACAGCGCTGGGGATAGGGGGAGGCAAAGACCCGCCATCCACCGACAAACTGGATTTAGCCAAGGTAACCGCCCAGCCAGTGTTGTTGGAATCGATGTCCATCTTGACCTGAAGACCGCCTGCAATGTCATCGAAAAAATTCATGCCCAGATTGAACGTCGAAAACGCCCAGACATCACTATTGCCAGCCAAACTTCCCAACAGCGTCCAAGTGCCGCTATCCAGGGCCCAAATCTTGTCGATTTCACCATCGCTGAAATCGACGTCAAACGCACTGATGTTAAGAGTGGCCGCGCTGAAGCTCCCAGCGATTGCCCCGTGTGTCCAACCCCAATCGCCATCGGAGTTAAAGCGGTAGTAGGGCTCAGAGTACTTATTCGCATCAACATCCACAAAGTACGTATTTGGACCTGCATTGCCATACTGCCGAGTATCCGTTGTGGCCGCCTGCGCGGCAGTCAATGCGACGCCCGCGATCAACCCGAAAACCACATGTGAAATTTTCATTTATATGCCCCTTTGAATAGAAAAGCTTCTGCATTGCAGAAGCTTTGAATTGTCAGAGGCTGCAGGCTTAATTCAATAGTCCATTCGGACTATCCAAGGGTACTGTTGTGGTCCCCAAAATATCGCTATAGGGGATAGTGCTTCAGCCCCCACAACAAGGCATTGAGTGTGAAGAAGGATCCGATGGTGGCGGCCAGCAAGGTGGCCGCACTCACCTCTTCATGCCCATACTTCAGCGCCAGGATGGGGTAGACACCCAGCATGGGCATGGCGGCAAACAGCAGTGCGGCGGTGCGCAGCTGCGGGTCGGCAATCGGCACCACAAAGGTGAACGCGAGGAACACGCACAGCGGGTGCAACACCAGTTTGCCGAAGGTGATCTGCCCCACCAACCGGCGCTTGCCCTTGAGCCGCAAGCCCACCAACGCGCCACCGATGACAAACAGTGCCAAGCCAGTGGTGACTTGTGAGAACAAGGTGATGGTGCGGGCCAGCGGGTCGGGCAGGCTCCAGCCCATGACGGACACCAAGAGCGCCGGCGGAATCACCACCAGCATGGGCGTGCGCACCCAGCCGCGGGCAATGTCGCGCAGCACGGTGCCCCAGGGGCGGTGGCCGCCGGCATCGGCGTTGTCGGCCAACGTCAGCAACACGGGCAGCTTGATGAGGTTTTCAAACAGCATGTTGAGCGCCAGCGCAACCGGCGCAATGCTGCCCAGCACCAGTTGCACCACCGGGTAACCCATGTAGCCGCTGTTGGAGCAGGCGGTGCCCATGGCGAAAAAGGCGCGGTAGCTGCCAGTGCTGCGGTTCACATACCGGGCCCACAGGTAGCTGCACAGCAGCATGACCAATGACCCCAGGCCATAGGCCAACAAGTAGTCGACGTGCATCACGTCGCGCAGCGGGCGTTGGGCGATGGCGTTGAACAGGAGCGCGGGCAACGCAAGGTTGAGCACGAACTTGCCCAGCACGCGCAGGTCCGGTTTACTGAATACGCCGGTACGGGTGCAGAGGTACCCTAGGGCTATGCACAGGTAAATGGGGCCGGTGATGGCCAGAATATCAAGCATCGGAATCTGGAGGGAGAGAAGAGAAAAGAAGCGCTGCAGCGGCGATCTCAGGGCTTGCGTGCTGCCAGTAGCGCGTCTGCATAGGTTTGCCACGTGGCCTGCTTGCCCACATGGGCGAACGCACCGGTGCGGGCCTGGTCAGCCACCGCCTGCTGTTTGTCGGCAATGGCGCTGGCCATGGTCGGGGTGAATCCGGCCTCCTGCACCGTGCGGGCGGACTCGCGCATTTCTTCGGCCCGGCGCTGGCCGTGCTGCACCACGCGGCTGAAGAAATAGGCGCCCTGCTTCTCCCAGTCGATGCTGGGGAAGGTCTCGGCCAGCGTGGGCAGCACGTAATCTTCCACACCGTAGGCGCGCGCCGTGCTGTAGCTCTCGATCACCAGCGCCTCCAGCCCTTTGATCATGACGCTGCGGCACATTTTGATGGCGGAGGCCACGCCGATCTCGGCAGCCACGGCCTTGGCGTCCATGCCCAGAGCGTTCAGGTGCTCGGCCAGCTCTGCCGCCAACGGGCCACCCAAGAGCATGGGCACCCGGATGCCATACGGCGGCACGGAGGTCATCACGCCCGCCTCCACATACCGGCCACCCGCCGCCTCAATGACTAGCGCAGCCTGCTGCTTGGTGCCAGGGGAAGCGGAGTTGAGGTCCAGAAACACCGTACCGGGCCGCAGGTGAGGCGCTGCGGCTTGGGCCACGGCCAGGGTGTTGGAGGCGGTGACGGCGGACAGGATGAAGTCGCTCTGCGTGCACAGCGCCGCCATCGATGGCAGCGCCTGCACACCGGCCGCAGCGGCGGCCTGGGCGGCGGCGCCCGTGGCAGGGTCGGCAAACTTCAGGTCCCACACGGCGCAAGACTGGAATTGACCGTGCAGGCCGGCGCTGAAGATGCGCCCGACCTCGCCATAGCCCACCAGCCCCAGATGTTGCAGCGGCAAGGCCATGGCGCGCTTCCTTAGAGTTTGGGTACGCCGGCCTTGGCGATCACCTCGGCCCAGCGTTTGGTCTCGGTGGCCAGCAGCTCGGCCAGTTTCTCGGGGGTGGAGCCACGGGCCTCTACGTTCAGTTCGTAAAGTTTTTTCTTCACGTCCGGGTGGTTCAGTGCAGCCTGCACTTCCTTGTTCAGGCGGGCAATCACCTCCTTGGGGGTCTTGGCCGGTGCTGCCAATGCATTCCAGGACGACACATCAAAGTCCTTCACGCCACTTTGCATCAGCGTGGGCACATCTGGAATCTGGCTGGCACGGGTGTCGCTCAGCACAGCCAGCGCGCGCACGGCCTTGGCGTTCACCTGGCCCATCATGGGGCCCAGAATTTCGACCGCCACATCGATCTGGCCACCGCGCAGTGCGGTGGTGACGGCCGGTGTGCCGTTGAAGGGCACGATGAGGAAATCCACACCCGCACGGGTCTTGAGCAGTTCGGCCGCCAGGTTTTGGGTGCTGCCGATATTGACCGTTCCCACATTGAGTTTGCCGGGGTTGGCCTTGGCGTAGGCCAGCAGGTCGGCCATGGTTTTGTAAGGCGCGTTGGGCGAGGCCAGCACAGCCAGGTCAAAGTAGCCCATCGTGGAGACCGGGGCGAAGTCCCGCTGTGCATCAAACGGCAGGGATTTGAACAGGCTGGCGCTCACCGCCGTGCCGTTGGACATCAGCAAGAGCGTGTGGCCATCGGGATCGGCCTTGGCCACGGCCTCACCTGCGCCCACACCGCCAGCGCCAGGTTTGTTGTCAATCACCACGGGCTGGCCCAGCGATTCGGACATCTTCTGCGCTACGGTGCGCGCGGTCAGGTCGGCCACACCACCGGCCCCAAAGGGCACAACGATGCGGATGGGTTTGCTGGGAAAGGTGTCGGCCCAGGCAGGCAGTGCGCCCACGGTACCGGCCAGCAGGGCCAGGCCCAAAGACACAGTGCGACGGTTCAGGTTTTTCATACGAAATTGGCCTCCAGCCTTTATAGAATATGCGGCAATAGCTATAAATTCAATAGCAAACAAACTACCGTGCGACACCCAGCAGCTTGTCCAGCAACTCGGGTTGTTCACGCAGACTTTGCGCCGTGCCACTGTGCACCACGGTGCCACGGTCCAGCACGGCCGCCGTATCGCTGATGGCTAGGATGGCCTGCGGGTGCTGCTCCACGATGATGGCGCTGAGACCTTCGTCCCGCGTGATGCGGCGAATCGCCCGCAGCAACTCCTGCACGATGATGGGCGCCAGTCCTTCACAGGGCTCGTCCAGCAGCAGGATGGTGGGGTTGAGCACCAGCGCGCGGCCCACGGCCAGCATCTGTTGCTCGCCGCCCGAGAGTTGGGTACCCAGGTTGGTCTTGCGTTCGGCCAGGCGGGGGAACAGCTCGTACACCCGCTCGGGCGTCCACATGGCGGCCTTGCGTCCGGCGCGTGCCGGGCGCGCCACGGCAGTCAGGTTCTCGTCCACCGTGAGCGACTTGAAGATATTGCGCTCCTGCGGTACCCAGCCAATACCGGCTGCCGCGCGCTCGTGCTGGGGCAGCTTGTGCAAGGCGGCACCACCCAATGCGATGGTGCCGCCGTGCTGGCGCGTGGCGCCGGCCAGGGTGTTCATGAACGTGGTTTTGCCGGTACCGTTGCGGCCCAGCAGCGCCAGGGTTTCACCTTCGTTGATGGACACCGATACGCCATGCAGCACCACGGCTTCGCCGTAACCGGCGGAGAGATTTTCGACTTTGAGCAGCTCAGCCATGTGCAGCTCCTTCCAGTTCACCTTCGGCGTGGCCGAGGTACACCGCCTTGACCTGCGGGTCGTTGGCAATCTGCTCGGGGTCGCCCTCGGTCAGCACCGTGCCATTGACCAGTACCGTCATGCGCTTGGCAAAGCTAAATACCAGATCCATGTCATGTTCAATCAAAAGGATGGACACATCGGCCGGCAGGGCCGCCACCGTTTGCAGCAGTTCTTCGCGCTCGCCGGCGGGCACACCGGCCACCGGTTCGTCCAGCAGCAGCACACGCGGCTCGCAGGCCAGTGCAATGGCGATCTCCAGCAGGCGGCGCTTGCCGTAGGCCAACACACGTGTCTCTTGCGCCATCACCTCGGTCAGGTGGAATTGCTCCAGCAGTTGCTCGCAGCGCTCGATCACACGGCGGTTGGCGCCTAGGGCCTGCCACCACTTGCCACCCAAGCCCGTATGCTGGCTCACCACCATGGCCAGTGTTTCCAGAGGCGTCAAGGTGTCAAACAACTGGTTGATCTGGAAAGTGCGCACCATGCCGCGGCGCACACGCTGGTGTGGCGCCAGATCGGTGATGTCCTGGCCTTCCAGGATGATCTGGCCCGATGTGGGTTGCAGCACGCCGGTCAGCAGGTTGATCAGTGTGGTCTTGCCCGCACCATTGGGGCCAATCAGCGCATGGCGTGCACCCTGGTGCAGGTCCAGCGTCACATTGTTGGTGGCCGTGATACCACCAAACTTCATCACCAGCCCTTGGGCGCTAAGAACGGTTGGTGCGGCTTGCACTGCGTTGTTCGTTGTGGGGCGGCTCATGCGGCACCTCCAGTCTTGTTCTTTTGGGCACTGAACCAGGTCCAGGGCCGGACCAGGCGTTCACGCCCCACCAGCACCAGCACGACGAGGAACAGGCCAATCCAGAAGGTCCAGTACTGCGGGGTGATGTTGGAGATGAAGTCCTGCATGAGCTTGAAGATCAAGGCCCCGGCGACGCCGCCATACAACCAGCCCACACCACCAATCACCAGTACCAGCATCACGTCGGCCGAACGGTGAAACTCAAACACATCCAGCGAGGCAAAGCCCGAGGTCTGCGCCAGCAGCGCACCAGCCGCACCGGCCGCACCGGCCGCCACGGTGTAGGCCACCGCCAGCCGACTGGCCACCGGGATACCGATGGCCATGGCACGGAGGCGGTTGTCGCGGATGGCCTTGAGCGTGGCCCCAAAGGGCGAACCCACAAAACGCCGTGCCAACACGAACACCACCAGCAAGATGCACAGCGAGTACCAGGCGGCCACCTGGCCATACAGGTCAAACTCAAACCGGCCGAGCACGGGGCCCATCATCACGCCCTGCAAGCCATCGGCGCCGCCGGTGAGCCAGTCGAGCTTGTTGGCCAGTTCCATCAGGATCAGGCCCACGCCCAGGGTCACCATGAGGCGGGTCAGGTCAGTACCGCGCTGGATGGTGACACTGCAAATGGCGCCCAGCACCGTGGCGGTGCCAATGCCGACCGCCATGCCCACCAGCGGATCGGGCATCACGTGTTTGGCAAACAGGGCCGCCGAGTAAGCGCCCATGCCAAAGAAGGCTGCGTGGCCCAGCGACACAATGCCGGTGTAGCCCAGGATGATGTCCAGCGAGAGCGCAAACAGCGCCACGATGGCAATCTCGTTGATGATCAAGGCGTGGCTGGACAGGGCCCAGGGTGAGGCCAGGGCCGCAGCCCACAACACCACCTCCCACCAGCGCCAGCGGCGCGAGGCGAGCAGGATATTGGGTTTGGAATCGACGCTCATGCCTTGCCCCCTTTGCGCACAAACAGGCCTTGCGGGCGCCACACCAGAATCACAATCATCAGGCTGTAGACGATAAAAGCGCCCAGCTTGGGGATGTAGTACTTGCCCGCCACGTCGGCAATGCCCAGCAGCAGCGCCGCCAAGAGCGGGCCGGTGATGCTGGAAGTGCCGCCGACGGCGACAACGATCAAAAAGTAAATCATGAACTTGAGGGGGAAAGTGGGGTCCATGCCCAGTACGTCGGCACCCAAAGCACCGCCCAATCCGGCCAGACCGGAGCCGACCGCGAAGGTCGACAGGAACACGGCGTTGACGTTGATGCCCAGACCGGCAGCGACGCGCTGGTCGTCCACCGAGGCACGCAGTCGGCTGCCAAATCGGGTCTTGGTCAGGATGTATTGCAGGGCCACGGTCAGCGCGGCACACACGGCGATGATGAACAGACGGTAGTGGCCCATGCCCAGCATCCAGGCGCCGTCACCGAGCTCGGTGCGGCCCTTGAGCCATTCGGGCAACTGCACGATTTGCTGGGTTGAACCCACAAAGTAGTCCACGCTGGCCACGGCCATGAAGGTCAGGCCAATGGAGAACAGCACCTGGTCTAGATGGGGTTTGTGGTATAGCGGGCGATAGAGCGTGCGCTCCAGCACCCCGCCCAGCAGACCGGCGCCGATGAACGCAGCCGGCAAGCACAGGAGAAAGGGCACCCCCAGGCGCTGCATCAGCAGCACCGTGATGTAGCCCCCCACCATGGCAAAAGCTCCGTGCGCGAGGTTGATGAAGTTCATCAGACCCATGGTCACTGCCAAGCCCACCGCCAGAATGAAGAGCAGCATGCCGTAGGCAATGCCGTCAAAAAGTATGGTCAACATATTTCGCCAATCGCTGGTAAATGCAACTCTGGATCATCATTTTGGGCAACAAAAAAGCGAGGGGCTTGCCATCGCTTTTTTGCCTGCTTGGTGTACCGCCAGAGTCTGCGGTCAAGGTCCGGGTTAGCGGTTCTTGCCGGGATCTTTCACATCCTTGATCACATCGAACTCGATGTTGTAAAGCTGGCCGTCTTTCTTCTCGACCTTGCGCAGATAAATGTTCTGCACGATGTCGCGGGTTTGTGCGTCAATAAAGATGGGACCGCGCGGGCTCTCGAAGATCTGGCCCTTCATGGCCGCCAACAATGCGTCACCGCCACCGGCACCCTTGGTGGCACGCAGGGCTTCGTAGATCACGCGCATGCCGTCATAACCACCGACCGCCATGAAGTTGGGGCGCAGGTTGTTGTTGGCTTTCTTGAAGGACTCGACGAACTTCTTGTTCAGCGCCGAGGGGTGGGCCGCCGAGTAGTGGTGCGAGGTGACCACGCCCAGGGCGCCATCCCCCATGTCGTTCAACTGGTCGTCATCGGTAATGTCGCCAGGGCCAATGAGCTTGATGCCGGCCTTGTCCATGCCGCGTTCCAGGAACTGCTTCATCACCGCGGCACCCGCGCCAGAGGGCACAAACACAAACAGCGCATCGGGCTTGAGGTCACGCACCTTTTGCAGGAAGGGAGCGAAGTCGGGGTTGCGCATGGGCACGCGCAAAGATTCGGTGATGGTGCCGCCGTTGAAGATCAGTCGGTCCTTGAAATACTTCTCGGCATCGATACCGGGGCCGTAGTCGGACACCAGGGTGACGACCTTCTTGATGCCGTTCTTGGGTGCCCAGTCGGCAATCGCTACCGCGGCTTGCGGCAGCGTGAAGCTGGTCCGCACGATATAGGGCGAGGCTTCGGTGATGCTGGAAGTGGCCGCAGCCATCACGACCAACGGTGTCTTGGACTGTGTGGCGATACTGGCAGTGGCCAGGGCCGAGGGCGTGATGCCCATACCGGCTAGTACGTTGACCTTGTCGTTGACGACCAGCTCTTGCGCCATGCGTTTGGTCACATCGGGAATGCTGGTGTCATCCTTGATGATCAGCTGGATCTTCTTGCCAGCCACGGTGTCACCGTTTTGTGCCATGTAGAGCTTGGCGGCAGCTTCAATCTGGCGGCCAGTCGTGGCCTGCTGGCCGGTCATCGGCAAGACCAAACCGATCTTGAAGACATTGTCTTGTGCCAGCACTGCCGTACCCGCCAGCGCCAAAGTGGCCAAGGCAGTGGCATGCAAAAAGTGACGTTTGTTCATGTGTTGTCTCCTAGAGGTTTTTCATTTCACACTGGCAGCAATATCGCGCTTAAACCGCGCTTGTGCAATCGCGATTCGGCTCACTTTGATATAGCATTTTGCAATAACCGGCGCTAGAAACCTCCTTTTTTTTGTGACTTCGACAGGGGGCGTGCCTCGCGCCGCCTTACGCAGCCTGCAATGCAGCCAGTTGCTGGCGCAGGTCGGCGTTTTCAGCCTCCAGTGCCGCGACGCGCTGTTGCAAAGCCTGCATTGGGGACACCGACGAATCCTCCATTTGGGGGGATGCCTGCGTGGCCAGATCTTCGCGCGCCGTACGTCGCGCTTCTCGCACCCGCTTGGCAGCCTGCTTCAGCTGCTCTTTGCCCGCGGCGACGGCCGCCACCTGCTCTTCGGCAGGCAGGGTGGCAACAGCCGCTGCGGCATTGATGGAGATCGCGCCGGCCTTGACGGCCGCGACCAGCTCTGGCGTGGCCTGCTTCTGGATCTTTTCAATCATCACCACCTGGCCACTGCTCAGACGGGCTGCCTTGGCGATGTCCTCGCGACTTTTCATGGCACTGGGGGCCGCCACATCGGGCGCAACGCCCTCATCCTGCGCTGACTCCACCACAGGCACCGCGGCAACACCAGGAGACTGCGCCCGGCGCTCCGCCAGAATTTCCCGTTTGCGCAATGCCAGCACACCGCGCTGAAAATCCGACACACTGCGCCGTCCGAGGTGCTGGTCAATCATCCAGAGATGCACATCCTCCAAAGACCGGAACAAACTGCTCTGCACCGTCTGGAATGGCAGGCCGTGTTTTTGGCAGATACCGTAACGATTGTGTCCGTCCACCAGAACATTGCCCCAGAGCACCAAGGCATCGCGACAACCTTCGGTCAGGATGCTGCGCTCCAATGCCGCATGTTCCTCCTCGGTAAGCGGGTCGATATAGGCTTTAAGCGATTCGTTGACAACAATATCCATGGGGTAGCAGCAAAGGGCAAAGGGTCTGAATTGTAGAGAGGCCCCTACGCCAGAGACACGTGGACCCGCGCCCCACGGTTACTTAGCACGACCCGTATTTTTTTATTCGCAACACGGGGCAAACAGCACGAAAACCGGGCTACAATCTGCCCCTCAGAAACGCGGGAATAGCTCAGTTGGTAGAGCGCAACCTTGCCAAGGTTGAGGTCGAGAGTTCGAGACTCTTTTCCCGCTCCAATTTTCGTGGCGCATCGTTCGCTAAACGTTGCGTCCATCTCCAAGTCGTGTGCCATTCGCTGCACACGCATTTGCGCCATAGCATGCATGGTGCGTCTCCCCATATTTTTTGATTGTGCACATGCCGCAGTGGCGTTGCTTGTCCATGGGACACGCGCGATGGCACGCCCCTCTGGCTAAGGGAGCAAATGCCGCTCTGCCAAGGTCTTGGCTATCGAGTCGGCCAACTCATGGGGCTCAAACTTGGCAACATAGGCATCCGCACCCACGCTGCTCGCGTGACCTTCACTCGCGGTTCCAGTCAATGAGGAATAAACGATCACCGGTATACCCGCGAAGCGTGCGTCCTGCTTGATATTGCGTGTCAGCGTAAATCCATCCATCTCTGGCATCTCCAGGTCCGTCAACACCAAAGCAACTTTGTCGCGCGCACGTTTGCCCTGGGCCACGGCTTCCGCTTGCAAGCTGATCAAGCGGTCCCAGACCTCACGCCCGTTTTTGAGTGCCACGAATTGAACCCCCATCGCCTTGAGGCTTTCCTCCACCAGCATGCGTGCGACCGCGGAATCTTCCGCCACCAACACAACGGTTCCCTCTGGCAAGCGGAGTTTCGCGAGGCTGGAGTTCTTGTCGGAGTTGTTGTGCCCACCGGGCAATACATCGCGCAGGATCTGCTCCACATCCAAGACTTGCGCCAAACGCGAGTCCGGCGCGTCACCATCAATGCGCGCGATTCCCGACAACAACACCGAACTGCTGCTGTCCGCCGCGAGCAAATGCCGCCACTCCAGCTGCACAATCTCGACGACCTCATCCACCAGGAAAGCCTGCGTGGTACGCGCAAACTCCGTGACCAGGACGATCTTGGAGTCGGTTTGCGGCACACATCCAGCCAACCCGGGCAGATCAATCACAGGAATCAATTGTCCACGCACGTTCGCAAGGCCCAAGGCATGTGCGGGCGCATTCACGATGGATGTGATGTGCGGTGCCACCACGATTTCACGCACCTTGAACACATTGATGCCAAACAGCTCGCGTTGCTTGGAGTCACTCGCCTCACCCAAGCGAAACAACAGCAACTCCAGGCGGCCACTGGCGTTCTGAGCTGCCACAGAATGGTTTTTATTCGTCGTTGGTGACATGTTCATGGCTATTCCCGAGTCAATATTTGGAGCAAGCCCAACCTCTGCGCAACGGCATCAGGTAGAGCTGGTTACGCAAACATTATTGCGCTGGGTTACCAGTGTTCGGGAATTTGCTGAAATCTTTCAGCAAAACTGCTTTACCTCAGAAAGCAGAAGACGCGTAGACTTTATATAAATCAACAACTTACGTTGCATTCAGCAGTGACAAGCCCGTCAAGGGACTGTCGCCCAAAGTCACACTGGTTTGGTGTGTTAGGGCCACAGGATGGATGCGCTTACGACTCACATAGCGATAGCGCACACAATTGAGCTGACAGCCCCCCCCTCTGTTTTAGACCCATCCACCGCCGAGGGCCCGAATCAGCCCCACCGTCGCCACATATTGCGCCGACTTGACCTGCAAAGCCTGACGGCGATTGCGCAATTCGTTGCGTTGCGCATCCAACAGCTCCAACTGGCTGACCAAGCCATTCCGGTAGCGTGAGCCAGACAACGCGGTTGCACGGTGGCTGGAAGCTACGGAGCGGGATTGCGCTTCGGACTGGTCTGCCAACAGGCGCAGGGTCGCTAGCTGATCTTCTACGTCGCGGAAAGCGACAAGCACCTGTTCGCGATAGTTGGCCAGCGCAATACGCAGATCTGCGTTGGCGCCCTGCACACTAGCCTCGCGTCGGCCGCCGTCGAAGATGGGCAGCGACAGCAGCGCACCCGCGACCCAGGCCTGGCTCGATAGTTTGAACAAATCCTGGATATCGGGCGCGGCATAACCACCATTGCCCGTCAGTGAGAACGTCGGAAACCACGCGGCCTTGGCCACGCCCACCCGCGCCTGCGCTGCCTCTATGGTGTTTTGTGCAGCGGCGATGTCGGGTCTACGCGTCAGTACCGTGCTGGGCACGCCAGCCGGGATAGCCGGCAAGGCGGCCGACCAGGGGGTGGACGCAAGTGTGAAGTTGGACGCAACCTCACCCACCAGCACGGCCAATGCATGTTCCAGCACCGCGCGGCGCTGGTCCAACGCCAGAGCTTCAGACTCTGTAGACGCGGCCTCACTGCGCACACGGGCCACATCCAGCTCGGCCACATCCCCCTCCCTAAAGCGCACTTCCGTCAGGCGCAGCGTATTCTGGTAGGCCTGCAGCGTGCTGCGTACCAGCTCCCTCTCGGCATCCAGCGCGCGCAGGCTCAGATAGGTTTGCGCGACATCGACCTGCACCAACAGTTGGGTGCTGCGCAGCAAGGCTTCGCGTGCACTGGCATCCAGCGACGCGGCATTGGCTGCACCGGAGAGTTTGCCGAACAGGTCCACCTCATACGACAGGTTGGCGCCCGCACTCACCACCGTTTGTGCGACGTTGTTGGTCGAGGCATTGAGCTGGCGTGTGGCGCCTGCGCCAATCCCGAGCTGTGGAAAGCGATTAGCGTCCACCTGACCCGCGAGCGCGCGTGCCTGCGCCAATCGACCTGCAGCAACCTGCACGCTGTTGTTGTTGCCATTGGCCTCAGCGATCAAGCCATCAAGTACGGGGTCCGCAAAGACGGTCCACCACATGCCTTGCGCCTGAGAAGCCGCCGTGCTTACCGTCACCGCAGTTGTGACTTCCTTGAATGCTGCGGGCGCGGCGGGCACTTGCGATGTGTCAACGATGGCAGAGCTCGCGCAACCGGCTAGGACCAGAGCCACGGCGAGGGGCAAAAGGCTGGAGCGCAATGGTGCGCGCAGCTTGGAATACGTGTGGTTCATTGTGAACTCTTTCTATCTTTCAATGGGGTCGTTTTTGCTATTCATGCAATTTGAGGGGCGCCGCAGGTTGCGCGTGCAAGGCACCGCCGCCAGAGCCGATGGCATCCGCAATGTGCGGTACGTCTCCATGCAGCTTGAGTGGGCGATTGCCCGCCATGGCACGGAGGGCGACGTAGAACACGGGTGTCAGGAAGAGACCAAACGCCGTCACGCCAATCATTCCGGAGAACACCGCCACGCCCATGGCAGAGCGCATCTCCGCCCCCGCACCGGTGGACAGCACCAGAGGCAGCACGCCCATCACAAACGCCAGTGAGGTCATCAGGATAGGACGCAGGCGCAAACGGCTGGCCTCAATCGCGGCCTGCAGCGGCGTACGGCCGGCAAATTCCAGCTCTCGGGCGAACTCGACAATCAGAATCGCGTTCTTCGCCGATAAGCCCACCAGCACCATCAATCCGATCTGCGTAAAGACGTTGTTCTCGCCACCGGATATCCACACGCCGGTCATCGCCGCCAGCAGGCCCATGGGCACGATCAGGATGATGGCGATCGGCAGCGTCAGGCTTTCGTACTGCGCGGCCAGCACCAGAAAGACCAGCAGAATCGCCAGCGGGAACACCAGCACGGCCGAATTGCCCGCCAGAATTTCCTGGTAGGTCAGTTCGGTCCATTCAAAACTAATGCCCTTGGGCAGAGTCTCGGCAGCGATGCGTTCAATGGCGGCTTGTGCCTGGCCCGATGAATAGCCGGGGGCCGGGCCACCACTCACGTCTGCGGACAAGTAGCCGTTGTAGCGCATCGCACGCTCGGGGCCGAAACTGGATTGCACCTTCATCAAGGCCGACAGTGGCACCATCTCACCGGTAGTGGAGCGGACCTTGAGCAGGCCCACGTCTTCGGCACGTGCACGGTAGGCCGCATCGGCCTGCACCCGCACGCTGTAGGTGCGGCCAAACTTGTTGAAGTCGTTGGCGTACAGGCTGCCCAGGTAGATCTGCATGGTGTCAAAAATATCGGTCACCGGCACATTGAGTTGGCGTGCCTTGGCGCGGTCGATATCGGCATACAGCTGCGGCACGTTGACCTGCCAACTCGTGAAGGCGCCAGCCAGTTCGGGGGCCTGGTAGACCTTGCCCATGAAGGCCTTCACGGCCGCGTCCATGGCGTCGTAGCCCAGCGATGCCCGGTCTTCCAGTTGCAGCTTGAAGCCACCGGTCGTTCCCAGACCTTCCACGGGTGGCGGCGGGAACATCACGATGAAGGCGTCCTGAATGCCGCCGAATGCCTGGTTCAACTGACCGGCGACGGCGCCGCCACTCTGGTCCTTGTGCGTGCGTTCTGCAAACGGCTTGAGCGTGGCAAACACGATGCCGGAGTTGGAGCTGTTGGTGAAGCCGTTGATCGACAAGCCGGGGAAGGCGATGGCGTCTTCCACGTTGGGGTTCTTCTTCATGATGTCGCCCATACGCTGAATCACGTCTTCGGTGCGGTCCAGCGTGGCACCGTCGGGCAGCTGCGCAAAGCCGATCAGATACTGTTTGTCCTGCGAAGGCACAAAGCCGCCCGGCACCAGCTGGAAAATGCCGACCGTGGCAGCGGCCAGCACCAGGTACACGGCCAGCATGGCCGTCTTGCGCGAGATGGCAGTTCTGACACCGCTGCTGTAGCCATGGGCGCCACGGCTGAACAGGCGGTTGAAGGCGGCGAAGAAGCGGCCAAAGACCTTGTCCATGCCGCGTGTCAGCGCGTCCTTGGGCGCATCGTGGCCTTTGAGCAGCAAGGCGGCCAGCGCGGGCGACAACGTCAGCGAGTTGATGGCCGAGATCACGGTGGAGATCGCTATCGTCACCGCAAACTGGCGGTAGAACTGCCCGGTCAGGCCACTGATAAAAGCCAGAGGCACAAACACGGCGACCAGCACCAGCGCAATCGCGATGATGGGGCCCGACACCTCGCGCATGGCGCGGTAGGTGGCTTCACGCGGGCTCAGGCCGTCACCGATGTTGCGCTCGACGTTTTCGACCACCACGATGGCATCGTCAACCACGATCCCGATGGCAAGCACCAGACCGAACAGGCTCAGCGCGTTGATGGAAAAACCGAGCATATCCAGCACGGCAAACGTGCCCACCACCGAGACCGGTACGGCCAGCAGCGGAATGATGGAGGCGCGCCAGGTCTGCAAAAACAGGATGACGACCAGTACCACCAGCACAATCGCTTCCAGCAGGGTGTGGATCACCGAGCTGATGGAGGCCCGCACAAACTGCGTGGGGTCGTAGGCGATGCGGTACTCCACACCTTCGGGCATGCTCTTGGACAGCTCATCCATGGCCTGGCGCACGCCATCGGAAATTTCCAGCGAATTGGAGCCTGGTGCCTGGAACACCCCCATGCCAACCGCCTGCTTGTTGTTCAGCAGCGAACGCAGCGCGTAGTCGGCAGCACCGAGTTCCAGCCGCGCAATGTCACGCAGCCGGGTGATAGCGCCATCCGCACCGGTCTTGACGATGATGTCGCCAAACTCTTCCTCGTTCTGCAAACGGCCTTGTGCGTTGATGGAGAGCTGCATGTCCACACCCGCCAAACCCGGCGATGCGCCAACCACACCGGCTGCAGCTTGTACGTTCTGCCCACGGATGGCGGCCACCACATCGCTGGCGGAGAGGCCGCGCTGCGCGACCTTTTGCGGATCCAGCCAGACGCGCATCGAGTAGTCACCGCCACCGAAGACCTGCACCTGCCCCACGCCTTGAATGCGGGCCAGGCGGTCTTTGACATTCAGCACCGCGTAGTTGCGCAGGTAGTTGATGTCGTAACGGTCATTGGGCGACACCAGGTGCACCACCATCGTGATGTTGGGCGAGCTCTTCACGGTACTCACCCCCAGACGGCGCACCTCTTCAGGCAGGCGCGGCTCGGCCTGCGAGACGCGGTTTTGCACCATCTGTTGCGCCTTGTCCGGGTCGGTGCCCAGCTTGAAGGTCACGGCCAGCGTCATCACGCCATCGGTGGTGGCCTGGCTGTTCATGTAAAGCATGCCTTCGACGCCGTTGATGGACTCTTCCAGCGGCGTGGCCACGGTTTCGGCAATCACCTTGGGATTGGCACCGGGGTACTGGGCCCGCACCACGACGGTGGGCGGTGCGACTTCCGGGTATTCGGAGATCGGCAAACCACGCAGCGCGACGAGGCCGGCGATCAGCATCAGCAGCGACAGCACGCCGGCAAAGATCGGCCGGTCAATAAAAAATTTGGACAGATTCATGAGAGTTCTTCTTGTTGGCTAAAACGGAGCGTGGCAGCGCCGGATTTACTTCTGCACGACCTGGACGGGCTTGCCGCCACCAGCGGTATCGGCCTTGGCCGTCATCTCGACCACCTCGGGTGCAACCAGCGCGCCGGGGCGGATGCGCTGCAGGCCATTAACGACAATGCGTTCGTTGGCTTCCAAACCGCTCTTGATGACGCGCAGGCCATTGACCGACGCGCCCAATGTCACTTCGCGGTAGGCGACCTTGTTGTCCGCGCCGACGACCATCACAAATTTCTTGTTCTGGTCCGTGCCGACCGCGCGCTCGCTGATCAGCAGTGCCGTGGCTTTCGTGGCCTGGCCCATGCGGATGCGTGCAAACTGGCCGGGCATGAGCTGGCCGTCCTTGTTATCGAACACCGCGCGGGCGCGCACCGTTCCGCTTTTGGCATCGACCTGGTTGTCGACCAGTTGCAGCTTGCCGGCGAACGGTGTGTCGCTGCTGGCGGAGGTGCCCATCTGCACCGGGATGCGGTCCAGCTTGCGGTCGCCGCCGGCGTTCACTTCGCGCAAGGCCTTGGCCACGACTTGCTCATCGGCATCGAAGCTGGCGTAGATGGGGCTGACGGAGACCAGCGTGGTCAACACCGGTGCTCCCGGGCCTGCAGCCACCAGGTTGCCCACGGTCAGCTCCAGCTTGCCCACGCGGCCCGACACGGGTGCACGGACTTGCGTGTAGTCCAGGCTGAGTTGCGCCGTTTGCAGTGCGGCTTGCGCGGCACGCAGATTGGCGTCGGCCTCGCGCTGGCCGTTGCCGCGCTCTTCCATGTCGCGCCTGGAAATCGCCTGCTCGTTCCACAGGCGTTGCGCGCGCTCCTGTTCACCCTTGGCCTGCGCAGCCTTGGCCTGTGCGGCAGCGACCTGCGCTTCCGCGCGCTGCACGTCTAGGGCGTAGGGTGCTGGGTCAATCGTCAACAGCAGCTCGCCTTTTTTGACGAGGGCACCTTCGCGAAAGTGCACCGCCTGCAGCGTGCCGGCCACCCGGGGTCGGATGTCCACGCGTTCGACGGCTTCCAGTCGGCCGGAGAACTCTTCCCAGGCGACAACCTCGCTTTGCACCACGGTGGCAACGGACACCGGCGTGGCCGGCGCTTGGGCCGCGGGTTGTGCGCTGGTACTGGTGGTACCAAAGATGGCAGCGGCGCCGCCGGTCAGTGCCAGTACGGCGGCGGCAATGGCCAGCAGGCGGCGGTTGGAGAGGTGAAGACGGATGGCTTGCATGATGGTCAGGTCCTTGAAAAATTAGAGAGTGGTCAATGGAGTTGGGGATTTGGTGAATGGGCGGAAGAAGTCCTGGAACTGTTGTTGCAGGCCGGTGGACCAGGCGGCTTTGTTGCAGGCCTCATCAGCGCGGTGCAGATAGCTCGCAGGCCAGTGGGTCGGGCCAGGCAGCACGGCCGCATGCACCAGGCGGCCAAACACCCGCAGACGGTCTGCATAGGCCAGGGCTTCGTCTCGCAGTGGATCGTCCTGTGCCGTCAGCAACAGAGTCGGCGGCAGGCTGTTGAGGCGCAGCGCATTGCCGGGCGCGGCGTAGGGGTGGGCGGCGTTGTCCACACGTGCGAGGTACTGGTTCCAACCATCCGTCCAGGTGCAGCCGACCGGGCCGGCATCGGCACTGCGCAATGACGCGGTCGCCATGCACGGATCCAGCATCGGTGACAGCAGAATCTGCCCGGCCAATGCGGGCGCATGTCGGTCACGCGCCATCAGCGCGACCGCTGCGGCCAGATTGCCTCCCGCCTCTTCGCCAGCCACAAAAACCGGCGCATCTTTGCCGGCCAGCCGTTGCCGATTCTTGAACGCCCAGACCAGAGCCGCATAGCCGGTCTCTATGGCCTTGGGAAATGGATTAGCTGGAGCAAGGGGGTAGTCCAGCGACACCACGAACGCGCCAGACGCCGCCAGCAAGCGTGGCACGCAGCTCCCCTCTTCCAGCGATCCGGCTACAAAAGCCCCGGCGTGAAAGTGCACCACCAGCGGCATGGGGCCTGCAGCCACCGGAGCCTGCTGGCCATAGAGGCGCACCGTCAGCAGCGGGCTGTCCGGCGGGGTCAGACCAATATTGATCTGTTTTTCGACCCAGGCCGTGCCCGTGGGGGCGGTTGCGACGGCGGGTTTTTGAAGGCTGTGCATCTTGCCAAGCCAGGAAACGGCTTCAATTTGTTGCGATGCAGCAGAATGTAGGGCGTATGGTCAGCGAAATAAATAGCATTCATGAGTAAACTTTGTTTCATGGGTGAAACAATAAAATCACCCCCACAGTGAAGCGGCAGGATTTTTATGGACAAGTTTTCAGCCATGCAGGCTTTTGTACGGGTCGTGGAAGCGGGCACTTTTACCAAGGCCGCCGACTCCATGGGAGTGCCCAAACCCTCGGTGACCCGCTTGATCCAGGACCTGGAAAGAGAGCTGGACACCAAGTTGCTCAACCGCACCACCCGCATGGTCACGGTCACTGTGGACGGCGCCGCGTATTACGAACAGGCCAGCCGTTTGCTGAGTGAGGTTCAGGAGCTCGAATCAAGCATGTCACGCGCTAAGGCCAACCCACGCGGCAAGCTGAAGGTCGACGTGCCCTCGTCGCTGGGCCTGGCCATCATCATTCCTGCGTTGCCGGATTTTTATGTCCGCTACCCCGACATCCAGCTCGACCTGGGCGTGAGCGACCGGCCGATCGACATCATTGCCGAGAATGTAGACTGCGTGGTGCGCGGTGGCGAGATCACCGACCAGTCGCTGGTGGCTAGGCGCATCGGTGAGTTCTACATGATGACCTGCGCATCGCCTGAGTACCTGAAGCGCCACGGTACGCCGCAGCACCCGAGTGAGTTGGAAACCACGCACCAGATGATCCGGTACGCCTCACCGCGCGACGGCAAGCTGTATGCGTTCACCCTGCACAGCGAAAAGGGCTCGGTGGAGATCCATGGCAAACACAAGCTCTCGGTCAACGACTCCAACGCGGGCGTGACAGCAGCCCTTGCCGGCCTGGGCGTGCTCTACACCGCTACCTTCCTGATCCAGGACCACATCAGCAACGGCACGCTGGAGCCCCTGTTTACTGGTTGGTGCACAGAAGCAAAGCCCATCTACGTGGTCTACCCACCCAATCGCCACCTGAGCAACAAGGTGCGTGTGTTTGTGGACTGGATTGCGGAGCTATTCGCCAAGCACGATCTGATTCAGCGCAAGAGTACCTTGCCAGAGGCGATGTGCAAGGGTTGGGGGGAGCCGAGCGTGCCCACGTTAGTGGGTGATGTTGAAAACGCAGTGGCAAGAGAAGTCTTTGAAGCGGCTGCCGATGTATAGCGCACCCACATTCAATGCAAATCAGACATCGCCGTGGCGATTTTTAGAGACGCAGCAAGCGGCCCTATAGCGAGCAGCCACACAAGACGGCAACAGGCGGGCTACTTCTGGGCTACAAACAAAAAAGGCTCACCGAAGTGAGCCTTTGCTGTCGTGGAATCCCACGTGTCTATTGGTTGCGGAGGCTAGATTTGAACTAACGACCTTTGGGTTATGAGCCCAACGAGCTACCAGGCTGCTCCACTCCGCGTCAAGACTTGAATTATAACCTATTCTGCTGCCGCTGCTGAAGAAACTTCAGAAACTTCTTCAGCGCGGTCCACCAATTCGACCAAGGCCATGGGCGCATTGTCACCCACGCGGAAGCCCATCTTCAGGATGCGGGTATAGCCACCGGGGCGGGCCTTGAAACGGGGACCCAGCACGTCAAACAACTTAGTCACGCTGTCGCGGTCGCGCAGGCGATCAAAGGCCAAACGGCGGTTGGCCACAGTGGCTTCTTTGGCCAAAGTAATCATGGGCTCCACAACGCGGCGCAACTCCTTGGCTTTGGGTACTGTGGTTTTGATGACTTCGTGTTCGATCAACGAGTTCATCATGTTGCGCAGCATTGCCAGGCGGTGCGAGCTTGTGCGATTGAGTTTACGTAGTCCGTGTCCGTGACGCATGGTAATTTTCCTTCAGTTTTATTAACGGGCAGCCGGATCAGGTACTGCCCGTGGCACGGAACCCCATGGGGGTTCGATTTGGTTTAACGCTTTTCCAGGGAAGCGGGAGGCCAGCTTTCCAGCTTCATTCCCAATGTCAAACCGCGAGAGGCCAACACTTCCTTGATTTCGTTGAGCGACTTGCGACCCAGGTTGGGAGTCTTGAGCAACTCGTTCTCGGTGCGCTGAATCAGGTCACCGATGTAATAGATGTTTTCGGCCTTCAGGCAGTTGGCGGAACGCACGGTCAATTCCAGCTCGTCCACGGGGCGCAGCAGAATCGGATCGAACTGCGTGTTGCCGCGCGGTGCAGGAGAGTCGAACGCAGCCAACTCGCTGCCTTCCAGCTGTGCAAACACAGCTAGCTGCTCCACCAGGATCTTGGCCGATGCGCGCACCGCGTCTTCAGCAGACACGGCACCATTGGTTTCGATCTCGACGACCAGCTTGTCCAAGTCGGTACGTTGTTCAACGCGCGCACTTTCCACTGTGTAGCTCACGCGCTTCACGGGAGAGAACGATGCGTCCAAAACGATGCGACCAATGGACTTGTTGGGTTCATCGGCGTAACGGCGCATGCTGCCGGGCACATAGCCGCGGCCTTTTTCAACCTTGATCTGCATGTCCAGTTTGCCGCCATGCGACAGCGTGGCAATCACGTGCTCAGGGTTGATGATTTCAACATCATGCGGAGTCTGGATGTCTGCGGCGGTCACAACACCGTCGGAGTCCTTGCGCAAGCTCAAGGTCACTTCTTCGCGGTTGTGGAGCTTGAACACCACACCCTTGAGGTTCAGAAGAATGTTCACGACATCTTCCTGCACACCGTCGATCGAAGAGTACTCATGCAGCACACCTGCGATGGTCACTTCGGTTGCTGCAAATCCAGGCATGGAAGACAAGAGCACACGCCGCAGGGCATTGCCAAGCGTATGGCCGTAGCCACGCTCAAACGGCTCCAGAGCGACTTTGGCGCGATTGACACCGGTCTGTTCAACGCTGATGGACTTGGGCTTCAGCAAACTATTTTGCATTCAAACTTCCTCTCAATACCCCCGACTCGTTACGTCAGTAAGGCTGGTGAAGCACCTACATCGCGGGACCCGCGACGTAGGAACGATTTCAACGACTCAGATGCTATTAGCGCGAATACAGTTCGACGATCAACGATTCGTTGATGTCGGCACCGAATTGGTCACGGTCGGGAACTGCCTTGAAAGTGCCTTCTGCCTTTTCGATGCTGACTTCCACCCAAGCAGGCATGCCGACTTGTTGGGCCAACTGCAGGGCTTCGACAATGCGGTTCTGCTTCTTAGACTTGTCGCGCACGGCGATCACGTCACCAGCCTTGACCATGTACGAAGGAATGTTCACGGATTGGCCGTTCACAGTCAGCGCCTTGTGGGAGACCAATTGGCGTGCTTCGGCACGTGTGGAGCCAAAGCCCATGCGGTACACCACGTTGTCCAGACGCGATTCCAGCAGGAACATCAGGTTGGCACCGGTGTTGCCCTTGCGGCGGTCGGCTTCTGCAAAGTAGCGACGGAACTGACGCTCCAGCACGCCGTACATGCGTTTGACTTTTTGCTTTTCGCGCAGTTGCAGGCCGTAGTCGGAGGTACGGGCACCCGAAGTGCGTCCGTGCTGACCTGGCTTGGAGTCGAATTTGGCCTTGTCACCAATGGAGCGACGTGCGCTCTTCAGGAACAGGTCCGTGCCTTCGCGGCGGGAGAGTTTGGCCTTGGGGCCGAGATAGCGTGCCACTTGAACTTCCTTTTATGTCATCTGCCGCATACAAATGCGGGAGCCGTCAACGGAAGTTGACGGCGGTGGGCTTGTTGATAAATTAAATGCGGCGGCGCTTTTGAGGGCGGCAACCGTTGTGCGGCACGGGCGTCACATCAGCAATCATGTTGATGCGAATACCCAGTGCTGCCAAGGCGCGAACCGAGGATTCGCGACCAGGACCGGGGCCTTTGATCTCGACGTCGAGGTTCTTGATACCTTGCTCCAAGGCTGCTCGTCCAGCCACTTCGGATGCTACCTGGGCAGCAAACGGTGTGGATTTACGCGAACCCTTGAAACCTTGACCACCGGAAGAAGCCCAGGACAAAGCATTTCCTTGGCGATCGGTGATGGTAATGATGGTGTTGTTAAACGACGCATGCACGTGTGCGATACCGTCCGCAACGTTCTTGCGAACCTTCTTGCGAACACGCTGTGCAGCGCTATTGGAGGGAGCTTTTGCCATGTTGGTTTATCCCAATTATTTCTTCAAGGACGCAGCAGCCTTACGCGGGCCTTTGCGGGTACGTGCGTTCGTGCGAGTGCGTTGCCCACGCATGGGCAAGCCACGACGATGGCGGAAGCCGCGATAGCAACCAATATCCATCAAACGCTTGATGTTCATGGTTGTTTCACGACGCAAATCACCCTCAATTGTAAACTGAGCGATTTGGTCGCGAATTTTCTCCAAATCACCATCAGTCAAGTCTTTGACTTTTTTGGAGTAAGCAATGCCGCAAGCTTCGCAAATTTTGCGTGCGCGGGTGCGACCGATGCCAAAAATAGCTGTCAAGCCAATTTCGGAATGCTGATGCGGCGGAATGTTGATGCCAGCGATACGTGCCATTTTCGTCCTCTAAAACTCTTGCAATTAACCCTGACGCTGCTTGTGACGTGGATCTGTACAGATCACACGCACAACGCCCTTGCGACGGATAATTTTGCAGTTACGGCAAATTTTCTTGACCGAAGCCGAAACTTTCATATTTCTCTCCTAAAACTCTTCGCCCCGTTCCGACTTTGAATCGCGCGGAACATGCGCTGTTACTTTCGTTCTAAACACAATGTGCACACGATAGAAACCGTGCGACTTGATCTATCTTCAAGAAGCCTTGAAGTTCGCCTTCTTTAGCAGTGACTCATATTGCTGCGACATCATGTAGTTCTGAACTTGAGCCATGAAATCCATGGTTACCACCACAATGATCAATAGCGAAGTGCCACCGAAGTAGAACGGAACGTTGTACTTCAAGATCAAAAACTCGGGCAACAGACATACAAAGGTGATGTAAATCGCACCAGCCAATGTCAGGCGGAGCAGTATTTTATCGATGTATTTGGCTGTCTGATCACCAGGCCGAATTCCCGGGATGAACGCGCCGCTCTTTTTCAAGTTATCGGCAGTCTCACGGCTGTTAAAGACCAAGGCCGTGTAGAAAAAACAAAAAAATACAATCGCCGCCGCGTACAACATCACATAGACCGGCTGACCTGGACTCAGTGTGCTGGAGATATCTTTTAGCCAGCGCATGGAGTCTCCGGCACTGAACCAATTTGCAATGGTTGCAGGCAGCAAGATGATCGACGAAGCAAAGATCGGAGGAATCACGCCCGCCATATTGAGCTTCAAGGGCAGATGAGACGACTGTCCACCATAGACCTTGTTACCCACCTGGCGACGCGCATAGTTCACCAATATCTTGCGTTGACCACGCTCAACAAATACTACAAAGTAGGTAACCAACGCTACCAAAACAACGATCAACAACGCCACGATGATGCTCATCGAACCGGTGCGAACCAACTCCAACAAACCACCCACAGCATTGGGCAGACCTGCAGCAATACCGCCAAAGATCAGAATCGAAATTCCGTTGCCCAAACCGCGCTCAGTAATCTGCTCGCCCAACCACATCAAAAACATGGTACCGGCGGTCAAGGTCACAACTGTCGTCATCCGGAAGCCGAAGCCAGGGGCAATAACCAAGCCAGCAGAAGCCTCCAGCGCCATGGCAATACCCAAGGATTGGAACAGTGCCAAACCAAGCGTTCCATAGCGGGTGTACTGCGTAATCTTACGACGGCCTGCTTCGCCTTCTTTCTTCAGTTGCTCAAACGCCGGCAAGACGTATGTCAACAACTGCATCACGATGGAGGCCGAAATGTACGGCATGATCCCCAGCGCAAAAATCGTAAAGCGAGAAAGCGCACCACCAGAGAACATATTGAACAAGCTCAATATGCCGCCTTGCTGACCCTTGAACAGCTGCTGGAGCTGCGCAGGATCAATGCCAGGCACAGGAATGTGTGCGCCCAGGCGGTAAACCACCAGAGCGAGCAGCAAAAAGACAAGTCGACGACGCAAGTCGCCGAACTTACCTGTTTTTGCTGTGTGAGCCGCGTTTGTTGCCACTTGCTAACTTTCGCCTAAGCAAACTTACGCAACGCTTCCGCCAGCTGCTTCAATCGCAGCTTTGGCACCAGCGGTTGCACCAATACCATTGAGCTTGACAGCCTTGGCAATCGCGCCGGTATTGATGACCTTCACGACCTTGGCCAATTGACCTACGAGACCTGCTTGCTTAAGCGACAACAGATCCACTTCAGCCGCGCCCAGCGCTTCCAGAGCCGTCAAGGTGATTTCTGCATTGAACTGCAGCAAGTGCGACTTGAAGCCACGCTTGGGCAAACGACGATGCATAGGCATCTGACCGCCTTCAAAGCCAACCTTGTGGTAGCCGCCCGAACGGGACTTTTGACCTTTGTGACCACGGCCGGCGGTTTTACCCAGACCGGAACCGATACCACGGCCGACGCGACGCTTCGCGTGCTTTGCACCCTCTGCGGGCTTGATGTTATTGAGTTCCATCATCAACCTTTAGAGCACTTTGACCAGGTAGCTGATCTTGTTGATCATTCCGCGCACAGCCGGTGTGTCTTGCAACTCACTGGTACTGTTGAGCTTGCGCAGACCCAAACCACGCACAGTTGCACGGTGGGATTCTTTTGTACCAATTGGGCTACGCACCAATTGGATCTTCACAGTTTGTTGTGTTGTCATTTTGAATTCCTCGATTAGGCGAAGATTTCTTCAACAGTCTTGCCGCGTTTGGCTGCAACTTCCGACGGTGTTGTAGACACAGACAGGGCATCCAAAGTGGCACGAACCATGTTGTAGGGGTTGGAAGAACCATGGCTCTTGGCCACGATGTCAGTAATACCAACCACTTCAAACACTGCGCGCATAGGACCGCCAGCGATGATGCCGGTACCCTTGGGAGCTGGCGCCATCATGACACTGGCCGCGCCGTGGTGGCCCATCACTTTGTGGTGAATGGTGCCGTTTTTCAAGGAGACCTTGAGCATGTTGCGACGGGCCTCTTCCATAGCCTTCTGCACTGCTGCAGGGACTTCTTTGGATTTGCCTTTACCCATACCAATGCGACCATCGCCATCACCCACCACGGTCAAAGCAGCGAAACCGAGAATACGGCCGCCCTTTACCACTTTGGTGACGCGATTGATCGCGATCATCTTCTCGCGCAGACCGTCCTCAGGACCCTCGGCCTTACCTTGCATTTTTGCTTGAACTTTAGCCATCTTTATTTCCGATCTGCTTAGAACTGCAAGCCAGCTTCACGCGCGGCATCTGCCAACGCCTTGACGCGACCATGGTAGGCGAATCCGGAGCGATCGAACGCGACCTTCTCCACACCCACTGCCTTGGCTTTTTCAGCCACGCGCTTGCCAATGATCTGGGCTGCGGCGACGTTGCCGCCCTTGCCTGCTGCACCCAGGGACTTGCGCACTTCTGCTTCTGCAGTGGATGCACTTGCCAGCACCTTGCCGCCGTCGCCAGAGATAACGCTGGCGTAGATGTGCAGATTGGTGCGTGTCACTGTCAAACGTGCCACGCCTTGCGTTGCAATGCGGATACGGGTTTGACGGGCTCTGCGAAGACGCTGCTCTTTTTTGGTCAACATGTTGCAGCTCCTTATTTCTTCTTGGTTTCTTTGATCGTGATCTTCTCATCCGCATAGCGGATGCCCTTGCCCTTGTAAGGCTCAGGAGGACGAATCGCACGAATCTCGGCTGCAATCTGGCCAACACGTTGGCGATCAGCACCCTTGATCAAGATTTCGGTGGGCGTGGGGGTAGCCACGGTGATACCAACAGGCATATCCAGGTTGACTGGGTGGGAGTACCCCACAGCCAAGTTCAACTTGTTGCCGGACGCTTGTGCTTTGTAACCCACACCAATCAGGGTCAGCTTGCGCTCAAAACCCTTGGTCACACCAACCACCATGTTGTTGACCAACTGGCGGAAAGTACCGGTCATTGCGTCAGCTTCACGGGATTCATTGGCGGGCTGGAAGCTGAGCTTGCCAGCGTCATTAGCGATTTTCACCAGGCTGTTTTGAGCCAACTGCAGAGAGCCGCCAGTACCCTTCACGCTGATTTGATCAGCCTTGATGGACACCTCGACACCCGCAGGGATGGTGACAGGAAGTTTGCCTACACGGGACATTGTTTATTACTCCTCAATGTAGTGTTAAGCGACGTAGCACAGCACTTCGCCACCGACACCGGAGGCACGCGCTTTGCGATCAGTCATAACACCCTTGGGGGTGGTCACGATAGCGACACCGAGTCCATTTTGGACTTGCGGAATTGCTTCGCTACCACGGTACACGCGCAGGCCGGGACGGCTTACACGCTCAATACGTTCGATCACTGGGCGACCGGCGTAATATTTCAAGGCGATTTCGAGTTCAGCCTTTCCACCTTCGGTAGAAACTTTGAAGCCGTCAATGTAGCCTTCGTCTTTCAACACTTGGGCAATGGCAATCTTCACTTTGGAAGAAGGCACCGAGACAGTCGTCTTGGCAACCATTTGTGCATTGCGAATGCGTGTCAACAGGTCGGCGATGGGATCACTCATACTCATGTTCAGTTCTCCTATCGCTTACCAGCTGGCCTTGACAATGCCGGGAATCTCACCGGCAAAAGCCATTTCACGGATCTTCGCACGAGCCAGACCGAAGTGCTGGAACGTTCCACGGGGACGACCCGTAATGGAGCAGCGGTTACGCTGGCGTGTGGGGTTTGCGTTGCGGGGCAACTTTTGCAGACCCAAACGGGCTGCTGCGCGCTCTTCGTCAGAACGCTTTGCATCACCTGCGACAGCCTTCAGTTCCGCGTATTTCTTCGCGTACTTGGCAGCCAGCTGATCACGCTTCAGCTCGCGCTGGATTAAAGCCATTTTTGCCATAGGTGACCTCAGTTCTTGAACGGAAAGCGGAAACCAGCGAGCAGCGCCTTGCACTCTTCGTCGGTCTTGGCCGTTGTGGTGATACTGATATTGAGGCCGCGCAAGGCATCAACCTTGTCGTATTCAATTTCAGGAAAAATGATCTGCTCTTTGACGCCGATGTTGTAGTTACCACGGCCATCGAACGCACGACCAGAAATACCACGGAAGTCGCGAACACGGGGCAAAGCCACCGTCACGAAACGATCCAGGAATTCATACATCTGAACGCCACGCAAAGTCACCATGCAGCCAATAGCCTGGTTTTCGCGGATTTTGAAACCAGCGATAGCTTTCTTGGACTTGGTCACCACAGGCTTTTGGCCTGCAATTTTGGTCAGGTCGCTGACAGCGTTATCCATAACCTTCTTGTCGGCAACCGCTTCGCTCACACCCATGTTCAGAGTGATCTTGGTCAAACGGGGCACTTGCATGGGCGAGGTGTAGCCAAACTTGGCTGTCAGCTCAGCTGCCACTTTTTCGCGGTAGTGTTGTTGGAGACGTGCCATGGTTATGCCACCTTGATTTCTTCGCCGCTGGATTTGTAAACGCGAACACGCTTACCATCCGCCAGCACCTTGATACCAACACGGTCAGCCTTGCCAGTCGCAGCATTGAAGATTGCCACGTTGGATTGGTGAATGGGCATGGTCTTTTCAACGATGCCGCCGGTTGTGCCCTTCATGGGATTTGGCTTGGTGTGTTTTTTCACCAAGTTAATACCATCAACGACCACGTG
>MGPB01000029.1 GCA_001795455.1 Curvibacter sp. GWA2_63_95 | reverse complement strand
TTGTGGGAAGCGATTACTTGTTCAACGGTCAGCATGTTCATTCTCCAGTAGTTAAGGTGAAAATCACTATCTGCTCCGTAACCTGGCCCCTTGGCTCTGTTTATGTTGCAGTGCAGCATGGGGTGAATTGTACCGATGCTGCACTGCAATGCAAGCATTATTTGTTGCAGTGCAACAATTTAGATGCGAAGGCCTAGTTCGGCACTTTTTCATGCCTTTGTCACCGCAGGCCACTAGCGTGCCATGCGCTGGCAGAATGGACCCATGGATCACGTTCCTGCCAAACCCCACGCCGAACCGCGCAGCGCCTACAAGGCATTCCGTCCCATCTCCACCCGCTGGTCGGACAACGATGTCTATGGCCACGTGAACAACGTCGTCTATTACAGCTGGTTCGATACCGCGGTGAACGCCTACCTGATAGAACAGGGGGTGCTTGATATCCACCAGGGCGCCACGATTGGCCTGGTGGTGGAGACGCAGTGCAACTACTTTGCCTCGCTGGCTTTTCCGCAGGCGGTGCAGGCCGGCATCCGGGTGGCAAAGCTGGGCAATTCCAGCGTGCGTTACGAGGTGGGCATCTTTGGCGAGGGGGAGCTCACCGCCGCCAAAGGCCACTTTGTGCATGTGTATGTAGACCAGATCACCCGCAAACCGGTGGCGTTGCCACCGGCCCTTAAAAAAGTACTGGAGACCCTTGTATGACCGCTTCCGTGGTGGACGATGCCATTAGCTCCCGCATGTCGGTGCGGGCCTTTGCCGGGCAGCCGGTGGCGCGTGCGGACCTTGAAGCGATTCTGGAGGTTGCCAGCCGGGCGCCCAGTGGTACCAACTGCCAGCCCTGGAAGGTGTATGTGCTGCAGGGCGCCAGCCGCACCGGGCTGGTGGACAAAGTCTGTGCCGCGCACGATGCCATCCGCGCCAACCCGGCGCTGGCGGCCGAGTACCAAGAAGAATACGACTACTACCCGGGCCAGTGGGTCAGCCCCTACATTGACCGGCGCCGTGAAAACGGTTGGGGCCTGTATGGCTTGCTGGGCATTGGCAAGGCCGACAAGGACAAGATGCACGCCCAGCACCAGCGCAATTTCCGCTTCTTCGACGCACCTGTGGGCCTGATGTTCACCGTAGACAAGGTCATGGGCCGCGGTTCACTGGTGGACTATGGGGCGTTTTTGCAGAACATCATGGTGGCCGCGCGTGGGCGTGGCCTGCATACCTGTCCCCAGGCGGCTTGGAACGGGTTTGCCAAGATCATCTTGCCGCACATTGGTGCGGGCGAGGGCGAGATGCTGGTGTGCGGCATGTCGCTGGGTTACGCGGATGCGCAGGCCCCCGTGAACGGTTTTCACACACCGCGCGTGCCGGTGGCCGAATTCACCCATTGGCTGGACTAAGGTCAGTAATTTATAAGAAATAGGGCCATAGCTCTCGTGGATGCTGCGCAAGCAGCTATTAAAAGCATAGCAAATCAAGGTGCCACAGCGGCGCCGCCTGTCACACCATGATCATCGCCAGCCTTCTGGATACCGACTTGTACAAGTTCACCATGATGCAGGTGGTGCTGCACCAGTTCCCGGGTGCGCAGGTGGAGTACCGCTTCAAATGCCGCAACCCAGGGGTGAACCTGGCGGCCCATGCCGAAGAAATCCGGGAGGAAATTCGCAGCCTGTGCAACCTGCGCTTTCAGGACGACGAGCTGGCCTACCTGCGTTCGCTGCGCTTCATTAAAAGCGACTTTGTGGACTTTCTGGGCCTGTTCAAGCTCAACGAGAAATACATCACGGTCACCCCCTTGCCCACAGGTGAGCTGGAGATCGTGATCGAAGGGCCTTGGCTGCACACCATCCTGTTCGAAATTCCGGTGCTGGCCATCGTCAACGAGGTGTATTTCCGCAATACCCAGCCACAACCGGACCTGGAGGAGGGGCGCCGCCGCCTGGACACCAAGATTGCCGAGTTGCGCGTGGCCGGGTTGGGTGACCTGAAGATCGCCGACTACGGCACGCGGCGGCGCTTCTCGCGTGCCTGGCACGAGGAAGTGTTGCAGGTGTTGGCCGCCAAGCTGGGTACGGTGCGCAGCCCGGGCCACACCGGTGCTGCTCCGGGTCAACTGGCCGGTACCAGCAATGTGCTGCAGGCCATGCGCATGGGACTGTTGCCGCTGGGCACCATGGCGCACGAGTACCTGCAGGCTTCGCAGGCACTGGGGCCACGCTTGCGCGACAGCCAGATATTTGCCTTCGAGTCCTGGGCCCGCGAATACCGGGGCGACCTGGGCATTGCGCTCAGCGACGTGTATGGCATGAACGCCTTCCTGCGCGACTTCGACATGTACTTTTGCAAGTTGTTCGATGGGGCACGCCATGACAGCGGCGATCCCTTCACCTGGGGCGAGCGCATGCTGGAGCACTACCAACGCAACCGTGTCAACCCGCGCACCAAAACACTCATCTTCAGCGATGGCCTGACGGTGCCGCGCACCATCGAGCTGTACCTGCAGTTCCGGGGGCGTTGCCAGCTGGCATTTGGGATCGGTACCAATCTCACCAACGACCTGGGTTACGAGCCCTTGCAAATCGTCATCAAGATGGTGCGCTGCAACGGCCAACCGGTGGCCAAGTTGTCGGATACTCCATCCAAGAATATGTGCGATGACGAAAAGTACCTGGCCTACCTGCGCCAGGTCTTCGAGATCACGCCACTGGCCTGACAGCTGCGGGCTGTTCAGTGTTTTTTAGGGAATCACCAAAGCATGTCTACCAAGCCCCGCATTCTTGTGGCCCGCGCCATTTTTCCGGAGGTGCTCGACTTCCTCTCCCAGCACTTCGAGGTGGAATCCAACCAGGATGACCTCGACTGGAGTCCCGAGGAATTGGTCCGGCATTTGCAGGACAAGGATGGCGCGCTGACCACTGGCAGCGTCTCCATCAGCGCCGCACTGCTGGCGGCTTGCCCGCAACTGCGTATTTGCGCCAACATGGCGGTGGGTTTCAATAACTTTGATGTGCCCGCCATGACGGCCGCCGGTGTGCAGGGCACCAATGCGCCCGATGTGCTGACCGAAACCACCGCCGACTTCGGCTTTGCCCTGCTGATGGCCACCGCCCGGCGTGTGACCGAGAGCGAACACTACCTGCGCGCCGGCAAATGGACACGCTGGAGCTACGACATGTTTTGCGGCTCCGATATTCATGGCGCCACGCTGGGCATCATCGGCATGGGGCGCATTGGGCAGGCCATTGCACGCCGTGGTGCCTTGGGCTTTGGCATGCAGGTGATTTACCACAACCGCAGCCGCCTGGATGCGGCCACCGAAGCTGCCTGTGGCGCCCGCTATGTGGACAAGGACACTCTGCTGCAGAGCGCCGACCACGTGCTGCTGGTGGTGCCGTACTCGGCGGCCTCGCACCACACCATTGGCGCCGCCGAGCTGGCCCGCATGAAGCCCACGGCCACGCTGATCAACATCGCTCGGGGCGGCATCGTCGACGACGCGGCCCTGGCCGTGGCCCTGCGCGAGGGGCGCATTGCCGCCGCCGGACTGGACGTGTTTGAAGGCGAGCCCAAGGTTCACCCCGACCTGCTGACCGTCCCCAACGTGGTGCTCACCCCCCACATTGCCAGCGCCACACGGCGCACGCGCCTTGCCATGGCGCAGCTGGCTGCGGATAACCTGGTCGACTACTTTTTCCGCGGAACGGTGCGTACGCCCGTCAACACGCCACTGCCCGTGGCCCGCAGCGCATGAAGTGGTGGCCACAGACCGATGCCGACAGTGGCACGGGTGGCACTCCATCGGCAGACGAGCTGGTTGGCATCGGTGCGGTAGCCCGCGGCTTCAACGCCAGCATTTTTGTGGTGTGTGGCCTGGTGATCATCGCGGCCTACGCGCTGGGCCTGTTCACCGACGGCCTCAACATGCGCAACATGGTGCTGCTGGTGTGCCTGGCCGCGCTGGTGCAGGTGTTCCTGATCCGGGGCTGGGTGCGGTCCAGCTCCGCGGTGGTGTTGGTGTTGCTGTTTGTGGGCGTGTTCTCCAGCATGGTGCGCTTTGGCTCGGTCAGCATTGCGCAGGCCGCGCTGGCCGGCATACCGCTGATTTACTGCGTCATCATCCTGGGAGAGCGTGCGGGCCTGCTGCTGCTGTCCTTGTCGATCGGTGCCAGTGCCTGGATCACCTGGGCCCAGCTGTCGGGCAGCCTGCCACCGTCGTCCCCCACGGTGCCGCAAGCCCAATGGGCCATTTTGGCCGCTGGCCTGTTTGTGGCCTACCGCATGGCGGTGCTGATCAAGCGCCACCTGCTGGATGCCTCCCAGCGCATCAACGCAGCGCAGAAGATGCTGCTGGACGAGCGCGACGCCAGCAACGCACGCGTGCTCAAGGCCTTGTCGGAACTGGAGCGCCAGCGCTATGTGATTGACCAGCACGCCATTGTCACCATCATGGACCTGGGCGGCCACCTGACCTATGGCAACCAGCGCTTTGTGGAAATCAGCGGCTACGCGCCCCAGGAGTTTTTGGGCAAGAGCTACCGCATGATGGACTCGGCCCAGCACGACGACCGCTTCTATGCCGACCTGCTGCACACCATTTCCCAGGGCAAGGTGTGGCGCTCGGAGTTGTGCAACCGCGCCAAGGACGGCACCCTCTACTGGCTGGACATCACGGTGGCCGCCTTCATGCACACCGATGGCACGCCGCGCGAGTACATCACCGTCAGCACCGACATCACCCAGCGCCGCCAGGCCGAGCAGTCCGCGCTGGCGGCCAGCCAGGCCAAGTCACAGTTTCTGGCGAACATGAGCCACGAGATTCGCACGCCCATGAACGGCGTGGTAGGCATGGTGGACTTGCTGCGTGCCACCGAACTCACGCGCGAGCAGCGTCGCATGGTGGGCACCATCCACGACTCCTCGATTGCACTGCTGCAAATCCTCAATGACATCCTCGACTTTTCCAAGATCGAGGCCGACAAGCTGGAGGTAGAGGCCATGCCCACCCACCTGCGCGAGCTGGTCGAAGGTGTGGCCCAGCTCATGGTCACCATCTCGGCCGGCAAGGACATTGACCTCTCGGTGCTGGTGGACCCCGACCTGCCAGCCTGGGTCTGGGTAGACCCTACGCGCCTGCGCCAGGTGCTTTACAACCTGGTCGGCAATGCCCTCAAGTTCACCCTGGGACGGGCCGAGCGGCGGGGCAATGTGCGCCTGTACGTGCGCGCGGCGCAGCAGACCCAGGGCGTGCCCATGCTGGAACTCAGCGTGATGGACAACGGCATTGGCATGGCACCCGAGCTGGTGGAGCGTTTGTTTGAGGCCTTTACCCAGGCCGACGTGAGCACTGCACGCCAATTTGGCGGCACAGGGCTGGGCCTGACCATCAGCCGTCGCCTGGTCGAGATGATGCATGGCCGCATCCTGGTGCACAGCACCCAGGGGGAGGGCTCCATCTTCACCGTGCTGCTGCCACTGCAGGTGGCCACCGTGGGGGGCGAAGTGGTGCCCGGCGTGCGCCTGGAAGGCACGCAGGTGCTGCTCGTCACCGACGACCCGGACTGCGCGCAAAACCTGCCCGGCCATCTGCGTCTGGCCGGTGCCCAGGTGCAAAGCGTGCACACGCTGGACCAGGCCGGCCCCTGGCTGGCAGCAGCCCCCCACCAAGCGGTGCTGCTGCTGGATGTGGAGGCGGCCTGGGACGAATCGGTGGAGGCCTGGGCCCAGGCCGGCAGTGGCCGCGGTGTGGTGCGCCTGGTGCGGCAAAACCAGAGCAGCCTGCCTGGCCGCTCGGTCACCGTCTGCGCCCGGCCGCTGCTGCTGCAGGAGTTGCTGCGTGGCATTGCGCTGGCCTGTGGGCACCTGTCGGTACCTGCCGTGGTGCCCAGGCCCGTGGCGGCATTACCGCTGGGGCCGGCTTCCTTGTCGGTCGAGGCCGCGCGCGATGCGGGCCGCCTGATTCTGCTGGTGGAAGACAACGAGACCAACCGCGAAGTGATGCAGGAGCAACTGCGCATCCTGGGCTATGCCGCAGAGGCGGCACCAGACGGCGCCACCGCACTCACCATGTGGCGCACCGGCCGCTACGGGATGATGCTGACCGACTGCCACATGCCACACATGGACGGCTTTGCGCTGACCGATGCCATCCGTCAAGCAGAGGACCCACAGGAACACATGCCCATCGTGGCGGTGACGGCCAATGCCATGGACGGCGAGCTGCAGCACTGCCTGGAGCGTGGCATGGATGACTACCTGACCAAGCCCCTGCGCCTGAGCGAGCTGGGCGCCATGTTGGTCAAATGGTTGCCGCGCAACACCGATGTGCAGACCGCACCGCCGCAGTGGGACAGCCAGGCACTGAGCCGTATGGTGGGCGATGACCCCACCATGCACCGCCGTCTGCTGGACCGCTTTGTCACCACCACGTCCACGCAGATGGGCGAGCTGGAGGTGCTGCGTGCAGCGCAGGACCTCAAGGGGCTGGCCGCAGTGGGGCACCGGCTCAAGTCATCGGCCCACACGGTGGGGGCGATGCAACTGGGCGCTCTGTGCCAAGACCTGGAAACCCTGGCCCGCCAGGGCAAGGCCGAGGAGGCCTTGGCGCTGGTGCCGGCCATCCAGCAGGCGTTTGCCGCGGTGGAGCCGATGCTCCGTGGGGCATAGGCTGCTATAAATTCAGGAGCTGCTTGCGCAGACTCCACGGGGGCTAGAGTGGTTTTTATTCATATTTGACTGGGTGTGGCAATGCAATGGTTTGAAGGGCTGCTCGTCGGCTTGGCGGTGGTGCAACTGGCGGTGTTGCTGGTGCTGCTGGTACGGCGTGCGGCAGTGCCGCCGCCCAGCCCCTTGCAGGAAGCGCAGCGCCAGGAGCTGCTGGCGCTGGTGAAGACCAGCAGCGAGCGGCTGGAGCGCGAGCTGCGCCGCGAGGTGACCGAGTCCGCCCGCGATGGCCGCCAGGAGTTGTCGCACAACCTGGCCACCTTTCAGAAGGCCTTTGTAGAGCAGGGCGCCGAGGCCACACGCACCCAAAACACGCAGATCGACGCCTTTGGCCAGCAGCTGGCCCTGCTGCAAAAAACGCTGTCGGACACACTCACCAACCAGCTCTCAGGCTTGAGCGAGTCCAACGCACGGCGCATGAACGAAGTGCGCGAGACGCTGGAGAAACAACTCGCCCAGCTGCAGACCACTAACGCCGCCAAGCTCGACGAGATGCGCGCCACGGTGGACGAGAAGCTGCAGACCACGCTGCAGGCCCGCCTGGGCGAGAGCTTCAAACAGGTGGCCGAGCGCCTGGAGCAGGTGCACAAGGGCCTGGGTGAGATGCAGACGCTGGCGCAGGGCGTGGGCGACCTCAAACACCTGCTGACCAATGTGAAAACCCGCGGCATGTTTGGCGAAGCGCAACTGGCCGGCCTGCTGGAGCAGGTGTTTGTGCCCGACCAGTACGCCACCCAGGTGGCCACGCGCCCGGGCAGCAAAAACGTGGTGGACTTTGCGATCAAGCTGCCTGGCAAGTCGGACGACGGCACGCCGCTCTGGCTGCCCATCGACGCGAAGTTTCCCAACGAAGACTACGAACGCCTGCTCGATGCCCAGGGCCGCGCCGATGTGCTGGCCGCCGAGGTGGCAGGCAAGGCGCTGGAAATGCGGATTCGGCTGGAGGCCAAGTCCATCTCCGAAAAATACGTGGAGCCGCCGTACACGACCGATTTCGCGATTTTGTTCTTGCCCACCGAAGGTCTGTACGCCGAGGTGCTGCGCCGCCCTGGCCTGATGGAAAGCTTGCAGCGCGACCACCGCATCACGCTGGCCGGCCCCACCACCTTGTTGGCCATGCTGAGCTCCTTGCAAATGGGCTTTCGCACGCTGGCGCTGGAGAAACGCTCCAGCGAAGTCTGGCAGGTGCTGGGCGCCGTCAAAACCGAGTTTGGCAAATTTGGCGATGTGTTGGCCAAGGTCAAGGCGCAGACCGAGACGGTGCTCAAAACGCTGGACAGCGCCGAGGTGCGCAGCCGTGCCATGGGCCGGGCCCTCAAGAAGGTGGACGCATTGCCAGATACGCAGGCGCAAGCCTTGTTGCCCACCGACCGCGACTTTGACCGTGACGCCGACGCGGCCTCGGCATGAGCCGTTCTGCTGACGAAACCTCTGGGGCACACGCCAACGGCAGCATTGGGGGGCTGCTGCGGCTGGTGGCCGGGCAGGTGTGCCTGCATGCCAGCATGGCCGGTATGCGCATGGCGGCACCGCTGTGGGCTCTGCAGCAAGGGTATGGTCCGCTGGCGGTGGGCTTCTTGCTGGCCTTGTTCTCGCTGAGCCAAGTGTTTCTGGCCTTGCCGGCGGGCCGGTATGCCGACCGCCACGGCTTACGGCGTCCGGTGGCGTTGGGGATTGGGGCGTCCATGCTGGGGGGCGGGCTGGCTGCGCTGCTGCCCCATTTTGCGATGCTGTGTTTGAGCGCCTTGCTCATGGGCGCCGCCACCGGGGCTGCCTCGATTGCCCTGCAGCGGCATGTCGGGCGTGCGGCGCATGGTGCGCAAGAGTTGCGGCGTGTGTTCAGCTGGTTGTCCATCGGACCGGCCGTCTCCAACTTTCTGGGGCCGGTGTGCGTGGGGCTTTTGATTGACCATGCCGGTGTCTGGTTGGGTGGGCATGCCGCAGACGCCAACGGTTTTGTCGCAGCATTTGCCCTGACGGCTTTGGCGCCCGCACTGGCCTGGCTGTGTGTGCGCCATGCCGTGGAGTTGCCCAGCCTGCACACCAAGCCCGGCGCAGCAGCGCCCAGCGTGTGGCCGCTGCTGCGCGAGCCACTGATGCGGCGTTTGCTGTTGGTGAATTGGTTGCTCTCCAGCTGCTGGGATGTGCACACTTTTGTCGTCCCGGTGTTGGGCCATGAGCGGGGTTTCAGTGCTTCGGTCATCGGCACCATCCTTGGCGGATTTGCGGTGGCGGCAGCTGCGGTGCGTGTGGTGATGCCACTGCTGGCGGCCCATTTGCGGGAATGGGCGGTCGTGACCGGGGCCATGGTCGCCACAGCCGGGTTGTTTGCGGTTTACCCCTTCATGCCAGGCGCCTGGTCCATGGGCCTGTGTTCGGTGCTGCTGGGGCTGGCCTTGGGCATGGTGCAGCCCATGATCATGAGTACCTTGCACCAGATCACGCCCCATGCCTTGCATGGCCAGGCCATCGCGCTGCGGCTCATGAGCATCAACCTCTCCAGCGTGATGATGCCCATGCTGTTTGGCACGGCTGGTGTGGTAGTGGGCGTGTCGGTGGTGTTCTGGACCGTGGGCACCCTGGTGGGCCTGGGGGCCCGCGCCGCTTGGGCGTTGCGGCCCCGGGCGGTGTCTTAGCGGCGCTTTTTACACGGTCAGGCTGTAGAAAGTGCGGATGGTGTCCCAGGCGTCCTGCGGGTCGTCGGTGTAGTGGAGCAAGTTCAGGTCTTCGGGCGAGATCGCGCCTTCTTCCACCAGCACGTCCATGTTGATCAGCCGCTTCCAGTAGTCGGTGCCAAACAGCACGATGGGCACGGGCTTGGCCTTGCGGGTCTGTACCAAGGTGATAACTTCAAACAACTCGTCCAAGGTGCCAAAACCGCCAGGGAAGGCCACCAGGGCCTTGGCACGCATCATGAAATGCATTTTGCGCGTGGCGAAGTAGTGGAACTTGAAGCTCAGTGAGGGCGTGACATAGGGGTTGGCCCGCTGCTCGTGGGGCAAGGCGATGTTCAGGCCCGGGGTGGGGGCGCCCATTTCAAATGCGCCGCGGTTGGCCGCCTCCATGATGCCGGGGCCACCACCGGTGCAGATGAAGAGCCGGTCTTTGAGTGGCTTGCGTGCGCTGTAGCCCGCCACCAGGCGGGCAAACAGGCGGGCGTTTTCGTAGTGCTTGGCGTTGCGCACGTGGCGCTCGGCCAGCGTCAATTGCGCCGCGTCGCCGCTGGCCTTGGCGGCCCTGAGTGCCGTGTTGGCGTCTTCGGGGGAGGGGAAGCGGGCGCTACCAAACACTACGACGGTGTTCTCCACTCCTTGGGCGGCCTGGTCCAGATCGGGCTTGAGCATCTCCAATTGGATGCGCATGCCACGGGTCTCGCGGCGCAGCAGAAATTCAGGGTCGGCAAAAGCCAGGCGGTAGGCATCGGCCTCCAGCATGTTGCCGAGGTCGGCGTGGGCTTGCAGGTCGGCCCAGGCATTGGCCAGGCGGGCTTCGTTGAGGTTTTGCGTGTTTTCCATGCGTGCATTGTGCGGCAAATGCAAGGCAGCAAAAAGGCTCCCGAGGGAGCCTTTTTGCGGAGCACGGAGCGTGGTTTAGACGCGTTTGCGATATTCGCCAGTGCGGGTGTCGATTTCGACCTTGTCGCCTTGGGCCACAAAGATTGGCACACCGATTTCGAAGCCGGTAGCGATCTTGGCGGGCTTGAGCACCTTGCCGGAGGTGTCACCCTTCACGGCGGGTTCCGTCCAGGTGATTTCGCGCTCAACGCTGGTGGGCAGTTCCACCGAGATGGCCTTGCCTTCGTAGAACACCACTTCGGCAGTCATGCCGTCTTCCAGGTAGTTCAGCGAATCGCCCATGTTTTCGGCTTCCACTTCGTACTGGTTGTAGTCTGCGTCCATCCAGACATACAGGGGGTCGGCAAAGTAGGAGTAAGTGCAGTCCTTCTTGTCCAGAATGATCTGGTCGATCTTGTCGTCGGCCTTGAACACGACTTCGGTGCCGAAGTTGGCGATCAGGCTCTTGAGTTTCATGCGCACGGTGGCAGAGTTGCGGCCGCCGCGGCTGTATTCGGTTTTCAGGACGACCATGGGGTCTTTGCCGTGCATGATCACGTTGCCGGCGCGGATTTCTTGAGCGATTTTCATAGGATTGCGAGAACGTATGTCGCGTGGTGCGACTGTAGGCCGCTGTCTGCGGCGGGGCATGACTTGCCCCAAAACTCAGGCGGCAAATTCAGCAAAGCCTTGGATTTTATCTTTTTTTCTGCACGAAATCGGTGAGCTGGCTGGTCAAGTCGTCCATTTGTAGCAGGCGGTGGCGCCAAGCGTGTGCAGCGGCGGACCATTCCGCCAGGGGCAGGGCTCCCCAATCCAGGGCCTGGGGGCCCGCCCCCGCCGTGGCTGCCAAGCCATTCCAGGCGCATTGGGCGGCATGCAGTGAGGCGGGGGCCTGCATCTGGTCAAGCAGCGCCTGCAGCTTGTCGGCGTGGGCGCCATCGTCCTGGGGGTAGATCTGCCACAGCCACGGCTGGCCGGCCCAGATCGCGCGCACCAGCGAGTCTTCCCCGCGCACCAGGTTCAGGTCGCAGGCCCAGAGCAGTTCGTCGAAACCGCATTGGGTCAGCGGCTGCAGCCAGTGCAGGGCCAGCGATCCCTTGCCCGTGCTGGGCCAGCCCCACTGTGCGAGCAGGACTTCCACCGCCTGGCGTGCCCGGCCCGGCGTGACCAGCAACAGCGTGGGGATGTCGCTCTCTACAAGCCCTTGCAAAAATTCCGCCAGCGCGGGTGGTTCGTAACAAAACAGGGAGACCACGCGTTGGTCTTGCCATGCAATCCCCCGCTGAGCCAGCCAGTTCCGGCGTGCCTCCGTGTCAAACGCAGCCTGACGGGCCAGGTAATCCGGCTCGCGGATCAGACCGCCCGTGCCTGCAGTGAAGCCGGGGTAGTAGAAATGCTTGGTCCAGCCTTGGGCCGGCCCTTGCATCACCGGTGAGGGCAGGGCGTGGCAACGTTCCACATAGGCCTCGGCCGAGAGGTACTCCAGGTTGATCCACACGGGTGGTTTGTGGTCATTTTGGCCGCTAGCCCTTGTATTCATTACGCAAGTAGCTATGAATTCAGGAGCAATTTCGCAGCCAAAGCCTTCTACCCATACATCGGCAGGAGGTAGCGCCTGCAGCACGGCCGGGGTCTGTGCGTCCCCCCAGGGGTGCACCTGCACACCGGGCCACTGGCCCTCCGCGGCGCCAGGCGCCATCCAGGCCAGGGCGCTGGTGTCATCCACCCACAGGCGCACCGCGTGGCCGCGGTGGGCGAGGTCGGCGCACAGGCGCCAGCACACGCCGATGTCGCCAAAGTTGTCGATAACTCTGCAGAAAATATCCCATTGCATGGCGGCTATTGTCCATGCGGTGCTGGCTTGCCCAAGGAGCACGCACAATAGCGTCCCATGTCTGAAGCACCCTCCGCAGAAACCCATTCCGACGCGCTGCTGCGCGAAGTGGCGGCCCTGCCGTCGCTGCCCGGGGTGTACCGCTACTTTGATGCGGACAACCAGCTGCTCTACGTGGGCAAGGCCATCAGCCTGAAGAAGCGGGTCAGCAGTTATTTCCAGAAGGACCACGGGGGCACACGTATCGGCCACATGGTCAGCAAGATTGTGCGCATGGAGACCACGGTGGTGCGCTCCGAGGCCGAGGCCCTGCTGCTGGAAAACAACCTCATCAAGACGCTGAACCCGAAGTACAACATCCTGTTTCGGGATGACAAGAGTTATCCCTATTTGAAAATGACCGGCACGCCGCCCGTGCCCAAGAACCTGGCGCCCGCTGATGCGTCCGGCAAACCGCGCCCACCGCAGCCCGTGGAGTTTGCCCGTGTGTCGTACTACCGCGGCGGGGTTGAGAAGAAACACCGCTACTTTGGGCCTTACCCCAGTGCCTGGGCGGTGAAAGAAGCCATCCTCCTGATGCAAAAGGTGTTTCGCCTGCGCACTTGCGAAGACCCGGTGTTCAGCAACCGCACCCGGCCCTGTCTGCTGTACCAGATCAAGCGATGCTCCGCACCCTGTGTGGGCCACATCAGTCCGTTGGATTACGCACAGGACGTGGCCAATGCTGAACGCTTTTTGCGTGGCGAGGCGCAAGACGTGATGCGGGGCCTGGAGGCCCGCATGATGGCGCACGCGGACAAGCTGGAGTTTGAGCAAGCGGCCGAACTGCGCAACCAGGTGGCGGCGCTGTCCAATGTGCTGCACCAGCAGTCGGTGGACAACGTGTCGGACCGCGATGTGGACATCCTGGCCGTGAAGGTGCAGGGCGGCAAGGCCTGTGTGAACTTGGCCATGGTGCGTGGCGGCCGCCATCTCGGCGACCGACCCTACTTTCCCGTGCATGTGGAGGACGCCACGGTCATGGGCGAGGCCGATGACAGCGAGGTGAAGAAGTCGGTGGAGGCCCAGGTGCTGGAGGCATTTTTGGCGCAGCACTATATCGATGTGCCCATGCCCGGTGCGCTGGTGGTGAGCGAGCCGGTGAGCAAGGGGCTGCTGCAGGCGCTGTCTGAACAAACCGGCATCAAGGTCACCGCCGTGCACCAGCCACGCGAACAGCGTCGCGCTTGGCTGGACATGGCACAGACCAATGCTGCATTGCAACTGGCCCGCCTGCTGGCCGAAGAGGGCTCGCAGCAGGCGCGCACGCGCGCTTTGGCCGATGCGCTGGACTTGGCGCTGGAGGACCTGGATGCGCTGCGCATCGAGTGCTTTGACATCTCGCACACCGCTGGCGAGGCCACGCAGGCGTCGTGTGTGGTGTTCCAGCACCACAAAATGCAGAACAGCGAGTACCGCCGCTTCAATATAGAAGGCATCACCGGCGGCGACGACTATGCCGCCATGCGCCAGGTGCTGACGCGCCGCTACAGCAAGCTGGCCGAGGCCCTGCGTGAGGCCAAACACCAGGGCACCACACCCAGCGGCACGGCGCGGCTGCCCGATCTGGTGTTGGTGGATGGCGGCAAGGGCCAGGTGGCCATGGCGCGCGAAGTGTTTGAGAGCCTGGGTCTGGACCTGTCGCTCATCGTGGGTGTGGAGAAAGGCGAAGGCCGCAAGGTGGGGCTGGAAGAGTTGGTGTTTGCCGATGGCCGTGAGAAGGTCTACCTGGGCGCCGACTCCGCAGCCCTCATGCTGGTTGCACAGATCCGTGACGAGGCACACCGCTTTGCCATTACCGGCATGCGTGCTGCACGTGCCAAGGTGCGCACCGGCGGCGGCAAGCTCGAAGAAATTCCGGGCATTGGCCCCAAGCGCCGCGCCAAACTGCTGCAGCGTTTTGGTGGTGTGCGCGGTGTGGCGCTGGCCAGCGCACAGGACATTGCCACGGTGGACGGGATATCGCGCGAACTGGCCGATGAAATCTACCGGGCCCTGCATTAGCCGTGCCACAATCCCGCCATGTTTATGACCATCCCCACCCTCATGACCTGGACGCGGATCTTCGCGATTCCCCTCATCGTGGGTGTCTTCTATTTGCCCGACTCCATGGCGTCGGTGTACGAGCGAAACCTGGTAGCCACCATCATGTTTGTGGTGTTCGCGGCGACGGACTGGCTGGACGGTTACCTGGCCCGCAAGCTGAACCAGACCTCGTCATTCGGAGCGTTTCTGGACCCGGTGGCAGATAAGTTTTTGGTGTGCGCCTGCGTGCTGGTACTAGTGCACCTGCAGCGCGCCGATGTGTTTGTGGCCCTCATCATCATTGGCCGCGAGATTGCCATCTCTGCCCTGCGCGAGTGGATGGCACAGATTGGTGCATCACGCAGCGTGGCCGTGCACATGATCGGCAAGGTCAAGACGGTGGTGCAGATGGTGGCCATTCCCTTTCTGCTGTTTGATGGCCGGTTGTTTGGTGTGATCGACACGCACCAGTGGGGTGTGTGGCTCATTTGGGCCGCTGCGGTGCTCACGGTTTGGTCCATGGTCTATTACCTGCAAAAGGCCTTGCCGGAGATCCGTGCACGAGCCAATTAACAAGTTCGCCATGCGCGCGCCCCTAAGCGGTGCATCCCGCATGGCGCCTACACTTTGTTGCATTTACAGCGGCCCCCCGCAGCCGAAAAAACTTCCAGCCTGCGCCAAGTTTTAGAAAGAATTGCGTCTAGAATTCGCCTCCGCGCTGTTGCAATGTTGCAGGGCATATTGACACGGAATTAGGCCGTGGCTTTAATGCAATGCAGCAGCTTCGACTGCTATCGCCAAACCACTGTGTGCCTGCGTTGTGTTCCATTGCGCAGTCCTTGGTGGGACTGGGCGGTACAACCAAATTTGAAGAGACAATCCATTAATTTGCTTCCGTACAAGGGGTCTTTGTGAATAAAACAGAACTGATTGAGCACATCGCAAAACACGCCGACATTTCCAAGGCTGCTGCAACACGTGCTCTGGAATCCACCATCGGTGCAGTGAAGACCACCCTGAAAAAAGGCGGCACAGTTTCCTTGGTCGGTTTTGGTACTTTTGCCGTGGGCAAGCGTGCTGCGCGCACGGGTCGCAATCCACGCACTGGCGCTGCGATTAAAATCAAGGCTGCCAAAGTGCCAAAGTTCCGTCCAGGCAAAGCATTGAAAGATGCTCTGAACTAAAATTCGGTTTCGGTTTGGGTGATTAGCTCAGTTGGTAGAGCGTCTGCCTTACACGCAGAATGTCGGCGGTTCGAGCCCGTCATCACCCAC
>MGPB01000028.1 GCA_001795455.1 Curvibacter sp. GWA2_63_95 | reverse complement strand
GCAAATCACGATGCGTTCACCCTTGGTGACGGTCAGGTCGATATCGCGCAGCACGTGGTAGTTGTTGCCGTACCACTTGTTGACTTTGTTGAAGGTGATGATGGGTTCAGACATATTCGTTCCTTAGCGGAGTTTGCTTTTGTTGACTTGCTTTTCGATCCACAGGCTGTAGCGGGACATGGCAAAGCAGAAGCCAAAATAAATCAGGGCGATGAAGAGGTAGCCTTCAATCTTGAAGGGGCGCCAGTCGGCATCCGAGTTCAGGGCCAGGCTCATGGCACCGGTGAGTTCGTAGAGGCTCACGATGGTGACCAAAGACGTGTCCTTGAAGGTGGAGATGAAGTTGTTCATGATGCCGGGCACCACCATGGCCAACGCCTGGGGCAGCACGATCTTGCGCTGGGTCTGCCAGTACGAGAGGCCCAGCGTGGCGGCGGCTTCAATCTGGCCCTTGGGCACGGCTTGCAGGCCACCGCGAATCACCTCGGCCATGTAGGCTGCGGCAAACAGGGTGATACCAGCCAGCACACGCACCAGCACGTCGATGTTGAAGCCCTGGGGCATCAGCAGCGGGAACATGAAGGAGGCCATGAACAGCACGGAAATCAGCGGCACACCGCGGATCAGCTCCACATAAATGGTGCAAAAGGTCTTGATGGCCGGCAGCTTGGAGCGGCGGCCCAGGGCGATCAGCAAGGCAATGGGGAAGGCCATGGCCATGGACAGCGAGGCCAGCAGAATGGTCAGTGGCAAGCCACCCCAGCGGTCGGTCTCCACGCGACTCAGGCCCAGCACGCCGCCATACATCACCACAAAGAAGAAAGCCAGCACGGCGATCCACAAAGGTACCAGCCAGGCTTTCCAGAAGGAACGCATGCAACTGCCGGCGAGCAACGCACACAGCAGCAGGGTGGAGATCAGCGGGCGCCATTGCTCTTCAAAGGGGTAGCGACCGAAGATGATGATGCGGAATTTTTCCGACACCACACCCCAGCAGGCGCCTGCACCTTCGGCATTGCACAGCTCGAACTTGGCTGTCCAGACGGCATTGAACAAAGCCCATTGCAGAAAGGGCGGCAGCACTTTCAGCAGCACCGCAGCCACCAGCAAGGTGCCCACGGTGGTCTTCCAGTCGCCAAACAGGTTGCTGCGGATCCAGGCCACCAGCCCTTCCGTTTTCACGGGGGCGGGGCGCGCAGCGATAGGTTCAAAAGTAGTTGCGCTCATGGTCAGGTCTTTAGCGTTCTTTGATGGCAGAGCGGGTGTTGTACCAATTCATCGTCACCGAGGTGAACAGTGAGGTGCTCAGGTACACCAGCATGATGATGGCAATACATTCCACGGCGCGGCCGGTCTGGTTGATGGCCGTGTTGGCAATCGACACCACGTCGGGGTAACCAATGGCGACCGCCAGTGAGGAGTTTTTGGTCAGGTTGAGGTACTGGTTGGTCACGGGCGGAATGATCACGCGCAACGCTTGTGGCAGCATCACCAGGCGCATGGTCTGGCCACGGCTCAGACCCAGGGCTGCGGCGGCTTCGGACTGACCCAGGGCCACGGACTGGATACCGCCACGCACCACCTCGGAGACAAAGGCCGCGGTGTACACGGTCAGGCCCAACAGGACGGACAAATACTCCGGCGTCAGCGCACCACCGTTTTCCACGGCAAAGTCACCTTGCACCGGCATGTTCAGGGCCGTGGGTGCACCGCCCAGAACCCAGCCCAGCACGCCACAGGCCAGCACAATGGCCACTGGCACCCAGAACATGCTCTTGACCTTGCCGCTCGCTTCAAACGCGCGGTAAGCCCATTGGCGGTACAGGTAGGCTGCCACCACACCGGCCAGCAAACCCCAGGCACCCCACACATGGCCGCTGGCCCATTCGGGAATCGGGAAGTTCAGGCCGCCCTTGCTCAGGAACAGCGGGCCCAGCGTCAGCGGTTCGTTGGAGGCGGGCAGCACCTCGGTGAACAGCAGGTACCACATCAGCAGTTGCAGCAGCACCGGGATATTGCGGAAGAATTCCACATACACCGCACACATGCCGCGGATCAAGGCGTTGCGCGAAAAGCGCCCCACGCCAATCAACACGCCCAGGATGGTGGTGAGGATGATGCCCACCACGGCCACGCGCAGCGTGTTGACAAAACCGACCAGGTAGGCGCGCCAGTAGGACTCACCCGAGTCGAAGACAAACAGGCTCTCGCCGATGTCAAAGCCGGCGGGGCTGGACAAAAAGTCAAAGCCACTCTGGATGCCACGCAACTTCATGTTGGTGGTGGTGTTGTGGGCCAGGTACAGCACGGTGACCAGGACCACCACGATGGCGATCACCTGGTACAGCAGGCCGCGGAATGCCTGGCTGCGCCAGGACCACGATTTCTTGGGAGGAGAGGAGGGGGTGGACATAGCAGCCCTTAGATGAACGAGAGAATCACGTAACCATTTGAAAAGGGCAGCGCATGGTGTTTGCAGCTGCCCTTTTTCAGAACGAAGCCAGTGTTAACCGCTTCGCAATACCGACTTAGCGGACGGGAGGAGCGTATTGCACGCCGCCCTTGTTCCACAGGTTGTTCAGACCACGTGGCAGTTGCAGCGAGGATTTGGGTCCGACGTTGCGTTCGAAGATTTCACCGTAGTTGCCGGTGGTCTTCACAGCACGTGCCAGCCATTCCTTGTCCAGGCCCAACAGCTTGCCAGTGTCTTCGGTAGAGCCCAGCAGACGGCCGATCACGGGGTCTTTGCTGCTGGCCTTCAGTTCGTCGACGTTGGCAGAGGTTACGCCCGCTTCTTCGGCTTCCAGCAGGCCGTAGATGGTCCACTTCACGATGGTGGTCCACTCGTCGTCACCACGGCGCACCATGGGGCCCAGGGGTTCCTTGGAGATCAGCTCGGGCAGGATGATGTGGTCGGCGGGGTTCTTGGCCACTTTGTTGCGGGTGGATGCCAGACCAGACGCGTCAGTGGTGTACGCCACGCAACGGCCTGCGAAGTACGCACCTTCAGCGGCTTCCAGCTTTTCAAACACGATGGGCTTGATGTTCAGGCCGTTGGCTTTGGAGTAGTCGGTCAGGTTCTTTTCGGTCGTGGTGCCGGATTGCACGCACACGGTCTGGCCCTTGAGCTGCTTGGCGCTCTTGAGTTTGCTCTTCAAGGGAACCATGAAGCCTTGGCCGTCGTAGTACGTCACGGCGGTTTGGGTCAGGCCCAGGGAGGCATCACGGGTCAGGGTGAAGGTGGTGTTGCGCGACAGCACATCAATTTCGCCAGACTGCAACGCGGTGAAACGGGCTTGGGCATTCAGGGGAACGTACTTCACCTTCTCACCATCACCCAGCACGGCGGCGGCCACGGCACGGCACACGTCCACGTCCAGACCGGTCCACTTGCCGTTGGAATCGGCCGCACCGAAACCGGCCAAGCCCGTGTTCACACCGCAAACCACTTGACCACGCGCCTTGATGGCGTCCACGGTTTTGCCGGCGTGTGCGGGTGCTGCCAACACGGCGCCCAACGCGGCGACCACGGTGGCCAGGGTTTTCAGTTTATTGATGCTCATAAGTAGTTTCTCCAAATAAATGAATCAGCAGGGTGCACCACATTGGTGTCTGCCACCCGATTCTGACGCTGAACTGTAGCGCCGGTGGGCAAGTGCCCTCATCCGGGTTTACCATCGAGGTGGATGCAAAAAAATCATAACCTGATTCTTTGGCATCCCAACTCTCCGTGTCTGATGGTTAGCAGAAACCATGCCACGACGGCCTGTTTCCGGCGGCCGGCCATGGTTCTTTCGCATAAGGTTATGCGCTTTGTGTTGGGGTGTGGTGTCCGCACCGCACCGGGCAGAATCAAGACCATGCGCACCTCAGTCGATCTCACCTTGGGCAAACCCCTGCAGGGCTGGCGCCTGCGCCTCTACACCATCATTTTTGAGGCCGACACCCGTGCCGGTCGCCTGTTTGACCAGTGGCTGATTGCCGTCATCCTTATTAGTGTTGCCGTGGTGGTGGTCAGCAGCGTCCAAGGGGTCGACACCCGCTACCACAGCGGGCTCACTGCGTTGGAGTGGCTGTTTACCGTGGCCTTCACGATCGAATACCTGGCGCGCCTCGCTTGCGTGCGCCACCCCATGCGCTACGCGCTGAGCTTTTATGGCGTGATTGACTTGCTGGCCCTGCTTCCCACCTATGTGGCCCTGCTGGTGCCCGAGGTGCACGCACTGATCGATGTGCGCATCCTGCGCTTGCTGCGTGTGTTTCGCGTGTTCAAGCTCACGGCCTATGTGTCGGAATACCAGTCGCTCGGGCGCGCTTTGGCCGCCAGTCGGCGCAAGATCTTGGTGTTTTTGTCGGCGGTGCTGATGATTGTGCTGGTCATGGGCACGCTGATGTATGTGGTGGAAGGTCCGGGCAACGGCTTCACCAGCATCCCCACATCGGTGTACTGGGCGATCACCACCATGACCACCGTGGGTTTTGGGGACATCACCCCCAAGACAGACTTGGGCAGGCTGATCTCTTCGGCCATGATGCTGCTGGGCTGGGGCACACTGGCCGTGCCCACCGGCATCGTCACCGCCGAGATGACGGCCCGCCGCGCCGCCGAACCCACCACCCGCACCTGCCACGAATGCCTGACCGAAGGCCACTTGCCCGAGGCGCGCTACTGTCTGCACTGCGGCGCCCATTTGCCAAGCTACCTGCGCGCCCCCCCCTGACCGACATCACTACAAGGAGACAAAACCATGTTTGAAACCGCGATTGCAGGCAGCCTGCCCAAACCCGCTTGGCTGTCGGAGACCGAAAAGCTCTGGCCCCAGTGGAAGCTGGCCGGCCCCGAGCTGCAACAGGCCAAGGCCGATGCCACTCTTTTGTGGATCAAGGCACAAGAAGACGCCGGCCTGGACGTGGTGGGTGATGGCGAGCAAAGCCGCCAGCACTTTGTGCACGGCTTCCTGGAGCAGGTGGAGGGCATCGACTTTGAGAACAAGGTCACCATGGGCATCCGCAACAACCGCTACGACGCCCAGGTGCCCCAGGTCATCGCGGCGTTGCGCCTCAAGGGCCGGGTGCACGCCTTCGAGGCCCAACTGGCACGCGCCCACACCAAGAAGAAGCTCAAATTCACCTTGCCCGGTCCGCTGACCATTGTGGACACCGTGGCCGACCGTTTTTATGGCGACAAGAAAAAAATGGCGTTTGCGTTTGCCGAGCTGCTGAACCAGGAAGCCCTGGCGCTGCAGGCCGATGGTGTGGACATCATCCAGTTCGACGAGCCGGGCTTCAACGTCTACATGCAAGACGCGGTGGACTGGGGCGTGCAGGCCCTGGAGATTGCCGCACGCGGCCTGACCTGCACCACGGCCGTGCATATTTGTTATGGCTACGGCATCAAGGCCAACAACGACTGGAAAGAAACGCTGGGCCAGGAATGGCGCCAGTACGCGCAGGTGTTCCCCGCGCTGGCGGCGAGCAGCATCCGGCAGGTGAGCCTGGAGTGTTACCACTCGCACGTGCCGCCGGACCTGATGGCGCTGCTCAAAGACAAGGACGTGATGGTCGGCGTGATCGATGTGGCCAGTGACGTGATTGAAACGCCCGAGCAGGTGGCGGACACCATCGGCATGGCCCTGCAGCATGTGCCGCGCAATCGCATCTTCCCCTGCACCAACTGCGGCCTGGCCCCCATGAGCCGTGAGGTGGCGGTGAAGAAGCTGGAGGCCCTGGTCCAAGGCGCCGCTCTGGCGCGCCAGCGTTATGGCCAGGTCGCTGGCAGTGTGACTGCATGAACCCGCGCACCCTGCCCGAAGGGCGCCCGCAAGACCTGGGCTTTGCGCCCGATGCCACCAAGGCCATCATCGGCGTGCTGCAGGCCGAAGTGGCCCGCCAGCGCTTGCCTGGTGGCGTGGCGCTGGTGGCCCGCGCGGGCAAGGTGCTGCTGCACAGTGCCTTTGGCCAACAAGATCCACAGCGCGGCGTGCCTATGGCGCGCGACTCCCTCTTCCGCATCTACTCCATGACCAAACCCATGGTCTCGGTGGCGGTGCTGCAGCTCATGGAGCGCGGCAAGCTCTTGCTCAGCGACCCGGTGTCCAAACACCTGCCCGAGTTTGCCGGGGTGCCCGTGGCGCACGACGTGTTCGGCACCATGGCGCTGCAGCCCCCGCTGCGCGAACCCACGGTGCACGACCTGCTGCGCCACACCTCGGGCCTGACCTACGAAATTCTGGGCAACGACCCCATCCAGCTCCAGTACGCCAAGGCCCGCCTGGGCATGCGCGACATGCCCAACCGCGCCTTTGCGCAGACGCTGGCGCGTATTCCCTACCGCTTCGAGCCCGGCACCGTGTGGGAGTACAGCCGCGCCACCGACCTGCTGGGTGCATTGGTGGAAGTGGTCAGCGGCCAAACGCTGGGCGCGTTTTTGCACGACAACATCATCAGCCCGCTGGGCATGGTGGACACCGGCTTTGCCGTGCCCCCCGAGCAGCACCACCGCATTGCCGAACCCTTCGAGAAGGACCCCGATGGCGCCATCCCCATGCGCCTGCTGGACCCGCGCAAACCCGCGGTCATGGAGGCCGGGGGGGCGGGCTTGGTCTCCACCGCGGCCGACTACGCCCTCTTTCTGCAAGCCCTGCTGAATGGCGGCACGCTGGGCAGTGCCCGTCTGCTCAGCCCCGCCACCGTGCGCAGCATGACGGCCGACCACCTGGGTGACATCGCCCCCTACCGCGCCGGCCGCTCTGGTGAACTGCTGCCACCAGGCCATGGCTTCGGGTTGGGTGTTGCCGTGCGGTTGGAAGACGGGCTGTCGCCCGTCAGCGGCAGCAAGGGGCTGTATTACTGGGGCGGCATTGCGGGCACCACCTTTTTTGTGGACCCCACCAAAGACTTCTTCGCCATCCTCATGGTCCAGGCGCCCAACCAGCGCGACTACTACCGCCCGCTGTTTCGCAACCTGGTCTACGCCGCCCTCGACGATTAGGCCGGCCTGCTGGGGGCGTCCCTCAGCAGCCGGTGGTGCGCAAAATCAGCTGGGGCTGGCCGGTGCCGCCGTAGTTGTAGGCCAGCGAGCAATGGGCGGGCGTGGGCGCGTCGGCCAGCACCCAGCCCGCGTCGCCGCCGGGCAGCGTGCTGTTGCCGTAGCCATAAAACGTGAACCGGTTGAACACAATGGGTGTGGTGGACAGATACCCGCCGCCGGCAATGGCCGGGGCGCCCTGCAGCGTCATGCCGATGCCATCCCACCAGCGGTCCGGGTAACCGTTCCACAGGCGGATGGTGCTGCCCTGCATGTTCAAAAAATTGAGCTGGGGGTTGGCACTGGTGGCGCTGCCGCGCAGGGCCGTGGTCACCTTCACCGTCTCCATGGTGGTGCGCACCGCGCCCAGCAGGCCATTGAGGGTCGCCACCCGGGCGTCACTGCCCAGGTTGACAAACTGGGGCAGGGCCAACGCCGCCAGCACCCCCAGGATAACCACCACCATCACCAACTCAATCAACGTAAAACCCCGACTCGCCCGCATAGTGCTCCTGTGCAATTAAGAGCATTTTAGGCATGTAGTCCCCGTTGGATATGCGCGAATAGCTATGAAAACCATAGCAAATTGGCGCGATGCGCCAGGCGGACTTGCCCCCGGCACCTCTTGGCAGTACTCAGCCCTTGGCCACTTCCAGCACCAGCTTGCCGAAGTTCTCGCCATTGAAGAGCTTGAGCAGCGTGTCGGGGAAAGTCTGCAGGCCCACCACCACGTCTTCTTTGCTCTTCATGCGGCCGTCCTTCAGGTAGCCGGCCATCTCGGCCACGGCCAGGTGGTAGCGGTCGGCGTAGTCGAACACCACAATGCCTTCCATGCGGGCACGGTTCACCAGCAGGCTCAGGTAGTTCTTGGGGCCTTGCACGGCGGTGGTGTTGTTGTACTGGCTGATGGCGCCGCAGATGATGATGCGGGCCTTGCGGTTGATGCGGGCCAGCACATCGTCGAGGATCTCACCGCCCACGTTGTCAAAGTAGATGTCCACCCCCTTGGGGCAATGTTCTTTCAGACCCGCACGCACGGCGCCGGGGCCGGCTTTGTAGTCGATGCAGGCGTCAAAGCCCAGTTCCTTCACCACCCATTCGCATTTGGCCGCACCGCCGGCAATGCCCACCACGCGGCAGCCCTTGATCTTGGCCATCTGGCCCACGGTCTGGCCCACGGCACCGGCCGCGCCGGACACCACCACGGTTTCGCCCGCTTGCGGCATGCCCACGTCCATCAGGCCGAAGTAACCGGTCATGCCGGGCATACCCAGCACGTTGAGCCACTGGGTGAGCGTGCCTGCGCGCAGGTCGATCTTGACCAGGCCGTTGCGCTTCATCTCGTCCTGGGCCAGGGTGATGTACTCCTGCACCCCGAAGCCTGCGCTCACGTAGTCGCCCACGGCGTACTTGGCATTTTTGCTGGCCACCACCACACCCACACCGCCGGCACGCATCACTTCGCCAATGCCCACGGGCGGGATATAACTCTTGCCTTCGTTCATCCAGCCGCGCATGGCCGGGTCCAGGCTCAGCGCCAGGGTCTTGAGCGTGACGCCGCCTTCAGCTGGCTCGGCCACGGGTTCGGTGGTGTGGCTCCAGTTGGCGGCAGTGGGCATGCCCACGGGGCGGGCAGCCAGGCGAATTTGGTGGTTGACGAGGTTGGCGAGGGACATGATGGACTCCTGAAAATGGGGGCGGCACGCAGGGCACCAGCCGGGGAGCGCATGGTAGCGCCGCCCCCAGAACTCAGGGGTAGCCTAGGCGACAAGTGGCTGGAGTGGGGGCTCTAAACCGTTGCCCGGGCCGCTGGTGGCGGCTACCGGGTTTGCAGCGCCTGCAGCTGGGTGGACAGCTCGCGCACCGCCTGGGTGAGGGCCTGCAGTTCCTGCTCCTTGAGCAGGTCAATCTTCTCGTGCAGCAGCTCAATCTCCAGCTCGGCCTTCACATTGACCTCGTAGTCGCTCTCGGCGTGTTTGCGGTCCAGCTCACTCTGCCGGTTCTGGCTCATCATGATGGCCGGTGCGGTGTAGGCCGCCTGGAAGGACAGCAGCAGGTTCAGCAGGATGAAGGGGTAGGGGTCCCAGGCGTTGTGGCCGGCCAGCACATTGCCTCCTATCCACAGCACGATGGCGCTGCTTTGTAGCAGGATGAAGCGCCAGGACCCAATGGTGCGCGCCACCAGATCGGCCAGGCGCTGCCCCCGCGTGGGCGGCGGCAGGTCGAAGTGCTCTGCCGCGGCGATGACCCGGGGTGGGTGCTTGTGCCGGTGGGTACGCCGGTGTTCGCGCAGCAGCGCGAGCTGGTGCAGGTCCACCGCCAAGGGAGGGGGGGTGGCTGGGGCCGTGTGTGGGGGCATGGCGGGCTTTGCGGTGGAGGAAGGCCCCAGTGTGCGCCTTCTGTGGTTGGCCGCTCAGTGCGCCATGTAGCGCCCGGCGCGGTGGTTGGTGGCCAGGGTCTGGTTCAAGGCTACAGCGCCCAGCACGCTGAGCAGCACGTGTTGCCAGTCGGTTACGGCAAAGGCCAGCAGCACGATGGTGCAGTCCAGCGCCATCTGGATGCGCCCGGCGCGCCAGCCGCGTGTTTCTTGCAGGTAAAGCACCAGCACATTAAAACCACCCAGGCTGGCCCGGTGGCGAAACAAAATCAGCATGCCTGTGCCCATGAGCACGCCGCCAATCAGGGCGGTGGCCACCGGGTGCAGGTGCGCAAAGCCCAGCCACTGGGGCAGCAGATTGGTCAGGGCGGCCAGCAGGGCCACCGCGGCAAAGGTTTTGAGCGTGAACGTGCGCCCCATGCGCCGCCAGGCCAGTGCGTAAAACGGCAGGTTGATGGCAAAAAACACCAGCCCGAAGTTCCAGCCGGTTGCGTAGTGCAGCCAGAAGGCCACGCCTGCCGTGCCTCCGGTCAGCAAGCCCAACTGCTTGAACATCAGCACGCCCAGCGCCACAAATGTGGTGCCGGTCAGCAGGGCCTGGAGGTCTTCAAGAGGGCCGTGGCGCAGATCGGGTGGGGTGGTTTCGGGCATAGGTGTGGCAGTGTCAGGCGGTGGCCGTGTCCCCGCAACTGCCGCCACAGCCGTGGATGGCTTGCGCAGGCAGGCGCTCGGGCTGGCTCAGCGCGCCGGTGCGGGGGTCGTAGCCGGCTGAACGCAAGTGCAATGCCAGGGATGCGTCCATGCTTTGCGCGTGCTGCGGGAACCACAGGCCCAGCTCGCGCGCCATCTGGCGCACCACGGCCAGGTCGCCACCGTGGCCGCGCGCCTCGCCTTCGCGCATCACCTGCAGAATGACTTTGTGCTGGGTGGCGTGGCAGTTGCCGGCGGCAAAGCCGGTGTCTTGCATCCACTGGTCTTCCCGGTCAAAGTGGTCTTGCGTGTGGGCAATCAGGGCGGACCAGCGCGGCAGCAGCACGTCGTCCGCGGCCTGCACCACCTCGGCCAGCAGCTCCACAAACTCCTGGTGGGTTTCGTCCATCACCGGCATGTCCAGGGCGAGTGCGTCGCTCCATTGCAGGGTGTCGGGGTGTGGTGCGGTGGGGGTCATGCGGGCGTCTCCAAAAAGTGGACACCAGATTAGCCAACTGGGCTGCGGGGCGTCTTGACCCACATCAGCGGGGGTGCACTCTTCTGGGTTGATAATGCCGCGCAGCCCACCGGTGGCTGCCCATTGGTGCCTTGTTCCCGGCTTTATCCCGCTTCACGCCTGCCATGACCCTTTCTTTTGCGCCCCCCGCCATTGCCGCCCCCCAGGACCTGGACGCCACCCTGCGCAGCCAGGGTTATGCCGTGGTGAGGCCGCAGCAGGTGGCGGCGCTGGCCGGGCTGGACCTGGCGGCCCTGCTGGCCTGGCGCCCCCTGTGGGACGACCTGCCACCCGACGCCTACCTGCGCGATGGTGGCCGCTACCGGCGCCGCCGCCACGCCTGCTTTGTGGTGGAAGGCGCCGCCGTGACGCTGGCCCCACACCGCCCGCACTGGCAGCCGGTGGAATACAACGCCTTGCACGGTGGCATGCAGCGCCACTTCGATCCCATGTCGGCGGCCCTGGTGGTGCAGCCCGTCTGGCAGCAACTGCTGGCCTGGCTGGGCCAGGTGTGCAGCCAGCTCAAGGGCGCGCAACCCTGGTACACCGAGGCACACCAGTTCCGCATCGACACCACGGACGGCATTGGCCGCCCCACGCCCGAGGGCGCACACCGTGACGGTGTGGACCTGGTGGCCGTGTTTCTGGTGGCGCGCGAGGGTGTGAAGGGCGGTGAAACCCGCGTGTTTGACGCTACTGGCCCCAATGGCCAGCGCTTCACCCTGTCCGAACCCTGGTCCCTCTTGCTGCTGGACGATCCGCGCGTGATCCACGAGTCCACGCCCATCCAGCCGGTGGCCGACGGTGGCCACCGCGACACCCTGGTGGTGACCCTGAGGGCGGGCAACTTCCAGGGCGAGCCCGCGCGCTGAGCCCACGGGGTTTCCCATGTCCTGTACCCCCGAAGAGCTCAACAAGCGCTGCCAGGAGCTGGCCGCCAAGTGGCTGGCCTGCACCCAGCAAGCCGGGCTCGACAGCTTTGTCGAGTTTGCCGTGTCGGCTTCCAGCCTGACGGAATTTCTGGAAAGCCACGGCCTCTCGGGCCTGCACCAGAGCGCGCACTCGCTGGAGCAAAAAGTGCTCTCGCTCATGGATCAACTGATGGACCCGTCTGCCGGCGGCACCCTGCCAGTCGGTGCCAGCATGCAGCTCGGTGTGCAGGTGCAGGAGTTTGGCGCGCGTGCGCAGGGCTTCATCCAGGGCCATTCGTCCCACCTGACCGAGCGCCGCCAGATGCAGGACACCAGCCAGGACGCGGCGCCGGTGAGCACCCTGGTGCCGCCCAAGACCATTGCCTTTGTGACCGACACCCCCGCCGCCTGGAAAGACCTGGTGGCCCAAGTCGGCTTTTTCCATGTGCAGGTGGCGCTGCTGGGCACGGCGCAGGCTCTGCCCTCGGTGCCCGAGCCGGCCATGGTGCTGGTGGATGCGGCCAGCCGCCCGCTGGCGGCCTTTGTGGCGCAGGTGCAGACGCTGCGTGGCCAGTTCTCGGCCAGCCACATCGTGGGTCTGAACGTGGGGGTGGACTTTGAGAGCCAGCAGCAGGCGCTGAGCGCCGGCTGCGACGCCTGCTTTGCCACCGGCACCCAGCACGCAGCCATCATGGCGCGCATCGTCAAGCTCTGCAGCAACGAGGAAGAGCCGCCCTACCGCGTGCTGGTGGTGGAAGACTCCAAGACGGCCGGCGCGATGATCCGCCGCACCCTGTCCGAGGCCGGCATGGAGTCGCTGGCCATCACGCGCCCGCAGGACGTGCTGACCGCGCTGGCCTCCTTCCAGCCCGATCTGGTGCTGATGGACATGTACATGCCCGGCTGCACCGGCGTGGAGGTGACGCGCGTGATCCGCCAGCACGCCGAGTTTTTGTCCACACCCGTGGTCTACCTCTCGGGTGACAGCAATGTGGCGCTGCAGGTGGACGCGCTGCGCCTGGGCGGTGACCACTTCCTCACCAAACCCTTCAACCCGGTGATCCTCAACGCCGTGGTCAAAAGCAAGATCGACCGCTACCGCACCCTGCGCCGCACCATGCTGCACGACAGCCTGACCGGCCTGCTCAACCACACCACCTCGAAGCAGCAGTTGCAAAGCGCCATCAACGCCGCGCGCCTGGACGGCAGCGGCCTATGTGTGGCGATGGTGGACATCGACCATTTCAAATCGGTCAACGACACCTACGGCCACCCCATGGGGGACCATGTGATCCGCAGCCTGTCGTGGTTGCTCAAGCAGCGCGTGCGCAAGAGCGATGCCGTGGGCCGCTATGGTGGGGAAGAGTTTGTGGTGATCCTGCCGGGCTCACAGGCCGAGCAGGCGCACACCGTGCTGGACCGCATCCGCGTGGACTTTTCGCGCATCCACCACCCCGTGGACGACGGCTGGTTCAGTTCCAATTTCTCGGGTGGCATTGCGCAGTGGAATGCCGATCTGGATTCCGAGACCCTGCTCAAGCGTGCTGACGAAGCGCTTTACCAGGCCAAGCGGGCAGGGCGCAATCAGGTGCACGTGCTGCAGCCTGTTTTTCAAGCCAAATAGGCCTCTATCCCGCGTGGATATTGCGCGAATAGCTCCTGAATTAATAGCGTTTCTGGCTGTGGATCAAGCCGCTGCCAGCCCGCCGGCGGCTACGCCGGGCGTCAGCAGGCGCTGCACCAACTCGCGCACCGTCTTGATCTGGCTGCCAAACGGCAGCTCACCCGCACCGCGGAAGAACAGGCCTTTTTTGGTGTCGCCACGCAGTGCGGCGGCCAACTGGTTGTCGATGCAAAACTGGCCCCAGCCCGGCAGGCCATCGCGCAGGCCGCACTGGGCCAGGCAGTCAAAACTCTTGGTGCAGCGCGCCTTCACATGGGCCACCGCCTGCAGCTTGGGCTCGATCTTCATGTAGGCGCGCAGCCAGGGCGTGCCCACGGCACGTGCGGGCAGGCCGGCCACGCTGGTGAATTCCACCATGTCTTCCTCGCGGGCCTCTGCCAGTACACGTTTGAATTCGGCGTGGGCGTCACTCTCCTCGGTCACCGCAAATGCGGTGCCCAATTGCACCGCATCTGCGCCCAAGGCTTGCAGGCGGGCAATGTCTTCGTGGGTTCGGATGCCACCGGCCGCAATCAGCGGGATGTGCTGCTCGTAGCCCGCGTCCTTGAAAAACTGGCGCACCTGCGGAATCACGTTCTCAAAGTCAAAGCGCGGGTCCTGCAGGTCGGCAATCTTGGCCGCACCCAGGTGGCCCCCGGCCAGGCGCGGGTGCTCGATGACGATGGCGTCGGGCAGACGTTTTTTGCGTTCCCACTTTTTCACCAGCAACTGCACGCCACGCGCGTCCGACAAGATCGGGATCAGCGCCGCTTTGGGGTGGTCTTTGGCCAGATCGGGCAAGTCCAGCGGCAGGCCGGCGCCCACCACCACGGCATCGATGCCGCATTCCAGGGCGCGGGTCACGTTGGCGGCGTACTCGCTCACCGCACGCATCACGTTGATGGCCAGCAGCCCTTTGCCCCCGGTGCGGGCGCGGGCCGCCGTGATTTCCCGGCCAATGGCGATCAGGTTGGCGCGGTTGATGCCTTCCTTGGCCGCGTCGCCAGGTGCCAGCTCGCGGGTCTCATCCATCAGGTCGGGGTGGTGGCGGCGCAGATCCACGCTGGAGAGTGTGCCCACCCCGCCCAAGGCCGCCACACTGCCTGCCAGGCGGTTGCCCGAAATGCCAATGCCCATGCCACCCTGCACAATGGGCAGCAGCGTGCGCCCGGCCAGGCGCAAGGCACCCAATCCGCTATCGCGCAGCCAATCGCCGGATTCACTGGCTAAAAATGGCCATTTGGTACTTGCTTGGGTCATGGTGTGCTCTAAGATAGCAGGCGTTGGACAGTCGCACAGCTTAGGGCGAGGCTCGCGGTCTGGCTTTGAGGTGGGTCAAGTTGCTGCGAAATTGGGCAGCACTCCCGGTTCATGACACAAAAAGGTATACCCCAAGAATGAACGCGCTTGTGCAAAGTCTGGCGGCCATGAGCGGCCTGCGTGACCGCGATGCCCTGGATGCTGCGCTGGTGCGCCTGGTGATCGACAGCAGCGAAGGTGCGGTGCGCAGCGCCACGCTAATCCGTGTGGTGGGCGAGGGTGATGACCGGCGCTGCCTGTTGCAGGCTCATCTGGAGGCTGGTCAAACCCAGGTCAGCCGCGACCTGCTGTGGACCGACTGGACCACCTTGCCCCATGTGTCCGATTTCCCTCTGCGCCAGCTGGCTGTGGAGCGGGCCCGTGCGGTGCACAGCGACGCCGCCCCCCATGCCGCCGTGGTTCCGTTGCTCACGTCGCAAGGCACTTGGGGCCTGCTGGATCTGGGGGCTGCCCATGCCCTGACCACCCACACGCTGGACCTGGTGGAAGGCATCTTGTTGACCTACAACAACCTGCTGGGTCTGCTGGACTATGGCGAAAAAGATGCGCTGACCGAACTGCTGAACCGCAAGACCTTTGATGGCGCCTTTTTCAAGGCCACCGCAGAACAGCACGGGGATGAGTTGCCCGAGGGCGGCGAGCGCCGCCACGCCGACCCCGACGCGGGAGTGTGGCTGGCCGTGCTGGACATTGACCACTTCAAGCGGGTCAACGACACCTATGGCCACCTGATTGGTGACGAGGTGCTGCTGCTGTTGGCGCGTCTGATGCGCAGCAGTTTTCGCTTCCATGACCAGCTCTACCGCTTTGGTGGTGAAGAATTTGTCGTGCTGATGCGCTGCGACAGCGTGGGCCATGCCCAGACGGCGCTGGAGCGCCTGCGCGAGCGGGTGCAGGCTTATGTGTTCCCGCAGGTGGGCACCATCACCGTGAGCATCGGTTTTTCGGTGCTGCTGCCGCACGACACGCCCAGCGGCGCCTTTGGCCGCGCCGACAAGGCGGTCTACCACGCCAAGGAACATGGCCGCAACCAGGTCTGCAGCTACCAGGCGCTGGTCGCCTCGGGTGAGCTGGTGGACCAGGTGGCCGAAGGCATGGACGTGGACCTGTTCTAGCCAGGCCCACGGCGCGCTGCCTTAGCGTGCGCGCTCAAAAATGGCGGCAATGCCCTGGCCGCCGCCAATACACATGGTCACCAGCGCGTAGCGGCCGTTGATACGCTCCAGTTCGTAGAGTGCCTTCACGGTAATCAGGGCGCCGGTCGCACCGATGGGGTGGCCCAGCGAAATGCCGGAGCCATTGGGGTTGACCTTGGCCGGGTCCAGGCCCAAGTCCCTACTGACCGCACAGGCTTGTGCGGCAAAGGCTTCGTTGGCTTCAATCACGTCCAGGTCGTTCACGGTCAGGCCGGCTTTTTGCAGCGCCAGTTTGGACGCAGGCACCGGGCCGATGCCCATGTACTTGGGGTCGACGCCCGCGTGGGCATAGGCCACCAGGCGGGCCAGGGGCTTCAGCCCGCGCGCCTTGGCGGTGGCGGCTTCCATCAGCACCACGGCGGCGGCGGCATCGTTGATGCCCGAGGCATTGCCGGCGGTGACGGTGCCGTTTTCTTTCAGGAACGCGGGTTTGAGCTTGGCCATGTCGGCCAGCGTGGCGTTGGCGCGAAAGTGCTCGTCCACGGCGTAAGCCACATCGCCCTTTTTGCTTTTCAGCATGACGGGCAGAATCTGGCTGCTGAAATAGCCCGCCTCGGTGGCCTTCTGCGCGCGGTTGTGGCTTTCCACGGCCAGCGCGTCCTGCTCTTCACGGCTGATGCCCCACTTGGCCGCAATGTTTTCGGCTGTCACGCCCATATGGATGGTGTGGAAAGGGTCGTGCAGTGCGCCAATCACCATGTCCACCATCTTGGTGTCACCCATGCGGGCGCCCCAGCGCATGTTGAGGCTGGCAAAGGGCGCGCGGCTCATGTTCTCGGCCCCGCCACCAATGGCAATGTCGGCGTCGCCCAGCAGGATGCTCTGGCTGGCGTTGACGATGGCCTGCAGGCCCGAGCCGCACAGGCGGTTGACGTTGTAGGCCGGAGTGCCTTCGCCACAGCCCCCGTGGATGGCCGCCACGCGGCTGAGGTACATGTCCTTGGGCTCGGTGTTGACCACATGGCCAAACACCACATGGCCCACGTCCTTGCCGTCCACGCTGGCGCGTGCCAGCGACTCGCGCACCACCTGGGCGGCCAGTTCGGTGGGGGGAATATCTTTGAGGCTGCCGCCAAAGGTGCCAATGGCGGTGCGCACAGCGCTGACGACGACGACTTCACGGGTCATGGGAATCTCCTGGATGGATGGGAAGAGCGGGTTTCAGACATCTTACGGCCGCTCTGCGTCATGCATTCTTCACCAATTTGTCACAACACTTCCCTAGGCTTGCAGGGGTAAACCAGCCACCAGGAGTTGCCCGTGAGCGCCAGCGAAGACGAATTGATCCGCCGTATCCAGAACGACATGCTCGACAGCTATGACGAGGAACTGGAGATGGAACTGGACGACCAGCACCTGGAGCGCCTGGCCGGCGGCCAGGCGCCCGATGCCGATGCCCGCGCCACGCGCCGCCTGTATTTCAAGGAGCTGTTCCGCATGCAGGGCGAACTCGTCAAGCTGCAGGATTGGGTGGTGGCCACCGGCCACAAGGTGGTGGTGATTTTTGAGGGGCGTGATGCGGCCGGCAAGGGCGGCGCCATCAAACGCATCACCCAGCGCCTGAACCCGCGCGTGTGCCGCGTGGCAGCGCTGCCCGCCCCCAATGACCGCGAGCGCACGCAGTGGTACTTCCAGCGCTATGTGAGCCATCTGCCGGCGGCTGGCGAGATCGTGCTGTTTGACCGCAGCTGGTACAACCGCGCCGGTGTGGAGCGCGTGATGGGCTTTTGCAATGACGAGCAGTTGGAAGAGTTCTTCCGGACTGTGCCCGAGTTCGAGAAGATGCTGGTGCGTTCGGGCATCCAGGTCATCAAGTACTGGTTCTCGATCTCTGACGAAGAGCAGCACAGCCGCTTTCTGGGCCGTATCCACGACCCGCTCAAGCAGTGGAAGCTCAGCCCCATGGACCTGGAGTCCCGCAGCCGCTGGGAGGACTACACCCGCGCCAAGGAAGTGATGCTGGAGCGCACCCACATTGCCGAGGCACCATGGTGGGTGGTGCAGGCGGTGGACAAGAAGAAGGCCCGTCTCAATTGCATTCACCATTTGTTGCAGCAGATGCCGTATGAGGAGACCGAGCATCCGCCGGTGGTGTTGCCGTCGCGGGTGCGGCATGAGGACTATGAGCGGCAGCCGGTGCCGCAGGACATCATGGTGCCTGAGGTTTACTGACCTCTTTTTAATGGGTCTTTTGCAGGCCTAGACCGCTTTTTTGAACACCCACTCCCCCGGCCCCTCGCCCCGTCGGCGAGGGGAGCTTTTAACCGCCGATTTGGGGGCGTCACTCCGGCTATGGCACTACATAAGTACCGCTGCCAACAGATGGGCACGCCACGGCCAGGGCCAACGGTTGTGGTGAATGCACACATGCTGGTGCGGAGTCACTGGCGGGCGTAGCCGCCAGCCGTGCCCAACAGATCTTTCCGAAGCCCCACAACCGCAGGCGCGGGCCGTGGAGCGCACAAGCAGTGGCAACCTCACCCTTGTGACCGGCGTTCGGCGCGCAACACCCAAATATGGCTGTTAAAAGCTCCCCTCGCCGACGGGGCGAGGGGCTGGGGGAGTGGGTGTCAAAAAAAGCGGTGCAACCCCAAAAACAGCAAACCCCGGAAAGAAGATCAGCCCCGCACATCCCCTACAGCGTCCTTCCCAAAATCCGCCCGCGCCAAATACGCCAACACCCGCCGCGCCGCATCGGCAGGGCTGGTGAGTTGTCCCTGTGCGTGCAGACCCGCAAAGCTGCCGAGATCCGGAAACTGCGCGGCATCTGCGCTGCGCAGCTGCCGCTGCATATCGGTGTCAATCACCCCAGGCGCCAGCGAACACACCTTGGCGCCATTCGCCTGCAAGGCCTCGTCCAGCGCCACACAGCGTGTGAAATGGTCCATGCCGGCCTTGGCCGCGCAGTAGGCCGCTTGCGAGGCCATGGCGCGCCGCCCCAAGCCGGACGAAATATTCAGCACCTTGCGTGGCAGCACCCAACTGCGCGTGGCGCCCAGAAAGGCGGCGCTGAGCTGCATGGGGGCTTCCAGACCAACACGCAGGGCCTGGGCCAGTGCGGCGGGCTCGGACTCGGACAAGGGCACCAGGGGCGGAATGACGCCAGCGTTGTTGATCAGTGTGGCGCTGGCCAGCGTGGCCGGGTCTTGCTGCATCAGCCAGCCATGCAAGCGCGCCGCAGCGGCCGCGCCATCGGCCAAGTCCATCGGCCAATGCAGCAGTGCGGCGCCCACGTTATGTGCCTGTTGCTCCAGCGCGGTATTCGTCTGCCGCGAGATGCACAGCAGCAGGGCGCCGGGTTGCAGCAGTTGCTGGGCCATGGCCAGGCCCATGCCGCGCGAGGCGCCGGTGAGGATGGTGAGGTGGTGCATAAGAGGGCGGTGGCAAAGAAAACAATGGGTTGGACTGTAGCGCCTTGCTGCAGGGCAGAGGGCGGCGTACCATGCGTCCATGCTTGCTTTCATGCGTTTCCGAACGGTGCAAATACTGGGTTTGCTGGTGTTGTTGAGCGCCGCATGTGCTGCCGCTGCCGCACCCGCCGACAACGTGCGCATCGGTGTCGGCGAGTACCCGCCGTTCAAGCTGGAGAGCGAGCCTGGTGGTGGGCCGCTGACAGAAATTGTGGTCGAAGCGTTCAAGGCCAGCGGGGTGCGCTCCGCCATTGAGTGGGTGCCCAACAACCGCGCCATCGCGGGCGTCATGTCGGGCCGCTACGACGGCAGCTTTGGCTGGGCACGCAGTGCCGAACGGGAAGAGGCGCTGCTGTTTTCCAGCAAGCCCATCCATACCTACCGGATGGTGTTTGTGCAACGCGCGGGGGAGGTGCGCGACTGGACCAACCTGTCGGACCTGGGGCAGTGGCGCATTGGTGTGACCCGCGGCAACTTCTACTCACAACCCTTTGCCGATCTGCAGGCGCAGGGCGTGCTGGCGGTGGATGAAGCGGCGGATGACGTGAACAATCTCCGGAAGCTGGTCTTCAAACGCATCGACGTGTTCCCCTTGGAGGAGTCCGTTGCGCGGTACCTCATTGCCACCAAGCTGGAGGCCGACGAAGGCCTGCAGCTGGCCGTCCAGAACAAGGCGTTCTGGATGGTGCCCATCCACTTTGTCGTGTCCAAGAAGGTGGCCAATGCGCAGGCCATCATGGACGCCTTTGACGCGGGCTACCGGGAGCTGCAGCGCAGCAAGCGGCTTGAGGTACTGGAGCGAAAATTGCGAAAGTAGCTATATTTTTAATAGCTGCTCGCGCAATATCCATAAGGGCTAGAGGCCTAAAATTCTTAAATTTCGGCCCCTTCGACCAGAAAGCGCACACGCCGCACGCCGTTCCATTCGTCTGCATCCAGCCGGAACGCCAGCGTCACCTTGGGCGGTAGCGGCTCGGTGTGACCGAACCAGATGCCGTCCACCGGCTGGCCCTGGTGCTTGAGCTTGAGTGCCAGGTGTTTCTCACCCACCAGGCGCTGCGACACCACTTCCACCTCTTCGCTGAAAGTGGGGGGTGCAAAGCCCTGGCCCCAGACCTCTTTGTGCAGCGTGTCCACCAGCTCCACGCGGCGGTATTCGGGATTGAGCGGGCCGTCGGTGTCCAGGCGGCGCGTCAGGGTGGCGGCGTCCAGCCATTCCTGGGCCACCTCGTTCAGGCCATTTTCAAAGTCGTCAAAAAACTCTTCCGCCACGGTGCAGCCCGCGGCCATGGCGTGGCCGCCAAAACGCAGGATGACACCGGGGTAACGTTTGGCCACCAGGTCCAGTGCGTCGCGCAAATGGAAGCCGGGGATGCTGCGGCCCGAGCCCTTGAGCTCGTGCTCTTTGCCTTCGGCTGCGCTGGCGGCAAACACAAAGGTGGGGCGGTGCAGCTTGTCCTTGATGCGGCTGGCCACGATGCCCACCACACCTTCGTGGAAGTCGGGGTCGAACACACAGATGGCGGGCGGCGGCTCATCACCTTCGTCAAACAGGCTCTCGGCAATCATCATGGCCTGCTCGCGCATGTCGCCCTCGATCTCGCGGCGCTCGCGGTTGATGCCGTCCAGCGTCTTGGCCAGTTCGTCGGCGCGGCCGGGGTCGTCGGTCAACAGGCATTCGATGCCCAGCGTCATGTCGGAGAGGCGGCCTGCCGCGTTGATGCGCGGCCCCAGGGCAAAGCCAAAATCAAAGGTGGTGGCGACCTCCGCCTTGCGCCCGGCTGCTACAAAAAGGCTAGCTAGTCCCGCAGGCATGGCAAGGGCCCGAACCCGTTTGAGACCTTGGGCGACGAGGCGGCGGTTGTTCGCGTCCAGCTTCACCACATCGGCCACGGTGCCCAGTGCCACCAAGGGCAGCAGCACATCGAGTTTGGGCTGGCTGGCCGCGTCAAACACACCGCGCTTGCGCAGCTCGCCGCGCAGCGCCAGCAGGGTGTAGAACATCACGCCTACACCGGCGATGGATTTGCTCTCAAACGTGCAGCCGGGCTGGTTGGGGTTGACGATGACGTCGGCGTTGGGCAACTCGTTGCCGGGCAGGTGGTGGTCGGTCACCAGCACCTGCAGGCCCAGGGCCTTGGCGCGTGCCACGCCGTCCACGCTGGCAATGCCGTTGTCCACGGTGATCAGCACATCGGCGCCAGACTTCTTGACCCGCTCGCTGATCGGGGCGGTCAGGCCATAGCCGTCGACCACGCGGTCGGGTACCAGGTAGTCCACGTGTGGTGCGCCCAGCAGGCGCAGGCCGCGCACGGCCACGGCGCAGGCGGTGGCGCCATCGCAGTCGTAGTCGGCCACCACACAGAGTTTTTTGGCCTGCGCGATGGCGTCGGCCAGCAGCACGGCGGCGCGGTCCACACCCAGCAGGGTGCTGGGGGGCAGCAGCTTGGCCAGTGCATCGTCGAGTTCATCGGGGCCATGCACGCCGCGGGCGGCGTACAGGCGTGCCAGCAGGGGGTGCACGCCGGCCTGTTCCAGGGCCCACACCGAGCGGGGAGGGATGTCGCGGGGGACGATGTTCATAAGGTGAGCAGCAATTCGTGCGGGGGAGGCGCAGTAAAGCGGCGCTGCAGGCGGTTCCACCAGGGACTGCTTTGCAGCACAAAGGTGGGGGCCAGGCGCTCGCCGCAGAGGGTGATTTCCATGGCTTCGTTGGCCTTGGCATGGGTCAGCAGTTTGGCAATCAGGCCAGCATCCAGTGCCTGCCAGGCTTTGGCCCACGCCTGGCCGTCGTCGCGCAGGGCGGCCTCGGCCAGGCTGTTTTCCATCTCCACACGCGGGGCTGGCGCACCGCGTGGCGTGGTGGGCTGGGTGCCGGTGCCGCTGATCCAGAAGGAGTTGACCGGTGGCAAAAATTGCGCCTTGCGTGCGTCATTGACCGGGTGGGTGTAGAGCAGCATTTGCATTTCATTTTGCAAACGGCGTAGTGGCTGGGCTTGGGGCTGACGTGGCATCCAGCCATCCACCCGTGCGCCGCGTGTGCGCGCCAGCGAGGCCGTGGGCAGATCAGCCAGCACGTCACCCTGAGCCAGCCAGGTGGTGCTGTTGAGCGGGTGCAGCGTGATGCCGTCCTCGACAAAATAGGGCTGCATGGCGGCGCGCAGGGCGTCCGAGTCGTGGGCGCTGAGGGCGAGCTTGTACGGGTCTTCCATGGTCACATGGTCGGCGTTCACGCGCCAGTGGCAGGGGGTGATCCAGGCCCAACCGCTGGCGCCATGCAGCTTGGTCAGGCCCAGGTGCTCGGCGTCCAGTGCCGCCCAAGGCACCAGGCCGTCTGCGCCCTGCAGGCCCAGGCTCTTGGCGTGCACGCGCTCACTCAGGGGGGTTAGCGACTCGGCCGAGCCCAGCAATGGCGGGGTCGGGTTCAACAGGCTGAGCAGTTGGGCCAGGTTGGGCAGCGAGAGCTGGGCCATGGCTGCCTGGCAGTGGAGGCCCGCCGGTGCAGCGTAGGGAATAACGGTGTGCATGGAAGGATTGTCCCGCATGGATGCCACAATCCGCCCACCTCTGCATTTTGTAACTTTTGATGCGACTTCCCTACGAGCTCACCATCGGCTGGCGCTACACGCGCGCAGGCCGGGCCACACGGCGCAACGGCTTCATCTCCTTTATCTCGGGCGTGTCCATGCTGGGCATTGCGCTGGGTGTGGCGGCGCTCATCATTGTGCTGAGTGTGATGAACGGCTTCCAGAAGGAAGTGCGCGACCGCATGCTGGGCGTGGTCTCCCACATCGAGGTGTTTGCCCCTGGCGGCCAGGCGCTGCCCGATGTGGACCGCACCCTGCGCGAAGCCCGTGAGAACGCGCAGGTGGTGGGCGCGGCGCCCTTTGTGGCCGCGCAGGCCCTGGTGGCGCGGGGCGAAGAGATGAAGGGCGCCATGGTGCGCGGCATTGACCCCGCGCGCGAGCCCGAGGTGTCCGACGTGGCCACCGGCGCGCAGGCCGCGGTACTGGCCCAGCTGGTGCCGGGCGAGTTTGGTGTGGTGTTGGGCGGCGAGCTGGCACGCAGCATGGGCGTGGTCAAAGGCGACCGCGTGACACTGATAGCGCCCAGCAGCCAGGTCACGCCCGCCGGCGTGGTGCCCCGCCTCAAGCAAATGACGGTGGTGGGTACTTTTGATTCCGGCCACTACGAATACGACTCGGCCCTGGTGTTTGTGCACTGGGAAGACGCGGCCAAGATTTTCCGCCTGGAAGGACCCACCGGCGTGCGCCTCAAGCTCAAGGACTTGCACCAGGCGCGCGAGGTGGCCCAAGAGCTGAGCCGCACCCTGAGTGGCGATCTGCTGTTGCGCGACTGGACACGCCAGAACCGTACCTGGTTTGCCGCGGTGCAAGTCGAGAAACGCATGATGTTCATCATCCTCACACTCATCGTGGCCGTGGCGGCCTTCAATCTGGTCAGCACGCTGGTCATGACGGTGACCGACAAACGTGCCGACATCGCCATCCTGCGCACGCTGGGTGCCAGCCCGGGCAGCATCATGGGCATTTTTGTGGTGCAGGGCGCCATGGTGGGGGTGATCGGCACGCTGGCCGGCCTGTTGCTGGGGCTGGGCGTGGCCTTCAACATCGACGTCGTCGTCCCCGCGCTGGAGCGCTTGCTGGGCGCGAGCTTTTTGCCGCAAGACATCTACCTGATCAGCCGCATGCCCAGCGATCCGCAGCAAAGTGACATCGTGCCGGTGGCGGTGATCGCCTTGCTCATGGCCTTTGTCGCCACCCTGTACCCCAGCTGGCGCGCCAGCCAGGTGAACCCCGCCGAGGCCTTGCGTTATGAATGAGCATTTGTCCCCCGTAGAGCAGGCGCTGGCCGCCGCCCAGTACCAACAGGTGGCGGATCTGGCCCGCCCGGCCGCTGCCACCCCCCCGGGAGAGGTGGTGCTGCAAGTGCGTGGCCTGACCAAGCGTTTTCAGGAAGGGCGCCTGGACGTGACGGTGCTGCAGGGCGTGGACCTGCAGGTGCACCGGGGCGAGACCCTGGCCATCGTGGGGGCCTCGGGGTCTGGCAAAAGCACGCTGCTGCACCTGATGGGCGGGCTGGATGCGCCCAGCAGCGGCCATGTGGACCTGCTGGGCCACCCCCTGGCCGAACTGTCCCCCGCGGCCCAGGGCCGCTTGCGCAACCAGCACCTGGGTTTTGTCTACCAGTTTCACCACCTGTTGCCCGAGTTCAGTGCGCTCGACAATGTGGCCATGCCATTGACAATTCGGCGTGTAGACCCCGTGGATGCTGCGCAAGCAGCTATGAAAATGCTAGCGCTTGTGGGGCTGGAGCACCGCATGCACCACCGCCCGGCCGAGCTCTCTGGTGGCGAGCGCCAGCGTGTGGCGATTGCGCGCGCGCTGGTCACCCAACCCGACTGCGTGCTGGCGGACGAGCCCACCGGCAACCTGGACCGCAGCACCGCCGATGGGGTGTTCGACCTGATGCTGACGCTGGCGCGCGACCAGGGCACCGCTTTTGTGCTGGTGACCCACGACGCCACGCTGGCCGCGCGCTGCAGCCGCCAGCTGCAGCTGGTGTCGGGGCGTTTCGCGGGTTAAGGCGCAGCCCCAGGAGCCTGCCGCCGAAGCGCGGGTGGCTTGCGATTTGCTGACGGGGCGGACGGGCAAGGCCCGCGTCCAAGGGTTCTCGCGGATGACGGCGGGGTGGGGGGCTCCTATCCTGCCCCATCCAATTTCTAGAGAATCACTATGAACCGTCGTTGGCATTCCTGGTTGAGCGTGGTGGTGGGGGCGGGGCTGGCCATGGGGGCTGCCGCGCAGACCGCCAAGCCTTTGCGCATCGGACTCATCGGTCCTTTCTCTGGCCCCTCTGCCGACTTTGGCATCCCCATGCTCAATGGCGCCAAACTGGCGGTGGACGAGATCAATGCCGCGGGCGGCTACCTGGGGCGGCCGCTGGAGCTGGTAGTGAAGGACGACACTGCCAACCCCGACGTGGGCCTGAAAAACGCGCAGGACATGCTCAAGGAGGACGTGGTGGGCACCCTTGGCTTCTGCAATACGGGCGTGGCCATGAAGTCCCTGGACGTATTCCAGACCGCCAAGCTCCCGCTCATCGTGCCCTGTGCCACGGGCACGCCGATCACCGCCAAATACCCCGCTGCGGAGAGCTATATCTTCCGTACCTCCGCGCGCGACGCCATCCAGGCCCCGTTTGTGGTGGATGACATCGTGAGCCGCGGCTGGACCAAGGTGGCGATCTTTGCCGACAAGACGCCATACGGCGAGGGTGGCATGAACGATGTGGTCAAGGCATTGGCCAGCAAGAACCTGCAGCCCGTGTTTGTGGCGCGCTTCGACCTGGGGGTGAAAGACCTGCAGGCCGAGCTCAAGGCCGCCCAGGCCGCCGGGGCCAACGTGATGTTCAGCTACACCGTGGGGCCCGAAAACGCGGTGATTGCCAAGGGGCGCCAGGCCCTCAAGTGGACGGTGCCCCAGGTGGGGGCCTGGCCACTGTCCTTTCCCTTCTTCATCGATGGCGCCAAGGACGCCGCCGAAGGCGCGTTGATGGCACAAACCTTCATCGCCGAGCCCAGCAACGAGCGGCGCATCTCTTTCCTGAGTGCCTACGCCCGCAAATTCAACACCAAAAAGATCACCGTGCCCATGGCCGCTGCCCAGGCCTACGACACGGTGTACCTGCTGACCTACGCGATCTTGTCCATCCGCGATGGCAACCTCTCGGGCCCCAGCATCAAGGCTGCGCTGGAAAACATGCCCCGTGTGTACTACGGTGTCACAGCCACACATGAGCGGCCCTTCAGCAAGGACGACAAAGACGCCATCACCAGCAATATGTTGGTGATGGGCTTGGTGAAAAACGGTGCGGTAACCTTCGCCTATCCCGAAGACCGTACCCGCAACCTGTTTGTGCAGCGCAAACGCTGACGCCACCACCACCCACCACCATGCGCTGGATAGACACCCACTGCCATCTGGACGCCTTTGAGGCGGACCAGCAGGTGGACGCCGTCTGCCTTGCTGCCCGGCAAGCGGGGGTGGTGCACTGTGTCATCCCGGCGGTGGAGGTGGCCAATCTGGCAGTGGTGCGCCAGCTGGCCCACCACCAGAACCACAGCTACTGTCTGGGCATTCACCCCCTGTATGTGCCCACGGCGCAAGAGGACGCGCTGGCGGTGCTGGCGCAACAGCTACAAACCCACCAGGCCGACCCGCGCCTGGTGGCGGTGGGGGAGATCGGGCTGGACTATTTTGTGCCGCAGCTCACCCAAAGCCCCTGGCGCGAGACACAAGAGGCCATCTACCGCGCCCAACTCAAGCTGGCCCGCCAGTTTGAGTTGCCCGTGGTGCTGCATGTGCGGCGCTCGGCCGACCGCCTGCTCAAGCACCTGCGCGAGGTGGCTGGCCCCGGCGGACGCTGGCAGGGCATTGCCCATGCCTTCAATGGTAGCGCGGTGCAAGCACAGGAATTCATCAAGCTGGGTTTCAAGCTGGGTTTTGGGGGTGCCGTCACGTTTGAACGCGCCCACCAACTGCGTCACCTGGCCCAAACCCTGCCGCTGGACGCGCTGGTGCTGGAGACGGATGCCCCCGACATTCCACCGCATTGGCTTTACACCACGGCGGCCGAGCGTTCCGCAGGTGTGCCCCAGGGACGCAACACACCGGCCGAACTGCCGCGCATTGCCCAGACGATCGCCCAGTTGCGCGGCATGGCGCTAGAGGATCTGGCCGCAGCCACGACGGACAACGCCTGTAAAGCCCTGCCGAAACTGGCCGCGCTGCTGGTATAAATCCCCATGGCACGAAAAGCACCTCTCTCTCTCCCCGAAGTCAATTTTTCCGAAGAAGGCCCCATCCGCCACCTGCACCTGGGCAGCGAATGGATCCAGGGCTCCATGCTGGTGGACGCACCCACCGTGTTGGTGCACGAATACATCCAGCGCATGATGGCCTGGCTGCTGTTTGTCGACCCCATCACCGTGCCCAAGCGGCAGGCGCTGCAGTTGGGGCTGGGGGCGGGGTCGCTCACCAAGTTCTGCCACAAAGAACTCAAGATGAAGACCACCGCCATCGAACTCAACCCGCAGGTGTTGCACGCCTGCCGCGGCTGGTTCAAGCTACCGGCCGACAACAGCCGCATGCAGGTGGTGCTGGCCGATGCATCCGAAGAAATCAAGAAGGACGCGTGGCTGGGCGCCGTGGATGCACTGCAGGTGGACCTGTACGACGAAGAGGCCGCTGCGCCCGTGCTCGACAGTGCCGACTTTTATGCCGACTGCCGTGCCACCCTGACGGAAGAGGGCTGCATGACTGTGAACCTGTTTGGCCGCAGCTCCAGCTTCCAGGCGAGTGTGGACAAAATTGCACAGGCCTTTGGTGCCGATGCCATCTGGGCCTTCAAGGCCACGCGGGAAGGCAACACGGTGGTGCTGGCCCAGCGAACCCCCAGCCGCCCCAAGCGTGCGCTGCTCATGGAGCGCGCCGAGTTCATCCAGTCCCATTGGGGGCTGCCTGCCGATAAATGGGTGCGTGTTTTTAAACCGGTGCAGGCATGAGCACGGCCGCCAAGAAATCCGCACCTGGTGTTGCATCGCACCTCGGTCCGGTGGACTGGCGCCGTCTTGTGGAGTGGCTGCAGCACGACAAGGTGATTGCCGAGGACGAGGCCCAGCGCACCATCAGCCGCTGCGCACAGGCCGAAAGTTCGCAGCACCCGTTGGTCCGCCTGGCCAGTGTGTCCATGCGCCGCGCGTCGGACCAGAAACCGCTCGACATCGAGATGTTGACCCAGTGGCTGGCGCTGCGCGCCGGGTTGGATTACCTGCGCATTGACCCGCTCAAGGTGGATGTGGGCAAGGTGGCCGACGCCATGAGTGCGGCCTATGCCGAGCGCCACCGCATCCTGCCGGTGGTGGTCACGCCCAGCGAGATCACCGTGGCCACGGCCGAACCCTTTATTACCGACTGGGTGGCCGAGGTGGAGCGCCAGAGCCGCCGCAGCGTCAAACGCGTGGTGGCCAGCCCGCAAGAAATTACCCGCTACACCGCAGAGTTTTATGCGCTGGCCAAAAGCGTGCGCGCCGCCAGCAAAAACGGGGCGAACAATGGCGCCAGCTTTGAACAGTTGGTGGAGCTGGGCAAGAGCAACAAACAGCTCGATGCCAACGACCAGGGCGTGGTGCAGGTGGTGGACTGGCTGTGGCAATACGCCTTTGACCAGCGCGCCAGCGACATCCACCTGGAGCCACGGCGCGAGCAGGGCGTGATCCGCTTTCGCATCGATGGCGTGTTGCACCCGGTCTACCAGATGCCCATGGGCGTGCTCAACGCGATGACCGCGCGCATCAAGCTGCTGGGCCGCATGGATGTGATCGAAAAGCGCCGCCCGCAGGACGGCCGCATCAAGACCCGCAACCCGCGTGGCGATGAAATTGAAATGCGTATCTCCACCTTGCCTACGGCCTTTGGCGAGAAGATGGTGATGCGCATTTTTGACCCCGACAACGCGGTGAAAGATTTGGACGCGCTGGGCTTCACCAGCCACGACGCCACGCGCTGGGAGCAACTGGTGCAGCGGCCACACGGCATCATTCTGGTCACCGGCCCCACGGGTTCTGGCAAGACCACCACGCTGTACTCCACGCTCAAGCGGGTGGCCACCGAAGAGGTGAACGTGAGCACGGTGGAGGATCCGATCGAAATGATCGAGCCGTCCTTCAACCAGACCCAGGTGCAGCCACAGCTGGACTTCGGCTTTCCGCAGGGGCTGCGTGCCCTCATGCGGCAGGACCCGGACATCATCATGGTGGGCGAAATCCGTGACCTGGAAACCGCCGAGATGGCGGTGCAGGCCGCGCTCACCGGCCACTTGGTGTTTTCCACCCTGCACACCAACGACGCACCCTCCGCCGTCACCCGCTTGATGGAGCTGGGCATTCCGCCCTATCTGATCAACGCCACCTTGCTGGGTGTGCTGGCGCAGCGTTTGGTGCGCACGCTATGCAAGCAATGCAAGGTGCGTGACGATGAGGCCAGCCGCGAAGCACTGAGCGAGATGGTGAAGCCCTGGCAAATCAATGGCGGCTACAAGCCATTCAAGCCGGTGGGGTGTGTGGACTGCCGCATGACCGGGTTTATGGGGCGCATGGGCTTGTATGAACTGCTGGTGGTCACCGAGGGCTTCAAGTCGCGCGTGAGTTCCGACGCCAACATAGACGCCCTGCGCCGCCAGGCTGTGAGCGACGGCATGCGCCCACTGCGGCTGGCCGGCGCCTTGCGCGTGGCAGAGGGCCAAACGGTGATGGAGGAAGTGCTGACCTCCACGCCCCCGCTGCACGGGTGAGTCAGGCGGAAAACAAAGCCCCTAAAAATGCAGGCAGAATGCGTGACCGTTTAGTTGTAGGAGACAGACAGTGAATATAAAAAGCCAAAAAGATTTTTTCTCCGGCCTGATGTTCATGGGCGTAGGCGTTGCCTTTGCCTGGGGCGCCACGGGGTACACACTGGGAGACGGAGCCC
>MGPB01000027.1 GCA_001795455.1 Curvibacter sp. GWA2_63_95 | reverse complement strand
TCTTGAGCGCGTTTGGGCGTACCCGTAACCCATCCGGAGAAACCAGTGCTTTTGTCTCTCAAGGGATCCACCCCACCCGCCATCCTGGCGCTCGCAGACGGCACGGTCTACATTGGCAATTCCATTGGAGCCGCAGGCTCCACCGTCGGTGAAGTCGTGTTCAACACCTCCATGACCGGCTACCAGGAGATCCTCACCGATCCCAGTTATTGCCAGCAGATCGTCACCCTGACTTACCCCCACATCGGCAACTACGGTGTCAACCCCGAAGACGTGGAGTCCCACAAGGTCTTCGCTGCCGGTTTGATCATCAAAGACTTGCCGCTGGTGGCCAGCAACTTCCGCAAAACCCAGACGCTGACCGAGTATCTGGTCGCCGAGGGCACCGTGGCGATTGCCAATATCGACACCCGCCAACTGACCCGTCAGCTGCGCACCCAGGGCGCGCAAAACGGCTGCATCCTGGCGCTGGCTGCTGGTGAGTCGGTGACCAAGGAAACGATTGAAAAGGCCGTGGCCGCTGCCAAGGGCGCGCCCAGCATGGCTGGTCTGGATCTGGCCAAGGTCGTCTCCAGCACTGAAAGCTACGGCTGGACCGAGTCCGAGTGGACATTGGGCAAGGGCTACGGCCAGCAGACCGCACCCAAGTTCCACGTCGTCGCCTATGACTTTGGCGTGAAGAAAAACATTCTGCGCATGCTGGCTGAACGTGGTTGCAAGGTCACCGTGGTGCCTGCGCAAACTTCCGCCGCCGAGGTGCTCAAGCTCCAACCCAACGGTATCTTCCTATCCAACGGCCCAGGCGACCCCGAGCCTTGCGACTATGCGATTGCCGCGGCCAAAGAGCTGATCGAAACCGGCACGCCCACTTTCGGCATCTGCCTGGGCCACCAGATCATGGCGTTGGCCAGCGGTGCCAAGACCTTCAAGATGAAGTTCGGCCACCACGGTGCCAACCATCCGGTCAAAGACCTGGACAGCGGCCGCGTCTCCATCACCAGCCAGAACCACGGTTTTGCGGTGGATGAAAAATCGCTGCCCGCCAATCTGCGCCCCACGCACATCAGCCTGTTTGACAACACGCTGCAAGGGTTGGAGCGCACTGACAAGCCGGCCTTCTGCTTCCAGGGCCACCCTGAAGCATCGCCCGGTCCGCACGACATCGGCTATCTGTTCGATCGCTTCATCGCTGAGATGGAAAAGAAAGCAGGCTGAGCTGTATGAGCTTCTACGGTGTCACCGACCTCTGGACCTACGTGATAGGCGCTTTGGGCATCATCTTGCTGCCCGGCCCCAACTCCTTGTTTGTTCTGTCGGTGGCCACCGTGCGCGGCGTCAAGGCCGGTTACCAGGGCGCCATGGGTGTGTTTGTGGGCGACACGATTTTGCTGTTGCTCACTGCGTTGGGCGCGGCCAGCCTGTTGCGTACCTACCCGGCCCTGTTCATGGTGGTGAAGTATGCGGGGGCGGCCTACCTGACCTGGGTGGGTGTGAACCTGTTCATTGCCGCGGTGAAGAAGTGGCGCAGCGTCGATCCGGCGGAGGTGTCCGCAGACGCCGCCGTGGCGCAAGCCACCGCCAACCTGCAGCAGCCCTTCAAGCGTGCCCTGGTCATCAGCCTGCTGAACCCGAAGGCGATTTTGTTTCTGCTGTCCTTCTTCGTGCAGTTCATCGACCCGAGCTACGCCACGCCCGCCGTGCCTTTCCTGATCCTGAGCGCCATCATCATGGTGTTCAGCGCGTTGTATTTGTCTGCCCTGATTTTTGCGGGCGCCCGCCTGGCCCAGGGTTTTGGCCGCCGCAAGCGCCTGAGCGCCAGCCTGTCCAGTGCGGTGGGCGGCCTGTTTGTGTGGTTTGGCGCCAAGCTGGCCACCGCAAGCCTGAATTAATTAAAACGTAAAGAGCCCCAAAAGCTACGAGTCTCACCATGCCAAAACGTACTGACATCCAAAGCATTCTCATCATCGGCGCCGGCCCCATCATCATCGGCCAGGCCTGTGAGTTCGATTACTCCGGCGTGCAAGCGTGCAAGGCATTGCGTGAAGAGGGCTACAAGGTCATCCTGATCAACAGCAACCCCGCCACGATCATGACCGACCCGGCCACGGCCGACGTCACCTACATCGAGCCCATCACCTGGCAAACGGTGGAGAAGATCATTGCCAAGGAAAAACCCGACGCCATCCTGCCCACCATGGGCGGCCAGACTGCGCTGAACTGCGCGCTGGACCTGTGGCACCACGGCGTGCTGGACAAGTACAAGGTGGAGCTGATTGGCGCCACGCCCGAAGCCATCGACAAGGCTGAGGACCGCCTGAAGTTCAAGGATGCGATGACCAAGATTGGTCTCGGTTCCGCGCGCTCCGGCATCGCCCACAGCATGGACGAAGCCTGGGCGGTGCAAAAGACGTTGGGCTTCCCCACCGTCATTCGCCCCAGCTTCACCCTGGGTGGTACCGGCGGCGGCATTGCCTACAACTCCGAAGAATTCGAGACCATCTGCAAGCGCGGCCTGGAAGCCTCGCCGACCAACGAGCTGCTCATCGAAGAGTCGCTCTTGGGCTGGAAAGAGTACGAGATGGAAGTGGTGCGCGACAAGGCGGACAACTGCATCATCGTTTGTTCGATTGAAAATCTGGACCCCATGGGTGTGCACACCGGTGACTCCATCACCGTGGCCCCAGCGCAAACGTTGACGGACAAGGAATACCAGATCCTGCGCAATGCATCCCTGGCTGTGCTGCGCGAAATCGGCGTGGACACGGGTGGATCGAACGTGCAGTTCTCCATCAACCCGGTCGATGGCCGCATGGTCGTCATCGAGATGAACCCGCGCGTGTCGCGTTCTTCCGCGCTGGCTTCCAAGGCGACCGGCTTCCCCATCGCCAAGGTCGCAGCCAAGCTGGCGGTCGGCTTCACGTTGGACGAGCTGCGCAACGACATCACCGGCGGTGCGACGCCTGCGTCCTTCGAGCCCAGCATCGACTACGTGGTGACCAAGATCCCGCGTTTCGCATTTGAGAAATTCCCGGCTGCCGACAGCCGCCTGACCACCCAGATGAAATCGGTGGGCGAGGTCATGGCCATGGGCCGCACCTTCCAGGAATCCTTCCAGAAAGCCTTGCGTGGCCTGGAAGTGGGCGTGGACGGCATGAACGAGAAGACCCAGGACCGCGAAGTGCTGGAAAAAGAACTTGGCGAACCCGGCCCCGAGCGCATCTGGTACGTGGGCGACGCCTTCGCCCAGGGCATGAGCGTGGACGAAGTGTTTGCACTGACCAAGATCGACCCCTGGTTCCTGGTGCAGATCGAGCAGATCGTGAAACTGGAACTCGAAATCGAGCGCTTGCCCCAGCCTGCCAGTGGCTCTGCGCTGGACAAGATTGACGCAGCCACGCTGCGTGGTTTGAAGCAAAAAGGCTTCTCGGACCGCCGTCTGGCGCGCCAGTTCAAAACCACCGACAAGGCTGTGCGCGAGAAGCGCCGCGCCCTGGGTGTGCGCCCTGTTTACAAACGTGTGGACACCTGTGCGGCCGAATTTGCCACCAACACCGCCTACATGTATTCGACCTACGAGGCCGAAGGCTCCGAGTGCGAAGCCGCGCCGACGGACAAAAAGAAAATCATGGTGCTGGGTGGTGGTCCCAACCGCATCGGCCAGGGTATCGAGTTTGACTACTGCTGCGTGCACGCCGCGCTGGCCATGCGCGAAGACGGGTACGAGACCATCATGGTCAACTGCAACCCCGAAACCGTGTCCACCGACTACGACACCTCCGACCGCCTGTACTTCGAGCCGCTGACGCTCGAAGACGTGCTGGAAATCGTGGACAAGGAAAAGCCCGTGGGTGTGATCGTCCAGTACGGTGGCCAAACACCTTTGAAATTGGCGTTGGATCTGGAAGCCAATGGCGTGCCCATCATCGGCACCACGCCCGACATGATCGATGCTGCCGAAGACCGTGAGCGCTTCCAGAAGCTGCTGCACGAGCTGAAGTTGCGCCAGCCACCCAATGCCACGGCACGTACCGAGCCCGAGGCCCTGGAAAAGGCTGCTGCCCTGGGCTACCCCCTGGTGGTGCGTCCCAGCTACGTGCTGGGCGGCCGCGCCATGGAAATCGTGCATGAACAGCGCGACCTGGAGCGTTATATGCGCGAAGCCGTGAAGGTGAGCAACGACAGCCCCGTGCTGCTGGACCGCTTCCTGAACGACGCCATTGAATGTGATGTGGACTGCATTCGCGATGCAACCGGCGACACCTTCATCGGTGGTGTGATGGAACACATCGAGCAAGCCGGCGTCCACAGTGGCGACTCTGCCTGCTCCTTGCCACCCTACAGTTTGGGCGCCGACACCGTGGCTGAGATCAAACGCCAGACCAAGGCCATGGCCGGTGCCTTGAACGTGGTGGGCCTGATGAACGTGCAATTTGCCATCCAGAACGTGGACGGCAAGGACGTGATCTACGTGCTGGAAGTGAACCCCCGCGCCAGCCGTACGGTGCCCTTTGTGTCCAAGGCTACCGGTATCCAATTGGCCAAGGTAGCTGCACGCTGCATGGCCGGTCAGACGCTGGCAAGCCAGGGTATCAGCAAGGAAGTGACTCCGCCGTACTTCAGCGTGAAAGAAGCCGTGTTCCCCTTCGTCAAGTTCCCCGGTGTGGACACCATCCTCGGACCTGAGATGAAGTCCACGGGCGAGGTGATGGGCGTGGGCAAGACCTTTGGCGAAGCCTTTGTGAAGTCGCAATTGGGCGCCGGTGCCAAGCTGCCACGCGGCGGCAAAGCCTTTATCTCGGTCAAGCAGACCGACAAGCCGCGTGCCGTGGAAGTGGCGCGCAGCCTGGCCGCCATGGGTTTTGAGATCGTGGCGACGAAGGGTACGGCAGCGGCCATCACCGCGGCTGGTGTGGCCTGTGGTGTGGTGAACAAGGTGGCCGAAGGGCGCCCGCACATCGTGGACATGATCAAGAACGAGGAAATCTCCATGGTGGTCAACACCGTGGAGGAGCGCCGCAACGCGATCGCCGATTCGCGCCAGATCCGCACCTCGGCCCTGCTGGCCCGCGTGACGACGTACACCACGATTGCCGGTGCGGAGGCCGCGGTGCAAGGCATGAAGTACCTGGACAGCCTGGGTGTCATCTCGGTGCAGGAAATGCACGCCGAACTTCAGGCCTGAATCGACAGATAAGTTGGCATAATCTTGCCAACTGCATAGGACAGTGCCGCGCGCAAGCGCCGCACTGTCCTTGTACTTTGAGGCCCCCAAAATACCTAGTTAGAGACACCATGGCAACCTATCCCATTACCAAACGCGGCGCTGAGATGCTCAAGGCCGAGCTGCACAAACTCAAGACCGTGGAGCGTCCCTCTGTCATCCAGGCCATCGCCGAGGCGCGTGCCCAGGGCGACCTGAGCGAGAACGCCGACTACGACGCCGCGAAGGAGCGCCAGGGCTTTATCGAAGGCCGTATTCAGGAGGTGGAGGGCAAGTTGTCTGCGGCCCAGGTCATCGATCCGACGACGATCCAGGCCGACGGCCGCGTGGTGTTTGGCGCCACGGTTGAATTGGAAGATGAAGACAGCGGTCAGCGTGTGAAGTACCAGATCGTGGGTGAGGACGAGGCCGACCTGAAGCAGGGTCTGATCAACATCAGCAGCCCGATTGCCCGTGCCCTGATTGGCAAGGTAGAGGGTGACACTGCGGTGGTGCAGGCCCCCGGTGGCGAGCGCGCCTACGAGGTCGTGGCCGTTCACTACATCTGATGCGCCAACTCCCCGTGTGGTTGGCAGCGGCTTGGGCCATGAGCCTGAGCGTGCTGGGATTTATGGTGGTGCCCATGTTGTTTGTGCACCTGCCTACCCCCGCCCTGGCGGGGCAGATGGCCGCCAAGCTGTTTGCTGCGCAGACCTGGGTGTCGGTGGTGTGCGGTGCGTTGCTGCTCATGGCTTTTAGATCAAATCGGCCTCTAACCCCCGTGGATACTGCGCGAGAAGCTACACTTTTTGTAGTGGCTGGCGTGTTGCTGGCGCTGCTGGTAGAGCTGGCGGTGGCACCACGCATCGTCGCACGCGACAACCTGGCGCTCTGGCACCGCGTGGGCAGTGCCATGTACTTCGGCCAGTGGATCTGCGCGCTGGTCGTGTTTGGCAAACTGGTGGCAGCAGGTACAGCGCCGCAAGGTAGTTCCGAGTCGGCATAAAAAAACCGGAGCACCAGGCTCCGGTTGTCAGTGGTATTGCGCCAGATTTCAGGTCTGGCTGCGTTTTTTCAGACTGGTTTTTGGCTTGGGTTTGGCACGTTTCACGTTGCCACCAGGCGTCAGGCGCTGGTTGCCCAGTACGCGCAGGGTTTTGACTTCGGGGCGCTGGCCGGGGCGGCCAAATTTCAGCACCTTGAAATCGCGCGGGCCCGGCTTGCGGTCCTCGTCAACGACTTTTTCTTTCTCGGGCTGGGGGCGCCAAAGCACCAGCAGCTTGCCGATGTGCTGAATAGGCGCTGCATTGAGTTCGTCCGCCAGGGTCTTGAACATCTCTTCGCGGGCGGCGCGGTCATCCGAGAAAACACGCACTTTGATCAGGCCATGGGCGTTGAGCGCCGCATCGATTTCTTTTTTGACGTTGGCCGTCAGGCCATCGCCGCCCACCATGACCACGGGGTCCAGGTGGTGGGCTTCAGCGCGGTGATCCTTGCGCTGAGCGGGAGTTAGTTGTATTTGAGGCATGTGGGTATTATCGACGCAATGAATACGCAGAGCAAAAGTAGCAAGCCGGATAACAAAGCCGGCAACAAAAAGGTCAACAAAGCCTGGTTGCATGACCACATCAATGACCCTTATGTGAAGCTGGCCAACAAAGAGGGCTACCGGGCCCGCGCGGCCTACAAGCTCAAGGAAATTGATGAAACCCTGCATCTGGTGAAGCCCGGCCAGCTGGTGGTGGACTTGGGCTGCACGCCAGGCGCCTGGAGCCAGTACCTGCGCCGCCGCATGTCACCCAACGGAGCGGCTGTGGGGGAAATGAACGGCACCATCATCGGGCTGGATTTGTTGCCCATGGAGCCGATCGAAGGCGTGACCTTCATCCAGGGGGATTTCCGCGAGGCCGACACGCTGGCGTTGCTGGAGACTGCACTGGGTGGCAAGCAAGCCGATCTGGTGGTGTCCGACATGGCGCCCAATCTGTCGGGTATCGCGTCGGCAGATGCGGCACGTATTGAATATTTGGTGGAGCTGGCGATTGAATTCGCCCAAAACCACATGAAGCCGCAAGGGGCGCTGGTGGCCAAGGTATTCCACGGTGGCAGCTACAACGATGTGGTGCAGCGTTTCAAGGCGGCTTTCGTCACGGTCAAACCACTCAAACCCAAGGCCTCGCGCGACCGTTCGTCCGAAACCTTTCTGGTCGGTTTGGGCCTCAAGTCCGTCTGAGAATCTGCCACGCAATTCCCATGCTGTTTCTGAGGCCGTCCGGCCCGAAATAACAGCTTTCATGGCTTGAAACGCCTAAAATGGGTCCCAAGTACGCAAGGTTCGTTTACTTGCGCCAGTATTGGAGCTTCGCTTGAATAATCAGTGGTTTTCAAAAATTGCAGTGTGGTTGGTGGTGGCCTTGGTGCTGTTCACCGTGTTCAAGCAATTCGACACGCGTGCTGCAGCATCGGGCACCGTCAGCTATTCCGAGTTCTTGGACATGGTCAACAATGGCAGTATCAAGAGCGCGATGATTCCCGACGGCGCTGGCGGAGGCGAGATTACGGCGATTACGACCGACGACCGACGCATCAAGACCAATGCGACCTACCTGGACCGTGGCCTGGTCGGCGACCTGCGCAACAACAACGTCAAATTTGACACCAAGCCACGCGAAGAAGGCTCCCTGCTGATGACCCTGTTGGTCAGCTGGGGCCCCATGCTGCTGTTGATTGGCGTATGGGTGTACTTCATGCGCCAGATGCAAGGCGGCGGCAAGGGCGGGGCGTTCAGCTTCGGCAAGAGCAAGGCCCGCCTGCTGGATGAAAACACCAACACCGTGACTTTTGCCGATGTGGCCGGTTGCGACGAAGCCAAAGAAGAAGTGAAGGAAGTTGTCGACTTCCTCAAAGACCCCAGCAAGTTCCAGAAACTCGGCGGTCGTATTCCCCGCGGCCTGCTGCTGGTCGGCCCTCCCGGTACCGGCAAGACGCTGCTGGCCAAATCGATTGCGGGCGAAGCCAAGGTGCCGTTCTTCAGCATCTCGGGTTCGGACTTCGTCGAAATGTTTGTCGGTGTGGGCGCATCTCGGGTGCGCGACATGTTCGAGAACGCCAAGAAGAATGCTCCCTGCATCATCTTCATCGACGAAATTGACGCCGTCGGTCGCCAGCGTGGTGCTGGCCTGGGCGGTGGCAACGACGAGCGCGAACAGACCCTGAACCAGATGCTGGTCGAGATGGATGGTTTTGAGACCAATGTCGGTGTGATCGTGGTGGCTGCCACCAACCGCCCCGACATCCTGGACGCCGCCTTGCTGCGTCCCGGCCGGTTCGATCGCCAGGTCTATGTCACGCTGCCCGATATCCGTGGCCGCGAACAGATTCTGAACGTGCACATGCGCAAAGTGCCTTTGGGCCAGGATGTGAGCGCCATGACCATTGCCCGCGGCACGCCCGGCATGAGCGGTGCCGACCTCGCCAACCTGTGCAACGAAGCTGCCCTGATGGCCGCGCGCCGCAATGCGCGCCTGGTCGAAATGCAGGACTTCGAGAAGGCCAAGGACAAGATCCTCATGGGCCCCGAGCGCAAGAGCATGGTCATGCCCGAGGAAGAGCGCAAGAACACGGCCTACCACGAGTCCGGCCACGCCCTGATCGGCAAGCTGCTGCCCAAGTGCGATCCGGTGCACAAGGTCACCATCATTCCCCGCGGCCGCGCCCTGGGTGTGACCATGAGCCTGCCCGCACAAGATCGCTACAGCTACGACAGCGAATTCATGCTGAACCAGATCAGCATGCTGTTTGGTGGCCGCATTGCAGAAGAAGTGTTCATGAACCAAATGACCACGGGTGCTTCCAATGACTTTGAGCGCGCCACCTCCATCGCCCGCGACATGGTGACCCGCTATGGCATGACAGATGCTCTGGGCCCTATGGTCTACGCCGAGAACGAAGGCGAAGTGTTTCTGGGCCGCAGTGTGACCAAGACCACCAGCATGAGCGAACAGACCATGCAAAAAGTGGATTCGGAAGTGCGCCGCATCATTGACAAGCAGTACGCTCTGGCACGCAAGCTGATCGAAGAAAACAGCGACAAGATGCACGCCATGGCCAAAGCCCTGCTGGACTGGGAAACCATTGATGCCGAGCAGCTGGAAGACATCATGGCCGGCCGCGAACCCCGTCCTCCCAAAGACTGGACCCCTCGAACCCCCAACAACGGTGGTGGCGGTAGCGGTGGTGCACCGGCTGTAGCGGCAGACCCCGCACCCACCGCCGCCTGACACCGGGCTGCGCTGAACTCCACAGGGCCTTCGGGCCCTGTGGCTTTTCAGGGTTCCGCCTTCCCCGTTGCCGGTTCGCCTGCCCCGATAATTCAAGTTATGCATTGGCAAACCTCACGCTTCGCCATTGACCTGTCCACCCCCCAGGTGATGGGCATCGTCAATGTCACGCCCGATTCGTTTTCAGACGGTGGCCAGCACGCCTCGCACCATGCAGCCTTGCTCCATTGCGAGCGTCTGCTCAAGGACGGTGCCCATCTGTTGGACATTGGGGGCGAATCCACCCGGCCTGGGGCCCCACCGGTTCCCCAGGATGAAGAATTGGCCCGCGTGCTGCCCGTCATTCGCCATGCGGTGACCTTGGGTGTGCCGGTCTCGGTCGACACCTACAAGCCCGCAGTGATGCAGGCCGCGCTGGACCTGGGGGCCGACATCGTCAACGACATCTGGGCCCTGCGCTGGACGGACGGGCAGGGCGGCCCCACCGGCGCGTCTGTGGTGGCGGCCCACCCGAACTGTGGCGTTTGCCTCATGCATATGCACCGCGACCCTCAGACCATGCAGGTGGCGCCCATGGAGGGCGATGTGGTACCCCAGGTGCTATCGTTTTTAGAGCTGCTTGCGCAGCATTTACGGGCGCTGGGAGTCGATTCGAACCGGATTTGCCTGGACCCCGGCATAGGATTTGGCAAGACGGTGGCGCAGAACTTCGCGCTGCTGGCGCGCCAGGCCCAGGCCGTTCCCGCGGGTTACCCGGTGCTGGCGGGTTGGTCGCGTAAATCGTCGCTGGCCGCAGTCACCCAAACTTCTCTGAGCAATGCTGCCAGCATGGATGTGGACCAGCGTCGCGCGCCCAGCATCACCGCGGCGGTGCTGGCGGTGCAGAACGGGGCCCACGTGGTGCGAGTGCACGATGTGCGCGACACGGTCAGTGCCCTCAAGGTGCTGGCTGCGATGCAAGCACAGGTCTGAGCCCACAACACAAACAACAACACAACAGGAACTCAAAACATGGGACGACAGTATTTCGGCACCGATGGCATTCGCGGTACCGTGGGGCAAGCCCCCATCACCCCCGACTTTGTGCTGCGCCTGGCACACGCCGTGGGCCATGTGCTCAAGGAAACCGAGGCGCGCCCCACGGTGCTGATCGGCAAGGACACGCGTATCTCCGGCTACATGCTGGAAAGCGCGCTGGAGAGCGGCTTCAACTCCGCCGGTGTGGACGTCGTGCTGCTGGGCCCACTGCCCACACCGGGTGTGGCCTACCTCACCCGCGCGCAACGTGCGTCGCTGGGTGTGGTCATCAGCGCCAGCCACAACCCGTTTGCGGACAACGGCATCAAGTTCTTCAGCGCCAAAGGTAGCAAGCTGCCCGACGCTTGGGAGCTGGCCGTGGAGGCCGAGCTGCATAAGCCGCCCGTGTGGGTGGACTCCGCCAGCCTGGGCAAGAGCCGCCGACTGGACGATGCGGCGGGGCGCTACATCGAGTTTTGCAAGAGCACGTTTGCCAATGACCTGACGCTGAAGGGCCTGAAGATTGTGGTGGACGCGGCCCACGGTGCGGCCTACCACATCGCGCCCAAGGTGTTCCACGAACTGGGCGCCGAGGTCATCGCCATTGGTTGTTCGCCCGATGGCCTGAACATCAACAAGGGTGTGGGCGCGACCCACCCCGAGGCCTTGGTCGCGGCCGTGAAAGAACACAAAGCCGACTTTGGGGTCGCCCTGGACGGCGATGCCGACCGCCTGCAGTTGGTGGACGCGGATGGCCGCCTCTACAACGGTGATGAGTTGTTGTACCTGATGGCCGACGACCGCCTGGGCCGCGACGAGCATGTGCCCGGTGTGGTGGGCACCCTCATGACCAACATGGCTGTGGAGGTTGCGCTCAAAGCTCGCGGCGTGCAGTTTGTGCGCGCCAAGGTGGGTGATCGGTATGTGCTCGAAGAGCTGGAGAAACACAAGTGGATCCTGGGCGGCGAAGGCTCGGGCCACCTGCTGGCGCTGGACAAACACACCACGGGTGACGGCCTGGTGTCGGCCCTGCAGGTGCTGCAGGCCTGCGTGCGCAGTGGCAAGACCATGGCGCAGCTGCTGGGCGGTGTGACGCTGTTCCCGCAAACCCTGATCAATGTGCGCCTGACGCCGGGCCAGGACTGGAAGAACAACACCCGCATGGCTGAAGCAACCAAGGCGGCCGAAGCCGCGCTGGGCGACAGCGGCCGCGTGCTGATCCGCGCCAGTGGCACCGAGCCGCTGGTGCGCGTGATGGTGGAAGCGCGCGATGCCGCACAAGCCCAAAGCTGCGCCCAGCGCATAGCCGATACCCTGAAAGTGTGAACCCGATGACGAATGTGATCCGTGTAGTCCGTGCCGACTACGCCAACCCCGTGCATGCCGCTGCTTTGGTCATGCTGCTCGATGCCTATGCCAGCGACCCCATGGGAGGCGGCGAAGGCCTGAATGACTTTGCCAAGGCCAACCTGGTGCCTTCGCTGGCTGCGCGCCCGCAGGCTTTCAGCGTGCTGGCGTTTGCGTCGGAGGACGATGCCACGCCCGTGGGCCTGATCAACTGCATCGAGGGTTTCTCCACCTTCGCCTGCAAGCCATTGGTGAATGTGCACGACGTGGCAGTGCTGAGTGGCTACCGCGGCCAGCGCATTGGCGAGAAGATGCTGGCGCTGGTGGAGCAGATTGCCATCGAGCGCGGCGCCTGCAAACTCACACTCGAAGTGCTGTCGGGCAACGGCGGTGCGGTCAAGCTGTACCAGCGCGTGGGCTTTGCCTATTACGAATTGGACCCGGCCATGGGGCAGGCCGGGTTTATGCAGAAGTGGCTGGCCTGACGGGCTGTTTTTAGAGGATTTTTGGCCTCTAGCCCTCATGGATACTGCGCAAGCAGCTCCTGTTTTTATAGCGAAGTGAGTTTGCGCAACGCCGCAATGCCAACCGGCCGTTCGGCCAGCCACGGCAGCAGGTAGGTGTTGTCGGACAGGCCGGCGGCGATCCGGTCCATCTGTTTCTGCTCACCTGCCAACCGTGCCGCCAGCAGCGGGTCGTGGGTGCCGGCCGCGGCCATGCTTTTGTTGATGACCCAGGCAAAAGGCTCGATCTTCGCGCGGCGCAGGTCGTCCTGCAACGCACTGGCTTGCGACACAGGCGTGACCTCGGGTAGCGTGACCAGCACGATGCGCGTGTGCTGTGGGTCTTGCAGGCGCATCAGCGGGGTGATCAGGCGGCCGGGGTTGGCGTCGCCATACTCGCGCAGCATCTGGCGGTGGTAGGCGCCGGTGGCGTCCATCAGCAGCAGGCTGTGGCCGGTGGGTGCGGTGTCCAGCACCACAAAGGCGCTGCGCGCCTCCGAGACGATGCGTGAAAACGCATGGAATACCGCCACCTCTTCGGTGCAAGGCGATTGCAGGTCTTCTTGCAGCAGCGCAATGCCATCGGCGTCCAAGCCCGGCGATTTGGCGGCCATCACCTTGGCGATGTATTTTTCGGTCTCGGCCTTGGGGTCGATGCGGTCCACCTTGAGGCCGGGCAGGTTGCCGTCCACGGTCACTTGCAAGTGGTCGGCCGGGTCGGTGGTGCTCAGGTGTACCGAATGGCCGCGCTGCACCAGCCCGGCGGCGATGGCGGCGGCCACCGTGGTTTTGCCCACGCCGCCTTTACCCATGACCATGATGAGCCCGCGGCCCGGTGCGGCGAGTGCGTCGGTCAGCGCGGCCAGTGTGCGGCTTGCGTCTGCCAGCGGGGGATGTGTGGAGGGCGTTGCGGGTGAGGTGCTGTCGGCTGTCTGCAGCAGCGCACGCAGCGCGGGCAAGCCCACCGTGTCAAAGGCGCGCAGCGGAATCTGGTCTTGCGGCAACACTTGCAAGTGGGCCGGCATGGCCGCCAGTGCCTGGGTGCCCAGGGCTTCAAACGCCGCGGCTACGGCATCGTCCTGCACGCTGGCGTGGAACACACCGTTGATGGCCAGCCGCTGGTTGTGCAGGCCCAAGTCTTGCAGCTCCAGCGAGGTGCGGGCCGCCTCGGCCATCGCACCCGCGTCGGGCCGGGTCACCAACACCACCGTGGTTTGGGTGGCATCGCTGAGGGTCTGCAGGGCCTGGGCAAAGCGGGCTTCTTGCATCTTCAAACCCGAGTGCGGCCCCAGGCAGGAGGCCCCGCGGTCGTTGTCCGCCAGAAACCCCGTCCACGCCTTGGGCAGGCTCAAGAGGCGCAAGGTGTGGCCGGTGGGGGCGGTGTCAAACACCACATGGTCAAAACCGGCGGCATCACCACTGAGCAGGTTGGCGAACTCGTCGAACGCGGCAATCTCGGTGGTGCAGGCGCCCGATAGCTGCTCCAGCACCTGGCTGCGGTCCGCCTCGGTGCTGGCCGGCTCCATTTGCGCCAGCACGCGGGCGCGGTAGCTTTGGGCGGCGTTGTCGGGGTCGATATTCAGGACCGACAGGCCGGGCACTCCGGGCACTGGCACGGGGGTGTTGGCCAGGGTGATGCCCAGCATCTCATCCAGGTTGCTGGCCGAGTCGGTGCTGACCAGCAACACACGTTTGCCCGTGTCGGCCAGCGCAATCGCGCAGGCGGTGGAGAGCGAGGTTTTGCCCACGCCACCCTTGCCGGTGAAGAAAAGGTGGCGCGTGGGGTGGTCTAACAGCTGGGGGTGTGGCATGGCAGGTGTTTCAACAGGTTAGGGGGCGTGGGCCCGTCGGGCACCCACATGACCGGGGCGAACCCCCCGCCTTCAGTGCGGAAATTGGTGGTCTGCCCGCTGTAGGTGCGGGCCGCCAGCAACTGCACACGCCCGGCGTAGGTGTAGGCGCGCAGATCGAACTTCAATTCGGTGGCTGCGTCACCCACTTGCATGGCACGCAAGGGTGGCGGGATCAGGGCCTGGGCGATGTAGTCGCCTTGCTGGATCTGCTCCCAGACCTTCTTGGTAAGTTTGTCGCCGCGGTACACCGCGCGGGCGCCAAAACCGTCTAGCGGTTTGAAGAACAGCTGTTTGCGTTGCTCCCAGAGCATCGCCGCATTGTTTGCATTCACCCGTTCGCAAGCAGGCACCGTGGCGAGCAAGGTTTGCTGGTCCGCCGGCGGGACGCCCAAGGCCTGCAGCGCTGCCGCCTGGCCCAGCGTCACCAGGTGTTGTTTGTTGGCGCGCAAGGCATGCGCGCGCGGGTGCGGCGTCACCGCCACGACATCTTCCCTGTAAGCCTGTGCCAGAGCCGCATGGGCCGGGTCGGAGAGGTCAAAGTCGGTCAGGCGGTTGTAGACGAGGTCCAGCGCCAGTGCGTCGCTGCAGAGCACGCCGTCGCGCAGTTGCAGGCCGCTCGGGTCTGTTACGACGGCCTGGATGCCATGGCGCAGGAACAGTTCGGCAAACAGGGCGAACTCGGGTGCGAGGTATTGGCTCTGCGGCGCTTCGTCCACGATGGCAATGCTGCGCAGGGGGCGTAGCGCCTGCCCCCGTGCGCGGTTGAACAAGTCCCACTCGGTCTGGAACATGGCCACAAACTCGTCTTCCAGCGTGGCCATGTTGCGGTAGGCATTAAGCGCCGGATTCATCAACCCGCAGCACACCGCTTGCGCGCGCAGCAACACCGCGTTGAGCATGGCGCCGCCCGCGTTGGTATTGATCTCGATGAGCTGCGGGCCTTGCGGCGTGATGTGGAAGTCATACCCCATGAATACGCCCAGCGGGCCATGGTCTGCCTGGGCCATCGCACTGGCACCGGGCAGCACCTGCTGCGCCCAGGCGGGCCGTGACAAGGTGCGCTCTATCGCCGCCACCGCCGTCTGCACGGCCTGCACCGTGGCCTGCGAGGCAAACACGGCCGTGTTGGAAAACAGGTGCGGGTGGGTCACCGCCAGGGTGCTGGCGACATCGCGCAGTCCCACGTCGCGCCCCAGTTCATGCAGCAACTGGGCGGGGTCCAGCGTCTGGCAGTGGCAGCCGTGGTTCAGTGCATCGGCCAGGGTGGTGGTGGGTTCTGTGCGTAACATGGGGGCTCCCAAAGGCGGTCTACAGACTACGCTGATTCACCCGCTTCATCAGCTGCTCAGCGCTTTCTTTGCGTTCGCTATACCGGTCCACGAGGTAGGGCGAGGCGTCGCGGGTGAGCAGGGTGAACTTCATCAGCTCCTCCATCACATCGACCACACGGTCAAAGTAGGCGGATGGTTTCATGCGGTCGTCATCGCCGAACTCCAGGAAGGCCTTGGCCACCGAACTCTGGTTGGGGATGGTGAGCATGCGCATCCAGCGGCCCAGCACACGCATCTGGTTCACGGCGTTAAAGCTTTGCGAGCCGCCGCTCACCTGCATCACCGCCAACGTCTTGCCCTGGGTGGGCCGCACGGCGCCGCTGTTGAGTGGAATCCAGTCGATCTGCGCTTTCATGATGCCGGTCATGGCGCCATGCCGCTCGGGCGAGGTCCAGACCATGCCTTCACTCCACTGCGTCAGCTCGCGCAGTTCTTGCACCTTGGGGTGGGTGTCGGGCGCGTCATCGGGCAGGGGCAGGCCGCTGGGGTTGAAGATGCGGGTCTCCGCGCCCATGGCTTGCAGCAGGCGGGCGGCTTCTTCGGTCAGCAGGCGGCTGAACGAGCGCGGCCGCAGCGAACCGTAGAGCAGTGCCATGCGCGGCGCGTGGGTGGAGGGCACCGGGCGCAGCGCGGCTGCATCGGGCCGGCGGAAGTGCGCGGCCTCGAGCTGGGGCAAGGTGCTTGGCAACTCAGACACGTTCGCCTTTGTCATTCACCACCGCTTCGCCGTCTTCTTTGGTAAACGCGGCTTGTTGGGCCTGGGGCAGAAGGTCCAGCACCAGTTCGGAGGGGCGGCACAGGCGGGTGCCCAGGGGTGTTTCCACCACGGGGCGGTTGATGAGGATGGGATGGGCCAGCATGCAGTCCAGCAGTTCGTCGTCGGTCCACTTCTCGTTGGCCAGATCCAGCTCGGCATAGGGTGTGCCCTTTTCGCGCAGCAAGGGGCGGGGGCCGGTGCCCATGGCGGCCAGCAACGCTTGCAGGCGGGCCTTGGTGGGTGGGGTCTTGAGGTATTCAATGACTGTGGGCTCCACGCCGCTGTTGCGGATCATGGCCAGCGTATTGCGCGAGGTGCCGCAGGCGGGGTTGTGAAAGATGGTGATGGTCATACAGAAGTTTTCTTGGGAGAAAGTATGCGTGCCAAGCCTACGCCCAGCAATGCGCCCACGCTTTGCGCCAGCACAAAACCGATGGCACTGGCCGGTGCAATGCCGGCAAAGGTGTCGCTGAACATGCGGCCCATGACGGCTGCGGGGTTGGCAAACGAGGTGCTGGCGGTGAACCAGTAGGCTGCGCCGATGTAGCAGGCCACCAGAGCAGGGGCCTTGCCTTCGGGCGCGCGCAGGATGGTGAACAGCAGCCCGCCCGTGGCCACGGCCTCGGCCACCCACTGGCCCCAGCCGGTGAACTGGCCCGCGCCGTCCCAGCCGCCGCGCAGGTGCTGGCTGAAGTGCAGCAGCGGCAGCTCGAACATGGCGTTGGCCAGGGCAGCACCCGCCACTGCACCCGCGAGTTGTGCTGCTATGAAAAACATAGCTGCTCGCGCACTGTTTTCGGGGGCTAACTGCCGTTTTGACCACATAACGAGGGTGACCAGCGGGTTGAAGTGCGCACCACTCACCGGGCCCAGGGTTTCAATCAGCACATACAGCGCGAACACGGTGGCCAGCGTGTTGGCCAGCAGGGCGACGCCATCGTTGCCGCCGCTGATGCGTTGCGCCATGATGCCGGAGCCAATCACGGCGCAGAGCAGGGCGGCGGTGCCGACGAATTCTGCGAGTAGCTGTTGAGCGAGTCGCTGCGGTGCGAGGCGCGTGGGCGGCATCGCGTTCTGCTCCGTGTCCTCCGCCCGCTGCGCGGGCTCCCCCTTGACCTGCGCAGAACGCTCTGCCGCCCAGGCTTCTGGGGTGGCGCTATGACCCGTTTTCAACTTCGTCTTGTCGCTCATGCGTGGCTCAGGTCTTTGGCGGTTTGCTGAATCGTCATCGCGTCCAGCTTGTCGGCCGGCAGATTCACCAGCAAGTCCAATCGGCGGCGAATGGCGTGCAGGGTCTGTTTGAAGGCCTCTGCTTTTTCCACATCGCTGCCCTCGCCGGCAGACGGGTCGGCATAACCCCAGTGCGCGGTGGCCGGTTTGCCGGGCCAGAAGGGGCAGACCTCGCCGGCGGCGTTGTCGCACACGGTGATGATCAGGTCCATGTGTGGTGCGTCGGGCAGGGCGAATTCGTCCCAGCTTTTGCTGCGCAGGCCATCTGTGCTGATGCCGGCGTTGCGCAGGGTTTGCAAGCCGATGGGGTTGGGTTGCTGGTTGTCGCGCGGGCTGCTGCCGGCCGAGAAGCCTTGGAAGCGGCCACCCCCGATGTGGTTGAGCGTGGCCTCGGCCAGGATGCTGCGGGCCGAATTGTGGGTGCACAAGAAGAGAACGTTCAAAGGGGATTTGGACATGGGAGTTCCTGGAATGAAGGTGGATGGTTGCTATGGATTCAGTAGCTTCTTGCGCTTATTCCATAAGGGCTAGAGGTCTGTTTGGCATGTAAGAACGGGGGGCCTAGCAATCGCTGCAGCTGGCCGTGCTGTCGGTGACCTCGCAGCTTTCGCCCTGGCAGCAGTGCATGGTCATATAGGCCAGCAGGCCTTTCATCTGTGCAAAGTTGGCGCGGTAGATCAGGTTGCGTCCGCGCTGCTCAATGTCCGCCAGCCCGCTGTGGGCCAGTTCTTTGAGATGGAAAGACAGGGCGCTGGGTGCGCTGTCGAGCTGCTGGGCCAGGGTGCCCGGGGTCAGGCCCTCGGGGCCGGCTACCACCAGCGCCTTGAAGGCGCGCAGGCGCTGAGCCTGGGCCAGGGCGGTCAGGGCCTTGAGGGCCTGGGTTTCGTCGAAGGTAGTGGCATTCATATTTCAATAATACTTGAATTATTGAAATAAAAACCTGGGGTGGCGCCATGTCACAAAAACTTCACGCGTCTGCCATGTGTGGGTCACAGGGGCTCCCCACACTCCCTGGTCAGTGCAATCACGCTCAAGGAAGGGGACAAGAATGCCAACAACATCTGCCGCCACCGTGCCTACGCTGGCCTCACCCACACTGAACCCGATCGCGGTGCAAGCCGCGCGCGCTGCAGACCCCGCCGCTGCGCGCAACGGCATCCAGGTCTCCTGGGCCCGCCACCAGGACGAAGTGCGCGCCGCCCAGCGCCTGCGCTTTGATGTGTTTGCCGGTGAAATGGGCGCACGCCTGAACACCCCGATTGCCGGCCACGACGTGGACCTGTTTGACAACTACTGCGAGCACCTGATCGTGCGCGACCAGGCCAGCGGCCAGGTGGTGGGCACCTACCGCGTGCTCACGCCTACCCAGGCCAAGCGCGTGGGCAGTTTCTACAGCGACACCGAATTTGACCTGACCCGCCTGCGCAGCATGCGCGAACGCATGGTGGAACTGGGCCGCAGCTGCGTGCACCCGGACCACCGCCACGGCGGCGTCATCATGGCGCTCTGGGGCGCACTGGCCGAGTTCATGGTGCGCAACCAGTTGGACACCATGATCGGCTGCGCCAGCGTGCCCATGCTGCACAACGGGCTGGTGAGCGGCGACGCGGCGGCCAGCATCTGGCGCCAGGTGCAGGCCACCCACTTGGCCCCCATTGAGTACCACGTGCGGCCCCGTCTGCCGCTGCCCATTGACCAGTTGGACAGCACGCTGGATGTGGAGCCCCCCGCACTGATCAAGGGCTACCTGCGTCTGGGCGCCAAGGTGCTGGGTGCGCCGGCCTGGGACCCGGACTTCAATTCGGCGGACTTGCCGATGCTGATGCGCATCGCTGATTTGCCAGCCCGCTACCGCAAGCACTTTCTGGGGGCCTGATGCGCACCGCCTTCGACGCTCTGGGCACCAACTGGCAAGGTTTGGCGCCCGGCGCCGAAGCCGATGATGATGAGGTGGGCCACCGCCGCTACCGCGCGGTGTTTGTGTCCGACATCCACCTGGGCACCGCAGGCTGCCAAGCCAAGCCGCTGCTGGACTTTTTGAAACACCACCCCAGCGACCACCTCTACCTGGTGGGCGACATTGTGGATGGCTGGCAACTGCGCCGCCGCTGGTACTGGCCGCAGGCGCACAACGACGTGGTGCAAAAGCTGCTGCGCCGTGCACGCAAGGGCTGCCGTGTGGTCTTTATCCCCGGCAACCACGACGAGTTTGCCCGTGCCTTTGTGGGCCACCAGTTTGGCGGCATCGAGGTGCATGAGGACACGGTGCACACCACGGCCGATGGCCGCACGCTCTGGGTTACGCATGGCGACTACTTTGATGGCGTGATCCAGTGCGCCAAGTGGCTGGCCTACCTGGGCGACAACGCCTACGAGTTCACCCTCAAGCTCAACCGCTACCTCAATACCTTGCGTGCGCGCATGGGGCTGCCGTACTGGTCGCTCTCGGCGTATCTGAAGCACAAGGTCAAGAAGGCGCTGAACTACGTGACCGACTTCGAGACGGCCGTGGCCCATGAGGCGCGCCGCCGCGGCCACGACGGTGTGGTCTGCGGCCACATCCACCACGCCGAGATGCGCACCATCGACGGCACGTTGTACTGCAACGACGGCGACTGGGTGGAAAGCCGCACCGCGCTGGTGGAGCACCTGGACGGTCAGCTCGAACTCATTTATTGGGCGGGCACGCCCACCCCACCGGCCACTGCGGTGGCCACCCCCGCTTTGCAGGAAACCCACGCATGAAACTCGCCCTGATTACCGACGCCTGGCAACCCCAGGTCAACGGTGTAGTCACCACCCTGGTGGAGCTGGTGCGCGAGCTCGAAAGCCTGGGTCATGTGGTGGAGGTGATCCACCCCGGCTTGTTCAAGACCCGGCCTTGCCCGGGTTACGCGGGTATTGATTTGGCCGTGCGACCCGGCAAGGCCCTGGCGCAGATGCTGGACGCCAGCGCGCCCGATGCCATCCACCTGGCCACCGAGGGCCCGCTGGGCTGGGCCGCGCGCAGCTATTGCCGCAAGCGCAAGCTGGCCTTCACCACCGCGTACCACACGCGCTTTCCCGAGATCTTGCAGGCTGCGCTCAAGATCCCGCTCTGGATGGGCTATGCCCTGTTTCGGCATTTCCACAAGCCTTCATCGGGCGTGATGGTGCCCACGCCCAGTGTGCTGCGCATGCTGGACGCACAGGGGTTTCGCCAACTGCGCAGCTGGACGCACGGTGTGGATGTGCAGTTGTTCCCCTACCAGGAGGAGCCGCGTGTGTATGCCCCGCTGGGCCTGCTGGCACGGCCGGTGTCACTGTTTGTGGGGCGGGTGTCGTACGAGAAGAACATTGACGCCTTTTTGCAGATGGATGTGCCGGGCACCAAGGTGGTCTGCGGCGTGGGTCCGCTGGAAGCCGACTTGAAAGCACGTTACCCCCATGTGCGCTGGCTGGGCGTGTTGCCGCGTGACGAGTTGGCCCGGGTCTATGCCGCAGCCGATGTGTTTGTGATGCCCAGCCGCTCCGAGACCTTTGGCCTGGTGATGCTGGAGGCCATGGCTTGCGGCACACCCGTGGCGGCCTATCCCGTGGAAGGACCCAACGAGGTGGTGGGTGCGCCAGCGCAAGGGGGCGTATTGCATGCGGATCTGACGCAGGCCTGGTACGGCGCACTGTCGGTGCCGCGCCACGAGGCGCGGGCGCGGGCCCTGCACTTTGGCTGGGCCTATGCAGCATTGCTGTTTGCGGGGCACCTGGTGCCGACACGCGCCGTGCCGGCCAGCGCACAGGTGCTGGTGAAAGATGTCACACGACTGTCATCTTAGACGTCAACAATTCTTCACCGTTATGTCACAAATGGGTGGGTTTTCATGTTGTCCGTTCTCCGCAAGCGTTTTGTCAAACCCGTGTTGGCCGCCCCCGACCTGCTGGACCGCGACCACAGCCTGCTGGCATTTAATGAGCGGGTACTGAACTGGGCCGAACGCGATGACGTGCCCTTGCTGGAGCGCCTGCGTTTTCTGTGCATCGTCTCCAGCAACCTGGATGAGTTTTTTGAAGTGCGCGCCGAGCCGCACCTCTCGGCCAGCCAGGCGAATGACCACAAAGGCCAGTTCACCGTCGGCTCCTTCGAGCGTCTGGCCGATGCCCTGCACACCCTGGTGGCGCGTCAGTACACACTCTTCAACGAACAGCTCATGCCGGCATTTGAGCGCGAAGGCATCCGCATCGTGTCGCACGGCGACCGCAGCGCCGCCCAACGCGCCTGGGTGCGCCAGTACTTCGAGCGTGAGGTGCGCCCGCTGCTGATTCCCGTGGGACTGGACCCGGCACATCCGTTCCCGCAGGTGGCCAACAAGTCACTCAACTTCATCGTGCGCCTGAGCGGCAAAGACGCTTTTGGGCGCGAGAACGAAATTGCGATTGTGAAAGTGCCACGTGTGCTGCCGCGCCTGATTCGTATGCCCGACAAGGTGGCTGGCAAACGCACACTGTTTGTGTCGCTGTCCAGCATCATCCGCGCGCACCTGGACAGCCTGTTCCCGGGACGCACGGTGGGGCAGTTTTCGCAGTTCCGTGTCACGCGCCACTCAGACCTGGCGGTGGACGAGGATGACGTGCAAAACCTGCGCACCGCCTTGCGCCAGGGTCTGGTGCACCGCCACTACGGCCAAGCCGTGCGGCTGGAGGTGTCGGCCGGTTGCTCCGAGCATCTGGCGGACTTTTTGCTCAAGCAGTTTGCGCTGCCGGTCAAGGCGCTGTACCGCGTGCATGGTCCGGTGAACCTGGCGCGCCTCACACAGCTCATCGACCTGGTGAACCGGCCCGACCTGTGCTTTCCCGCCTACCGCCCGTCCTACCTCGTGCAACTCCAGCAGGGCCAGTCCCTCTTTGCGCAGCTGCGCCAGGGCGACATCCTGATGCACCAGCCGTTTGAGAGCTTTGATGGCGTGCTGGCCTTTTTGCGCGAAGCGGTCAACGACCCGCAGGTCCTGGCCATCAAGCAAACCATTTATCGCACCGGGGCTGATTCGGCGCTGATGGACTTGCTACGCGAAGCGGTGCGCCGCGGCAAAGAAGTGACCGTGGTGGTGGAACTCAAGGCCCGTTTTGACGAAGAGGCCAATATCAACTGGGCCGAGATGCTGGAGTCGATCGGTGCGCAAGTGGTCTACGGTGTGGTGGGCCTGAAGACGCACGCCAAGATGATGTTGATCACCCGCCGTGAGGGCAAGACGCTCAAGCGTTATGGGCACCTCTCCACCGGCAACTACAACCCGCGCACCGCCAAGCTCTATACCGACCTGAGCCACTTGACGGCAGATGCCGCCATCACCACCGACATGGAGCATGTGTTTGTGCATCTGGCCAGCCAGAGCAAGCTGCCCCGTCTGTCCAAGTTGTGGATGGCGCCCTTCCATTTGCACCGCAACCTGGTGGCCAAGATCGATGCACTGGGGGACGCCGCCGCACGCGGGGAGTCCACCCGCATCGTAGCCAAAATGAACTCGCTGACCGATGAGGCCCTGATCCGCAGCCTGATGCGTGCGGGCGCGCAGGGTGTGCAGATTGACCTGATTGTGCGCGGCGCCTGCATGCTGCCCGCGCAGGTGCCGGGCCGCACCGAAAACATCCGTGTGCGTTCGGTGATCGGCCGGTTTCTGGAGCACTCCCGGGTGTTTTATTTTCGCCAGGGCGCGGTAGAAGACCTGTACCTGTCGAGTGCCGACTGGATGAACCGCAACATGGTGCGCCGGGTGGAGCTGGCCTGGCCGGTGACGGACCCGCTGCTGCGCCAGCGCATCGTGGATGAGTGCCTGGTGGCGTATTTGCACGACGGCGTGGATGCCTGGGACTTGGGTGCGGATGGCTGCTACCAGCGGGTGCCGCATAGGCTGCATGTTCCCGCGCACGGGGCTCAGGCCGCACTGATGGCGCGCTACGCCCGCAGTGACAGCCATTGAACTGGGGAGGACCACGATGGACTTGATTCTCTGGCGCCACGCAGAGGCCATTGACCTGGATCTGGTGGGCGACGACATGCTGCGCACGCTGACCAGTAAGGGCGACAAACAGGCCACTCGCATGGCCGCCTGGCTGGACCGGCAGTTACCCGATGGCGCCCGCATCTGGGCCAGCCCGGCGGCCCGTGCCGACCAGACCGCGCAAGCCCTGGGGCGCAAGTACAAAAAACATTCCGCCATTGCACCACTGGGCAGTGTGGACGACTTGCTGGCGTTGGTGCAATGGCCTCACGGCAAGGGCTGCGTGGTGGTGGTGGGCCACCAGCCCACACTGGGGCAAACCATCTCGCGCCTGCTGGGGCTCAGCGAGAGCGAATGCGCCATCAAAAAAGGCGCGGTGTGGTGGCTGCGCTACCGCGAGCGCGAGGGCGTGGGCCAGACCGTGGTGGTGACCGTGCAATCCCCAGAGCTGCTGTAACGCAGGTCCGCCGCAGGTCGCTCAGGCCTTCTTGGCCTTGGCGGGGCGGCCAGTCTTCAGGCTGGGAACAGCCAGCAACGCTTGCTTGAACGCTGCATCGGACAGGGCCGCAATCGCCTTGACACCAGCACGGATCAGTTCGGTTTTCTTGACCGGGTTGCCCAGCTTGGCGGCGCGCAGCTTGAGCACATCCAATACGTCATATTCGGGCTTGGGGATCGTGAAACTGTCCCGCACCATCTTGGGTTTTTTGGCCTTGAGGGCCTTGGCCGCCACGGGTTTTGCGGTGGGTTTGGCTACCGGTTTCACCGCGGGTTTGGTGGCTGCCACACTGGGTTTTTTGGCGGCAGGGGCCTTGGTTTTGGTCGCTGCAGGTTTGGCCACGACCGCGGCCTTGTTGGTGGCCACAGGCTTGGTGGTTGCTTTGCGTGCAGGCTTTTTTGCAGCTACTGTTTTGGCAGGGGCGGCACTTGTCGTTCCGGGTGCTGCTGCGGGAGTGGGGGTGGTCAGTTTTTCGGTGGGAGTCATCTGCAAAATCCTTCTAAAAGTGAAACGGTATATACGGTTTATACCGTTTTATTTTAGACGTGAAGCGCATTGAAATGTGCTGTCACAACACTGTCACCGGCGCTTCATAAACTCGCCTGCCCCGAGTGTCCTGGAGAACCTGCCATGCAGCTACAGCCTTTGCGATTGGTGACCCGCGAAATGCCCGCCCATGCCGGTCAGGGGGCGCTGCAACAGGTGTTGAAAAACGCCAGCCTGTATCCGGTGTTTCAACCGATTGTGAATCTGGCCGACGCATCCATTCATGCGCACGAGGCGCTCATCCGCGGTCCTGCGGGCACCGCACTGCACACCCCCGACAACCTGCTGCGCGCCGCGGCCCAGGAAGACTTGCGTTACGAGTTTGAAAGTGCCTGTGTGGTGGCCACCCTGCGCCACTGGGGCCATCTGCGCAGTGGTGGGCGCCTGTTTGTGAACATCAGCGCGAATGCCTTGGTGCGTGTATTCAATTTGCGCGGGCGCGAGGGCCTGTTGCGCTGGATCTTGGATTTGCGCGTCATGCCGCGCACCCTGGTGCTGGAGATTACGGAGCACGAACGTGTGGACAGCATGGACCGCCTGGCCGAAGTGGTGCAGGAGATTCGTTCGGCGGGGGTTTCGCTCGCACTGGATGACTTTGGTGATGGGCACTCCAGCCTGCGTCTGTGGTCCCAGCTCAAGCCCGAGATTGTCAAGATCGACAAGTACTTCACACGCAACATCAGCGCACACGGCGACAAGCTCAAGACCATCCAGGCGCTGCAGCAGATTGCCACCATCTTTGGCAGCTCGCTGGTGGCCGAAGGCATTGAGACGGCCGAGGACTTGCGCGTGTTGCGTGACCTGGGCATCGAGTATGGACAGGGCTACTTTCTGGGGCATCCGGACCGCAAGCCTCTCAAGTACCTGGGCGTGGACCCACAGCGCGTGTTGGGTGAGCGGCAGGTCGTGGTGTTTCCCGAGTTGGGGCGCATGTCGCAAGGTGGGCATTTGCGCAGCCTGTCCTTGCTGCGTGCCCCCACGGTGACACCGGAGACGCAGAACGACACGCTGGCCGAGATTTTTCTGGAGCAGCCCAACTTGCACGCGGTGGCCATGCTGGAGGGTGAGCGCCCCGTGGGCATCATCAACCGTGCGCTCTTCATGAACGAATACAGCAAGCTCTACTACCGCGAGGTGTGGGGACGCAAGCCCTGTAATGTGCATGCGAACCTGGCGCCGCGCCTGATCGAGCGTGAGCACAGTGTGGACGAGTTGGTGGGCATTCTGACCTCGCAAGACCAGCGCTACCTGAACGACGGTTTTATTGCCACCGAGAACGGGCGCTATGTGGGTCTGGGAACCGGCGACCAATTGGTGCGCTCAGTGACTGAAACCCGCATCGAGGCAGCGCGCCACGCCAACCCGCTGACTTTTTTACCCGGCAACATCCCCATCAGCCAGCACATGGAGCGCCTGCTCAAGAAGCAGGTGCGGTTTGTGGCGTGTTATGCGGATCTGAACAACTTCAAGCCCTTTAACGATTACTACGGCTACTGGCGCGGGGACGAGATGATTCGCTTGCTGGCACGCGTGGCCATGGAGCAGTGCGACTCGCAGCGTGACTTTTTGGGGCACGTGGGGGGCGACGATTTCATCATCCTGTTCCAGAGTCCGGACTGGCGAGTTCGTTGCGAGCGCCTGGTCGCCGAGTTTTCGGAGCGTGCACTGGCGATGTTCGACGAGGCGGCGCGGGCCCGTGGTGGCATAGAGGCCGAAGACCGGCATGGTGTGCAGCGCTTCTTTCCGTGTACGACCTTGTCGATTGGTGCCGTGGCGATTGACGGCAGCCAGTTTTCGCGGGCGGAAGATGTGGCTAACTTGGCGGCGGTAGCCAAGCATGCGGCCAAGCAGGCGGGGGTGGGGTTGTGGGAGCGCGAGGCTTTGGTGTCTTGACGCAAGGCGGGGTCGCTTTCTCGTTCCGGCTTGCGTTGTTGCTATCGGTTTTTTGGGTGGGCTGCGCCGTTTTTTTAACACCCACTCCCCCAGCCCCTCGCCCCGTCGGCGAGGGGAGCCTTTCAACAGCCGATTTGGTGGCTTTGCTCCGGCTACGGTGCTACACAAGTACCGCTGCCAACAGGTGGGTGCGCCACGGCCTTTGCCAACTATTGTGGTGAATGCATACATGCTGGTGCGGAGCCGCTGGCGGGCGCAGCCACCTGCCGTGCCGACCAGATCTCTCCGAAGTCCCACAACCGCAGGCACGGGCCGTGGCGTGAAGTAACGGTGGCAACGTCACCCCAGTCGCCACGCAGTCGGCGCGCAACCACCAAATATGGCGGTTAAAGGCTCCCCTCGCCGACGGGGCGAGGGGCTGGGGGAGTGGGTGTCCAAAAAAAGCGGTGCAGGCAATCCAAAAAGCCAAGCAGAAGGGCTTGTTCAGCGCAGGCCCAAGAGAACCTAAACCCCGACCAACTCCAAACTCCAGGGCGTCTTCAACCAAAGCTGCACTTCCTCTTGCAAGAGGTGCGCACTTTGTGGAAACGCAGCCGCCCAGCCATTGCGGCAACGCAGCCGAAAGGTATGGTCCTCGCCGCGCGCCAGTGCCATGCCCTGCAAGTCCGGTGCGCGCCGTGCGTGGCACAAAATCACGGCCAGGCGCAGGCACATGAGTTGCAGCACCAGGTCGTCCTGCTCCAGCGAGGCCTCCAGCTTGCGCAGCTTGCCGCGGTGGCCCAGTACCAAGAGGCTCAGGCGGTGCATTTCCGACAGCGAGAACCCCGCCGCGTCGGCGTTGTCCAGGATGTAGGCGCCGTGTTTGTGGTAATCGCTGTGAGAGATGTGGCTGCCGATTTCGTGCAACTGCGCGGCCCAGTTGAGCTTGCGCAGCGTGCGGCCATGTTCGGGGTGGTGTTCGTCCAGCGGGCCGCCCAGCACCTGCTGCAGCAGGTGGGTGGCCACGGTGCCCACACGCTCGCCGTGGGCCGTGTCTACATTGAACTTGCTGGCCAGGCGTTGCACACTTTTGGCGCGCAGGTCACCATAGGTGTTGGCGGTGCCCAGCAGGTCACAAATCAGGCCATGGCGCAGGCCGCCAGCGGCGTGCTGCATTTCGGTGATGCCCAGCAGGCTGAACACCGCACGCATCACACTCACGCCGCCGCCAATGATGGTCTTGCGGTCTTCGCGCATGCCGGCGATGCGCAGGCGGTCTGCACTTTGCGCGGCGATCAGGCGCTCCAGCAACCAGTCCAGCCCGTCTTGTGAGACGACGCCAGATGGCCAGCCCGCAGCCACCAGCACGTCGCCAATCGCACCGACGGTGCCGGCAGAGCCATAGGCGGTGTCCCAGCGGTCTGGGGGGTAGGCGTCCAGTGCCTCGTCGAGCACGGCCTTGGCCGCAATCTCGGCCATCTCGAAAGATTTCTTGCTGAACTGGCCGTCGGCAAAGTAGCGCTTGGACCAGGCGATGCTGCCCACGCGGTAGGACTCCATCACCGTGGGTGTGAGGCCGGTGCCCAAAATCAGTTCGGTGGAGCGGCCGCCAATGTCGACCACCAGACGGCGTTCGTCGGTGGCCGGCAGCATGTGGGCCACGCCCTGGTAGATCAGCCGGGCCTCTTCGCGGCCGGAGATCACGTCAATGGGAAAACCCAACACGGCGTTGGCGCGTTCCAGAAAGGCGTCGCGGTTGCGTGCCTCGCGCAGGGTTTGGGTGGCCACGGCCTTCACTTCACCGGGTTTGAAGCCGGCCAGCCGTTCGCCAAAGCGCGCGAGGCATTCCCAGCCTGCCTGCATGGCGGCGGGGGTGAGGTTGCGGTCTTCGTCCAGACCGCCGCCCTGGCGTACGGTCTCTTTGAGGTATTCGGTCCGTCGAAATTCACCGTGGTCTACACGCCCAATTTCCAGGCGGAAGCTGTTGGAGCCCAGGTCCACGGCGGCCAGGCGATTTCCGTTTTGCATCGACGTTGTGTCAGGTAAGGGTTAAAAGCTGCGAAGAGCATAGCACCGGCCTGGGGCCGGGCGGAGTGGCTTAACCCACCAAGCGGCCATCGGCGGCCACCATGCTTTGGGTCACAAAGGCCGGCGTTTTGCGCTTGGGGTCGGGGTTGATGCGAAAGCCCCCCAGGTCCATGGGCAGGCGGCGGGCGAAGGCCTGCAGCACATTGCTGCGGTTCAAGGTTCCGTCCAGGGTGCCAAGCACCTCTTGCGCGTAGCGGGCTGACAGGTAGCCGGCCAGGCTTTGCGGGGTAGGGGGTTCGTCGTAGAGGCGGTTCAGGGTCTCGCGGTAGCCGCGCACGATGGGCTGGTTGCCATTGACCGGGGGCACGGCCTGCGTGGCAATGACGGGGGTGAAGCGCGACACACCGAGTTGCTGCAGGGTTTGCAGGTTCACGTCTGACATGGCCACGATGTAACGCTGTGCCGCCTGCTTTTCGATGCCCTGCGAGAACTGCAGCAGCTCGGGCGTTCCGCCCAGAAAGATCAGGATGCGCGGGCTGTCGGGCCGCAGCTCGGTGGCCAGGGCCTGCAGGGTGCTGCTGGGCACATAGGTCTTGAGCTTGAGTTTCAGGCCGGCGGCAGCCTGCTCCAGATCGGCCTGGTAGCTGTTGTGCTCGGCGGCGGACGCAAAAACGGCGCCCACCTCGGTCACGCCCATGATGGACAGCGATTTCACCGCATGGCTGATCTGCTCTTGCCGCGTGGCAAAAATGCCAAAGGTGCTGTCCTGTCCTTCGGGCGGCTGGCTGTGCAACCAGGGCGCCACGTGGGCGACATCGGCCGCTTCACGCTGCAGCAGGGTAGCCAGCTGGCTGGCCGCCCGGTGGCCGGCGCTGCCCACTACAGCCAGGCACTCGGGCATGGCCTTGAGTGTGTCCACGGCCGAGCGCAGGGATTGTGGGCTGCCGTCCACTTCCACGACCACGTGTTTGACAGACTTGCCCCGCACGCCGCCGCGGCTGTTGAGGTCCTGCCAGGCGGCCCGCGCACCGATCAAAAAGTCCTTGGACACATCAATCTGGCTGGCCGACATGTCCACCACCTGCAGCACGCTGGGCGTCGCCGCTGTGGTGCGGGGGCCTTGGGCCCAACTGGTCGCAGTGCCGAACAGGCCTGCACTGCAGGCCAGCGCGCCAAGAAACCTGCGTCGCGGAAGGGGGTGGGAAAGGGTGTCAACCATGGGGGGTGTTCCAACGGAAAAGTTTGCTATGAAAATAGGAGCTTCTAGCGCATATTCCATAAGGGCTAGGTGCCTATTTGAATGAAAAATGGCCCGTGATCGGGCCATTGGCACGGTGGGTAGTGCTTTACTTGCCTGTGGGGGCGGGCAGCACGGTGTCCACGATGTGCAGCACGCCGTTGGTGGCGCTGATGTCGGCCTGGGTGACGGCGGCGGTTTCCACCGTCACAAAGTCGCCTGCCTTGGCCAGTGCCAGCATGCTGCCTTGCACCGACTTCACATTGCTGTTTTTCACGTCAGCGGCCATCAGCTTGGCGGGTACCACGTGGTAGGCCAGCAGGGCTTTGAGTTTTTCGGGGTTCTTGGCCAGTTCGTCCATGGTTTTGGCGGGCACCGCCTTGAAGGCGTCGTTGCTGGGCGCAAACACCGTGAAGGGGCCGCCGGTTTTCAGGGTCGCGGTCAAGCCGGCTTGGGCCACCAGGGCGTTGAGGGTGCTCAAGGAGGGGGTGTTGGCCAGCGTCTGGGCCAGGTCGACCGGAGCGGGGCGGGTGGCGCAGCCCACCATGCCGGCGAGCAGGGCAGCTGCCAACAAGGTACGGCGGCCAAGGGTGAGATGGGTGCTGAATGTCATGGTGTGCTCCGGGTTGAAAGCGCGAAGCGTAGAAAGACTGCGTGACAGGAATGTGACAGACGCTTGAAAATCGCATGACGTACGCCGAGCCGTCCGGGGCCTTCGAAAAACCGCCTGATGTCATACCGTTGTCACAAAAGGTTCTTAAATTCACATCGTTCGCTGTTTTCTCAACCAACCGACTGAGGTTTTCTCATGATTATTTCCTTCCAACGCGCACTGCTGGTCTCTGCAATGACCGCCGCAGTGGGCTTTGCCGGTGCTGCTGGCGCCCAAGAAATTACCGGTGCAGGCGCGTCCTTTCCCGCTCCCATCTACTCCAAGTGGGCGTCTGACTACAACAAGGCTACCGGCGTGAAGGTGAACTACCAGTCCATCGGTTCCGGTGGTGGTATCAAACAAATTGACTCCAAAACGGTGGACTTCGGTGCGTCCGACGCACCTTTGACCGACGAAGTGTTGAAGTCCAAAGGCCAGATGCAGTTCCCCACGGTACTCGGTGGTGTGGTGCCCGTGATCAACGTCAAGGGTATTGAGCCTGGCCAATTGAAGCTGACCGGCCAAGTGCTGGGCGATATTTACCTGGGCAAAATTTCCAAGTGGAACGACCCCGCCATCAAAGCGCTGAACCCCACGCTGGCACTGCCTGATGCCGCCATCGCCCAAGTGCGTCGTGCTGACGGTTCCGGCACCACCTTCATCTTCACCAACTACCTGAGCAAGGTGAACGCAGAGTGGAAGTCCAAAGTGGGCGAGGGCACAGCCGTGAACTGGCCAGTGGGCGCTGGTGGCAAGGGCAACGAAGGTGTGGCCGCTTTTGTGGGCCGCCTGCCGAATTCCATGGGGTATGTGGAGTATTCCTACGTCAAGCAAAACAAGCTGAACTACGCTGTGATGCAAAACTCGGCTGGCAACTTTGTGAAGCCCGATGACGAAGCGTTCAAGGCCGCCGCCGCCGGTGCCGATTGGAACAAGTCCTTCTACCAGATCCTGACCAACCAGCCTGGCAAGGATGCATGGCCCATCAGCGGCGCGACCTTCATCCTGATGCACCTGAAGCAGGACAAGCCCGCCAACGCGACTGAAACCTTGAAGTTCTTCAACTGGGCTTATGCCAACGGTGGCAAGGCAGCAGCCGATCTGGACTACGTGCCCATGCCTCCTTCCGTGATCGCAGCCATCCAGAAATCCTGGGGTGAGATCAAGGACGGTGCTGGCAAGCCCGTGGCCTTCAAGTAATCGACAGCTGCCACTGAACTGACGGAGAACAACCCCATGTCCTCTACACTCGTGCATGGGGATTCCCCGTCCAGTTTGTCTGCCATCAAGCCTTCCCGTGCCATGACCCAACCTCCTCCTGTCAAGCGTGCCCGCTCTGGCCCCCTTGCTGATCGTATTTTCGGCTGGCTCGCCAAGGGTTCTGCCCTGCTGACCCTGGCTTTGTTGCTGGCCATCCTGACCTCGCTGACCATCAGCGCCTGGCCTGCGATTAGCAAATACGGACTCTCGTTTTTGACCAGTACTGTCTGGGATCCGGTGCAAAACGAGTACGGCGGTCTGGTCATGATTTATGGCACTCTGGCTACCTCGTTGATTGCGCTGCTGATTGCGGTGCCGGTGAGCTTTGGCATCGCCTTGTTCCTTACCGAGCTGTCGCCCGCCTGGCTCAAACGCCCGCTGGGTACGGCCATCGAACTGTTGGCGGCGGTGCCGTCCATCGTGTACGGCATGTGGGGTCTGCTGGTGTTCGGCCCGGTTCTGGCCACCTATGTGCAGCAGCCGCTGCAAAGCCTGACCCACGGCATTCCTTACCTGGGTGCCTTTTTCTCGGGTCCTCCCGTGGGCATTGGCATCTTGTCGGCCGGCATCATCCTGGCCATCATGATCATCCCGTTCATTGCGTCTGTAATGCGTGATGTGTTTGAGGTGACCCCACCCCTGCTCAAAGAGTCGGCCTACGGTCTGGGCGCCACCACCTGGGAAGTGGTGTCCAAGGTGGTGTTGCCCTACACCAAGACCGGCGTCATCGGCGGCATCATGCTGGGCTTGGGCCGCGCCATTGGCGAGACCATGGCGGTGACCTTTGTGATTGGCAACTTCAACCAGCTCGATTCCCTGAGCCTGTTCCAGGCAGCCAATAGCATTACCTCCGCATTGGCCAATGAGTTTGCCGAGGCTGGCGAAGGTCTGCATCAGGCCGCCCTGATGTACCTGGGCTTGGTACTGTTCTTCATCACATTCGTGATTCTCTCGTTGTCCAAGCTCTTGCTGTCGCGCTTGCGCAAAGCTGAAGGAACCAAAACATGAGCGCCACCTTGTCACAAGTCCGCGCAGCCCGCTTTGCCCAGCGCAAGCGCGTCAATTACATCGCCACGGGCTTGGCCCTGGCAGCCATGGCGTTTGGCCTGTTCTGGTTGTTCTGGATCCTGGTGGAAACCTTCCGCCTGGGCATTGGTGGCATGAACTGGGTCACCTTGACCCAGATGACGCCACCGCCCAACGAAGAGGGTGGCTTGGCCAACGCCATTTATGGTTCTTTTCTGATGGTGTTCCTGGCCACGTGTGTGGGCACCCCCATCGGCGTGATGGCCGGTATCTACCTGGCGGAGTTCGACTCCAAGAGCTGGTTGGCCTCGCTCACCCGTTTTGTGAATGACATTTTGCTGTCCGCACCGTCCATCGTGATTGGCCTGTTTGTGTATGCCGTGGTGGTATCGCGCTTCAAGTCCTTCTCGGGGTACGCCGGCATTCTGGCCTTGTCCTTGATCGTGATTCCGGTGGTCATTCGCACTACCGAAAACATGCTGCAACTGGTGCCCGCTGGTTTGCGTGAAGCCGCCTATGCATTGGGTGCGCCGAAGTGGAAAGTCATTCTGAGCATCACGTTGAAAGCCGCCCGTGCGGGTGTCATCACCGGTGTGTTGCTGGCGGTGGCCCGTATTGCCGGTGAAACCGCACCGCTGTTGTTCACTGCACTGAGCAACCAGTTCTGGACCTCGTCGCTGGGTGAACCCATGGCCAGCCTGCCGGTCACGATCTTCAAGTTCGCCATGAGCCCTTACGAAAACTGGCAACAGCTGGCTTGGGCGGGTGTCTTCCTGATCACCATCGCGGTGTTGGGTCTGAATATTCTTGCCCGGGTGCTGACCCGCAACAAATCCTGAGGCCCCAGGGCCCGCATAGAACGGAAACCTCGTTATGTTGAACACCCCTAGCGTCCCGACCAAGTCCAAGATTTCGGTCAAAGACCTGAACTTTTACTACGGCAAGTTCCACGCCCTCAAGGGCATCAACCTCGAAATCCCCGAGAAGCGCGTGACGGCCTTCATCGGTCCCTCGGGTTGCGGCAAGTCCACCTTGCTGCGGATTTTTAACCGCATGTTCGAGCTCTATCCCGAGCAGCGGGCCGAAGGCCAGATTTTGCTGGACGGCGAGAACCTGCTGACCAGCAAGGAAGATGTGGCGCTCTTGCGCGCCAAGGTCGGCATGGTGTTCCAGAAGCCCACGCCGTTCCCGATGTCGATTTACGACAACATCGCTTTCGGCGTGAAGTTGTTTGAAAACCTCAACGCCACCGACATGGAAGAGCGCGTGGAGTGGGCACTGCGCAAATCGGCCCTGTGGTCGGAAGTGAAAGACAAGCTGCACCAGAGCGGCTCCAGCCTGTCGGGCGGCCAGCAGCAGCGCCTGTGCATTGCACGCGGCATTGCCATCAAACCCGAAGTGCTGTTGCTTGATGAGCCGTGCTCGGCGCTGGACCCGATTTCCACCGCCAAGGTGGAAGAGTTGATCGTGGAACTCAAGAACGACTACACCGTGGTGATCGTCACGCACAACATGCAGCAGGCTGCGCGTTGCAGCGACTACACCGCCTATATGTACCTGGGTGACTTGGTGGAGTTTGGTCCTACCGAGCAAATGTTCTTCAAACCCACGCGCAAAGAAACCGAAGACTACATCACCGGCCGTTTCGGCTGATCGACACAGAGGCTCCCATGTCTGATAAACACCTATCTACCCAATTCGACAGTGAACTCACATCGGTCTCCACCCAGGTCATGGAGCTGGGCGGGCTGGTTGAGTCACAAATTCGCCAGGCGGTTTACGCACTGTCCCAGTTCAGCGTCGATGTGGCGAATGAAGTCACTTCGCGTGAGGCTCGCGTCAATGCCATGGAAATCGAAATCGATCGCGACCTGTCTTCCATCATTGCGCGCCGCCAGCCGACCGCGCGCGACCTGCGCCTCTTGATTGCAATTTCCAAAACCACCGCCAACCTCGAACGCGTGGGTGACGAGGCCGAAAAGATCGCCCGCATGGTGCGCTCCATCATCCAAAGCGGTGCACCGCGTTCCCTGCCTTCGTTGGAGTTGCGTGTGGCAGCTGACCTGGCTTCCGGTTTGTTGAACAAGGCACTGGACGCTTTTGCCCGCCTGGACGTGAATGCTGCCGTGGCCATTTTGAAAGAGGATGACCTGATTGACGCCGAGTTCGACGGTTTTGTGCGCAAGCTGGTCACCTACATGATGGAAGACCCGCGCATGATTTCCCCCAGCCTGGACCTGCTGTTCCTGGCCAAAGCGATTGAGCGCATTGGGGACCATGCCAAGAACATTGCCGAGTTCATCATCTACGTGGTCAAAGGCGAAGATGTTCGCCACACCACCATGGAAAAAATCGAGTCGATCGTCAAATGAGAAACATGCCCGCCGTCCTGGTGGTTGAGGACGAGTCAGCCATTGCAGAGCTGATTGCGGTCAACCTGCGGCACAACGGTTTTCGTCCCCGCTGGGCCATGGACAGCGAGTCCGCCCAGCGCGAGATTGATGCTGCTGTGCCTGATCTGATTCTGCTGGACTGGATGTTGCCTGGCGAGAGCGGTCTGACGCTGGCCAAACGTTGGCGCACCGACCCTCGCACCAAGGACACCCCCATCATCATGCTCACGGCACGCGGCGACGAAGCCGACCGGGTGGCCGGGCTGGATGCGGGGGCCGATGACTACATCGCCAAGCCGTTCTCTACCAAAGAGCTTTTGGCCCGGGTGCGGGCGGTGCTGCGCCGCCGCGCGCCCGAAGAGGCGGGTGAGGTCATCACCATTGCGGGCCTCTGCCTGGACCCTTCCACCCACCGGGTGACCTTCGAAGGGCAGGCGCTGAAACTCGGGCCTACGGAATTCAAGCTGTTGAACTACCTCATGGGCCACGCCGAGCGTGTGCACAGCCGGGCCCAACTGCTCGACAAAGTCTGGGGCGACCACGTCTACATTGAAGAGCGAACGGTCGATGTGCATGTGAAGCGTTTGCGCGAGGCGCTGACGCTGGCTGGCCCGATGGTGGAGACCGTGCGCGGTGCAGGCTACCGCCTGACGGCCAAGCCTGCGGTTGCGGTGTCTACCGACAAAGCCAGCGCGTGAACCAAGGCGGATCGGGCATGGTGTGGCGCTTGTTGTCCTTTGTGGGGCTGCAAGCTGCGGCTGCTGCATTGGCGTGGGCGCTGGTCGCACCTGGGACGCGTGTGTGGACAGCCTTGGTGGCCGCGATTGGAGCTGGGTACCTGTGGCTATTGTTGGATGCGGTGCGCGGCCTGCGCTTGCTGAACTGGCTGCGGCGCGGGGAATCCACCGAGGTGGCCTTGGGCCAGGGCCTGTGGGGCGAGGCCGCAGACCGCATGCGTCGCCTGCTGCGGGCGCGGGAACGCCAGGTGGTCGAGGGTGAAGGCAAGCTGCAGGATTTTCTGGCGGCTTTACAGGCCTCTCCCAATGGGGTGGTTTTGCTGGATGCCCAGGGACGCATTGAATGGTTCAACCAGATTGCTGGCGCGCACTTTGGTTTTGATGTGCGCCGTGACCTGCTGCAGCACTTTGGCAATCTGGTGCGCGATCCCGAATTTGCCGCGTATTTTTCTGACCGCGATTTCAGCCGCGACGTGGTGATGCCGGGGCGCGACAGCACCAGCGCCAAACCGGTGCGCCTGTCGGTGCAACTCCACCCTTATGGCGAAGGGCGCAGTCTGTTGCTGTCGCGGGACATTACCGCGGTGGAGCAGGCGGAAGCCATGCGCCGGGATTTTGTGGCCAATGTGTCCCATGAGATTCGTACGCCGCTCACAGTGCTGGCCGGCTTTGTCGAGACCTTGCAGGCCTTGCCTTTGGACGAAGAAGAGCGCCAACGCTACCTGGGCCTCATGGCGCAGCAGGCACAACGAATGCAAAGCCTGGTGAATGACTTGCTGACCTTGTCAAGGCTGGAGGGCAGTCCCCTGCCATCGGTGCACGATTGGGTGTCTGTTCCCGCCGTGCTAAGGGCTTGCGAGACGGAATCTGTGGAGTTGTCACGCCTGTTGTGGGGCCGCGCGCAGGATATCGTGTTTGAGCCAGGGCCCTCTTGCGAACTGGCCGGATCGCAACCGGAACTCTACAGTGCGGTGTTTAACCTGGTGGGCAATGCCGTGCGCTACACCCCCGCAGACAAAAGTATCCATGTGCGCTGGCAGTCGCTGGGCAATGGTGCTTGCTTGTTGTCGGTGGAAGACACCGGCCCCGGTATTGCCCCAGAGCATGTGCCACGGCTGACCGAGCGTTTTTACCGTGTGGACCGCAGCCGGTCACGCGATACCGGCGGCACTGGCCTGGGGTTGGCAATTGTCAAACATGTTGCCCAGCGTCATGGGGCAGAACTGCGCATTGACAGTGCACCCGGCAAGGGCTCGGTGTTCTCCTTGGTATTCCCGGCCAGCCGGGTGCGGACCATGACCGCGCAGACGCCAGTTACCGTCTGAGTATTTAGCGCCTGCGCAGCAACCAGACCGCCTCGGCCCGGTCCACCGGGTGCCGCAAGAGGGTGTGCGGTGTCCAGCGGGTGGTGTCGACCGAGGGGAGGATTTCCAGGTTCTCACCCGGCTCGCTGAGCTGCCACTCGCACGTGCTCTCGCCATCAGCAGCCACCAGCCGCACAGTGCTGTACCACTGGAAGGCGGACAGGTGTACCGCGCGCAGGCTTCCTGTTTCTGCACAGCCTTCGGGCCCTACCAGTGGCGTGGCCTGCTGCACCAGGCTGCGGTAGCTTTGCGCGTAGTTGAGCAGGGGCATCCACAACGTCATCAACAAGAGCCAACACAATGCAGCGCCCCCGGCGGGCAACACCAGGCTTTTCCAGATTGCTGCGCGGTGTCGACCGACCCGCCATTTGACGAGCCAGGCCCAGGCCAGTGTGGCGACGATGGCCATGCTGAAGGCGAGCACGGAGAAGCTGGCTTGGAACCCTGGGGCCAGGCGTGCCACATTGGCCGCCGGTTGACTGGGTACCCCGGTTTGCATGGCAATCCAGACCACCCAAATCGTGAACCCGCAGCCCGAGAAAAACAGCAGCGTGAACCAGTCGATCAGGGCGGCCACCTGGCGTTTCAGTGTGGGCAAGGCAAACGCAGCCAGGGTGGCCAGTGCGGGCAGGGCCAGTAGCAAGGTACGGTCCGAGTCGGCGCCAAACGGCGTGGCGATGACGGTGACCACCGCAAACCACAGTGGCCAGGCCAGGTGCCGATGTACCCGCTTGCTCCACAGCTGCCAGCGCCAACGCCAGAGGGTCCATAAGGCCAGCGGCCAAGCGGGCCAGGTGAACCAGATGAGAAGTTGCGCAAAGCCATCTACCGTGCGCCAAGACAGCGCAGGCGTCTCCAGCTTCCAGCGCCACAGATCCAAATAGTAGGTACAGGCGCAGGCTACAGTGCCGTAGGCTAGCAGTGCATAAAGGTCTAGGCGTTGTGCGGAAGGCGCGGTTTGCCCGGCCTCGCTTGGTTGACGGTCCAGCCAATGCACCAGAGTACCGCCCAGCAGGTAGAGCAGGGCCATAGCGGGCGCACCGGACAGGCTCAGGCCCAACAGGCCCACGAAGGTGGCCAAGTGCGGGGCCCAGATGCGGTAGGGAAAGGCGGCGATGCCATAGAAAAGCAGGGCACCAAACCCCAGCTGCGCAAGCGTCGGCGTTGTTTCGTGGGAAAGTTGTGCCAGGCCCAGGCACGCGATAAAGGCCAAGACACCGCCATCGGCCATGGCCCGCGCATAGTCAGTGGGCTGGGCCTCACCGCCAAAGGCAAATGCCACAGGCTGGGCAGCGGGGTTGCGGGCGAGGTAATAGGTGCCGTACCACGTGGCCAGCAGTGCCAGGCCCAGCAACAAGCCGAACGGGATGCGCACGACAAAATCTGCGGCCCATGCGGCAGGTGCCAGCTGCAGGGCCCAAGCCCCCAGCCAGTAGGGCAAAACTGCAGGGTTTTCTGGCGACCAACCCAAGAGGGAGGGCGACCACCAGGACGATGCACCCTGTGCCAATGCACCCATGAACCCCAGTGCCGTGATGTCAGCGCTGCGCCAAGCGTCACGGCCCAAAAAGCCCGCACACACATAACTCAGGCACAGCAGCAGCAATGCCCAGCGAGGCAGGCGACGTACGGCCGACTGTGCAACGATGGCGGGATTAGGGTGTTTCACAGGCAAAAAAATCAGATCAAAAAAAAAGCAGCTCGGAGGGCCGGGCTGCCTTTTTGCATAGAACTCAGGCGCAAGCCTGATTCCACATTACTTGGCGGCAGTTTTGCCGAAGCGGTTGCGGAAGCGCTCCACGCGACCACCCATGTTGTCCACGGACTTCTGGGTGCCAGTGTAGAAGGGGTGCGATTCGCTGGTGGTGTCGAGCTTGAAGAGGGGCAGCTTGCGGCCGTCTTCCATGTCGATCATTTCCTTGGTGTTGGCGCAAGAACGTGTCACGAATTTGAATCCATTGGACATGTCCTGGAAGCAAACTTCGCGGTAATTGGGGTGAATGCCTTCTTTCATATCTTCTCCATCAGTTGCGTCAGCCGCGCCAGCCTATCTGGCGTACTTTTCGCGAAACCATCGATTATAGCGTATCGGTGCGTTTAGCCGCCACGGCGCATCATGTCAAAGAACTCGCTGTTGTTCTTCGTGGCACGCATTTGTTTGAGCACCATTTCCATGGACTCGATTTCGTCCATGTTGTAGAGGAATTGGCGCAGGATGCGGGTTTTTTGCAGGATTTCGGGCTGCAGCAACAACTCTTCGCGGCGGGTGCCGCTGCGGTTGAGCTGGATGGATGGGAACACACGCTTCTCGTACAGGCGGCGGTCCAGGTGAATTTCGGAGTTGCCGGTGCCCTTGAATTCTTCAAAGATCACTTCGTCCATGCGGCTGCCGGTATCGACCAGAGCTGTGGCGATGATGGTCAGGCTGCCGCCTTCTTCCACATTGCGGGCTGCACCGAGGAAACGTTTGGGACGCTGCAGGGCGTTGGCGTCCACGCCACCGGTCAGCACCTTGCCCGACGATGGCACTACGTTGTTGTAGGCGCGGGCCAGGCGGGTGATGGAGTCCAGCAGGATCACCACGTCCTTCTTGAGCTCCACCAGGCGTTTGGCGCGTTCGATCACCATCTCGGCCACGTGCACGTGGCGGGCGGCGGGCTCGTCGAAGGTGGAGGCAATCACCTCGCCCTTGACGGTGCGCTGCATTTCGGTCACTTCTTCAGGGCGCTCGTCGATCAGCAGCACCATCAAATAGCTATCGGGGTAGTTGGCGGAGATGGCGTGGGCGATGTGCTGCATCATCACCGTCTTGCCGCTCTTGGGCTGCGCCACGATCAGGGCGCGCTGGCCCTTGCCGATGGGGGCAATGATGTCGATCACGCGGCCGGTGATGTTCTCTTCGCCCTTGATGTCCTGCTCCAGCTTCATCTGCTCCTTGGGGAACAGCGGGGTCAAGTTTTCGAACATGACCTTGTGTTTGTTGC
>MGPB01000026.1 GCA_001795455.1 Curvibacter sp. GWA2_63_95 | reverse complement strand
GAGCCGCGGCATCTACGAAGCCCCCGGCCTGGCGCTGCTGTTCATCGCCTACGAGCGCCTGGTCACCGGCATCCACAACGAAGACACCATCGAACAGTACCGCGACAACGGCCGCAAGCTCGGCCGCCTGCTGTACCAGGGCCGCTGGTTCGACAGCCAAGCCATCATGCTGCGCGAAACCGCCCAGCGCTGGGTCGCCAAGGCCATCACCGGCACCGTGACCCTGGAACTGCGCCGCGGCAACGACTACAGCCTGCTGAACACCGAAAGCCCCAACCTGACCTACGCGCCCGAGCGCCTGAGCATGGAGAAGGTGGAAGACGCGCCATTCAGCCCGCTGGACCGCATCGGCCAACTGACCATGCGCAACCTGGACATCACCGACACCCGCGCCAAGCTGCAGGTGTATTCCAACGCCGGGCTGCTGGAGTTGGGCAAGGGGGATGATTTCTTGAAGTTGGGTAAGTAAGACATTTCAAACCCTTAAAAACAAAGCCCGCCAAGTTAACGCTTGGCGGGCTTTGTTGTTTTGGACTCAACGCTTCGACTAGTCATTCGTTACATCTAGGAAATGAAAGTGGTTCAAGTTAAAGTGAGACGGAATCGCATAACTTAAATTAATTCCCTCAATGACAGACTCGCTACGCGACTTAGCCCTCGAACTTGAAAAGTTTGCAAAAGAACGCGAGTGGCAGCCCTTCCATTCGCCCAAAAATCTCGCTTCTGCATTGGTTGTAGAGACTGGCGAATTGCTCGAACATTTTCAGTGGCTAACCGAGGTCCAAAGTCGCGAGGTGTCTTTAGAGAAACGAGAAGTCATAGGATCAGAGATTGCAGATGTTTTGCTGTATTTGATCCAACTCTCGAGTGCATTGGGGATTGATCCAATCGCGGCGGCACAAGCAAAAGTCAAAGCCAATGCACTCAAGTACCCGATCGAAAAAGCTCGAGGCACCAGCAAGAAATACGACGAGCTTTGACAGATGATCATCTATCAGGCGAATAAGAGCGAATTTCTGCATCATGCGCTACACGATGACATCGAAGATGTCATGTCACGCCACTTTCTAAACGCTACCGGCCACGGCGTCGGGCAATCGGAAATTCGATCGTGGAAAAACTCACTTATGGAGATGGCCAAGGTATTGAACGACGACGAAATTCCGTCTGATGCAGGCGTAGCCATCGAATACCAACTACCGCTCCAAAGCAAACGCATTGACTTCGTCATCACCGGCGAAGACGCTCAAGCGAGGTCGAAGGTAGTTATCGTTGAACTGAAACAATGGTCAGAGTCTCGTCGCAGTGATAAAGACGCGATCGTGTGGGCACGACGGGGTGGGAGAGTTGGAGAAACTGAAGGTCCACACCCCTCCTATCAAGCTTGGTCCTATGCAGCATATTTGGAAGACTTCAATAGGGCCGTGCATGAAGGTGACATGAAGCTTCAACCTTGCGCCTACTTGCACAATCACCCACGAGACGGCGAGATCGACCACTCACACTATCGAGAACACATTCAAAAGGCGCCACTGTTTCTTGCGCGTGAGCGCGATAAATTGCAACGATTTATTCGAGAGCATGTTCGCCATGGCGATCGCAAAGGTATTCTCTACACCATCGAGAATGGACGAATTCAACCGTCAAAAATGCTGGCCGACAGCGTCGTTGCGCTACTTCAAGGAAGAAACGAATTCATTCTTCTTGATGATCAAAAGGTGGCCTACGAGACCATCTTGACAGTTGAAACTAAAGCAGAAAAACGGAAGCAGGTTGTAATAGTTCAAGGTGGTCCCGGCACTGGGAAATCGGTAATCGCCATCAACCTTCTCGGAACACTAATTAGCCGCAAGCGCAATGCGCGCTACGTCTCAAAGAATGCTGCGCCGCGCGCCGTGTATGAGGCCAAACTCACCGGTACGTTCTCGAGAACACGCATCGGCAATCTGTTTTCCGGTTCGGGTGCTTTCGTAAATATGCCCGCCGACATATACGATGTTCTCATCGTTGACGAAGCACATCGACTGAATGAAAAGAGCGGCCTCTATGGCAACCTAGGTGATAGCCAAGTTAAAGAAGTAATCCGCTCTTCCAAGTGCACAGTTTTCTTCGTTGACGACAACCAATGCGTCACATTGAAAGATATCGGAAAAACAGAAGAACTTCGACTGCGAGCCCGTGAATTCGGGGCCGAAATAACTGAGCTGGAATTGTCATCACAATTTCGTTGCAGTGGCTCTGATGGGTATCTTGAATGGCTAGACAACATTCTCAATATTCGCCCTACTACAGCTCCGATTCTTGACACTCGGGAGTATGACTTTCGCATTTTTGACAACCCGACTGAAATGCACGCACTTGTTGCGTTAAAGAATCAGGCCAACAATCGGTCCCGCGTAGTGGCTGGGTATTGCTGGAAGTGGCCCAGCAAGAAAGATCCCAGTGCTTGGGACATTCAACTACCTGAATTTGACTACCAGCGTCGCTGGAATTTGGACAAAGATGGGAGTCTCTGGATCATTACGCCAGGGTCGGTAGAGCAAGTTGGATGCATTCACACGTGCCAAGGACTAGAGTTGGATTACGTTGGCGTGATCATTGGTCCGGACCTTTTCTATGAAGACGGACGCATTGTTAGCGATGCAACCAAACGTGCATCCTCTGACAAATCGGTGCGCGGCCTTAAGAGCATGCTCAATGCCGAACGAGAGAAGACGCTAGCAATTGCCGATGCATTGGTGAAAAACACATATCGCACATTGATGACTCGCGGCATGAAGGGTTGCTACGTCTACTGCACAGACGCTCCACTTAGGGAGTTCCTTCGCAGCCGTCTACGAACAGCGGGGGTTGGAGTTGGGGATGAGGCTCAGAATACTTCGAAGAAAACTTTGAACGTAATACCTCTGCAGCTTGTTTCGAGGGAAGAGCGAAATGCGGGAATTGCGGCTGCGCCGCTGGTTGATCTACGTTTTGCAGCGGGTAGTTTTTCCGATCCGCAAGCCTTTGAAGATCAGGCAGTTGATTGGGTCGCTTTGCCAGACTGGATAAGCCCACAACCGGGACTTTTTATTGCCCAAGTGGTTGGTGAATCAATGAACCGCCGAATTCCCAATGGTGCTTGGTGCCTATTTCGAGTCAACCCGGCCGGGACACGTGAAGGTAAGGTAGTGGTTGTGCAACATCGGAGCATCGAAGACCCGGAGACAAATGGGCGCTACACCATCAAGCACTATTCGAGCGAGAAGACCCATACCGAAGACGGTAGCTGGCAGCACAGGCGAATTACGCTATCACCTGACTCGACCCACCCCGGGTATAAGCCCATCGTTATCGAGCACCCCGAAGAAGACGAGAGCTTCATTGTCATCGCGGAGATGTTAATGGTATTGGCAAGTCCCTCTCATACTTAACTAGCCAACCACCCTACAAACTCCTGCAGCTTCCCAAACGTCAATCGTTGCCAAGTCTTCGTTCCAATTACCTTGCGCCCCGACGTGAAAGTGAGCTAGTCCAGTCACTGTTGCGAATGGCGTATGAAGCGTTTACGGGTGGCGCTGTAAAGCAACCAGTCTACCGAGAGCACCAGCCCGGCACGCCAGACAGACAGGCCTGCGCCAGTTGGGCCGCCCGGCTGGCATCGGTATAGCACTATGGGGCCAACACAGGTTGTTCAGGCGGCAGCGCTGGCGGCATAAAGGCCTGCACCAGTTTGCCCATTTTGGTGGAAGGTGCGTAGGTGCCAGTGGTTTGGATAGTACGAAAGATGTCTTTAATACACCTGCGCCAAATTAAAGAATTCTTCAACAAGAGGCGCAAGCGTCAAGGCCGGCTTTCACAGGCGCTCAGGCGGAGAGAACGCCCAGCAGGGCAAAATTAGCAACCAAATCGGCATTTCAAGCCGTAGATACTGCGCTAGCAGCTATCAAAACTATAGTAATTCCAGCCCACCATCGAGTCAGTTGCGGCGCAGATAGCCGTGTGCGATGGGCTCCAGCGCAGCGGGGGTGATGCCCAGCGCCTCCAGCCCCGGGTGCTGGCCGGTGGCTACGTTGGGCGTGCGCATGGAGTCCAGGTTGTCGCGGCTCATCAGGGGTTCGCCGGGCAGGCATTCCATGGCCAGAGCCTGCAGGCGGCCCATCCATTGCGGCAGGCCCAGCACGGGGCGGCCACGGCCTTCGTTCACACCGCTTAGCCGTCCAGCCAGCTGCACCAGCTGGCGCAGGGTGTAGACACCGGGGCCACAGGCCTCCACCACGCCGCCGGGCGCGCCGGGCGCCAGGCTGCGCACCACGGCATTGGCCACGTCTTGCACCCACACGGGCTGGAACCGGGCATCGGCCCCGGCCAGTGGCACCACGGGGGCGACGGTCTGCAGGCGGGCAAAGAGGTTCAAAAACTTGTCTTCGGCACCAAAGATGACGCTGGGGCGCAGCAGCGTGAGCTGCCACGGCGCGGACGCAGCGGCCTGCTGCAACGTGGCTTCGCCACGGCTTTTGCTGCGCAGGTATTCGGAGGGCGCGGCGTCGGGGTGTTGGGGGTCGGCGCCCAGCGCGCTCACATGCACCAGCTGGCGCACCCGGGCGGCGCTGCAGGCTTGGGCCAGGCTTTGTGGCAGTGCCACGTGCACCGCGTTAAAGCGGGCGGCGTTGCCGTGCAACACGGCCACCAGGTTCACCACCGCCTGGTGACCCTGCACGGCGCGCGCCAGGGCGGCGGGGTCGTGCACATTGGTTTCCAGCACGGTGAGGCCGGGCAGGTGCAGGATGTGGCGGGCGTTGGCGCGCCTGCGGGTGGGCACGGTGACGTGCCAGCCGGCGCGCACCAGTTTTTCGCACACATGGGCACCCACAAAGCCGGTGCCGCCCAAAACCAGAATAGTGTTCATGCCCGCAATCTACCGCGTGGTGGCGCGGCCATGCGCTTGGGGGTCTTTGTGGGCGGGTGCCCTACACCACCACGGGCTCAGACTCCAGCCGGATGCCAAAGCGTTCGTACACGCTGGTCTGGATGGCTTTGGCCAGGGTCATCACCTCGCCGCCGGTGGCGCCGTTGCCGTCCACGCCCGCGCCGCGGTTCACCAGCACCAAGGCTTGTTTCTCGTACACGCCGGCCTGGCCCACACTTTTGCCTTTCCAGCCGCAGGCGTCAATCAGCCAGCCCGCGGCCAGCTTGACCGAGCCGTCGTGCAGCGGGTAGTGCACCACCTTGGGTTCGCGGGCGATGATGTCGGCGCATTGCTCGGGGGTAACGGTGGGGTTTTTGAAGAAGCTGCCCGCGTTGCCAATGACGTTGGGGTCGGGCAGCTTGGCGCGGCGCACCTCGCACACCCATTGGTAAATCTGGCGCGCCGTGGGCTGGGTGATGCCGGACTCGGCCATCTTGCGTTCCAGGTCGGCGTAGCCCAGCACGGGTTTCCAGGCCTTGGGCAGGGCAAACCGCACGCGCAATATCAGCGCGCGGTCTTTCAGGCCCAGGGCCTGGTGGGTGTCGCCATCGGCCTTGCTGGCGTGTTTGAACACCGAGTCGCGGTAGCCAAAGGCGCATTGGGCGGCATTCAGGGTGAACACCTGGCCGGTGTGCAGGTCGACGGCGTCCAGCGATTCAAAGCGGTCTTGCAGCTCCACGCCGTAGGCACCCACGTTTTGCACCGGCGCGGCGCCCACGGTGCCGGGAATCAGCGCCATGTTTTCCAGGCCTGGGTAACCCTGGTCCAGCGTCCAGGTCACAAAGTCGTGCCAGGCCTCACCGGCGCCGGCTTCCACCACCCAGTGCTTGTCGGTCTCGGCCACCAGGCGGCGGCCGGGCACTTCCACCTTCAGCACCAGGGGTTTTACGTCCCCGGTCAGCACAATATTGCTGCCGCCCCCCAGCACAAAGGTGGGAGACGCCGCCCAGGCGGGGTCGGCCAGCAGGGCTCGCACATCGGCCTCGCTGGTGATGCGCGCCAGGGCGTGGGCCTTGGCCACGATGCGAAAGGTGTTGAAGGCCTGCAGGGGAACATTTTTCTCGACTAACATGGCAAGATTGTCGCACCGGGGCCTCAGCGCGCCGGGCAGGCCCACGGCGCGGGCCACCTTGGTTTGTTGCGCACCCCGGGGCCGTGCAGGGGTGCTTTCTCTCTAGTGAACACAAAAAATGCCTTCTTTTGATACCGTCTGCGAAGCCAACCTGGTCAAGGTGAAAAACGGGGTGGAAAACACCGTCAAGGAAATCACCACCCGTTTCGACTTCAAGGGCACATCCGCCAAGATCGAGATCAAGGACAAGGAAATCACCCTGATTGGGGATGCCGAGTTCCAGCTCGACCAGATTGAAGACGTGTTGCGCAACAAGCTCACCAAGCAGGAAGTGGATGTGCGCTTTCTGGACCGCGGCGATGTGCAGAAGATGGGTGGCGACAAGGTCAAAGTCGTCATCAAGGTGCGCAATGGCATTGAGGCCGAGCTGGCCAAGAAGATCCAGCGCCTGATGAAGGACAGCAAACTCAAGGTGCAGGCCGCCATCCAGGAAGAAAAAGTGCGCATCACTGGCGCCAAGCGCGATGACCTGCAGGCCGCCATGGCCCTGATCCGCAAAGATGTGACCGACATCCCCCTGAGCTTCGACAACTTCCGCGACTAAGCCTATGAAAAACGTGTGCCTGGCTGCCGCCCTGCTGTTTGCCGCCCCGGTGTGGGCGCAATCGGTTGCGATCAACGGTACGCTGGGCAACAAGGCACTGCTGATTGTGGACGGCGGTTTCCCCAAGGCGGTGGCCGTGGGGGAGGTGCACAAGGGCATCAAGGTGGTGGCCATCCAGGGGGAACAAATCACCCTGGAGATGGGTGGCAAGCGCGTGTCCATGCGGGTGGGCGATGCCCCGGCCAGTGTGGGCAGTGGCGCGGGTGAGCAGCTCAGCGGCAACCGCGTGGTGCTGGCCGCTGGCCCCGGTGGCCACTTTTTGACGGATGGGCAGATCAATGGCCGCATTGTGCAGTTCATGGTGGACACCGGCGCCACCACGGTTGCCATGAGTGTGGCCGACGCCAAACGCATTGGGCTCAACTACCAAAACGGGCAACCCGTGCAGATGAACACGGCCAACGGCGTCGCCCAGGGCTGGCGCGTAACCCTCAACACCGTGCGAGTCGGCGATGTGATGGTGAGTGGTGTGGAGGCCGTGGTGTCACCCGGCGGCATGCCCTATGTGTTGCTGGGCAACAGCTTTTTGAGCCGCTTCCAGATGACACGCAATAACGACCAGATGGTGCTGGAGCGGCGTTTCTGATGTCAAAACCCCTGGACGTGCGCGACGAAAACGCCTACGAGGACCTGCTGGGCCAATGGTCGGACCTGGAAAGCGGTCTGGGCATCATTCTGAGCAGCCCGGCCAGCGCGCAGCAGTTTTCGCACCGCGTGCTGCAGTACGACCGCTGGATGCAGGGCCTGCTGCAGCGCGACCCCGATGTGGGCCTGTACCTGCTGTTCCAGCTGGCCAGCAACTCGCCCGTGGGCTACAGCGCCTCGCACGCGCTGGTGTGCGCCGTGTTGTGCCATTTGGTAGCCACCGAGCTGCACCTGCCGCAAAAGGAACGCAACAGCCTGGTGCACGCCGCACTCACCATGAATATCGCCATGACGGCGCTGCAGGATGAGCTGGCCGACCAGGCCGAAAAACCCACGCCGGCGCAGCAAGACGCCATCCGCGCCCACGCCATCAAGGGCGCCATGATGCTGGCCAACCTGGGCGTGGCGGACGACGACTGGCTGGACGTGGTGTCCAGCCACCACGACGATGCCGTGGACAAGGATGACATGCGCACGGCCGCCCCCTCGGTGCGGCTGGCGCGTATTCTGAAAGTGGTGGACCGTTATGCGGCCATGATCAGCCCGCGCAAATCACGTTCGGGCCGCAGCGCCATTGAATCGGCACGCTCGGTCATGACACGGGCCAGCAGCTCGGTGGATGCCATTGGCCAGGCCCTGGTGCGTGCGGTGGGCCTGTGCCCGCCCGGCACCTATGTGCGCCTGGACAACGACGAACTGGGCGTGGTGGTACGCCGCAGCGCCAAGAGCAACCAGCCTTTTGTGGTGGTGGTGGGCAAGCCCGGCGGCGAGCTGGAGAACCACCCGCGCCTGCACAGCACGGCCGAGGCCTACCCGCGCATCCGCTCGGCCCTGCCCTCGTCTGCGGTGCGGGCACCGCTCAACCACTTCTACATTCTGCAGCTGGGCAGCCACGCGCAGGCCATGGCCTAGGCCACGGCAGCGGCCAGGTTCACGACTTTTTCTGGCCCAGCTTGGACTCTTTGCCTTGCACCAGGCGGGAGATGTTTTCGGCATGGCGCCAGATCAGCAGCAGCGACATGGCGGCCATGGACAGCAGCACACTCTTGTCCATGGCCCAGGCCACCTGGTTGCCAAACACGTAGTAGGCCGGCGCAAACAGCGCCGCCACCAGCGACGCCAGCGATGAGTAGCGAAAGAAGTAGGCAATGATGAGCCAGGTCAACCCCACGGCCAGACCCAGCCAGCCGCTCACGCCCACCAGCACGCCCAGCGCCGTGGCTACACCCTTGCCGCCCACAAACTTGAAGAACACCGGGAACAGATGGCCCAGAAACGCGGCCAGCCCCACCAGCGCTACGGTGCCCTCGCCCAGGCCGTAGGGTGCGCCCCACCATTGCACCGCCACCACCGGCAACCAGCCCTTGAGGGCGTCCAGCAGCAGCGTCACCACGGCCGCGGCCTTGGAGCCTGAGCGCAACACATTGGTGGCGCCGGGGTTTTTGCTGCCGTAGGTGCGCGGGTCGTTCAGACCCATCACGCGGCTCACGATCACGGCAAACGAGAGGGAGCCAATCAGGTAGGCGACCACAGTGGCCAGGGCGGGGTAAAGCACAAAATTCACAACAGGTTCTCCAATCACTCTTCCAGCGCGCACTGTACAGGCTTGGCGCCCAGCAATTGCACACACACCTGGGGATCTATCCCTACCAGGTAGCCGCGCCGCCCGCCATTGATGCAGATGCGTGGCAAATCCAGAATGGTGGACTCGATGTAAATCGGCATGGCCTTGCGTGTGCCAAAGGGCGAGGTGCCGCCCACCAGGTAGCCGCTGTGGCGGTTGGCCACCTCGGGCGCGCAGGGCTCCACCGACTTGGCGCCAATCTGGCGCGCCAGGTTTTTGGTGGACACCTTGCGGTTGCCATGCATCAGCACCACCAGCGGCTTGGCATCCTGGTCCTGCATGATCAGCGTTTTGACCACGGTGAACGGGTCAAAGCCCAGCACCGCGGCGCTGTGCTGCGCGCCGCCATGCTCCAGGTATTCGTAGGGATGTTCGGTAAACGCCACCTTGCTGGCCTTGAGCAGCTGGGTGGCGGGGGTTTCAGAGACGTGGTCTTTTTTGGCCATAGGTACGTATTTTCCGCGACTTGCCCAATCGTCCCCTGGCTCCTAATATGGGGCAAAACAACACATGGAGCGGGCAGCTATGGCACAACTCACCTGGAATGACACGCCCATGGCGTGCACCGCCTTGCTGGACGATGTGCCCGTCTGCACGCTGAAAATCAAAGACATCGGCGGCGTGGCCGCCAGTTGGCAAGACGACCACCTGTGGCCACCACCGGCCCACATGCCCAAAGCCCCCGCCCAGCCCACCCGCTTTTTTGCCGACTTGGCCGAGGCCAAGGCGGCCGTCGAAAAAACACTGGCGGGCTAGGTTTCGCGGTCCGGGCGTTGCAAGACGAAGCACGCCTATCGGGGCAGTGCCCTGCCTTGCGGCAGAGCATATGGGCTTGGCCTCACACCGCTGGGTCGCGAATCTCCCAGCGCACTTCGTCAATTTTCTTGAGCAGTTCTTCGGGCAGCACGGTGCCCCAGGCGTCGATGTTCTGGTCCAGTTGCTCCAGGGTGCGCACGCCGATGATGGTGCTGGCGACTTGCCACTTGGTGTAGCAGAAGGCCAGCGCCATCTGGCTGGGCGTGAAGCCGTATTCGCGGGCCAGGGCGTTGTACTTGCGGGCGGCTTTCAGGGCGTCGGGGCGGCCCCAACGCTGCTTGCGGGTGGATTCGAACTTGCGCAGGCGCCACTCTTGCGACACGGTCTCGCCCAGCAGGCCTTCTTCGTCGTACTTGCCGGTCAGCAAACCAAACGCCAGCGGCGAATATGGCAACAGCGAGACGCCCAGGCGGTGCATGGTTTCGTCCAGACCGTTTTCTGCGGTGCGGGCCAACAGGCCGTAGTTGTTTTGCACGGTGGCAATACGCGGCAGGCCGTACTGCTCGGCCAGGCGCACAAACTCGTGCACACCATACGAGGTTTCATTCGACAGGCCAATGGCGCGCACCTTGCCCGCCTTCACCAGCGTGTCCATGGCGCGCAGCTGCTCTTCGATGGCGCTGCCACCCACGTTTTCATTGGCGGGGTTGTAGTACATGCCGCCGAACATGGGCACGTGGCGCACCGGCCAGTGGATCTGGTAGAGGTCGATGACCTCGATGTTCATGCGCTTCAGGCTGCCATCACAGGCCGCCACGATGTCTTCGGCGGTGAGGTTGCTGCTGCCATTGCGCACCCAGGGCATGCCGCGCGAGGGGCCGGCCACCTTGGTCGCGATCACCAGCTTCTCCCGCGCACCGGGGTTGGCTTTGATCCAGTTGCCGATGATTTTTTCGGTCAGGTTGAAGGTCTCGGCGCGTGGGGGCACGGAGTACATCTCGGCCGTGTCGATGAAGTTCACGCCGCGCTCCAGCGAGCGGCTCAGGATGGCGTGGGAGGTGGGTTCGTCCACCTGCTCACCAAAGGTCATGGTGCCCAGGCAGATGGGGGTGACGTGCAGGTCGCTGCGGCCGAGTTGGATGGTTTTCATTGCAAAGCAGAGTGTAAAAAATGCGAGAGGTTCGCGGCAGTTGGGAGATGGTAGCGCGGCAGGAATACCCTAGTCGCCGCCACAGCCTCCGCCGCAGCCGCCACCGTCGGAGCCGCCGTCTGCGCCACCGCCCGAGCCTTCAGAGCCGCCAAAGCCACCGGCATCGCCCGGCGCATCGCTGCCACTTCCGCCCTCGCCCCCAAAGGTGGTGCCACAGTGATCGCCGGAGCCACTCTGGCGGTCGATGTCGCGGCAATCGGGCACGTAGCTGTAGCCACCCGGAATGCCAAATTTTTTGTCCAGCGCAAACAACAGGGGCAGGCGGCTGGGCTGGCGGGGGTTGATGCCCTCCTCCTTGCAGGTCCAGTACCAGACACGGCGCAAACCGTCGTTGCGGCGGGCGTCACGCCCCAGCACCTCGGCCGGGCTGTGGTGCAGCAGGCTGCCAAACGCGGCTTGGCACCACTGCGCATACCCGCGGGTGTGCAGGATGAACTCGTGCCAGGCGGCGTCCACCACCTTGGACGGCATGGCGACAAACTGGCGCTTGCTGCGCAGGTGCGCCATAAAAAACTGGCGCAGGCCGTGCAGCACCAGCTCCGTGTCGCGCGCGCTGAGCTGCGGGTACTGCGCCATGAGCTTGGCGCCCAGAAAGCGTGGCAGCGGTGCCTCGCGCACAAACTGGCGACGCAGGCTGAACTCCCAGGCCCGCAATGCAAAAAACAGAAAAACGGACAGCGCAGCGCTGAGCACCAGTGCCCCAAAAAACATGCTGCGCCAGGGGCTGGCGGCGTACTGCAGGAGGGAGAACAAGGGCACCGCCAGCCACTTGCTCCAACTCAGCCAGGCAATGCGCCGCAGCAGCGTGGGCTTAACGCCGGGCAGCTGCATAACGTGCCTCTTCTTGCAGGCGCAACACCCGGCGCTGCACCTTGCCGGTGGTGGTCATGGGCAAGGCGTCCACAAATTCAATCTCCTTGGGGTACTCGTAGGGTGCCAGTTGGCCTTTTACGTGGGCTTGCAGCTCGGCCGTGAGTTTGGCATGTAATTGGGCCGTAGCGCCCGTATTACCTGCGCAAGCAGCTATGAAATCAGGAGCAATCACCACATAGGCCTTGACCAGTGCGCCACGCTCGGCGTCGGGCTTGGGCACCACCGCAGCGTTGATGACGGCGGGGTGTTTGACCAGGCAGTTCTCGATTTCGCCGGGGCCAATGCGGTAGCCCGCGGCCTTGAACACGTCGTCGCTGCGGCCCTGGTACCAGAGGTAGCCGTCCGCATCGCGCACGGCCAGGTCGCCCGTGCGGCACCAGTCGCCGGTGAACTTGGCGGCCGTGGCGGCGGGGTTTTTCCAGTAACCCAGGAAGAAGATCGGGTCAGGCTGGCCGTGCACGTCCAACCGGTGCAGCGCCACATCGCCGGGCACGCCCACTGCGCATTCCTTGCCCTCGTCGTCAATCACCGCCACGCGGTGGCCGGGGTAGCCCATGCCCATGCTGCCGGGTTTGGACGGGTAGCGCAAATTGCAATTGCCGACGATGTAGTTCATCTCGGTCTGGCCAAACATCTCGTTGGGCGGCACGCCAAGCTGCGTTGCGCAGTAGCCAAACACGGCGTCACCCACGGCCTCGCCGGCGCTCATGATGGCGTCCAGCTGGAGCTGGAACTGCTGGCGCACGGTTTTGCCTTTGGTGCCGGGATAGGCTTTCATCATGGCCTTGAGCGCGGTGGGGAAGAGGAAGGTGTGTGTGACGCCGCAGTCGCGCATCAGCTCCAGCGCCGTCTGCGGGCTGAAACGGCCGCTGTAGGCCACGATGGGGCGGCCAAAGTACAGCGTGGGCAACAGTGCGTCCATGAGTCCACCGGTCCAGGCCCAGTCTGCCGGAGACCAGAACACGGCCTTGGAAGTGGCGTTCTTCTTGCCATCGAAACCAAACCAGTTTTGGCTGGCCACAAAACCGCTCAGGTTGCCGATCAGGGCGCGGTGCGGAATCAGCGCACCCTTGGGGTTGCCGGTGGTGCCGCTGGTGTAGATCAGCACGGCGGGTTCTTCGGCCAGGGTATCCACGGGCGTGAAGCTGGCGGGGGCTTGGGCCAGCACGTCGGCCCAGTGCACATCGGCCGTGCCCGGCGTGCCCACGCCAATCACGGTGCGCAGCAGCGGGCAGTCGTCGCGCACGGTGTTGAGTGCGTCCAACGCACTGGCATCACCAATGGCCACCACGGCCTCGCTGTCGTGCAGGCGAAACTGCAGCGCCTCGGGGCCAAACAGCATGGAGAGCGGCATGGCCACCGCACCCAGCTGCAGCACCGCCATGTAGGCCACCGCGGTCTCGAAGCGCTGCGGCAGCACGATGCCCACGCGGTCGCCACGCTGCACGCCCAGCGTACGCAGCACATTGGAGAGGCGATTGGCCTGCGCCTGCAGCTCAAAATAAGTATAAAAAGTACTCTCAGCGCCCGTGGAATATGCGCGAACAGCTATTCTTTTAGTAGCATCCGGCAGCGCCACCCAGCGCTGACTGCAGGCCTGGGCCATGTTGAAGTGCGTGGGCACCTGCCAGCCAAAGCCCTGGTGCAACGCCGCGTAGGCGGCAGGTGGGGCGGCTCGCCTCGGCCGGGGTGTGGTGTCTCTGCCTTGACTGACGGGCATGCCCTGTCTCCTTGTACGTCCTTATGATTCCAGCAATGTACCAAGTCAAACGCCCCTGCAAAAGCGAATTCGTCCCCATCCGCAACCTGCGCTACCACGTGCAAGTGTGGGGCGAGCCAGGCGTCGGCAAGGTGCCGCTGGTCATGGTGCATGGCTGGATGGACGTCGCCGCCAGCTACCAGTTTGTGGTGGACGCGTTCGCACAAGACCACTACATCATCGCCCCCGACTGGCGTGGTTATGGCCAGACCAAAGTCCCCGCAACCGACAGCTACTGGTTCCCCGACTACCTGGCCGACCTGGACTTTCTACTGGACCACTACGCCCCCGGCCAGCCCGTCAACCTGGTGGGCCACAGCATGGGCGGCAATGTGGTCATGCTGTATGGCGGCGTGCGGCCCGAACGCATCCGCCGTCTGGTCAACCTGGAAGGCTTTGGCATGCCCGCCACCCGCCCAGCACAAGCGCCGGGCCGGTTTGCCAGCTGGATGGACGAACTGAAAAAACTGCACGCGGGCGAGATGGACCTGAAGGCCTACGACAGCGCCAACGGCGTGGCCCGCCGCCTCATGAAAACCAACCCACGCCTGGGCCAGGACAAAGCCGACTGGCTGGCCCGCCACTGGGCCGCCGAAAACACCGAAGGCAAGTGGTCCATCCAGGGCGATGCGGCGCACAAGATTTCCAACGCCCAGCTTTACCGCGTGGAAGAAGTGCTGGAGATCTACAAGCGCCTGACCATGCCCGTTCTGGCGGTGGAAGCATCGGACAACAGCCTGGACCTGTGGTGGAAGGGCAAGTTCACCCTGGCCGAGTACCACGAACGCCTGCAGGTGGTGCCCAACGCGGAAGTGGCACGCATTGAAGATGCCGGCCACATGATGCACCACGACCAGCCCGAAGTACTGGCCGCGCTGATCGAGCGTTTTATTGCCTGAAACGCCGGTACGCACCAGACACACAGCGGGTTGATAATGCGGCGCACCGTCCGCACCGCTTCAGGAGATTCCATGCAAGCCCGCAACCGACCATCCCCCCTTGTCAGTACCCTGCTGCTGGCCATGGCCAGCACCGCCACAGTGGCGCAAACCCAGGTGGTCCGCCCCCCTGTCGCGCAGTACTGGATGGACGTGGCCACGGTGCGCATGGCGGATATGGATGAGCTGCCCAACCTCGGTGCCCTGGGGGGCATGGCCGCCGGCATGGTGGGCATGCAAGGTGTGGGCGACAACAGCTTTGGCGCCACCAAGGGCATGATGCCCGGCCGCTGGCTGGACATTGCCGTGGCCACCCAGCGCAAGCCCGCTGGCACACAGGCCACCCAAACCATTCCCGCGGGTCTGGGCCTGGGCCCCAGCCTGCCCCTGCTGCCGCCGGAGCCTGTGGCGGCCAAAAACAAACCGCCCCAGGGCCGCGACACGGACGAGGGCATGCCCGAGCAACCCAAGGGCCGCATCCTGCTCTACTGGGGCTGCAGCGACACCGTGCGCCCCGGCCAACCCAGGGTGCTGGACCTGAGCAACGCCAAACCCGAGGACTATGCCCAGTTCATGCGCGGCCGCGCCACCCGCGAGCGCGGCGCCACCGCCGCACCGGGCCACGCCATCTGGCCCAATGCCCAGAGCAAACAGCAGGTGCCCAAGGGCGCATCGGTACAGGGCGAGCACAAGGTGTCGGGCGAAGGCATTCCGGCCAGCCTGCAGTTCTCCATCGGCCAGGTGCAAGACTTCATGCCGCCGCTGGTGCTGTCCAGCACGGGGGGTGGCGCCAATGCCACCACCCTGGCCTGGCAGGCGCAGCCGCAGGCGCGGGCCTACTTCTTGAACGCCATGGGCGGCAACGACGGCGAGATGGTGCTCTGGAGTTCGTCCGAAACCCCCGAGCCGGGCTGGGGCCTGATGGATTACCTGAGCACCCCCAACCTGGACCTGTGGCTGGCCGACAAAACCCTGCTGCCCACCAGCCAGACCCAGTGCGCCATTCCGGCCGGCATTTTTGCCACATCCAAAGGTGCCATGGTGCAAGCCATGGCCTATGGGCAGGAGCTGAACCTGGTGCACCCACGCCGCCCCACCGACCGCCGCGTGGCCTGGGCCCCCGAGTGGTCGGCCCGCGTGCGTGTCAAATCGGTGGCCATGCTGCCGCTGGAAGACAGCGCGGGCAAGCGCCGCGCAGCTGCCGAAAGCCCCACCAACAAGCCGGACAAGGGGGAGGGCGCACCCGAGCAAAAGTCGCTCTTGCCGGTGTTGCCGGGCATACCCGGGGTAGGTGAAGCACTCAAAGGCCTGTTCGGCCGCTAGGCAGGGGCGCCAGCGGGGCGCCCAAGCATGAGAAAATCAGTGTTTTCCCCATTCAGCAGAACGAGAACACCATGATCGAAGCAGAGCGCGTCAACCTTATCGGCACCACCCTGGCAGACCTGAGCAGCAGGACCCAGGAACTTCGGGGGTATCTTTGACTACGATGCCAAAGCCGAGCGCCTGCGCACCGTCAATGCATCGTTAGAAGACCCCTCCGTCTGGAACGACCCCAAGAAAGCCCAGGAGCTGGGCAAAGAAAAGAAGATGCTGGACGGCGTGGTCGTCACGCTCAATGAGCTGACCAGCAACCTCGCGGACAACACCGAGTTGTTCGAGATGAGCAAGGAAGACGGCGACGAGGACGGCCTGATCACCATCGAAGGCGAAACCGCCAAGCTGGCCGAGATCATCGAGGGCCTGGAGTTCCGCCGCATGTTCAACAACCCGGCCGACCCCCTGCCCTGCTTCCTGGACATCCAGGCCGGCGCCGGTGGCACCGAGGCGTGCGACTGGGCCAGCATGCTGCTGCGCCAGTACCTGAAATACGCGGAACGCAAGGGTTTTACCGCCACGGTGGAAGACATCACCGACGGCGACACCGCCGGCATCAAGGGTGCCACCATCAAGATCGAGGGCGAATACGCCTTTGGCCTGCTGCGTACCGAAACCGGTGTGCACCGCCTGGTACGCAAGTCGCCGTTCGATTCCTCGGGTGGCCGCCACACCTCGTTCGCGTCGGTGTTTGTGTACCCCGAAATTGACGACTCCATCGAGATCGAGATCAACCCCAGCGACGTGCGCACCGACACCTTCCGCGCCTCCGGCGCCGGCGGTCAGCACATCAACAAGACCGACTCGGCCGTGCGCCTGACGCACATCCCCACCGGCATCGTGGTGCAGTGCCAAGACGGCCGCAGCCAACACAGCAACCGCGACGTGGCGTGGAAGCGCCTGCGCAGCCGCCTGTATGACTTCGAGCTGCGCAAGCAGCAAGAGGCGCAGCAAAAGCTGGAAGACACCAAGACCGATGTGGGCTGGGGCCACCAGATCCGCAGCTACGTGCTGGACAACAGCCGTATCAAGGACCTGCGCACCAACGTGGAAGTGTCTGCCACCCAAAAGGTGCTGGATGGGGACTTGGATGTGTTCATCCAGGCTTCGTTGAAGCAAGGTATCTAAGGCATGTTGGACGCTTTGATTTTCGACATGGACGGCACCATGATCGACTCCATGCCCTCGCACAAACACAGCTGGGTAGAGTTCGCGCGCCGCAAACAGTTGCAGGTGGACATTGACGACCTGATGCGCCGCACCACCGGTCGCACCGGCCTGGAGTGCATGCGCGACCTGTTTGACCACCCGGAGATGGACGAGGCCGTGGCCATGGCCCATGTGCACGAAAAGGAAGCGGTGTACCGCGAAATTTTCTCGCCCATCTTTGCGGAAGTGGCGGGGTTCAAAGCGTTTTTCAACCTGGCCCATGCGCGCGGCCTGAAGCTGGGCGTGGGCACGGCGGGCGACCGCCACAACCAGGCCTTCGCCTACCAGCACCTGCAAATGCCCGTCGCCCCGCTCACCACCGTGGGTGGCGACGAAGGCCTGCCCGGCAAGCCCGAGCCCGCCATCTTTCTGGAAGCCGCGCGTCGCATGGGTGTGGAGCCTGCGCGCTGCATCGTGTTTGAAGACGCACCGCTGGGCATTGAAGCCGCGCGCCGCGCCGGCATGCGCGCCGTGGGCATTGCCAGCAGCCACCACCCTGACGAACTGCGCGGCCCCCACGTACTGGCCGTCGTGCCCGATTACCACACCTTGATCACATCCCAATTTCTGGAGACACACCATGTTGCAACTTCGTGAGGCCTCGGGCCCGGCTGCGGTGATCCACCGCGGCGACTACAC
>MGPB01000025.1 GCA_001795455.1 Curvibacter sp. GWA2_63_95 | reverse complement strand
GTGATCGACTTTATCGACATGGAAGAGTCCCGCAACCGCCGCGAAGTGGAAAACCGCTTGCGCGACGCGCTGCGCCAGGACCGTGCCCGCGTGCAATTCGGCACCATCTCCAAGTTCGGTCTGATGGAAATGAGCCGCCAGCGCCTGCGCCCGGCCCTCTCCGAAGGTGCCTCCATCCCCTGCCCGCGCTGCGGTGGTTCCGGCCACATCCGCGACACCGAGAGCTCGGCGCTGCAGATTCTGCGCATCATCCAGGAAGAATCCCTCAAGGACAACACCGCCTCCGTGCTGTGCCAGGTGCCCGTCGATGTAGCGTCCTTCCTGCTGAACGAGAAGCGTACCGAAATCGCCAAGATTGAGCTCAAGCAGCGCATCAACGTGCTGATGGTGCCCAACAAGACACTGGAAACACCGAACTACAAGCTGGAACGTCTGAAGCACGACGACCCGCGCCTGGACCACATCGAAGCCAGCTACAAGATGGCGGATGACATGGAAGAGGCCACCGGCGTGACCCGCCGTTCGCAAGAGCCGACCAACAAGCAGACCCCGGTCATCAAGGGCGTGCTGCCGGACGCACCCGCCCCCATCGCCCCGCCCAAGCCCGAAGTGGCCAAGCCGCAGGCCGCAGCGCCTGTCGCCAAGCCCGTTGTGGCGGCGCCTGCGCCCGCAGGCAAAGGTTTCTTTGGCTGGATCAAGGGCCTGCTGGGTATGGAAGAAGCCGCACCCGTGGCCAAGCCCGCACCCGCGGCCGCAAAGACCGAAGACAAGCGCGAAGGCCGTGACGGCCGTGGCCGTGATGGCAACCGCAACGGTGGCCGTGGCGGTGAGCGCAGCGACCGTGGTGGCGAACGTGGCGAAGGCCGCAACAGCCGCGGTGGCCGCAATGAGCCCCGCGCCGACGGCCGTGGCCCACGCGACGAAAACCGTGGCGAAGCCCGTCCCGAAGGCGGTGCAGAGCGTGGTGAACGCGGTGGCCGCAATGGTCGCAACCGTGGTGAACGCGGCGAGCGTGGTGAGCGCCAGGGTGGCGCCCAGCGCAACGAGCGCATGGACGCCGGTGCAGCCGTAGCAGGCCAGGAAGTTCAAGTGTCCGCAGGCGCTGACAACGGCAACGCCCCCCGCGGCGATGGCCGTGGCGAACCGCGCCAAGATCGCGCCCCCCGTGGTGAAGGCCGTGGACGCAACCGCGGCGAAGGTCGCGGCCCGCGCGAAGAGAACGCTGAGCGCAGCGCCGAGCCCCGCCAGGATGCACGCGCCGAGGAAACCACAGACGCCCGCCCAGAAGGTGCCGCAGACGTGAACACCGAGGTTCGAGGTGAGGGTCGTGAAGGGCGTGGTCGTGGACGCAATCGCAATGGCCGCCGCGACGAACGTGGCCCACGCCAGGACGAAGGCAACCGCAGCGATGCGGAGCCGCAATCCGCACTCGCTTTCGCTGACACCACCCCCAGTACCCAAGGTGATGCTGAAGCAGCCCCTGGTGAAGCAGGCACACCCGCCGACGGGCGAAATGCCAGCGGAGAAGGCCAACGCCGCTCACGTGACCGCTATGGTCGTGACCGTGGCAACCGCCAGGAACGTGGCGAGCAGCCAGACGCCCAGCAACAGCCCACAGACGAAGCGCCGCAAGTTGCAGTGGCCGTCCGTGTTGAGCCACAGCCCGCCGTTGCGGTAGCCCCCGCCCCTGTGGCGATGGCCGTTGCACCGACCGTTGCCCCCGCCCCCTCTGCAGTGACTGGCAGCATGCCCAAAGTAGCAGGTTATGCACTGCCTACCGAGTCCTTGCAGCAAGTGGCCCAAGGTTCAGGCCTGCAGTGGGTGAACTCGGATGCAGCCAAGATTGCTGCCGTACAAGCTGCCATTGCAGCCGAGCCCAAGCCCGTACATGTGCCCCGCGAGCGCCCTGCCCCTGTGGTGGTGGACGCGGGACCGCTGGTGCTGGTGGAAACCCGGCGCGATCTGCGCAACATGAGCTTGCCGTTTGAAGAAAACACGGCAGGCTAAGTAAAAAGGGGCACCGCGGTGCCCCTTTTTTTGGTCTGTCGAAAGGCCGTTAAAACAGGTCCACAGCGCCGATCTTCAGCGCATCACCAAAGAAGCCCTTGCGCACCAGCTCCGCGTGGCTGAACACCTTGTTGCGACCGTTGTGCTGGGCATAGTCCACCGCACGCTCGGCGTGCTCCAGCGCCGTGCTGGGGGAGTCGTCCGGCGTGATGCGGGTAAAGCCGGCACAAATGGTGACGCGTCCCACCTGAGGGAAGTTGAACTTCTCGATGTTGGCGCGAAAACGTTCAAATGCTGCCAACACCAGGGCTTCGTCGGGGCAGTGCATGAGCACGGCAAACTGCTCTCCGCCCAGGCGGTATAGCCGGTCATAGGTGCGGAAGGTGTTGTTCATGATGCGTGCCACCAGCAACAGTACCTCTTCGGCAATCAGGTGGCCGTTCTTGTCATTGAGCAGGCCAAAGTTGTCGATGCTGATGGTGCCCATCCAGTAGTTGGGCGGCACCCGGTGACGGCGCTCCTGGCCCGGCGCCACGGTCACCTTCAAAGACTCCGACTGGGACTCGGGCCCCTCGCCAAGCTCGTCGAGCACGGCGCTGTAAAAGGTGTCGTCCAGAGATTTGCGGTTGAGCAAGCCGGTCAGCGCATCGCGGTCGCTGTAGGCCAGCAGGTGGTACATATTGCGAAACACATGCTGAACCTGCGCCAGTGTTTGTACCTGCTCCTCCGTCAAGGCCGACGCGGAGTGAATCTCCAGCACACCTTCGTCCTCGTTGAGGGTCTCGGCAAACAATGGGAAGTAGGTGATGCGAGGACCGTCTTCGCCAGCCCAGGCGATCTCGATTCGCTCACGGTTTTGCAGGGCCCGCAGGCGATCCCGGTTGTCGTCGAGCAGAGGCAGTTTTTGGAAGTCCACCCGCAGCGGGTCCACCACCTTGCCCCCTCCCTTGGCGTCCAGCGTCGCCACTTCCAGCCAGCGTTTGATGCCTTCTTCGCTAACCACCCGCGCAACAATGACACGTTGAATGGGTACCAGGTCAATCAAGGCCTTGGACAGCGTGAGCTCCAGCAGATCGCGGTCGCGGTGGTCTGTGAGCTTGATCAGGTGGTCTATGAGTGTGGCCATGGGCCGGATAATAGCCCTGAAAGTTCAGCGCGTCACGCTTTGGCGGCCGCCTTGTAGGCCTGTGCGGCAGCAGCCATGTCCTGCCTCTGTTCCGCCAGTTCGGCCAGGGCGCACCAAGCATCCCGTTTGAGGTCCGCGTCCTTGAGCATGGTCAAAGATTGGCGCAGCATCTGCTGGGCTTTGCCCCACAACTCCAGCCGTGCACACATGACACCGGCCAAGTACTGCAGCAAAGGGTCACCGGGGTTGGCCAGTTGCAAGGACTCAATACGCTGCAGCCATGCCGCATCGGGGGTTCCGGTGGCCTGGGCAAAGCCTTTTTCCAGTACACGCACCACGCGCACCCGCAGTGCAGGGCTCAATGCGTCCAGACGTTCACCGATGGCAGTCCACAATGGCAACACCCACTGGCGCGACAGGGCCACATCGCCGCCCAACTGGAGGCAACGCTCCGCCGCCTCCAGCGCGACCTCAGGCATATGCCTCTCGGCCATCTCCAGTGCTTCCCAAGCGCGCTGCAGTTGCATGGGGTCATGGGCCGATCGCAGAACTTCAAGTGCCAGTCCGCGTGCAATCCCGGCACCGGCCACCTCCGAAAAGGCACGGTGTTTGGTTAGCAAACGCACGGCATCGAGTGCTGCACGCGACTGCCCCGCCAGACGCGCCGCCTTGAGGCGCAGGCGCAGGGCGATGGTGCGGCGAGCTGTGCCCTGCGGCAATTGGTCCAGCCACTCCAGCGACTGCGAGGCATCGCGGTCTTCAAAGGACCAGCGCGCTGCGCGCATCAGCACGCCATCCCGTCCATCCTGTGCATCACGCGGCCGTGTCAGCTCCAGCGCACTCTGGAAATGCTGCTCGCGCCGGCTGCGGTCTTGCAGGGCGTGGGCGCTCTCGGCCGCAATCAGGTGAGACATGGTGCGCAGCCGCACGCCGTGGGCGGTGTGCTCTTCGCTGCTGCGTAAGGATTCTTCCAGCGTCACCACCAGCTCGGCTGCCTTGCGAGCCCGCACAAAACGCCCCGCCACCAGGTTGGAGAGGGAGTCCAGCAGCGCCTCGTGCATCGCGCGCTCTTTGTAGAGCAGACGCCAACGCTTGGCCTGCACCGGAATATGCAGCAGGCCCGACAGGGCACGCAGTGCGAGGTGCAGGGTTACAAACAACACCGCCAGCAACACCAGCACCAGGTTCAGCGACAGGTCGATACGGTACGGTGGCCAGTACAGCGTCACCGTGCCCTGGTTGTTACCCGCAAACAAGGCGCTTGCCACCGCCACCGCAAACAAGGCGAGAAGCCAAAGTGCCGCCCGCATCTCAGCGCCCCGCCGCTGCTGTGGTGAGCGCCGCCAGGGTCTCGTCCACACGCGGCAGTTCCAGCGCACGCGTCTGGCCTTGCAGCTGCTGCAACAAGGTCTGGGCGGACTGCGTCTTGCGCGAAGACGCATCAAAGTAACGGGCCAAGGCCGCGGAGGCTGCGGCCAGATCCGAACGCGCAGCATCGTTGTGACGCGTAAGCAGGCCCAGCCGGGCATTGAGCAATTTGAGCTTGAGGTTCTCGCGCAGGAAAAACGCCTGCTCTGGCGTCAGCAGAACCGCGTCGGGGTTGTCAATGCGGCTCACCCGCACCAGGCTGCGCAACTCGGCATGCACCACCGCAATGGCACGATTCCACCAACCGGCCATCGATTCGGCGTCCTTGCGCTTGAGGCTCTCAGCCGGGCGGGCCAAAGACACCGCGTTGGCGACCGGCAGATCGTCAGTGAGCTGCACCAGTTCATCAAGCTTGACCAACAAAGCGGGCAAATCGGCCAGTGCCGTGGCCTTGATGCGCGCCACATCCTTGGCGATGGCGCGCTGCACCGGGGTCAGGCGCGGCTGGGCCGCACGGGCCACGCGCAGTTCGGCGGTCTTGAGGGCGGCCAGCAAGGGCTCGGCACTGCCGGTGAGTTGTGCCTGTTGCTGCGCCAGGCGCACGGCAGACTCAATGTCGACCACCAGGTTCTCGTCACGCGAGCGCGACAGGCTTTGCATCAGCTCTTCGAGCTGGCTGCGCTGCAGGGACACCTCGCTCAAACGCGCCTCCGTCATCGCCAGCTTGGCCGCAGTTTCTATCGCCAGCTCCTGGGCTTGGCGGGCGATGGTTCGCGCCTCGTTGGCCTGGGAGCCGGTATCTGCACTCTGACGCGCCAATTGCTCCTGGATCGTGCTGAGCTTTTGCCACAACAAGGCGCTGGCCACCAAGCCCACGACGGCCACCACCGCCACACCACGTAACCACCGACGCGAGGACTTCACGGTCGGCAACAAAGCTGCAGGCGGGGACTGCTCCAGAAAGGGGGCTTCAACAGGGACAGCAGGCTCGACGTTCATTGCAACGATTCTATCGACGCCATCAGCGCCGGCAGCGCGGGGCGTGACTCCCGCACCACACCAAAGCCGGCTTCACGTGCAGCCTTGCCAATACGCGGATGGGTCACTACTGCGCGGGCGGCCTGCCACGGCTGCGCCGGGCACTGGGCTTGCAAATTGGCAATCGCTTCTGAGCTGCTGAACAACCAAACCGTGCCATCGCTGGCCGCGGCATAGGCCTGCTCCCGCTGCCGGGCATCCAGTTGCGGCTGCTGGCGTTGGTAGGCCACCACAAAATCCACCTGTGCGCCGGCTGCCGTGGCCTGTTTGGCAAACCAGTCTCGACCCACACCCTCGTCGCTGCCAGCACCGTCCACCGTGGTACCACGCACAATCAGCAGGCGAAAGCCCGGGCGCATTTGCCCGCGCACCACATGCCACAGGGCCTCGGAGTCAAACAGACCGGCGGCATGGTCGGGCGAGTCGATCCAGGGCGCCTCAGCCCCCGCACGCAAAAGCGCCGAGTAGCTGCCGGGGCCGGTCACATATGCTCTCTTTTTAATAGCTGCTTGCGCAGTAAACACGGGGGCTAGGTCGGGTTTTAATGCAAAAAAATGGTCAACCGCATTGCGGCTGACAAACATCACCGCATCCCACTGTGCGATCTGCCGCCAGGCCTCTTGCACGGCCTGCGGCTGCGCCGTAGGCCGCACCTCGATCAAGGGCAGGCTCGTGGCTTGGTAGCCGGCACCTTGCAAGGTGCTGACCCACTTTTGGGCTTCGCCTTCGGGACGGGTCACGATCACACGCATGGCTTCAAACTCCGGGTGGGGACATGGCCTGTACACCGGCCTGCAGGTGCAGGGCCACCTGCTCACCCAAGGCCGTGGCATCGGCCAGGCTCTGCACCGGGCCCTGGGCCTGTGCGGTGACCAGGGGATGTTGGCCTTCGGCATCACCCCAAGCCGCGCGGATATGCAGCTGCGTGCCCTCCAGCGTGGCGTAGGCCGCCAGCGGCATGGAACAGCTGCCGCCCATCATGCGACTGACCGCGCGCTCGGCGGCCACGGCCAGCCAGGTGGGCGTGTGGGCCAGATGCTGCAGCGCGGCGCGTACATCCTCACGGCCCGTGCATACCTCAATACCCAAGGCGCCTTGCCCAGCTGCTGGCAGCATCTGCTCCACCGCGAAGGTACTGCGGATGCGGGAGGCCAGCCCCAGGCGTTTGAGCCCGGCAGCCGCCAGCACAATGCCGTCGTACAGGCCTTCATCGAGCTTGCGCAAACGGGTGTCCAGGTTGCCGCGCAGGGGCTCAATCGTCAGGTCCGGGCGCATGGCGCGCAACAGAGCCACGCGGCGCAGGCTGGAAGTGCCCACCACCGCACCTTGCGGCAAGTCGAGCACACTCGCGTAACGGCTGGACACCCAGGCGTCGCGCGGGTCCTCGCGCTCCATCACGCAGGCCAGCTCGAACCCTTCGGGCAGCTCCATGGGAACGTCTTTGAGCGAGTGCACGGCGAGATCGGCGCGCCCCTCTTCCAGCGCCACTTCCAGCTCTTTGACGAACAGGCCCTTGCCACCCACTTTGCTCAGCGAGCGGTCCAGGATTTGATCGCCCTTGGTGGTCATGCCCAGCAGGGTGACAGAGGCGCCTTGCTGCTCCAGCAAAGCTTTGACATGTTCTGCTTGCCAAAGGGCCAGCCGGCTCTCGCGTGTGGCGATCGTAAAATGAGGCAAAGTCGTAACCTGCTAGTAATCGGTGGAATGCCTTCGATGCTAGCATGGGCGCGATCCTTGCTTCCCTCGAAGCCCCTCCCACCCCCCTCGATCCAGACCCATGAAAAAAGCACCTGCCGCAGAGACGGCCAAGCGCAGCAAAGACAACGAGCGTCCCTTGGTTGAAGACATCCGCCTCTTGGGCCGGATTTTGGGCGATGTGATTCGGGAACAGGAGGGCGTTGAAGCTTACGAACTGATCGAGCAGATCCGCACCTTGTCGGTGGCATTTCGCCGCGATGCCGACCACGAGGCCGACAAGGCACTCAAGAAGCTGCTCAAGGGCCTGAGCGGGGACCAGACGGTCAGCGTGATTCGCGCCTTCACCTATTTTTCGCATCTGGCCAACCTGGCCGAAGACCGCCACCACATTCGCCGCCGCGATGTGCATGAGCGCGCTGGTGACACACAAGAAGGCAGCATCGAAGTCGCCATGTCGCGCCTGCGCTGGGCCGGCATTGCGCCCAAGACCATCTCGCAAACCCTGGCACAAAGTTATGTCTCGCCCGTGCTCACCGCCCACCCCACCGAAGTGCAGCGCAAGAGCATTCTGGACGCCGAACGCGACATCGCACAGTTGCTGACCACACGCGACGAAATCAAGCAGCGCGCGGTGTCGATCGACAGCCGGAAAGACGCACTTACCCCCAAGGAACTGGCCGCCAACGAAGCCCAGATGCGCGCCCGCGTGATGCAGCTCTGGCAGACGCGCCTGCTACGGTTCAGCAAGCTGACTGTGGCCGACGAGATTGAGAATGCGCTGAGCTACTACGAGTCCACCTTCCTGCGCGAGATTCCCAAGCTCTACGCCGACCTGGAAGACATGCTCGGTACCCAGCCCGTGCACAGCTTTTTGCGCATGGGCCAGTGGATTGGTGGCGACCGTGATGGCAACCCCAACGTCAGCGCCCAGACCCTGGAGTACGCGCTGCGCCGCCAGGCCGAAGTGGCGCTACGCCACTACCTGACCGAGGTGCATTACCTGGGCGGTGAGCTATCCATCTCCGCCATGCTGGCCGACTGCACCCCCGAGATGCAGGCCCTGGCCGAACGCTCCCCCGACCAGAACGAACACCGCAAGGATGAGCCCTACCGCCGCGCCCTGACCGGCATGTACGCGCGCCTGGCGGCCACGCTGAAAAGCCTGACCGGCACCGAGGCCGCCCGACACGCCGTCGCACCGCAAAACCCCTACCTGCTGGCACAGGAGCTGGTGGCCGACCTGCGCACCATCGCCGCCTCACTCAAGGCCCACCACGGTGCCGCCCTGATCAAGCAACGCCTGCACCCGCTGATCCGTGCGGTGGAGGTGTTTGGCTTTCATCTGGCTACGGTGGACTTGCGCCAAAGCTCTGACAAGCACGAGGAAGTGGTGGCCGAGCTGCTGGCCACGGCCCGTGTGGAAGCTGACTACAGCGCGCTGGACGAAGCCGCCAAACGCAGCCTGCTGCTGGGTCTGTTGAACGATGCACGCCCGCTGCGCGTACATGGCGTGGAGTATTCGGCCCATGCCCAGGGAGAACTGGCGATTTTTGCCGCCGCCAAAGTCATGCGCGAGCGCTTTGGGCATGAGGCCATCCGCCACTACATCATCAGCCACACCGAAACCGTGAGCGACTTGCTCGAAGTGCTGCTGCTGCAAAAAGAAGTGGGGCTGATGCGCGGCACACTGGACGCACAAGCCACGGCCGACCTGATCGTCGTGCCGCTGTTCGAAACCATTGAAGACCTGCGCAACGCCGCGCCCATCATGCGCGACTTCTACGCCCTGCCCGGCGTGGCCGAGCTGGTCAAGCGCAGTGGCTCCGAGCAGGACATCATGCTGGGCTACTCCGACTCGAACAAGGACGGCGGTATCTTCACCAGCAACTGGGAGCTGTACCGCGCCGAGATCGCATTGGTGGAGCTGTTCGACGTGCTGGCCGCCCAACACAAGATCCAGCTGCGCATGTTCCACGGCCGTGGCGGCACGGTCGGCCGCGGCGGCGGCCCCAGCTACCAGGCGATTTTGGCCCAGCCCCCCGGCACCGTGCGCGGCCAGATCCGCCTGACCGAGCAGGGTGAGGTGATTGGCTCCAAATACGCCAACCCCGAAATCGGCCGGCGCAACCTCGAAACTTTGGTGGCCGCCACGCTGGAAGCCACGCTGCTGCAACCGACCAAATCCGCCACCAAGGCGTTTCTGGAAGCGGCAGCCGAGCTGTCGCAGAACAGCATGTCCGCCTACCGCGCACTGGTGTACGAGACCCCAGGCTTCACCGAGTATTTTTTCAGCTCCACCCCCATTCGCGAGATTGCCGAACTCAACATCGGCTCTCGTCCCGCCTCGCGCAAGGCCTCGCAAAAGATCGAAGACCTGCGCGCCATTCCCTGGGGCTTCAGTTGGGGCCAGTGCCGCTTGACATTGCCCGGCTGGTTTGGCTTCGGCTCTGCGGTGCAAAAGTTCATCAGCAACGGCACCGCAGCCGAGCAGAAAGAGCGCTTGGCCCTGCTGCAGAAGATGTACAAGCAATGGCCCTTCTTCGGCACCCTGCTCTCCAACATGGATATGGTGATGGCCAAGAGCGACTTGGCACTTGCGTCACGCTACTCCGAACTGGTGGGCGATGCGCGCCTGCGCAAGAAAATCTTCACCGCCATCGAAGCCGAATGGCACGCGACAGCACAGGCCCTGGCCACCATCACCGGCGAGAAAAACCGCCTGGCCAACAACGCCGCCCTGCAGCGCTCCATTCGTCACCGCTTCCCCTACATCGACCCCTTGCACCACCTGCAGGTGGAACTGGTGCGCCGCTACCGTGAAGGCAAGGCCGACGAACGCGTGCAACGTGGTATCCACATCTCCATCAACGGCATTGCCGCCGGGCTGCGCAATACGGGCTAAAGCGACCCTGCGCATCGTCGGATGCGCAGGGCCCCACTACCGCCAACGCGCCTCGATGCGTGCGTACTCGCCCGATTTGTAGATTTTTTCCAGCCCGGCATCAAACCGGGCGATCAGTGTCCGCAGACCTGGCTGCCGCTTGGTAAATGAGAGGTACAGCAGGGGCTCCACCAGCACGCCGCGCTGTACGAACGCTTGCCCCAGTTCGGGATGTACGCGGGCGATTTCCTGCGCAACGCGGTCATACACCAGCACGTAATCCACGCGACCGGCCACCAGCTTGCGCAAGGAAATGAGGTCCGAAGGTGCCACATCGCGCACCATGCGAGAGTCGTTGTCAAACGCCTCGCCATAGTCGTAGCCATTGGTCACGCCAACACGGCGCCCCAGCAGGTCAGCGGGCTCCACCCGGGTGGCCGTGGCACCCTGCACCCGGCCATAGATGGCAATGCGGGCCTTGAACAAGGGGCGCTTGTGCCAAAGGTATTTGCCCTCGGTGCGGGCATCGCGCAAGGTGTCGAAACACCCTGCCAAGGTGCCGTTGTCCACCTCTTTCATGCAGCGGGCATACGGCAGAGACACCAGCTCAACATCCACACCCGCAGCCGCCCAGGCTGCGCGCGCCAAGTCCACGGCCAACCCCACCGGTTTGCCCTCAGCCACATACGAATACGGGCGCCAATCGTCCTCCGCGCCGATACGAACACGCTCCGCCGCAGCCACATGGCCGACACCTGCGGCACAAAGTGCCAACCACATGGACGGGAACACCCAACGGAAACACCGGAACAACAAGGCCGCCCTCATTGGGCAATCAACCCACGCACCGTCGCCAACTGCCTGCGCGACACCGACAGCAGCTCCTCGACCCCTTGCAGCCGCACAGCCCAGCCCTCACCCTCTTCGGCGTCATAGTGCTTTTCCAGCGCACGAATGGCCCAGCGCGCCACGATGGCGTTGCGGTGGATGCGCAGGTAGTGCTCGGCGTATTTGGTCTCCAGGTCGTTGAGCGCACCATCCAGGATGTAGCTGCGCGCCGCGGTGCGCACGGTGATGTATTTCAGCTCGGCCTTGAAGTACAGGACCTGCTGCAGCGGCACGCGCTCGGTGCGGTGCCGCTCCTGGATCACCAGCACTTCGTTTGAAGCAAAAACACCGCCCAGCCCCGATGAAACATGCGCAAGCCGCTCTGCTTTTTGTAGCGCCGCTTGCAGCCGCTCCAGCCGGACCGGCTTGGTCAGGTAATCGGCGGCCTCCAGGTCAAAAGCCTGCAGGGCGTGCTCGGCATGCGCCGTGACAAACACCACCACCGGCGGCTGCGGCAGGGTCTTGAGGGTTTGCGCCAGTGCCAGCCCATCAGCCCCCGGCATGTGGATGTCCAGAAACACCACATCCAGCCGGCGCCCGCGCAAGAACTCCAGTGCCTGGCCCGCATTGGCAGCTTCGGCCACCACCTCGGCACCCGGGTTGTAGCAGTCGCCCAGCAGGGTGCGCAGGCGGGCACGGGCCAGGGCCTCGTCATCCACCACCATCACCTGCAAACGACGAGAGAGAGGGACTGTTGCAGTCATGCGGGAAACTCCATGCGAACCTGGTACACACCATCTTTGAGGCCACAGCGAAACTGGGCCTGTACATCGTGCAACAGGGCCAGACGGTCCTGCACATTGCGCAACGCCAGGCCATGGCCTTCCGAGCCCTGGCCTGCCGGCACCGTGTTGGTGATCTTCACCACCACCATAGCACCGCGGCGCTGGGTGGAGATGCGAACGGCCGCCCCTGTGGCGCTGGGCTCCACGCCGTGGCGCACGGCGTTTTCCACCAGCGGCTGCAGCAAGAGTGGAGGCAACTTGGCGTGGTCCGCCTCTGGGTCCAGCGCCCACTGGACATCCAGGCGCTCGCCAAAGCGCACCTGCTCAATGGCCAGGTAGCGCCGGGCCAGCGCAATTTCATCGGCCAGCGTCACGGCAGCGCCCTGGTCCATCAGCGCATGGCGAAACAGGTCACTCAGGTCTTCCAGCAGCGCCTCGGCCTTGGCGGGCTCGGCGCGCACCAGCGCAATGGCGCTGTTGAGTGTGTTGAACAAAAAGTGCGGGCGAATGCGCGACTGCAGTTCGGCCAGGCGCGCCGCGGTATCGGCCGGGGTGCGCCCCTTGGCGCGCATCACCAGCGCCGCCACCAAAATAGACGAGAGCAAGGCACCGCTGCTGGCACTGCCCACCCACGGCGCATCCAACAACAGGCCAGAAACAACAAGCAGGCCACAGCCATAGAGCCCGGCCACCGCACCCAGCCCGATGGCCACGGCGTACTGCATCGCGGGCCGCAGGCGCGCCAGCCAGCGCTTGGCCACACAGGCCGACAGCAGCCAGGCCAGCGTGGCCGGCAGAGCCCCCCCGGTGACGAGCGAAAAGCGGAGCACCCAATTCCACGGCGTAGCGGCGGCAAACATCGATGCCACCCCCAGCGCAAGTTCCACAAACAGCACCGCCCGCAACACCACACCGATCTGGCAGGCATCGAACACCAACGCCGGAGCCTTGCTGTCGGCCACGGGCTCTGGGCCCAGCTCCTGGAACGTCGATAATATTTGGGTGTCGTTCATGTTCAGCAGATTTTGACTCCATTCTGAGAAGCGTCTCCCATGTCCCAAAACCAATTCGATAAAAAGTCCCAGGCGTGGTCCGCGCTGTTTTCTGAGCCCATGAGTGATCTGGTCAAACGCTACACCTCCAGTGTGTTCTTTGACAAGCGCCTTTGGCAGGCCGACATTACCGGCAGTCTGGCGCATGCCGAGATGCTGGCCGCGCAGGGCATCATCAGTGCCGAAGACCATGCATCCATCCAGAAAGGCATGGCCCAAATCTGGGGCGAGATCGAATCCGGCGCCTTTGAATGGAAGCTGGACCTCGAAGACGTGCACCTGAACATCGAAGCACGCCTGACCCAGCTGGTGGGCGATGCCGGCAAGCGCCTGCACACCGGCCGCAGCCGCAACGACCAGGTCGCTACCGACGTGCGTCTGTGGTTGCGCAGCGAAATTGACCTGATTGGCGAACTGCTGGTGGACCTGCAAAAGTCGCTGGTCGATGTGGCCGAAGCGAATGCCGAAGTCATCCTGCCCGGCTTCACCCACCTGCAAGTGGCCCAGCCCGTTAGCTTTGGCCACCACATGCTGGCCTATGTGGAAATGTTCAGCCGCGATGCCGAGCGCTTTAGCGAAGTGCGCCGCCGTACCAACCGCCTGCCGCTGGGCAGCGCCGCCCTGGCCGGTACCAGCTACCCGCTGGACCGTGAGCGCGTGGCCAAGACCCTGGCCATGGACGGCGTCTGTCAGAACAGCCTGGACGCCGTGAGCGACCGCGACTTCGCCATCGAGTTCACCAGCGCCGCCACCCTGACCATGGTGCACATCAGCCGCATGAGCGAAGAACTCATCATCTGGATGAGCCAGAACTTCAGCTTCATCAAGATCGCCGACCGCTTCACCACCGGGTCAAGCATCATGCCGCAGAAGAAAAACCCCGACGTACCCGAGCTGGCGCGTGGCAAGACCGGCCGCGTGGTCGGCCACCTGATGGGCCTGATCACGCTGATGAAGGGCCAACCCCTGGCCTACAACAAGGACAACCAGGAAGACAAGGAGCCGCTGTTCGACACGGTAGACACCTTGAAGGACACGCTGCGCATCTTCTCCGAGATGATTGGCGGTCAGGTGAATGCAGCCACCGGCCAGAAGGAAGGCGGCATCAGCGTGAACGCCGAAGCCATGGAGCGCGCTGCCCTGAAGGGCTACGCCACCGCCACCGACCTGGCCGATTACCTGGTGAAAAAGGGCCTGCCCTTCCGCGATGCCCACGAGACCGTGGCCCACGCCGTCAAGGCCGCCCAAACCCACGCCTGCGACCTGTCCGAGCTGCCACTGACGGTGCTGCAAGGCTTCCACGCCAGCATCGAGAAAGATGTGTACGAGTGCCTGAGCCTGCGCGGCTCGCTGAACGCCCGCAACATTTTGGGTGGCACGGCGCCGGCCCAGGTGCGCGCGCAGATTGCGCGGCACCGCACCCGCCTGGCTTAAGGCACACATGCTGCGCCGCCACCTGGGACTTCTGGCCCTGTGCCTGGCCGGCAGCAGCTGGCTCGGGCTGGCCCGGGCCGCAGAGCCCACGCTGCAGTTTCTGAACCGCAGCGAAGCCGCAAGCCTGATGGCGGGACCCGGCGCCCAGCCCTACTTTGAGGCCATGCAGACGCCCGAGCTGGTGGCCAAAACCCGGCTGGACCTGCTGAACCTGCCCCTGGCCACCGCACGTGAACAGGCCCGCGCCCACTACGCCAGCGAAGTACAAGAGTTCTCTGCCGACGAACAGACCATGCTGCGCTGGGCCGTGGGTGCGCTGTGGCCCACGCTCACCGAGAAAGCCCCGCTCTACACCCACACGCCCTGGAAGTTTGCCAAGGTCAGCGACAAGGTGGAAGGCGGCTTGCCCCACACGCGGGGTGACACCATTGTGTTCAGTGCCGGGCTCATGCAGAGCCTGCTGGCGCCCTACCGCGCCAAAGAGCTGGCCGGGTTGCAAGGTTTTCTGAGCTACCTGCTGGTGCACGAGCAAACCCATGTGCTGCAGCGTACCCAGCCCGCACTGTTCGACACCTTGGCCAGCGAGGTGCTGGGCTTTACGCGCATTGCCGCACCGCAAACGCCGTCCTTGCTGGTGCGTGGCGTGGTCAACCCCGACGCACCGTTGAGCGAGTGGATATTTCCGTTGCCTGACACGCCCGGCCAAGCCGTGCTGCCTTACCTGCAGCTCAGCAACCTGAAGACGCCCAGCATGCCGCGCGACTTTCAAATGCTGGCCGTGATGTACCAGCGGGACCAAGGGGAGTGGCGCATGCAGGAGCGCGATGGCCAGCCTGTGACCCAGCCGCTGCTGGGTGTTGCCGCCTATGTGAATACCTTCCCGGACCGCAACGGGCTCTACCACCCCTACGAGATTGCGGCCGACCTGCTGGGCTACTGGCTCGGTGGCCGCGCCGACGCCAGCGCCCGCCACCCGGTGCGTCTGGCCCTGCAGGCTTGGGCCAGCAAGGCGCTGCACTAGAACTTACAAGCCAAATAGACCTCTAGCGCCCGTGGAATATGCGCGAGCAGCTACTGAATTAATAGCACTCGCAGCACCCGTCACCCCGCCAGCACCGTCTCCAAATCATGTGCCAAATGGTCCACGGCCTCTTCGGTGGTGGCCCAGGAGCACATGAATCGGGCACCGCCGCCGATGAAGGTGTAGAAGGTCCAGCCCAGGGCCTTGAGGCGGGCAATCGCGGGGTCGGGCAGGTTGACGAATACGCCGTTCACCTCGGTGGGCAGCAGCAACTCGGCTCCGGCGATGCCGGCAATTTTTTCGGACAGGCGGTGGGCCATGGCGTTGGCATGCGCCGCATGGCGCAGCCAGGTGCCGTCGGTCAGCATGGCCAGCCAGGGGGCGGAGAGGTAACGCATCTTGGAGGCCAGCTGCCCGGCCTGCTTGCAGCGGTAGGAAAACTCTTCGCCCAGCTTGCGGTCAAAAAACACAATCGCCTCGCCAATCGGCAGGCCCATCTTGGTGCCGCCAAAACACAACACGTCCACGCCGGCACGCCAGGTGATGTCGGCCGGCGCCACCTTGAGGGCGGCCACGGCGTTGGCAAAACGTGCGCCGTCCATGTGCACCTTCAGGCCGTGCTCCTGCGCGATGCGGCTGATGCCGCTGATCTCGCCCTTTTGGTAGACCGAACCCATCTCGGTGGACTGGGTGAGCGTGACGACCTTGGGCCGCGGGTAATGCACATCGGTGCGGCGGGTGATGACTTCCAGCACCCCGGCCGAGGTGAGCTTGCCGTGGCGGTGCGGGGCGGAGAGCAGTTTGGAACCGTTGGAGAAAAACTCGGGCGCGCCGCACTCATCCGTTTCCACGTGCGCGGTGTCGCTGCAAATGACGGCCTGGTAAGACTGGCACAGGGAGGCCAACGCAATCGAATTGGCCGCCGTGCCGTTGAAGACGAAGAAGACTTCGGCATCGGCCTCAAACACCTCACGCAGCCGGTCGCAGGCCAGGCGGGTGGCGTCGTCGTTGCCATACGACGCGGCAAACCCCGTATTCGCCGCAGCAAACGCCTGCATGGCCTCGGGGCAGATGCCGGAGGTGTTGTCGCTGGCGAATTGCAAGTGGTAGCCGGGAGGGATGTGGGCAGGGTTTGGCAAAGTGGTCATGGCGGTGTAATATCGTTTCAGCGGATATTTCCGGTATATCGAACAAAAATCCATTCTACCGACCAACACCACGATGGCGCAAGTCCCCCACTCCACTCCCTTGACCGAAGGCCCACCAGCCGTCGGCTCCAAACTGCAAGACGCGCGCAAGGCGCAACAGCTGTCGCTGGACGAGCTCTCCAAACGCGCGGGGGTGTCCAAGTCCATGCTGTCGGAGGTGGAGCGCAACCAGGCCAACCCGACAGTGGGTGTGCTGTGGCGCCTGGCCACGGCGCTGGGCATCAGCCTCACCGACCTGCTGGGCAATACCCCGGCGGACAAGGCCACGCCCACGGTGGAGCTGGTGCCGGCCCACACCATCCCGGTCACCACCAGCCCGGACGGCAAGTGCACGCTGCGCATCCTGGGGCCCATTGCCTTGGCCGGGCGCGTGGAGTGGTACGAACTGGCGGTGGAACCCGGCGGCGTGCTGGCCTCCGAGCCGCACGAGGCGGGCGCAAAAGAACACCTCTCGGTGCTCAGTGGCAGCCTCACGGTGCAGGCCGCCGACAGCAGCAAGGTGCTCAAGGCAGGCGACAGCGCACGTTATGCGGTGGATGTGCAGCACGCCATCAGCAACACCGGCAAAGGCATGGCCAAGGCGGTGCTGGTGGTGGAGCATTTGGGCTGATTTTTATGCCAAACAAGCCTCTAGAGCTTATGGAATATGCGCGAACAGCTATTAAATATATAGCAAACTACCGAGGCCACTTCCACGACTCACTGGCAAAGCGCTCGGCCAGAAAGTCCAGCAGAGCCCGCACCGCGGGTGAGAGGTGCTTGCGCGAGGGGTAGAGCGCGTAGATGGACATCATGGGCAGTTGCCACTGCGGCAGCACCACCTGCAAGCTGCCGTCGGCCAAGTGCGGGCTGGCCAGGTAGGTGGGTTGCATGGCCACCCCGCCGCCAGCAAGCGCGGCCCGCAGCAAGGCCGTGGCCTCGTTGGCACTGAAATGGCTGCCCACCTGCACCTCGGCGTGTTCATCGCCACGCTGCAGCTTCCACACGCTTTTGCCGAAGTTGGCATAACTCAGGCAGCGGTGGGCCAGCAGGTCCGTGGGAATCTCCGGCGTGCCGTGCTTGGCCAAATAGCCGGGGGACGCCACCAGCACCGAGGCACAGGGCGCCAGCACCCGGCCGATGAGCGCCGGGTCCGGCTCGGCACTGATGCGGATGGCCAAATCGATGCGCGCCTCCACCAGATTGAGTGCGCCTTCGCTGGCATTGAGGTCGATCTTGAGCTGCGGGTAGAGCGCCAGAAAGTCGGCAATCGCAGCCGCCATTTCGGCGTACGCAAACGACATGCTGCAGGTCACCCGCAGTTGCCCGCGCAGCGCACCGTCGTGGCGGCTGGTTTCTTCTTCCACGTTGTCCACCAGCGCCAGCATCTGCTGGCTGCGGCGCAGGCAGCTCTCGCCGGCGTCGGTCAGGGTCACGCTGCGGGTGGTGCGCTGCAAGAGCCGTGCGCCCAGCCACTGCTCCAGCGCGCCCACATACCGCGTCACCATGGCGCGGGACATGTCCAGCTTGTCGGCCGTGGCACTGAAGCTGCCACTCTGCGCAACCTCCACAAACACCTGCATGGCGGTCAGTCGGTCCATGATTTGCTCAATTTATGAAACAGTTTTGCGCGAATTATCGGGTTTATCTGCTCGATTATTGAAATTAAAGTTCACCCCAACGCTGATGAGACGTCCTCAAAGCGTCCAACAACCTTCAGGAGTTCCCCATGATCCGCACGACCGTACTCGCCGCAACACTGGCCATCACTTTCGGGGCAGCCCACGCCCAACAGCCGCTCACCGTCAAGGTCTACAACGCTGACGGCAACAGCTTCAACGTCAACTCCACCCTGGTCTATGGCCAGAAAGACGCCATCGTCATCGACGCCGGTTTCACCCGTGCGGACGCCTTGCGCATTGCGGCCAACGTGCTCGACAGTGGCAAGCAGCTCACCACCATCTACGTGAGCCAGGCCGACCCCGACTACTACTTCGGTGTGGAAGCCCTGAAAGAAGTGTTCCCCCAAGCCGACGTGGTGACCACACCCGCGGTGCTGGGCAAGCTGGCCCCCAAGCTCGCGGGCAAGGTCGCGTTCTGGGGTCCCAAGATGGGCGCCAACGCTCCCCGCAAGCCCGTGGTGCCCCGCGCCCTGGAAGGCAACACGCTGACGCTGGAAGGCCAAACGATCGAGATCCGCGGCACCCAAGGCCTGCTGGCACACCGCCCCTACGCCTGGATCCCGTCCATCAAGGCGGTGGTGGGCAACATCGGCGTGTTCGGCAATATGCACGTCTGGACCGCGGACACCCAAACCGCCGCCGAGCGCGCCGCCTGGGTGGCCCAGCTGGACGACATGGCCGCCCTGAAGCCCGAGCTGGTGATTCCCGGCCACATGAAGGCGGGCACCAAAGTGGACGCCAGCGCGATTGCCTTTACCAAGGACTACCTGCAGACTTTCGAGAAGAACCTGGCCGCCAACAAAACCAGCGCCACCCTGATCCCCGCCATGAAACAGGCCTACCCTGCCCTGACGGACGGAGCCCTGTCGCTGGACATCGGAGCCAAGGTCAACACCGGCGAGATGAAGTGGTAAGCACCATTGCCATGCCTTAGGGCATGGCATCCCTATCTGTAAACAGGAGTCCCCTATGACCGCTCTTCACCAAGTTTTGCAAGACCTGCACGCCGGGCGCTGGCACGCCGCGCACGACCTGGTGCAGAAGGACGACTCCATGCTGGCCGCCTGGTTGCACGGCATCCTGCACCTGCAGGAAGGCGATCTGGAAGACGCCGAGAACTGGTACAACCGCGCCGCCCGGCACTTCCGCAGCCGCGGCAGCCTGCAAGAAGAGATTGCCCTGTTTGAGCAGGCGCTTGCCGCTGCCACCCAAAACAACGATTGAAAGCCTCCCATGTCCACCACTGTGACCTATTTGTTCGACCCCCTGTGCGGCTGGTGCTACGGCGCTTCCCCTGCCCTCCAGCAGCTGGCGCAAGACCCATCGGTCGCGCTGACGCTGGCTCCCACCGGCCTGTTTTCTGGCGGCGGGCGCACCATGGATGCTGCGTTTGCCGACTACGCCTGGTCCAACGATGTACGCATTGCCAAGCTCAGCGGCCAGCGCTTCACCGAGGCCTACCGTGCCAACGTGCTGGGCAAGCTGGGCAGCGCGTTTGATTCGACCACCACCACGCTGGCGCTCTGCGCCGTCGCGCTGACCGAGCCCGCCCGCGAGCTGGAGGCGCTCAAGTTGCTGCAAGAGGCGCGGTATGTGCAGGGCCTGGACACGGCGGATGCGGGTGTGGTGGCGCAGCAGCTACGTACCCTGGGCCTGACCGCAGCGGCGGAGCGCCTGCTGAGCCCCGATGCCGCCTTGCGCGAAGCCCACGCCATGCGCGTGCAGGCCGCGCAGCGCCTGATGCGCCAGCACCACGCGCAAGGCGTGCCAGCGCTGGTGGTGCACGGTGCAACCGGCGACCGGCTGCTGCAGGGCAATGCCCTGTACGGCAGTGTTGAGAATTTGCGGGCGAGCCTAGCGCAGGCCTAAACCACCGCAGCGCCGCGCATCAAGCGGGCTTGGGCGCCACAAAGTCCGCCCGCGCCTGCAAGGCACGCTCGCGCGCATGGCAGCCTTCCAGGTGGTCGTTCACCAAGCCCATGGCTTGCATAAACGCGTACATGGTGGTGGGACCGACAAAGCTCCAACCGCGCTTGCGCAGATCCTTTGACAAGGCAATCGACTCGGGTGAGGTGGTGATGCCACTCAGGGTTTGCCGGGTGATCTGACTGGGGCGGGTCGTGGCCGCGGGCTCGAAGCGCCAAAAGTAGGCGGCCAGCGACCCGAACTCCTTGCGAAGTTCCATCGCTCTTTTTGCGTTGTTGATGGTGGATTCAATCTTGCCGCGGTGGCGCACGATGCCGGCGTCCAGCACCAGACGCTTCACATCGGCGTCGTCAAACGCGGCCACCTTGTCCATGTCAAAACCGGCAAAGGCGGCGCGGAATGATTCACGCTTGTTCAGGATGGTGAGCCAGCTCAGGCCGGCCTGAAAGCCTTCCAGGCAGATCTTCTCGAACAGGCGGGTGTCGCTGTCCACCGGGTAGCCCCACTCGTGGTCGTGGTAGTGCTGGTAGTGGGGCGTGGCACGGCACCACACGCAGCGGGTGACCTGGGTGTCGTCGGCAAACAAGCCGGTGGGCGCAGTGGTGTCGTCAAGCATGGCGGGGCTCCCTGTTCAAAATACAAATACTGTTTTTAAGAACAGTATATGACAGCCCATGGAAGCCCCGTATGCGCCTGCCCAGCTGGGGCTTACATAGATTTGTAGAGGATGTAGTCGGCCTGGTACTGCACGATTTGCTTGGCACCTTCGTTGGCCTGAGCGCACGCGGCCTTGGGCGCAATGCCGCCTACGGTTGCCACGCGCTGGATGTAGGTCACACCTTGCATGGTGCCCATGCCCATGGCGGGGTTGGCCTTCACCAGTTGCAACGGAATATTTGCATCGCCATGGGGGGCGACGGCTACCTGCGTGGCGGTGACCTTGGAGCCATCGGTACCCTCCCAGGTGGCGGGGGGGCCAAAGTAGCGGCCAACCACCTTGCCGCTGCGGTCCTTCAGGCCCGCATCCGGCCCCACAAACACCCATTCAAACTGACCGGCCATGTCCTTCTTGGCACGGCACTGGTAGGTGATGTCGCCCGCAGCGGCGGTTTCCATCGCCACGGTGTGGCCTGCCGGCACCTTCACAGCAGCGGGCAGCATGTCCTGGCTGAACGGTGTGCGCATGGGCTGGTTGGCGCAAGCGGCCAAACCGGCAACGAGCACGAGGGACAAGGCGGTACGTGTTTTCATGGTTTTGCTTTCTGAGAGTAAGGATGGGGGTTGGAAGCGGGTGCGGACACGGAGGCCAGGTAGGCCACGACGTCGTCGCGGTCCTGGGCGATGTCCAGGCGGTAGTTCATGTCCTGCCCGGGCACCACGGTTTCGGGGTTGGTGAGCCAGGCCTTGAGCTGGGGCACATCCCATACCTGGGTGGCCGCAGCCATGGCCTCAGAATAAAAATAGTCTTTGGCCTTGCCTGCCGTGCGTCCCACCACACCGCGCAGGGCGGGCCCCACGCGGTTGGCGTCCAGGCTGTGGCAGGCCACGCAGCGGCTCTCGAAGAGCGCCTGCCCGCGCGCCACCGACTGGGCCTGGGCCCCCGCGGAGAGGCCCAGCAGACCCAAGAGCAACACACAGGGCCAACGCATACCGATTACGCGCCGAAGGACAAGGCGCCTGCGGGCAGCGGACGGCCCAGCGCGTTTTGCAGCAACGTGTAGTGCATGGTCTCGTCAGCCGCCAAGCGGCCGGCCACCTTGGCCAGGTCCTTGTTGCCAAACGCGGGGATCACCCCCAGGTAGGCGTTGATGGCGCCCAGTTCCAGGCGCGCGGCCAGGTCCAGCACATCGCCCTGGTTGCGCAGGGTGTCGGCCTTCAGGGCCTTGGCGTACTCGTCCAGCTTCTTTTCCATCACCGGTGTGCCGCCCAGCTTCTGGATGGTGGCGATCAGCGCGTCGCGGTGGGCCTTGTGGTCGGCCTGAAAACGCACCGCCACGTCCAGCACCGGCTTTTGCAGCAGGCCGCTGCCTGCGCCCAGTTGGTAGGCGTTGATGGCTTCGTGCTCCAGGCCCAGCGCCACATTGAGGATGCCCACGTCCTTGGATGTGTCACCGGCCATGCCTTGGGCCAGCGCATCTTTACCAGCCAGCAAGGCCACGGCCACCGCAGACAAGGTGCCGGTGCGGCCCATAAAGGCGCGGCGCGAAGGGATGGAAGCGCCGGAAGTGGAGGTATGAATCAGAGAGCTCATGGTCAGGTCCTTTGAAAAGATGAAAGACGAAACAGGCGGAACGAAAAATGCCGTCCCACGCTGTCAATACGCACCCCACCCCCGCATTGGATTCAGATTGACCCCGCGTCGCGCTCAGGCATTGCATGGCTGAATCCAGCGCCCCCTGCGCTGCGTACCTCTTACAAGCCCCTTTGGCTTGCAACCCCGGTAAATCAGCATGTTTTTGCCCTCCAGCCCTCCTACAACCAGCGCGAGCAGCTCCTCTTTTCATAGCAAGATACGCAACTTTGTGCGCAAGCCGCAGCACACCGTGGAGCCACCGCGCTTCACTGACAATGGGGGCATGACGCCTGACAACCACGACGCCCTGCTCATCGTTCTGCTGGACCGCATTGCCCACCAGGACGAGGCCGCACTGAAAGCCCTGTACGACCAGTGCGCCAGCAAACTCTATGGCTTGGCCCTGCGCGTGGTGCCCCAGCGCGAGCTGGCCGAAGACGTGTTGCAGGAAGCGTTTTTGACCGTGTGGCGCTCTGCCGCCGACTACCGCGCCTCTTTAAGCCCGCCCATGGCTTGGCTGGGGCTCATCGTGCGCAGCCGCGGTCTGGACATGCTGCGCCGCCGCGCCGCCGAACGCAGCCACCTGACCGACGAGCTGGACGAAACCCTGGCCGACACACTGCCACTGGATGGCCCCACGCCCATGGACACCGCCCAAGCCAGCGAACAGGCCTGGGCCTTGCACCAGTGCTTGGGCAAGTTGGAGAACAAACAGCGCGAGGTGGTCAGTCTGGCCTATGTGCGCGACCTGAGCCACAGCGAGCTGGCCCAGCAACTCAGCCTGCCGCTGGGCACCGTGAAAACCTGGATCCGCCGCGGTCTGGACCAGTTGCGCCTGTGCATGGCGCGCTTTGCGTAAGGAGCCCGGCATGAACCTGCTGCAATACCCCGAACTGCTGGACCGCCTGGCCAGCAGCTACGCCCTGGGCACCCTGCGCGGTGGCGCCCGCCGCCGCTTTGAAGCCTTGGCACGCGAACAAGCCCCCGTGCGCGCTGCGGCCCTCATCTGGCAAAGCCGGCTGGCCAGCCTCAACGAACTGCAACCCCAGGCCCAACCCAGCAGCGCGGTGTGGACGCGCATTGACAACCTGGTGCAGGGCGAAAAGCAAAGCGCGGCGCAACTAGCCGTGCGTGCGCAAGCGGTTGCGGCAGAGCCAGCGGGCCTAACGGGCTGGCTGCGCAGCCTGACCGTATGGCGCACCGCCACCGCAGCGGGTGCGTTTGCCACCATCACCGCTGTGTCGGTGGGCATCGGCATGCGCGAGGAATTGGGTGGCGAAATCGCCCGACTGCAGACGCAACTGCAAAGCGCGCCGCAAATCGAATACGTGGCCGTGCTGGCCGACGACAAGTCAGCTGCGTCCATGCTGGTCACCTTTGACCCCAAGGCCAAAAAGCTCACCCTGCAACGTGTGGGTGGCTATCAAGAGGCCGACGACCGCTCCCTGCAACTCTGGGCCCTGCCCCCTAGCGGAGGCCCCAAGTCACTGGGCGTGCTGGGGAGCGACAAGCTGCTACGTCTGACGGCGGGCGAGAACGATGTACGCGAAGTGCCCACACTCGCCATCAGCCTGGAGCCCAAGGGTGGCGTGCCCAGCGAGATCGGGCCGACCGGGCCGGTGCTGTTCAAGGGGGCGTTGATTCAGAAGATGTTGTGAGGGGCTGCCAGGGTGCAATGCCCCGGCTGTATTTATAAGATTTAGGCCTCTAGCGCTCGTGGATATTGCGCTAGCAGCTACTTAATTGATAGCAATTTCTATTTCTGTTGGGACGTGTTGGCGCGCAGAGTTGGGGCTATGGCCCCCCGCCTCATACTGTCAAATGCCCAGAAATCGGCGGGAGCCCATAGCCCCAACTCTACGAGTGCGGTTGATGGATGCCAACAAAGACAATGGGACAAAAACTTGCAAAACCAAACAGCATGAAACACCTGCTCTGGATTGACTGCATCGCCGGTGCACTGGCAGGTATCTCCATGCTGTTGCTGGCGGACTGGCTTGCCGTTCTGTATGGCATGCCCAGAGAGCTCTTGGTGTTTATTGGGGTGGCGAACGTGCTCTACGCGAGCTACTCGTTGTCACTCGCCATCCGCCGCACACGCACTCCACGCATGCTCAACGCGCTGATCGTCGCCAACGGTGTTTGGGCGTTGGTATGCGTAGGGCTGGCTGTGCACTGGGCGGGCACGGCCACACTTTTTGGCATGGCGCACCTGCTAGCCGAGGCGCTGTTTGTGGGCAGGCTGGCGAGCCTGGAGTGGAAGTGGCGCGGGCTGCTTTTGGCACCTGGCCGTTGAGCGCCACGCTCCACTTCCTGCAAGATCAGCTGCGCCGCCGCGGCGCCACATCCAGCTGAAACGTCGCCTTCGCGGGTGCTGCCAACACGTTCACCTGCAGCGGCGTTTTTTCCACCAGCTGCGCGGCGTGCCAGACCTTGATGCTGGCGGCGCCCTCGGGCACATCCTCCAGCACGGCCACACCCTCGGCATTGGTCTTCACCGTCCAGGGCGACTCCGCTACGTAGATAGCGCCGCCCATGCGGCTGTGGATGAAGCAACCCAAGAGGGCTGCGCCCATGGCGCCGGGTTTGTCCATGGTGAAGACGGCGGCGCTGGCTGGCTTGCCGTCTTGCTTGCCTTCCAGCACGGCAGATTGCCCGTCTGACGCGCCCACCGCAGCGCCTGCAGCACCCACCCGCACATGGTGGTTCCACGGGTCGCTGTTGATGAAACGCACGCGGGCGCCCACCGCCACCACCGTGACAGTGGGCACAAACTGCTGCTTCTCCTGGTTCACCACGGCGCTGTTGAGCAGCGGTGTTTTGGGCTGGCCTTTGCCGCTGGGGGTGACGATCACCACCGCATCAGGCGTGGGTTTGCCATCGCGGTCCAGCACCAGCACATCCAGCGTGCCAGCGGCCGCTCCGCTGGCGGCCAGGGCCCACGCCGCGCAGGTGGCGGCCATGCTCACAGTTAAACGCATGGTGTGGTGCTCACTTGGCGTTAATCACGTCGCGGTGCATGGGCGCCAGGCGGGCCAGCAGCTGGTTTTGCGTGGCAAACGGGATGTTGCGCGCGTCCATGGCCACCTGCAGCACCTCCACCAGCGCGTTGAAGTGGCCCTTGTTGATTTCCATGCCCGCATGGGCGGACTTCATGTCAGCGCCCTGGTATTTGCAAGGCCCGCCGCTCACCACGCAAAACTGGTCCACCAGCTGCTCCTGCAGGTAAGACGATTTGGTGTCTTTGAACTGTTCGCCTATGCGTTTGTCGGCCTTGAGGCCCGCCACAAAGATTTCCATCAGTGTTTCGAGGCCGGGCTTGGCGCCCAGGGCTTGGTAGAGCGCGTCGTTGTGCACGGGGGCAGCGCTTTGCGCCATGGCGGGGGCGGCAGTCAGGCCCAGGGCGGCAATCGTGAGTGTGATGAGGAGGTGTTTCATATCAAATCCTTGCTGTGCTTCAAATCAGAACGCCACTTGGGCCGAGAGGTAGTAACCGGACTGGCTGCGGTTGGCGGTGACGCCGGGCAACACGCGGCCCAGGTCTACATAGGCCAGGGTGATAGAGGTGTTTTTGTTGGGCGCCCAGGCCACAAAGAGGTCTTTCCAGGCGTCTTCCTGCAGGCCTTCGCCCAGGCCAGCCGACTGGCCCAGCGCGCGCAGGTTGTTGGGCTTGGCGCGGTACTCGGCGCCAATGGCCAGGTTCTTGCGCAGCAGGTAGGCCACAGACACCTCGGGCACCCAGCTGCCTTCGTTGGTGCCTGGCGCCTTGCTGCCAAAGCCCACCAGGCCATTCTGGTTGGCATTGGTGTAGCGCAGCGTGCCGTTAACCAGCAGGCTTTGGCCCAAAAACAGCTTGGTGGCACTCACATAAAAGTCGGTACCGCTGGTCTTGGCACCCAAAAAGTCCAGCACCGGCTTGATGGAGCCCGCATCCACAGACTTCTGCTCCACGCCCACGGCAATCTGGGGCATCCAGCGGTCGCTGTCCAGCACGGCGTCGCCGGCCACCTTCACCTTCACGCCCAGCACGTCCATCTTCACGCGCTGGCCGTTTTGCACCGCAAAGCCCAGGCCATTGAGCGCGGTGGCGGGCGAGGCATCAAAGTCTTGCCGCGCCAGCGAGATTTCCAGCCGCTCGTTGAAGGCAAAGGCCACGCCCATGGTGTTGAGGCTGTAGTCCTGCGTGGTGGCGCGGCTGATGTGGGCAGACACGCCCATCTCGCCTTCAGTGGCGTTGGTGCCAATGACGGCCCAGGGCGTGAGCCCCCCGCCAGCGGCGCCGTCGATGGAGCTGACGCCCCCGGTGAGCAGGAGTTTGCCGGTGTCGGCACAAGCCAGGCCGCTGCACAGGCCGGTGGCGCTGACCAGCAATGCGGTGCGAAAGTGGTTCATGGGTTTTCCAATCGAAATAGTGGTGAACACGCCGCCCCAGGGAAAGTGTTGCGACTTGTTACAGGTACGCAGCCCGCGGCCGACTGGATTCAATGGGTTTCAATTTTTTTCGGCTACCCTTCCCCACTGCTTTTCGGGAGCCCGCGTGAAATACCAAAAAATCATCATCGCCTGCGGCCTGGCCGCATCCTCTTGGGCCGCGTTGGCCCTGCAAATCACCAGCCTGTCGCCCCAGGGCGAAATTGCCCAGGTACGCCAGGTGGTGGCCAAATTTGACGAAAATGCCGTCAACTTTGGCGACCCCAAGGCCGAAGCCCCGCTCACCCTGAGCTGCAGCGACGCCCAGGTGACCCAAGGCACCGGCCGCTGGGTGAACGACCGGGTATGGGTGTTTGACTTTGAGAACGACCTGCCGCCCGGCATCAGCTGCACGGTGCAGGCCAAAGCAGGCTTCCAATCGCCCAAAGGCGCAGCACTGACGGGCGCAAGCAGCTACAAATTTAATAGCGGCGGTCCGTTTGTGCAGAGCATCCGCCCCTACTCGGGCAGCCGCATTGACGAGGAACAGTTCTTCACCCTGCGCCTCAATGGCGCGGCCACGCTGGAGAGCGTGCAGGCCAACGTGTGGTGCGCGGTGGAAGGCCTGGGCGAGCGCGTGGCGGTGCGCCTGATCAGCGGCAAAGAGCGCGCGGGCCTGCTGGAGGCCCAGGGCATGGAGATGGAAGCCAAGGCCAACCCGCTGGCCATCGTCACGCTGGCCTGCAACCGCAAGCTGTCGTCGTCGGCCAAGGTGCAGATTGTGTTTGGCAAGGGCGTGGCCACGCCGGCGCGCGGGGGTGCGGCCAGCGGCGTGCCCAACAGTGTGGAAAAACGCTTCAACTTCCAGGTGCGCGAGCCCTTTGCCGCCACCTTTAGCTGTGAGCGCGAAAACGCGCAGAGCGCCTGCCTGCCGATTCGCCCCATGACGCTGAACTTCAACGCGCCCGTGCCGGTGAAGCTGCTGCAAGGCATTCGCCTGGTGGGGGGCAAGGAGAGCTTCAAACCCAGCCTGGGGGAGAACGAGGACGAGGACGGCGTGGTCAACGGCATCAGCTTTGAGGCACCGCTGCCCGAGCAAACCACCTTCACCATCGAGCTGCCCAAGAACTTCAAAGACGCCTCGGGCCGCACGCTGCGCAATGCGGACAGCTTTCCGCTCAAGACGGCCACCGCCGCCAGGCCGCCACTGGCCAAGTTTGCAGCGTCGCCATTCGGCATCGTGGAGCGCTTTGCCGAACCCAATGGCGTAGCCCTGCTGCCGGTGACGCTGCGCAATGTGGAAGCAGCACTGAATGTGAAAGGCTTGAACACAGAGCAAGCCAAGCCCAATGCACCCAAGGCGCCAGCCGGCAAGGTCAGCACCTTCCAGCCCAGCACCGATGCCGACATCATTGCCTGGTGGCGCAAGGTGCAGCGGTATGACAGCTACAGCGTGTCGCGCAAGCAGGCGGCGGCCGATGTGCAGGGCCCCTTGCCCAAGATCGTGAGTGATGCCGACAAATACAACGTGCAAACGCGCATGGTGTCGCTCTTGCAGGGCCGCCCCAATGTAAAAACGCTGGACCTGCCCAAGCCCGAGAACAACGACCCGCGCCCCTTTGAGGTGGTGGGCATTCCGCTGCCCCCCGGCTTCCATGTGGTGGAGATTGCCTCGCAAAAGCTGGGCAGCAGCCTGCTGGACGAGCGCCATGGCGATGGCCGCACGATGTTTGTGCGCACCTCGGCGCTGGTCACCAACCTGGGCGTGCACTTCAAGCTGGGGCGTGAGAACGCACTGGCCTGGGTGACCTCGCTCGACAAGGGCGCGCCAGTAGCGGGTGCCGCCGTGCGTGTGTCGGACTGCCGGGGCAAAGAGCTGGCCACTGGCGTGACCAATGCGCAGGGTGTGGCCAACTTTGAAGGCCTCTCCCCCCAGCCGCCGCGCTGCAGTGGTGACGATGGTTATGGACAAGCCTATTTTGTGAGCGCACGCGCCACCCAGCCTGCGGGCGACGGCAAGGGCACCGTGCAAGACCTGGCCTTTACCTGGAGCGACTGGAACCGCGGCATTGAACCCTGGCGCTTTAACGTGCCCACCAGCCGCGACGTGGTGCCCGACGAACGCGCCCACACCGTGTTTGACCGCACACTCTTGCGCGCGGGCGAAACCGTGTCCATGAAACACCTGCTTCGCACCGAAACATCCAAAGGTTTTGGCCTGCCCGCACAACAGCCCGACACCTTGCTGATCACCCACGTGGGCAGTGGCCAGCAGTACGAGCTGGACCTGACATGGCGCAAGACCGCCACCGGCGGCCTGAGTGCAGAAAACAGCTTCTCTATCCCACCCGCCGCCAAGCTGGGCGTGTACCAGGTGCAGCTGTCTGGCAGCAGGCACGAGCAGGACTTTTATACCGGCCAGTTCCGCGTCGAAGAGTTCCGCCTGCCGGTGCTGGAAGGCCGAGTCACGCCGACCGAGAAGAAAGCGCTGGTCAATGTGGACAAGGTGCCGGTGGATGTGCAGATCAACTACGTGTCGGGCGGCGGCGCGGTGAACCTGCCGGTGCGCGTGTCGGCCCTGGTGCGCAGCAAGTCGCTCAGCTTTGCCGACTTCAGCGAGTTCAATTTTTCGGCACCGCGTGGCAACCAACAGGCCAGCAGTGGCGAAGGCGAGGAAGACACCAGCGCCAGCATCGACAACCGCGTGATTGCCGACAAGCTGCCCATCACGCTGGACAAAAACGGCGGCGGCAAGCTGGCCATCGATCAGGTACCCAAGAGCCGCCAGCCACAAGACCTGCTGCTGGAAGCCACCTACTCCGACCCCAACGGCGAGGTGCAGACCATCCGCAGCACGCAGACCCTGTGGCCTGCGGCCGTGGTGGCCGGCATCAAGACCGAGGGCTGGGTGTCCAGCAGCCAAAAGATAAAGTTCCAGGCCCTGGCGTTGGACCTGACTGGCAAGCCGCAGGCCGGCGTGGCGCTGGAGGTGAAAGCCACCGCCCGCATCACCACCACCACGCGCAAGCGCATGGTGGGCGGCTTCTACACCTACGACAACAAGACCAGCACCAAGGAAATGGGCAGCGTGTGCAGCGGCAAGAGCGATTCGCGCGGCTTGCTGTTGTGCGAAACCGCGCTAAACGAAGCCGGTGAAGTGGAACTGGTGGTGACGGCCAAAGACAGCAGTGGCAACAGCATTCAGGCGGCCAGCAGCGTGTATGTCACCAAGCAGGGCGAGCTGTGGTTTGGTGGCGAGAACACCGACCGTATCGACCTGCTGCCCGAGAAAAAGAGCTACCAACCCGGCGAAACCGCCAAGTTCCAGGTGCGCATGCCGTTTCGCTTTGCCACCGCGCTGGTGGCGGTGGAGCGCGAAGGCATTGTGCAGACCGAGGTGGTGCAGCTCAACGGGCAAGACCCGACCATCAGCCTGAAGATTCAGGAGGGCTGGGGGCCCAATGTGTATGTGAGCGCGCTGGTGCTGCGCGGCCGCCTGCGCGAGGTGCCGTGGTACAGCTTCTTCACCTGGGGCTACAAGGCCCCGCGCGAGTGGTGGACCAGCTTCTGGTACGAGGGGCGCGAGTACGTGGCGCCCACCGCACTGGTGGATTTGAGCAAGCCCGCCTTCCGTTTGGGTGTGGCCGAAATCCGCGTGGGCACCAAGGCGCATGAGCTGGCAGTGAGCGTGAAGGCCGACAAGGAAAGTTATGCCGTGCGCAGCCAGGCCAAGGTCACCATCACCGTGAAGCTGCCCAACGGCCAGCCCGCTGCCAACGCCGAGGTGGCCCTGGCCGCCGTGGACCAGGCCCTGCTGGAGCTGATGCCCAACAGCAGCTGGAACCTGCTGGATGCCATGTTGCAGCGCCGAAGCTGGGGTGTGGAAACGTCCACCGCGCAGATGGAAATCATTGGCCGGCGCCACTATGGCCGCAAGGCCGTGGCACCCGGCGGTGGCGGTGGCCACAGCGGGGCACGTGAACTGCTGGAGACATTGCTGCTGTGGAACCCCAGCGTGAAGCTGGACGCCAACGGCCAGGCCGTGGTCACCGTGCCGCTGAACGATGCACTCACCACCTTCAAGATTGTTGCGGTGGCCGATGCCTTCACCGGCATGTTTGGCACGGGCAGCACCAGCATCCGCGCGACGCAAGACCTGCAAATCATCAGCGGCCTGCCGCCGCTGGTGCGCGAGGACGACCAGTACCGCGCCCAACTGACGCTGCGCAACACCACCAAGCAGGCCATGAAGGTGCTGGTGAGCCCGCGCGCCACACTGCTCACTCTGGAACCACAAACGGTGGAAATTCCCGCCGGTGATGCCCGCGAAGTGGCGTGGAACGTGACAGCACCCGCACAGCTGGCACTGACGCGCAACGAGGCCATCCTGTGGGAAATTGAAGCCAAGGACACCATCAGCGGCGCACGCGATGCGCTGAAGGCGCGCCAGCGCATCGTGCCCGCCGTGCCACTCACCGTGCAGCAGGCTACGCTGGTGCAGATCGACGGCCCGCTCACGATGGATGTGAACGCCCCGGCTGACGCCCTGCCCGGCCGCGGCGGCTTGAAGATGGCGCTGCAGCCCAAGCTGGCCGAAGGCCTGCCGGGTGTGAAAGACTGGTTTGCGCTCTACCCCTTTGCCTGCCTGGAACAAAAGACCAGCAAGAGTGTGGGCCTGCGCGACGGCAAGCTGTGGCAGACGGTGGCTACGCAAATCCCGAGCTACCTGGACAGCGACGGCCTGGCCAACTACTTCCCGCCGCGCGATGGCGAGGCCAACCGCGGCAGCGACACACTGACCGCCTACCTGCTGGCTGCCACGCATGAGGCCTCTGGTATCAACCCGGCGTTTGCGCTGAGTGATGAGATCCGCGCGCCCATGGAGCGCGGCCTGATCGCGTTTGTGGAAGGCCGCATCCAGCGCGACTTCTGGAGCCCGCGGAAAGATCTGGACATGCGCAAGCTGGCCGCGATCGAGGCACTGTCGCGCTACGGCAAGGCGCAGGGCCGCATGGTCCACAGCATCACCATTGCGCCCAACCAGTGGCCCACCCATGCGGTGCTTGATTGGCTCAACATCCTCAAGCGCGTGAACGATGTGCCCGAGCGCGACAAGCGCATCGCCGAGGCCAACCAGATCCTGCGCAGCCGCATCAGCTACCAGGGCACCAAGATGATCTTCTCCAGCGAGAAGGACGACTACTGGTGGTGGCTGATGCAAAACGGCGACGTGAACACCGCGCGCCTGATCCTCAGCGTGCTGGACGACCCGGCCTGGAAGGACGACATGGGTCGCCTGGCCAACGGCTTCATCAGCCGCCAGCAAAACGGCGCCTGGCACACCACCACGGCCAACCTGTGGGGTGGCCTGGCGCTAGAGAAATTCAGCGCCAAGTTTGAAGCGGTACCGGTGGCGGGTAGCACCAAGGCCAGCATGAGCACGGGCAGTGCGAGCGTGGACTGGAGCAAAGTGGAGCGCATCAAGACCACCGAGGCATCAGGCGCTGCGCACCAGACCACTTTCTTTGGCGCGCCCGCATCGCCAGGCAACCTGAAGAACAACACCATGTTCCTGCCCTGGGGTAACACTGCGGCCAAAGACACACTGAACGTCACCCACCAGGGCGCAGGCAAGCCCTGGCTCACGCTGCAGTCCGTGGCGGCGGTGCAGCTGAAGGCACCCTTCTTCGCGGGCTACCAGATCAAGAAAACGGTGACCCCCGTGGAGCAGGCCAACAAGAGCCTGCCCGCCGGCAGCTACACGCGTGGTGACGTGCTGCGCATCAGCATCGAGGTGAACGCCAGCGCCGACATGACCTGGGTCGCCATCACCGACCCGGTGCCCGGCGGCGCGACGATTCTGGGCAGTGGCCTGGGCCGCGACAGCGAGATCGCTACGCAGGGCGAGAAGAAGGAAGGCTACGGCTGGGCCGCGTTCGAAGAACGCAGCTTCGAGTCCTTCCGTAGCTACTACGAGTACCTGCCCAAAGGCGTGATGAAGATGGAATACACCATCCGCCTGAACAACGTCGGTGAGTTCTCGCTGCCCCCCTCACGCGTGGAAGCGATGTATGCGCCGGAGATGTTTGGGGAGGCGCCGAATATGAAGGTGAAGGTGGTAGGGGCGAAGTGATGGCATCTATTAATCAGCACATGAATCAATCAAAACCCGAAGAAATTACGATTCTTAATCGGAGAAACCCGTGGGTTTTCTTCATAGCAACTTTTCAAATTGGTGCAGTTGTTTTTGCCGCTGCCGCTCATGCTTTGGCTCTCGGTGCCGGACTGGCGATTTTCATTGCTCTGCTGGTGGGAATCTGGTGGACAAACAGGGTAGAGAAAGTTGTCGTTTCTTTTAGCAACAAAGAGGCGACTTTTTTCTACTCGCACCTAAATCCGTTTCGAAAATCCAAGACCGTATCTCTTAGAGACTTCACACGGGTGTACGCCAGTCCATTTGTCCGATACATGGGATGGTCACTTCATCTCAGCGGCCCCAGTGGGCAGCACCTGCTGCTTGCCAGATTCCCATCTCCGTTTAAAGCGATTCTTCGAGATGAGGAAGTTCTTGATCTATGCGATTTGATATCCCGTGAGTTGAGCGTTTTCAATGGGGGAGACGGAAAAGGCCCCCGATCACCACGCCAGTAAATCGCAAGTGGTGCAGACACTCCCTCACAATCACCATCCCCGCATAAAACTCCGGCGCGGTAGGCAAAACCTCCTGTCCGCTGGGGCAGCCTTGACTGACGATGGCGATGCGGTTGAAGAGGTCTTCCACCTCACCCAGAGTTCTGCAACATTTCATCCGACTTGGCGCCCGGGGGGTATCGCGTTCAGCAGGTGAGAAAAAAACCGTTGAACGCAACAAGTAGACCGAGGAACCACGCGAAAAACATTCCAGCCATGCCAGTGAGCAGAATGAGCGTCTGCGAAAGCCATGTCCGGTTGCGTGAGCGAAGAAAAACGTAGCGCATCAGCATGGAACCCACAACGAACCCCGTAGCGACTACGGCCCAGCCGACGATGAGGACGATGACACTTTTCTCACCGAACTCGGGTGGGCACTGCCTGGTAGCCAATGCGGGCGTTGCGAAGAGGGCAATGAAGATGCCAGTCAGTAGCGAAAGTAAATAGCGCGGAACCGTGGGTCTCATATCGCCGAAAGGAAGTTAAAACAGCTTGTCAGTGCTGAAATGCGTCCACCGCGGCAACGATGGCCTGCACGATGGCATCTTGCTTGGCGTTGTCGGCCACATACTTTTCATCCACCGGATCTACGATGACGCCCACCTCCAACAGCACAGCGGGGACTATGGTTTTTCTCAAAACCAGTAGTTCATCAAATTTGTAAATGCCCAAGTTGGTATCCAGCAGTTCGCGGTTCTCGCCCGCGATGGGCTCTGCGTGGTGCAGCGTGGGCAGCCTACCCAGGGCGTGTATCTCTTGTCCCAATAGTTTGGCAAACCGATAGCTTTGTGAAAACTTGGGGTTGAGCTTGGACACGAAAATGGAGTAGCCGGAAATGGGCTGCTTCGTCTCATAGGCCAACGCGCCATTGACTTCAATTTTGTTCAGATATTTCAGCTGCGCCGAGTCGTGGTGCAGTGCCAAAAACAAATCTGCTTGCTGGGTATTTGCAAGTTCGGCCCGCCCGTCCAAGCTAATTTCTTCGGTGGCTGCGCGCGTGAGCAGCACTTGCACTCCAATGACTTGCAAGGCTGTGGCAAGTTTTTTGCTCAGTGCGTCGTTGTAGGTGACTTCGTGGATACCCCGAGCTCCCAATGCGCCAGGTTGCTTGGGGTTATGGCCTGGATCTATCACGACGACGAATGGCTTGCCTACGGCCTGCAGTACGTCCGTAGATTCACTTGGTTTGGAATAGGCAAAAAAAACGCACAAACACAAAAGTGTCTGTGCGCCACACCTCTTGAAATAACGCAGCAGCATGCATTGCCGCCTAGGTGCTGACGTTACTTATTCCCACGATTTCTTCGAGATGGCAGCATCGTTGCAGTTGCCGGTTTTGCACTCCCGGGCACGGTCACGCAGGTACTCCGTGCGCTCACGGTTGACTTTGTAGTTGCAGCCTACGTCGATCGACCCCGAACTCTCACAAGCCGCATTCCGATATTTAATCCAATCGCGCTGCGTTTCGGTGAGCTGCTGTTTGACATTGTCTTTGAGCGGTTTGCGCAGCTCTGTGTAGACCATGTTCAGCTCATTGTCCGATTCCAAGAACAGCTTGGCAACACAATAGGTTTTGTCGTAGCTGGTTTTGAATTTGTTGCAGCTGTCAGTGATATCGGCATGGGCACCTTGCGCCGATAAGAGCAAACACGCAGCCAATGAGGCTGTTGGCAAAAATTTCATAACTTCTCCGAATGTAGGGAATGAGATTATCAACTACCCCCATCACCCCACCACGCGCGTCAGCCGCTTGGGGCAAGGGCGATACCAGCCCACAGTGACAGTAAATAGCGAAGCACTGTGAGGCGCATGTTGGATGCAAACTTCTATGCCAGCAGCACTTCACCAAACCGCAAATGGTGCAAGCACTCCCGCAGTATCACCATCGCCGCATAAAACTCCGGCGCCGTAGGTAATGCCTCCTGCCCGCTGGGCCGCCCCTGGCTCACCATGGCGATGCGGTTGAAGAGGTCTTCCACCTCATCCAGATTCCATGGCAGCGCGACATCCGGCGCAGCGCCCACACCTTGCAGAATCAACGCTGCGCCTGACCCGCGCAACTGCAATTGCTCTGTGCGCACCAGCTTCGCAGCCAGCGGCATCACCACATCTTCGGTCTGCTCGATGGCGTGTTCGATGTCCAGCGGCGTGGGCGGTGTGTGCCGCATCCACTGGCGGGCCAGCGATGCGGTGCCGAGCGGTAGGTCTTGCTCCAGAACGACGCGGTCATCTTCGATACACAGCACGCGGCTGCTCTCAGCGCCAAGTTCAAGAATGGTTTGTACCGTCATAGCGTGTCCTTGTTGCGCAATCCGTCCAGCATGGCCACCAGGCATTGCCGGGTGTCGGCCAGCGCATCCTGCACGCCTGCCTCATCGTCCGGCAGTGAATCCATGCCGCCATAAAGCGCGCCCAACACGATGCGCGCCAAACGCTCTGCATCGTGCCCCTGAAAAATGCCATGCGCCTGGATGGCTGCGATGCTGCCGCGCATGGCGCCAAGGCCCTGCCGCTGGCGGATTTCACCCCACACCTGCGCGCCCAGCACCGCGGGTGCGTCCACCAGCATCAGGCGGCGCAGCGGTGCATTGGTGCCAGCCTGCAGCACGGTGGCGATGGAGGCCAGAAACGCATCCCAGGCACTGCCGCCGCTGGCGATGACGGCTTGGCGTGCGGCCAGGGCTTGTTGCACCAGCCCCGCATCCACCTGCTCCACCACGGCGGCAAACAGGCCTTTCTTGTCGCCGTAGTGGTGGTACAGCGCGCCCACGGTCACACCGGCATCGGCGCAGATGCTGCCGACCGGCGCCTTCTCAAAGCCCTGCGCGCTGAACCAGCGCAGCGCGGCGTTCTGCAATGCGGCCTGGGTGGCGCTGGCGTTCTCTTTGCGACCATCGCGTTTGGTGGGGGTTTCAGCCATGGGTAACGTGGGCGACAAGAGGCTTCTTTACAAACATAACGTGATTATGTATTCTCAGCAGCATTCCATCAACCGAGACTTTCCATGCACATCCTCGCCCTCGTCCTCATCGCACTGGTCTGCCTGATTCACGTGTACATCTTTTTGCTGGAGACGGTGCTGTTCAAGAAACGCGGCGCCAAGGTGTTCGGCATTCCGCAGGCCGAAGTGGAGTCGCGCGCCGTGGCCATGTCCAACCAGGGTTGCTACAACGGCTTTCTGGCAGCCGCCTTGCTGCTGGGCCTGGTCTACCCCGACCCGGCGATTGCCAAAGCCTTTGCCGTGTTTGGCTTGGCTTGCGTGGCTGTGGCGGGTATTTGGGGTGCGGTCACGGTGATGAAGCGCATTCTGTACATCCAGACCGTGCCCGCTGTGTTGGGCTTGGTGGCCGTCTACCTGATGTGAAGCGCCACGGGCACTAGGCAAGGCCCAAGGACCGCAACCGGGCCTCCAACTCGGCCACGCTGCTCCACGGCAGGATGGGCGAGTTTTTGCGTTCGTCCGGCGGGTTCTGCTCCAGTTGGTCCGACCAACCGCCGCAGCCCGTGAGCGGCAACAGAGGCCGTTTGTGCAGCCAGGCCAGGCACACCTCCGAAATGGTGCCGGCCCGCCCGCCTATGACCAGGCAGGCATCGCCCGCCAGGGCCATCAACAGATTGCGTGCATCGCCCACCCCCGAGGGGACGACCACGGTGGCGGGCCAATCGGGCGGCGGCATCTCACCCTCGGGGATGATGCTCAGCACCTGCCCGCCCGCCGCCACTGCGCACTCGGCGGCATGGCGGGTGGCTGGGCTGCCGCAACCGCTGACCACCGTGATGCCAAGGCCCGCCATCAGGCGACCGGCTTCGCCTGCCAGTTCATACGCCGCAGAGCCTGGCTCCGCGCTACCCAATACACACACCTGTTTGCGACGATGTGCCTTTTGCATGTGATGTCTCCCTGACTGGTTGTACTTACACCAAGCTCGCCAAGGCAGCCGGCGAAAAGTCCGACAGCTCGGCCATGCGCCCCTCGCGCACCTTCAGCGCCCAGTCCGGGTCGCTGATCAGCGCGCGGCCCACGGCCACCAGATCGAAGTCACCGCGGTTGAAGCGGCGCATCAGCTCGTCCAGCGAGGCGGGTTTGGAGCTTTCGCCACCAAAGGCCGCGATGAACTCGCCGCTCAGGCCCACCGAGCCCACGGTGATGGTGGGGCGGCCCGTGAGCTTCTTGGCCCAGCCCGCAAAGTTCAAATCCGAGCCATCAAACTCTGGCTCCCAGAAGCGGCGTTGCGAGCAATGGAAGATGTCGGCGCCTGCGTCGGCTAACGGTTGCAGCCAGGCGGCCATCTCGTCGGGGTTTTGCGCCATGCGCACGCTGTAGTCCTGCTGCTTCCATTGCGACAGGCGGATGATGACCGGGTAGTCGGGTCCCACCTCCGCGCGCACAGCTTTCAAAATGTCGGCCGCAAAGCGGCCACGCGCCACCAGGTCGCTGCCGCCAAAGCGGTCGTCGCGCTGGTTGGTGCCGTCCCAGAAGAACTGGTCGATCAGGTAACCATGCGCGCCATGCAGCTCGATGCAGTCAAAGCCCAGGCGCTTGGCCGCGCCGGCGGCCTTGGCAAAGGCGGCAATGGTGTCGGCAATGTCGGCATCACTCATGGGTGCACCAAACTGCTTGCCAGGGCGCGACAGGCCGGAGGGTGAATCCACGGGCGGTGGCGCAGTCCAGGTGGTGCGTGCGTTGCGCGCAGCGCCTACGTGCCAGAGCTGCGGCGCCATCACGCCACCGGCGCTGTGCACGGTGTTGATCACGTCTTGCCAGCCGGCCAGCGCGGCATCGCCCCAGAAGTGCGGTACATCGGGGTCATTGGCGGCGGATGGGCGCTGCACCACCGTGCCTTCAGACACGATCAGGCCCACGGCCGAAGCAGCCCGCTTGCGGTAATACTCGGCCACTGCGGGCGTAGGCACCCCACCGGGCGAGAACGAACGTGTCATGGGTGCCATGACAATGCGGTTGGCGAGTTTGAGGCCCTTGAAGGCGAAGGGCTGGAACAGGGGTGCAGCGGAGGACATGGGTTAAAAAGAATCAGCGAGTTGCAAACCGGTTCAGTTTACGGGTACACGCCATGCCCGGCTGTACGCAAGGTCACCAAGGCTACAGGCACAGAGAAACTCGAATTTTCGACCCGCGCCGCCGCGCAGTTCTCCACACCCCGTGGAGCCTTCAGTCCCTGGACAAGGCCAAGGGTTTGTTGGTGGCCAGCGGAATCCACAGGTGGGCGGTAGTTCCAGAGCCCAATGTGCTGGACAAGGTGACCCGGCCTTGGTGCAACTCGGCAACCTCCTTGACCAAGCTCAGGCCCAGCCCGGTCCCGGGTATGTTGCCCGACGCATCCGCCCTGTAGAAGCGCTCAAATGCCCGTTCCAGCTGTTCGGGTGACATGCCTATCCCTTGGTCACTGACCTCGATCACGACAAAGCCGTTGCCTTCGTTGTGCTCAATGCGCGATTGCAGACACACCGTGCCACCATGTGGTGAATATTTGAAGGCATTGCTCAGCAAGTTGTTCATGGCGAGCTGCATCTTTTCAGGGTCAATCAACACCAAAACATCCGGCGTGACGCCCACCTGCACCTGGCGCTCCGTGTCGGTGCGCATAAGCCCCTTCACACTGTTTTCGACGAGCTCCGTCAATGGGTGCGCATCAATCTGCATATCCAGCCCACCACGCGATTCAATGCGTGCCAGATCCAACAGTTCGTTGATCATCTTCACCAGCAAGCCGGACTGGCGATGAATGGTCTGCAACATGTCAGCCTGTCGCTCAGGCGTAAATTTCCGTTTGAGTAGCAACTCTGTAAAGCCAAAGATGCTGACCATGGGGGTACGCAGCTCATGTGCAGCGGCCGCCAGGAATTCACTTTTCATCCGATCCACGGCATCTTCATGCGTGACATCGCGGAAGTACAAAATGGTTTCACTGCGCCCGGCAATATTCCTGCGCGACTGTGCCTGCACAACCCGGGTTTGCGGGCGCGTCAGATGCAATCGCGCTTGCCACGGCTGGTCGTCGGAGGTGTTGGCGCTCAAAGACAAGGCCGCCTGATCGTCATCGCAGAGGGCACGCATCATGGTTTCAAAATCATTCATGTGCACAGGCGGAGCGCTTTCGGCCCAACTCCAACCCGTCATTCGCTCGAACGCGGGATTGGCAAACACCATGTAATCGTTGGCATCAAAAAGCACGAACCCATCCGGACTGAGGCTGAAGATTGCATCCAGCTGCGCACGACGCTTCGCGATGGCTTCCTCGGCCAACACCCGCGCAGTCACATCCAAAACAATACCCACGAAGTTGGTGAGCGTTCCCTTGTCCGACCTCACGGGAGAGAGTGACAGCTCGACGGTCCGCTTTGTGCCATTCGGCAAGGTCTTGTGCAACGTCACGTTGGCGATGCGCTGCTCAGACATTGCGAGTCGCAATTCTTTGAGCGCCCGCGCATCGGAGTCCATGCTGACCAATTCCTCCATGTTCTTTCCAAGTATCTGGTGCAGAGGGAGTTGCAGCATGGCCTGAAAAGCATCGTTGACATAGACAATGGGCTGATGCTCAAGCTTTGCATTCGTAATGAAAACCGAGTTGTGACTGCAAGCAAGGGCACGCTCGTACAGCTCGGTAAATTCCAGCGCGGCGCGTTCATCTGTTACGTCGCGCATGATGCAGACGTATCGCAAGCCTTCGATGTTTGCCACGGCGCCCAGTGAGATCTCGACGGGGAACAGAGTCCCATCCGCACGCGTCCCGAAAAATTCTTTCCGGACAACGCGATTGACCCCAGAGAGATAAGCACTCGACTGATCGAACATCTCCTCCAAGGCCTGCACGCTGAGCCCCGGCACACAGCTTTCAACCGACTGGCTCAGCATGCTTTCCTCTGGACGCCCAAAGAAGCTGCTGACGGCGGGATTCAAGGTCGCAATCCTCCCTTGCGAGTCCAGCCCGATGATGGCCTCCGAGGCGGTATTGACAATCGCTTGGGTGCGGCCGATGTGCTCTGCAATGCCTCTGCTAGCCTCATTAAGCGCCGTACCGAGTTGTCCGACTTCAATCGTGTTGTGTGAAACCTGAATTTGACTGCCAATGTGCGTGGGCATCTCCTGTGCATAAAGCGACAGTGCCCGAATGGGTTGCAACACACGCGCCGTGATGTATTGGAGGCTGGCGATAACCAGGACCACCAACAACGCAATGCCCAAGCCAGACATGACCCACAGTTGGCGCAATTCAGTGTTTCTTTGGCTGAGGCTGAAATGCACTTGAACCCAGGCGCTGGGGTTCTCATCGTGTATCAAAACAGGGGCCCACGCTTCGTAGTAATTTTCGTACGTAACTCCGGGCACATTTGACGCGCTATTCAAAGGGATCGCCATGCGCGCCTTGCCGCCGACTTCCGATCGAATCTCTTCGTTCTGCTTGAAGGCCACCACCAACTGCCGACCATCCGCCCGGTACACGGCGATCCGGTCGATACCGGGAAGCTCTGCAACTTGCTGCAAATTGGATTCAATGGCGGCCACATCATTGAGAATCACGGCGCTGGCATTGCCGTTGGCCACGAGGTGGGCCATGGATTCAGACCAGTTTTTTGCGTTGGTCCACGTCACCGCTTCCAGCCGGTTGTAAGCAAACGCGGCAAAAACGGAGCCAAGGACCACGATGACGACCGTTGCGCCCGCCATGATGGCTGCACGCAAGCTGTACGGCGGCTCAATCAAGGCTTTAAGTCGCGATACAGCGTCCATAACGTTCACTCCAGGATGACGTACTTGTCGATGTGCAGTTGTTCAAATGGAGCGTAGTCCGTTGCGTAACTGGTAAGGACTGGGTTGGGCATTTGTATCCCTGCCATGTGTGCCTGTGTTTGCGGAGCTGCGGCAAGACCCAGCAGCACTTCCGTAATGGCATTTCTGACAGAGCGAGAAACACGCGGGTGAACCGCCAAGGGGTGCGGAGCCAAAGATGGCGTGGTGTAAATGGTGCGCAATTTCTGCTGCACCTCTGGTGCTTCTTTCTCCAGCGTGGTTTTCACCAAGCCCGCGGCCATGGAGTCGCCGAGGAGGACCTGGCGTAATGTATTGCGATGGTTCTGGGCATAGTGGGCCTCGAACGACAAATGGTGCTTCACATCGAGGACCGACCGGATGTAGAGACTTGCGGCGAACGCATTGGGCGCTGGAAACGATATCCGCTGCCCTTTCAATTGCTCAATCCGCTCGATAGGCCCATCTGCGCTGACCAGCAAAACCCCCTCCAAGCCTCGCGCGTCATGCAACAAGGGTTCGTACCGGTGCGCACGGTGCGCCATGACCATGTGGTAGGGGTTCAAGAAGACAAGATCGGCCTTCCCGCTCAGAAACTCGGCTTCAAAACTCGCGATCGATGGATACACCACCAGCTCACAGGGGATGCCGCTTTGCCCCAGGGCATCCACTATGGGAGACCAGTACCGGCTCATTTCAATGGCGGTTAGCTGGGGGACCACCGCAAGGCGCAAGGCGCGACGGCCCGTGGTGGGCTGTGGCGTGGCGGCGATGGCCGGCAAGGCCCAATGCGCTGCCAAGCCGATGCCGGCCCCCAGCATGGAACGGCGAATGGAAGAGGGCAGGAGGTGTTTTTTCATGGTTTTGCCAGCAATCTGTCGACGGTATCCAGCAGTTCTATCGGGCTGAATGGTTTCACCAGGTAGGCATCACACCCCACGGCCTCGCCTCTTTCGATGTCCGTTCTTTGGCCCCGGGCCGTCAGCAGGATGACCTTGGTCATGGATTGCAGGGTGGCATCGGTCTTTATTTTTTGGCACACCTGGTACCCGTCCAGTGCCCCAGGCATCATCACATCGAGGAGCACGATGGCGGGGCGCAGGTTCTGCGCAATGCGCCAGGCGTCTTCTCCGTTGTCGGCTTCATGGAGGTCGAAATCCTCGGACTCCATGGTCACAAGCAAAAGACTCCTGATATCGACCTGATCGTCAACAATCAAGGCACTGCGTTTCATGCTGCCTCCTTTTTACGGCGTGACATAAGTTGGGCCAGATCCGCGGCATAGCGCTGCGCCTGGGCAATATCGAGCTGTGCTTGCCCGCGCAAAGGGGCCCCTGTGGGGAACTCCATCATGACCCGCGTCTCGTCATCCCCCATTGCCGCAACACGGATGTTGCCCCCATGCAGCCCCACGATGCGGCTCACCAGCGGCAGGCCCAATCTGCCTTTGGTGTCATTGGCTGGGAGGTTGGGCGATTTCGTGAATACATCACGGGTTTCCACACCCCGCTCCTCTTCAGGAATGGCCCCCAAATTGCGCACCGTGATCAGCACATGTTCTCCGGTCAGTGTGTAGGCGACTTTGACCAACAGCTGTTGCTGGCTGTTGACCTCTCTGCGGGAGTGGGTGATTGCGTTGTCAAAACACTCGAAAAAAGCACGCCGAATGAGATTGGCATTGCCATAGATGGGCGGAAGCACCTGCGAAGGCTCCGTAATTTGAATCAGCACCTTTTTGGCAGTTGCGCGAGGTGTCAGTTCCGCACAGACTGACTGAACAACCTCCGACAGTTCGATACGGTCCGTGGTAATCAGCACCTCGTCGCCGAACACGGCGATCAGGTCAGCCAAACGCCGAAGCCGTTGGTCCAGCGCACCTGCGGCCTCTTCCAATGCAGCAAGCTCAGAACTTTCGGGCAGCGAGCCCAGCAGACCGGAGAGCTTGCGCAAGGGGGGGCCCACTTCATCGCGAAGCAGCGCAATGATGTCCGGCAGGCCGCGCAGTTGGGTCTCCCGGCTGGCCTGTTCCGTGGCATCCTGGATGACAAAGGCAATATCCAATCCACAAGGGCCCGCCATGAACATGCCGGCAACACGATTCCCATCCGCCAACTCAACGTCAACTTTGTAGGGAAGTTTTACTTTGTTCAGCGCCACATCCCTCACCAGGGACTTGATGACAGGCTTCCCGCTCATGGCGTCTACCGGCTTGCCGGGATGCACCTTGGCAGCCTTGTTCGCATAGCTGATCAATCCATTGACGCCGAAGGTCAGAATCGGCCACGGCATCGCATCGAAAAGCGCGTTTACGGAGGGTTGGTGGTAATTGATAGCCATGATCTGGATATAAATTTGCTGTTTGCTGCATTTAATTTATCACTTTTATCAATAAAGTCAAATATTGATTGAAATGATATTTTTAAAAGCTCATGCACATTCCTTCCCCATCGGGGTCTCCACGGGGTCCCGCGAGGTAATACTTGCGCATGCGTAGCCAACCTATTGCGTGCTACGCGGCATACAGAAACGGGAACGAACACGTTGCAGAAACGACTACTTCGGGGGCGACCGGGCACGCTGATTGCTATATTTTTAGTAGCTGTCTGCGCACAATCCACGGGCAACACAGCCACTTTTAATGAAACAAAAGCGGGCTACCAGCCTTCCGACACCCAGATCCTTTCCCGCGACGGCGAGCTGCTGCACCGCCTGCGCACCGACGCCACGGTGCGGCGTGGCCAGTGGGTAGCTCTGGCCGACATCTCCCCTGCCCTGCGCACAGCGCTGGTGCTGTCGGAGGACAAACGCTTTTACGAACACAGCGGGGTGGACTGGCGCGCCGTGTCCGCCGCAGCCTGGGCCAATTTGTGGAACACCAAGACGCGCGGCGCCTCCACCATCACCATGCAGCTGGCCGGTCTGCTGGACGAAGACTTGCGGCGCGGCAGCGGCGGGCGCAGCGTGGTGCAGAAGCTGGGCCAAACCTTCTCGGCCCAGAGCCTGGAGCGTGGCTGGCGCAAGGACCAGATTCTGGAGGCCTACCTGAACCTGGTGCCGTTCCGTGGCGAGCTGGTGGGCATCGATGCGCTGAGCCAGACCCTGTTTGGCAAAGCCGCCCACGGCCTGGACAACCGCGAAGCCGCCGTGGCCGCCGCCCTGGTGCGCGCGCCCAACGCCAAAGAGCCACAGGTGGTGCAGCGCGCCTGCAGTGTGCTCAAAAGCCTGGAGACTGCGGCTGCCAACTGTGCCGCGCTGGATTTGTTTGTGACCGGCGCCCTGCAGCGGCGCGACTACGCCGCCAGCGAAGGTATTGCCCCGCATGTGGCGCGGCAACTCGCATCCGTTCGCCCTGCTCAGGACGGGCCAGGCGCAGCGCGAAGGGCGGCTATCCGCACCACCCTGCGCGCCCCGCTGCAGCGCTTTGCGGTGCAAACGCTGCAAAGCCACCTGCGCGAACTGGCAGGCCGCCATGTGGAAGATGCCGCCCTGCTGGTGCTGGACAACGCCACCGGCGAGGTGCTGGCCTGGGTCGGCTCCAGCGGGCCGCTGAGCAACGCAGCCGATGTGGACGCGGTGACCGCACTGCGCCAGCCCGGCTCCACGCTCAAACCCTTCCTGTATGCGCAAGCCATTGCCGAGCGGCGCATCACCGCGGCCTCGCTGCTGGAAGACTCGGCCACACAGATCCAGACCACGGGCGGCCTCTACATCCCGCAGAACTACGACCGGCATTTCAAAGGCTGGGTGTCGGCGCGCACCGCGCTGGGCGCCTCGCTCAACGTACCGGCGGTGCGCACGCTGGTGATGGTCTCGCCCGATGCCTTCCAGAAGCAACTGGTGCGCCTGGGCCTGCCGCTGGCCGAGAGTGGCGACTTTTACGGCTACAGCCTGGCGCTGGGCAGTGCCGAGGTCTCGCTGCTGAACCTGGCCAACGCCTACCGTGCGCTGGCCAATGGCGGGCGGGCCAGCCCCACCACCCTGCTGCCCGGCAAGCCAGCGCCGGCCCCCCAGGCACTGGACCCGCGTGCAGCCTTCATCGTGGGCGACATCCTGAGTGACCCCATGGCCCGCGCCCGCACCTTTGGCACCGACAGCGTGCTGGCCACGCGTTTCTGGAGCGCGGTCAAAACCGGCACCAGCAAAGACATGCGCGACAACTGGGCCGTGGGCTACAGCCAGCGCTACACCGTGGGCGTGTGGGTAGGCAACGCCAGCGGCGCGCCCATGTGGGACGTCAGCGGTACCACGGGTGCGGCGCCCATCTGGGCCGCGGTGATGAACTTCTTGCATGCCAAGCAAGCCAGCCGTGCGCCCAAGCCCCCCACAGGCCTGGTGCAAAAAACGGTGCAATTTGCCCCTGCCAACAACACCCCCAGCCTGGAGGCGGCGCGCACCGAGTGGTTTGTGGACGGCACGCAGCAAGCTACATTTGCTATGGATTCAGGAGCTGCTCGCGCAATATCCACGAGGGCTGGGGGCCAAAAAGGCTTGAAATCTGGCGCTGCACCCACTGCCCGCATCACCGCCCCCACCCACGGCACCATCATCGCCCTGGACCCCGACATCCCCCCCAAAGCGCAGCGCCTGACGCTGCAAGCCGAGGGCAGCAACCTGCGCTGGCTGGTGGACGGCAAGCCGGTAGCCAAAGGCAACACCGCGCAGTGGCCGATCTGGCCCGGCCGGCATCTCATCCAGATTACCGATGCCAAAGGCCAGGTGCTGGACGAGGTGCGTTTTGAAGTACGCGGGGCCGGTGTCAAAACCCCGCCAACCACCGCCCCCCGCCGTTGAACCACGGAGCCATCCGCCATGCCCCGCCACATCCGCCTGACCCGATCCCTGGCCATCGTGCGCCTGCAGCACCAGCTGGAGCAAGACACCTACCCACGCCTGCAGATGGGCCTCATCGTGGCGCTCACCGGTGCGGCCGGCTGGCTGCTGTCCGTCCTCTTGCTGGCCTTGGGCATGGACCAGATGGCACTGCGTTACCCCGCAGCGCTGGCGGGCGGCTACCTGGTGTTTTTGGGCCTGTTATGGCTGTGGCTGCGTACCCAGGCGCAGGACTACAACCTGCTGCCCGATGTGGTGGACTTGGCGCTGCCCCGCAGTGGCAACTGTGGTGCTGGCGAGGCGCCGCTGCCCAGTGGCGGCGGTGGAGACTTTGTGGGTGGTGGCGCCAGCGGCCACTTTGACGCATCCACGGCACTGCCTGCCGACGAGCCCGGTGTGTTGTCCTCTGTGGGCGATGCGGTGGGCTCGGTGGGCGATGCCGATGAATTCGCCATTCCGCTGCTGGCCATCGCCTTGGCCATCGGGTTGGCGTTTGCGTCGCTGTATGTGGTGTACCTGGCGCCTGCCTTGTTTGCCGAGTTGCTGTTTGACGGTGTGCTCTCGTACACGCTGTACCGCCGCCTGCGCAATGCCGACAGCAGCCACTGGCTCAGCACCGCGTTTCGCCGCACCGTGTTGCCCTTCGCGCTGACTGCCTTGTTTGTGGCGCTGGTGGGCGCAGGCCTGGCGGCCTATGCACCGGGCGCGCAAACCCTTGGGCAGGCACTGCACGCCGCTGGCTAAGTGACGACACGCATAGCTGCGCAAGGGACTACGATGCACACCTGCACCAGCCCACTTCCACACCCATGACCGAAACGACTCCCACCACCACCAGCCCTGCCCCAGCACGCACAGGCGTCAGCCCCTGGTGGCGCGCCGGGGCCATCACCCTGGCGGTGTTGCTGGCCACGCTGATCGCTGGCACGGCCAGCATGTTCGAGCAGTTCAAAGCCCAGATTGCCCACCAACAACAGCAATTGGCACAACAACCCCAAATCCGCACGCTGGCGGTGCTGCTGGACAGCACACAAAGCCCGGCACTGCTGGTCACCCAGGACCCGTCCAGTGGCGTGCTGCAACTGCAACGCCTGAATGGGGTGAAGGAAGGCCGCGAGGACAGCATGCAACTCTGGGCGCTGCGCCTGGGGCAGGCACCCCAGTCGCTGGGGGTGCTGGCCAGCAAAGCCGGCACCTTGGCACTGCCCGCCCGGGCCGACGCCCTGCAGGGCGTGGCACAACTCGCCATCAGTGTGGAAGACAAAGGCGGCGTCCCCGGTGAGCGCGGCCCGCGCCTGCCCTATCTGTTCCAGGGCGCGGTGGTGCACAAGGCGATCTGAGCCCCGGCCATGCCCACCACCGCCTTCGCCCTGTTTGCCACCGCGCTGGGCCACTGCGGCATTGCCTGGGGCCCCCAGGGCCTGACCGGCGTGCAACTGCCCGAGGCCGATGAAGCCACCACGCGCCTGCGCATGCAGGCCCGTTTTCCCCACGCGCCCGAAGCTGCACCGCCACCCGATGTGCAAACCGCCATGGATGCCATCGCGGCCCTGCTGGCCGGTGCGCCCACCGAGCCGCGCGACCTGAGCCACCTGGTGCTGGACATGGAGGGTGTGCCACCTTTTTACCAACGCGTCTACACGCTGGCGCGCAGCATCCCGCCCGGGGAGACGCTGACCTACGGCGAGCTGGCGCACCTGCTGGGCGAGCCCGGTGCGGCACGCGCCGTGGGCCAGGCCCTGGGTGCCAACCCGTTTGCCCCGGTGGTGCCCTGCCACCGCATCCTGGCCGCCCAAAGCGGGGCAGGTGGTTTCTCGGCCCCCGGCGGCATGGACACCAAGCTGCGCATGCTGTTGGCCGAGCGGGCCCGCTTCAACGGACCGGGCTTGTTTGACGAATAAGCCCCGGGCAGGTGGGCTGCAAACCGCTATAAATTTAGTAGCTGCTTGCGCATATTCCACGAGGGCTAGAGGCCTATTTTGTTCATAAATGGGGCAGCACAGGGTGCAACCATTGCTTGCACAAAAGCGCAAAGGCTTTACACGCCCGTTACCTGCGCGGGGGACCATGCAAGCTCCTTCACTTCCATAGGCACCTTATGAAATCCACCGCCATTGTGTGCACCATCGTCATCGCCAGCATGGGGTTTGGCACCCTGGCGCAGGCCGAAGGCCGTGGTCGACACGGGCCGGACGACGAACGCTGGAGCCAGCAGGACCGGGGACGCCACGACAACGGCCGTGGCCGCAACGACGACCGCGATGATCGCCGGGATGAGCGCTACGACAACCGGCACGATGAGCGCCGTGACAACCGGGGCTACAGCCGCTGGGATGGCCACCCCGGCTACTACGGCGCCCGCGGGCCCGACTTCCGCCGGGGCGGCTACCTGCCCTACGAATACCGCCGCCCTATCTATGTGGTGAACAACTACTACGGCCACCACCTGCCCGCGCCACGCCGCGGCCACCAGTGGGTGCAGGTGGGCGCGGACTATGTGCTGATCGCGATCGCCACCGGTGTCATTGCGCAGATCATTTTGAGCCAGTGATCTGGCGGATCAGGGCGTAGGCCACTCCCGCCAGCACCAACACCCCCACCACCAGCACCAGCCACAGCGCTGCCGTGCGCAGGCTCACACCACTGGGCAGCAGTTTGGCAGCCCAGAGCTGGGGGGCATCGGGTGGGTCGGCCCGCAGCTGCTGCACCGCGGCTGCGGGCAGTTCGGCCAGCTTGGCCGGTGACACCGCCCCCAACACACCGGCCTCCACCGCAGCCGACGGCGTGTTGGTCCGGCCTACGGCCAGCGTGAACGGCCCGGGGCCCGAGGCCAGCAGCGCCAGTTGCAAGGGCGCAAATTCCACCGTGGCATGCAGTCCGCCCGCAGGCAGTGGCTGGCCGTTGCTGGCCTCCACCCGCAACGCGCGCACCGGGGTGGCTGGCAGGGCAAATGCACGGTTGCTGCTGCCCTGGCCCACGGTGTCCAGGCGGTAGACCACGGTGGACGCCAGCGCCCGCCAAGGTTGGGTCGCATCACTGCGGCCCGAAATACGCACCGGCACCAGGGTGTTGTCTTGTGCGGCTTGCAAGTGCAACGCCATCAGCGGTGTGGCAAAAGGCAGCGTCCACACCAGGCTGTTGCCATCGGCCGCGCCAGCCGGCAAGGCGGCGCGCACACGCGGGGGCTGCGTGTGGGGCGTGGCCACCTGGCCGGTCAGCGCGCTGACCTGCACGCCGTCCTGCCCGGCCCAGCCCAGGCGCAGGTAACGACCTTTCACATCGAGTGGCTGCTGCAGTTCCAGCACCATGCTGTTGGGCGCGTCGGCCCCGTCAAAACGGAACAGCGGGCCTTTCACCGGCACGCTCTGCCAGCCCTGCAGGTTGGCACTGCTCTCCAGCTGCAGGTGCACCAGCGTATTGCGTGGCAGCTCGGCCTTCAGGCGCAGCGCGGACAGCGTGTGCTGCTCGGCCCGGGTGTCAAACAGGGCGGCCTGCAACGGCTGCGCATCGGCAGGCAGTGCGGCACTGGCCTTGTCACCGGCCTTAGCCGCTGTATTCCAGCGCACCCAGGCGCTGCCGGTGCTGGCGCCATCCGCCGACACGCGCACCTCCACCGCACCGCGTGCGGGCGGTGCACCAGCGGCGGTGGCAAACAAGGGGTAGGCCGGGTAGGCCCGGGTTTGCACGGCCGGGGCGCTGCGCTCCAGGTCGGCCGGGCGCAGCAATGCATAGGGCACCACAGCACCGTCGGCGTTGAACACACGCACATCGTGGCCCGCAGCGTTTTGCATGCGCAGCAAGGCCTCCACCGGCAGCTCGGCCCGCACCAGGCTGGCACCAGCGGGCAGCAGCAGCTGGCCGCGCCAGGCAAATTCGGCGGGCGTGGGCGCGTCGGCGGCCCACGCCATGTGGATCACACTGCACAGGGCCAGCAGCGCGCGGGCGATTCGGGGCGTGCTCATGCGGCGCTCCCTTCTTCGCCGTCTTGCGCAGGCGGCGCGGCGGCGGGTGGAATGGGCGCAAAGTAGCCCACCACCAGCATCATCACGCCCACCGCAATAAAGGCCACGATGCGCTCGGAGCCACCACGGTTGCTCAAGTCCACCAGGAACAGTTTGGCCACCGTCAGCCCCAACAGGGCCGCACCGCCCATCCACACCGGGCGCGCAAGGCGGCGGTGTGCCACCAGCATCAGGCCCAGGGCCAGCAGCGTCCACAAGATGGAATAACCGGCCTGCACCAGGAAGGACTCGAACAGGCGCTCGGCATTCCAGGGCACCCCCGCGTACTGGTGCGCCACGCGCAGCCACACGGTGTTCACCGCCACAAAGCCCAGGGCACACAGCAACAGCGTCCAGCGCCGGTCATGCACCCAGCCGGGCACCGGCAAATCGCCCTGGCGCACACGCGTGAGCCACAAGGCAGCAGCCAGCAGCGCCAGCGCCACCGTCAGGTCGGTGGGGTTGAGCAGCGGCACATAGGGCAAGGGCCGCGCATTGCCGTCGGACGACACCGCCACCAGCACAGCCCCCATGCCTACCGCCACGGCCAGTGGCACGGCTGCATGCCACAGGTAGGCAGGGGCAAAGCGATTCAGCGGCCAGGCCTGGCGCACGCGGCTGCCGGCGTCGTACAGACTGCGGCGGCACAGCGCCAGCAGCACCAGCACACTGGCCACCAAAAAGATCACGCTGGCCCACGCCGTGCCGCGCAACTGCGCCTGCTGCACCGCCCAGACCAGCAGGTTGCCCACCAATAGCGCCACCAGCCACACACCGCCGGTGTGCACCGCACGCCACCAGCGCTGGGGTGGCAGGCTATCGAGGTTCTTGAGCGTGACAAAGTGCAAGGCCAGCGCCACGGGCCAGACCAACCAGCCCCAAGCCTGGAACACATGGTCCAGCGCCACCACGCCCTCCAGCGCAAACACGGCCAGGATGGGCAGCGAGAACCAGGCCGGGGTAGCCGCGATGGCCCAAGGCTGCGCGCGTGTGGACAATGCAAAGCGGTGCGCCACCCAGGCACTGAGCAACCAGCCCAGCATCTCCAGGTGGGACTGAAGGGCCGCGCCCAGCACCGGCGCCCAGTTGCCATCCGGCCCAGGCAAGGCACGTTCGATATCGTGCAACAGCGCAAACTGCCACCAGAGGAAGCCAACCCAGAACAACACGGGCGAGGCCTTCTGCTCCACGGTGGCCAGCAGCCGGCTGGCGCCCGAGTCCGATACCGCAGGGGTGGCCGCGAACCGCGTCCAATGGGCCAAAGCCAGGGCCGACGCAGCCAACAGCACCGCGCCCACGAAGGCCGGGTTGGCAATCGGCCAGGCACTGGCGTGCATCTGGTCCAGCCCGTGCAGGTAGCTGGCAGCGGCCAGCACCTGCAGCACCAGCCCTGCCAGGCGCGCGAGCCAGCGGCCCTGGCGCTGACCCATCCAGTACACGGCAGCGCCCTCAGCCGCCCAGACGGCACTGGTCCAGCGTGCATCCAGCGCCAGTGGCACGGCCAGCGTGACAAAGCCCAGCCCCAGCGCCGCAAAACACTCGGCCAGCCACTGGCCCACGGCCTGGTTGGCGCCCTGGCGCTTCACGGCCCACCAGCCCAACCCCAGGTACAAGGCCCCCAGGGCCAAGGCCGAGAAGGCGGTGGCGTATTCGATGTGCTGCACCAGCGCGGCCTGCAGGCCAAAGGCCACCAGCGGCGTGCCAAACACCAGCGTGGCGTCTACTGCCTGCTTGGGCGCCAGCGAATGGCGCAGTGCGAACAGCAGGCTGGCCAGCAGGTAAATGGCGAAGAAGGCGATGAGGAAGGGCTCGGTACTGGCCAAGTGTTCAGGCTGGTACTTCAACGCGCCCCAGGCCGTGGCCACGCCAAAGGTGGCAAAAAAACCCAGCAGACTCAGCGGCCGCCACGCGCGCCACCAGGCCACGGCCACGATGGCGAGGTTGAGCACCAGGTAGTAGCTGAACAGGCCCACATGGCCGCCCTGCCCGGTGGACACCAGAATGGGCGCTGCAAACGCACCCGCAAAGCCGATGAAGGCCATGGGCATGGCGTTTTGCAACAGCGCAATGGCGGTGGAGAACGCGCACACCAGCCCCAGCACGGCAAACGCCGCGCCCGCTGGCAAAAACTGGTAGAGCCGGAAGGCGGCAAACACGGTGAGGTAGAACACCGCCACGCCCGCGCCTTGCAGCGTCAGCGCATAGGCCAGCTTGTCGGGCTGGCGGCTGCGCAGACGGAAGCCAAACACCAGCAAGCCAATGCCAGCCACGCCAATGGCGGCCAAGCGCAGCTCGGGCGGTAAGAGCGCGTTGTCCATCGCAAACTTGGCCAGAAAGGCCAGGCCCACGAACAGCACCAGCACACCAGCGCGCACGATGGTGTTGCCCCCCAGCAGCCAGCCCTTGGCCTGCGCCACCAGGCGGATCAGCACATCGGGCGGCTGCGCCACCCATTCGGGGGTATCGGGCAGGTCTTCGCTGTGGCCCACACGCTCGCGGGCGGTCGTCGGGTTCGGTGCATGCGACGGCGGTGCATCCAGAAATTCATCGGGCTCCGGCTCTGGCGGCAGCCGACGCTCCGGCACGACGGCAGGAGCGGGCGTGGCAGGCATGGAGACAGGCACGGCGGCGGCAGGACCCGCAGCCTGCTCCGGCACTGCGGCGGGCGCCATGGCCTCGGCCACCGGGGCCTGGGCACGCTGCGCTGTGATCTCGCGGCGCACCGCTGCGCGCAAGCTCAGGCCGGCGATGGCTCCCAGGATGGCACCGATGAACAGGCCCACCTCCTCGTCGTACTCTGCGGTGAGGTAGCCCACGATGGCCCCCCAGATTGCGCCCCATATCACCATGCTGTCGCTCCCTGTTGTTGTGGTCTGTCGCTGTGGCGGGCCAGTCTAGCCCAAGACCCACGCAAATAATTTCAATCGACCGCGGGCCGATTTCACACACCGCTTGTCGCTGCGCCGCTACCATTTGCGCCACTACAGGAGACCCCATGCCCGTGATCACCAACATTGAAGACCTGCGCGTCCTGGCCGAAAAGCGCGTGCCGCGCATGTTCTACGACTACGCCGACTCCGGCTCCTGGACCGAAGGCACGTACCGTGCCAATGAAGACGACTTCCAGAAAATCAAACTGCGCCAGCGCGTGGCGGTGAACATGGAAAACCGCACCACCGCCACCCAGATGGTGGGGATAGCCGCCAAGATGCCCGTGGCGATTGCCCCGGTGGGCCTGACCGGCATGCAGCATGCCGATGGCGAGATCCACGCCGCGCGCGCGGCCGAGAAATTTGGCATTCCGTTCACGCTATCCACCATGAGCATCTGCTCGATTGAAGACATTGCCGAGAACACCTCTGCGCCCTTCTGGTTCCAGCTCTACATGATGCGCGACCGCGCGGCCATGACCAAGATGATTGAGCGCGCCCGCGCTGCCCGCTGTAGCGCGCTGGTGCTGACGCTGGACCTGCAGGTGATTGGCCAGCGCCACAAGGACCTGAAGAACGGCCTGACCGCCCCGCCCCGCCCCACCTTGGCCAATATCATCAACCTGGCCACCAAGCCGCGCTGGTGCCTGGGCATGCTGGGTACCAAACGCCACACCTTCCGCAACTTGGTAGGCCATGTGGAGTCGGTCAGCGACATGAAATCCCTGGCCGCCTGGACCAACGAGCAGTTCGACCCCCGCCTGTCCTGGGACGACGTGAAGTGGGTGAAAGAAAAGTGGGGCGGCAAGCTGATCCTCAAAGGCATTCAGGACGTGGAAGATGCCCAGCTGGCCGTGGCCAGCGGGGCCGATGCGATTGTGGTGAGCAACCACGGTGGCCGCCAGCTGGACGGCGCGCCCAGCAGCATCAGCGCCCTGCCCGCCATCGTGCAGGCCGTGGGCAGCCAGATTGAAGTGTGGATGGACGGCGGTGTGCGCAGCGGGCAAGACGTGCTCAAGGCCTGGGCCCTGGGCGCCAAGGGCACCATGATTGGCCGTGCCATGGTCTACGGCCTGGGTGCGATGGGCGAAGCCGGTGTGACCAAGGCCCTGCAGATCATCCACAAAGAGCTGGACGTGACCATGGCCTTTTGCGGCCACACCAACATCCAGAACGTGGACCAGGGCATCCTGATTCCTGGCACTTACTAGCCAGCGCGGAGGGACGGCTTAGCGGTAGCCTCCCGCCACCAAAATATCAGTCACCCGCCCCAGGATGGCGCTCAGCGCCTGCTCGGGCGGCACGGCACCGGTGAGGCCCTGGTGTACGGCAGCGCCCAGAGGGCCGGTGTTGATCTCGTCCCACACGCTGATGATGGGGCGCCAGTCGGGGTCGGCATACCGCAGTTGTTCGCGCAGCAGGGCGAATTCCGGGTAACGGCGCAGCAGCTCTGCGTCGCGCAGGGTCGACAGCCGCAAGGGCGCGGCCCCCAATGCGCAGACCGCCTTGTCTTGCGCTTTGGAAGTGAGCCACTGCATCAGCAAGAACGCAGCGTTGGCGCGCTCGGAGGTGCGCGCGATGGCCAGCCCCAACCCTCCGGTCTGCGAAGCCCTGCGTGTACCGCGCGGGTGCAGCGCGTACCCCACTTTGCCATCCACCCGGGACAGGGGGGAGCTGCGCACCGCACCGAAGACGGCGGTGGAATCCAGGTACATGGCGCTGCGCCCGTCCAGAAAGGTGTGCAGCATCTCGTTGTAGCCAAAGTTCGCCATGCCCTCGGGGCCGGTGTCGGCAATCTCTTTGAGCAACTGCAGCGCCTGTACGCCCGGCGTCTGTTGGAAGGTGGGCACCCAGTGCGCATCAAACACGCGCCCGCCCAGCGGGCTGAGGTGCAGCAACCAGGCATGCACGCAGTTGTGCCCCATCTGCCCGCGCGAGGTCAGCGCCGCCATGCCAGACTTGCTGCGCAGCACAGGCAGCAGCTGGCGCAACTGGGCGTAGGTGGTGGGCGGCTGCACCGCGAGCGTGGCAAACACATCGCGCCGGTAGGCCAGCACCGAGGTCTCCGCACCGTAGGGGAGCCCGTACAGGCGGGCACCGGGGCCTGGCAGATAGCCTTTGGGTCCGCCCACCAAACCGATGTTCTGCAGGTAGCCGGGCACCACATCGGCCAGGTCAAAGCCGGGGTCGGCCAGCGCCGGGTTTTGCAGGAACGGAGCCAGCGGGTGAATCAGCTGCTTGCTCACGTACTCGCTCTTCCAGGTGGCCACGTAACTCACCAGGTCAAAGGAGCTGCGGGCCTGCGACAGCTCGGCCAGTTGCCGGTGCTTCATGCGCAGGATGTGCTCGCGCGACAGCTCCACCTGGATGCCGGTTTCCTGCGTGAAACGCGGCAGCAGCTTGACCATGGCGTCGTAATGGGGGTGGTCCGGGATACTGAATGCCACCGTCTGGCCCCGGTACTTGGCATAGCGGTCCGCGGCCCGGCTGCTGGCCAGCGGCAGCGCCGCGCCAAACACGGACACGGTGGCTTGCAGGACCTGGCGACGCCGTGGCCGGTGCTGGGGCGGGGGTAAGAACAACGACGTCATACAGAAGACTTGGAACAGGGAATCAGCCACCCGATTGTGACACCAGCCGCTTGGTATCCTTGCGCCCCATGAGTGCCACCGCCCCCGCGATACGCCGCATCGCCCACCTCGACATGGACGCGTTTTACGCGTCGGTGGAGCTGCTGCGTTACCCGCAGCTCAAGGGGCTGCCCGTGGTGATTGGCGGCGGGCGGCGGGCGCTGGACGATGCGCTGCGCGCGCAGTACGCCGAGCTGCCCTTGCACGAAATTCCCGTCGCCGCCTTTCCGCTGCTGCGCGACTACACCGGGCGCGGCGTCATCACCACCGCCACCTACGCCGCGCGCCAGTTTGGCGTGGGCTCGGCCCTGGGGCTGATGAAGGCGGCCAAGCTGTGCCCGCAGGCGATTTTGTTGCCGGTGGATTTTGCGCAGTACCGGCATTACTCGCAGCGTTTCAAAGCCATCATCACCGAGATTGCGCCGTTGATGGAGAACCGCGGCGTGGACGAGGTTTACATCGATTTCACCCAGGTGCCCGGTGGCCAGCGCGAGGGGGGGCGCGTGCTGGCGCGGCTGATCCAGAAGGCGATTTTTGACGATACCGGCCTGACCTGTTCGGTGGGCGTGGCGCCCAACAAGCTGCTGGCCAAGATGGCCAGCGAGTTCAACAAGCCCAATGGCATAGCCATCGTCCATGACACGGATGTGGAGACGATGATCTGGCCGCTGGCCTGCCGCAAGATCAATGGCATTGGCCCCAAGGCGGACGCCAAGCTGAAAACCCATGGCATAGAGACTATCGGCCAGTTGGCCGCCAAGGACCTGCAATGGCTGATGGACACCTTCGGCCAGCGCACCGGCGCCTGGATGTTTGATGCCGCACGGGGGCGGGACGAGCGGCCCATCGTGCTGGAGAGCGAGCCGGTCAGCATCAGCCGCGAAACGTCGTTTGAGCGGGACCTGCATGCGGTACGCGACAAGGCCGAGCTGGGTGCCATCTTCACGCGCCTGTGCGAGCAGTTGGCCGACGACCTGCAGCGCAAGGGCTACGTGGGAAAAACGATTGGCATCAAGCTGAAGTACGAAGATTTCACAGCCGTAACGCGCGATATCACCATCGCGCGCCACATTGCCGATGCGAAGGCCATACGCCGCGTGGCCGGCCAGTGCCTCAAGCGCGCACCGCTGCACAAGAAGCTGCGCCTGCTGGGCGTGCGCATGGGCGCCCTGCTGAGTGTCGACGAGGCCCAGGCCTTGGATTTCAAGTCAAATCAGCCTGCAACCCTTATGGATATTGCGCTAACAGCTATCAATACAGGAGCAGATGATCCCCTGACAGGGCAGCTGTTCTGAGGTGTAGGTGCCCGGATGCGGGACGCACTCAATAGATGGAATGGAAATCCGTCTCACGCTGCCCGCTGCGGCGTGCGGGCAGATAGATGCGGAACACGGCACCACCGTCCGCGGCGTTTTCGGCGGTGATACGCCCGCCATGCGCGTCCATGATGGTTTTGCAAATGGCCAAGCCCAGCCCCGTGCCACCCGAGCCATCTTGCGTACGGCTGGACTGCACAAAGGCCTCAAAAATGCGGTCCAGCTCTGCAACCGGAATGCCCGCACCATGGTCCCGCACGCTGACGCAGATGCGGTCCTCCCCCGTCAGGTAGGCGCTGAGCTCGATGCCAGTTTGTGTGGGCGCGAATTTGATGGCATTGGCCATCACATTGCGCACGACCTGCGCAAAACGTACGGGGTCCACCTTGGCAATCAGCGGAACGGGGCCAAGCTGTATATCGACGGCCAGGCGCTTGGCGTGAATTTGGGGCGTCAACTCCTGCACCACCGGGCCGATCAGTCCGCGAATATCGGTGCGCTCCAGGTTGACAACCCCCAAGGTGCTGGCGATTTTGGAAACGTCCAGCAAATCATTGACCAGGGCCAGCATGCGGGCGCCGGCTGCATGGATGTCGGTGAACATGCCCATCAGCCGGGGTTCATCCTTGCCACGCATCATGCCCAGCTCCGAAAAACCCAAAATGGATTGCAGCGGCGTACGCAGTTCGTGGCTGATATTGGCAATGAAATCAGACTTGGTGCGGGACGACTCCTCGGCCGCATGCCGGGCTGCGTCCTTGGCGCGCTCGGCTGCCCGGAATTCGCTCACATCCATCAGGGTACTCAGCAGACCGCCGTTGGCGTGTTGCTCGTCGCCTGGCAAAACCACCTTGGTGATGATGACCTCACGCAGGCTTCCATCGCGATGCCGGAGTGTGGACTCGTAACGCAGGGTGCCCCCGGAGCGCCAGAGTTTTGCATCTTTCTCGGCATGAAACGCGGCATCGGTCGGTGCCATGAACGCACTCGCCGCCTGCCCCATCACCTGGCCGCGCAGCAGGCCGGTGAAATCTTCCCAGGCCCGGTTCACGGAGACGTAACGGCCATACCGGTCAAAGGTGGCCACCGGCAAGGGGCTGATCTCCAGCAAAAAAGCGACGAAGTCGAGCTGGTGTTGCAAGGCACTTTCGGCGGCCAGCCGCTCGGTGACATCGACCGCACTGCCCGCAAAGCCGATGATGTGCTCCCCCTCCCACAGGGGCACCACTGCAACGTCAAAACGGTGCAGGCTACCGTCGCTGGCACACATGCTGGCGGTCTGCGTGCGTACCGCTGCCGTGGTATCCAGTGCAAACAATTGGGCCACGCCCGCGCGATCGACTTCACACACCCATTCCGTCAACGGGTGGTTTTCTGCCTGCGCGACGCTGCGGCCCGTCACGGCGACCCAGCGTTCGTTCACATAGGTCAGGACCCCCGAGGGGTCGGTGCGGAACAACAGCTCCTGAACGCTTTTCACCAGCACATGCAAATCGTGCTCCTTACGGACCACCTCGGCGCGCGCGCTGCCCAGGGCCTCCAGCCCCCGCTCACGGGCCCGCAGGCTGCGGCGAATCGCCACCGTCATGAGCACCAGAAACAACACAGTGACAACGGCCGCCGTGATGAACCAGCGCACGGATGTGATCCAACGGTCATGCGTGTCTGCCAAGGGCTGCTCAACCACCACCACCAAAGGGCGGGTTTTGGAGAGCCGGTACGACACGACCTGGGTACCAGGCGAAGCACCGTCACCTTCATAGGTAAAGTGTTCTCGAGACGGCAAAAACTTGCGAAACACCGGATGGACAGCAAACACCGTGCCCGGATTGGCCGCACGAGGGCCGCTGCTGACCATGACCACCCCCTGGTAGTTCAAGAGGTACACGCTCTCTTTCTGATCGCCGAGCGTGAGCAGTTGAAAGCTCGACAAAAAATCAGGGTTGATCAGGGCCACCAGGAACAGGGCCTTGCCCTCGGCGTTGCGCAAGCTTCGACTGAAAGGGATGAAGCCGATGTTGGCGGCAGTCGACGGGGCCGCGAGGCCGAGGGCACTGAGCCCCCGACCGGGCTGAAACACACCCAGGGCATCCTGCCCCGGCGCGGGCAAGGGGGCCAACCGGTCCAGCGAGACTGTCACGCCCACATCACTCGTAGCGGTACTGGCCACGATCCGGCCCGCGTCATCCAGCACATGCAGGCTGCGCACAAAAGGCAGCGCCGCCAGCGCCTGCGCCAGCAAGGGGTCGGCCAGGTGCGGCTGCGCCATGTCTGGTGCATGCAACTGCCCCCCCACATAGGCCATCACCAGCGATGCGGTCTCCACCGTGCGGGTCGCGTGGTCATCAATGACACGCGCCTCCAGTTCACTGCGGGCCCGGTCAGTCTCCAGCGCTTCCCGGTATTCGTACCACCCCAACCACACCACGGCGGCGATAACCGCCAACGACAGCACCAGCCCAAATGCAGTCGCAAGCGCCGCAAAGCGGCGCAAAGTGTGGGCCGAAAAATCGGGTTGATGCATGCGTGCGGGAAAATCTCAGTCGTTCACCACGATGGGCAACAGGCCGTGGCGCGTGGCGGCGGTACGCAAGCGCCCATCTTTTTTGATACGCGCCACAAACCCGTCAATCACGGCCAACCAAGCCTCGTCGCCCGGCTTGACAGCATACCCGTAAGGCAGGACCGAAAAAGGTGTGGGGGGGGCAATCAGCTTGGCCCAGTCCGCATTGCTGAGCAAGCGGCGGCTGTAGGGAAAATCGGTCATGAAAACATCGATGCGCCCCGCCTCCAACTCACGCTCGCGCGTCTGTGGGGGCTTGATGACCAGCATCTCGGCTTGTGTCAGCTTGGCCTTCATCACCGGCTCCATGAAGGTGCCGCCTTGCACCCCCACCAGCACGCCCGGCTGGTCGATGTCCGACCATTGGCGCACCGTGCGGTTGCTTTTGGTGGTGATGGCGTAGATGTCGCTCTGCATATAGGGCCGCGAGAACTTGAGATGTTGCAGGCGCTGTGGCAGCATGCCCACCGCAAACATGGCGACATCGCAGCGCTCTGCGGTCACATCGTCGACCAGCGTGGCGAACGACGAATCGACATACTGCACCTTGGCCTTGAGGTCTTTCCCCAGTTCGACGGACAAATCGATGTCCACGCCTTCGAGCTGCTGGGTGTTGGGGTTGCGGTGGCTGACGCCGAAGTAATCGGGCCAAATACAGACCCGCACGGTCTCTTTCGCTCTGACGCGGTCCAGCACACCGGCCGCCGTGGCAGCACCCGATGCCGCCCACCCGATGACCATGGCACAAACCCAGCCAAGCATCTTGGCCGGCACTGGCAGGGCAGCGCCCCTTTCCGTTCCGTATATCTTCACCATCTCAAACGACTCCATTCACCAAATCCGAATAACTCAAATGGCTGGCTTTGATACGCTCCCGCAGGGCATTGAGTTCGACCGCGTTTGCCATGAATGTATCCACAATCTCCGGGTCGAACGCTTTGCCACGCTGCGCCAGCAGCATGGGCAATGCCACATCGACCGGCAAGGCTGGACGGTAGACACGGTCCATGGTCAGGGCATCAAAAAAATCCACAATCGCCACAATGCGACCTGACAAAGGGATAGCCGATCCTGCAAGTTGCGAGGGATAGCCACTGCCATCCCAGCGCTCGTGGTGTGACAGGGCCAGCTCGGCGGCCAGTTGGAACAAGGGAATGCGTGAACGGCCCAGAATTTCGGCCCCCATGCGGGCGTGTTCATTCATGATGGCCCGTTCCTCCGGGTCAAACGCACCTGGCTTTTTGAGGACCCGGTCCGGAATTCCAATCTTGCCTATGTCGTGCATCGGCGCCGCTTTGCGCAGCATGGCAGCTTTGGCCGGTGATTCCCCCATCAGCAAAGCCAGTGCCTCCGATAAAAATCCAATGCGGATGATGTGCATGCCGGTGTCGTCGTCTTTCAGATCGGCCGCCAGCGACAAGCGGAAAAGCGCCTCGTGGTGCGCATGTGCCACCTCGTTGAGCGCATCGTTGCGCTCACGGTACATGCGCCCAAAATCCCCGACCAGGCGCTCCATCTGCATGGAGGCCTCCGGCGAAAAACTGTTGCCTCCGCCCAGCTCATCCGGCAGGCCTGTCAACGCGTCCATCGTCATGCAACCTCCCACTGCGCATTGATCGTTTCTATCAGGGCCAGCGGGCTGAAGGGCTTGACCAGGTAGGCATCGGCTCCCGCGTGCATGCCGGCTTCAAAGTCCTCACTGCGCCCGCGGGCGGACAACAAGACCACGCGGGGCGCCTTGTATTGGAGCTTGACCATGGAACACACATCCAGGCCATCGAGGCTGCCGGGCATCATCACATCCAGCAGCAGCAAGTCGGGCTCGAACTCTTGGGCGATCGCCAGCGCAGAGTCCCCGTCCACGGCCTCGCGAATCTCGTAGTTGTCAAACTCGAGCGTCATGCGGATCAGGCGCCGGATGTCAGCATGGTCTTCCACAATCAAAATCTTTTTCATAGGCCATTTCCGCGCGCACGGCGGCACCGTTGTTGGTATCAGTTATTATCTATCATATGTATCATTTATATCAAAGACAATTGATATTTATTAAAGTTGATGTTTTTGGTAGACTTAAATGATGCAATTAGACAAGTCCTCTCTTTCCAAGGTCCCCGCAGACGACCACGTCACCACGCTGGAAGCAGCGCGCCTGCTGGGAATGGCGGTACGCTCCGTCCAACTGATGGTGGACCGGGGCGAGCTGGAAGCATGGAAAACACCGGGTGGCCACAGGCGCATCTCCCGCACATCGGTCGAACGCTGGCGCCAGGGCGAACGGGTCAACACCCCCCCCCAGGACCAGGTGCCCACCTTATCGGGCCACCGGACCGGACCGGCCCCAACGCCGGGACGAAGCGCCCCCAGGGTGCTGCTGATCGAGGATTCGGCCCACTTCCAGAACCTGATCAAGCTGCTACTGGGTCAACAGTTCCCGCAGGTGGAACTGTTAACGGCCAGCGATGGCATCTCCGGCCTGGCCATGGTCGGGCAATACCAGCCCGATGTGCTGATGGTGGACATCCTGCTCCCCGGCATTGACGGTGCAGCCTTGATTACCAGCCTGCGCGCCATGCCGCAGTTCCAGGCCATGCAAATCATCGTGGTGACCTCACTGGATGCCCAGCAACTGACCCCTTACGCATTTTCCCTGCACGGCATTGCGGTGGTGCACAAGCCGCAGCTGGTGGTCGAGCTGCCCGGCCTGCTCAGTGCGTGCCTGAACAAGCTTCCGGCACAGTAACCATGCCCGCTCCACAAGCCCGCATCCTTTTGGTCGATGACGACCCGGCTTTGCGGCGGTTTGCGCAAATGGCGTTGGAGGACATGCCGCTGGACCTCATTACGTGCGACCGGGTGAGTACCGCCGTGCAGGTGCTGCAAGAAGGCCCCGTTCAGATCATCGTGACCGACCTCATGATGCCGGGCGAGTCCGGGCTGGGCTTGCTGCAACGCCTGAAGGAGCAGCCCGCCCTGCGTGGGCAGGCGCGCGTGGTGGTGCTCAGCGCAGGCTTGACCCCCGCCAGACGCGAAGAACTGGTGCACATGGACGTTTGGTGCCTTTTGGACAAGCCGGTGTCTGTCGTGCAATTGATGGCTTGTATCAACGAAGGGCTTGCGCCTGCATCCCCTACCAAGCCCCCCGCAACTGCAGCACCGGAGCCTTTGCCTGCAAACGCAGCGCGCGCGCATGCGCAGGCGGCGATTGAGGAATATTTCGCGGGTGATGGCGCCCTGTACCGGGCCTACCGGGCCACCTGCTTGACCCAGTTTGTCCACGATGTGCACAACGGGGATACCGCTGCAGCCGCGCACGACCTGGTCTCTCTGCGGCACTTGGCACATAACGCCAAATCTGTGTTGCGTATGCTGGGTTATCCGGCATTAAGCACCCAGGCGCATTGCCTGGAAGAGGACTGCACAAGGGGCCGCTCCGCTGAAGCGTTGGCAGGTTGGCAGGCGCTGCGCACGGCCGTGCTGGCGATCGGCAACCCCTGAGCCCCTACACCACGGTAATCTCGTCTTGATGATTGGCAATATGCAAAGTGTGGGCCAAAGCAAAGTCAGCGCGACTCAGTGCGCCATAGGCGAAGTGCGGCTTGAGCGGCCCGGCATACGCCTGAAAACGCTGCACCGCGCTGCGCAATCGCGCGGCACCGGGCTTCCAATCGTCGACTTGTGGCAAAGCTGGCGCCCCGGGAATAGGTTCTGTCAACCCATGCGACATCTTGCCGCGCAGCCGGAAGACCGCAAACGCGGCGCTTCCCAGCGTGGACTGAAACAGTGCGCTCTTGGGTTCCGGAAACCCATCCATGCTCATGTCCACACTCTGCGCCATGTGCTCCAGAACAGCAGACATTTTCCATGGTGTGGTGCTTTGTACCTGGGTGGCACGTTCCAGCCGGTCAAGCCAGCGCATCACGTCGTCCAGCGACTGGACTTTGGGGCTATCGGCCATGGCGGCTCCCGGGATAAGTGCCAAAGGGGCAAGAAGGAAATGACGGCGTTGCATGGAAAAATCATACTGGACCCGCAGCGCCCCCAAACATTTGCAGCATCCGGCAGGGTCGATCCGGGTATTTTGTGCGCGCAATACAAGCCTAATTCAAGTCAATTAAACAACATGGCCCAGCGTAATCCGAGTTGACGCCAGGCCCAAACTTGTTGCTAAATGTTTTTACGGTTGATCAATACAAGTTTTCCATAAACAAAGGGAGAAGAGCTGATGCGCAACAACCTACCTGTGACCCAACGGGAGTACGAATACCCCGCCGATCACATGCTGGTCTCCATGACGGACACCAAAGGCATCATTACCCACTGCAACCATGCCTTTGTGGAAACCAGCGGGTTCACCTACGAAGAGCTCATTGGCCAGCCCCACAATCTGGTGCGCCACCCGGACATGCCCCCCGAGGCCTACAAGGACATGTGGCAAACCATCGGCCGCGGCAAGCCTTGGACGGCACTGGTCAAAAACCGCCGCAAGAACGGCGACCACTACTGGGTGCAGGCCAACGTCACCCCGGTCCTGGAAAACGGCAAACCCAAAGGCTATATGTCGGTGCGCATCAAGCCCAGCCGCCAGGACGTGCAGGCGGCCGAGGCGCTGTACGCACAATTGCGCGCCGATAGCCAGGCTGGCAAAAGCCTGATGTATTTGCGCAGCGGCGAGGTGCGTTACAAGGGCCTGCGCGGCTGGCTGGGCGCCCTCACCCGCACCACCCTGAGCACCCGCCTGGCCCTGGCCCTGCTGGGCATGACCCTGCTGGGCATGATTCCGCAGTTTTTGGGCCTGCAGGGCTGGGGAGCCGTGGCCGCGCAGCTGGTGTCCCTGCTCATCGGTGCGGGCTGCGTGCTGGCCTGGTTTCAACTGCGCTTTGCCACCGCCATTGGCACAGCAGAGGCGTTTGCCGATGACCTAGCGGGTTGCAACCTCACCACCACGGTCGACGGCCAATACCCTCCCCCTCTGGGCACCTTGATTCGCGCGCTGCGGCAGATCCAGGTCAACCTGCGCGCCGTGGTGGGGGATGTGCGAGGAGAGATTGCACTCTTCACCCGCTCGGCTGCCGAAATTGCCGAAGGCGGTATGGACTTGTCCGCGCGCACCGAAGCCCAGGCCAGCAGCCTGGAGGAAACCGCCGCATCGATGGAAGAGATCTCCAGCACCATCAAACAAACCGCGGATACCGCCGCACGCGTGACCAACCAGAGCGCCAAGAGCACCGAAGTAGCCACCCAGGGTGGCAATGCGGTGCACCAGGTGAGCCAGGCCATGCAGGCCATAGACGCGTCCTCGGGAAAGATGCGCGACATCATTGGCGTCATCGAAGGCATCGCCTTCCAGACCAACATCCTCGCGCTCAACGCTGCCGTCGAAGCCGCTCGGGCGGGTGAACAAGGCCGCGGCTTCGCAGTGGTGGCATCTGAAGTGCGTGCCCTGGCGCAGCGCAGCGCCGTGGCGGCCAAGGAGATCCGTGAATTGATTGCGCAGTCGTCCGAGCAGATCTCTTCGGGCTACCACCAAATGACGGGGGCCGGACAAACCATTGACGAAGTGGTGCGATCAGTGAAAGAAGTCGGCGACCTGATTCAGCTGATCGGCAGTGCCACCAAAGAGCAGTCTATTGGCATCGCCCAGGTGAACGAGGCCGTCACCCAGTTGGACACGGTAACGCAGCAAAACGCAGCGCTGGTTGAAGAGTCGGCGGCCTCGGCTGCGGCGCTGAATGCCAGTGCGGCCACCTTGGCCCGTTCGGTGCAAGTGTTCAAGCTTCCTTGACCACGGGGTCAACACGGCTACAGTGTTGACCATGCCCGCGCCGTCGATCAGCCCCATCCCGCCGGACGACCTGCAGCGACTGCTGGACGCGGTGCCGGTCCCCCTGTTTGTGAAGAACGCACAGGGCGAGGTGCTATTTTTGAACCAGGCTTGGCGCAACACCCTGGCGCTGGGTGACGCCCCCTTGGCCCCCCGTGCAGACGCCGCGTTTTTTACACCCGCGCAGATGGCGCATTTTGCTGTCCAAGACCGCGTCGCGTTCACCCAGGGCCAGCCCCTCAGCAGCGAAGACCTGGTGTGGCAGGCCGACGCGGTACACCGCCGCCGCATGCACACGACGCTGGCCCCGGTGTTCGATGCCGCGGGCGCGCCACAGTACCTGGTGGGCACCACCCTGGACATCACCGAGCAACGGCACCTGGAGCAGCAGGCACGGTCCGAACTCAAGCTGCTGGAGATGCTGGTCAGCCAGGCCACGCTGAGTGACATCATGCACAGCTTCATCCGGGACTTTGAGGCCACCTTTCCGGACGTGCAATGCTCGGTCTTGCTGCTGGACGAGGACGGCATACACCTGCGTCACGGCGCCGCACCCAGCCTGCCTGCAGCCTACTGTGCCGCGCTGGACGGCGTCGCCATCGGCCCGAGGGTGGGGTCCTGCGGCACTGCCGCCTTCACAGGAAAGGACGTGCTGGTGGCCGACATCGCAAAGGATGCCCTGTGGGACGACTTTCGCGAGCTCGCACTGGGCTACGGGCTCAAGGCATGCTGGTCCATCCCCATCCGATCGTCGCAAGGTCACACCCTGGGCACCTTTGGCAATTACTACCACCATGTGCGCGCGCCATCGGAGGCCGAGCTGCAAGCCATCCAGCGCAGCGCCTACCTGCTGGGCCTGGCCATCGAACGGGCCCGCCATGCGCAAAAACTGGAGGCCCACCGGCGTGCACTGGAAGACGGTGGCCGCTACCGCCAAGCCATCCTGGACAGCATGGTGGATGGTCTGCTCACCGTGAATCCGCTGGGCGAGATCCTGACCCACAACAATGCCGCAGGCGCCATGCTGGACCTGCCAACCGCGCCTGGACCGCTCAAACGCCTCTCCGATTGGCTGGCCAGCCCCACAGACATCCCGGCGCTGCTGGCCGAAGTGGACGCACTGGATCACAGTGGCAAAACCCTGGAGACCCGGGCGCAGCGGCACGGCAGCACCAGCTTTCCGGTCAGCCTGTCGTTCTCCAAAATACCCCATGCCTCACAGAAGAGCTATGTGGTGCTGCTGCGTGACATCACCCAGCAGCGCCAGGACGAAGAAGAAATCCGCCGCCTGGCGTTTTACGACCCGCTGACCGGGCTGCCCAACCGTCGCCTGCTGCTGGACCGGGTGCGCCATGCCATGGGCAACGCCGCGCGGCTGCAGCAGCATGGCGCACTCATGTTCCTGGACCTGGACCACTTCAAACTGCTCAACGACACCCTGGGCCACGACGTGGGCGACGAGTTGCTGCAACAGGTGGCCGCGCGCCTGTGCAGCTGTGTGCGCGAAGGCGACAGTGTGGCCCGCCTGGGTGGCGACGAGTTTGTGGTCTTGCTCGAAGGCCTGAGCCACCAGGTCGGCGAAGCCGCCACCCATGCCGAAGCGGTGGCGCACAAGATTCTGGACACCCTGTCGCAACCCTATAGCTTGCGCCAGCACAGCTACAGCAGCACCCCCAGCATTGGCATCGTGGTGTTCATGCAAGACCACAAGAGCATGGACGACCTGCTGAAGAAAGCCGATGTGGCCATGTACCAGGCCAAGGCCGCTGGGCGCAACACGGCGCGCTTTTTTGACCCCGTGATGCAGGCCGCCGTGGCCACCCACGCCGAGCTGTCCAAAGAAATACGGCTGGGCCTGCAGCGCGAGGAGTTTGTCTTGCACTACCAGGTGCAGGTGGACCAGAAGGGGCGTAGCCTGGGGGCAGAAGCCCTGGTGCGCTGGCAGCACCCCACACGGGGCTTGGTGGCACCGGGGCAGTTCATCGGGCTGGCCGAAGAAACCGGCATGATTTTGCCGCTGGGCCAGTGGGTGCTGGAGACGGCCTGCGCCCAGTTGACGGCCTGGAGCCAGCAGCCCGCCACCGCCCACTGGACTCTGGCGGTCAATGTGAGCGCCTCGCAACTGGCACAGACCGAATTTGTCTCCAACGTGGACACGGCGCTGCGCCACTCTGGCGCACCGGCTACGCAACTCAAACTGGAAATCACCGAGAGCATGCTGGTCAATGACATGGAAGACCTCATCCACAAGATGGCGTCCATCCAGGCTTTGGGCGTGGGCTTCTCGCTGGACGACTTCGGTACCGGCTATTCCTCGTTGTCCTACCTCAAGCGCTTGCCGCTGTCGCAGCTCAAAATCGACCAGTCCTTCGTGCGCGATGTCCTGACTGACCCAAACGACGCGGTGATTGCCCGCACCGTGGTGGCACTGGGCCACAGCCTGGGCCTGAACGTGATTGCCGAGGGCGTCGAGTCCGCGGCCCAGCGCGATGCCCTGGCGGACATGGGCTGCGACGCCTTCCAGGGGTATTTTTTTGGCCGCCCGGAATCAGCGCATGACTTGGCTGCGCGCGGGTGCCCAGACCCGCTAGACTTGGCGCCAGGAAGATAGCCGGGCTGCACACGCGCCGCAGAAGCGCACGCCCGCCCGCCCCGACCCAGGCGCGAAAGGTCGTCATGAACACACACACTGCAGCAAGCTTGTGCACCCTGGCCCTTTTACTGGGCCTGGGGGGCATGTCACGCGCCTGGGCAGAGGCCTCGACCGCAACACAGAAGCTGCGCATCGTGGGCGGCCTGGCAGGCCTGAACCAATACACCCGCAACGAAGAGCCGTTCTGGACCAAGGAGCTGCAACGCCTGAGCCAGGGCCGCTACACCGCCGAAATTGCACCGTTTGACCGCGCAGGCGTACCGGGCTCAGAGATGCTGCGCCTCATCCAACTGGGGGTGGTGCCCTTCGGCACGGCCTTGCTGAGCAATATCTCTGCCCAGTATCCCGAGTACGCAGCCCCCGACCTGGCGGGTCTGAACCCCGATATGGCCACCCTGAAAAAGACGCTGGCTGCGTTTCGGCCTTACCTCGAAAAATCACTGCGCGAGCGCCACGGTGTGGAAGTGCTGGCGGTCTACGTCTACCCAGCGCAAGTGCTGTTTTGCAAACGTGCGCTGGCCTCGCTGGCCGACCTGCAGGGTCGGCGCGTGCGCGTGTCCTCGGCCACGCAGGCCGACTTCATGGGCGCGCTGGGAGCCATTCCGGTGTTGGTGGGTTTTGCCCAAATCCTGCCCAATATGGCCTCCGGCAACACCGAGTGCGCCATCACCGGCATCATGTCGGGCAACCTGCTGGGCCTGCACGAGGTGACCACCCATGTGCACACCCTGCCCTTGACCTGGGGCCTGGCCGTGTTCGGCGCCAACGCAGCCGCTTGGGAGACTCTGCCCGGCGACCTGCGGGCGCTGCTGTCGCACGAAATCCCCAAGCTGGAGATCGCTATCTGGAATGAGAGTGAACGCGAAACCGCCGAAGGACTGGCCTGCAACCGCGGCCAGCCCCAATGCACCACCACGCGCAAAGGCAACATGACCGAGGTGGCACGCAGCCCCGAGGATGAACGCCGGCGCAAGGAAATTTTTGGGGACACGGTGCTGCCGCGCTGGCTGCAGCGCTGCAACCAGCGTTGCAAAGAACTCTGGGACCAAACCATCGGGCGGGCCCACGGCATCGTGGCCCCAGCGCCCAAGTGATGCGGCTGGCATCGTTCCGCGCTACCCGTGCCGTCGTCGGTTCGGTGCTGCTATTTGTCGTAGCCGTCCTGTTGGTGGCCACCCTGATGGTGCGCGACGGCTACCGCACCGCGGTGGCCAACAGTGAAGGCCAGGCCCTGCGTTTTGTGGCGGGTGCCGAGGCCGCCGTGAACCGCAACCTGCTGGGCGTAGACGTGCTGCTGGCCAGCGTGGACAGCCTGCTGGGCTTGGCCAACTTGCAGCGCGACTGGATTGACGGCACGCTGGCCAGCCGGCTGATCCAGGGTGCGCTGCGGCAAAACCTGCTGGTACGCCACGTGGCCCTGCTGGACGACAAGGGGCAGATGCTGGCCTCCTCCGACGCGCGGGGTGCCGAGCTGGTGCTGGCCACCCCGCCAAACTTTGTGGCACGGGCCCTGGAGCAGGTGGTGGCCGGCTTGTCCATCAGCGTGCCCGTGGTCAACTTCAGCAGCTCGGAGCAGGTGATGTATTTCGCGCGCCCCATCCGTCTGGCCGATGGTTCCAAGGTGCTGGCGATTGCGGAGGTCCAGGTGTCCCTGCTGTCCAGCATCCTGGTACAGGGGGTAGACATTGAAGGGCTGGAGACCACTCTGGAACGCGGTGACGGCCAGTTGCTGGCCAGCGCACCGGCCATGGACTCCCTCTCGGGCACCCTGCTCAAGCCGCCTCTGGGGGGGCGCAACCCGCTGGACGGCGCGACCCAGATGCCCGCCCGCCTGAGCGGTGTGGACGCCTTGGTGGTGCAACGCAAGATGCTGTACCACGACATCCTGATTACGGCCAGCATTCCCATGGACACGGTGCTGGGTGAATGGCGGCGCGAGAGCTGGCTGGTGGCGGGCGTCAGCACAGCCTTTGTCCTGATGCTGCTGGGGGCCGGCGCCGTGGCACTGCGCTACCTGGCGCAGATGGCGCAGGCGCAGCGCTCCATCTCGCAAGCCAAGTCCACCCTGGACCAGGCGCTGGAGTCCATGGAAAGCGGCTTCCTGCTGCTGGACGCGCAGCACTGCGTGCTGAGCTGGAATCGGCGCTACCTGGAAATTTACCCCTGGCAGCGCGAACATATTGCCGTGGGCATCCCGTTTGAGACCATGCTCACAGCCACCTCCCGCATCACGCTGCCCCAGGCCGACGCAGAGGCGCAGCGCCAGTGGGTGCAGGACCGCATGGCCCTGCTGCACAAGCGCGTGCACAGCCACGAGCGCCACCTGCCCAATGGCCATGTGATCGAGATCACCGAACGCACCACGCCCGACGGCGGTGTGGTCATCGTCTACCAGGATGTGACCCACATCCGCCGCGCCAGCGCCGAGATCGAACAACTCGCCTTCTTTGACCCCTTGACCGGTCTGCCCAACCGCCGCCTGCTGAGCGACCGCCTGCAACAAGCAGTGATGGCCAGCGCCCGCAGCGGCCGCAAAGGGGCGCTGCTGTTCATGGACCTGGACCATTTCAAAACCCTGAACGACACGCTGGGCCACGACGTGGGCGACCTGCTGCTGCAACAGGTGGCCCAGCGCGTGAGCGCCTGTGTGCGCGAGGCCGACACAGTGGCCCGCTTGGGCGGAGACGAGTTTGTGGTGATGCTGCAGGACCTGAGCCCCCACGCCATGGAGGCTGCGTCGCAAACAAAGATCGTGGGCGACAGCATCCTGGCCGCGCTGAACGAGCCGTTTTCCCTGAATGGGGTGGTCTACCGCAGCACCAGCAGCGTGGGCGCAACCCTGTTTGGCGACGCACTGCAATCCAGCTCCGAGTTGCTCAAGCAGGCCGACATTGCCATGTACCAGGTGAAAAGTTCGGGCCGCAACGCGCTGTGCTTCTTCGATCCGCAAATGCTGGCCGCCATCGAGGCGCGGGCGGAGCTGGAGCGCGATCTGCGCCAGTCACTGGCGGTGGGCGAGTTTGCGCTGTACTACCAGCTCCAGGTGTCGGACGAGAGCCTGCCCATGGGTGTGGAGGCTCTGGTGCGCTGGAAGCACCCCACACGCGGTCTGGTGTCGCCGCTGGTTTTCATCGGCCTGGCGGAAGAGACCGGACTCATCGTGCCACTGGGGGAATGGGTGCTGCGCACCGCCTGCACCCAGCTGGCCGAGTGGGCCCGACAGCCCGACCGTGCAGACCTGCAAATGGCGGTGAACGTGAGCGCGCTGCAGTTCCGCCAAGACAGTTTTGTCGACCTGGTGCGCACCACCCTGCAAGAGACCGGCGCCAACCCCGAAAGGCTCAAACTGGAGCTGACCGAGAGCCTGGTGCTGGACGACGTGCAGGGGACCATTGCCAAGATGCGGGAGCTCAAGGCGCTGGGCCTGCGCTTCTCGATGGATGACTTTGGCACCGGCCAATCCTCACTGACCTACCTGACCAAGCTGCCGCTGGACCAACTCAAGATCGACCAGTCTTTCATCCGCAACCTGGGAGAACAGGCTGCCGACGCAGTGATGGTGCAAACCATTCTGGGCATGGCCGAGACCCTGGACCTGGAAGTGATTGCCGAGGGCGTGGAGACCGAGGAGCAATATTACTTTTTGGTCGCCCACGGCTGCCACCTGTTCCAGGGTTACCTGTTTGCCACGCCACTGCCCATCGAGGAGCTGGAGGCCCTGCTAAATAGCAAGCAAATCGTTGCCTAGCCCCCGCAAAACATGCGCGAGCAGCTCCTAAATATATAGCAAACTTACTGGCGCGCGGTGCGCGTATTGCTTGGCAGGGCCCGCGGGTGGCTGGTGCGGAAGGGGTTGATGTCCAGCCCGCCGCGGCGCGTGTAGCGCGCATAGACCGTCAGCTTGCTCGGTTTGCAGCGCGTCCAGATGTCCATGAAGATGCGCTCCACACACTGCTCGTGGAACTCGTTGTGGTTGCGAAAACTCACCAGGTACTGCAACAAGCCCTCTTGCCGGATCGGCAGGCCCGAGTAGCTGATCTGCACACTGCCCCAGTCGGGCTGGCCCGTCACCAGGCAGTTGCTTTTGAGCAGGTTGCTCACCAGCACCTCGTCCACCGCGCCTTCATCGGGCACCGTAGTCAGCAGCTCGGGGGCGGGCTGGTAGTGGGTGCACTCCACGTCCAGGCGGTCCAGGTTCAGGCCGTCCAGCTCATGCACGGGTTCGCGGTCAAACAGCGTGGCGTCGACCAGCCTCACGCCAATGGCGCTTTGCACCACACCGCCGCGCCACACGGCTTCGGAAACATCCGTGCGCAGCCGTTGCAGCACTTCGGCCGCGTCGGCAAAGCGGGTGTTGTTGAAACTGTTGAGGTAAAGCTTGAAGGACTTGCTCTCCACGATGTTGGGTGACTCGCAGGGGATGGTGAAGTGCACCAGCGCCACCTGCGGCTTGCCGCGGGTATTGAGCCAGCTCAGCTCAAACGCAGTCCACATGTCGGCGCCAAAAAATGGCGCTGCACCGGTGATGCCAATCTCGGCCCGCTTGCCCGCACGCGGGATGGGGAACAGCAGGCTGGCGTCGTACTGGTCCACATAGGCCGAGGCCTTGCCGAGTTGGGATTGTTCAGGGGTGTTCATACGGAGGCTTTCAAATGGGGAATCAGCGCGGCCAGGATCTGGCGCACCGGCTCGGGCGGCAGGTCGTGGCCCATGCCATCAATGGTGACCAGCTTGGCGCCAGGAATGCGGCGTGCCGTGTCTTCGCCACAGGCCAGCGGCACCAGCGGGTCGGCCGTGCCGTGGATCACCAGCGTGGGCGCGGTGATGCGGCCCAAGAGCGCGGCGCGCGTGATATCGGCCACCACGGCCAGCATCTGGCGCGCCGTGCCCACGGGGTGGAAGGCGCGCTGCACGCCCTCGGTCACGCGGGCACGCATTTCGGCTTCGGGCACGGGGTAGGCGGGGCTGCCAATGGCCTTGAACAGGCGCATGGTGTGCTCCACCACAGCCGCAGTGCTGGTGCCGGCCGGGCGGCTCAGCAGCACGCGCACCACCTCGGGCGCCGCCTGCGGCAGACCACGCGCACCGCTGGTGCTCATGATGCTGGTCAGGCTCAGCGTGCGCGCAAGGGCTGCCAGCGCCACGCGCTGCGCAATCATGCCGCCCATGCTCACGCCCACCACATGGGCTTTCTCAACCTTCAAGGCGTCCAGCACACCGATCGCATCGGCCGCCATGTCGCCCAGCGTGTAAGGCGCGGCAGGCACCAGGCCCAGCTTGTACTTGATGCTGGCCCACAGCAGATTGGGCTTGCCCAGCACATCGAAGTGGCTAGAGAGGCCCACATCGCGGTTGTCAAAACGCAGCACCCGGTAGCCCGCATCTTCCAAGGCACGCACCATCTCGGGCGGCCAGGCAATCAGCTGCATGCCCAGGCCCATGATCAGCAGCACCACGGGTTTGCCGGCGAACGACGCGTCCGTCTGGGCGCTGTCTTCGATTTCGATATCGATTTCGTTTGCTCTTATTTTCATAGCTGCTCGCGCAATATCTACGGTGGCTTAGCCCTGTTTTCGTCTAAAAACCAGGCGCTCGGGGGTGGACTGGTCCGCAGCAAAAGCGTAGCCGTCCACGTCAAAGCCGCGCAGCTGCTCGGGGGTCATGAGGCGGTGTTCGATGGCGTAGCGCGCCATGAGGCCGCGCGCCTTTTTGGCAAAGAAGCTGATGACCTTGTACTGGCCGTCCTTGTACTCCTGGAACACACACTCCACCACGCGGCCTTTTAGGGCCTTGGTGTCCACCGACTTGAAATACTCGTTGGAAGCCAGGTTGATGACCACGGGTGACGCATCCTTGCGCAGACGGGTGTTCAGGTAGTCGGCAATCTGCCGGCCCCAGAAGTGGTAGAGGTTGCTGCCGTGCGGGCCCTTGAGCGTGGTGCCCATCTCCAGCCGGTAAGGCTGCATCAGGTCCAGCGGACGCAGCACGCCGTACAGGCCACTCAAGATGCACAGGTGGTCCTGCGCCCAGGCCAGGTCGTCCGCACCCAGGGTCTTGGCCTGCAGGCCGTCGTACACATCACCGTCAAAGGCCAGCGCGGCTTGGCGTGCGTTTTTGGGCGTGGCGCGGGACGACCAGGCCGCATAACGTGCCACGTTGAGCGTGGAAAGTTTGTCGCTCAGGTCCATGAGCTCGGCAATCTGCTGCGGGGAGTAGTCGCGCAACAGCGCAATCAATTCTTTGGACTGCTTGACGAACAGTGGCGCGGTGTGCGGCTGGCCACTCAAAGGGGTGTCGTAGTCCAGGGATTTGGCGGGGGAAAGCAGGAACAGCATGGTGGTGTGGGCAAGGCAGACGAGACGCCCCAGGGGGAGTGCGGGGCAGTTTAGCGTGAAAGGCATAGGCACCGGGCGTCACGGTTTTTTCACATTGGGCACCTAGGCTTCGCCCCTTGTTCATCACCACCGGGAATTTTCTTCACCATGCGCACGTTCACCCTGACCCACCTGGCCCTGGCTACCGCCCTGAGCTTGGGCGCCTCCGCGGCCCTGGCCCAGACCGAAGTGACAGCCGTGCTGGCCGGCCACGCCGCCCTGCCCTCGAACACCAGCGTGGCAGCGCCCAAGTCAGCTGGCAAGTTCTTTGCGACGGCGGGCAAGTTTGCCGCAGCGAACCGCCAGCGCACCGAGGCACTGCACAGCATCGACGGCATCACCTTTGTGGGTGATCCCAAGTACCCCCGCAAGTCCGGCGGCAGCCTGCCCATCAAGGGCCAGGCCGTGCAGGGCTTCTCGGGCATTGTGTCGCTGGGCAAGGGCGAGTTTTTGGCCCTCACCGACAACGGTTTTGGCAGCAAGATCAACTCACAGGACGCACTGCTGATGGTGCACCACGTGAAGGCCGACTGGACCAGCGGCAAGGTGACACGCCAGAAGACCACCTTTCTGCAGGACCCTGACCGCAAGGTGCCCTTTGCCATCCAGAACGAAGCCACGGCCGAACGCTTTTTGACCGGCATCGACTTCGACCCCGAGTCCATCCAGGTGGTGGGCAACGAGTGGTGGATTGGCGATGAGTTTGGCCCCTATGTGCTGCGCGTGAACCACCAGGGCAAGGTGCTGGGTGTGGTGGAAACCGTGGTGGACGGCAAAGCCACCCGCGGCCCCGACAACTACCTGAACGGCCGCCTGCCCAACTACCCCGGCGACGCCGGCTTTGAAGTACGCCGCAGCGGTGGCTTTGAGCCCATGGCCAAGGCGGTGGACGGCAAAACGGTGTACCCCATGTTCGAGTGGCCGCTGTGGGACGCCACCGCCAAGGCGCAGGACACGCGCAACGGCAAGCCGTTCACTCGCATTCTGGAACTGGACGTAGCCACCCGCACCTACGGCACGCGCCAATGGAAATACGCGTTTGAAGAAGCTGGCAATGTGGCCGCCGACTTCCAGATGCTGGACGCGACCACCGGCCTAGTGATCGAGCGCGACGACGCCACCGAGGGCGCGGGCAATGTGTGCAAAGACGCACCGCGCACCGACTGCTTTACCCGCCCGGCCAAGTTCAAGCGCATCTACAAGATCGACCTGTCGCAGCTGGATGCCGATGGCTTTGTGAAGAAGGTGGCCTTCATCGACCTGACCAAGATCGCCAACCCCCACGGCAAAGCCAAACGCGGCCCCAACGAAGCCAACTTTGTGCTGCCCCACCTGGGCCCCGAGGGCCTGAGCGTGGTGGACGCCACCCACATCGTGGTGGTGAACGACAACAACTTCCCCTACTCCAGCGGCCGCACGCTGGGCCAGCCGGACGACAACGAGCTGACGCTGCTGGACATTCAAGCGCTGGTAGACGCGAAGTAAAACCGCGCTGCGTATGGTGCCGCCATGCACAATGGCGGCACCATGCCTGACACGCCCATCACCCTTCAGTACCACGCCCCGCCCCGCCATGGTGGCGCCCTGGTGCGTAGCCTGTTCGCCGCCCGCCCGGCCCAGGCACCCCTTGCCCAGCATGGCATCCGGTTTGAGGCGCACTGGCATGGTGCCCGCGCCGATGCCAAGCGCCTGGCCCAGTACCGCCAGGTCTGCGACCTGCCCGACACCGGCACCCTGCCCCTCTTGTACCTGCACGCCATGGCCATGCCGCTGCACATGGCCATCCTGAGCCATGCGCGCTTTCCGCTACGCCTGCTGGGCCTGGTGCACTGGAGCAACCAGCTGGCGAGCCTGCGCCCTATTGCCAATGGCGAGGCGATGGACATGCACTGCACGCTGGACGGCATCCAGACCACCGAGCGCGGCCAGTCCTTTGCCATCCACACCACGCTGAGCACGGGCGGCACGGTCGCCTGGCGCGAGACCAGCACCTTTTTGTCGCCGCTGGCGCGCAGCAAGCCGGGCAAAAAGGCTTCACCGGATGGCAGCGAGCCTGACTGGGGCACCCCCATCGCCCAGTGGGCCGTGGCCGCCAACGCCGGGCGCCGCTTTGCCGGCCCCTCGGGCGACTGGAACCCCATCCACGTGAGTGCGCTGACCGCCCGTCTGTTTGGCTACCCACGCGCCATTGCGCACGGCATGTTCAGCGCCGCACGCTGCCTGGCGCTGCTGCAGCACGACCTGCCAGCCAACGCGCCACTGGCGCTGGACCTGCGCTTCAAGCGCCCCCTGTTGATTCCGGGCCAGGTGGCCTTATATAAAAATCAGGATGTGACCGACACCCCGCACGCCACCCACTTTGTATTGCAAGTGCAGCCCGGCGGTGAGCCACATATCGCTGGCACATTGCGCCCGCTCTAAGCCATTGACCACAGGATTGACGATGACCGAACCCAACCCTTCTGCCCTCACCCACTTCGACACCAAGGGCGACGCCCACATGGTGAACATTGGCAGCAAGCCGCTGACGGCCCGCAAGGCCGTGGCCGGTGGCCGCATCCAGATGCAGCAACACACCCTGGACCTGATCCAGAACGCCCAGGCCGCCAAGGGCGATGTCCTGGGCGTGGCGCGCGTGGCCGGCATCATGGCCGCCAAGCGCACCAGTGACCTGATCCCGCTGTGCCACCCCCTGATGTTGTCGCGTGTGGCCATCGAGTTTGAGATGGTGCCTGCCACCGCCACCACCCTGCCCGCCGTGCAGTGCCTGGCGATTGCCGAAACCACCGGCGGCACCGGTGTGGAAATGGAAGCCCTGACCGCCGTGCAAATCACCCTGCTGACCATCTACGACATGTGCAAGGCCGTGGACAAAGGCATGGTGATGACCGATGTGCGGCTGCTGGAGAAGCACGGCGGCAAGTCCGGCACGTACCTCGCTCCCCCCACGGCCTGATCACGGACTGGCGCCGCAACTGCACCGGGGCCACACGCGTCAGTACGGCGTGCAGTCCTTGTGCACAAAGCGCCATTGGCCTGTCGCCACCAGCAGGGCTTTGAGGTCGTCGTCCGGGTAGCTGCCCTCATCGCCCGGCGTGCGGTCGCCCACCTCCAGGTACACCACCTCGGCATCGGTTTCGTTTTTCAGGCAGTGGCCATTGCCGGTGCCGGCCTTGAAGCCCGCGCACATGCCGGGTGACAGCGCCGTCAATCCCTCGTCAGTGTGCAGCGTGGGATGCCCCTGCAGCACATAAATGAATTCGTCTTGCCGGGTGTGCGCATGGCGCAACGCCGACACGGAATGTGGCGCCAGCCGCACCAGGTTCACGCCAAAGTTGCTCAAGCCAAACACATCCCCCAACTGGCGCTTCTCGCGCCCGGCCATGCGCGCGGCAAAAGGCGCGGGGTAGTTGGAGGGTTTGGTGCGCGGCGCCACCTCGGTGGCGGCCACGGCAACAGGAAACTCGGCGTTCGGGCGGGTATCGGGCATGGTTCCTCCTGGGCAGGCCCCGTAGCTTAACGCCCGCCCGGTAAAATCGTCGGTCCTCACAAGAGAATCCCATGTCTGACCAAGCCACCCCCACGCCCTCCGCCCCCGAACAACCGGGTCTGCAGTCCCTGTCCAAATCGTTTGAGCCCGTCGCGCTGGAAGCGCACTGGGGCCCCGAATGGGAAAAGCGCGGTTATGGCGTAGCGGGCTACCGCGGCACCCAGGCCCCGCAGGCCGGCCAGCCCGCGTTTGCCATCCAGCTGCCGCCGCCCAATGTGACCGGCACCCTGCACATGGGCCATGCGTTCAACCAGACCATCATGGACAGCCTGACGCGCTACCACCGCATGGCCGGGTTCAACACGGCCTGGATTCCGGGCACCGACCACGCCGGCATTGCCACCCAGATCGTGGTGGAGCGCCAGCTGCAAGAGCAAAAAGTCAGCCGCCACGACCTGGGCCGCGAGGCCTTCACCGCCAAGGTGTGGGATTGGAAAGAAAAATCCGGCAACACCATCACCGGCCAGATGCGCCGCATGGGTGACAGCGTGGACTGGAGCCGCGAGTACTTCACCATGGACGAGAAGCTGTCCAAGACGGTGACCGAAACCTTTGTGCAGCTCTACGAGCAGGGCCTGATCTACCGCGGCAAGCGCCTGGTGAACTGGGACCCGATCCTCATGAGCGCGGTGAGCGACCTCGAAGTGGAAAGCGAAGAGGAAGACGGCTCGCTGTGGCACATCCGTTACCCGCTGGCCGATGGTTCCGGTGACATCACCGTGGCCACCACCCGGCCTGAGACCATGCTGGGCGACGTGGCCGTGATGGTGCACCCCGAAGACGAGCGCTATACCGCGCTGATCGGCAAGCAGGTGACCCTGCCCCTGTGCGGCCGCACCATCCCCGTGATTGCCGATGACTACGTGGACAAGGCCTTTGGCACCGGCGTGGTCAAGGTCACGCCCGCCCACGACCAGAACGACTACGCCGTGGGCCAGCGCCACCAGCTGCCCATGATCTGCGTGCTGACACTGGACGCCAAGATCAACGAGAACGCCCCCGCCGCCTACCAGGGCCTGGACCGCTTTGTAGCGCGCAAGAAGGTCGTTGCCGACCTGGAGGCCGGTGGCTTCCTGGTGGAAGTGAAGAAGCACAAGCTGATGGTGCCGCGCTGCGCCCGCACCGGCCAGGTGATCGAGCCCATGCTCACCGACCAGTGGTTTGTTTCCATGACAAAACCGGCGCCAAGCGGCACCAGCATTGCGCAAGGCGCTATTGATGCAGTAGCAAGCGGCGACGTGAAGTTCGTGCCCGAGAACTGGGTGAATACCTACAACCAGTGGATGAACAATATCCAGGACTGGTGCATCAGCCGCCAGCTCTGGTGGGGCCACCAGATTCCGGCCTGGTACGACGAAGACGGCAAGGTCTACGTGGCCCGCAACGAAGCCGAAGCGCAGGCCCAAGCGCCCGGCAAGACCTTGAAACGCGACGAGGACGTGCTCGACACCTGGTACTCCTCGGCCCTCGTTCCCTTCTCCACCATGGGTTGGGGCAATGAAGGTGCGGGCACCGCCGCCACCGACGACTACAACCTGTACCTGCCCTCCTCCGTGCTGGTCACCGGCTACGACATCATCTTCTTCTGGGTGGCCCGGATGATCATGATGACCAAGCACTTCACCGGCCGGGTGCCCTTCAAGCACGTCTACATCCACGGCCTGGTGCGCGATGCGCAGGGCAAGAAGATGAGCAAATCGGAAGGCAACGTACTCGACCCCGTGGACCTGATCGACGGTATCGCGCTCGAACCCCTGCTGGACAAGCGCACCACCGGCCTGCGCAAGCCCGAAACCGCGCCCCAGGTGCGCAAGAACACGCAAAAGGAATTCCCCGAGGGCATTCCCGCCTACGGTGCCGACGCCCTGCGCTTCACCTTCGCCGCGCTGGCCTCGCTGGGCCGCTCCATCAACTTCGACAGCAAGCGCTGCGAGGGCTACCGCAACTTCTGCAACAAGCTGTGGAACGCCACGCGCTTTGTGCTGATGAACTGCGAAGGCCAGGACTGCGGCGTGCAGGACAACGCCCAGTGCGACACCGCCACCCTGGACTTCAGCGCCAGCGACCGCTGGATCGTGTCGCTACTGCAGAAGGTGGAAGCCGAAGTCGCCCAGGGCTTTGCCGACTACCGCCTGGACAACGTGGCCAACACCATCTACGACTTTGTCTGGAACGAGTTCTGCGACTGGTACCTGGAAATCGCCAAGGTGCAGATCAACACCGGCTCCGACGCGCAAAAGCGCGCCACCCGCCGCACCCTGATCCGCACGCTGGAAACCATCCTGCGCCTGATCCACCCCATCACGCCCTTCATTTCTGAGGAGCTGTGGCAAAAGGTGGCGCCGGTGGCTGGCCGCCAAGGCCCGTCGGTGTCCATCGCCGCCTACCCGGTGAGCCAGCCCGAGCGCATTGACGAGGCGGCCATTGCCCACGTGGTCAAGCTCAAGGCCTTGGTAGACGCCTGCCGCAACCTGCGGGGCGAGATGAACGTGTCGCCCGCCGTGCGCCTGCCGCTGTTCGTGGTGGCCCACAGCGCGGCCGAAGGTGCGTTCCTGCAAGCCTCGGCCGCCGTGCTGCAATCCCTGGCCAAGCTGAGCGAAGTGAAGGTGTTTGCCGACGAAGCCAGCTGGCAAGCCGCCGCCCAGTCCGCCCCCGTGGCCGTGGTAGGCGAAGCGCGTGTGTGCCTGTTTGTGGAAGTGGACGTGGCTGCCGAAAAGATCCGCCTGGGCAAGGAAGTGGCCCGCCTGGAAGAGCAGATCACCAAGGCCAGCGCCAAGTTGAGCAACGAAGCTTTTGTGGCCAAAGCCCCCGCTGCCGTGCTGGAGCAGGAACGCAAGCGCGTGGCGGACTTTGCGGCAACACTGGAAAAGGTGAAAGAGCAACTGGCCCGCTTGGGCTGATGCGTCGGCCCGATGGGGCCTGCGCCAAAACAAAACGCCGCAGGGTTTCCCCGTGCGGCGTTTTTGTTTGGAGACGCAGAAAAACTCAGCGCCGGCGCAACACGTGGATGTACTCGGCGCCTACCGTTTGCTGCTCCAGCAACTCATTGCCGGTCTGTTTGGCGAAGGCCTGAAAGTCCCGGATGGAGCCGGGGTCGGTGGCGACCACTTTCAGGGTCTGGCCGCTCAACAGCTCGGCCAGGGCCTTCTTGGCCTTGAGGATGGGCAGCGGGCAGTTCAGCCCGCGGGTGTCAACTTCTTTGTCGGTGTTCATGCAAGCAGCTTTCTGGCGTAGCTGGCGATTTTAAGTCGCCAGCTTTTCGACGTCCTGGCGCCACACCGGGTCGATGAAGGTGGGCTCGTGTCCACGTGAGCGCAGGAATTCGGCCAAGGCGTAACCCGTTCCCGCGGGCCAGCACTTCACGTCCTGCAAGTCATACAGGCGATAGTCCACCAGCTCAGGGCTGAGCTTCACGTCGCCATGGCAGACCGCGTGGTAGGCAATGATGACCTGGTTCATGCGTTGGAAGTCATAGGCACCCAGCAGCTTGAGCGCGCTGGTGGTCAGGTTGGTCTCTTCCGCAATCTCGCGCGCAATGCCCTCTTCGGGCGTCTCACCCGCCTCCATGAAGCCGGTGATCAATGCGTACATCTTGCCGGGCCAGGCGGCGTTGCGTGCCAGCAGTATTTGCCCGTTGTACTCAATCACCGCCGCCAGCACGGGCGTGGGGTTGTTCCAGTGCGTGAAGTCGCAGGCCGGGCAGCGCAAGCGGGTTTTGTCGCCACCGTCTTCTGCCAGGGTGATGTGCTCCAGCGCCGTGGCGCACTGCGGACAAAACTTGAAAACAGCAGACATATCCACCCTTTATTTGCTATACATTCAGTAGCTGCTCGCGCAATAAGGACGGGCGCTACAGGCACTTTTTGCTTAAATTATGCGGGAAAGACCCCGGTGGAGAGGTAACGGTCACCGCGGTCGCACACCACAAACACGATCACGGCATCACGCTCGCGCCTGGCAATCTCCTGCGCGACCCAGCAGGCACCAGCAGCCGAGATGCCGCCAAAAATGCCTTCCTCGCGCGCCAGACGTCGGCACATGTCCTCGGCGTCCGCCTGGCTCACGTAAACCAGTTCGTCCACGTTCTTGGGGTCGTAAATTTTGGGCAGATAGGCCTCGGGCCATTTGCGGATGCCGGGAATGCGCGAGCCTTCCGATGGCTGCGCGCCGATGATGCGAATGGCCGGGTTCTTTTCCTTCAGGAAGCGCGACACGCCGGTGATGGTGCCGGTAGTGCCCATCGCGCTGACAAAGTGGGTGATGCGCCCGTTGGTTTGCGCCCAGAGCTCGGGGCCGGTGGTTTCGTAGTGAATGCGGGGGTTGTCACCATTGGCAAACTGGTCCAGCACCCGGCCTTTGCCGTCGCGCTGCATTTGCTCCGCCAGGTCGCGCGCGTATTCCATGCCACCACTCTTGGGCGTCAGGATCAGCTCGGCGCCAAAAGCCTTCATGGTCTGGGCGCGCTCGATGGACAGGTCCTCCGGCATGATCAAGACCATGCGGTAGCCCTTGACGGCTGCGGCCATGGCCAAGGCAATGCCGGTGTTGCCTGAGGTGGCTTCGATCAGCGTGTCGCCGGGTTGGATGTCGCCACGTTCCTGGGCGCGCTGGATCATGGAGAGTGCCGGGCGGTCTTTGACAGAACCGGCGGGGTTGTTGCCTTCAAGTTTGCCCAAAACCACGGTGTTGCGGGACTGGTTGTCACTGACCTGGATGCGCTGCAGGGCGACCAAGGGGGTGTTTCCGATAGCGTCTTCAATAGTTTGGAATGTCATGGCCATAAATGTGCCATAATTCGCGCTTCACAGAATTACCTGCCCAGGTGGTGAAATTGGTAGACTCAGGGGACTCAAAATCCCCCGCCGCAAGGCGTGCCGGTTCGAGTCCGGCCCTGGGCACCAGATCAAAGCCAGACGTTCGCAAGACGTCTGGCTTTTTTTGTGCCCGGTTTTTGTTTGGGCGCTCTAAAAAACCTCATGGATTACCCGCTGTGTAAGCCTGCGTGACACCGGGGCACTGGCACCACCCCTATGATGCGGCCCACAAGAACCCGCAAGGAGTGCGCCCCATGGAACTCAACATCAATGGCAAGGTGGTGACCGCCGACGCCCCACCCGACATGCCCCTGCTCTGGGTGCTGCGCGATACCCTGAACATGACCGGCACCAAGTTTGGCTGCGGCGTCGCGGCCTGTGGGGCCTGCACGGTGCATGTGGATGGCCAGCCTGTGCGCTCCTGTGTCATGCCAGCCTCCGCCGTGGTCGGCCAGAAGATCACCACCATCGAAGCCCTGGGCACCCCCGACAAGCTGCATGTGCTGCAAGCCGCCTGGATTGCCGAACAGGTGCCCCAATGTGGCTACTGCCAGAGCGGCATGCTGATGGCCGCAGCGGCCCTCTTGGCGCGCAAACCCAAACCCACTGACGCGGACATTGACGAGGCCATGACCAATATCTGCCGTTGCGGTACCTACCAACGTGTACGCGCCGCCATCCACCGCGCTGCCGCCCAGACGCAAGGAGCCGCAGCATGAAGCGCCGCACCTGGATTTTGAGCGCATTGGGTGCCACGGGCGCACTGGTAGTGGGCTGGGGCGTGATGCCCGCCCGCTCCCGCATGGGAAGCCCTGAACTGATGCTGCCTGAAAGTGGTGAAGTGGCCCTGAACGGCTGGATCAAGGTGGCCAGCGACGGCTCCGTGGTGCTGGCCATGCCCCGCAGCGAAATGGGCCAGGGCGTGCACACGGCCTTGTCCATGCTGGTGGCCGAGGAGTTGGACTTGCCCTTGGCCAAGCTGCGGCTGCAGCAGGCCGGGCCCGACACGATTTATGGCAATGTGGTCATGCTCACGGCCAGCCTACCCTTCCATCCCCTGGAGTCCGAGGGTGGCAACCCGCCCACCAAGGTCAAACTTGGCGAGTGGTTTGTCGGCAAAATTGCGCGCGAACTGGGTATCAACGCCACCGGTGGATCCTCCAGCGTGGCCGACGCCTGGTTCCCCCTGCGCACCGCGGCCGCCACGGCACGGGCCGCCCTGCTGGAATCGGCGGCCAAGCAATGGCAGGTGCCGGTCTCGGAGCTGCGCATTGCGGCAGGCGTGGTGCAACACGCCTCCGGCAAATCGGCCCATTTTGGCGAGCTGGCGGCGGGCGCGGGCGGTGCCAGTCCCAAGAACGTGAGCCTCAAGGCCCGCGAGCAATGGACCCTGTTGGGCAAGCCAACCCCCCGTGGGGATATTCCAGCCAAGACTACCGGGGCCGCGCGGTTCGGCATCGACGTGCGCCAGCCCGGCATGCTGTTTGCCGCACTGCGCTTGGCGCCACAAATCGGCGGCAGTGTCCAAACCCTGGACACCCAAGCCGCCCTGGCCCTGCCCGGCGTGCACAAGGTGGTGCCATTGGAGGCCCTGGGTGGCTCCACGGCCGGGTTTGCGGTAGTAGCACAAACCACCTGGCATGCCCGCCAAGCGGCCCAGGCGGTGCAAGCGCAATGGGCAGCACCGCCCAATGGCGCCCTGGACACCCAGGCCATCGAGGCCCGCATGCAGGCAGCCTTGAAGGCCGAAGACGGTTTTGCGTTCTATGAGAAAGGCGATGCCAGCCAAACCGAGGCCTCCGCAGCCCGGCTGGTAGAGGCCAGCTACCAGGCGCCCTATCTGGCCCACGCCACCATGGAGCCCATGAACTGCACCGCACAGGTGTTGGACGGCAAGGTCACCGTGTGGGCCCCAACCCAGGTGCCCGAAATGGCACGTGCCATAGCCGCCAAAGTAGCCGGTGTGGATACCAAGGACGTGACCCTGCATGTCACGCTGCTGGGCGGCGGTTTTGGACGCCGGCTGGAGGTGGATTACGTCGCCCAGGCCGTGCGAGTGGCCTTGGCTTGCGAGGGCAAACCGGTGCAACTGGTGTGGTCGCGCGAGGAGGACATGACACACGACTTCTACCGTCCCATGCATGTGGCCGACATGCGTGCGGCCATCGACAGCACGGGCCAGGTCAGCAGCCTTCGCATCAAATCCGCCGGTGATGCCATCAGCCCACGCTGGATGGCCCGCGGGCTGCCCGCCCTGTCTGGCCCGGTGGACATGCCGGACAAAACCACGGCCGAGGGCCTGTTTGACCTGCCCTACGGCTTTGCCAACCAGCACATGGCCCACGTGGCTACCCACATGGAGGTGCCGGTAGGCTTTTGGCGCTCAGTCGGCCATTCGCACAATGCGTTTTTTTCGGAAAGCTTTATCGACGAGCTGGCCGCAGCTACCCAGAAAGACCCCCTGGCCTTTCGGCTGGCTTTGCTCCAGGACGCGCCACGCTATGCCGCCGTTTTGCAATTGGCCGCCGACAAGGCACGCTGGGGCAGCCCTCTGCCCAAGGGGCATGCCATGGGCATGGCCTTGCACGAATCCTTTGGCTCCATCGTGGCCGAAGTGGCCGAAGTGTCGATCCAGAACGGTGTGCCGCGCGTGCATCGCGTGGTGTGCGCCATCGACTGCGGTACCGTCGTCAATCCTGACACCGTAGCCCAGCAGATGGAAAGTGCGGTGATTTTTGGACTAAGCGCGGCGCTCTACGGCAAGATCGACATTCAAGACGGGGTAGTACAGCAGAGCAACTTCCCCACCTACCCCATGGTGCAGTTGGCCCACGCCCCGCAGGTAGACACTTACATGGTACCCAGCACGCGCGCGCCTGGCGGCGTGGGTGAGCCGGGCTTGCCACCCCTTGCGCCTGCGGTGGCAAATGCCATATTCACCCTGACCGGCCAGCGACACCGCAGGCTCCCCTTGGTCCAAGCGGCCTGACCACCCCGCGCGGCGCAAAAGCTCAGGGTTTGGCAAAGCGGGCCAGTATCTGGCCCGCTGCGTCTTCCAGCACCAGTTGCCCGTCCACCAGCCGTACGGTGCGCGCGGACTCCAGCACCGCAAAGAAGCGGTCTTCCTGCCCGCCCTGCGGCAAAGCCACACACAGGCGCCCGGTCGCTGCCAGGTTCCCCACTTGCAGCGCCCCTTGGCTCACCACGGCGCGGCCCGCAAATGCATTGCACCCACCAGAACCCGTGATCTGCTCCGCCGATGCCCAGCGCAAACGCGGCACGGGAGCCAGCACCGTCGACACACCTGCAATCTGGTTGGCCACCCACTCCTGACCCACCAGTGCGGCACCCGATGCGGGCAAGCCCCCCTGTTGCGGCGAAGGCAGCGCACACGCAGACACCAGCAGCACCAACAAACTGGACGCCAGCCTGCGAGAAAAAAAGGACAAAGCCATACAACGCGAAGGTAATGAAGGAGGAGCCATCTTAATCACCTGCCGAATTGCCGCACAATCACCGACTTCCCGAGTTCACACCCCACACCATGCCCACCGATACCGCGCGCCCGGCCACTACCACACCCCGTCTGTTTATCGTGGTGCTGGCGCTGTCTGTGGCGGCGGCCCTGGTGCCCACCATATGGCCGACGGCAGACTTGGCGCTGGCGGCCCTTTTTACAGGCACGCCCCCCTTGATTGACTCCAAGGAATGGTGGTGGGTGTTAGGCATCAACCTCTATGTTCCCGCCCTGTTTCGCGTCGGACTGGCCCTGTGTTTTGTGGCTTGGTTGGTCGTGACTTTTGGCAAAGGCTGGAAGGCTTGGCGCCTGCCTCTGGCCTTTGTCGTGGTAGCGGGCATCATGGGCCCGGGCGTGGTGGTCAATGCGGTGTTCAAAGAGCACTGGCAGCGCGCACGCCCTTACCAAGTTGAACACTTCGGCGGCGAACAGCAGTTCACCCGCGCCACGCTCATCACGGACCAGTGCAACAACAACTGCTCCTTTGTCAGTGGGCATGTGGCCTGTGGTTTCTTCTTTGCCACGCTGCTGCTGGTGCACCGTCGCCGCCAAAAGACCTGGGCCTTGGTGGGCACCGGGGCGGGACTGGTGATCGGCTTCGCCCGCATGTCGGACGTGGCGCACTGGTTCAGCGATGTGCTGTGGGCCTACCCCATCACCCTGATCACCAGTTGGCTGGTGTGGCAAGGGCTGGTGCACGCCTACCGCTGGCGCGATGTACACACCTCAAGCGCTCGAACGTAAACCGGTGTGCACGCTGGGGTAGCGCAGCGTCAAACGCAACTCCTGCACCATGCGCGTATTGACCAGTCGACGCGACTCATCCATAAAACTCAACAACATCACCGGCAACTGCTCGCGTGCACCTGTGCGCGACACCCGGGGCGGGCGCGGCAGGCCATACAGGTCAGCCGCCAGATCGAAGTAGTCCCCCATCTTGAGCTCGGAGTGGTCACTCACGTTGTACAGGCGCTGGGGCAAGCCCAGCCACAGCGCACGCCAACAGGCACGCGCCAAATCATCGGCATGGATATGGTTGGTGTACACATCGTCAGCGGCCTGCAGCACCGGTGTGCCCTTGGCCAAACGGGTTTGCGGTGTGCCACCCTCTCGGTCGGGTGCGTAAATACCCGGAATGCGGATCACTGACACCCGTACGCCACTGCTGCGGCCCCAAAAGCGCATGGCGTATTCGGCGTGGACACGGCGCTGCGCGCGCGGAGTTTGTGGTGCAACGGCACGTGTCTCAGGCACCCATTCCCCCTGGCAGTCGCCATACACTCCGCTGGTGGACCCATACACCACGCTCGCGGGCGCGGTACGGCGGCGCAATACGCGGGCCAGTGCCAGAGCGCGGGAGTCCACCCACCCCTCGAAGGGTGGCGGTGCCAGGTACAACACCCGCTGAGCCAACCCAGCCAAGCGGCGCAGAGTCTGGGGCTTGTCCAGATTGCCCAGCAAGGGGGTGGCCCCCATGGCCCGCAGCGCGGGGATACGCTCGGCAGAAGATGTCAGCGCCAGCCAGCGGGCCTGCACGCCTTGGGCCTTGACCATGCGCACACCGACGTCGCCACAGCCCAGCACCAGCACCCGCTGTTTGCGAAAACGGGAGGGCAAGGCCCCCAGGGGGGATTGGTTTGAAGGCAAAATTGAGGGTTGATGACTTGAGAGTCCCCAAGGATACCCAAAAGATGACCGTCTCCCCCGCCAGCCACGCCGCCTTCACCATCACCGTACAGCCCAGTGGCCGGGTTTTCACCGCCGACGCCGATGAAGCCATTCTGGCTGCCGGCATACGCCACGGGATTGGCCTGCCCTACGGCTGCAAAGACGGCGCTTGCGGCTCTTGCAAATGCAAAAAAATCAGTGGCGAGGTGACACACGGCCCGCACCAGGCCAAGGCCCTAAGTGCAGAAGAGGCCGCCCAAGGCCTGATCTTGACCTGTTGTGCCGTACCGCAGAGTGATGTGGTGTTGGAGTCGCGCCAGGTGACAGAACAAGGCGCCTTGCCGATCAAAAAAATGCCGACACGGGTAACCACGATGACGCGCCTCTCTGAGGATGTGGTGATGCTGAACCTGCAGTTGCCTGCCAACGACAGCTTTTTGTACCGGGCGGGCCAGTACGTGGAGTTCATCCTGCGCGACGGCGCGCGGCGCAGCTATTCAATGGCCAACGCCCCCGGACAAGCCAATGCGCTGGAGCTGCACATCCGCCACATGCCCGGTGGCAAATTCACCGACCATGTGTTTGGCACCATGAAGGAAAAAGAAATCTTGCGCATCGAAGGCCCCTTCGGTTCCTTCTTCCTGCGTGAGGACTCCGAGGCACCGCTGGTGTTTCTCGCCTCTGGCACCGGCTTTGCCCCCATCAAGGCGCTGTTGGAGCATATGCAGGCCCATGACATCCAGCGCACTGTGACCGTCTACTGGGGTGGTCGGCGTCCCGCCGACCTGTACATGGACACCTGGCTCCGGGCCCAACAGGAACGCATGCCACAACTGGTTTATGTGCCCGTGGTGTCTGATGCACAAGCCGAAGATGGATGGACTGGCCGTACTGGCTTTGTGCACCGTGCCGTGCTGGACGACCTGCCCGATCTGTCCGGCCACCAGGTCTATGCCTGCGGCGCCCCCATCGTGGTGGACTCCGCCCGCAAGGACTTCTGCACGCTGGCTGGCTTGCCCGAAGATGCTTTTTTTGCGGACGCGTTCACGTCCGAGGCGGACAAGCACGCGGCCTGAACAAAAAAAGGCCGGGGCACACGGCCCAGGCCTTTCTGGATAGTGAGCGGTCGACTTACAGCTTGCCGTTCTTGCCGTCACGCTTGCCATCGTGGTTCAAGTCCACTTGGCGGTCATGCTTCTGATGGGCAATGTCGCGGCTCTCGGCGCGCTGCATATGTGCAATGCGCTTACGCTCCTGGCCCGTGACCTTGCCGTCCGCAGCGGCATGATCTTCAGCCTTGTCGATGCGGACTTCACCGCGGTTCAGGCGACGGGTTTCACGCCGAGTCAACTGGCCAGACTCAACACCTTGTGCAACGCGTTTGTCTTGGTTGGCATCGCGCTGGTCAATCTTGGGGGTCGCCAAAGGATCTTTGGGCGCAAGCGTTGTGGTTTGTGCAAAGGCGGCACCGCTTGCTACCAAGACCAGACCTGCCAGCACAGTGTGAATTTTCATAGTGAACTCCTGTTGAGGGTGTACATGGAATGACTCCATGTGCCTACAACGGACCTACACACAGGCAGCCTGACATCCCGAATGCAAAGTGCCGTAACAACTTGTATTCGGGATGCCCGGGATCGGTTTATTCGCCCAGGTAAGCGGCGCGCACCTTCGGGTCGGTCAGCATATCGGCGGCGTTGCCGGTCATGGTGACGATGCCGGACTCCATCACATAGCCGCGGTTGGCAATGGACAAGGCGCGGCTGGCGTTTTGCTCCACCAGCAGCACGGTTACGCCCTGGGCGTACACGTCTTTGACCACTTCAAAGATCTTGTCGACCATGATGGGCGACAAGCCCATGGAGGGTTCGTCCAGCAGCAGCACCTTGGGGCGGCTCATCAGGGCACGGCCCATGGCCAGCATTTGTTGCTCACCACCGGACATGGTGCCGGCCAACTGGTCCTTGCGTTCGCGCAGGCGCGGGAAGATGGTGAACATCTTCTCGATGTCTGCGGCGATGCCATCCTTGTCGTTGCGGATGTAGGCGCCCATTTGCAGGTTTTCGATGATGGTCATGCGGGTGAACACACCGCGACCTTCCGGCACCATGGCCAAGCCTTGTTTGACCAAATCCCAAGGGCCTTGGCCCTTGATGCTTTTGCCGAGGTATTCAATATCGCCAGCATTGATGGGCAAGGTACCGGTGATCGCCTTCATGGTGGTGGTCTTGCCGGCACCGTTGGAGCCGATCAGGGAGACCAATTCACCTTCGTGGACTTCAAAATCCACACCTTTGACGGCCTGGATGCCGCCATACGAGACCTTCAGGCCTTTAACTTTGAGCAGAGTCTGGGTTGTCATGCGTATTCCTTAGTGGCCGCTCGTGCCCAAGTAGGCTTCAATCACTTTTTCGTTCTTTTGTACTTCCGCGGGTGTGCCTTCGGCAATCTGCTTGCCGTAGTCGAGCACCGTCACGCGGTCGCACAGGCCCATCACCAGCTTCACATCGTGTTCGATGAGCAAAATGGTGCGGTTGTCGTTGCGAATGCGGTCAATCAACTCGCGCAGCATGACCTTCTCGGTGGCGTTCATGCCGGCGGCTGGTTCATCCAGTGCAATCAGTTGCGGATCGGTAGCCAGGGCACGGGCAATCTCTAACCGGCGCTGGTCGCCATAGCTCAGGGTGCGGGCCTTGTAGTCGGCAAACTTGCCAATACCCACGTACTCCAATAGCTCTTGTGCGCGCTTGGCAATAGCCGCCTCTTCTGCCTTGAAACCGGGGGTGCGGAACACGGCGCCGAGCAACCCGGAATGGGTGCGGATGTGGCGACCCACCATCACGTTTTCCAGTGCGGTCATTTCGGCGAACAACCGGATGTTCTGGAAAGTGCGCGCAATGCCGGCCTTGGCCACGGTGTGCACCGCGGTGGGCTGATACGCCTTGCCAGCCAGCTCGAAACTGCCGCTGTCGGGTGTGTAGAGCCCGGTCAGCACGTTGAAAAAAGTGGTCTTGCCAGCGCCGTTGGGGCCGATCAGGCCGTAGACCTGACCGCGTTCAATTTTGATGCCGACATCGCTCAGGGCTTGCAAACCACCAAACCGCTTGGAAACGCCGGAGACGTTGAGTACTGTATCTGTCATGTTGGATTCCATTCAGTGGAGGGCAGCCGCGTGCGCATATGCCGGGCTGCCCTGCAAGGTTCAGGGTTTGGTGCTTTGCAAAGACTTGCCGTGCTCAGGCGCGGGCCACAAGCCACGGGGGCGCAACAACATCACGCTGATCATGGCCAGGGCGATGAGCAACTGGCGCAGGATGGAAGCATCCAGCCGACCGCCCGTCATGGCCTGCAAAGGACCGGCCACATAACGCAGCACCTCTGGCAATGCAGCCAGCAAAATGGCGCCCAGCACCACGCCAGGCAAGTGGCCTACACCACCCAGCACCACCATGGCCACAATCATCACCGACTCCATCAGACTGAAGGACTCGGGCGAGATAAAACCCTGGAAGGCAGCAAACATGGCGCCAGACACACCACCAAAAGTGGCGCCCATACCGAAAGCCAGCAGCTTGGCGTTGCGGGTGTTGATGCCCATGGCTTTGGCAGCAATTTCGTCTTCACGAATCGCCATCCAGGCGCGGCCCACGCGGGACAGCTCCAGGCGGTGGCAAATGATCACACTGACCACCACCAGGGTGAGGAACAGGTAGTAATACAAAGTGACCGAAGACAACTCAAAACCAGCGATGTTGAGCCGCTTGCCCAGGCTGATGCCAAAGAACTGGATCGCGTCGATCTGGCCAATGCCCTTGGGGCCGTTGGTGATGTTGACGGGGTGGTCCAGGTTGTTCAGGAACACGCGGATGATTTCGCCAAAGCCCAGGGTCACGATGGCCAGGTAGTCACCGCGCAAACGCAAGGTGGGAGCACCCAGCAGGATGCCCAGCACCCCGGCCAAGGCCGCCGCCAGCGGAATCACGACCCACAGCGGGGTATGCAGCCCGTCGGGGAACATGGCGGCAATGGCAGGGAACGTTTCAGGCAGATGGGGGGACGCCATCAGGCCAAACATATAGGCACCAATGGCGAAGAACGCCACGTAGCCCAGATCCAGCAGGCCCGCATAGCCCACCACAATGTTCAGGCCCAGGGACAGCAGCACAAACAGCAAAGCCATGTCGGCAATGCGTACCCAGGCGTTGCCAAACCCTTGCAGCACCAGCGGCAGGATCAACAGACCCGCGGCGGCTACCAGCATGGTCAACAGTCGTTTTTGAGAATTCATGTGTTGGGTCTCCTTAGGCACGATCGGCTACACGCTCACCCAGCAAGCCGGAGGGGCGCAGTGTCAACACGATGATCAGAACAACGAAAGCAAAAATATCGGAGTAATGGCTGCCCAAAACACCGCCGGTCAGGGCACCGATGTAGCCCGCGCCGATGGATTCGATCAGACCCAGCAGAATGGCGCCGACCACGGCACCCGCCAAGTTGCCGATGCCGCCGAACACGGCCGCGGTGAAGGCCTTGAGGCCGGGCAGGAAGCCCATGGCGTGTTGAGCGGTGCCGTAGTTGGAGGCGTACATCACACCGGCAATCGCGGCCAGCACGGCACCGATGATGAAGGTGGCGGAAATCACCATGTCAGGCTTGACACCCATCAGACCCGCGACGCGGGGGTTCTCGGCCGTTGCGCGCATGGCACGACCCAGCTTGGTGTAATTCACCAGCCACATCAGCAGTGCCAGGGAGACGGCCGTCACGCCCAGAATCATGACTTGCGTAGGGGTAATCACCGCACCGGCAATATCAATAGGGGTGTTGGGCAAAAGCGTGGGGTAGGACTTGTAATTGGGCTTCCAGATGATCATGGCCAGCGTTTGCAGCAAGATGGACATGCCGATCGCAGTGATCAGGGGGGCCAGTTTGGGACTGTTGCGCAGGGGACGGTAAGCCACCTTCTCAATCACAAAGTTCAGCGTGGCAGCAACCACGCAGGCAATGATGAGGGCCAGGAAGAGGATGATGAAGCCGGGAGTGCCGGGCATCGCATCCTGCATCAGACCAATCATGGTCCAACTGGTGAGGGCCCCCACCATCACGACCTCACCGTGGGCAAAGTTGATCAGGTTGATGATGCCGTACACCATCGTGTAGCCCAGCGCGATGAGCGCATACATGCTACCTAACACCAGACCGTTGATGATCTGCTGTATCAAAATATCCATAGAAAACTCCGTTGTTCTTGTGTGCGAACGGCATGGCCGTTAACACTGGTGGCGTTAGACCATCGAAAGCAATAAGCCTGCCACGTCAGGTTCACTGGCGGTGCAGGCCAAAGCAGTGCCGCGATTCT